>CAYQRL010000001.1:0-569666 GCA_964420105.1 uncultured Reyranella sp.
TCGTCCCGATGTTGCAGTGCGGCTTGTTCCGCTCAAACTTCGCCTTCGACATGGTTCACGACCCTCTGCTGCTTGTCGCCTTCGACTACGCCCTTCGAACTGGAGCGGGTGACGGGAATCGAACCCGCATAGCCAGCTTGGAAGGCTGGAGCTCTACCATTGAGCTACACCCGCATTCTGAACAGGGTCCCGCACTGCGTTGCGCTGGTGGAGGGGGAAGGATTCGAACCTTCGTAGACGCGAAGTCGGCAGATTTACAGTCTGCTGCCATTGACCGCTCGGCCACCCCTCCGAACCTGCGGCAAACGCGGTGCGAGATCGACCTGTTCAGCCCGCAAAACGGGCGCGCGTTGCTCGCAAATCCAATGGGTTACGTCAAGCGCGAATCCCCGTATACAACCCCCATGCGTCACCGCCCCCCGCAAACCGGCCGTTCCCCGCGTGGCGGACACGCCCCCCGGGGGCACGCTTCCGTGTGGCTGTACGGTCGCCACGCCGTGCTGGCCGCCCTGGCCAACCCCGACCGCCGGGTCGACCGGGTGCTGGCGACCCGGGAGGCCGCCGACCGCCATGCCGCCGAACTGGGCAAGAAAGTGGAGATCCTGTCGCGCGAGGACCTCGCCCACCGGCTGCCGGCCGGCGCCGTCCACCAGGGCATCGCCGCCCTCGTGGCCCCGCTGGAGGAGCCCCAGCTCGAGGACCTGCTGGCCCGCTGCGGCGACGACGCCCTCGTTCTCGCGCTCGACCAGGTCACCGACCCGCACAATGTCGGCGCCATCCTGCGCTCGGCCGCGGCCTTCGGGCTGGCCGGGGTGATCGTGACCGAGCGCCACGCCCCGGCCGACACCGGGGTGCTGGCCAAGAGCGCGTCCGGCGCGCTCGAGCTGGTGCCGCTGGTCCGCGCCGTGAACCTCGCCCGCGCGCTCGAGCAGCTGAAGGCGGAAGGATTCTGGCTGTACGGCCTCGACGAGCGCGGCGACGCCCCGATCCACGGCCTCGACCTCAAGGGCCGCGCCTGCATCGTGCTCGGCGCCGAGGGCGAGGGCCTGCGCCGCCTCACCGCCGAGAAATGCGACCGGCTGGTGACGATCCCGACCGATGCGCGGCTGGCCGCCCTCAACGTCTCCAATGCCGCCGCCATCGCCGCCTACGAATGGGCGCGGCGGCGCGGTTCGTGATAGAAGAAAGAAGCAACACCCATGCGCCGGGTTAGCACAGCGGTAGTGCAGCGGTTTTGTAAACCGAAGGTCGGGGGTTCGATCCCCTCACCCGGCACCATTTCCCTTCCCCGCGCGTCGTCGACATGACCCGGACCGTCCTCGTCACCGGCGGCGCCGGCTACATCGGCAGCCACGTCTGCAAGGCGCTGGCCGCGGCCGGCGCCGTGCCGGTCGCCTACGACACGCTCGAGCGCGGCCACGACTGGGCCGTCCAGTGGGGGCCGCTGGAACGGGGCGACATCGGCGACGCGGCGCGGCTCGACGCGGTGATGGCGCAGTACCGTCCGCATGCCGTCATCCACCTCGCCGGCTACATCGAGGTCGGCGAATCGGTGCGCGAGCCCGAGCGCTTCCACCGCAACAATGTCGTCAACAGCGGCGTGCTGATCGAGGCGGCGGCGCGGCACGGCCTCGAAGCCTTCGTGTTCTCCAGTTCCTGCGCCGTCTACGGCCTGCCGCGGACCGACCTCCTGGCGGAAGACCACCCGATCGCCCCGCTCAGCCCCTACGCCGAGAACAAGGCCGAGGTCGAACGCCTGCTGGCCGCCACCGGCGACCGCCTGCGCTCGGCCTCGCTGCGCTACTTCAACGCCGCCGGCGCCGATCCCGGCGGCGCCATCGGCGAGGCCCACGATCCCGAGACCCACCTGATGCCGCTGGCGATCGACGCCGCGCTGGGGCTGGGCAAGCCGCTGTCGATCCTCGGCACCGACTACGACACGCCGGACGGCACCTGCGTGCGCGACTACATCCACGTCGACGACCTCGCCGACGCCCACGTCCGCGCGGTCGGCTGGCTGGCCGACCATCCCGGCCACACCGCCTTCAACCTCGGCAGTGGCAGCGGCTACAGCGTGCGCGAGGTGATCGAGCAGACGTCGCGCATCGTCGGCCAACCGGTGCCGCACAGCGTCGGCCCGCGCCGGCCCGGCGATTCGCCCAAGCTGGTCGGCAACATCGCCCGTGCCCGCGCGGTGCTGGGCTGGTCGCCGACCCGCGACCTCGCCACCCAGATCGAGGACGCGCTGCGCTGGCGGCGCAAGATGCCGCGGACGTAGGCGGAAGCAGCGAGGGACCTGTCAGGTCCTCACCCGGCGGCGGCGTCGCGGCTCTTGACCGACATCAGGGTGGCGGTCATCAGCGCGACCAGGCGCTCCCGGCCGCCGTCATCGACGAAGACCTCGACCTGGACCAGCGCCATCGTGCTCCCGCCCTTCATCACGCTGGCGCGCGCGACGATGCGGTCGCCGATCGCCGGCGCCAGGAAATTGACCTTGTACTCGGTGGCCACCACGTCGCGGTCGGCCGGCACCAGGCTGAGCGCCGCGTAGCCGGCGGCCGTGTCGGCCAGCGCGCTGACCGCACCGCCAGGCACCAGGCCGTGCTCCCGGGTGATCGCCGGCGACGGCGTCACCGCGATCTCGGTCCGGCCCGGCGCGACGAGGCGCAGCGTGGCGCCCATCGTGGTCATCAGGCCGTGGCGCGCGAAGCTGTCGTGGAGACGGCTCTCGATCTCGGACATTGCAGCCTCTCAGGCCAGGCGCAGCGGCAGGCTGCGCAGTCGCTTGCCGGTCGCGGCGAACACCGCGTTGGCGACGGCCGGGGCGATCGGCGGGGTGCCGGGTTCGCCGACGCCGCCGATCGGGCCGGCCGGGTTGTCGACGATGTGGACCGCGATCGCCGGCGCGTCGGCCAGCCGCACCGCGTCGTAGTCGGTGAAGTTCGACTGCTCGACCGCGCCGTTGGCCAGCGTGATCTCGCCGTACAGCGCCGCCGACAGGCCGTAGACGATGCCGCTCTCCATCTGGGCGCGCACGATCGCCGGGTTGACCACCGGCCCGCAGTCGATGGCGCAGGTGACGCGATCGACGCGGATCGACTTGCCGTCGGGCACGGTGACCTGCGCGACCTGGGCCACGATCGAGCCGAACGAGGCGCGCAGCGCGATGCCGCGACCGCTGGCCGGCGGCAGCGGCGTGCCCCAGCCGGCCTCGCGCGCGGCGCGCTCGAGCACGGCGAGGAAGCGCGGCTTGCCGGCCAGCAGCTCGCGCCGGAACGCCAGCGGATCCTTCTTCAGCTGCAGCGCCAGCTCGTCGACGAAGCTCTCGTCGAAGAAGGCGGTGTGCGAATGGCCGACCGAGCGCCAGAAGCCGACCGGCACCGCCACGTCCGGCACCACCGCTTCCAGCCTGTACGACGGGAAGGCGTAGGGCGGGTTCTCGACCGCGTTGCCCTCGGGCTTGCCACGCGGCGTGACGCCGAGGATGCGGGCCGGGAACTGGTCGGTCGGCGACTGCGCGACCTGGCGCTTGGCGACGCTCACCAGCGTCGGCTCGGCCCCCGCCACGTCGAGCGTCGCCCGCCACCGCGCCAGCGCCATCGGCCGGTAGAAGTCGTGGCGGATGTCCTGCTCGCGCGACCACAGCACCTGCACCGGCCGTTCCGGCACCGCCAGCGCGCAGGTCACCGCCTGGCGCACCAGGTCGACCTCGGCGCGCCGGCCGAAGCCGCCGCCGAGGAAGGTCGTGTGCACCTCGACCGCGGCCTGCGGCACGTTGGCGGTCTTGGCCGCCACCAGCCGCACCAGGGTCGGCGACTGGTTGGGCATCCAGACCTCGACCCTCGTCTTGCCGTCGCGCTTCTGCACCCGGGCGGTACAGTTCATCGGCTCCATCGTGGTGTGGGCGAGGTACGGCGCGCGGTAGGTCGCCTCGAACGGCCGCGCCGTCGCGGCCTTGCGTTCCTCGCCCAGCGTGCGGGTGAGCGCCGGGTCGCCGTCCTGCAGCAGCGCCTCGAAGCGGTTCCACAGCTCGCGGCTCTCCAGCGTCGGCGCCGGTCCCGGCTGCCACTGGACGTCGATGCCCTCGGACAGCAGCTTGTTGGCGCGCCACCAGCTCGCGCCGATCGCGGCGATGCCGCCCGGCACGTAGGTCACGGTCTCGATCCCCGCCGGCTGCGCGCCCTTGAGCTTGAAGCCGGTGGCGTCGCCCCCGAAGGTCGGCGCGTTCAGCACCGCGGCGTAGAGCATGTTGGGCAGCCGCACGTCGATGCCGAAGGTCGCCTGCCCGGTCACCTTGGCCGGGACATCGAGCCGCGGCAGCGGCTTGCCGATCAGGCGGAACTCGGACGGCTGCTTGAGCGTCGGCACCGCCATCGGCGTGAGCGCGCCGACCAGCCCGACCAGCTCGCCGAAGCGCGCCACCGGCGTGCCGTCGCGGCGCCGGATCTCGCCCTCGCTCGCGACCAGGTCGTCGAGCGGGATGCCGGACCTGGCGCTGGCCGCGCGCAGCAGCAGGTCGCGCGCCACCGCGCCGGCGACCCGCATCGGCTTCCAGGCATCGCGCACCGAGGTCGAGCCGCCGGTCGCCGACACGCCGAGCACGCCGCCGAGCTTGCCGGCCATCCAGTGCGCGACCTCGACCACCGTGCCGGCTTCCTCGGGCGAGAACGGCAGGCCGTCGATCAGGATCTCGACGTTGCGGTAGACGGCGTGCTCGGGCGGGTCCTCGACCCGGACCTGGTCCCAGCGCGCGTCCATCTCCTCGGCGACCAGCGCCGCCAGCGCGGTCTGCACGCCCTGCCCCATCTCGGCCCGCGGCACCGCCACCACGACGCGGTCGTCGCGCGTGATCTTGACCCAGCCGTGCAGGCCTTCCTCGTCGGCGCCGACGTTGAACAGGGTGCGGCTGCCCAGCCGGTCGCGCTCGCGCGCGAACCAGAAGCCGACGCCCAGCACGCCGCCGGCGACGATGCCGCCGACGATCGCCTTGCGCCGCGTCCACTTCATGGCGCGCCCTGCAGCAGCGTGACGGCGCGCTGGATGGCGCGGCGGACGGCGCCGTAGGTGCCGCAGCGGCACAGGTTGGACAGCGCCTCGTCGACCTCGCGGTCGGTCGGCCGCGGGTTGGCGGCCAGCAGCGCCGCCGTCGCCATGATGAAGCCGGGCTGGCAGTAGCCGCACTGGGGCACCTGCGCCTCGATCCACGCGCGCTGCACGGCGTGCAGGGTGCCGTCCGCCTTCGGCAGGCCCTCGATCGTGGTCACGGTCTTGCCCGCCACCGCGCTGGCCGGCAGCGCGCACGAGCGCACCGCCTCGCCATCGACGTGGACGGTGCAGGCGCCGCAGGCGGCGACGCCGCAGCCGAACTTCGGCCCGACGATGTCGAGGTCCTCGCGCAGCACCCACAGCAGCGGCTTGTCGGGCTCGGCGTCGACGCGGACCGGGCGGCCGTTGACGGTGAAGGCGATCATCGCCGGATCAGCGTGTCGCCCAGCACGAGCACGTCCATCTTGGTGCGCAGGAAGCAGTCGATCGCCTCCTCGGGCCGGCACACCACCGGTTCGTTCTCGTTGAAGCTGGTGTTGAGCACGATCGGCACGCCGGTGATGTCGCGGAACGCCTCGATCAGCCGGGCGTAGCGCGGGTTGCCGGCCCAGGTCACGGTCTGCAGCCGGCCAGTGCCGTCGACGTGGGTGACCGCCGGGATGTCCTTGCGGCGCTCCTCGCGGATGCGGAAGACCTGCATCATGAACGGCACGTCGTCGTCGGTCTCGAACCACTCCGGCACGGCCTCGCGCAGGATCGACGGCGCGAACGGGCGGAACGACTCGCGGCGTTTGATCTTGAGGTTGAGGATGTCCTTCATGTCGGCGCGGCGCGGGTCGCCCAGGATCGAGCGGTTGCCGAGCGCGCGCGGTCCCCACTCCAGCCGGCCCTGGAACCAGCCGATGACCTTGCCGAGCGAGATCTCCTGGGCGGTCTGCCGGCACAGCGTCGCCTCGTCGGCGATGCGCTCGATGGTGCAGCCCTCGGCGTCGAAGTCGGCGCGCCGCGCCGCGATCGCCTGCGCCACCTGGTCGGGCGTGTAGGACGGCCCCCAGTAGGCGTGGTCCATGACGAAGTGGCGGCGCGCCTGCTGCCCGCCCAGCCGGTGCCAGGTCGCGAACGCCGCGCCGATCGCGCCGCCGGCGTCGCCGCCCGCCGACTGCACGTACAGCTTCCGGAACGGCGAGCGCTCCAGCACCTTGCCGTTGGCGACCGAGTTGTAGGCGCAGCCGCCGGCCAGCACGACGGCGTCGCTGCCGTAGCGGCGGTGGGTGGCGGCCAGCAGGTTGAAGAACGCGTTCTCGTAGGTGACCTGGGCCGAGCGCGCGATGTCGCGGTGGCGGTCCTCGAGCGGCTCCTTGGGATCGCGCGCCGGGCCCAGCAGCTCGGCCAGCGCGTCGCTCCACAGCCGGCCGCCCGACGGGATGCCGTCCTTGACCTGGTAGTTGGCGCCCTCGCCCGAGGCGTGGCGGAAGAAGCGCAGGTCGAGCTCGAAGCGGCCGTCGGTGTTGAGCCGCACGATCTCCTTCATCTGGTCGACGAAGCGCGGCTCGCCGTAGGGCGCCAGCCCCATCACCTTGTACTCGTCGCCGTAGTGCGGGAAGCCGATGAACTGCGTCATCGCCTCGTAGAACACGCCCAGCGAATGCGGGAAGAAGACGCGGCCGTCGACCGTGATCTCGCCGCCCTGCCCCAGCCCCCACGCCGCCGACGAGAAGTCGCCGAAGCCGTCGACCGAGATCGCCACCGCCTTGTCGTAGGGCGACACCAGGAACGCCGAGGCGAGGTGGCAGAGGTGGTGCTCGACGGCGTGGACGGCGCCGCGGAAGTTCTGCTCCGGCAGGTGCGTCGCGAGGTTGCCCGCGATGTCGGCGCGCTCGCCGCGCTGGCGCAGGCGGCTCAGCACGTAGGACGGGCTGACGCCCGAGGTCGCGACGTAGAACAGCTTGCGCCAGCGGTTGGCGCGGTTGTCGCTGTTGACGGCGACGTGATCGACGTCGCCCAGCTCGATGCCGGCCTCGGCCAGGCAGTAGCGGATCGCCTCGCTGGGGAAGCCGCCCCAGTGCTTGATGCGGCGGAAGCGCTCTTCCTCGACGGCGGCGACCAGCGTGCCGTCCTTGACGAGGCAGGCGGCGGCGTCGGCGTGGTAGGCGTTGAGGCCGAGGATGTAGGTCATCGATCGAGGTCGCGTCGCAGGAGCTGCATGGAGAGGATGATATCGGCGGTCACCCGCTGGGCGGTATAGAGCAGCCCCGCCGTGCCGTCGAACACCAGCCGCTTGACCACCAGGCAGTGGACCAGCACGGCCAGCGGCCCGAGCAGGCGGGTCTTGCGGATGCGGTCGGGCCACGACAGCTGCGACCACGGCCGGCTCGCCAGCTTCTCGGCCTCCTGGGCCTGGTAGCGGGCCTGCGACTGCAGCCAGCGCTCGAGGCTCTTGCGATCGTCGTGCAGCAGCCGGTTGCGCAGCTTGACCACCGGCCCGTCGATCCTGAGTTTCTCGGTGTGGCCGTCCTGCTCGAAGCGGCCGCGGCCGCGGCGGAACAGCACCGGCAGCGCCGGGTAGAGCGAGGCCCTGAGCGGCCGGCCCTCGATGCAGTAGGTGAAGGCGATCTCGCAGGCCGCGGTCGCCGGGTCGGGCCGGAGCGCGGCGATCTCGTCGCGCAGCGCCGGCTCGACCATGTAGTCGGCGTCGAGCCGCAGCACCCAGTCGCTGGTGATCCCGGTCTCCTCGACCGCGAACCGCCACTGCCGCGAATGGGTGTCGAACGGCCGCTGCACCACCCGGACGTTGGCGAAGCGGGCGGCGATCGCCAGGGTGTCGTCGGTCGAGTGGCTGTCGACGATCACGACCTCGCGCGCCCACGCCAGCCGCTCCAGCGAGCGGGCGATGTTGGCGGATTCGTTGTAGGTCAGGATGACGGGGGTGATCTCGGCCAGCACGGTGCCTGGGAGGGCCAGAGGGTGGCCTATGTGATTGTTATAAGTGAGTTTTTTCGCCCGGACCACTGAATTTCCGCGTCTCGATTGCAGTCATCGGGCAGATATCGTCCACGCCCGGCCGGCCAGCGACGACTTGACGGAACCGCGCGAGGCGAGCAAACGACAGCCAATCGCGCCGACCGGCTGGCCGCGGATCGTTCCGACGTCCCGTGACCCGCGTCGCAAGTCGTTGAAAAACCGGATAAAAGCCCTCTCTTCCGCGTGAAAGGCCCGTCAATGTCGAAGAACGATCTCGTCGTCGTCACCGGTGCCGGTGGCTTCATCGGTGGCCACCTGGTCCGTGTCCTGCAGCAGCGCGGCCACACCAGGATCCGCGCCGTCGACGTCAAGCCGCTCGACGAGTGGTACCAGAAGACCCCGGGCGTCGAGAACCAGGTCGGCGACCTCGCCCTGCTCGAGCCCTGCCGCGCCGCCGCCAGGGACGCCCACACGATCTACAACCTCGCCGCCGACATGGGCGGCATGGGCTTCATCGAGACCCACAAGGCCGAGTGCATGCTGTCGGTGCTGATCAGCACCCACATGCTGGTCGCCGCCAAGGAATTCGGCACCCAGCGCTTCTTCTACTCGTCGTCGGCCTGCGTCTACAACGGCGAGAAGCAGACCCGCGCCGACGTCACCGCGCTGAAGGAAGAGGACGCCTACCCGGCGATGCCGGAGGACGGCTACGGCTGGGAGAAGCTGTTCAGCGAGCGCATGGCCCGCCACTACCGCG
This sequence comes from uncultured Reyranella sp., assembly GCA_964420105.1. Lineage (GTDB taxonomy): Bacteria > Pseudomonadota > Alphaproteobacteria > Reyranellales > Reyranellaceae > Reyranella. Next base: position 8,765 of record CAYQRL010000001.1, read on the forward strand.
AGGATTACGGCCTCGCCACCCGCATCGCCCGCTACCACAACGTCTACGGCCCCGAGGGCACCTACGACGGCGGCCGCGAGAAGGCCCCGGCCGCGATCTGCCGCAAGGTCATCGCCGCCAAGCTGTCGGGCAAGCACGAGATCGAGATCTGGGGCGACGGCGAGCAGACTCGCTCGTTCATGTACATCGACGACTGCACCGACGGCACCATCCGCCTGCTCGAGAGCGACATCGTCGAGCCGCTGAACATCGGCAGCGACGAGCTGGTCAGCATCAACCGCCTGGTCGACATCGTCGAGAAGATCGCCGGCGTGAAGCTGAAGCGCTCCTACAAGCTCGACGCCCCCAAGGGCGTGCGCGGCCGCAACAGCGACAACACGCTGATCAAGAAGCTGATGAACTGGGCCCCCTCCATCCGCCTCGAGGACGGCATGGAGAAGACCTACAAGTGGATCCACGACGAGATGACGTCGGGCCGCCGCTCGGTGGTCAACGCCCTGCCGCGCGGCGTCGCCGCGCAGTAAGGCCCGTCCCGGGCGCAGCGGGGGAGCCTTGTTCCCCGCTGCCCCGGGCTAGCGCCCGACCCGGCTGACCCGGTCGTTGTTGCGCAGGAGACCGTCGAAGTAGGCGATGGTCTTCTTCAGCCCCTCCTCGAGGGGCACCTTCGGTTCCCACTTCAGCACGTCGCGCGCCAGGGAGATGTCCGGGCAGCGCTGCAGCGGGTCGTCGACCGGCAGCGGCCGCGCCGCCACCACCCTCGACTTGCCGCCGACCAGCTCGACCACCTTCTCGGCGAGGTGGCGGATCGGCATCTCGACCGGGTTGCCGAGGTTGACCGGGCCGGTGAAGTCGTCGGGCGTGTGGTCCATCAGGCGCAGCCAGCCGTCGATCAGGTCGTCGACGTAGCAGAAGGCGCGGGTCTGCATGCCGTCGCCGTAGATCGTGATGTCCTCGCCCTGCAGCGCCTGCACGATGAAGTTCGACACCACGCGGCCGTCGTTGGGATGCATGCGCGGGCCGTAGGTGTTGAAGATGCGCGCCACCTTGATGCGCAGCCGGTGCTGGCGCCAGTAGTCGAAGAACAGCGTCTCGGCGCAGCGCTTGCCCTCGTCGTAGCAGGCGCGCGGGCCCAGCGGGTTGACGTTGCCGCGGTAGCTCTCGACCTGCGGGTGGACGGTCGGGTCGCCGTAGACCTCGCTGGTCGAGGCCTGGAAGATCTTGGCGCGGGTGCGCTTGGCCAGGCCCAGCATGTTGATGGCGCCGTGCACGCTGGTCTTGGTCGTCTGCACCGGGTCGTGCTGGTAGTGGATCGGCGACGCCGGGCAGGCGAGGTTGTAGATCTCGTCGACCTCGACGTAGAGCGGGAACGTCACGTCGTGGCGCATCAGCTCGAACCGCGGGTTGTCGAGGCAAGCGGCGACGTTCTGCTTGGTGCCCGTGAAGTAGTTGTCGACGCACAGCACGTCGTTGCCGGCGGCGAGCAGGCGCTCGCACAGGTGCGAGCCGAGGAAGCCTGCGCCTCCGGTCACCAGAATGCGCTTGTTCATTTCACTCTCGGAAGGTCCATCGGGCCGGACCGAGAGTAGGCGATCAAGGCCTTGAAATCACGCCCAAACAACCGAAGATGCCGGCGCCATTCTGTGACCGGAACGGCCAAGAGACCGCAGGGAAACGCACCATGAGCGACGATCTCATCAGCCTGGCAGACATCGTGCGGCGGCACGCGGCCGAGCGGCCCGACGCCCCCGCCCTGGTGTTCGCCGGCCGCACCACCTCGTACGGCGCGCTCGACCGCGCCGCCAGCCGGGTCGCCAACGGGCTGATCGCCGAGGGCCTGCAACGGGCCAGCCGCGTCGCCCACCTCGACAAGAGCAGCGACCACTTCTTCGAACTGCTGTTCGGCGCCTCCAAGGCCGGCGCGGCGATGGTCTCGGTCAACTGGCGTCTGGCCGCGCCCGAGGTCCAGCACATCGTCAACGACGCCCGCGCCGAGATCCTGTTCGTCGGCGAGGAGTTCTTCCCGGTGATCGAGAAGATCCGCGACGAACTCAAGACGGTGCGCAAGGTGGTGGCGCTGGGCGCGCCGCACCCGGCCTGGGAATCCTACGAGTCGTGGCGCGACCGCCACGGCGACGCCGACCCCGGGCTGCCGGCCTCGCCCGACGACACCGCGGTCCAGTTCTACACCAGCGGCACCACCGGCCTGCCCAAGGGCGCCGAGCTCACCAACCGCAACTTCTCGTGGATGATGCCGCGCTGGACCCGGACCTGGCTGCTGGGCCCGGGCGTGCCCAACCTCGTGTGCCTGCCGATGTTCCACATCGGCGGCGCCGGCTGGGGCATCGCCGGGCTCTATTCCGGCGCCACCAACCACGTGATGCGCGAGTTCGTGCCGGCCGAGATCCTCGAGACCATCCAGCGCGAGCGCATCGAGGTCATCATCCTGGTGCCGGCGATGATCCTGTTCCTGGTCCAGGCGCCGCAGATCCGCGAGACCGACCTGTCGAGCCTGAAGCTGATCGTCTACGGCGCCGCGCCGATCCCGTCCGAGCTGCTGCGCCAGGCGATGCAGATCTTCCCCTGCGGCTTCCAGCAGGTCTACGGCCTGACCGAGACGACCGGCGCGATCACGCTGCTGCCGCCCGAGGACCACGACCCCAACGACGCCAGGAAGCTGCTGTCGTGCGGCTACGCCCAGGACGGCGTCGAGCTGCGCATCGTCGGCGACGACGGCCAGGACCTCGCGCCGGGCCAGGTCGGCGAGATCGCGGTGCGCTCGCCGCAGGTCATGGGCGGCTACTGGAACCTGCCCGACGCCACCAGGCGCGCGATCCAGGGCGACTGGTTCTTCACCGGCGACGCCGGATACCTCGACGACAAGGGCTACCTGTTCATCTACGACCGGGTGAAGGACATGATCGTCTCGGGCGGCGAGAACATCTACCCGGCCGAGGTCGAGAGCGCCCTGTTCGGCCACCCGGCGGTCGCCGACGTCGCGGTGATCGGCGTGCCCGACCCGCGCTGGGGCGAGGCGGTCAAGGCGGTGGTGGTGAGGAAGCCCGGCGCCGAGCTGCGCGAGGGCGAGCTGATCGACTGGGCGCGCGAGCGCATCGCCGGCTACAAGCTGCCCAAGTCGGTCGACTTCATCGACGCGCTGCCCCGCAACCCGACCGGCAAGATTTTGAAGCGCGAGTTGCGCAAGCCGTATTGGGGCGACAAGCAGCGCCAGGTCAACTAAGTCCCTTCCGCGATCCGCCAGCCAGCAAGGGTTCCCGATGTCCCAGCTTCCCGACAACCTGACGCCGGTGCGCGCCGCCCACGTGTTCGACGTGGCCCGGCTCGCCGACTACATGAAGGCCAACGTCGAGGACTTCCGCGGCCCGCTCTCGGTGCTGCAGTTCGAAGGCGGCCAGAGCAACCCGACCTTCCACCTGACCGACGGCAACGGCCGCCAGTACGTGCTGCGCAAGAAGCCGCCCGGCAAGCTACTGCCCTCGGCCCACCAGGTCGATCGCGAGTACCGGGTGATCAAGGCGCTGTCGGACAACACCGACGTGCCGGTGCCGAAGCCCTACGCGCTGTGCCAGGACGACGGCGTCATCGGCACCGCCTTCTACATCATGCAGTTCCTGCCCGGCCGCATCCTCGCCGACCCGAAGATGCCGGGCATCTCGCCGGCCGACCGCGGCAGGATCTTCGATTCGATGAACGACGTGCTGGCCCGCATCCACAACGTCGACTACCGCGCCGTCGGTCTCGGCGACTACGGCCGCGAGGGCCAGTACGTACAGCGCCAGATCGGGCGCTGGTCGAGCCAGTACGACCTCGCCCGCACCGAGCACATCGAGGCGATGGAGCGGCTCAAGCAGTGGCTGCCGGAGAACATCCCGCCGGGGGACGAGACCCGCATCAACCACGGCGACTACCGCCTCGGCAACACCATCGTCCACCCGACCGAGCCGCGCGTCATCGCCGTGCTCGACTGGGAACTGTCGACGCTCGGCCACCCGCTCGCCGACCTCGGCTACAACTGCATGATGTACCACTTCGGCGAGGGCTTCGGCGCCTCCGGCGGCTACGCCGGCGTCGACCTCAAGGCGTTCGGCATCCCGACCCAGGACGAGTACCTCGCCGCCTACGCCCGCCGCACCGGCCGCAAGGACGTGCCGTTCTTCGACTTCTACCTGGCCTTCTCGCTGTTCCGCCTCGCCGCCATCGTGCAGGGCGTCTACAAGCGCGGCCTCGACGGCAACGCCTCGTCGGAGTCGGCGACGAAGTACGGCAACCGCGCCAAGGCGATGGCCGACCTCGCCTGGAAGATGGTCGAGAAGCGCGCCTAGGCGCGAGCCGTCACGCCGGGGCGGCGCGTTCGCGCGCGGCCCCGCCGCGCTTCCTCACTCGTCGGTCAGCGGGACGTTCGACGCGTCGTTGCCCTTGGGGCAGTTCTCGCTGTCGATCACCATGTTCGACGGGTTGCGGAAGCGCTCGATGTCGTAGGGCGCGGCATCGCCCGGCGGCCGCGCCGGCGGCGTGCGCAGCGTCCACGCCACCAGCCGCTTGATCACGCTGCCCAGCGCCTGGTCGAACGCCTGCACGACCTGCGGCACGCTATCGCCGCGGGCGCGGACGCAGCGCTCGAACGACGACACGCCGATGATCTGCCGCTCCGGCATGCGCACCAGCTTGGAGATGATGCGGACCCGCACGATCGGCGGCTTGCCGTAGTAGTACATCGCCTCGAAGTTGCGCAGGTCGGGCTGCAGCACGTAGTTCGGCTGGATGCCGATCGACTCGCGCGCCACCGCGACGATCTTGCGGGTGTTCTCGAACGAATCGACGATCCGGGTCTGGACCATCAGCGGCGCCCGGTCGGTCCACGCCGACTTGGCGTAGTAGTCGGTCGAGGTCGGCGTCATGGCCAGCGCGATGCGGCCGGTGTTGAGGTTGGCCGCCGCCGCCGGCGCCTCGACCGCGAGCTGCCAGTAGACCGCCGGCAGGTTGGGATCGAAGGTGCTCTTGGGGGTGACCGTGTAGAGGTCCTGGGTCTCGGTCGCGGCGTCGATCAGCTGGCAGCCGGACAGGACGAGCGCGGCCGCCGCGGCGGCCAACAGGCGGAGGTTCATTTCGGCGAGTATCCCTGCTTGCCGCCGAACACGAAGCCGGCCGGGTCGCGCTCCAGCCGGGTCGCGATGACGTTGAGGTTGGCGGTCAGCTGGCGCAGCTCGCGGATCGTCTGCGCGAGTTCGCTGAGGCCGACGTCGGAGAAGTTCTTGACCGGTCCCTTGATGTCGCCGACCAGCTTGGCGAGCTGGCTGGCGGCGCTGTCGATGTTCTTCAGCGCCACCCGGGCCTCGGTGATCGTCCTGTTGAGCTCGCTCGGCTCCTTGCCGGCCAGCGCCTTGCGCGACGCGGCATCCTGCGGTCCCAGCTCGGTCGCCATCAGGTTCAGCGACTCGCTCAGACCGTTGACCTTGTCGAGGGTCTTGCGGAAGTCGGAGATCGCGCCCGGCAGGTCGGCGAAGGTCTGCTGGATGTTGCCTTCCTGCTTCGACAGGGCGGCGCTGATGTTGGCGAGGTTGCGCAGCGTGTCGCCAACGGCGCCGACGTTGTCGGGACTCAAGAGGTCGTTCAGGCGGTCGACCGTGGTGCTGGCCTTGGTCAGCAGTTCCTGGGCCGAGGTCGAGGTCGCCTGCAGGAACGAGGCGCCCTCGCGGATCTCCGGGTAGGGCGTCTGGCCGAGCCGGTGCTTGGGCTTGACCTGGTCGACGTCGAGGCGGCCGACGATCTGGATGAACGGCGCGCCGGCGATGAACGGCTTCTCGAACACCGCGTAGGAGCGCTCGCGGATGTCGATCGTCCAGTCGACCGCCACCGTGACCTCGATCTTCTCGCTGAGGCGCTCGCGGCCGCGCGAGTTGTCGAGCCGCGAGGTCAGCTGGATGTTGGCCACCCGGCCGACCCGCAGGCCGCGGTAGAACACCGGCGAATCCACGGTCAGGCCCTGGACGTCGCCCGAGAACAGGATGTTGTAGTAGGCGTAGGCCGTGCGGTCGCCGGCCCGGAGCTTCCAGACGACGAAGCCCGCGACCGCCGCGAGGAACAGGATCATCGCGGCGCCGATCAGCACGTAGGGCGATCTTCTTTCCATCTGGCCCGTTCTACTCCTCGTGCCGTGCCGCGCGCCCGCGGGGTCCGTGGAAGTATTCCCGGACCCACGGATGATCGTAGGACAGCAGTTCCTGCATGGTACCCACCACGACACGCTTGTCGAGGAGGACGGCGATCCGGTCGCAGATGGCGTTCAGGCTGTCGAGGTCGTGGGTGACCATCAGGATGCTGAGGCCGAGGCTGCGGCTCAATCCGCGCACGAGTTCGTCGTAGTGACCGGCGCCGATCGGGTCGAGGCCGGCGGTCGGCTCGTCGAGGAACAGCAGTTCCGGGTCGAGCGCGAGGGCGCGGGCCAGGCTGGCGCGCTTGCGCATGCCGCCGCTCAGTTCCGACGGCTTCTTGTCGCCGGTGTCCGGCGGCAGGCCGACCATCGCCACCTTGAGCGCGGCGATGTCGCGCATCGTCTGCTCCTCGATCTGGGCGTGCTCGCGGATCGGTACGATCACGTTCTCGGTGACGCTCAGCGACGAGAACAGGGCACCGTCCTGGAACTGCACCCCGGTGCGCGCCAGCATCGCCCGCTCGGCCACGCCGCTCAGCGTCGCGGTGTCCTTGCCCAGCATCTCGATGGTGCCGGCGACGTGGCGGTTCAGCCCGATGATGGTCCGCAGCAGCACCGACTTGCCGGTGCCCGAGCCGCCGACCAGGCCGACGATCTCGCCGCGGAACATGTCGAAGTCGAGCTTGTCGTGGATGACCTTGTCGCCGAACTGGGTGCGCACCCCGCGCAGGCGCAGCACGACGTCGCGGCCGTCGCGGTGATCGACCAGCTGGCCGCCCTCGTGCAGCGGCGCGGTCGGCGGCCTGTTCTCCAGCTGCTCGTCGGCCAGCACCGACTTGGGGGCGGCGTTGGGGGCGGCGGTATCGGCCATCACACGCCCGCGAGCAGGAAGATGATCGAGAAGATGGCGTCGAGCACGATCACGCAGAAGATCGCCTCGACCACCGACTTGGTGGTCAGCTGGCCGACGCTCTCGGCGCTGCCGCGGACCTGCAGGCCCTCGAAGCAGCCGATCGTGGCGATCACCGCGCCGAACACCGGCGCCTTGATCATGCCGGTGTAGAAGTGCCATGCCCCGACCGTGTCGCGCAGCCGGGCGAAGAACTGCACGAAGGTGAAGTCGAGGTAGAAGGTGCAGGCGACCGCGCCGCCCAGCAGCCCCGCCATGTCGCCCCAGAAGGTCAGCAGCGGCAGGCAGATGACCAGCGCCGTGATGCGCGGCAGCACCAGCCACTCGATCGGGTTGAGGCCGATCGTGCGCATGGCATCGACCTCCTGGTTGACCTGCATGGTGCCGATCTGGGCGGTGAAGGCGCTGCCCGAGCGGCCGGCCACGATGATCGCGGTCAGCAGCACGCCCAGTTCGCGGAACATGCCGATGCCGACCGCCTCGACGGTGAAGGTCTCGGCACCGAACTGTTTCAGCTGCTGCACGCCCTGGTAGGCGATGACGACGCCGATCAGGAAGCACAGCACGCCGACGATCACCAGGGCGCGGATCCAGACCTCGTACATCTGCTGGACCACGGCGTTGGGCCGGAAGCGCTTGGGCCGGGCCACCGCCTCGACGAAGGTGACCAGGATCTCGCCGAAGAACGACAGCAGGTTGATCACCTGCTCGTAGAAATGCACCGCGGTGCGGCCGACCTCTTCCAGCCACTGCGCGATCCAGCGCTCGCGGCGGGCCGGCGGCGCCGGCGTCATGTTGGCCTGCACGACCCTGAACAGGTCGGCCTGCGACGGGTTGGCGGGCTCGACCTCCACGCCCTTGCCGCTGCCGTCGCCGCCGCAGAGCTTGAGGATCTCGAGCGCCCCGGCGGTGTCGAGCCGCTGCACGTTCCGCGCATCGATCAGGCTGCCGCCGCGCGCCGCGCCGGCGGCGCGCAGCGCCGCCTGGGCCTTGCGGTGGATGTCGCGCAGGCTGAACACCGTCCACGTGCCGGCGACCTCGATCACGGGCTTGCCGGCGCGTTGCGTGTAGCGAATCGTGGGTTCGGTTTCGGCTTCGGCCATCGGTGAGCGATTAGTCGTCGGAGCGCCGGACTCTGTCAATTGCCTCGGGAGTCGCGCACTGGCACCATCCATTGTGGAGGAAACGAAGCCCATGGCACGCTGGCCGAACCTGGACGCGATCGAGATGATCGACGGCCCGCTCGACAAGAAGGCCTACGAGCAGGAGCTGGAGCAGTTGCAGCACCGCCTGCTCGACCTCCAGATCCACCACCTGCGCACCGGCGGCCGCGTGCTGATCGGGCTCGACGGCTGGGACGCCGCCGGCAAGGGCGGCATGATCGAGCGCCTGGTCGAGGGCCTCGAGCCCAAGTCGACGCACGTCTGGCGGATCGGCGCGCCGACGCCGGAAGAACAGGGCCGCCACTGGCTGTGGCGCTTCTGGACCCGCCTGCCCGCGCCCGGCAGCTGGGCGATCTTCGACCGCACCTGGTACGGCCGCGTGCTGGTCGAGCGGGTCGAGGGCTTCTGCGACGAGGCGGCATGGCGGCGCGCCTACAACGAGATCAACGAGTTCGAGCGTCAGCTCGCGGACGACGGGGTGCTTATCGTCAAGCTCCTGGTGCACGTCAGCGCAGGGGAGCAGAAGAAGCGCATGATCGACCGGCTGGAAAGCCCGCACAAGCACTACAAGATCGGGCTGGAGGACTTCCGCAACATCGCCCGCCGCGACGACTACATCGAGGCCTACGGCGACATGCTGGAACGCACCGACACGGCCCACGCGCCGTGGCACGTGGTGGCGTCGGACAGCAAGCCGCATGCCCGCCTCGCCGGCCTGCGCATCGTCGCCGACCAGCTCGGCCGCGGCGTCGACGCCGAGCCGCCGCCGCTCGACCCGCGGATCGTCGAGGCGGCGCACAAGCTGTGGGGCTGGCGCCCGGAGAACGGCAAGAAGCGCGGCGACCGCAAGTGACCCGCAGGGTGTTCCCCGGCTGGTGGGTGGTCGCGGGGGCGTTCCTGTGCATGCTGACGGGCTACGCCGTCGCCTATTCCTTCGCCGCCTTCTTCGGCGTGCTCGAGAGCGAGTTCGGCGCCCGCCGCGGCGAGACCGCGCTGGTGTTCTCGATCTCGGCCTTCCTCTACTTCCTGCTCGGCTTCCCGGCCGGCTTGGTCGCCGACCGCACCGGGCCGCGGCCGGTGGTGATCGGCGGCCTGCTGCTGATCGCCGCCGGGCTGGTGGCGGCGTCGCAGGCGACCGCGCTGTGGCAGGTCTATGCCGGCTACGGGCTGGGCGTCGGGGTCGGCATCGGCCTGTCCTACGTGCCGAGCGTCGCCGCCGTGCAGCGCTGGTTCGTGCGCCGCCGCGGCGCCGCCAGCGGCATCGCGGTGGCCGGCATCGGCGTCGGCACGCTGGTCGGCGCGCCGCTCGCCCACGCCCTGATCCACGAGATCGGCTGGCGCCAGACCTGGCTCGCCATGGCCGCCCTGACCGCGATCGGCGCCGCGATCTCGGGCGTGCTGGTGCGGCCGGCGCCGGAGCGCTACGGCCTGACGCCCGACGGCGACCCGCCGCCGCCCGGCGGCGCCGGCACCGTCCCGCCCGGCCTGACCCTCGGCGAGGCGGTGCGCAGCGGCCCGTTCTGGGCGATCTACGTCGGCGCGCTGCTGCTGTCGTTCGGCCTGTTCGCGCCGTTCGTCCACCTCGCGCCCTACGCCCGCGACGTCGGGCTGGGCGAGGCCTTCGGCGTCATGCTGATCGTGCTGCTGGGCGTCGGCAGCACGGTCGGCCGCTTCCTGTTCGCCAGCGTCACCGGCTGGCTCGGCCGCAAGCACTCGTTCGGGCTGATGTACATCGGCGCCGGCGCGATGCTGGTGATGTGGTCGCTGTCGAGCAGCGCCTGGGCGCTGATCGTGTTCGCGCTGGTGTTCGGCGCCTTCTACGGCGGCTTCGTCGCGATCGCGCCGTCGCTGGCGGCCGACTACTTCGGCGGCCGCGCGCTGGGCTCGGTGCTGGGCGCGCTGTACTCCGGCGTCGCCTTCGGCGCCCTGCTGGGCGCGCCGGCGGCCGGCTACGCCTACGATTTCTTCGGCTCCTACACCGGCGCGATCCTGGCCGGGGCGGCGCTGTGCGTCGCCTCGTTCGCGATCACGCTCCTGACGCCGGAGCCGGCGCGCTGGCTGGCGGCACGGCGACGCGGGCGCTGACCGCGGGGCCGAGCGCCGCCGCGATCCACGGCAGCGCCTCGCGCATCGCCTCCTCGAAGCGCCACGGCGGGTTGATCACCGCGACCGCGCACTCGGCGAGCTTGCCCGGCGCCAGGCCGGCGATCGACAGCGACAGCACCAGCGGCCGGAACGCCGCCAGCTCGCGCGCGAAGGCGTCGCCCGCCGCGTCCTTCACCGGGTACCAGATGGCGTAGCAGCCGGTGGCGAAGCGGCGCATGCCGTGGCGCACCGCGCGCAGCAGGCGCTCGTACTCGTCGGTCGCCTCGAACGGCGGGTCGATCAGCACCAGCCCGCGCCGCTCCGGCGGCGGCAGCAGCGCCTTCAGCACCTTGTAGCCGTCGGCCTGGCGGACCTCGACGGCGCGGTCGCCGGCGAACTCGCGCTTCAGCGCCAGCGCCTCCTGCGGGTGCAGTTCGCAGGCCACGAAGCGGTCGCCGGGCCGCAGCGCCGCGCGCACCAGCCGCGGCGAGCCCGGGTAATGCCGCGGCGCCGGGCCGGCGTCCGCGGACCGCGGGCCGAACTTGCGGTCGAACGCCGCCACCGCCGCGAGGTAGCGCGCCACCGCCGGCGGCACCGTCCCGCCCCCCGCGCCGGCCACGGTCGCCAGCCGGCCGATGCCGGCCTCGGCCTCGCCGGTGCGGCGCGCGGCGTCGCCCGACAGGTCGTAGCCGCCGGCGCCGCCATGGGTGTCGAGCACGAACAGCTTCTTGTCCTTGGCGGTCAGCAGGCGCAGCAGCTCGCACAGCGCGGCATGCTTGAGGACGTCGGCGAAGTTCCCGGCGTGGTAGCCGTGGCGGTAGTTCATGGCGCTCCCTATAGCATCCGGGGCACGGTCTGTGCTTCATACGGGGCCGAAGGGGAGATCCATGGCCACCTACGAACTGCAGTCGTCGCCCGAAACCTGTCACTGGGGCTACTTCGACAGCCAGCTGAAGCCCGCCCTGCGGGTCAAGTCGGGCGACATCGTCTCGATCCACTGCGTCTCGGGCGCCGCCGAGATCCTGCCCGGCGAGCCGTTCAACGTCCTGCCCGAGCACCGCGAGATCCTGGGCGCGCTGAAGCCGCATCTCGGCCGCCACATCCTCACCGGCCCGGTCTACGTCGAGGGCGCCGAGCGCGGCGATGCCCTGGCGGTCGAGGTGCTGGACATCAAGTTCCGCACCAACTGGGGCTGGAACGTGCAGCGGCCGCTGATGGGCACGCTGCCCGAGGACTTCCCGTTCTACCGCCTGACCCACATCCCGATCGATTCCAACCGCGGCGTCTGCACCATGCCGTGGGGCACCGAGATCGAGCTCAGGCCGTTCTTCGGCATCATGGGCGTGGCGCCGCCGCCGGAATGGGGCCAGTGCAGCTCGGTCGAGCCGCGCGCCTTCGGCGGCAACATCGACAACAAGCACTTCCAGGTCGGCAGCACGGTCTACCTGCCGGTGTTCGCCGAGGGCGGGCTGTTCTCGACCGGCGACGGCCACGGCGTGCAGGGCGACGGCGAGGTCAACCTGACCGCGCTCGAGACCTCGCTGAGCGGCACCTTCCGCTTCACCGTGCGCAAGGACATGAAGCTGAACAACCCGCGCGCCGAGACCGCGACCCACTGGATCACGCACGGCTTCGACAGCGACCTCGACGACGCCGCCAAGGAAGCGCTGCGCGACATGATCCGGCTGATCACCGCCAAGACCGGCCTGTCGGCCGCCGACGCCTACATGCTGTGCAGCCTGCAGGGCGACCTGCACGTCACCCAGACGGTCGACGGCAACAAGGGCGTGCACTGCATGATCGCCAAGAAGGTGATCGGCGGGTGACACCCGGCGCCGCCGACCTCGCCCCATCCGCCCTCACTCCGTCCGATCTGGTCGGCGCGTGGCGGCTGGAAAGCTGGTCGTTCGAGTACGACGACGGCCGGCCGAGCGAGTATCCGCTCGGCCCGCGCGCCCGCGGCCTGCTGCTCTACCTGCCGAGCGGCGAGCTGAGCGCGACGCTGATGAGCACGACGCCGCCGCCGGCCAGCCTCGCCTATGCCGGCCGCTGGTCGGTGCGCGACGGCGCGGTCCACCATGCCATCGAGATCGCCAGCGATCCGGCGCTGGCCGGCGTCACGACCCGGCGCGAGCTCGCGCTCGAGGGCGACCGGCTGACCCTCACCGGCGCCGATTTCCGTCCCGGCACCGGGCGGCACCAGAAGATCGTGTGGCGGCGGCAATCGTGAGCGACAGGGCATGACCCAACCGATCCTGCTGGGCGAGGCCGAGACCGGCCGCGACGACTCCGACTGGGTGCGGCGCGCCATCGAGGCGATCCAGAACGACCAGCGCCGCTCCGCCGACACCCACCTGCTGCGCCTCGACGCGCCCGGCCTCGGCGGTCTCGACGTCTACCTCAAGGACGAGTCGACCCATCCGACCGGCAGCCTCAAGCACCGGCTGGCCCGCTCGCTGTTCCTCTACGGCCTGTGCAACGGCCGCATCCGCGCCGACACCCCGATCGTCGAGGCGTCGTCGGGCTCGACCGCGATCTCCGAGGCCTACTTCGCCCGCCTGCTCGGCCTGCCCTTCCATGCCGTGATGTCGGCCGGCACCTCGCCGGAGAAGATCCTCGAGATCGAGCGCCAGCACGGCCATTGCCACCTGGTCGCCGACGGCAAGGGCATCTACGCCGCCGCCGAGACGCTCGCCCGCGACCTCGGCGGCGTCTACATGGACCAGTTCACGCACGCCGAGCGCGCGACCGACTGGCGCGGCAACAACAACATCGCCGAATCGATCTTCGAGCAGATGAGCCGCGAGCCGCACCCGGTGCCGGCGTGGATCGTGATGAGCGCCGGCACCGGCGGCACCACCGCCACGCTCGGCCGCTACATCCGCTACCGCCGCTTCGCCACCCGCCTGTGCGGCGCCGATCCCGAGCACTCGGCCTTCTTCGAGGCCTTCGCCACCGGCGACCGCACGGTGACCTGCGCCCTGCCGTCGCGCATCGAGGGCATCGGCCGTCCGCGCGTCGAGCCGTCGTTCCTGCCCCAGGTCATCGACCACATGATGCGGGTTCCCGATGCGCAGGCGCTGGCGGCGATGCGGGTGCTGTCGCGCCGCCTCGGGCGCCGGGTCGGCGGCTCGACCGGCACCAATTTCTTCGCCCTCGCCGTGCTCGCCGACCGCATGAAGGCGGCGGGCGAGACCGGGTCGCTGGTGACGCTGATCTGCGACGGCGGCGAACGCTACGGCCACACCTACTACGACGATGCCTGGCTCGCGGCGCAGGGCTTCGCGCTCGCGGCGCACGAACGCGCCCTCGAGGCTTTCCTCGACGGCACGTCGTCGCGTCTCGCCCCGGCCTGAGGGCCGGCCCGGGCCTCGCGATCCTCGCGCTGCGCGCCGCGCCGTCAGGGCGCCGGCTCGACCGCCAGCTCGGTGCCGCTGACCGCGGTGACGCGCACCCGCGCCCCGGCCGCCATGTCGGGGCCGGTCACGGTCCAGCTGCCGTCGCCGACCCGGACGCGGCCGCGCCCGTTCAGGATCGGCGCATCGAGCACGATGGTGCGCCCGACCATCGCCGAGCCGCGCGCGTTGATGGTCTCGTCCTGGGCGCGTACGCGCTGCAGGCGCTTGAGGGTCGGCCGCAGCACGATCGCCGAGGCGACCGAGGCGACGCCGAACACGAACAGCTGGAACTCGAGCGACAGGCCCGCCACCGCCAGCAGCGCGACGCCGGCCGCGGCCGCGCCGATCGCCACGAACATGAACACCACGCCCGGCAGCAGCATCTCGAAGACGAGCAGCACGGCGGCGATCGCCCACCAGTACCAGAAGATCATGGCGGCGCCTCAGCCCGAGCTCGGAACCGAGCCGCGCGGGCGTTCCGCGCCGGACGCGGCGCCGCGCGCCTGCGCCTCCTTGGCCAGCTCGCCGATGCCGGCGATCGAGGCCATCACCCCGGCCGCCTCGACCGGCAGGAAGAACATCTTGGCGTTGTTGCTGGAGCCCATCTTGGCCAGGGCCTCGACGTACTTGGTCCCGAGGAAGTAGTTGGTCGCCTGCACGCCGTTGCCGGCGATCGCCTGCGCCACCACCATCGTCGCCTTGGCCTCGGCCTCGGCCTGGCGCTCGCGCGCCTCGGCCTCGCGGAACGCCGCCTCGCGCTTGCCCTCGGCGATCAGGATGGCCGACTGCTTGTCGCCCTCGGCGCGCTTGATCGAGGCCTCGCGCACGCCCTCGGCCTCGAGGATGGTGGCGCGCTTCTCGCGCTCGGCCTTCATCTGGCGCGCCATCGCGTTGACCAGGTCCTCGGGCGGGGCGATGTCCTTGAGCTCGACGCGCAGCACCTTGACGCCCCACGGGTTGGTCGCCTGGTCGATCACCGCCAGCAGCGTGTCGTTGATCTCGTTGCGCCGCGACAGCACCTCGTCGAGCGCCATGTTGCCCATGACGCTGCGGATGTTGGTGACCGCGAGGTTGCTCATCGCCTGGTGCAGGTTCTGGACCTCGTAGGCGGCGCGCGCCGCGTCGATCACCTGGTAGAAGGCGACGGCGTCGACCTGCACCGTGGCATTGTCCTTGGTGATGACCTTCTGGCCGGGGATGTCGAGCACGCTCTCCTGCATGTTCATGCGGCGGCCGACCGTGTCGATGAACGGGATGATCAGGTGCAGGCCCGGGGACAGCGTGCGGGTGTAGCGGCCGAACCGCTCGATGGTCCAGTTGGTGCCCTGCGGCACGGTCTTGACGCCGGCGAACACCAGCACGAGCGCCACGACCACGAAGGCGATGACGAAGATCAGGGCAGCGGAAATCATCGGGCCTCCCGGGACAGCGGCGAAGAAGCCTAGCCTAGCCCGCCCGACCCGTCACGAAACGACGGTCAGCTGGCCGCGGCGGCGAATTCGAAGGCCGGTGACGGCACCGCGGCCGGGCGGGCGTCGGTCGCCAGCCAGCGGTCGAGGAAGCCGTCGATCCAGCGGCCGAGCGGCGGGTCGTAGAGCGCGTGCATCGACAGGTGGACGCCGCGCGGATGCACGCCGGGCTGGCCGACGCTCTCGCGCAGGCGCTCGGAGTTGAGCGTCCACGTCTCCTTCATCTCGAGCGTGACCTCGGGGTGGAACTGGAAGCCGAAGGCGTTGGGGCCGCAGCGGAAGCCCTGCACCGGGTAGGTGTCGTTGGTCGCCAGCAGCTCGCAGCAGTCGGGAATGTCCATGCCCTCGCGGTGCCACTGGTAGACCCGCATCGGCCCCGGGAACCAGGCGCGGCCGGCCTCGGTCGGCTCGATCCGGGCGTAGCCGATCTCCATGCGACCCTCGGGGTGCGGCGCGACCCGGCCGCCGGCCACCCGGGTCAGCAGCTGGGCGCCGAGGCACAGGCCGAGGAACGGCACGCCGGCCTCGACCACCTTGGGGATCCACTCGAGCTCGCCCCTGATGCCGGCCAGGGTACCGCAATCGTTGGCCGACATCGGGCCGCCGAACACGACCACGCCGGCATAGTCGTCGAGGTCCCGGGGAAGCTGGCAGCCGAGGTTGGGGCAGAAGCGCTGGAGCTGGTAGCCGCGGCGCTCGAGCAGGGCGCCGACCCGGCCGGGCCGCGACTTCTCCTGGTGGACCACGACCGCGATCTTGTTTCGCGCACTCTTCTTGGGCTTTTCAGCCATGACCATCATGGAATTGAATTCTAGGCCCGGCCTGTGGCAACGACAAGGCAGAACGAATCGGGAGGACGACTATGGCACGCCAGGTCGAGTTCTACTTCGACTGCTCCAGCCCGTGGACCTACCTCGCCTTCCACGCCATCCAGCCGCTGGCCCGCGAGGTCGGCGCCGAGATCGCGTGGAAGCCGATCCTGGTCGGCGGCGTGTTCAACGCCGTCAACCAGACCGTCTACGAGAGCCGCGCCCGGCCCAACCCGCGCAAGCAGGCCTACATGCTGCGGGACCTCCAGGCGTGGGCCCGGCTGTACGGGCTGCGCATCGTCTTCCCGCCCACGGTGTTCCCGGTGAACAGCGTCAGGTGCATGCGCGGCGCCTTCCACGCTCTCGACGAGGGCAAGCTGGTGCCCTACGCCACCGCCGCCTTCGAGGCCTACTTCGGCGACGACCGCGACCTCGCCCGCGACGACGTCCTGTCCGCGATCGCGACCCGGGCCGGCCTCGATCCCGGCCGCCTGCTGGCCGCCGCGAGCTCCGACGACGCCAAGGCGCGGCTGCGCACCAACACCGACGAACTGATCGCGCGCGGCGGCTTCGGCAGCCCGTCGCTGTTCGTGGCCGACGAGATGTTCTTCGGCAACGACCGCCTGCCGCTGGTGCGGGCGGCCTTGCTGGCCTGAGGAGAGCGACATGGGTGGCAAGAGCGTGGGTGGCAAGAGCGTGGGCGGCAACGGCGACCCCGAGTTCTGGCGCAAGGCCAACGCCCACCTCGTGCGCTACGGCGGCGCCTTCGCGCCGGTGATCGCCGAGAGCGCCGCCGGCAACTGGTTCACCGACGCCGACGGCCGCCGCATCCTCGACTTCACCTCGGGCCAGATGAGCGCGATCCTCGGCCACAGCCATCCCGAGATCGTCGCGGTCGCGCGGCGCTGGATCGGCGAGCTCGACCACCTCTACTCGACCATCCTGTCGCGGCCGGTGGTCGACCTCGCGGCGCTGATCGCCGAGGTCTCGCCCGGCGCGCTCGACCGCGTCCTGCTGGTGTCGACCGGCGGCGAGTCGAACGAGGCGGCGCTGCGCATGGCGCGGCTGGTGACCGGCCGCCACGAGGTCGTGGCGATGAGCCGGTCATGGCACGGCGTCACCGGCGGGGCCGCCTCGGCGACCTACTCGTCGAGCCGCAAGGGCTACGGCCCCGGCCTGCCCGGCTCGCTGGTCCTGCCGGCGCCCGACACCTACCGCTCGCGCTTCATCGGCGCGGACGGCGTCTACGACTGGCGCGGCGAGCTCGAGTTCGGCTTCGAGCTGGTCGATCGCCAGTCGACCGGCGCGCTGGCCGCCTGCATCGTCGAGCCGATCCTGAGCTCGGGCGGGGTGCTCGAGCCGCCGGAGGGCTGGCTGGCGGCGCTGGCCGAGATGTGCCGCGCCCGCGACATGCAGCTGATCTTCGACGAGGCCCAGACCGGGCTCGGGCGCACCGGCACGCTGTTCGCCTGCCAGCGCGACGGCGTGGTGCCGCAGTACCTGACCCTGTCCAAGACGCTGGGCGCCGGGCTGCCGCTCGCCGCCATGCTGACCACGCCCGAGATCGAGGACGAGGCTGCCCGCCGCGGCTTCCTCTTCTACACGACCCATGCATCCGACCCGCTGCCGGCGGCGGTCGGGCTGAAGGTCATCGAGGTCATCCTGCGCGACCGGCTGGCCGATCGCGCGGCCGAGCTCGGCACCCGGCTGAAGGCCGGGCTGCAGTCGCTGCAGCAGCGCTACGAGTGCATCGGCGACGTCCGCGGCCGCGGCCTGCTGCTCGGCCTCGACCTG
The DNA here is from genome assembly GCA_964420105.1 of uncultured Reyranella sp. GTDB lineage: Bacteria > Pseudomonadota > Alphaproteobacteria > Reyranellales > Reyranellaceae > Reyranella. Next base: position 26,562 of record CAYQRL010000001.1, read on the forward strand.
GTCAAGGACCGCCGCGGCAAGACCCCCGACCCCGAGCTCGCCCAGCGCGTCGCCCGCGAGTGCCTCGAACTCGGCATGATGACCAGCACCGTGCGCGGCGGCTTCGGCATCTTCCGCATCGCCCCGCCGATCACCATCGAGCCGGCCGAAATCGACCTCGGGCTCGAGATCTTCGACCGGGCGCTGGCCCGCGCCCTGGCCTGACGGCCCGGTTTTGCGGTGCGGCGGCTTGCCCCAAGGGGGGTGGCGGCGGCCGGCACACGGGATTTGGATTTGAAACCAGCCCCTAAGTGTTGTACCCGCAAGCGGTTTCCGGCCAACGCGTTGGGAGTTGATGGATGATCACGAAGCTCGTGCAGGCGGCACTGCTGGTCGCCGGCGGTCTGGCCCTCAGCGGTTGCCAGCTTGGCCAGAAGGCCCAGACGGCGGCGCCCGCCAAGAAGCCGGCGGCCGCGGACTACCAGTTGGCCAACCCGGGTAACCCGCCGCCGGCGGCAGCGATCCGCGGCATCTGCTACGATTCGTCCGAGATGGCCACCTACAAGGCCCGCATGCTGCACCAGCAGCTGAACGTCGCGGTGCTGCAGTGCCAGAACCCCGACGGCTCGCGCGCCTTCGTCAACCAGTACAATGCCTACGCCCAGAAGTTCTCGGGCGAGCTGGTCGCCAACGGCAGCAGCATGACCTCGCTGGCCCGCGCCAAGCGCTTCAACCTCGACACCGTCGTCACCGAGTTCGCGAACCGCACCGCGCAGCGCGTGACCACCGACAACAAGGAATTCTGCGGCCGCTTCGCGCGCGCCCTCGAGTGGGCGAACTCGCCGCAGGTGACGTCGATCAGCCAGGTGCCGCCGGTGTACGACCTCGGCCCCGAGATGAACGTCTTCCCCTGCCCGGCGCGCTGAGCGACCCGGCACGAAACGACAGGGCGGCCCGCGGGCCGCCCTTTTTCGTGGCCCGACGCATCGGCTAAGGTCGCGCCATGGAGACCAGGACCACGCGCACGGACCTCCTCGAGGTCGCCTACCAGGAACACGGGCCCCACGACGGGCCGCCGGTGATCCTGCTGCACGGCTTTCCCTACGACGCCCACGCCTACGACCAGGTCGCGCCGGCATTGGCCAGGGACGGCTGCCGGGTACTGGTGCCGTGGCTGCGCGGCTACGGCGCCACCCGCTTCCTGTCCGACGCGACGCCGCGCTCGGGCGAGCAGGCGGCGCTCGGCCATGACCTCGTGCAGTTCATGCAGGCGCTGGGGATCGAGCGCGCGGCGCTGGCCGGGTACGACTGGGGCGGCCGCGCCGCCTGCATCGTCGCCGCGCTGTGGCCCGAGAAGGTGCGCTGCCTCGTCAGCTGCACCGGCTACAACATCCAGAACATCGCCGCCTCGGTCGAGCCGGTGTCGGCGGCCCAGGAGCATCGCTTCTGGTACCAGTACTACTTCCACACCGAGCGCGGCCGCGCCGGGCTGACCCGCAACCGCCGCGACATCTGCCGCCTGCTGTGGCAGCTGTGGTCGCCGGAGTGGCGCTTCGACGAGGCGACCTTCGAGAAGACCGCCGTCGCCTTCGACAACCCCGACTTCGTCGAGGTCGTGATCCATTCCTACCGGCACCGCTACGGCTACGTCGCCGGCGACCCGGCGATGGCCGCGATCGAGGCGCGGCTGGCGAAGCAGCCGCCGATCGCGGTGCCGACCATCAACCTGCACGGCGGCCACGACGGCGTCGGGCCGGCGCCCGAGAAGGACAGCCAGGCCCGCTTCTTCACCGGTCCCTACGACCGCCGCATCCTGCCGCGCATCGGCCACAACGTGCCGCAGGAGGCGCCGGGCGACACCGTCGTCGCGCTGCGCCAGCTCATGAAGGGAACCCCGCGATGAAGCTCGCCCTCGCCGGCGCCACCGGCAACATCGGCAGCCGCGTGCTCGACGAGGCGCTGGCCCGCGGCCACGCGGTCACGGCGATCTCGCGCGACCCGGCCAGGCTGGCGCCGCGGCCGGGCATGACAGCGGCGCGCGGCGACAGCCACGACCCCGCCGCGCTGGCCGCGGTCCTGGAGGGCCACGACGCCGCCGTGCTGTCGATCAAGTGGAACGAGAACGACGTCCACCAGGTGCTCGACGCGCTGCGCCGCAGCAGCGTCCGGCGCTGCCTGTTCGTGGTCGGCGCCGGCAGCCTGCTGCGCGCCGACGGCCGCACCCACTTCGAGCACATGGCCGAGAAGGGCATCCAGCCGCCGACGTCGAAGCCGGCGGCGCTGGCGTTGGCCGAAATCCGCAAGGTCGCCGACCTCGACTGGACGGCGATCTCGCCGCCGGCCTCGATCCAGCCCGGCGCCCGCACCGGGCGCTTCCGCCTCGGCCTCGATCACCTGCTCGAGGACGCGCAGGGGCAGAGCCAGATCAGCCGCGAGGACTTCGCGGTCGCGATCGTGGACGAACTCGAGAAGCCCGCCCACGTCCGCAAGCGCTTCACGGCCGCGTACTAGTCCAACGTCTCGAGCAGGCGGGTGCAGAGGTAGGTCCGCGGCACCAGCGACGAGTAGTAGATCTGCTCGTTGGCGGCGTGCGCGCCCTTGCCGTCGGCACCGAGCCCGTCGAGCGTCGGGATGCCGAGCGCGGCGGTGAAGTTGCCGTCGCTGCCGCCGCCGGTCAGCGGCACGTCGTTCAGCTCCTTGCCGATCTCGCGGTAGATCGCCTGCGCCTTCCCGAACAGCGCCGCGATGCCGGCGTCCTTCTGGTAGGGCGGCCGGTTCATCTCGCCCTCGACCGTCAGCTCGACGTCCTTGCCGATCGGCTCGAGGTTCAGGAACCAGTGCGTCATCTCCTCGGCCAGCTCGGGGCTGGGCACGCGCAGGTCGACGTCGACCCGGCACTCGGCCGGCACGACGTTGACGCCGGTGCCGCCCTGGATCAGGCCGACGTTGCAGGTGATGCCGCGGGCGTAGTCGGTCTTGGCCTCGATGCGCAGGATCTGCCGCGCCATCTCGGCGATGGCGCTGCGGCCGTCCTCGTGGCGCACGCCCGAGTGGCTGGCCCGGCCCTTCACCGTCAGGGTGAAGCGGCCGACGCCCTTGCGCGAGGTCACGACGCGGTCGCCGTCGCGGCCCGGCTCCATCACCAGCGCGTACTTGTGGCCGCGCGCGGCCTCCTCGATGCGCGCCCGCGAGGTCGGGCTGCCGACCTCCTCCTCGGGGATGAACAGGAAGGTGACGGGCAGCTTCGTCTTCTTGCCCTGGCGCACGAGGTGGCGCAGCGCGTAGTAGGCGATGTAGCCGCCGGCCTTCATGTCGTAGATGCCGGGCCCGAAGATGCTGTCGCCCTCGCGGCGGATCTTCAGGTCCTTCTCGATCATGCCGATCGGGTGGACGGTGTCGAGGTGGGCGAGGACGAGGATGCCCTTGCCCTCCCCCTCGCTCATCTCCGGCGTGGTCCGGCACTCGAGGATGTCGCCGAAGCCGTCGCGGCCCGGGATGCGCTCGAGCCTGAGCCCGAGGTCGCGGAACTGGCCCTCGACGTGATCGACCACCTTGTTGACCGAGCCGGCGTCGTGGCTCGGGCTCTCGATCGACACCCACTCGACGATGCCGGCGAGGACCTCGTCGGCATCGATCTTCGGTTCGTTCTTGCGCGGCTGCGCCATCAGATCGGGTCCCAGGTGAAGTACTCGGGCGAGCGCTTGAGGTCGGTGAAGAACGGCTTCATCGACGGCACTGCGTGCTCGGCGATCGCCTCCAGCGTCCAGCCCTCGGAGTTGTGGACCGAGCGCACCGGGCGGTTGGCGTTGAACAGCATGATCTCGTTCATGCGCACGCCGAAGATCTGCGAGGAGATGCCGTCGGCGGCGTCGGACAGCAGGAACACCGCCATCGGCGCGATCTTGGCCGGGGTCATGCGCTTGGAGCGCTCGAGCCGCGCCTTCTGCGCCTCGGTGTCGGCGGGGATGGTGCCGATCATGCGCGTCCAGGCGAACGGCGAGATGCAGTTCGAGCGGACGTTGAACGCCGCCATGTCGAGCGCGATCGAGCGCGACAGGCCGATGATGCCCATCTTGGCCGCCGAGTAGTTGGCCTGGCCGAAGTTGCCGACGAGGCCGGAAGTCGAGGTGAAGTGCACGAACGCCCCCGACTTCTGCTCCTTGAAGTAGTTGGCGGCGGCGCGGCTGACGTTGAACGCGCCGTTGAGGTGCACGTCGATCACCATCTTCCAGTCCATGTGGCTCATGCGGTGGAAGATGCGGTCGCGCAGGATGCCGGCGTTGTTGATGACGCCGTCGATCTTGCCGAAGTTCTCGACCGCCGCCTTGACCATGCGCTCGGCGCCGGCCGGGTCGGAGACGCTGTCGCCGTTGGCCACGGCCTTGCCGCCCATCGCGATGATCTCGTCGACCACCTTCTGCGCCGGCGTCGTGCTGCCCGAGCCCTCGCCGTCGACCGCGCCGCCGAGGTCGTTGACCACGACCGAGGCGCCCTCGCGCGCCGCCAGCAGCGCCATCTCGCGGCCGATGCCGCCGCCCGCGCCGGTCACCAGCACGGACTTGCCCTTGAGCATGTTCGTCATCTTCGTCTTCCTCTCCTCGTTCAGGATTCCAGTTTCGGAGTATGCGGCCGGATACGCAACAGCCGGGCGCTGGCCACGGTCGCGAGCGCGAACGGCATCAGGCCGACCACCAGCGGCATGGCGTCGTAGCGGCTGCCGAGCGTGCTCAGCACCGCCACCGTCACCGTGCCCATCGCCCCCATGCCCATCTGGGCGAGGCCGGCCAGCGACGACGCCGTGCCGGCCAGCTTGGGGAACAGGCCGACCGCGCCGGCATTGGCGTTGGCCACGATCATGCCGGTGCCGAAGCTCGCCACCATGTGCGGCCCGACGATCGACCACCAGGTCAGGATGCCGGACAGCGAAAGGGCGGCCATCACCGACAGGGCCGCCACGTGGAACCAGCCCGACACCTTCATGATGGTGACCGGCGAGACCCGGCCGACCAGCCGGTTGTTGACCAGCGTGCCGAGCGTGAAGCCGCCGACCGACAGCAGCACGATCATGCCGAACTCCTGCGGCGAGAAGCCCAGCCTGTCCTGCAGGATGAACGGCACGCCGGCGAGGAAGCCGAAGTTGATGGCGAAGGCGAAGCCCAGCGTCAGCACGTTGCCGAGGAACTGCGGCTCGCGCAGCATCTCGCCCGAGCCGCGCAGCAGGCTGCCGAAGTTCAGCCGGTCGCTGCGGTAGCGGTTGGTCTCGTCGAGCCCGAGCAGCGTCACCACCAGCAGCACCGTGCCGAAGCCGCCGACGAACCAGAAGGTGGCGCGCCAGCTCGCCCACTCGGCGAGGAAGCCGCCCAGCATCGGCGACAGCGACGGCGCGATGTTCTGGCCGAGCGAGATCCAGCTCATGACCAGCGGCATTTCCTGGAAGCTGTAGGCGTCGCGGGTCAGCGCCCGGCCGATCACCGAGCCCGAGGCCGCGCCCAGCCCCTGCACGATGCGCAGGCCGACCAGGCCGCCGATCGACGGCGCGAACGAGCAGGCGAAGGTCGCGGCCGAGAAGAAGATGAGCCCGCCGATCAGCACCGGGCGGCGGCCGAAGCGGTCGCTGAGCGGGCCGTAGAACAGCTGGCCGACGGCGAAGCCCAGCATGTAGGTCGTGAGCGTGAACTTGACGCTCTCCGGGGACGCGCCGAGGTCGACGCCGACCGACGGCATGACCGGCGTGTAGATGCTCATGGTGAGGGGACCGAAGCTGCCCAGCGCCACCAGCAGGGCGAGGTAGCCGGCCGAACGCGGGACGAGTTTCACCGGGTCGACGCTTCTTGCGCACCTTCCGCGCCGAAATCGCCGAGGCTGCCGCCATCGATCGGCATCGCCTCCTGCTCGCGCGTCATGCGCGGGTAGTAGTGCCGGAAGGCGCCGCGGATCTCGTCGAACGGGATGTCGGCGAAGACGCCGCGGTAGGCGAGGTACTCCATGTGGCGGCGGCCGCCGAGGTCGAACGGGTGGTAGATCGAGTCGGTCTCGCCGTCCCACTCCAGCGGCTTGAGGCCGAACTTCTCGGTCAGCTCGCGGTTGAAGGCCGGCGTCGCCTTGACCCATTTGCCGTCGAGCCAGACCTCGGTGTAGCCGTGGTAGTAGAAGATATCGCAGCCCATCAGCTCGCTGAGCCGCCTGGTGGTCATGTGGTTGCGGACGTCGGCGTAGCCGACCCGGGCGGGGATGCCGACGGCGCGGCAGACCGCGGCCATCAGCCCGGCCTTGTTGACGCAGTAGCCGTGGCCGGCGCGCAGGGTGGTGCTGGCGCGGTAGGCCTCCGCCTTCATCGGCGTGCTGTAGGGATCGTAGCGGACCTCGTCGCGGACGGCGTAGTAGAGCCGCAGCGCACGCTCGCGGTCGCTGCCCTGGCCGGCGACGCGGCGGGCCCAGGCGACGACCTCAGGATGGTCAGAATCGATCAGCGCGCCGGGCCGGCGGTAGGCCTCGGGCCCGGCCGCGTCGCGCACCACGTCGTCCCGCTCGGACCGCAGCGAATCGTAATCCATGCGCCCTTCTCTACTGCACTCCGGGACAAAAGACAGGCACCACCGCCGCAATCCACGCATGCGGCGGCGGCGACCCGCCGTCACAGCGACGGCGGGGCGTCGTCGGACTTGATCAGGAAGTGGGCGTTGGCCGTGGCCACCGGCTTGGCCCGTTCGTCCTGCCACGCCTCGGCGAAGACGTTGACCATGCGGCGGCCCTGCTTGGTCACCTTGGCGCAGGCGATGACGTCGAGCGGCCGCGCCGAGCGCAGGTAGTCGACCGTGATGTTCACGATCTTCGGCACCGTCTCGGTCTCGGTCTCCCACAGCAGGTGGAAGATCGCCGCCATCTCGAGCATGGCGCCGAGCGTGCCGCCGTGGATCGCCGGCAGCGCGGTGTTGCCGATCAGGTCGCCGTGGTAGCGCATCCGGGTCAACAGCTCGCCGGTGCCGTTCTCGGGCGCGATCCGCATCCAGCGGGCATACGGGATGGCCTCGGACAGCAGCGCGACGTTGCCCGACTTGCGCGCCTCGGCGAGGCGTCCGAGCAGCGCGCTCATGCCTTGCTCCCGTCGGTCGCGATCAGCTTGTCGGCGCCGATCATCTGCGGCCGCGTCACCTTGCCCTTGGTGCCGAGCATGAAGGTGCCGGCGGCGGCGGCGATCGGGTCGGCGGCGTCGCCGTGGTGGGCGAAGGCGCGGGTGAAGGCGACCGAGTTGGTGATGCGGTAGCACTCGGCCTCGGCGATCACCGCCTGGCCGGGCGTCGCCGGCCGGGCATAGTCGATGCGCAGGTCGAGGGTGGCGAACGGCTTGGGCTCGCGCAGCATGGTGGCGACCGACATGCCGCAGCAGCCGTCGAGCATGGCGGTCAGCGGGCCGCCGGCCAGCACCCCGGTCTCGGGGTTGCCGACCAGTTCCTCGCGCCACTCCAGCCGCATCGAGGCGAAGCCGCGGCGCACCGCGACGACCTTCAGCCCGAGCGCCTTGTTGTGCGGGATGGTGTCCGAGAACAGCGACTGGAACAGCACGATGCGCTGGTCCGGGTCCTTCAGTGGATTGGTCATGCCCCTTCCTACAGCCCCATCTGCCGCGCGGCGAGGTCCTTCATGATCTCGACCGAGCCGCCGCCGATCGACATCACCTTGGTCTCGCGGTAGATGCGCTCGACCTTGGCGCCGCGCAGGTAACCGGCGCCGCCGAAGATCTGCATCGCCTCGTTGGCGCAGAACTCCATGGTCGAGGTCGCCTGGTTCTTGAGCATGCAGATCTCGGCCACCGGCTTCTCGCCCTGCCCGACCCGCCACGCCAGCAGCTCGAGCGTCGAGCGCACGGCGTGGATGCGCATCGCCATGTCGACGAGGCGATGGCGCACCACCTGGTTGGCGATCAGCGGCTTGCCGAAGGTGTGGCGCTCGCGGGCATAGGCGATCGACTCCTCGAGGCAGACCTTGGCGTAGCCCCAGGCGCCGGCGGCCATGCCCAGCCGCTCGGAGTTGAAGTTCAGCATGATGCCGATGAAGCCCTTGTTCTCGGGCCCGATCAGGTTGTCGACCGGCACGCGCACGTTGTCGAAGAACAGCTGCGCCGTGTCGGACGCCCACCAGCCCATCTTCTTGAGCCTGGTGCGGCCGAAGCCCTCGCGGTCGCGCTCGATCAGCAGCAGCGAGACGCCGCCGGCGCCGGGACCGCCGGTCCGCACCGCCACCGTGTAGTAGTCCGCGCGCATGCCCGAGGTGATGAACATCTTCGAGCCGTTGACGACGTAGTGGTCGCCCTCGCGCCGTGCCGTGGTCCTGAGGTTGGCGACGTCGGAACCGCCGGACGGCTCGGTGATGGCGAGCGCGCTGATCTTCCGGCCGGCCAGGACCTCGGGCAGGACGGCGCGCTTCATCCACTCCGGCCCCAGCGCGGCGATCGGCGGCGAGCCGATGGTGTGGCTGTTGAGGCTGGCGTTGAGGCCGCCGCTGCCGTGGCGGGCCATCTCCTCGGCCTTGATGATGCCGAAGAACGGGTCGGTCGGTACGCCGCCGTACTCCTCGGGGAAGCCGAGCTGCAGCAGGCCGGCCTCCGAAGCCTTCACGTACAGCTCGCGGGGGAACTCCTCGGCCTCGTCCCACTGGTCGACGTGGGGCATGATCTCGCGGTCGACGAACCGGCGCACGGTCCGCCGGAAGGCCTCGTGCTCCTCGGTGTAGAACGGCGAGGGCGGGCCGTTCGGCATTTCCATCGCGGGGGCCAGCGACATGGCTTTCTCCGTCTTCGGTCTGGACAAACGACAGTAGCGGTCCGGGGACGAAAATCCATTGACCCCGGTTGGGCGCCAAGGTTCTATGGCGCCAGCGTCACGAATCGCCAAGAAAACGACAAGCGCGCCGAAGCCGCACGAAGCGGCCGGTGGACAGGGTAGGAGAATGCTCGATTTCATCCAGCAGCTGGTGAGCGGCATCGCCCTCGGCTGCGTCTACGGCCTCATCGCCTTGGGCTTCGTCCTGATCTACAAGGCGACCGAGGTGGTCAACTTCGCCCAGGGCGACCTGATGATGCTGGGCGGGTTCTTCGTCTTCACCTTCATCGGCCTGATGGGGCTCGACTACTGGCTGGGCTTCCTGTTCGCCGTCTGCGGCATGGCCGTGTTCGGCATGGCCACGGAGCGCATCCTGGTCCGCCCGATCCTGGGTTATCCCCAGTTCTCGATCGTCATGGCGACGATCGGCCTGGGCTACTTCCTGCGCTCGGTGGCCGGCATGATCTGGGGCACCGACGACCTCAAGATCGAGACCCCCTTCTCCAGCGGCGTGCTGAAGATCGGCGACCTCGTGCTCGCCCACGACAAGCTCTCGGTGATCGTCGCCACGGTCATCCTGTGCATCGTGCTCTACGCCTTCTTCAACTACACCCGCATGGGCACCGCCATGCGCGCGACCTCCGAGAACATGCTGGCCGCCTACTACATGGGCATCCCGGTCAAGCGCGTGGTCTCGCTGATCTGGGCGATCAGCGCCGCGGTCGCGGCCTGCGCCGGCGTGCTGCTGGCGCCGATCACCTTCATCCACTCCAACGTCGGCCTCGCGCTCGGCCTCAAGGCCTTCCCGGCCGCCGTGCTGGGCGGCTTCGGCTCGATCCCGGGCGCCCTGGTCGGCGGCCTGATCATCGGCGTCATCGAGACCCTGGCCGGCTTCTACCTGCCGCAGGGCTGGAAGGACGTCACGCCCTACATCGTGCTGCTGATCGTGCTGCTGATCCGGCCGCAGGGCCTGTTCGGCCTCAGCATGCGCAAGAAGGTCTGAGCCATGCGTTTCGTCTTCAAGACCGACTACGAGCAGGACATCCGGATCCTCAAGCACCCCGGCTACTGGTGGTCGTACGGCGTGCTGCTGGCCCTGCTGGTCGCCGCGCCGTTCCTGATCGGCAGCTACCTGCAGAGCCAGATGGTGTTCGTCTTCATCTACGCCATCGTCGGCGTGGCGCTGATGATCCTCACCGGCTTCACCGGCCAGGCCTCGCTCGGCCACGCCGCCTTCCTCGCGATCGGCGCCTACACCGGCGCCTACCTGCAGAAGCTGGGCGTGCCGTTCATCGTCTACTTCCCGGCCGCCGCCCTGCTGACCGGCGTGATCGGCGCGCTGGTCGGCTTCCCGGCGCTGCGGCTGACCGGCATCTACCTGGTGATCGCCACCATCGCCTTCGCCTTCATCGTCGAGGAGATCCTGGCGCGCTGGGAATCGGTGACCCACGGCAACGAGGGCCTGCGCATCAGGACCATCGACCTCGCCGGCCTGCCGCTGCCGCGCGACGGCGAGGGCTTCTACTTCCTCTGCCTCGCGGTGCTGGTCGGCTCGATCCTGCTGGCGCTGAACCTGCTGCGCTCGCCGACCGGCCGCGCCTTCATCGCCATCCGCGACAGCGAGACCGCGGGCAAGAGCATGGGCATCGACCTCGCCGCCTACAAGGTCAAGTCGTTCGGCATCAGCGCCGCGATCACCGGCCTGGCGGGCGTGCTGTTCGCTCACAAGATGACCTTCATCAGCCCGGAGATGTTCACCCTCCTGCTGTCGATCGAGTTCATCATGGTGATCATCATCGGCGGCGCCTTCGGCGTGCACGGCGCGGTGTTCGGCGCGATCTTCATCGTCATGGTCGACCCGTTCCTGACGGCGCTGAAGGACGACGTGCCGGTATTCGCCGCCAACATCGCCCAGTCGTTCGGCATGGCGCAGGACGCCGCCGGCCAGCTGCGCGACAAGCTGTCGGCGATGGGCTCGGCCGCCGGCCTCAAGGGTGCCATCTACGGCCTCATCATCATGATGTTCATCCTGTTCGAGCCGTACGGCCTGTACGGGCGCTGGCTCAAGGTGAAGCTCTTCTTCCAGCTCTTCCCGCTGTACAAGCGCGCGACCTTCAAGCGGCAGAAGACGTACGTGAAGTCGGAGCGCAACCGATGAACTTCTTCACGGTCGACAAGATCTCGCTGCAGTTCGGCGGCCTCAAGGCGGTCGACAGCGTCAGCTTCAGCGTCGCCAAGGGCGAGATCTTCACCATCATCGGCCCCAACGGCGCCGGCAAGACCTCGATCTTCAACCTGATCTCGCGGCTCTACAACCCGACCTCGGGCAAGCTGTTCTTCGAGGGCCGCGACATCACCGAGGTGCCGCCGCACCAGATCGCCAAGCTCGGCATCGCCCGCACCTTCCAGAACATCGAGCTGTTCGAGAACGCCTCGATGCTGGCCAACCTGCTGGTCGGCCGCCACTGCCATGCCACCACGGCTCTGTGGCAGGACATGCTGTTCATGCCGAGCGTGCGGCGGGCCGAGAAGGAGCACCGCCGCAAGGTCGAGGAGGTGATCGAGTTCCTCGACCTCCAGGCCTACCGCGACAAGATCATCGCCGGCCTGCCCTACGGCGTGCGCAAGGTCATCGAGGTCGCCCGCGCCCTGTGCTCGGAGCCCAAGCTGATCCTGCTCGACGAGCCGTCGTCCGGCCTCAACGTCGAGGAGACCGACGACATGTCGTTCTGGATCCGCGACATCCGCAGCGAGCTCGGCATCACCGTGCTGATGGTCGAGCACGACATGTCGCTGGTGAACCGCGTGTCCGACCGGGTACTGGCGCTGAACTACGGCAAGGTGCTGGCGACCGGCACCCCGGCCGAGGTCCAGGCCCATCCCGACGTCGTCGCCGCCTATCTCGGCGCCTGAGGAAAGATCATGAGCGACGACCCCATCCTCAAGGTCTCGAACATCGAGAGCTACTACGGCCCGATCATGGCGATCCGCGGCGTCAGCCTGGCGGTGCCGCGCGGCAAGATCATCACCGTGCTGGGCGCCAACGGCGCCGGCAAGACGACCATCCTGAAGACCATCTCCGGCGTGCTCGACCCGCAGAAGGGCACGATCGAGTTCGAGGGCAAGCCGATCCAGCGCATGGACGCCGACAAGATCGTGCGGCTGGGCCTCAGCCACGTGCCCGAGGGCCGCGAGGTCTTCCCCTTCCTGAGCGTGCGCGAGAACCTCGCGATGGGTGCCTTCCTGCGCCACGACAAGGACGGCGTCGCCCAGGACCTCGAGCGCGTGTTCGGCTACTTCCCGCGCCTGCGCGAGCGCATCGAGCAGCCGGCCGGCCAGCTGTCGGGCGGCGAGCAGCAGATGCTGGCGATCAGCCGCGCGCTGATGAACCGGCCCAAGCTGCTGCTGCTCGACGAGCCGTCGCTCGGCCTGTCGCCGCTGCTGGTCAAGGAGATCTTCTCGATCATCAAGCGGGTCAACGCCGAGCAGGGCGTGTCGATCCTGCTGGTCGAGCAGAACGCCAAGATGGCGCTGGAGACGGCGCACTACGGCTACGTGCTGGAGGTCGGCCGCGTGGTGATGGACGACAGCTGCGAGCGGCTGATGGCCAGCAAGGACATCCAGGAATTCTACCTCGGCGCCAAGGAAGAGAGCGCGCGCGGCGAACGCCGCTGGAAGCGCAAGAAGAACTGGCGCTAGGCGAGCGAGCGGATCGGGAGGCGAACGACCATGGCGACCAAAGCGACGCTGACGGTGGCCGAGACGCTGCCCAAGAGCTTCGTGCTGTCCTGCACGACGCGCGGCGAGCGGCCGGCGATGCGCGAGAAGCTCTACGGCATCTGGAACGCGATCTCGTGGAACCAGTGGCTGGAACGCGCGCGGGCGGTGACCTACGCGCTGCACGAGATGGGCTTCCGGCCGGGCGACGTCGGCTCGGTGCTGGCCAACACGGTGCCGGAGTGGAACTACGCCGACTTCGGCATCCTGTGCGCCGGCGGCGTGTCGTCGGGCATCTACCCGACCGACTCGGCCAAGCAGGTCGAGTACCTGCTCAACGACTCGCGCACCTCGGTGCTGTTCGTCGAGGACGACGAGCAGCTCGACAAGGCGCTCGAGGTCCGCGAGCGCTGCCCGACCCTGAAGAAGATCGTGGTCTTCGACATGGAGGGCCTCAGCGACTTCGCCGATCCGATGGTCGTGTCGCTCGACGAGTTCATGTCGATCGGCCGCAACTACAGCCAGGGCCGCGAGGGACTGTTCGACGAGCTCGTCGCCTCGCGCGGCCCCGACGACCTCGCCATCCTGGTCTACACCTCGGGCACGACCGGAGCCCCCAAGGGCGCGATGCACAGCCATCGCAACGTCGTGTTCCAGATGCAGAACTGCATGCACCCCGACCTGTCGCTGTCGTGGTACGAGGGCGACGAGCGGCTGGCGTTCCTGCCGCTGTGCCACGTCGCCGAGCGCGTCGCCGGCAGCTACTACTCGGTCGCGACCGGCGTCTGCTCGAACTTCGCCGAGAGTCCCGAGACCGTGCCGGACAACATCCGCGAGGTCCAGCCGACCCTGTTCGGCGCCGTGCCACGGGTCTGGGAGAAGTTCTACTCCGGCATCATGATCGCCCTGAAGGACGCCACGCCGCTGCAGCAGTGGGCCTACCAGAAGGCGATCAACGCCGGCTTCGCGATCGCCGACGCGCGGATCGAGCGGCGCCAGCCCTCGGCGCTCGAGAAGGCCCGGTTCCAGCTCGCCTACTGGCTGGTACTGCGCAACGTCCGCAAGATGATCGGGCTCGACCGCTGCCGCTGGCTGTTCACCGGCGCGGCGCCGATCGCGCCCGAGCTGATCCGCTGGTACCTGGCGCTGGGCCTCGACATGTTCGAGGTCTACGGCCAGACCGAGAACTGCGGCCTGGCCACCGCCATGCCGGCCAACGGCATCAAGCTCGGCACGGTCGGCAAGTCGGTGCCCTACGGCGAGGTCATGATCTCGCCGGTCGGCGAGATCCTGATCAAGGGCGAGTTCGTCTTCATGGGCTACCTCAACCAGCCCGAGAAGACCGCCGAGACCGTCGACAAGGACGGCTGGCTGCACACCGGCGACGTCGGCACCATCGACAACGAGGGCTACGTCAAGATCACCGACCGCATGAAGGACATCATCATCACCGCGGGCGGCAAGAACATCACGCCCTCGGAGATCGAGAACCAGCTCAAGTTCTCGCCCTACATCAGCGACGCGGTGGTGGTCGGCGACCGCCGCCCCTACCTCACCTGCCTGATCATGATCGAGCGCGAGACGGTCGAGAAGTTCGCGCAGGACAACGACGTGCCCTTCACCAACTACGCCAGCCTGTGCCGCTCCAAGGAAGTGCAGGACCTGATCTGGTCGGAGATCGAGAAGGTCAACGTCAACTTCGCCCGGGTGGAGACGATCAAGCGCTTCTACCTGATCGAACAGCAGCTCACGCCGGAAGACGAGGAGCTGACGCCGACCATGAAGCTGAAGCGCAGCTTCGTGAACAAGAAGTACAAGGCCGAGATCGACGCGATGTACCGCGCCCAGGCGGCCTGAGAGAGCGTAGCGCAAGAGTGGAGGAAAGGTAGAGTCATCATGAAGTGGTTCAGTGTTCGTGCCGCCCTGCTGGGCAGCACCGTCGCCCTCGCGGCCCTGCCGGCCGCGGCCCAGGAGGTCAAGGTCACCAACCAGGGCATCACGCCCACCGAGATCGTTCTCGGCACCCACCAGGACCTGTCCGGCCCGATCAAGTCGTGGGGCGTGCCGGTGACCAACGGCATGAAGATGGCGGTCGAGGAGATCAACGCCGCCGGCGGCATCAACGGCCGCAAGATCCGCCTGATCGTCGAGGATTCCGGCTACGATCCCAAGCGCGCCGTGCTGGCGACGCAGAAGCTGGTCGAGAAGGACAAGATCTTCGCCATGCTGGCGCCGATGGGCTCGCCGACCGTGCTGGCGGCGCAGGACATCCTGCTCGAGGCCGGCGTGCCGCAGCTGTTCCCGGTCACCTCGGCCGAGTTCACCTACAAGATGGAACCGGGCAAGCCGCAGGACCGGCTGAAGTTCAACAACGTGCCGCCCTACACCGAGAGCGTGCGCGCCGGCGCCCGCCACCTGATGCAGGAAAAGAAGCTGACCAAGCCCTGCGTGATGTACCAGGACGACGAGTTCGGCAAGAACGTGCTCGACGGCTTCACCCAGGCGGTCGCCGACGTCAAGCTGAAGCCGGTCGCGGTGACCAGCTACAAGCGCGGCGCCTCGGACTTCTCCTCGCAGGTCGCCAAGATGAAGTCGGACGGCTGCGACTTCGTCGTGCTCGGCACGATCGTGCGCGAGACCGTGGGCGCGATCGCCGACGGCAAGAAGATCGGCTTCAACCCGCTGTGGTTCGGCAGCACGGCGGCCAACGTCGTCGAGGTGCCGCTGCTCGGCAAGGACGCGGTCGAGGGCTTCTACGCCGTCGGCGGCATGGAGATCCCGTACCGCGACACCTCCAAGGGCAAGGCCAAGGAGTGGTCCGAGCTCTACTTCAAGACCTACAACATGGAGCCCAACACGCAGTCGGCGCTGGGCTACAACGAGGTCATGACCTTCGCCCACTACGCCAAGCTGGCGGGCAAGGACCTGACCGGCCAGAAGTTCCTGGCCGCGATGGAGTCGGGCGACGTCTTCCAGGACATCTTCAACTCGCCGCCGGTCAAGTTCTCGAAGGATAACCACCTGTCGGCCACGGTCTTCCTGCTGCAGCAGGTCCAGAACGGCCGCTGGGTCGTGCTCAAGCGCGACCTGACCAACTGACCGCCCGCCCCGGACGGGGCGGCAGGGCCCGGGCGGCAGCGCCCGGGCCTTTTTTATTGTCGAAACCTTACGTTTCGCCCTGTGATTCCTCGACAGACCTGCTTTAATTCCCGGCAAGCCGCCCCAAGGCGGCACGGCCGGGCAAGCGCCACCCGCCGGTACCAACAAGGCGCTGCAGTGGAGGATATGAGCATGACGAAGAGGGTCTTCGCCGGGGTGGCCGTCGCCGCCTTGGCCGTGCTGGCTACCGGGCCGGCATTCGCGCAGACGAAGGTCACCAACCAGGGCGTGACGCCGACCGAGATCGTGCTCGGCACGCACCAGGACCTGTCCGGGCCGATCAAGGTATGGGGCGTCCCCGTCCTGAACGGCATGAAGCTCGCGGTCGAGGAGATCAACGCCAAGGGCGGCATCCTCGGGCGCAAGGTCCGGCTGATCGCCGAGGACAGCGCCTACGACCCGAAGAAGGCGGTGCTGGCCAGCCAGAAGATGGTCGAGAAGGACAAGGTCTTCGCGATGATCGGGCCGATGGGCTCGCCGACCGTGCTGGCGGCGCAGGACATCCTGTTCGAGGCCGGCGTGCCGCAGCTGTTCCCGCTGACGGCAGCGGAGTTCACCTACAAGTTCGATCCGAAGAAGCCGCAGGAACGGCTGAAGTTCAACAACCTGCTGCCCTACGTCGAGAGCACCCGGGCGGCGATGAAGTACATGATCGACTGGAAGAAGCCGAAGAACGTCTGCATCATGTACCAGGACGACGAGTACGGTAAGAACGTGTTCGACGGCTACACCCAGCAGCTCGAGGCGATGAAGCTCAAGGCCGGCACCGTCACCACCTACAAGCGCGGCGCCTCCGACTTCAGCGCCCAGGCCGCCAAGATGAAGGCCGACGGCTGCGACATGGTGGTGCTCGGCACCGTCATCCGCGAGACCATCGGCCTGATCGCCGAGGCCAAGAAGATCGGCTTCCAGCCGACCTGGGTCGGCGCCACCCCGACCAACGTGCTGGAGATCCCGGCGCTGGGCAAGGAAGTGGTCGAGGGCATGTACGCCGCCGCCGGCTTCGAGATCCCCTACCGCGACACCGCCAAGGGCAAGGTCAAGGAGTGGGCCGAGGCCTACTTCAAGATGTTCAACAGCGAGCCCAACACCCAGGCGGTCATCGGCTACAATGCCATGATGACCTTCGCCTTCTACGCCGAGCTGGCGGGCAAGGACCTGACCGGGCAGAAGTTCCTCGACGCGCTGGAGAGCGGCAAGGAGTTCCGCGACATCTTCAACTCGCCGCCGACGAAGTTCTCGAAGACTGACCACCTGGCCACCACCATCACCCAGGTGCAGGAGATCAAGAACGGCCGCTGGGTCCTCGTTAAGGACGGCCTGTCCTTCTGATCCGTTACAGCCGACCGCGAAAGAAGAAGGCCCGGGCAACCGCCCGGGCCTTTTTCACGTCCGGCCGTCGACCGCCTCAGGCGGCCGGCGGCGGCGGCACGTCGACCCGGTTGTCGCGCAGCTTCTGCTGCAGCACCGGGATGCCGGCGGCGTAGTTGCCGTCCTGGCAGTTGGCGATCGCCACCCGGGCGTCGAGGTCGGCCGCCGCGCCGCCGCGGGAGTCGCCGCCGAGGTAGCCGCCGTAGGTGCCGACGTACTCGCCGTACGCGGTCGCCAGCTTGCTGCAGTAGGCCGCCGCCTGGGCGCTGGTCATGCCCGGGGGCAGCGCGGTCGGCTGCAGGCCGGAGCCGGCGGTGCCGCCGCCCTGCCCCGAGGTCTGGCACGCCGCCACCCCGAGGGCCGCCACCGCCAACACGATCCCCACGCCACGCTTCGCCATCAGGTCCTCCATCGGTGCGAAGAAGCTACTGCAGATGCGTCCGGCCCGCTAGGATCGGCCCGACATGACCGCTGAATTGAAGGACCAGGTGGCGATCGTCACCGGCGGCGCCTCCGGCATCGGCGCGGCGACAGCCGCCCTGCTGGCCGGGGCCGGCGCCCGCGTCGTCGTCGCCGACCTGAAGGAGGCGCCCGGCGGGCCCGGCCGCTTCCTCCCCCACGACGTCGCCGACGAGGGCTCGTGGCGCCGCCTGCTCGACGACGTGCTGGCGCGCGAGGGCCGGCTCGACATCCTGGTCAACAACGCCGGCATCTCGGGCGGCATGGGCTCGATCGAGAACACCGACGTCGCGACCTGGCAGAAGATCCAGGCGGTGAACTCCGAGGGCGTCTTCCTCGGCTGCCAGTACGCGATCGAGGGCATGCGCCGGACCGGGCCGTCCAAGCCGGCCGGCAAGGGCTCGATCGTCAACGTCTCGTCGATCGCCGGCCTGCAGGCCGGCGCCGGCCCGATCGCCTACTCGGCGAGCAAGGGCGCGGTGCGGCTCCTGACCAAGAGCGTGGCGCTGTACTGCGCCGAGAAGAAGTACGCGATCCGCTGCAACTCGGTGCACCCGGGCGGCGTCGACACGCCGATCTTCGACAACCTGTGGCAGATGGTCGGCCGCGAGCAGGGCAAGGCCGTGCTCGACGCCCGCCACCCGATCGGCCACATGGCCGAACCGCGCGAGCTCGGCGAGGTCATCCTGTTCCTCGCCTCCGACCGCTCGAGCTTCATGACCGGCGCCGAGGTGGTTGCCGACGGCGGCATCACCACCGGCCTGATGAGGAGGCCTCCCCTTGGCGCGTCTTGAGAACAAGGTCGTCCTGGTGAGCGGCGGCGCCTCGGGCATCGGCGCGGAGACCGCGCGCCAGGTCGTGCGCGAGGGCGGCAGGGTCGTGCTCGCCGACCGCGACGCCGACCGGGGCGCGGCGCTGGCCGCGGAGCTCGGCGCGGCGGCGCGCTTCGTGTCCCTCGACGTCACCGAGGAACCGGCCTGGCAGAAGGCGGTGGCCGACACGGTCGCGGCCTTCGGCGGCCTGCACGGGCTGGTCAACGCCGCCGGCGTCGGCGTCCGCAACTCGATCGAGGACTGCACGCTCGCCGAGTACCGCCGGGTCAACGACATCAACGCGCTCGGCACCTTCCTCGGGGCCAAGGCGGCGGTGGCGGCGATGAAGCCGGGCGGGGCCTCGGGCAGCGGCGGATCGATCGTCAACATCTCCTCCGTGCTCGGCCTGCGCGGCGCCTCCTACGCGATGGCCTACTGCGCCAGCAAGGGCGCGGTGCGGGCGCTGACCAAGAGCGTCGCCCTGCACTGCGCCCAGATGAGGTACGGCATCCGCTGCAACTCGGTGCACCCGGGCTACATCGACACCCCGATGGTGGCGCCGCGGCTCGAGGGCACGGTCGGCAACATGAGCGGCCGCCAGTGGCTGGAGGAACTCCACCCGCTCGGCCGGCTGGGCCGGGCCGAGGAAGTGGCGGCGATGATCCTGTTCCTGCTCAGCGACGAGTCGACCTTCTCGACCGGCTCGGAGTTCGTCTGCGACGGCGGCCTCACGGCCTGACGCCGCCGCCGCGCGCCGTCATTTCATCCCGGTGATCGAGTTGGCCATGGCGCGCGGGTCGCGCCTGGGCCAGCGCCCGGCCTCGACCTGCGCGATGAAGTCGCCGACCAGGCGGTTGAACTGGTCGGGGTCCTCGATGTTGATGGTGTGGCCGCAGTTCGGCATCACCGACAGCGCCGCGCTCGGGATCTCGCGCTTCATCAGCAGCGACGGCGCGAGGCAGGGCCAGTCCTCGTCGCCGGTCAGCACCAGCGTCGGGATGGTGAGCCTGCGCATGTCCTCGACGAGGTCGTAGAGCGACGGCCGCTGGCCCTGGACGCCGAGCTGGGTGTTGGCCGAACCGAGGGCGGAGTGCTCGCCCAGCTGCTTCTTGAACTCGGCGAAGCCGCGCGGGTCCTTGTTCTCGAACTGCACCCGGGTCGGGCCGTAGGCGTACTTCTCGGCGAACTTCTCCATGCCCTGCTCGCGCAGCGTCTGGGCGACCGCCTCGACCTCGCCTCGGAACTTGCCCTGCTGCTCCTTCTCGGCGCCGTAGCCGACGCCGGCCACGACCAGCGACTTCGCCCGCTTCGGGTGGCGGAAGCCGAAATGCAGGGTCGCGAAGCCGCCCATCGACAGGCCGACGACGTGGGCCTGGGCGATCCCGAGCGCGTCGAGCACCGCGGCGATGTCGTCGGTGGCGCGGTTCTGCGAGTAGCGGTCCGGGCTCTCGGGCACGTCCGACGGCGGGTATCCGCGGGCGGCGTAGGCGATGCAGCGGTAGCGCTGGCCGAAGTGGCGCAACTGCGGCTCCCACGAGCGGTGGTCGCCGGCGAACTCGTGCACGAACACGATCGGCTGGCCGCTGCCGGTCTCCTCGTACCACAGCTTCACGGAATCGTCGGTCGTCGCGTAAGGCATTGTTTTCTCCGGGGTGCCCCCGACTTTAGTTCGTAGGTGCGGGGCGGGTCTCGATGTTACGGTCGGGATCATGAGCGAAATCGGCACCGGCCTCCAGAATGCCTCCGACATCCGCGACCGCATCGCGCGCGCCGGCTACGCCTTCGTCGAGGCCAGCCAGATGCGCGACGCGCTCGCCCGCTTCGGCACCCTGGCCGACTGGGCGGCCTTCGCCGACAGCTGGAACGACCTCGAGGTCGACACCTACATGGGCGACGGCGGGCGCTACCGCCGCCGGCGCTTCGGCGTGTGGAGCGCCGGCCGCCACGGACCGATCGCCCGCGCGCCCCACCAGGCGCACTTCCAGACGCTCGACTACAACACCCTGAACGGCGGCATCGAGCGCTGGTTCAAGCCGATCCGGGACGAGATCGGCGACGGCGCCACCATGCGCACGGTGCTGGAATACGGCCGCGCCCTGTTCGGCAAGCTCGCCCCCGCGACGCAGCGCTGGCACATCGAGGCGCACCAGTTCCGGATCGAGGCGCGGCCGGAGGCCCACGGCAAGCCGACGCCCGAGGGCCTGCACCGCGACGGCGTCGACTACGTCATGGTGCTGCTGGTGACCCGCCGCAACATCCGGAGCGGCACCACCACCGTGCACGACCTCGAGAGGCGCGAGCTCGGCAGCTTCACCCTGACCGACCCGCTCGACGCCGCGCTGGTCGACGACTCGCAGCGCTACCACGGCGTCACGCCGGTCGAGCCGGAGAACCCGGAGCAACCGGCGTGGCGCGACGTGCTGGTGGTGACCTTCCGGAAGGCCTAGC
Organism: uncultured Reyranella sp.; assembly: GCA_964420105.1. Taxonomy (GTDB): domain Bacteria; phylum Pseudomonadota; class Alphaproteobacteria; order Reyranellales; family Reyranellaceae; genus Reyranella. Next base: position 47,326 of record CAYQRL010000001.1, read on the forward strand.
CGCCGATCGTCACGCCGGCATCGGCGATGATGGTCTGGCCGGTGATGAAGGCGCCGGCCTTGCTGGCCAGCATGACGGCGATGCCGCCGATGTCGTCGGGCTCGCCGATGCGGCGCAGCGGCGCCGTCTGCAGGCGCTTGTCGAGGTACTTCGGGTCCTCCCACAGGGCACGGGCGAAGTCGGTGCGGACCAGGCCCGGGGCGATGGTGTTGACCCGGATGTTGTCCGGTCCCAGCTCGGCCGCGAGGTTGCGCGCCAGCTGCATGTCGGCCGCCTTGGAGATGCAGTAGGCGCCGATCACGGTCGAGGCGCGCACCCCGCCGATCGACGACACGATCACCACCGAGCCGTCCTTCTTGGCGCGCATGTCGGGCACGCACAGGTTGATCAGCCAGATGTTGGACAGGATATTGTTGTGCATGATCTTGGTGAAGGCCTCGTCCGGCATCTTCTCGGTCGAGCCGTAGTACGGGTTGGTCGCGGCGTTGCAGACCAGCACGTCGATCGGCCCGAGCTGGCGGCGGGTCTCGGCGATCAGGTTCTCGCACTGCGCCTTGTCCGAGATGTTGCAGGGGATGACGATCGCCTCGCCGCCGGCCTTGCGGATCTCCTCGGCGGCCTCGTCGCAGGCCGGCTTCTTCCGCGACGACACCACCACCTTCGCGCCCTGCAGGGCGAGGTGCATGGCGATCGACTTGCCGATGCCCTTGCTCGAGCCGGTGACGACGGCGACCTTGCCCGTGAGGTCGAAAAGCGGCGATGCCATGGACGGTCCTTTCGGTGATGGGGTGCAGACGTTTTGCCCCAATCGCCGCGGGCGGAAAACCGTCCTTGGCCCCTCCCTTGCGCAGGGCGAACGCCTTGCCAGCGATGCGACCCGGGGCGCCTTCGCGACCGGCATGCGCGCCCTGCCGTTCGTCCCCGGCCTGGCCGTCAGCGGCCCCCTGCCCGACGCGGCCGGCCGGCCGGTGAGCATCGTTGAAGGGCCGCGGCTTGATCCGGTGAAGAAGCAGGTTCAGGAATTCCAGGTAAGCATCTGTATTTACGTGGGAAAAATCTCTCTCTTCGCTCGAGATGACAAGAACGTGCCGCAAGTGAACAGTTGTCATCCCGAGCGAAGCGAGGGACCTTTCCGGGGCTGGAACCGGTTTCGCCTGCCTTCTCCGAATTCCCCGCCAACCCACTGATTCAACGACAGAAATCGCCCACACTTCACGTGCCCTCGTGTCGCCTGGACGACGACTCTCGCGACCGGTCCGCCAGCCGCGCCGCGACCCGGCGCTCGACCTCGGCCTCGAGGCTGGGGATCGCGGCCGCGCGCCGGCGCAGGCGGTCGAAGCGGGCCAGCACCCGCATCAGCATCAGGTCGTTGTGGCGCTCGACGGTGGCGACCTGCCGGCCGCGGTGGAACACCGGCCGCTGGTCGGTGCCGCAGGCCCGCCGCATGGCGAGGTCCTCGAGCAGCTCGACCCGGCTGTCCAGCACCGCGCGGTAGCGGCGGTCGAAGGCGGGGTTGGCCTCGCGCCAGCGCTGGACGCTGCGCGCCGTCACCCCGGTCGCCGCCGCGGCGTCGGCCAGGCAGCCGCTGCGGGCGAACTGGCGCAGGAAGAAGGTCTGCAGGCGCGCCCGGGTCGGCCGGCGCGGCGGCCCTCGTTCGGACAGGTGATTCATGCCGTCTCGCTCCACAATTACCATGGTTATTATCACCAACTGGCGTAATTGTCGAGGCGACGATGATTGCGGCGGCCGTCAGGCCGGCAGCCAGCCCTTCTCCCGCAGCGTGTCTAGGGCCAATTCGATCTGGCGGGCGGAGAACTGGCGCTTGCGGTCGCCCCAGGAATACGTCGCCGCCACGGCCTCGGCCGGCGTCCTCGCCCCCTGCCGGGCGACCCAGTGCACGGTCGCCAGCAGCTCGAGCCCGAATGGCGATTCGAATCCCCGCACGACGTCGGCGACCCGGTCGAACCGGGCCCGCGTCAGCGGATGGGAATCGAGGACCGCGCGGGCGTCGCCAGTGGCGCCGGGCACCAGTTCCAGCTGCTTGTCGGGCGCATCGCCGCCATCGGCGTATCCCGAGATCAGGTGCCCCTCGAGGGCGCGCAGGACATGGCGCAGGTTCTCGGCATAGGGGCCGTAGGTGGCCGGCTGGAAGCGCAGCCGCAACGGTTCTCCCGCTTCCTGCATGAAGTACATCAGCTTGTGGACCTCGAGCAGCGTCACGAAGGGATCGAGCAGCGCCGCCTGATAGCGTTCCACCAGCCCAACGAGGGCGGCTCGCCCGGTCGTCATTTGAGGTACCTGGCTCGAGCGAATGCCACGACCGTCGGCCTTGCCGTTGGGCTCGAACACGACGATCCGGACTTTGCCCAGTTCGCCCAGCTTCATCTCGATCCGCCTGCGAACGTCAGGCCAGGACAATCCTCCCAGTCCGCTTCCCAGCGGCGGGATGGCGACGGAGCGAAGCCCGCGCCGCGTGATCTCCTCGGCTAGAGCAACGAGTCCGCTGTCGATGTCTTCCATCCTGCTCTTGCCGCGCCAGTGTCGCTTGGTCGGGAAGTTGATGATGTAGCGAGGATTGGTCAGGTGCCGCGTGTCGAACACGAACAAACGGCCCGGTTGAACCTCGCCGTGCCGGCACGCGATCTCGTATGCCGCGAAATTGTCCGGAAAGGCATTCTTGAACTGCAGCGCCACGCCGCGGCCCATGATGCCCACGCAGTTCACCGTGTTCACCAGCGCTTCGGCGTCTTCCGCCAGAATGTCGCCGACCTTGAACTCGATCACCACGTCTCCTCAATAGTACCAGTCGCGTTGAATTTCGACCCTTGGCCGGTGGTCGCAATCAGCCAGAATCGCCTGGACCTGAGCGTATACAGCTTGGGAATGAACGCCTATGCGGCGCACCAGTGCCCATGGAAACGACCTGTGCATAAGGAACTCGGCCTGCTTCCCTTCCTTCACTTCACGCGCCGACCAGTTGGTCGCGGCAACCGCATTCCAGTCGATCTCTCCCAGGCAAGCGACATCGGCGAAGAACGGGGCATACCGGGCACCGGCATTCGAGGTCGTGAAGGACCAGCGACGACCCTGACCGTTCGCCCAAGCGATCGCCTCATGGAGATCAGCCTGCAGGTGAACGATCGGAGCCTGCCCGCCGCGGTAAGCCAACTCGGGATGGTTCGCCCTGTATATCAGGTACAGCATGATCGATCTAGAACAAAAATAGAACGGCACATAGTCGCCGACGTGATCACCGGGGTGGCATTCCACCGGCAACGTCAGTCGCGAATCCTTGATGGTGCTCATTCCGATCGTCGTCCCGGGCATCGCGTCGGCGCGAACGACCGCATCACTCACGAGTTGGCCCGCGCTGGCGATCGAGGCCAGCCGATCGATGTGGACGATGTGGAAGATCTCCGGTCGCGGTGGCGGCGTGCTCATCGGTCAACGACCGGCCTTCGCCCGCTGCTGGTTGAGATCGAACAGCCGACCCAGGATCTCCTCCTCGGCAGCGGCTCGATCGGCCTTGTCCAGATTGTCCGGCTGCGCCCGGTCGGCCAGCATTTCCGGCCAGCCGTAGGCGGCGGCGACCGCGCGGTCGAGGTCGCGATGCGCATCACTGAGCCAACGCGGGCGCTCGTTGTAGAGGTTTGTAAGCGTGCGCTTTTTCAGCTGTTCGACTGCCCCGACGCTCCGAGGAATCAATCGCGCCGGATAGCCAGCAACGGTCTCTTGGCAGTGCTCGCCCAAGTCAGGAGGACTCAGCCATCGCTCTCGCAGTTCATCGAGTTCTGCTGCTGCGCTCGCGATTCGGTTTTCCAGCCTACCGCGCGTCGCGCTCCTCGATAGAGCTATTGGAATCGACCCGTTAGGGAAAGGAAACGTCTCGAAAGTTGTCGACGGCGTATATCGTGGATCGTTTCCAACCCCCAACCATGTACAGCAATGCAAGGCCCACAACTCATGGGCGCGCGACTGCAACACTCCAAGTATTGAGTCATCCTCCATTGCCATGACGATCAATTGATGATCGGGACAAACGCTTGCTGGAACTCGGCGAAAGACTCGATGCTTGGAAACAGTCGGCGTGACGATGAACTGCTTGAGCCCGCGCAACGCCGCCCACATGCCGGGTCGCGGCTCGACATGCCGCCACCAGTACTCCGCGTACAGCTTGCGCTTGTTCTTGAGACGCTCCGGCTTGACCGTCCGCACGACATACTCGAACGGCGCCTCGTACAAGGCGGCCTCGGACTCTGTCATGGTCCAGCCGAAGTCGATGATCCACTTGTCCTGCGGGCGCCGCGTCACGTCCAAGCCGTTGATCCAGGGCCGCAGGACGTCGGCGTTGGATCGTCCATTGGGGTTCTTCGGCAATTGCAACCACTGCCGCGCCAGCGATCCGGGGATATCAAAGCCGCCGCCCTTGGTGTCGCCCATGAAGGCGATACCCGCGTTCTCCGTCAGTCGGCGCGCCTTGGTGATGTCGAAACTGGCGTTGGTGAGGTCGGCGTTGATCGTCTGCGTCGGCCGACCGTCGAGCCGGGTGCCCTCGCCTGCCGCTCTCCGTCCGAAGCAGACTAGAGAAACCCGGACGGCAGCTCCGTCGAGAACCCAGCCCTCGTCGGACCACGCCTCGAAGATCAGCCCCGCCTCTGCCAGCCGGTCCAGCGTTCCCCGGTTGGCACCGCCGCGGATCGAATTGGTGGTGACGAATCCGGCATGCGCAAGTTCATTCGCGACCACGAGATCGGCGGCTTTGGCCAACCAGTAACAGACCAGGTCGGCTTCCGGCCGCACCCGGTCGCGATAGACCTCGAACAGCGCGTCCACCGTCTTGTCGCCCAGTGTACGGCGCAGCAGCTTGCCGCCCAGAAACGGCGGATTCCCGATCACCACCGAGGCCTCCGGCCATTCCGCCTCCGTTCCGTCCACGTTCAGCAGCGCATCCCGGTTCTCGATCCCGTTCAGCGCGCCGAGGATCGGGCGGCGGGTGATGCCGTAGCCGTTCGCCATCTGCCATTGCAGCTCGCCGATCCACACCGTCACGCGCGCCAGCTCGGCGGCGTAGGGGTTGATCTCGATGCCCAGCACGCTGTGCGGGGTGACGCGCTGGCCCTTCGGATCGGCGGACAGGCCGAGTGCCTTCGCCTCCCGCTCGACGTCGCGATCGAAGTCCTTGAGATGGCGCAGCGCCAGGTACAGGAAGTTGCCCGAGCCGCAGGCGGGATCGAGCACGCGGAAAGCGCCCAGCCGCTCGCGGAAGCGCAGGTACAGGTCGTCCTTGCGCTTCTGGCCCCGGGCCTTGTCGAGCGCGGCCTTCAGGGCGTCCCACTCGGCGCGCAACGGCCGCAGCACCACCGGCTCGACGATCTTCATGATCGTCGCCGGGTCGGTGTAGTGGATGCCCACGCCCTTGCCGAGGGAGCGCTCGGCCGCGGTCGCGCCACCGCGCAGCGGCAGCGAAATGCCGGCCGGGGCGGCCGTCGTCCGCGCGCGCTTGCCCTTCCGGCCGGTCGCCGCGCCCGGGGCGGCGTCGAACAGGCCGGCCATCTGCTTGCGCCGCGCCGGGTCGAGGCCGCGCTCGAACAGCGTGCCGAAGATCACCGGCTCGATGTGCGCCCAGTCGAGCCGCATCGCCTCGCCCAGCACCTGGACCTCGGGAAACAGCAGGTCGAGAACGTCGTCGTCGTCGAACAGTCCGCCATTGAAATGCGGGATTCGCACCGCGCCGAAGAAGCCGGTACCGGTGCGCATCTTGTCGAACAGGTCGGCCAGCATCTGCGACAGGCCCGACTTGTCGCGCAGGGCCTGTTCGACGATGGCGCCGAAGACGTTGCCGGGCAGCAGGCCGGCATCCTCCGCGAACAGGCAGAACACGATGCGGTTCAGGAAATGGGCGACGCGGCGGGCGTCGTGCGGCCGGCCGATGCGGTCGCGGCGCTCGCGCAGGGTCTGGGCCAGGGTGGCGAACTTGCGCGCCGCCTCCTCGGTCACGTCCCGCGGCGTGAGGTCGGGCCGCAGCGCCTGCGGATCGGTGAAGCAGCGCCGCAGCAGCTGGCGCTTGCCGACATCGTTGAGATCGGCCAGCCGGATGGCATGGGTCACCGAGACGCTGCCGGTGAACAGGGTGCGGACCTGGATCTCGTCGATGTCGCAGGCGATGGCCAAGGGTGGATTGTCGAGCAGCGCGGCGTACTCGCGGGCCTGGGCGATGGCCGCCGCCAGCGTGGTCAGCCGGTTGCGCCGCTTGTACTCCCAGACGAAACAGCCCTTGCGCCAGACATCGGCGAAGCCGGCGGCTCCCGCCTTTCCGGCCTTCGGAACCGGCTTTTCGAAGGCGAACCACTCGCCCCGCTTGTCCACGTCGGTCGGCTTCTCGACCTCGAGCAGGGCGCACAGCTCGTTGAAATGATCGTGCGAGGCAGCCGACTCGGACAGGTCGACACCGCGCCACTTGTCGATGAAGCTTTCCGGGGTCATTCCGCCTGACTCCGGGCCGCCGGTCGGACTAGACTGCCGCCCTCATCCAGGAGTTCCCGATGACCAGCGCCACCATCGACAGGGCGACGTTCGAGAGCGAGTTGAAGCGCGACGGCTACGAGGTGCTCGTCAGCACGACCCCGGGGGCCAAGGTCAACCCGCCGCACAGCCACCCGTTCGACGTCCGGGCGCTGGTGCTGAAGGGCGCGGTGACGCTGACGGTCGACGGCGCCAGCCGCACCTACGAGACCGGCGACGTGTTCACCATGGACCGCGGCTGCCAGCACTTCGAGAGCTACGACGATCGCGGCGCCGAGGTCCTGCTCGGCCGGCGGATGTAGGATTCGTCCGATGATTCGTCGCCCTCCCCGGGGCGCACGCTAGGAAGAGGGCGACGGCGGACAAAATGAACAATTTGGATGAGGCGCGCGGGACGCGCGCGGCCCCGATCGACTAGTCTCACCGCCGATGTCGCTTGTTCCCGTTGTCGGCGCCCTGCTGGGCGGCGCCCTGCTCGGCCTCGTCGCGTGGCGGCGGGTGTCGCGGACCATGAAGTACCGGTCGTTCAATTCGACCATGCGGCCCGACCACGTCGCCCAGGACGATTACGGCGCCTGGGCGCTGCGGCGGCGCCAACGCGACCGCCTGCTCAAGGTCGTGATCGCCGTGGCGGTCGGGGCGGCGCTGGGCGCGCTGCTGGCCACCATGCTCGGCGCCGGGCTGGGCCGGCGGTGACGACGCGCGCCGCCAGGCCGGTGTCCATCAGGCCAGTGTCCCTCAGGCCGGCGTCTGCTGGTGCTGCACCAGCCGCCAGCCATCGGTGCCGGCGGCCGGCGCGCCCGCCGACAGCACCCAGGTCGAGGTACACCACGCCGTGTAGGGATCCTGCTCGGGCCGCCGCGCCGTCGCGCGGTAGGCCAGCACCACGACGTCGGCGGTCGGCCGCACCACCGTCCGCACCGCCGCCTCGACCGACGACCAGCGCGGCGCGCCGTCCAGCGCGGCCAGGATGTCGTCGCCCAGCAGGATGCCGGTGGGAAAGGCCATCGCCGCGCGCGGCGCGAGGATCGCGCGGTAGTGGTCGGCACCCTCGCGCCAGCAGCGCCGTTCCATCTCCCACGCCTCGTCGTCGGTCATCGGCTCCCTCCCGTCCTCTCGCCCGCGCCGCAACGGCCGGGCGGCATCCGGGGTTGCCGCGGTGACGACGCGCCGCCGCCTCGTCGCCGGCCTGGCCGCCGCCCTTCCCTTCGGCCGGGCGGCCTTCGCCGCCGAGCCCGAGCCGCCCGGGCCTATCGACGCGCACGCCCATGTCTTCGTGAAGGGCCTGCCGATGGCGATCGACGCCCGTTACCGGCCCGGTTACGACGCCGCGTGGGAGACGCTGCTGGCGCTGGCCGAGAAGAACGGCGTCGGCCGCGCGGTGATCCTGCAGCCATCGTTCCTGGGCTTCGACAACCGCTACCTGCTCGACACGCTGCGCGCCCGGCCCGGGCGGTTCCGCGGCGTGCCGTGGCTGTCGCCCTCGGTGGCGATCCCACCCGCCGAGTGGGACGAGATGGAGAGGATCGGCGTGCGCGGCCTGCGCTTCCCGATCTACGGCCTGCCGACGCCGCAGTGGTCGTACTACCGCGAGATGCTGGCCGAGGCAAAGAAGCGGCGCTGGCCGATCCACCTCTACGTCGAGAGCAAGCGCCTGCCCGAGCTGCTGCCGTTCCTGCTGAACGCCGGCCATGACGTCGTGATCCCGCACTTCGGCATGTTCGACCGCACGCTCGGCCCGGCGCGCGATCCCGGCTTCAAGGTGTTGCTGGAGAACGCCCCCAGCGGCCGGCTGTGGGTGACCATGTGCGGCGCCTACCGCGTCGGCCCCGAGCGCGCGCGTTCCGCGACGCAGATGCTGCTGGCCGCCTTCCCGCCCGACCGCCTGATGTGGGGCAGCGACTGGCCGCACACCGACACCAACCTCGACCGCGTCACGACCTACCCGCAGACGCTGAGGTGGTTCGAGGACTGGGTGCCGGACAAGGCGGTGCGCCGCACCATCCTGGTCGACACGCCGGCGAAGCTGTACGGCTTCTGAGGGGGTTGCGCAGGGCGCATGGGTTGGACGGCGCAATTGTTGCTACTCTTCGACAGCCATCGAGGAAGCCGACCCATGCTCCAGTCGTCCCCGCAGACCGCCGCCCTGCCCGTGCCGCCGACCCTGGTCGGCGGCGAGATCCCGCTGATCGACGTGTCCGGCTACCTTGCCGGAACCCCGGGCGCCGCCGAGATCGCGGCGCAGCAGCTGCGCTACGCCTTCGAGAACGTCGGCTTCTACTACCTCGCCGGCCACGGCGTGCCGCAGTCCCTGATCGACACCGCCTACGCCGAGGCGGCGCGCTTCCACGCCCTGCCGGACGAGACCAAGCTCGCGGTCAAGGTCGACGAGCACAACATCGGCTACATGCCGATCGCGAAGAAGCCGCCGCCGAACGCCGCCGCGCAGGGCAAGAAGCCGAGCCAGAACGAGGCCTACTTCCTGCGCCGCGAGAAGTCGCCCGACCATCCCGACGTCGTCAGCAACCGCCGCTTCCATGCCATGAACAAGTGGCCGGACGAGGCCGCCATCCCCGGCTTCCGCGCCAACATGCTGGCGTACATCGCGACCATGGAGGCGCTGTGCCGCAAGCTGGTGCGGCTGTACGCACTGGCGCTCGACCTGCCGGAGACGTTCTTCGACCAGAGCTTCGCCGAACCGCACATGATCCTGCGGATGTCGCGCTACCCCGCGATCGACGCCAGCGACGACACGGTCAACAGCCTGGTCGCCCACACCGACTCGGGCTTCATGACGATGCTGCCGCCCAACAAGGTCCAGGGGCTGGAGATCAAGCTGCCGGACGGGCGCTGGATGGAGGCGCCGGGCATCGAGGGCGCGTTCGTGGTCAACGGCGGCGACATCCTGCACCGCTGGACCAACGAGCGCTTCCTGTCGACGCCGCACCGCGTGCGCAACCTGTCGGGCGGCCTGCGCTACGCCGTGCCGTTCTTCTGCGATCCCAACCACGACACCGTGATCGAGTGCCTGCCGACCTGCCGGTCGGCCGAGCGGCCGGCCAAGTACCCGCCGATCAAGATGGGCGACTACGCGCTGTGGTTCGCGGCCCAGCGCTACGAGCACATGGCCAAGGTCGCCGCGCCCAGCGAGGCCGAGATCGCGCCCGGCGCGCGCGCCACCGAGCGCTGGCAGGGCTGACCATGCAGCTTCGTTCCGTCGCGGCGGCCGCGCTCGCCGTCACCCTCCTCGCCGTGCCGGCGCTCACCCTGCCCGCCTCGGCGCAGCAGAAGACGATCCGCGCGGTCATGCACTCCGACCTCAAGGTGCTCGACCCGGTGTGGACCACCGCCAACATCGTCCGCAACCACGGCTACATGGTGTGGGACACGCTGTTCGCGATGGATGCCGAGATGCGGGTGCAGCCGCAGATGGTCGATCGCTGGACGGTCAGCGACGACCAGAAGGTCTACACCTTCACCCTGCGCGACGGGCTGAAGTTCCACGACGGCGCCGCGGTCACGGCCGAGGACTGCATCGCCTCGCTCAGGCGCTGGGGCGCCCGCGATTCGACCGGCGTCAAGCTGATGGGCTTCGTCGAGCGGCTCGAGCCGGTCGATGCGCGGAGCTTCCGCATGGTCCTGAAGGAGCCCTACGGGCTGGTGCTCGACTCGCTGGCCAAGCCCGGCAGCTCGACGCCGCTGATCATGCCGAAGCGGATCGCCGAGACCGACCCGGCCAAGCAGATCGACGAGATCGTCGGCTCCGGCCCCTTCATGTTCAAGAAGGACGAGTGGAAGCCCGGCGACCGCACGGTGTACGTGAAGAACCCCGACTACAAGCCGCGCGCCGAGCCGCCGTCGGGCCTGGCCGGCGGCAAGGTGGTCAAGGTCGACCGCGTCGAGTGGCTGGCGATCCCCGACCACCAGACCGCGGTCAACGCGCTGCTGGCCGGCGAGATCGACTACATCGAGGCGCCGCCGCACGACCTCAAGGCGCTGCTGCAGGCCGACCGCAACGTCCGGCTGGAGGTCTACAACAAGATCGGCGCCCAGTACGCCTTCCGCTGGAACACGGTGGTGCCGCCGTTCAACGACGAGCGGGTGCGCCGCGCGGCGATGTACGCCTTCAACCAGCAGGATTTCCTCAAGGGCGTGATCGGCGACGAGAGGTACTACACGGTCTGCCCGGCAATGTTCGTGTGCGGCACGCCGCTGGAGAACAAGGCCGGCATGGACGGCCTGCTGTCGTCGAACTTCGCGAAGTCGCGCGAGCTGCTGAAGGAAGCGGGCTACGACGGCACGCCGATCGTGCTGCTGCACACCACCGACATCGCGGTGCTGACCAATGCCGGGCCGATCGCCAAGACGCTGCTCGAGCAGGGCGGCTTCAAGGTCCAGATGGTGCCGCTCGACTTCCAGGCGATCGTGGCGCGCCGGCTGCGCAAGACGCCGCCGGCCGACGGCGGCTGGAACGGCTTCATGACGGCGTGGCTGTCGGTCGACATGATGAACCCGCTGACCAACAGCATGGTCAACGCGTCGTGCGACAAGGCCGCGTTCGGCTGGCCGTGCGATGCCGAGGTCGAGCGCCTGCGCGATGCCTATGCCCGTGCCCCCGACCTGGCGTCCCGCCAGAAGATCGCCGCCGACCTGCAGGCCCGCGCGGTGGCGTACGGCACCCACATCCACCTCGGCCAGTACACGCTGCCGACGGCGACGCGATCGGACCGGCTGAGCGGCATGGTGACCTCGCCGATCCCGGTGTTCTGGAACATCGAGAAGAAGTGACGGCGTAAGCCGTCACCCCGGGGGCGGTCGCCCCTTCCCGTCATCTCGACCGAGGGCCAAAGGCCCGAGCGGAGAGACCTTGCATCGACGGGCAGGCGGCCACTCGTACAGGCAAGGTCCCTCCGCTCCGCCTCGCTGCGCGAGGCTCCGGTCGGGATGACGACCTAGTGCGCGCCGCCCTCGACGCCGCGGCCCTCGGCGCGCCAGCGCAGCATGCCGCCGGGCAGGTTGGCGACCTCGGCGACGCCGGCCTTGCCGAGGATGGCGCAGGCATGGGCCGAGCGGCTGCCGGCGCGGCACACCGCGACGATCGGCCTGTCCCGCGGGACCTCGCCGACGCGCTTCGCCAGTTCGCCGAGCGGCACCAGCGTGGCGCCGCGGATGTGGCCCAGCGGGCCGGAGAACTCGTCGGGCTCGCGCACGTCGAGCACCGTGACCTGCGCGAGGTGCTCCTCCAGCCAGTGCGGCTCGACCTCCCACAGCCCGCCGAAGGTGAAGCGCAGCGGCGCCCAGTGCGGCGTCGCCGGCAGCCCGGCCTCGTTGCCCGGCTGGCCGCAGCGCAGGTTGGCCGGCACCGCCTCGTCGATCTTCTTGGGGTGCGGCAGGTCGAGGTTCTTCATGTGGCCGACGAAGTCGCCCTCGCCGATCTCGCCGCCCAGCCGCGGGTTGAAGGCCTTCTCCTCGGCGACGCTGGTCGCGGTCAGGCCGCGGTAGTCGTGGCCCGGGTAGAGCAGGCAGTCGGCCGGCAGCGAGAAGATGCGCGAGCGCACCGAGCGGTAGAGAGCGCGCGGGTCGCCCTGCTGGAAGTCGGTGCGGCCCGAGCCGCGGATCAGCAGGGCGTCGCCGGTGAAGGCCATGCTCTCGTCGTCGAGCACGTAGGTGACGCAGCCGCTGGTGTGGCCCGGGGTCGAGCGGACCTCGAGCGAGCGCTTGCCGAAGGCGACGCGGTCGCCGTCCTCGAGCAGCCGGTCGGCGCCGCTGGCGCCGGCGGCCGCCGCCAGCGCGATGCGGCTGCCCAGCGCCTGCTTCAGCGCCCAGGCACCGGTGACGTGGTCGGCGTGGACATGGGTGTCGAGCGTCCACGCGAGCGTCAGGCCGAGCTCGCCGATCAGCGCGGCGTCGCGGCGGGCCTGCTCGAACACCGGGTCGATCAGCACCGCCTCGCGGGTCACCGAGCAGCCGAGGAGATAGGTGTAGGTCGAGGAGACCGGGTCGAAGAGCTGGCGGAAGACGAGCATGGAGGGTCCTGTCGTTGCTGTTCAAATCCGTCATCCCGACCGGAGCCTCGCTGCGCGAGGCTCCGGTCGGGATGACGGTTAGGGGGTCACGGCGCGCTCGCCTTGTCGATGGCGGCGACCGACTCGGGGTCGAGCTTCAGGCCCGGCGCGGCGACCAGGTCCTTCAGCTGCTCGAGGCTGGTGGCGCTGACGATCGGCGCGGTGATCGACTTGCGCTGCAGCAGCCACGCCAGCGCCACCTGGGCGCAGTTGGCATTGTGCTTCCTCGCGGCCGCGTCGAGCGCGGCGATCACGCCGAAGCCCTTGTCGTTCAGGTACTTCTTCGCGCCGGCGCCGCGCGCCTTGCCGGCGGCGTCGGCCTCGGTCTTGTACTTGCCGCTCAGGAAGCCGCTGGCCAGCGAGTAGTACGGGATGACGCCGATCCCCTCCTTCAGGCACTCGTTCTCCAGCGCGCCCTCGAACAGGCCACGCTCGACCAGGTTGTAGTGCGGCTGCAGGCTGACATAGGCCGGCAGCCCCTTCTCCTTCGCGATCTTCGCCGCCTCGGCCAGCCGCGGCGCGTCGAAGTTGGAGGCGCCGATCCAGCGCAGCTTGCCGGCCTTCACCAGCTCGCCGTAGGTCGACAGCGTCTCCTCCTGCGGCGTCCCGGGATCGTCCTTGTGCGACTGGAACAGGTCGATCCGCTCGATGCCCAGCCGCTTCAGCGAGGCGTCGACGGAGCGCAGGATGTGCTCGCGCGACAGGCCGGAGCCGACGTTGGGCATGTCCATGCCGCACTTGGTGGCGATCTGGACCCTGGCGCGCTTGCCCGGGTTCTTCTTCAGCCAGCTGCCGATCACCTTCTCGGACTCGCCGCCGGCATGGCCCGGCACCCAGCGCGAGTAGACGTCGGCGGTGTCGATGAACGAGAAGCCGGCGTCGACGAAGGCGTCGAGGATGCGGTGCGACGTCGCCTCGTCGGCGGTCCAGCCGAACACGTTGCCGCCGAAGGCGATCGGGGCGAACTCGAGGTCGGACTGGCCCAGCTTGCGTTTCTGCATGTCACTCTCTCCCTAGGATCACTCGGCGGCCTTCGGCGCGGCCCTGGTCTCGGACGGCGTGGCCGGCGCCGCGGCGGCGGCTTCGGTCGGCGCGACCGCGGGCATGGCGCCCGGGTAGGCGCCCATCATGCCCGGAAAGATCGGCACCGCGAAGCGGATGCCGAGCCCCGGCAGCGTATCGTACAGCCGGCGAATCGCGGTGCGCTGGACCAGCGACGGGTTCTTGGGCCGGGTCATGACCTTGAAGCGCACGATCACCTGACTGTCCTTGATGTCGACCACGCCCTGCATCTTGAGCGGCTGCATGATGATCGGCTTGAACTGCGGCTCGGCCATCATGTCGACGCCGATCTTCTTGACCGTCTTGCGCAGCAGCTCGACGTCGGTGCCGGGCGCGAAGGCGAGGTTGAACTTCAGCACCGTCCAGTCGCGGCTGAAGTTGGTGATGTGGCCGACCTGGCCGAACGGCACGATGTGGAGCTGGCCGTTCTGGTGGCGCAGCTTCAGCGAGCGCACGCTGAAGCCCTCGACCGTGCCCTTGACCTTGCTGCAGTCGACGTACTCGCCGATGCGGAACGAATCCTCGGCGAGGAAGAACACGCCCGAGACGATGTCGCGGACCAGCGACTGGCTGCCGAACGACACCGCGAGGCCGAACACCGAGGCGCCGGCGATCAGCGGCGTGATGTTGACGCCGAGCTGCGACAGCACCAGCAGGCCGCCGACCACCAGGATGGTGCTGCCCGAAACCACCCGCAGCAGCGGCATCAGGGTGCGCAGCCGCGACGCCGCGACCCGGACCTCGTCCTCGCTGTCGGCGGCGACGTCGGCCGAGGGCAGCGGGTTGGAGACGATGTAGGAGTCCATGCGGAACTTCAGGAAGCGCCAGAAGGCGTAGATCGCGACCGCGCTCAGCGCCGCGATCTTGGCGCCGCGGTCGTGCGGCAGCCATTCCTCGGCCGTGAAGGCGCCGAGCGTGCGCACCATCAGCGCTTCGGTCATCAGGATCAGCACGTACAGCCGCGCCACCAGCCGCAGGCAGTCGGCCACGACCTCGCCCGCCATCGGCAGCTCGGTGACGATGTGGCGGGTCAGCCGGTGCATCAGGGTCTCGAACAGCAGCAGCAGGATCAGCGCCGTCTCGATGGTGGTGAGCCCGCGCGAGGCGGTCGCGGTCTCGCCCAGCGCGGCGTAGACCGCGACCAGCCCGAGCAGGCCGTAGAACAGCAGGCCGAAGATCCACCAGTGGCTGGCGAGGTCGAGCTTCAGCCGCACCCCGATCTTGTTGGCCGGCACCATGTTGGTCAGCCACTCGGCCATCGCCCCGCGCCAGTGCCAGACCACCCAGAGCAGGCCGCAGGCGACCATCGGGACGTAGAGGATCAGGGCGGCGCTCACCATGTCGGGCGTGGCCCCGGCGGCGATCAGCACGCGCCGCGCCTGCCCGGCCAGCAGCGGCAGCAGCACGATCAGGTTGAGCGCCAGCAGCAGGCCGCGGGCGTTGGCGTCGCCGACCGGGGCGATGCGGCCCTCCGGCATCGACGGCCGCAGCCAGGCGCGGAAGACGAGGTTGTAGGTCCGCCACGACAGCAGCGCGAGGAAGACCTGGTGACCGAGCCGGTCACCCAACCCGCTGGCCCCGGGGCCCCCGCCGCCGTCGATCTGGGCGACCACGGCGCGGGCGGCGATCGCCAGCACCACCAGCGCGGCGAGGTCGAGGGCGAAGGCCAGCGCGAAGGCGCGCAGCGGCGAACGGCCGACCAGCCGGTCGATGCCGCGGCTGCGCGCCCGGCTCAGCACCACGCGGGCGAGGTACTCGGCGAGGAGGCCGGCGACCACGATCCCGGCCAGCAGCAGCCAGGTCCGGCCCGGCAGGACGCCGGGCAGGTCGTGCAGGAACCGGAGCAGCGACGGGATGGCGTTGACCGTGAACTCCAGCCGCTCGGTCAGCAGCTTGATGAACGAGGTCGAGGCGGTGTCGCCGGCATAGGGCGTCTCGGCCAGGGCCGGGACCGCCCAGCCTGCGGCGGAAGCACCCAGCACCGGGACGATGCCGAACCTTGACCGTGTCATCGATCTGCCCCCAAAGGAATGTCCCCGAAAACCTAGGGCAATCGGACCCCGGGAACCAGACTCGCCATCTCGGACAAGCCAGACCAGACGACCGGAGAGACGACGCCATGTTCGGCCTGATGCAGGACCGCCCGCTGCTGATCCAGCAGCTCATCGAGCACGCCGCCCAGTACCACGGCGACACCGAGATCGTGTCGCGCCGGGTCGAGGGCGACATCCACCGCTACACCTACCGCGACGCCCGCGTCCGCGCCAAGAAGGTCGCAGAGGCGCTGCTGGCACTGGGCATCAAGACCGGCGACCGCATCGGCACGCTGGCCTGGAACGGCTACCGCCACTTCGAGCTCTACTTCGGCATCTCGGGGATCGGCGCGGTCTGCCACACCATCAACCCGCGCCTGTTCCCCGAGCAGATCGTCTACATCGTCAACCACGCCGAGGACCAGCTGCTGTTCGTCGACATCAACCTGCTGCCGGCGGTCGAGAAGCTCCTGCCCGAGTTCAGGACGGTGCGGCACGTGGTGGCGATGTGCGATCGCGCGCACCTGCCGAAGGACCTCAAGATCCCCAACCTGCTGGTCTACGAGGAGCTGATCGCCGACAGGCCCGGGACCTACGAGTGGCCGGAGTTCGACGAGCGCACGGCGTCGTCGCTCTGCTACACCTCGGGCACCACCGGCAACCCGAAGGGCGTGCTGTACTCGCACCGCTCGACCATGCTGCACGCCTACGGCAGCGCGCTGCCCGACACGCTCGGCCTGTCGGCGCGCTCGGTCGTGCTGCCGGTCGTGCCGATGTTCCACGTCAACGCCTGGGGCCTGCCCTACTCGGGCCCGATGGTCGGCGCCAAGCTGGTGTTCCCCGGCCCGCACCTCGACGGCAAGAGCGTCTACGAGCTGTTCGAGACCGAGAAGGTGACCTTCACCGCCGGCGTGCCGACGGTGTGGCTGTCGCTGCTGCAGCACATGCAGGCCAACAACCTCAAGCTGTCGACGCTGAAGTACGCGGTGATCGGCGGCTCGGCGGCGCCGCCGGCGATGATCACGACCTTCGCCAAGGACTACGGCGTCGAGGTCCTGCACGCCTGGGGCATGAGCGAGATGAGCCCGCTCGGCACCGTCAACCACCCGAAGGAAAAGCACCTGTCGCTGCCCGAGGACGAGCTGCTGGCGCTGCGCCTCAAGCAGGGCCGGCCGCCGTTCGGCGTCGACATGAAGATCGTCGACGACGCCGGCAAGGCGCTGCCGCACGACGGCAAGGCGTTCGGCGACCTGCTGGTGCGCGGCCCGTGGGTGACGCGCGGCTACTTCAAGGGCGAGGGCGGCGACCCGCTGCGCGACGGCGGCTGGTTCCCGACCGGCGACGTCGCCACCATCGATCCCGACGGCTACATGCAGATCACCGACCGCTCGAAGGACGTGATCAAGTCGGGCGGCGAATGGATCAGCTCGATCGACCTCGAGAACGCCGCGATGGCCCATCCCGCCGTCGCCGAGGCGGCGGTGATCGGCATCGCCCACCCGAAGTGGGACGAGCGGCCGCTGCTGATCATCCATCGCAAGCCCGGCGCCGAGGTCAGCAAGGAGGAGCTGGTCAGGTTCCTGTCCGACAAGGTCGCCAAGTGGTGGCTGCCCGACGACGTCCAGTTCGTCGACGCGATCCCGCACACCGCCACCGGCAAGATCCTGAAGACGCGCCTGCGCGAGGACTTCAGGAACTACAAGCTGCCCACGGCCTGACGAGCGCCGTCCTCCCGACCGGAGCCCCGCCGTGCGAGCTCCGGTCGGGATGACGGTATTGATCGCGGGGGCTATGCTGGCCGCCTCCCCCGGAGGACGACATGGCCACCGAAACCATTCCCGTCATCGATCTCGGCCCCTATCTCGCCGGCGAACCCGGCGCGCTCGACAGGGCGGCGAAGGAACTGCGCCACGCGCTGACCGAGATCGGCTTCTACTTCATCGTCAACCACGGCGTGCCGCGCCAGCAGATCGCCGCCACCTTCGAGCAGGTGAAGCGCTTCCATGCCCTGCCGGTCGAGCAGAAGCTGGCGCTGAAGATCGATCCCAACACCACCGGCTACCTGCCGATGCGCGGCAACACGCTGCGCACCTCGACGGTGCAGGCCGGGACCAAGCCGAACCTCAACGAGGCGTTCTTCGTCAAGCGCGAGTTGTCGGCCGACCATCCCGACGTGCTGGCGGGCCGCCGCTACCGCGGCCGCAACCGCTGGCCCGAGGGGCTGCCGGGCTTCCGCGAGACCGTGATCGACTACTGCGACACCATGGAGGCGCTGGTGAAGAAGATGGTGCGGGTCTACGCCCGCGCCCTCGACCTGCCGGCGACCTGGTTCGACTCGCCGTTCGAGGACTGCCAGTACTCGCTGCGCATGACCCACTACCCGCCGCAGGACGGGCCGATCGAGGACGAGTTCGGGCTGGCGCCGCACACCGACACCAGCTTCCTGACGCTGCTGGCGCCGAACGACGTCCCGGGCCTGTCGATCCGCACCCGGGACGGGCGCTGGATCGACGCGCCGGCGATCGCCGACGCCTACGTCGTCAACGGCGGCCAGATGCTGCAGCGCTGGACCAACGATTTCTTCCTGGCGACGCCGCACCGCGCCATCAACCGCACCGGCGGCGAGCGCTACGCCATCCCGTTCTTCTGCGACAGCAACATCGACTGGCCGATCGCCGCGGTGCCGACCACGGTCGGTCCCGACCGGCCGCCGAAGTACCCGACGACCTACTACAGCGACTACATGGCCTGGTACCAGAAGCGGAACTACGACGTGCTCAACGAGCAGCGCGCCGCCGACTGACGGGCCGGGTCCAGGCTACCAGGAGAAGCGCCAGGTCAGCGCCGCGCCGACGATGAACTGGTTGGGCGAGCCGGCCGGGCCGGTGACCAGCGGCGAGCCCGCGGCCTGGTCGACCAGCCGGTTCCAGGCGCCGAACGCCACGCCGGTGATCTTCTCGTCGATGCGCCACACCGCGCTGGTGCCGATGCCGACGCTCTTGAGGCCGGCGCCCGGGTAGTACTGCTGGTAGCCCGACATCAGCGACTGGGTGGCGTTGATGCCGAAGTAGGCCTGGTTGTAGGTGCCGTCGGTGACCGCGAGGCGCGGGCCCGCCGACAGGAAGAAGTTGTCGGCGAGCCGCGCCTTGCCGTCGAGCAGGGCGTCGAAGATCAGGCCGTTGCTGCCGCCCAGCCCGCGCCGCACCTCGACCTTGGCCGACACGTAGCGCTGGTCGTAGCGCAAGAAGCCGCCGCCCTCGATGGTGAAGGGCACGAAGCCGGTGCCGTAGAGGCCGGGACCGTCCCACTCGTAGCGCGGGAACCTGTAGCGGAAGATCGGGCCGACCTTGAAGCCGTCGAGGTCGACCAGGGTGGCGCCGATGCCGTCGCGGGCCGAGATGAAGAACTTGTCGCGCTGGTAGCGGATGTCGAGGTTGGGGATCGGCAGGACGCGGTAGTAGGCCGAGCCCTCGAACCACGGTGCGATCGCCCCGCCCGGGCCGATGTCGAGGGTCCAGTCGGCGGGCTTCTTGCCGAAGCCCTCGCTGCCGATGCTGGAGGGCTGCGCGTGGGCCGCGGCCGTGAACAGGGCGAGAATCGCCGCCGCCAGTATCCCGATACGCATCCGCGGAACCTCCAATTCCATCCTCAATGGGGGGAATACGTACACGGTTCCGCGGCAGATCACACCGGCTGAATTCACCCTGGCTGAAATCACATCGGCTGGAAAAGGCCGCCCTCGCTCTCCAGCGAGCGCACGATGTGGTCGTGCAGGCGGCGGGCCGGCGCCGACAGGCCGCGCCGCGCCAGCAGCGCGATCTCGGTGTCGTGCAGGTCGGGCAGCAGCGAGCGCCGTTCGACCGCCACCAGGCCGGGCGGGACCATGTCCTTGGGCAGCACCGTGACCCCGAGCCCGGCCCGCACCGCGGCGTGCTGGCCGGCCAGCGAGGCACAGCTGTAGGCCACCCGCCAGCGCCGCTTCGAGCGGTCGAGCGCGTCGATGGCGCGCTTGCGGTAGACGCAGGGCGGCGGCGACACCACCAGCGGCAGCGGCCGGTCGCGCTCGATCGCCAGCCGCTCCGACGCCACCCAGACCAGCGGCTCGCGCCACACCCGGACGCCGCGGTCGGAGCGCTCGGGCTCGCGCTTGACCAGCACGAGGTCGAAGTCGCCGTGGCGGAACTGGCCGAGCAGGGTCAGCGTCAGGTCGCAGGTGACCTCGAGCTGGACCGCCGGGTAGGTCTCGGCGAAGCGCGCCAGCACCTGCGGCAGGTGGGTGGTGGCGAAGTCCTCGGGGGTGCCCAGCCGCACCCGCCCTTCCAGCACCGGCTGGTCGAGCGTCGCCAGCAAACGGTCGTTCAGTTCCAGCATGTGCCGGGCCTCGCCCAGCAGCGCCTCGCCGGCCGGGGTCAGGCGGACGCGGCGGGCCGAGCGGTCGAGCAGGCGGCGGCCCAGCCCGTCCTCCAGCCGCTTGACCTGCAGGCTGAGCGTCGACTGGCGGCGCAGCAGCGCCTCGGCGGCGCGGGTGAAGCTGCCGAGGTCGGCGACGCTGACGAAGGCGCGCAGCAGGTCGATGTCGAGGTTGCGGAGACCGGCCATCATCAATTCCCGAAATACTTAAGTCTTCGATTATCAACTTCCAGAACGGCCGACCAGTCCCTACCTACACGCCATGATGCTCAGCCCGCTCCGCCCCGCCCTGCCCCTGGGCGCGGCTTCCCTCGCCCTGCTCCTGTCCTCGCTGGCCGCCGCGGCCTTCACCGGACCCGCCGCCGCCGTCGACCTGCCGATCGACGCGCGCGCGCTCAAGGCCGGCGGCGTCGAGTTCGCCGCCCCCGAGCGCGAGCGTGGCGCCACCGACCTGTCGTTCCCCGGCAGCGTCGTGGTGCCGCCCGGCCAGCTGCACGTCGTCGCCGCGCCGGTCACCGGCCTGATCGAGGCGGTCGAGGTCGCGCCCGACGAGCTGGTCGCGGCCGGCCAGCCGATCCTGCGCATGCGCTCGCCCGAGCTCGTCGCCGCCCAGCGCGACTTCATCTCGGCCGACGCCGACGCCAACCTGGCGCGCGACCGGCTGCGCCGCGCCGAGGCGCTGTTCGCGGCCCGCGCCCTGCCCGAGCGCGACCTGCGCACCGCAGAGACCGACGCGGCGACCACCGGCTTCCGCGCCGAGGAGCGCGAGCACGCGCTGCGGCTGATGGGCATGAGCGAGCCCGAGATCGACATCCTGCGCAAGACGCGCGATTACGCCCCGACCATCGCGATCGTCGCGCCCAAGCCCGGCTTCGTGGTCAGCCGCTACACCAGCCCCGGCACCCGGGTCGCGGCGGCCGAACCGCTGTTCACCATCGCCCGGCTCGACCCGCTGTGGGTCAACATCCAGGTGCCGTCGTCGCGCATCGACGCGATCGAGGTCGGCGCGCCGGTCAGCCTGCCGGCGCAGGGCGCGACCGGCCGCGTGATCCGGATCGGCCGCAGCGTCGACGCCGCGACCCAGTCGATCGCCGCGGTCGCCGAGATCACCGACGGCGTCGACCGGGTGCGCCCGGGCCTCGCGGTCACGGTCAACGTGCGCGCCGACAACGACGGCCCGCCGCAGTGGGTGGTGCCGTCGGCGTCGGTGGTGCGCCACCGCGAGCGCTCGTGGATCTTCGTGCGCGCGGCCGACGGCGTGCGCGCCATGCCGGTCGAGGTGGTGGCGCAGAACGCGCGCGACGCCGCGATCCGCGCCGAGCTCGAGCCCGACGACCGCATCGCCACGCGCGGCCTCGTCGCGCTGCTGGCCGAACTCGCCCGCCGCGACCCGGAGTAACCCGCCATGCTGTCCGCTCTCGTCGGCCTGGCGCTCCGCCAGCGCCTGCTGGTGGCGCTCGCCGCCCTCTGCCTCGCGGCGTGGGGCGCCACCGCCTACCGCTCGCTGCCGATCGACGCCTTCCCCGACGTCGCGCCGGTCCAGGTGCTGGTCTCGATGCGCGCCCCCGGCCTGCCGCCGGAGGAGCTCGAGAGGCGCGTCACCGTGCCGATCGAGATCGCGATGCGCGGCATCCCCGACCTGGTGCGGATGCGCTCGATCACCCGCTTCTCGGTCTCGCTGATGACCTTCGAGTTCGCGCCCGGCGTCGACATCTTCTGGGCCCGCACCCAGGTCAACGAGCGGCTGCAGGAGGTGCGCGACCAGCTGCCGTCCGGCGCCACCGGCGGGCTAGCGCCGATCGTGACGCCGCTGGCCGAGATGGTGATGTTCACCATCGAGGCGCCGGAGATGGGCCTGGCCGAGAAGCGCAGCCTGGTCGACTGGACGATCCGGCCGGCGCTGCGCGGCGTGCCGGGCGTCGCCGACGTCAACGTGCTGGGCGGCTTCGCGCGCACCTTCGAGGTCGTGCCCTCGCCCGCCGCCATGGCGGCGCGGCGGATCACCACCGAGATGCTCGAGCGCGCGCTCGAGCAGAACAACCGCAACGACGGCGCCGGCCGCGTGCGCGCCGGCGAGGAGGCGGTGCTGGTGCGCGCCGAGGGCCGCATCCGCACCCTCGAGGACGTGCGCGAGACCGTGGTCGCGTCCGGCCCGACCGGCATCGTGCGGGTCGGCGACGTCGCCGACGTGCGCAACGGCGCGATGCCGCGCAACGGCGTGGTGACGATCGACGGCGACGGCGAGGCGCTGTGGGCGATGGTGCTCGGCCTGCGCGGCGCCAACGCCCGCACCGTGGTCGACGGCGTCAAGGCGAAGCTGGCCGAGATCGGCCCGTCGCTGCCCGAGGGCGCCACGGTCGAGATCTTCTACGACCGCTCCGAGCTGATCGGCAAGGCGGTGTGGACGGTGCAGAAGGTGCTGCTCGAGGCGATCGCGCTGGTCGTGGTGCTGCTGCTGCTGTTCCTCGGCAACCTGCGCGCCGCGATCGTGGTGTCGCTGATCCTGCCGCTGTCGGTGCTGGCGACCTTCGGCATCATGGGCTGGGTCGGCCTGTCGGCGAACATCATGTCGCTGGGCGGCCTCGCCATCGCGATCGGCCTGCTGGTCGACTGCGCCGTGGTGGTGGTCGAGAACGTCGAGCACCGGCTGGCCCATGCCGGCCGGCCGACCCTGGCCGAGCGCCTGAAGCTGACCCTCGAGGCGACCCGCGAGGTCGCGATGCCGCTGCTGTCGGGCGTCGCCATCATCGCCACGGTGTTCACGCCGCTGCTGACGCTGCAGGGGCTGGAAGGCCGGCTGTTCTCGCCGGTCGCGCTGACCATCGGCTTCGCCCTGGCGGCGGCGCTGGTGCTGTCCCTGACCGTGGTCCCGGTGCTGGCGGCGTGGCTGCTGCGCGGCGGTCACGGCGACGAGCCGTGGCTGGTGCGCAAGCTGCACCGCGTCTACGACCCGCTGCTGGCCACGGTGATGCGGCGGCCGGCGATCCTCGCGGTCGCGGCCGCGATCGGCATCGCCGCCACCGCCGTGGTGTGGCCGCGCATCGGCGCCATCTTCATGCCGGTGATGGACGAGGGCACGCCGATCGTGACCCTGCGCAAGCACCCGACCGTGTCGCTCGAGGAGACGGCGCAGATCGACCTCAGGGTGCAACGCGCCCTGATGGAGGCGATCCCGGAGATCAAGCGCATCGTCGCCCGCGCCGGCGCCGACGAGCTCGGCATCGACCCGGTCGGGCTCAACGAGACCGACATGCTGATGGTGCTGGCGCCGCGCGACACCTGGCGCGGGCCCGACAATGCCTGGCTGCTGGGCGAGGTGCGCAAGGTGCTGGAGACGGTGCCGGGCGTCAGCTTCGCGTTCTCGCAGCCGATCGACATGCGGGTGCAGGAGATGATCATCGGCGCCCGCGGCGACGTCGTCGTCAAGGCGTTCGGCGAGGACATCGGCGAGCTCAACCGGATCGCGCGCGAGGTCGGCGCGGCGATCCGCGGCGTGCCGGGCGCGGCCGACGTGTTCGCGCTGTCCAACTCGGGCATGAAGTACCTGACCGTCAAGGTCGACCGGCTGCGCGCCGGCCGGCTCGGCCTCAACGCCACCGACATCCAGGACGCGCTGCGCGTCTGGGTCGACGGCCGCCAGGTCGGGCTGGTGCTGGAGGGCAACGCCCGCACGCCGCTGGTGGTGCGCGGCGAGGAGCGCCTGCGGGCCTCGCCGCACGATCTCGAGCGCATCCCGATCGTGCTGCCCAACGGCGGCGTCACCGAGCTCGGCCAGATCGCCGACGTTCGGCTGGAGGACGGGCCGATCCAGGTCGTGCGCGAGGACGGCGAGCGCTTCGCCACCGTGCTGGCCAACGTGCGCGGCCGCGACCTCGTCGGCTTCGTCGACGAGGCCAAGGCGGCGGTGGCGGCCAAGGTCAAGTTGCCCAAGGGCTACACGCTGGCCTGGGGCGGCCAGTTCGAGAACCAGCAGCGCGCCTCGGCGCGGCTGGCGCTGGTCGTGCCGATCGCGCTGGCGGTGATCTTCCTGCTGCTGTTCCTGACCTTCGACTCGCTGCGCCAGGCGGTGCTGGTGTTCTGCATCGTGCCGTTCGCCACGGTCGGCGGCGTGATCGCGCTGTGGCTGTCGGGCGAGTTCGTGTCGGTGCCGGCCTCGGTCGGCTTCATCGCCCTGATCGGCATCGCCGTGCTGAACGGCGTGGTCATGGTGTCCTACATCAACCAGGTCGTGGCCACCGGCACGCTGCCGCTGCGCGAGGCGGTGATGGAGGGCGCGCGGCGCCGGCTGCGGCCGGTGACGCTGACCGCGACCATCGCCGCGCTCGGCCTGGTGCCGTTCCTGTTCGCCACCGGTCCGGGCGCCGAGATCCAGAAGCCGCTGGCGATCGTGGTGATCGGCGGCCTGTTCACCGCCACCGCGCTGACGCTCCTCCTGCTGCCGGTGCTCTACGAGCGCTTCGGCCTGGCGCGGCGCCGCCCGGATGCCGCCACCGCCACCACCGTCGCCGCCCCCGACGCCCCGTCGCGGGAGACCGTGTCGTGACTTTCGCCTCGCTCGCCCTCCAGAACATCCTGTCGCCGATGGTGCTGTTCTTCGTGCTGGGGGCGGCGCTGTCGCTCGCCCGCTCGGACCTGGCGATCCCCGGCGCGATCGCCAAGCTGCTGTCGCTCTACCTGATGATGTCGATCGGCTTCCGCGGCGGCACCGAGGTCGCCCACCACGGCCTGACCGATACCCTGGTCGCAGCGATGGTCGCGGGCCTGGTGCTGTCGTTCGGCATCCCGTTCGTCGCCTACGCGATCCTGCGCTTCGTCACCCGGCTGCCGGCGGTCGACGCGGCGGCGGTGGCGGCCCACTACGGCTCGATCTCGGCGGTGACCCTGGTCGCGGTGATGGGCGTGCTGCGCGAGCTCGGCATGCCGTTCGAGGGCTTCATGATCGCGGTCGCCGCGGTGATGGAGACGCCGGCGATCCTGTCGGCGCTGCTGCTGGCGCGGCGGGCCGGCCGGACGCAGGGAACGCCGCAGGGCTTCGGCGGCGAGCTGGCGCGCGAGATCCTGCTCAACGGCGCCGTCGTCATGCTGCTGGGCTCGTTCGCGATCGGGGCGGCCACCGGCGAGCGCGGCCACGCAATGCTGAAGCCGTTCCTGGTCGACCAGTTCCCGGGCTTCCTGTGCCTGTTCCTGCTCGACATGGGGCTGGTCGCCGGGCGCGGCCTGCGCGACGGCGGCCGGGCCCTGACCCCGGCGGTGGTCGGCTTCGCCATCCTGATGCCGCTGGTCAGCGCCGCCATCGCCGCCGCCCTGTCGCCGCTGGTCGGCCTGTCGCCGGGCGGCACGGCGGTGCTGCTGACGCTGGCCGCCTCGGCCTCCTACATCGCCGTCCCGGCGGCGATGCGGCTGGCCTTGCCCGAGGCCAACGCCGCGGTGCCGCTGACCCTGTCGCTGGGCGTCACCTTCCCGTTCAACCTGCTGCTCGGCATCCCCCTCTACATCGCCGTGGCCGAGCGACTCGCGCGCTGAGCGGCAGTTGGGCTATAGAAAGGCCAACTTCAACGATTGTGGAAACGCCATGCTCGGCCTGATGCAAGACCGCCCGCTGCTGATCTCGCAGATCATCGACTTCGCGGGGCGCTACTACCCGGACGTCGAGATCGTGACCCGGACGGTCGAGGGCCCGATCCACCGCTACGGCTACAAGGACGCGCTCAAGCGCTCCAAGCAGGTCGCCGAGGCGCTGAAGGGACTGGGCATCGAGCTCGGCGACCGGGTCGGCACCATCGCCTGGAACACCTACCGCCACTTCGAGCTCTACTTCGGCATCTCGGGCATCGGCGCGGTGCTGCACACGATCAACCCGCGGCTGGCGCCCGAGCACGTCGCCTACATCGCCAACCACGCCGAGGACAAGGTCATCTTCGTCGACCTCAACCTCGTGCCGATCGTCGAGGGCGTGTGGGAGCACCTCAAGACGGTGAAGCACGTCGTGGTCATGACCGACCGCGCCCACATGCCGGCCTCGTCGAAGATCCCGAACCTGCTGTGCTACGAGGAGCTGATCGCCGACAAGCCGGGCACGCTGACGTGGCCGACCTTCGACGAGAAGACGGCGTCGTCGCTGTGCTACACCTCGGGCACGACCGGCAATCCCAAGGGCGTGCTCTACTCGCACCGCTCGACCATGATCCACTCGATGATGATGTGCTCGGGGCCGGTGCTGTCGCTCAGCCCCGACGACACCATCCTGCCGGTGGTGCCGATGTTCCACGCCAACGCCTGGGGCCTCGTCTACGCCGGCCCGTTCTGCGGCACCAAGCTGGTTTTCCCCGGCTTCAAGCTCGACGGCGCCTCGGTCTACGAGCTGCTCGACCAGGAGCAGGTGACGCTGAGCGCCGGCGTGCCGACCGTGTGGCTGGCGCTGCTCGACTACTGCGCCCAGAACAAGAAGAAGATGTCGTCGGTGCGCCGCACCCTGATCGGCGGCTCGGCCGTGCCGCTGGCCATGATCGAGCGCTTCTGGAAGGAGCACGAGGTCGAGGTCGCGCAGGGCTGGGGCATGACCGAGATGAGCCCGCTCGGCACGCTGACCCGCTTCAACCGCGGCGAGCGCGGGCTGCCCGACGCCGACCGCTTCGCGCTCACCGCCAAGCAGGGCCGGCCGGTGTTCGGCTGCGAGATGAAGATCATCGACGACGCCGGCAACGACCTGCCGCAGGACGGCAGCGTCTCGGGCAACATGGTCGTGCGCGGTCCGTGGATCGTGAAGGGCTACATGAAGGGCGACGGCCAGAGCCAGTTCCTCGGCGACGACTGGTTCGCGACCGGCGACGTCTGCAAGATCGAGCCCGACGGCTCGGTGGTGATCACCGACCGCTCCAAGGACGTGATCAAGTCGGGCGGCGAGTGGATCAGCTCGATCGACCTCGAGAACGCGGCGATGGGCTGCCCCGGCGTCGCCGAGGCGGCGGTGATCGGCGTCCACCACCCGAAGTGGGACGAGCGCCCGCTGCTGATCATCCACCGCAAGCCCGACAGCGCGGTCACCAAGGAGGAGATCCTGAAGTTCCTCGAGGGCAAGATCGCCAAGTGGTGGATGCCGGACGACGTCCAGTTCGTCGACGCCATCCCGCACGGCGCCACCGGCAAGATCCTGAAGACCGCGCTGCGCAAGCAGTTCGAGGGCTACAAGCTGCCAACGGCCTAGAGCCGTTGGCCTGCCAACGGCCTGAGCGCCGTTGGCCTGCCTACCGCGTAAGCGGCCGTTGGCCTGCCGACGGCTGACGGCCGTCCTACTCCGCCGGGGCGGGACCCCGGCGGTCGTGGGCCAGTTCGCCGGCCAGTTCGCCGAGCGCGTGGCGGCTGACCTCGACCGCGCCCCACAGCGCCAGGCCCGACATGATCGCCGCGACGGCGTAGTCCGGCCAGCCGCTGCCCGACCCCACCACGCCCAGCGCCGCCGCCAGCACCGCGAGGTTGCCGAGCGCGTCGTTGCGGGTGCAGATCCACACCGAGCGCATGTTGCTGTCGCCGTCGCGCCAGCGGTAGAGCAGCGCCGCGACGCCGAGGTTGGCGGCGAAGGCGAGCGTGCCGACGACGCCCATCACCGGCGCCGCCGGCACCGTGCCGGCGAGCGCGTGCTGGACCGTGGTGACGGCGACCCACAGGCCGAAGCCGCCCATGCTGGCCGCCTTGACCAGCGACGCCCGCGCCCGCCACGCCAGCGCCCGGCCGAGCACGAGCAGGCTGAGCGCGTAGTTGGCGCCGTCGCCCAGGAAGTCGAGCGAGTCGGCCAGCAGCGAGGCCGAGCCGGCGGCGACGCCGGCCGCGATCTCCACCACGAACATCGCCAGGTTCACGGCCAGCGCGATCCACAGCACGCGGCGGTAGGCCGGCGAGGCGGCGGCGCCGGCGCTGCCGTGCCCGCTTCCCTGCCCGCCCCCGGGATCGTGTCCGCAGCAGTGAATGCCCATCAGCCGTGCTCCGCGATGTGCGTGACCATGTCCTCGACCATGCGCCGGACGTGGAGGTCGTCGGCGCCGTAGTAGACCTGCCGCCCCTGGCGCTCGGCCCGCACCAGCCGCGCGCCCTTGAGCAGGCGCAGGTGGTGGCTGACCAGCGAGACCGAGAGGCCGAGCCGGTCGGCGATGTCCGACACCGCCAGCGGCGTGCGCAGGCAGGCGACGACGATGCGCAGCCGGGTCGGATCGCCGAGCAGCCGGAACAGGTCGGCGAGCGCCACCGCGTGGTCGTCGGAAAGCTGGGGCCTGCGTTTCGACATATGAACAGTTGTTCAAGTATTGGAGTTCCGCCCCTCGACGTCAAGGGCTTTGCGCCGCGCCCGGGCCGGGCCTAGGCTCGCGCCATGACCGTTGAAATCGTCCCGGTCGACCCGGTCGGCCGCCCGTTCTTCGCCGCCACCGTGCGCGGGATCGACCTGCGGCGGCCGGTGTCGCCCGACGAGGTCGCCGCGATCCACGCCGGCATGGACCGCTTCGCCGTCCTGGTGTTCCACGACCAGCCGGTCGACGACGCCCAGCAGCTGGCGTTCAGCCGCGCGCTCGGGCCGCTCGAGCAGGCGACCGGCGACATCGCCGCGCCCGAGGACCGGCGGGTCAGCATGGACCTCAACGACATCTCCAACCTCGACAAGGACAACCGGGTGCTGGCGCGCGACGACCGCCGCCGGCTGTTCGGGCTGGGCAACCAGCTGTGGCACTCCGACAGCTCGTTCAAGGAGGTGCCGGCCAAGTACTCGCTCCTGTCGGCGCGGCGCATCCCGCCGGCCGGCGGCAACACCGAGTTCGCCGACATGCGCGCGGCGTGGGACGCGCTCGACGACGAAACCAAGGCGGAGGTGCGCGACCTCGTCTGCCGCCACAGCCAGGTGTTCTCGCGCGGCACGCTGGGCTTCACCGACTTCACCGAGGCCGAGCGCGCCAAGTGGGCGCCGGTGCGGCAGCGGCTGGTGCGCCGCCACCCGGTCACCGGCCGGCTGTCGCTCTACCTGTCGAGCCATGCCGGCGAGATCGAGGGCTGGCCGGTGCCGGAGGCGCGGGCGTTCCTGCGCGACCTCGTCGAGCACGCGACCCAGCGCGCCTTCGTCTACGCCCACGCCTGGAGGCCGCACGACCTGGTGATGTGGGACAACCGCACCACCATGCACCGCGCCCGGCGCTACGATCACACCGCGGTCCGCGACATGCGCCGCACCACGCTGACCAACGAGGTCTCGAGCCTCGAGCAGGCGCCGTGAGGGACGACCGATGAAGCTCACTTTCGTCGGCTGCGGCGACGCCTTCGGCAGCGGCGGCCGCTTCAACACCTGCTTCCACCTCGAGCGCGCCGCCGGCGGCAACGTGCTGATCGACTGCGGCGCCTCGTCGATGGTGGCGATCCGCAAGGCCGGGGTCGATCCCAACGGCGTCGCCGCGATCCTGGTCACCCACCTGCACGGCGACCATTTCGGCGGCCTGCCGTTCTTCATCCTCGACGCCCAGCTGGTCAGCCGCCGCACCGCGCCGCTGGTGATCGCCGGCCCGCCCGGCCTCGGCGACCGGCTGACGGCGCTGATGGAGGCGATGTTCGCGGGCTCGAGCAGGGTCGAGCGCAAGTTCGCGGTCGAGATCCGCGAGCTGGCGCCGCGCGAGCGCGCCGCCGTCGCCGGCCTGCACGTCACGCCCTACGGGATGACGCATCCCTCCGGCGCGCCGTCCTACGCGCTGCGGGTCGAGGCCGAGGGCAAGGTCGTGACCTACACCGGCGACACCGAGTGGACCGAGGAGCTGGTGCCGGCCGGCCGCGACGCCGACCTGTTCATCTGCGAGGCCTACTTCCACGACCGGATGACGAAGTTCCACCTCGACTACGCGACGGTGGCGCGGCACCTGCCCGAGATCGCGCCGAAGCGCACCATCCTCACCCACATGAGCCCCGAGATGCTGGCCCGCGCCCCGACGCTCCCCGTCGAGACCGCCCACGACGGGCTGGTGGTGGAGTTCTAGCAGGCCTTCAGGAAGCGGCCGGTCCCCACTCCTCCAGCACCGTGTCGGTCGCGGGGTCGAGGACGCGGCTCGACTTCAGGACGAGGCCGTGGCGACGCAGCGGTTCGTCGGGCGGGGTGCCGAGGCCGACGCCGGGGAAGACCGGGCGGCCGCGCGGCACGCTGGCCTTCGCGCGGGTCAGGTAGAAGGCGTCGTAGCCCAGCGTCAGGAACAGGCCGAACACGTCGGTGCCGCCGACCACCGCCAGCGTGCCGTCGGCCGGGATGGCGAGCTTCTGCCACGCCTCGTCGAACGGTGCCGTCGCCGGGTTCCACAGGATCGCGTTGGGATTCTCGGGATGGTGGACGATGCGGTGGACGCGGCGCGACAGCACGATGCGCTTGCGCGCCTGCTCGCGCGGCCCGCCCTCGGCCGAGTGCCGGCCGTTGGCCACCGCCGCCGCCGACGCCAGCTGGTCCTGGTAGAACTGCTGGTCGGCGGGGATCTTCAGTTCCTCGGGAAACGACCCGTCGGAGTTGGCGATCATGCCCTCGCGGGACACGATCGCGTAGCCGACGATGCGGGGACGTTGGCTCATCCCCGCAGTCTAGCGGCCCGGCGGCCGCGCTGTCACTCCGGCTTGATGCCGAGCGCGATCATGCGCGGGATCAGGATGGTCTTCAGCTCCTCGTAGTCCTTCATCACCGCCGCGTGGCCGAGCGGCTTCTCGACCAGGCCGAAGCTCTCCATCATCTTCTTGCCCGGCTCGGAGTCGGCCGCGGCGACCCACAGGTCGGACATGCGGTTGACGATCTCCTTGGGCGTCGCCGCCGGTGCGCACAGGCCGAGCCAGCCGCGCACCAGGAAGACCTCGTCGACGAAGCCCTGCTCGACCGTGGTCTGGACGTCGGGCAGACGCGGCGAGCGGACCTTGGCCGGGACGGCGATCGGCTTGATGTCGCCCTTGACCAGCAGCGCGTTGAAGGCCTGCGGGCTGCCCATGGCGGCGGTCAGCGAGCCCGAGCCCATGTCCTGCCACATCGGCGCCTCGCCCTTGTAGGTCACGACCTCGATGTTGAGCTTGTACTTCTCGTTGAGGGCCTGGGCGAAGGCGTGGGCCGAGGAGCCGAGCGCCCACGAGCCGAAGTTGACCTTGTTGGCCTTGGCGTACTCGACGAACTCCTTGAGGTTGGAGACCGGCACCGACTTGTGCACGACCACCGGCAGGAAGCCCGAGGAGATGCCGGAGACCACCGTGAGGTCCTTGTCGGGGTCGAAGCCCAGCGTCTTGAAGGTCACGCGGTTCTGCACCAGCGTGCTCGAGACGGTGTGCAGGAAGGTGTAGCCGTCGGCCGGGGCGCGGGCGACCAGCGCCGCGCCGATGTTGCCGCTGGCGCCGGGCTTGTTGTCGATCAGCACCTGCTGGCCGGTCGCCTGCTGCACCGACTGGCCGAAGGCGCGGGCGATGCCGTCGGTGAGGCCGCCGGCCGGGAAGTTGACGACGATGGTGATCGGCTTGTTCGGCCAGGTGCCCTGGGCGCGCACGATGGCGGGGCTGACGAGGGCGGGGCTGGTGATCGCCAGGCCGGCGGTGGCGCGGAGGAGCGTGCGGCGGGTCGTTGTCATCGGAAGGTCCCTGCTGGTGTTCATTTTGTGCCCGATGCATAGCCAGCGAATGGGGCTGCGAAAAGGCCGATTCGCTCCCGCTGGGCGAAATCGAACGTCGCTGGGCGGCGACCCTCCCGGTTGCTAAGACAGATCCCCGTCAAGACCAGCTTCCAGGGAAGAAACACGCATGTCCGACGCAGTGCTGCGCTCCACCGAGGGACGCATCGGCATCCTCACCGTCAACAACCCGCCGGTGAACGCGCTGGCCGCGGCCGTGCGCGACGGCATCAAGAACGGCGTCGAGGCCTTCGCCGCCGATCCCGGCATCGACGCCATCGTCCTGATCGGCGGCGGCCGCACCTTCATCGCCGGCGCCGACATCCGCGAGTTCGGCAAGCCGCCGCAGGGCGCCAACCTGAACGACGTCATCGCGACGATGGAGAACTGCCCCAAGATCATCGTCGCCGCGCTGCACGGCACGCCGCTGGGCGGTGGCCTCGAGACCGCGCTGGGCGCCCACTACCGCGTCGCCCTGCCCTCGACCCGGGTCGGCCTGCCCGAGGTCCATCTCGGCCTGCTGCCGGGCGCCGGCGGCACCCAGCGCCTGCCGCGCCTGGCCGGCGCCAAGTACGCGCTCGACGCCATCCTGTCGGGCCGCCACATCCCCGCCGCCGAGGCCAAGGCCAAGGGCATCGTCGACGCCATCGTCGAGGGCGACGATCTCCTCAAGGGCGCGGTCGCCCACGCCCAGATGCTGGTCGCCCAGGGCGCGCCGAAGCGGCGCGTGCGCGACCTCTCGGTGACGCTGGAGTCGCCCGAGCTGTTCACCGAGACCGAGAAGGCGATCGCCCGCCGCGCCCGCGGCTTCAAGGCGCCGTGGAACATCATCAAGTGCGTGCAGGCCGCGGTCGAGCTGCC
Organism: uncultured Reyranella sp.; assembly: GCA_964420105.1. Classification (GTDB taxonomy): domain Bacteria; phylum Pseudomonadota; class Alphaproteobacteria; order Reyranellales; family Reyranellaceae; genus Reyranella. Next base: position 79,924 of record CAYQRL010000001.1, read on the forward strand.
GTTCGACGAGGGCATGAAGCGCGAGCGCGAGCTGTTCATGGAGCTGCTGACCTCGACCGAGTCGGCGGCCCAGCGCTACTACTTCTTCGCCGAGCGCGAGGCCGCCAAGGTGCTCGACGTCCCGGCCGACACGCCGCAGCGCCCGATCCGGACCGCCGGCATCATCGGCGCCGGCACGATGGGCGGCGGCATCGCCATGAACTTCGCCAACGCCGGCATCCCGGTGACCATCCTCGAGGCCCAGCAGGAAGCGCTCGACCGCGGCCTCAAGACGATCCGCACCAACTACGAGAACACCGCCAGGCGCGGCGGCATGAAGGCCGAGGACGTCGACAAGCGCATGGCGCTGATCACGCCGACGCTCAGCTACGACGCCCTCAAGGACGCCGACGTCATCATCGAGGCGGTGTTCGAGACGATGGAAGTCAAGGAGGGCGTGTTCAAGCAGCTCGACGCCGTGGCCAAGCCGGGCGCGATCCTGGCGACCAACACCTCCGGCCTCGACGTCAACCAGATCGCCTCGTACACGCAGCGTCCCGGCGACGTCATCGGCATGCACTTCTTCTCGCCGGCCAACGTCATGAAGCTGCTCGAGAACGTGCGCGGCAAGGCGACCGAGAAGGACGTCATCGCCACCGTGATGTCGCTCAGCAAGAAGATCGGCAAGATCCCGGTGCTGGTCGGCGTCTGCGAGGGCTTCGTCGGCAACCGCATGCTGCGCCAGCGCGGCGTGCAGTCGGCCTACATGCTCGAGGAAGGCGCGCTGCCGCAGCAGGTCGACAAGGTCGTGTTCGACTTCGGCTTCCCGATGGGCCCGTTCGCGATGAGCGACCTCGCCGGCAACGACGTCGGCTGGCGCATCCGCCAGGGCAAGAAGGAGAAGGAGCAGCGCAACGTCCGCTACACCGGCTACATCGCCGACGCGATCTGCGAGCTCGGCCGCTTCGGCCAGAAGACCGGCTCGGGCTACTTCAAGTACAACCTGCCCGACCGCACCCCGATCCCCGACCCCGAGGTCGAGAAGATCATCGAGGAGACCTCGAAGAAGCTCGGCATCACCCGGCGCGCGATCAGCGACCAGGAGATCCTCGAGCGCTGCTTCTACCCGATGGTCAACGAGGGCGCGAAGATCCTCGAGGAAGGCATGGCCCAGCGCTCGCTCGACATCGACGTGATCTGGGTCAACGGCTACGGCTGGCCGGTCTACCGCGGCGGCCCGATGTGGTGGGCCGACAACGTGGTCGGCCTCAAGACCATCCACGACGCCCTGCTGAAGTACCGCGACGCCTCCGGCGACCCGTTCTGGGAGCCGGCGCCGCTGCTCAAGAAGCTGGTGCAGGAAGGCAAGAAGTTCTCTACCGTCTGATCAAATTGGCTTTCAGGAGGAAACACCCATGGCTGATGCCGTCATCGTCTCAACCGCCCGCACGCCGATCGGCAAGGCCTTTCGCGGCGCCTTCAACGACACCCACGGCGCCGACCTCGGCGCGCACGTGATCAAGCACGCCGCCGAGCGCGCCAAGCTCGAGCTCGGCGAGGTCGAGGACGTGCTGCTGGGCTGCGCCGCGCCGGAAGGCACGACCGGCTCGAACGTCGCCCGCGTGGCGGCGATCCGCGCCGGCGCCCCGGTCAGCGTCTCGGGCGCCACGGTCAACCGCTTCTGCTCGTCGGGCCTGCAGACCATCGCCATGGCGGCCCAGCGCGTGCTGGTCGACAAGGTGCCGGTGATGATCGCCGGCGGCCTCGAGTCGGTGTCGCTGGTCCAGGGTCCCCCGGGCGGCAACAAGAACCGCCTCGTCAACCCGTGGGTCCAGGAGCACTGCCCGGGCATCTACCACACCATGATCCAGACCGCCGACACGGTCGCCGCCCGCTACAAGATCAGCCGCGAGTACCAGGACGAGTACTCGCTGCAGAGCCAGCTGCGCACTGCCGCGGCGCAGCAGGCCGGCAAGTTCGACGACGAGATCGTGCCGATGGAAACCGAGATGCTGGTGGTCGACAAGAACACCAAGGAAGTCTCGAAGAAGAAGGTCAAGCTGACCAAGGACGAGGGCAACCGGCCCGACACCAACATGGCCGGCCTGTCGTCGCTGCAGCCGGTGATGGGTCCGGACAAGTGGATCACCGCCGGCAACGCCAGCCAGCTCTCGGACGGCGCCTCGGCGGCCGTGGTGATGAGCGACGCCGAGGCCGCCAAGCGCGGTCTCAAGCCGCTCGGCATCTACAAGGGCCTGGTGATCGCCGGCTGCGAGCCGGACGAGATGGGCATCGGCCCAGTCTACGCGATCCCGAAGCTGCTGAAGCGCTTCGGGCTGAAGATGGACGACATCGACCTGTGGGAGCTGAACGAGGCGTTCGCGGTGCAGGTGCTGTACTGCCGCGACAAGCTCGGCATCCCCAACGAGAAGCTGAACGTCAACGGCGGCTCGATCTCGATCGGCCACCCGTTCGGCATGACCGGCGCGCGCTGCACCGGCCACGCCCTGATCGAGGGCCGTCGCCGCAAGGCCAAGAACGTCGTCGTGACGATGTGCATCGGCGGCGGCATGGGCGCGGCCGGCCTGTTCGAGGTCGTGCAGTAAACGCCCGCGACAGCGGACAAGGAAAAGGCCCCTCGTCGAGGGGCCTTTTTCATGTCGACGCGTCATCCCGACCGGAGCCGAGCGCAGCGAGGCGGAGCGGAGGGACCTTCTCTCGACACCCCGACACCGACTTGCTGACGCAAGGTCCCTCCGCTCGGGGCTTCGCCCCTCGGTCGGGATGACGGGAATAGACATGTAACGCCCCAGCGCACCGGCCCGTCCTTGCGATCATGGAGCGCAAGCCCGTGGTCTACATCCTCGCGAGCCCGAACGGCCGCGCGCTCTACGTGGGCGTCACGACGGACCTTGGCCGCCGCCTCGAGGAACATCGGCAAGGGATGTCGGCACACACGCGCCGCTACAACATCATCAAGCTGGTCTACATCGAGGCCCACGAGACGGCGCCTCTCGCGATCGAGCGCGAGAAACAGATCAAGCGCTGGCGCCGCGAGAAGAAGATCGCCCGTATCGAGGCCGTGAACCCGGAGTGGGAGGACCTGTCGCGCGAACTCCTGTAGCCGACGGCGGCAAGTCGTTGCCGCAAGGTCCCTCCGCTCGGGGCTTCGCCCCTCGGTCGGGATGACGGGGTAGAGATCGCGCTCCTCTCCCCCCGCGAGGGGGAGAGGCTGGGTGAGGGGGCGGCGCGCTAACGCCTGTTGCGGCGCAGGTCCTCCTCGTCCTTCCACATCAGGAACTGCGGGCCGAGGTCGGCGATCCGGGTGACGCCGAGCTGGGCCATGCTGATGTCGATCTCGCGACGGAAGATGCCTAAGGCGGCGTCGGCGCCGGCCTTGCCGCCGGCGGTCACGCCGTACAGCGTCGGGCGGCCGACGAACACGAACTTCGCGCCGGTGCACAGCGCGATCAGGGCGTCGATGCCGCGGCGGATGCCGCCGTCGAACATCACCGTCATCTTGTCGCCGACCGCGTCGCGGATCGCCGGCAGGACCTCGAGCGGCGACGGCGCGTTGTCGAGCTGGCGGGCGCCGTGGTTCGACACCATGACGCCGTCGACGCCCATCGCGTGGGCGCGCACCGCGTCGTCGGGATGCATGATGCCCTTGAGCACGAAGTTGCCCTTCCACAGCTCGCGGTAGCGTTCGACGTGCTTCCAGGTCATCGGCGCGCGGTTGTTGTAGGCGACGAAGTCCGAGACCTTGTCGGCGTCGGCGCCCGGCCCGGCGTACTTCGCCCAGTTGTCGAAGAACGGCGTGCCGTGGCGCAGCCACTGCAGCATCCACGCCGGGTGCATCAGGGCGTCGATCTTCGAGCGCAGGCTGAGCCTGAGCGGCCGGCCGAAGCCGTTACGGATGTTGCGCTCGCGGTTCGAGCCCTCGGGCACGTCGACGGTGAAGACCAGGGTGCGCAGGCCGGCGTCGGCGGCGCGCTTGATCATGTCCTCCGAGATCGCCTGGTCCTTGGCGGAATAGAGCTGGTACCAGCCGTGGTCCGGCGCGATGCGGCCGAGGTCCTCGATCGAGCCAGTGGCCGCGCCCGACATGATGAACGGCACGTTGGCATCGCGCGCCGCCTCGGCCAGCATCAGATCGGCGCCGTGCCGGAACAGGCCGGCGAGGCCGGTCGGCGCGATGCCGATCGGGCTGGAGTAGGTGCGGCCGAACAGCGTCGTCGACTGGTCGCGGACCGAAACGTCGACCAGGTAGCGCGGCACCAGACGCGCCTTGCGAAACGCGCTTTCGTTGGTGACCAGCCCGACCTCGTCGTCGGTGCCGCCCTCGATGAAGTCGTAGGCGATCTTCGGCAGGCGCTTCTTGGCGAGCCGGCGCAGATCCTCGATGTTGACGACGCCTTGCATGCTTCTCTCCCGTTGCCGCCGATCTTGCCGCCGTTTGGCCGGGGCCGCAATTCGGCTAAGCTCGGCGGCAACCAGGAGCCCCGGAGGACGACGCCCATGGACCTTTCGCCACAGCAGCTCGAACAGTTCGACCGCGACGGCTTCCTGGTGTTCCCCAACCTGTTCTCGAGGGCCGAGGTCGCGGTGCTGCGCCAGGAGGTGGGTCGGCTCTCCCGCGTCGACAGCGAGGAGGTGGTGCGCGAGCACACCGGCGGCGTGCGCTCGATCTTCCGCGTCCACGAGGCCGACGGCGCCACCCGGTCGCCGGCCTTCCGGGCGCTGGTGCGGACGCCGCGCGTGCTGCGCCCGGTGCAGCAGGTGCTGCGCGACGACGCCGTCTACGTCTACCACACCAAGATCAACACCAAGCCGGCGATCGAGGGCACGGTGTGGCAGTGGCACCAGGACTACGGCTCGTGGAAGCGCGACGGCTGCCCGCGCAACACCATGGCGACCTTCAACGTGATGATGACCGACACCACCGAGATGGGCGGCGCGCTGTACATCATCCCGGGCAGCCACAAGCTCGGCCGCATCGAGCCGGTCTACGACGAGTCGACCTCGTACAAGTTCTGGGCGCTGCCGAAGGACCGCATGATCGAGGTGCTGCGCTCCTCGCCCGAGCCGGTCGCGGTGACCGGCCGCGCCGGCACCGGCGTGCTGTTCCACTGCGAGACCCTGCACGCCTCGGGCCACAACCTCTCGGCCGAGGACCGCTGGCACATCTACGTGTCGTGCAACACCGTCGCCAACCGGCCGCCGCTGCGCGCCGACGCGCGGCCCGACTGGGTGGTGTCGCGCAACACCCGGCCGCTGCCGATCGAGGACGACCAGGGCGTGCTGAAGGCGGCGTGATCGCAGCGCCATGGACCTGATCCTCCACCACTACGACTTCTCGAACTTCGCCGAGAAGGCCCGGCTGATGCTCGGCTACAAGGGGCTGGCGTGGAAGAGCGTCGAGCAGCCGCCGATCCTGCCCAAGCCCGATCTCGCGCCGCTGACCGGCGGCTACCGCCGCATCCCGGTGCTGCAGGAGGGCGCCGACCTGTGGTGCGACACCCGCCTGATCGCCCGCGAGCTGGAGCGTCGCGTGCCCGCGCCGACGCTGTTCCCCGCCGCGACGGCGGGCGCCGCCGACGCGATCGCGTGGTGGGCCGAGATGCAGTTCATGCGCCCCGTGGCGCTGTTCGTGTCGGGCATCAACGCCGACCACATGCCCAAGGGACTGCACGAGGACCGGGCGCGGCTGCACGGCCTGCCGCCGCCGTCGATCGAGGCGGTGCGCAAGGCGGCGACCCGCAACCTCCACCTGGTGCGGCCGCAGATCGCCTGGATCGCCGGGATGCTGGCGGACGGGCGGCCGTACCTGCTGGGCGACGGACCCTGCATCGCCGACTTCGCCTGCTACCACGTGGTCTGGTTCTTCAAGGGCCGCCACATCGACTGCCGCGGCGAGCTGGCACCGTACCCGAAGCTGCTGGCATGGCGCGACCGCATGGCCACGATCGGCCACGGCACGCGCACCGAGATCGCCGCCGCCGAGGCGCTGGCGGTGGCCAAGGCCGCCGAGCCGGCGGCGCCGCGCCCGTCGCAGCCGCAGGACGGCGATCCCCTGCCCGGCCAGCGCGCGCGGGTGCGCCCGGGCGACAACGCCAGGGACTGGGTCGAGGGCGAGGTCTCGTTCATCGACGCCGACGAGATCGCGCTGCTGCGCGAGGACCCGGCGGTCGGCCGGGTGGCGGTGCACTTCCCGCGCCTGGGCTACGACTGGCGCCCCCTCCCCTAGCCTTCATCCCGAAGCGTCAGCGCTCCACCGCCTTGCGTTCGGCCTCGGCGATCGGCAGCGAGGCGAGTTCGGCCAGCGTGATCGGCTTCACCGGCGGGCGCAGCCGCCAGTAGCCGACCGCGGCCGGCGTCGTGCCGCGCTGCTCGGCGATCAGCTCGGTGACGGTGAGACCGCACAGCCGGCCCTGGCACGGCCCCATGCCGCAGCGCAGGAACGCCTTCATCTGGTTCGGGCCCTCGCAGCCCATGTCGGCGGTGTCGCGCACCTGCTTCGCGGTGACCTCCTCGCAGCGGCAGACGACGGTGTCGCCGACCGGCTTGCGCAGCGCGTCCGACGGCCGGTTCAGCACGTCGAGGAAGGCACGCCCCATCTCCTCGCGCCGCAGGCGCTGGCGCACGTTCTCCGGGTTGGGCAGCGCCGCGTCGGGACACAGCGCGCGCACCGCGGCGATGGCGGCGATGCGGCCGCGCTCGGCCGCCGCCGTGCCGCCGGCGATGCCGGCGCCGTCGCCCGCCACCGCGATGCCCGGCACCGTGGTGCCGAAGTCGGCGTCGAGCACCGGCTGGAAGCAGAGCTGGCGCTCGTTCCATTCGTGCGCCGCGCCGGCGGCGCTGGCGAGGTTGACGTTGGGTACCACGCCCTGGTGCAGCAACAGGAGATCGGCGGCGATGCGGCCGCCGTCGTGCAGCACCTCGGCGAGCTTGCCCTCGCCCGCCGCCGCGAGAGTGCCGGTGCGAAGCAGCGGCACCTTCGCCCTGACCTCGCGCAGCAGGCCCAGGCCCTTCGACCAGTACGGCGACAGCAGGAAGTCGGGGACGTGCGGCGCCGCCTTGAGCCAGTTGCGCCGCGGCGTGGTGTCGAGCATCGCCTCGACGCGCCCGCCGGCGCGCAGGATCTGCGCCGCCAGCAGCCACAGCAGCGGCCCGTTGCCGGCCAGCACGGTGCGGCCCGACGGCAGCAGGCCCTGCGCCTTGAGCAGCGTCTGCGCGGCACCCGCCGTCATCACGCCGGGCAACGTCCAGCCGGGGACCGGGAACGGCCGCTCCAGCGCGCCGGTCGCGACGATCACCCGCCTGGCCTGGACCAGGCGCGCCTTGCCGCCGATCGACACGCCGACCAGCAACTGCGGGTCGAGGCTCCACACCGTGGCGCCGGTGACGAGCGTGGCACCGCTGGCCCTGGCCTCGTCCGCCAGCGGCGCGCCGGCCCAGTAGTCGTCGCCCAGGATCTCGCGCCGGGTCACCGGCGAGGCGCCGATGGCGCGGTAGATCTGGCCGCCGAGGCCGGGGTTCTCGTCGAACAGCACGGTCGAGACGCCGGCCTTCGCCGCCAGCGCCGCCGCCGCCATGCCGGCCGGCCCGCCGCCGATCACGACGAGGTCGTAGGAGGAGGACAGGTCGGCGGCCTTCATGGCGCGGCTCCCTCGACAAACATGTCATCCCGAGCGAAGCCGAGCGCAGCGAGGCGCAGTCGAGGGACCTTCTCTCCACCCACAGCCGCCAGCCAGTAGAAGCAAGGTCCCTCCGCTCCGCCCTTCGGGCTCCGGTCGGGATGACGGCATGAGAAAATCATCGCCCCGCCTCCCGCCTGCCCTGCTGGGTCTCGACGATCATGCCGGCGCGGACCGGGACGAGGCAGGCCTGGCGGCTGCCGACGCCGTCGATGGTGACGAGGCAGTCGAAACAGACGCCCATGCCGCAGTAGGGCGCGCGCGGCGCGCCGGTCACCGGCGTCGTGCGGCACGCCTCGATGCCGGCGGCCAGCAGCGCCGCCGCCACGGTGTCGCCACTCCGCGCCGCGACCGCTCGTTCGTCGATCGTCAGGGCGACGGTCGCCCCGGCCTCAGCCAGCCGCTTGAACATCGAACCTCCGGGCACTGAAGGCGCCGACCAGCGCGGGGTCGAGCGCGCCGCGCGCGATCATCGGCGCGACGGTGAGGGCGTGGTTGGCGGCCAGCGTGACGCCGGAATGGCAGCACACGGTGAAGGCGCCGGGGTGGCTCTCCGACTGGTCGTAGATCGGGAAGCCGTCCCGGGTCATGACCCGGATCGCGCTCCACGTCCGCACCACGTTGACGTTGGCGAGCAGCGGGAACTGGCGCACCGCGCGCTCGGCCTCGGTGGCGCTGACGCCCAGCGTCAGGCCGGCCGGGTCGGTGCTCTCCTCCTTCGAGTCGCCGATCATCACCGTACCCTCGTCGGTCTGGCGCAGCGTCACCACGGGATAGTTGAGGAACGGCCGCAGCCGCTCGGTGACCACGATCTGGCCGCGCTCGGGCCGCATCGGGCATTCCAGCCCGACCATCGGGGCGAGCCGCATGTTGGCGTTGCCGGCGGCCAGCGCCACGCGGCCGGCGCGGATCTCGCGTTCCGTGGTGGTCAGCCGGAATTCGCCGCCGACCCTGTCGATCGCCTCGACGCGATGGCCCGGCAGGTAGGTGACGCCGCGCTGGCGGATCGCGGTGTGCAGGGTGCGGAACAGGCGCAGCGAGTTGACGTGGCCGTCGAGCGGGCAGTAGCTCGCGCCCACGACCTCGGGCCCGATGTCGGGCAGCATTTTCTTGACCTGCGCGTGGTCGAGGATCTCGGTCCTGTACTCGACCACGCCGGGCTGGTTGTGCAGGCGGCGCAGCACGTTGGCGCGCGCCTCCAGTTCCTTCTCCGACAGCGCGAGGTGGAAACCGCCCGGTCGCTGGAAGCAGACGTCGAGCCCGGTCTCGTCCTTCAGCAGCTGCGCGAAGCCCGCCCACGCCTCGGACGAGCGAATCGTCCAGCCGGCATAGGGCGCGAGGCCCAGCCCCTTGCTCTGCACCCACACCAGCGCGAAGTTGCCGCGGCTGGCGCGCACGGCGCGGTCGCCCTCGTCGAGCACGACGACGCGGCAGCCCTCGCGCGCGAGGCCATAGGCGGTGGCGACGCCGACGAGGCCGCCGCCGACGACGGCGACGTCGAATTCCGAGGTTTGCGCGACCATCACCCTTCCCCGTGTCTCCGGTGGCGGCGTGCCGCCGGACGCGCGGAGTGTTCCGGCGATGCGGTGGGGCGTCAAACGCGATTTGCCGCCTCGCTGAGTCCGAGGGCTCAGCCGAAGCGCACGCCGTAGGCGGCGGTGATCTCGCCGACCTGCGGCGGCGTCAGCGGCGCGGTGCGCGCGGCGCGGTGAAGGTGGCGGAACATCTCGCCAGCCTGCACGCCCGGTCGCGCGATCACCAGCAGCCGCACCGTGGCGTCGCTGTCGTTGCGATAACCGTGCAGGCTGCCGGCCGGCAGCGCGACGGCCGTTCCCGCCGGGGCGCGGCTCTCGCCGTCCGGGCCGAGCAGGGTCAGCGTCCCCTCGACCACGTACAGCATCTCCTCGTCGACGTCGTGGCGGTGCGGCGGCACGCAGTAGCCCGGCGGGATCGGGTGCTCGGCGAGGAACACGCCCTCGGCCTGCTTCACGATCATCGGCGCGCCCAGCACGTCCAGGGTCTCGATCGTCATGTCGCTCTCCTTCGGTTGACGACACCGGGATACGCCCGCCCCGGCGCGCCGGGCAGCCGGCGGTTCTGGACAGATCGTTCGCCCTGCCGAACAATCGCGCGATGGACAGCTTCGCCGGGTTCGAGGCCTTCGCCGCGGTGGTCGAGCGCGGCAGCTTCACCGCCGCCGCCGCCGCGCTGCAGACCGCCAAGTCGTCGGTCAGCGAGACGGTGCGCGCGCTCGAGGACCGCCTCGGCGTGCGGCTGCTCGAGCGCACGACGCGGCGGGTGCGGCCGACCGCGGCCGGCGCCGACTTCTACCGCCACTGCCGGCGGCTGATCGACGAGGCCGAGGCGGCGCGCCGCGAGGCCCAGGCGGCGCACAAGGAACCGGCCGGCCGGCTGCGCATCGGCACGCCCGACGCCTTCGCCGAACGCCACCTCGTGCCGGGCCTGGGCGGCTTCCTCGCGCGCTATCCCACGATCGAGATCGAGCTGGTGGAGGCCGCCGGCACCGCCGACCTGGTGGCGCAGGGGCTCGACCTCGCGATCCGCGTGGTCGAGCGGCCGGAGCCGCGGCTGGTGGTGCGCCGGATCGGCACGCAGCGCATCGTGCTCGTCGCCGCGCCGGCCTACCTCGCCGCCACCGCCGCGCCGGCCACGCCGCGCGACCTCGCCGGTCACCGGCTGATCGGCTTCTCGCCGCTGGCCTGGCGCGACACCTGGCGGATCGGCCGCGAGACGCTCGCCGTGCAGCCGCGGCTGCTCACCGACAGCGGCGAATCGCTGCGCGCCGCTGCGCTGGCCGGGCTCGGCGTCGCCGCCGCGCCGGATTGGCTGGTCGCCGACGCGCTGGTGTCGGGCCAGCTGGTGCGCCTGCTGCCCCGGGAAGCGATGCCGTCGGGCGGCATCTACGCCGTCTACCCGACCAACCGCCTGCTCGCCTCGCGGGTGCGGCTGTTCGTCGATCACCTGGCGCGCGATCTCAAGGCGCGCGGCCTCGGCTGACGGTCAGGCGCCGCCGGCGAGGAACGTCAGCTCGTGCTTGTTGTGGTGCAGGTGCAGGACCTGCGCCCCGGGCAGCGCGGCGAAGGCCGCCGCCGTGTCGTGGTCGGTGGCGCCCTGGAACTTGAGCGTGCAGACGAACTGGCCGACCAGGCCCGAGGCGCGCCAGCGCTCGACCAGGCGGAACAGCCGCTCGGGGTAGCAGGCGATGTCGCAGCACAGCCAGTCGACCGGGCCGATCGCGGCGGGGTCGAGGCCGAACGCGCTCTCGCCGCGCCACGACACGCCCGGCATCGCCGCGATGCGCGGGTCGAGCGGCGCCTTGTCGACGGCGATCACCTCGGCGCCGAGCCCGGCCAGCACCCAGGTCCAGCCACCCGGCGAGGCGCCGAGATCGAGGCAGCGCGTGCCGGGACCGGGCCAGCGCCCCAGCCGCACCAGCGCCTCCCACAGTTTCAGGTAGGCGCGGTTGGGCGGGCCGGCCCGGTCCTCGACGAAGGCGACCTCGCCGTTGGCGAACGGCGAACTGCAGCGCGCCGCCGCCAGCATCAGGTCGGGCGCCAGCAGCGTCCACGAACCGAGCGGCGCGGTCGGCGCGGCGGCGGGAAAGACGACCGGCTTGCCCGAGACGTGCGGCAGGCGCTCCTGGATCAGCGCGGCGCGGCGGTGATGCAGCGGCGCGTACATCGCCCAGTTGCGCTGCAGGCCGCGCAGCGCCCTGGCGGCGCTGCCGATCGACTCGACCGGCCACTCGAGGCAGTCGTGCCAGGTGTTGGCCGACCACGCCGCCGGCAGCGCCGGCCCGTCGCACACGAACAGCCGGCCGTGGCGCGCGCGCACGGCGGCGCCGCCGCGCTGCAGTTCTTCCTGCAGCGGCTGCTCGAAGCCGTCGGGCGCGAGGTAGGCGGTGATCATCCCGGCAACCTAATCCTGCGCCTGCCGTTCGACCGCAAGGGGGCATTTCCGGAGATCTTCACCATGGCCAAGACGACGACGTCCCAGCGCAGGACCGTGAAGCGCGTGATGCACGAGTATGCCCACGGCGAGTTGAAGAGCGGTCCCAGGGGCAAGGCCGGCAAGGTCCGCAGCCGCAAGCAGGCGGTGGCGATCGCGCTCAGCGAGGCCGGCGCCTCGCGCAAGCAAGCCGGCCGACGCAAGACGACCGCCCGCAAGTCGGCGAAGAAGAAGACCGCCGCCCGGCGCAAGCGCGCCCGTTCCTGACCTGCCGATCCCGGGGGCGCACTTTGGGATTCTGGGCCGTACACCTCGACCGCGCCGCATGCTAAGCACGCCGCCTCAACGAGGAGGTACACCGTGTTCAACCGCAGGTTCATCATCGCTGCCGTGACCGGCGCCACCCTGGCGGCCGCCGCTCCCGCCTTCGCCCAGGGCCAGGCCACCGTCGGAATCTCGACCGTGACGACCTACGCCGCCGACGCGCGCATCACCGCCGTCGACACCGCCAAGCGCACCGTGACGCTGGCCTACAGCAACGGCGCCACCGGCACCCGCACGGTCGCGCCGAGCGTCGCCAACTTCGCCCAGAGCAAGGTCGGCGACATGGTCTCGGTGGTGTTCGAGGATCGCCTGACCTTCGTGCTGTCGGGTCCGAACGTGAAGACGCCGGGCGACCGCGACGTCAGCGCCACCGTGGTCGGCCGGTCGGGCCAGGCGGTCGGCGGCGCCACCGCCGGCCAGACCGTCGCCACCTGGTGGGTCACCGCCGTCAACCCGGCCGCCAACACGATCTCGCTGGTCAACCCGGCGGGCGGCGAGGTCCGGACCTTCAACGTCGATACCGCCGCCGGCCGCGAGCAGCTGCCGCGGGTCAAGGCCGGCGACGCGCTGACCGTGATCAACTCCAGCGTTGCGGTCATCGGCATCACGCCGAAGTAAGCCTCACGGGATCGACCGCGAGGACGGGGGCGCCGGTGAATCCGGCGCCCTTTCTTCTTTCGGCGGCGGTTCCTGTCGCGGCGACAGCGTCCCGCGGTAGGCGACGTCGACGCCGCGCAGGTCCAGCGCCAGGCCGCGACCGTCGAGGCGGCCGCTGGCGCGGGCCGGGCTGGTGGCGCAGCCGCTGGCCTCCCACAGCCGCAGGCTGCCGCTGACGCTGCCGTCGCCGCCGACCGCGAGGATCACCGGCATGCTGCCGCACGCGGTATGGACGATGCGGCCGTTGAGCGTGCCCGCCCCGGCCCGGACCTCGACCGTCACCGGCGCCAGCGACGGCGCGCCGCCACCGGTCGCCGATCCCGACAGCGCGCCGACGAAGGACGTGGCCGCCGCGCGCGGCGCGCTGCGCACGGGCGGCGCCGCGCTGCGGTTGGGCGCGGCGGCGGGCGCCGTGGAAGGCACCGTGGAGGGCGAGGGCGGCGCGGGCGCCTCGGCCTGCGGTCGAGCCGCGGGCGCCTTCGGCGGCGCGAGGTGCGACCACACGCCGATGCCGGCGCCGGCCAGCGCCAGCGCGCCGACCACGCCCAGCGCGATCCAGCCGAGCCGGCCGACGCGACCGGGCGGCGCCACCGCCAGCGCGGTCGGCGGGCTGGGCGGCGTCGGCGGAGTGGGCGACGGGACCGGCGCCGCGGTCGGAAGCGCGCCCGCCGGCTTCGGCGTCATCACCACCGTCGGCGCGTCGCCGGCGGCGTGCCCCGGCAGCAGCGCCCGCCACGCGGCGATGTCCGGCGGCCGCTGCTCGACCGGCAGGGCCAGCGCGGCGTCGATGCCGGCCAGCAGCGCCGGCGAGCCGCCGGCCGGCGGCTTGCCGCCGGTTGGCGGCCGCAGCGCCAGCGGCTGCCAGGTCTCCTCCATCAGGCGGTCGACCGCGCTGGGCGGCGCCGCGCCGGTCAGCGCGAACACCAGCGTGGCGGCGAGGCCATAGACGTCGGTCCACGGCCCCTGCTTCGTGGCGCTGAACTGTTCGGGCGCGGCGAAGCCCGGCGTGAAGATCGCGGTCATGGTGCGGGTGCGCCCGGCCATCGCCGCGCGCGAGGCGCCGAAGTCGATCAGCGTGGCGCCGCCGTCTTCGCCCAGAACGATGTTGGCCGGCTTGATGTCGCGGTGCAGGAAGCCGGCCGCGTGCACGGCCTCCAGCCCGTCGAGCAGCGGCCCCAGCATCTTCTCGACCGTCGCCGCCGGCAGCGGGCCGTCGCGGCGCACGCGCTCCTCCAGCGTGAGTCCGGGCAGCCGCTCCATCACCATGTAGGCGGTGCCGTTGGCCTCGAGGAAGTCGAACACCTCGACGATGGCCGGCGCCTCGTGCAGGCCGGCGAGCCTGCGCGCCTCCTCGAGGAAGCGCTCGCGGCCCCAGCCGAAGTCGGCGGCGGCCTCGGTCGAGCGCGGCAGCACCGAGGCGCCGTCGGGCCGCACCGCCAGCGCCGCCGGCAGGTACTCCTTGATCGCGACCTCGCGGTGGAGCCGGGTGTCGTGGGCGCGGTAGGTGATGCCGAAGCCGCCCTGCCCCAGCACCTCGCGCACGACGTAGCGGTCGATGGCGGCGCCGGGCGGCAGGGCGACATGGTCGATGCGGGCGGTGCCTTGCTGGGTCATGGACTGTGGAAAAACCCCGCCGCGTCAACGCCATAGCGGCCTCTTCGTTGCCCGCGCCGGGGCGTGCTAACGTCGCCCCGACAGGGAGGGTTCACGCATGGCCAAGTTCGGCATCGGTCAATCGGTTCGCAGGCTCGAGGATCCCCGGCTGCTGACCGGCGGCGGCCGCTACACCGACGACACCAGGCTCGACGGCCCGGCGGCGCGCATGGTGGTGCTGCGCTCGCCGCACGCCCACGCCGAGATCCGACGCATCGACATCACCGCCGCGCAGAAGGCGCCGGGCGTGCTGCTGGTGCTGACCGGCGAGGACGTGAAGAAGGCGGGCTTCGGCGACGTGCCGTGCCTGGTGCCGCTGCAGAACCGCGACGGCAGCCCGCGCGCCGAGACGCCGCGGCCGATGCTGGCGCAGGGCCGCGTCCGCCACGTCGGCGACGCCGTCGCGCTGGTGGTCGCCGAGACGCTGGAGCAGGCCAAGGACGCCGCCGAGCTGATCGAGGTCGACTACGCGCCGCTGCCGCACGTCGTCGGCACCTTCGAGGCGGCGCAGGAGGGCGCGCCGCTGGTCCACGACCACATCAAGGACAACATCGCGTTCGACTGGGAGATGGGCGACCGCGCCGGCACCGATGCGGCGTTCGCCAGGGCCAACCGCGTGGTCAGGCTCGAACTCGTGAACCAGCGCCTGGTCGTCAACTCGATGGAGCCGCGCGGCGCGATCTGCGAGTACGACGCCAGGGACGACCGCTCGACCCTGTGGCTGAGCTCGCAGGGCGTGCACATGATCCGCCCGGTGGTCGCCGACATGATCCTCAAGATCGGTTCGCCCAAGCTGCGGGTGCGGACCGGCGACGTCGGCGGCGGCTTCGGCATGAAGATCTTCGTCCACCCCGAGTACCCGATGATCGTGTGGGCGTCGCGGCTGCTGAAGCGCACGGTCAAGTGGATCCCCGACCGCTCCGAGGCGTTCCAGTCCGACATCCAGGGCCGCGACCACGTCTCGATCGCCGAGATGGCGCTCGACAAGGACTGCCGGTTCATCGGCTGCCGCATCACCACCTACGCCGCGCTCGGCGCCTACCTCAACCACTTCAGCGTCTTCATCCCGACGATGGCCGGCAGCTCGATGCTGGTCGGCCTGTACCAGACGCCGGTGGCCTACGTGAACGTCAAGGGCGTGATGACCAACACCGTGCCGGTCGACGCCTACCGCGGCGCCGGCCGCCCCGAGGCGGCCTACCTGCTCGAGCGCTTCGTCGACCACATCGCGCGCGAGGTCGGGCTGACGCCGGACGAGATCCGCGCCCGCAACCTGATCAAGCCGGCGCAGATCCCGTTCGTCACGGCGCTGGGCGACACCTACGACTCGGGCGACTTCGAGACGGTGATGCGCAAGGGCATGGACAAGGCCGACTGGAAGGGCTTCCCGGCCCGCCGGGCGGCGGCGCTGGCCCGCGGCAGGTGGCGCGGCATCGGCATGGCGACCTACGTCGAGAAGTGCGGCGGCGGCTCGCCCGAGACCGCGATCGCCAAGTTCAACGACGACGACACGGTGACGATCTACGTGGGCAACCAGACCAACGGCCAGGGCCAGGAGACGGCGATCCGCCAGATCGCCTCGGCGCGGCTCGGCGTCGACGTCGAGAAGATCCACTTCGTGCAGGGCGACTCCGACGTCGTGCCCGAGGGCATGACCGGCGGCAGCCGCATGGTCTCGGTGGCCGGCGCGGCGACGCTGGGCGTGGCCGACAAGATCGTGGCCAAGGGCAAGCTGGTGGCGGCGAGCGCGCTCGAGGCCGCGGCCGGCGACATCGAGTACGCCGACGGCAGCTTCCGCATCGTCGGCACCGACCGCAGCATGACGCTGTTCGAGGTCGCGAAGGCGGCCAGGGACCCGCGCCACGTCCCGGCCGGCGAGAAGCCCGGCCTCGACGACGAGTTCACGCGCACCCCGGCGGCCGACACCTTCCCCAACGGCTGCCACATCTGCGAGCTCGAGATCGATCCCGACACCGGCACGCTCGAGATCGCGAACTACACCGTGGTCGACGATTTCGGCCTCGCGCTCAACCCGCTGCTGCTGCAGGGCCAGGTCCACGGCGGCGTCGGCCAGGGCGTCGGCCAGGCGCTGACCGAGAAGACGGTCTACGACCCCGAGTCGGGACAGTTGCTGAGCGGCAGCCTGATGGACTATGCCCTGCCGCGCGCCGACATCGTTCCGCACGTGCACTTCGACATGCACAACAGCCCCTGCACGACCAACCCGTTGGGCGTGAAGGGCGCGGGCGAGGCCGGCGCGATCGGCGCGCCGCCGGCGGTCATCAACGCCATCGTCGACGCGATCCACCCGCACACCGGCGTCAAGCACGTCGACATGCCGGTCACCGCCAGCACGCTGTGGGCGGTGATCGAGGCCCACCGGGGCAGGAAGGCAGCCTGAAAGTCATGAGTACGCACCGTCACGACCTCGTCGAGGCCCTCTCGAACTCCCTCAAGGCGATCGACGCCGACTTCCGGGAGGAGATGCGCGAGCTGCGCGAGCTGTTCGCCGAGGCCAAGCGCGAGGCCGAGAAGGACGAGCCCGACAGCGAGAAGCTGAAGGCACTGCTCAACGACGGCAACGAGATGGCGCGGACCTTCTCCATCCTCGACCCGACCTGGCAGGCGGTGCAGCGCGTCGCCCGCCTGTTCGGCGCGCTCTGAGGCGGCGGCGATGGCGCACGACCTCGCCGCGCTGTGGGAAGAGCACTGCCGGCACGAGTTCGAGACCCGCGACGTCGACGCCACCATGGCGACGATGGTGGCGCGTCCCTACGTCAACCACATCCCGACCATGACCGGCGGGGTCGGCCACGACGAGCTCAAGCGCTTCTACAAGTACCATTTCATCGGCGGCAACCCGCCCGACACCGAGTTGCGCCCGGTCAGCCGCACGATCGGCGCCGACCAGCTGGTCGACGAGATGATCTTCAGCTTCACCCACACCAGCGAGGTCGACTGGATGCTTCCCGGCATCGCGCCGACCGGCAAGCGGGTCGAGGTGCCGCTGGTGGCGATCGTGCGTTTCGAGGGCGGCAAGGTCGCGCACGAGCACATCTACTGGGACCAGGCCTCGGTGCTGGTCCAGGTCGGCCTGCTCGACCCCGAGGGCCTGCCGGTCGCCGGCGCGGCAACCGCCGCCAAGGTGCTGGACGAGAACCAGCCGAGCAACGCGCTGATGACGCGCTGGGCGACCAGCGCCGGCAAGCCGCTCTGAGGCGCAGCCTCGCCGGCCCGGTGCTCGGCCTGCTGCTCGGCCTGGTCGGCGCCGCGTGCGGCGCGGACGCCCCGCGGCTGCTGCCGGCCAGCGGCATCGGCGGCGCCTGGTACGACCCGGCCTACGACTGGGCCGAGTTCTTCGCCGTCACCGACGGCCGCAACTTCCAGGTCGTGATGGCCGGGGCGCCGTTCCCCGCCCGGCCGGCCGAGGCGGTGAAGCAGGCGCTGCTGCCGGTGATGCAGGCGGCCAAGCCGCGGCCCAACCTCACCTTCACCTACGCCGATCCGCCCGAGCCGCAGCATCCCTTCTACCGGATGGTGCTGGTGTTCGACGCCGCCAACGACCTGACCGCGGCCAGCGTCTGCGCCGGCGAGGTCCGGCACAAGCCCCCGCTGCGCGAACGGCCCTTCAACGTCTTCGCCGTCTACTGCCGCAACGAGCGGGCGCTGTCGCAGACGACGGCGTGGAGCGACGCCGCCGGGCCGGACGATCCGCGGCTGCAGGCGCTGCTGGCGCAACTGTTCCTGGTGCTGTTCGACGACACGCGGCGCTGGCGGGCGGGAGTGCCGCTGCGGCCGGGGATGCGGTTCTAGGCCGCCTCGCCTATAGTCGCCGGCCAGGAGAGCAGCCCCCATGAGCCTCAAGCCCAAGACCGCCATCAAGCCGTCGATCCGCGTGCGCCACCTGCCCGCGATCAAGGCCGGAAAGTACGCCGATGGCCTGCCCTACGACGAGATCCGCTACCTCGAGTGCAAGCTGATCCTCAAGCCCAACCACTTCACCTCGCGCGCCAGCCTGTTCGACTTCGCCAAGGTGCTGCGCCGCCCGGCCAGGGAGCACGGGGTGATCTTCGAGCCCTGCACCTTCCAGGAGCGGCCGCTGGCGATCCGCGAGGTGCTGTTCGTCGATACCCACGACTTCCGGCTCTACAACAACGCCTTCATCCTGCGCCGCCGCATCCCCTACCAGGACGGCTTCCCGATCGGGCTGCCGGAGATCGTCTGCAAGTACCGCGACACCGATCCGCAGAAGACGGCGGCGATGGACATGCGGCCGCACATCAAGGGCGACTACCGCATCAAGTTCAAGGCCGAGGCGCTGCCGCTCAAGGACGGGCTGGGCGGGATGCGCATGCTGTACTCGCACAACGTCGAGTTCCACATGGAGACGGCGATCACCACCGACCGGATCGCGATGGACCGCCTGCTCGAGGCCCTGCCGATCCTGCGCAACGTGCCGTTCGAGGAGCACGAGAAGTTCGAGCTGGTCAGCGGCACGATCGTCGAGGAGGTGCTGCAGGACATCGGCGAGCTCGACTTCGGCAACCGCATGCGCGCGATGTGCAACGTCGCGCTGTGGCGCAACCGCGGCGACCACGCGCCGCTGGTCGGCGAGTTCGCCTTCCAGCTCAAGTTCCGCCGCCGCGAGGACCTGACCGACGAGGCGCTGGCGCGCTGCGAGTCGTTCTTCCTCGACCTGCAGATGGAGGCGCGCGACTGGATCCAGCTCGGCGCCACCAAGACCGGCGTCGTCTACCACCTCAAGGGCAACCCGCCGAGCGCGCACGAGTAGACACGCCCCGGGCGTCATTCCCGACCGGAGCCTCGCGCAGCGGGGCGTCGCGGCGAAGGGCGCAACAACCGGGGGCCGGCGGCGTTGGCCGGGGATGACCCAGCCACCGCAGTCCAAGCCCCGACCCAGTCCACCCTCGCCCACCGAGATCGAGCGCCTGCAGCCGGGCGCGAACCCGCCGCGCGACGCCGACCCCGCGCCCAACGATGCCGCCCTGCCCGGCAGCCAGAACGAGGACCTGCGCGGGGCCAGGCGCGACCGCAAGCCGCGCGGCGCCCCGACCTGAGGCGCGTGCTAGCGTCGACGGGATGATCGTCCGCCTTCCCGGTCCCCTGCTCGCGACCCTCGTCGCCGCCACCGCCGCGGCCCAGCCGGCGCCGCCCGAGGCCTACCGCGGCCTCGCCACGCTCGACATTCCCTACGCCAACGGCCCGATCGCGCGCGGGCGGGTGCCGCAGGTCTGGCTGAAGCTCAGCGGCCGCGAGCCGGTGCGCTTCGGCATGGACACCGGCTCGACCGGCATCGTCGTCGCCGAGGACCACTTCGAGCCCGGGCCGAACGACATCGCCCAGGGACCGGGACGGCTGACCTACAACTCGAGCGGCCGCGTGCTGGTCGGCGAGCGCTGGCTGACCGAGGTCGAGATCCGGCGCGATGCCCGCACGCCGGTCGCCACCGCGCGGGTGCAGGTGCTGCGCGTCTCGCGCATCGAGTGCCTCGAGCGGGCGCGCGACTGCCGGCCCGAGCAGCGGCCGCGCGGGGTCGCCTTCATGGGCATCGGCTTCGACCGCGAAGGCGCCCAGGGGACGGAACCGGGGGTGCCGCGCAACCCGTTCGTCAGCCTGGTCGCGCTGGCCTCGGGCGCGCCGCCGGCGACGGTGCGGCCGGGCTACATCGTGACGCGCGAGGGCGTGTCGCTCGGCATGACCGAGGCGCGCACCCGCCACATGGCGTTCGTGAAGCTGGCGCCCCACCCGGCGGCGCGACCGGGCGTGCCGGACTGGCAGGCGGTACCGATGACCGTGGCGGTCGACGGCGTCGAGGCCAGCGGCACCGTGCTGGTCGATACCGGGATCGACTACATGTTCCTGTCGCCGCCGCAGGGCACGCCGCTGGAACGCGGCCGCCGCGCGCCGGAGGGCACGCGCATCGCCGTGTTCGTGCCCGACCGGCGCACGCCGCAACCCGCCTTCTATGGGTTCACGGTCGGCCGGCACGACAACGCGATGCATCCCGAGCGCGTCGAGGTCGTGCACGACCGCGGCGCCTTCGTGAACACCGGGAGGATGTTCCTCGAGGGCTTCGACTACCTCTACGACGCCGCCGGCGGTCATGCCGGCTTCGGCTGGAACGGCCGGCTGCACGGCCATCCCGGGGGCGTGACGCCCGGCCTCGCGCGCTGAACGCCGCCGACGCCTGCCCCGGAACGCTCCGTCGCATGCCGTACGGACCGCAACCGGGCCCGCGCGCCGGGCGTTGGCCCGCCATGCGCTACCACATCCAGCCTGCCACCTCGGTGGACGTCGCCTTCCTCGCGGCGGTGATCGACGAGTCGCACGGGGCGGTCGCGTCCGACGGACCGTCGCCGCCGATCCAGCGCCTGCTGCAGACCTGCGCCTCGAGCGCCCAGGTGTGGGCGGCGCGCGATCCCAATGGCCAGCCGACGGCGCTGTGGGGCGTGACGCCGGTGTCCGACGATCCCGACACCGGCCATCTCTGGATGCTGGCGTGCGAGGCCTTCGACGACCAGCCGTCCGACCTCGAGTCGCTGTCGCGGCTGGTGTTCCTCGAGATGCTGGGCCAGTTCGAGCGGCTCGAGAACTTCGTCGACGCGCGCAAGGTGCGGGCGATCGAGCTGCTGCGCGCGATCGGCTTCGCGGTCGACCCGGCCAAGCCGCGCGGCGCCGAGCAAGGGACCTTCCACCGGGTCTGGATCGATTCCGACCGCCTGGTCGGCGCCCGGCCGTGTCCCCTTCCCAACTAGGATCCCTGTCGAACTGACTAGCGGACGATCGCCGCGACCTTCTCTTCGCGCGCGCGTTCCTCGGCCGACCTCGCGACCTGCTTGCGGAAGCGCTCGAGGTCGGCGCCGCGCAGCTGCACGGCCCGGAGCTCGGGATGGGTCACCGGGTTCACGGCCTTGCCGTTGTCGAGCACCTCGAAGTGCAGGTGCGCGCCGGTCGAGCGACCGGTGCTGCCGACGAACCCGATCAGGTCGCCCTTCGACACCGGCGTGCCCGGCTCGATGCCCGGCGCGAAGCCCGAGAGGTGGCCGTACTGGGTGGCGACGCGGTTGCCGTGGTCGATGCGGATCCAGTTGCCGTAACGGCCGTTGGGCGCGGCGCCGACGATGACGCCGTCGGCCGCGGCATGCACAGGCGTGCCGTTCGGCGCGACCAGGTCGATGCCCTCGTGCATGAACAGCGCGCCGCGCGCCGGCGCCGGCTTGAAGCCGCCGTAGGGATTGAGTCCCATCGACGCGCCGAGCGGCGTGGCGACGTTGACCTGGCCGCCGTTGCCGCTGGGGCCGCCGGTCGGCAGGCCGGGCGGCAGCACCTTGACGCGACCGCCGCCGTAGGACTGGACGCCACCGGATTGGCTCCCGGCGGGACCGCCCATCGGCTCGGCGCGGCCGGTCGCCGACAGCGGCCGCGGCTGGTCGAACGGGTCGGCGCGCAGGCCGAAGCCCGACGACACCGAGATCGTGTCGAGCGGCATGCGCATCGACGGCGGCGTCGCCGACAGGCCGTTGGCGAACCACAGGCGCTCGGCCTGGTCGCGCAGCTTGAAGCGGTGGACGACCACCGGGGCGCGCTTGGCCAGCGCCAGCTCGGCCCAGATCACGCGGCCGACCCCGATCGCCGCGCCGGCGGCGGTGAAGGTCTGCTCGTAGCGGACATGGAAGCGGTCGCCGGGCTTGAGATCGCGCTGCAGGTTGACCGTGGCCGACAGCGCCGTCAGCGCCTCGAGCGCCACGACGTTGGGCAGCCCGGAGCGACCGAGCGCCTCCTCGAGGGTCGAGGCGATCACGACCGTGCGCGCGATCTCGCGGCTGAAGGGCTGCAAGGCCTGGTAGCGCGCCTCGTCGTCGGCCGCGCCCAGCACCTGCTGCTCGGCCACGCGCGCCTCGTCCTCCAGGCCGTCCTCGGCCGCGCGCGGCGCGGCGGTGGAAGCCAGGAGCAGGCAGGCGGCGATCGCCGGCGCGAGGGAAGCCTTTTTCATGCAAGGCCTGTGTGGAACGAAAACCGGCCGATGGCCAGCCCCGGAACGTGACAAGGGTGTGATTGTCCGAGTTGTTGGCTCGGACATTAATCGACCCCGGCGGGTGCTCAGGGCACCGGCTTGAACGCCTTCGCCCGTCGCTGCGCCTCGGCGACCTGCGCCGGGGTCATGCGCGCGGCCAGGGTGGCGAGGTCCTTGCGCGCCTGCTCGAGACGGTCCTGGTTGCGCGCGGGCGTGTAGTTGGCGATCGCCAGCGACAGCCACTTGTAGGCTTCGACATCGTCGCGCGGCGGGATGCCCTCGCCGAAGCCGAGCATGAAGCCGATATTGTTCTGGGCCCGCGCGTAACCCTGGTTGGCGGCCTCGAGGTAGAGCCGCGCGGCTTCCGTGTGATCGCGCGGCACGCCCTCGCCGCTCCAGTACATCGCGCCCAGGAGCGTCCGCGCCTCGGCATTGCCGCGCGCCGCCCAGACCTTCCACAGCCGCACCGCCGTCGCCATGTCCTTGCGCTCGTAGGCGCCGGCGGCGGCGCGCATGTCGGCCTCGAGGCTCTGCGCCCAAGCGGACGGGGACAAGAGCGGCGAGGAGAAGAACGAGAGCGCGACGAGAACGGAGACGAAGACCTTCATGGATGTACGATACCACGCGCCCGCCGCACGAGCGCAACCATCGGCGCAACCGGCGGCAGGGTGCGTCGTTGCGACCGCATGGCCGACATCCTGCGCGATCCCCGACTGACCCGCGAGCTGCCGCCCGTCGATGGTCCCGACGCCGATCTCGGGGCGCACCAGCGCGCCTACCACCGCTTCGGCAAGATCGTGACCTTCGCGGTGCTGCACATCGCCAGCGTGCTGGCCGCGCTCGCCATCATCTTCCTCGGCAACGCCGCGATCTTCGGCACGGTCTTCGGGCTGGGCGTCAACCTCGCGCTGGTCGTGGCCTTCGCCGTCACCGATTGAGACTCGGCCTCGCGCGAGCTATGCCTCGGGCATGGTCCTCGCGCGTCGTTCCCTGTTGCTGTCGGCGCTTGCCGCCCCCGCCCTCGTGCGTCCCGGCATCGTGCGCGCCCAACCCCTGCTCGAGCGGGTCGAGATCCTGCTCGACTGGCGGCCGCTGCCGACCTACGCCGGCTTCTTCCTGGCGCGCGAGCGCGGTGCCTTCGAACGCCGCGGCATCGCCGTCACCTTCGCCGAGACCCAGGGCGCGATCGCCTCGACCGAGGCGATCGGCACGGGCAAGCCGCACTGGATCGGCACGTCGAGCGGCGCCGCGACCGCGATCGGACGCTCGCGCGGCCAGCCGGTGCGCAGCCTCGCGGTCTACTACCAGCGCACGCCGACGGTGGTGTACAGCCGCACCGAGGACCGCATCGCCCACCCGCGCGACCTCGCCGGCAAGGCGGTCGGCGTGGTCCCGGGCAGCGTCACCGGCGAGGAACTGCGCGCCATGTTCCTGGCCAACAACCTCGACCCCGACTCGATCCGCCGCGTCACCGTCGACGGCACCGCGACGGCGCTGCTCGACCGCAAGGTCGACGCGCTGGTCGACTACGAGGAGATGTCGCCGACCGAGCTGGTCGCCGAGGATCGTCGCATCACCATGGTCCGCCTCGCCGACTTCGGCGTCCGGCTCTACAGCCTGAACCTGGTGGTCAACGACGCGGCGTGGGCCGACCCGGTGCGGCGCGCGACGGCGCAGAAGGTCGTCGACGCGGTGCAGGAGGGCTACGACATGGTCAAGGAGCACCCGGCCGGCGCGGCGGCGCAGTTCGCGAGCCTGTTCCCGCGCCTGTCGCCGCGCTACGTCGACCGCAGCATGGTGAGCGTCGCCCGCCAGCTGTCCGGGCCGCCGACCGGCGTGCAGACCCGCGCCGGCTGGGAAGCGACGCTGCGGACGCTGGAGCAGCTGAAGCTGCTGGCCCGGCCGGTGACGGTCGACGAGGTCGCGATCCTGCCGGGCTGAGCGCGAGCGCGATTTTCGCCGCGCGGGACATCCACAGGGGTTGAGCGAGATCAAGCCCGGTCCCGGCACTCTTGGTGCATAATCATGGGAAGACCCTGCCAGTCGTCCCGAGCAACGCGTGACGGAAACTACCTCTACCGATGACCGTCCTTCCGAGGACCTGATCGACCGGTCGGCGCGGCGCGCGCGCCGCCTGATCTTCGCGGCGGCGCTGTCGCTTTTCGCGATCGCCCTGCTCGGCGCCCTGCTCGGCCTCGACTCCTGGCCGGAAACCACCAATGCCCTGCGCCAGTGGCTGGCACACGTCCTGCCCGACACCGGCCCGCTTCTGGTCGTGGTGCCGGCGGCCGGCGTTGCCGGCACCGTGCTGGCGCTGCGCCAATCGCGCCGCGTCGCCGCCGGCGAGGCCCATCACCTCGCCCGCAGCCACGCCATCATCGCCGTGCTGGCCGTGCTCTACGCGCTGGCGATGGCGCTGGTCGGCTGGCAGCACGTGCAGTCGCTGCGCCGCAGCTTCCAGCACGAGCGGCTCGACCAGCAGATCGCGGTCGCCCGGCTCAAGGCCGAGCAGATCGACGACTGGACCCGCGAGCGCAAGATGAACCTGCAGTTCCTCGGCCGCTCGCTCGCCACCCTGCCGCTGGCCACCTTCCGCGTCAGCCCGCCGCTCCGCCAGCTGGTCGAGCTGACGCTGGCGCAGTTCCTCGCCAGCAATCCCGAGCGCATCGCCGCCGGCCTGTTCCTCGCCGACGGCACCGCGCTGGTGACGGTCGGCAGCTTCGATCCGGCCGGCGGCCCGGCGCTGCAACGCACGATCCGCGACGCCCTGTCTTCGGCCGCGGTCGCGGTCAGCCCGGTGCAGCCGGGCGGCGCCACGCCGGCCGGCGTGTCGCTGGCCTTCGCCGAAGCGATCGAGGCCGGCGTGCCGGAACGGGCATCGACCCGGCTGGTGGTGGTGTCGGTGCTCGACCCGACGCTGGGCGTGCTCAAGGGCTTCAACAACTGGCCGACCGCGAGCCGGACCTCGGAGATCGAACTGGTGCTGCGCGCCGGCGACGAGGTCGTGCACATCGTGCCCGACCGCGCGTTCCAGGCCGCGCCGCCGCTGTCGCTGCGCAACCGGGTCCTCAACGACCGGCTGGTGGGCGCGCAGGTGGCCACCTCCGGGCTGGGCCAGTGGGACGCGCTCGACCACCACGGCAAGCGCGTGCTGGCGGCCAGCTTCCACGCCACCGCCCTGCCGTGGATCGTGATCGCCAAGACCGACTACGCCGAGGCGATGCAGCCGATCGAGTGGGAGAGCCGCAAGATCTGGGCGATGATCGTCGCCCTGATCCTGTTCGGCGGCGTGCTGTCGCTGGCGCTGGGCGCACAGCTGACCATGGCCGACGCGCTGCAGCACGAACGGCGGCCGCGCCGCGCCCCGCGCGGTATCCCCTGATCGGGGCCGCGGCGCCGAGGGCAAGGAGCGCATTTGCGCCCCTCTGCCTTGCTGTATAGTGCCGCCCTCATCGGAAGGACGGATCATGCAGGATCAGAAGATCATCGGCCGCCGCGAGGGCGCCGTGGGCCACGTGGTGTTCAACAACCCGGCCAAGCTCAACGCGGTGTCGCTCGACATGTGGGACGGCTTCGTGAAGATCCTGAAGGATTTCGCGGCCGACCCCGAGATCCGCTGCCTGGTCGTCTCGGGCGCCGGCGGCAAGGCGTTCGTGTCCGGCGCCGACATCTCGAAGTTCGAGAGCGAGCGCGCCAACGCCGAGGCGCAGGAACGCTACGACGCGATCTCGAAGGAGGGCTACGAGTCGCTCTACGATTTCCCCAAGCCGACCATCGCCAAGGTCACCGGCTACTGCATCGGCGGCGGCATGAACCTCGCGGCCTGCTGCGACATGCGCTACTGCAACGACGGCGCGCGCTTCGGCGTGCCGGCGGCCAGGCTCGGGCTGGGCTACGGCTTCCTGCGCATCGAGCGGCTGTCGCGCATCGTCGGCCTGCCGCGCGCCATGGAGTTCCTGTTCACCGCCAGGCAGTACTCGGCCGAGGAAGCCTACGAGATGGGCCTGGTCCAGGGCGTGGCGCCCGACGGCGAGCTCGACGCCATGGTCGCCAGCATCACCGGCGCGATCGCGCAGAACGCGCCGCTGACCATCGCGCTGGCCAAGGCCGCCGCGCGCGAGATCGCCAAGGCCGAGAAGGACCGCGACCTCGGCCGGCTCGACGGCATGGCCCGCGCCTGCTTCGACAGCGAGGACTTCCGCGAAGGCCGCCGCGCCTTCATGGAAAAGCGCAAGCCCGCCTTCAAGGGCAAGTGAGTCATTCCTCCCTGCGCGCAAGCGCGGGGAGGTCTCACCGCGCAGCGGCGACGGAGGGGTCGAACTCCTTCGTCCAGCGCCGCATTCCATGACCCCTCCGTCGGCGAAGACGCCGACACCTCCCCATCTGCGATGGGGAGGACACGAAATCGACCTGGAGGAAACGCCCATGACCGCCCTGCCGCTGTCCCACCTCACGGTGCTCGACCTGACGGCGCACCGCGCCGGACCGACGGCGGTGCGCCAGCTCGCCGACTGGGGCGCCCACGTCATCAAGATCGAGCCGCCGTCCGACGGCAAGCTCGACGCCATGGGCGGGGCGCGGCACGGCTTCGACTTCCAGAACCTGCACCGCAACAAGAAGTCGATGACGCTGAACCTCAAGAGCCCCGAGGGTCATGCCATCTTCATGAAGCTGGCGGAGAAGGCCGACGTCATCGTCGAGAACTACCGATCCGACGTGAAGCACCGGCTGAAGGTCGACTACGACACGGTGGCGAAGGTCAACCCGCGCATCGTCTACGGCTCGATCGCCGGCTTCGGCCAGAGCGGTCCCGACGCGGCGCGGCCGGGCGTCGACCAGATCGCGCAGGGCATGGGCGGGCTGATGTCGATCACCGGCGAGCCGGGCCGCGGCCCGATGCGCGTCGGCATCCCGATCGCCGACCTGACCTCGGGCCTGCTGCTGGCCCAGGCGATCATGCTGGCGCTGTACACGCGCGAGCGCACCGGCAAGGGCCAGTGGGTCCACACCTCGCTGATCGAGGCGCAGATCTTCATGCTCGACTTCCAGGCCGCGCGCTGGCTGATCAAGGGCGAGGTGCCGAAGCAGGCCGGCAACGACCACCCGACCGGCATCCCGACCGGCGTGTTCCCGACCAGCGACGGCCACATCAACATCGCCGCCTCGGGCCAGAACCTGTGGCAGCGCTGCGCCGCGGCGCTGGGCGCGCCCGAGCTGGTCGACCATCCCGAGCACCTGACCCCGGCGCTGCGCTCGCAGAACCGCAAGGCGGTGAACGAGCGCATCGCCGCGATCACCCGCACCAACAGCTCCGCCCACTGGATCGCCGCCCTCAACAAGGCCGGCGTGCCGTGCGGCCCGATCAACTCGATCGACCAGACCTTCGACGAGCCGCAGGTCCGGCACCTCGGCATCGCCCGGCCGGTCCAGCACCCGGCGCTGGGCGAGATCAGGGTGGTCGGGCAGCCGATCAACCTGTCGGACTACCCCCAGCCGGCCGCGCTGCAGCCGACCCCCGACCTCGGCCAGCACACCGACGAGGTGCTGGGCGGGCTGGGCTACGACGCCGCGGCGATCGCGAAGCTCAAGTCCGGCGGCGCTATCTGACGAACTCGCGCAGCGCCCGGAGGAACGCCACCGGGTGCTCGACCTGCGGCAGCTGGCCGGCCGCCGCGATCGTGACCATGCGGCTGTCGGCGAGCTTCTCGCGCATCGTCCGCGCGCCCTTCTTGTCGAACGGCGCCATGCGGTCGGCCTCGCCGAACACCAGCAGCGTGCGCTGGGCCGGCGCCGGCAGCGGCGGATCCTCGGCCAGCAAGAGGTCGAGCGCGGCGTCGATCTCGACCGCCGAGAAGTGGTCGAGCGCCTGCACGATCGCCTTGGGCGCGTTGGCGCGGTCGTGGAAGGCGCGCCCCAGCACGGCGCTGCCGTAGACGTTGCGCTGGAAGTTCTCGCGGATCCAGCCGCGCGACGGCCAGTGCCGCGCCATCCAGCGCACCGCGCGCGGGTAGGCGGGCGGCGGGTAGCCGTTGACCATGACCAGCGCCCGGCACCGCGCCGGGAACTGGGCGGCATGGCGCCAGGCGATGCTGGCGCCGAGCGCGTTGCCGACGGTGACGGCGCGCTCGACGTCCAGCGCCCCGAGCAGCGCGTCGAGCCAGGCCGCGTAGGCGCCGAAGCTCGGCAGCAGGTCGCCGGGCGCGCCGATGCCGGGCAGTTCCGGCGCGATCACGCGGTAGTGCTTGGCCAGTTCGTCGGCGACCGTGAACCAGTAGGCCTCGGCGCCGGCCCACGGCCCGTGCAGCAGCACGATTGCCTCGCCCTTGCCGGCCGTCCAGACTCGCGCCGTCGTCGGGCCGAGCGGGAGTGTCGAGAGTTCCACCTGTGAAGCCTGTCCTTATTCTTGGCGGAGAGCATAGAAGATGGCGTCGCGCAGAACAGCACTGATCACCGGGGGTGGCCGCAACATCGGGCGGGCCTGCGCGCTGGGCCTCGCCGAGGACGGCTTCAACGTGGTCGTCAACGGCTCCAGCGACCGCGCCGCCTGCGAGGCGGTGGCGGCGGAAGCGGCGACGTTCGGGGTCGAGACGCTGGTGGTCATGGGCGATGTCGGCGAGCCGGCCGACTGCCAGCGCATCGCCGGCGAGGCGATCGCGAGGTTCGGCGCCGTCGACGCGCTCCTGAACAACGCCGCCCTGCGGCCCAACAAGCCGTTCCTCGAGATGACCGAGGCGGAGTGGCGGCGGGTGATCGCGGTCGACCTCGACGCCGCGGTGTGGCTGTCGCGCGCCTGCCTGCCCGGCATGATCGGCAAGGGCTGGGGCCGCATCGTCAACTTCGCCGGCATGAACGCCATCCACGGCCACGCCGGCCGCACGCCGGTGTCGGTCGCCAAGCACGGCGTCTGGGGCCTGACCAAGGCGCTGGCGATGGAGTTCGGGCCGAGCAACGTCACGGTCAACACGATCTCGCCCGGCCCGATCGCGCCCGACGCCGAGGAGACCAACGCCTCGGCCCAGGCCCGCAAGGACTCGATCGCGCGGGTGCCGCTCGGCCGCATGGGCACCCCGGTCGAGGTCGCCGCCGCCGCCCGCCTGCTGGTGTCGGACGCCGGCGGCTACATCAACGGCCAGATGATCGCGGTCAATGGTGGCGGGGCGACCTGAACGGTCGCCCAGGGCCTTTCGTCCCCATGCGCCGGCATGGGGAGGAAGTATCAACCGCCGTAGAACACGTTGTCGCCGAGGTCCTTCATCTCGAGGATGGCGGCGTCGGGACGGCCGGCGGGCGGCTTGTCGAGGTGGGCGTCGATGACCTCGCCGACCACGATGTGGTGATCGCCCTGCTCGACGATGGTCGTGACCCTGCACTCCACCGCCGCGGGGGCGTCGACCAGGATCGGCGCGCCGGTGCTGCCCTTGCGGTAGGCCTGGCCGCTCAGCTTGCCGTCGCTGACGTCGGCCGGGCGGAAGAAGGTGAAGGCCAGGCCCTTCTGCTCCTTGCCCAGCATGTTGAGCGCGAAGGTGCCGGCGGTCTTGACCGCCTGGTAGGTGCCCGAGTCGGTCTTGACGCCGACCACGACCAGCGGCGGCGCGAACGCGGTCTGCGTCACCCAGTTGACCGTGGCGGCGGCGATGGTGCCCTTGCCGTCGTCGGCGGTCAGCACGTAGATCCCGTACGGGATCATGCGCAGGGCGGTCTTCTTGACGGTGGCGTCCATCGTCGGCTCTCCTCGGTTCACTGCGGCTCGATCTTCGCCAGCTTGATGGCGCGGGTCCAGATCTCGCGCTCGCGCGCCACGAACGCCTCGCACTGGGCGATCGTCATGTTCTGCGGCTCCGGCGTCATGCCGAGCTGCCTGACCTTCTCCATCACCGCCGGCTCGTACAGCGCGTCCATCAGCAGCCGGTTCATGCGCTGCTTGATGTCCTCGGGCGTCTCCTTGCGCACCGCGAAGCACGAGTAGGCGATCATGGCGTAGTCGGGATAGGTCTCGGCGATCGCCTCGACGTCGGGGTACTGCGGCGAGCGCTTTGGCGAGGTCACGGCGAGCGCGCGGACGTAGCCCGAGCGCACGTAGCTCTCGCCCACCACCATGTCGGGGAAGACGACGTCGACGCGGCCGGCCTGCAGGTCCTGGATCGAGGCGACGGCGTCGCGGTAGGCGACCTCCTCGAACTTGATGCCGGCGGTGACCTCGAACAGCGCGGCCGGCACGCGGGTCGAGGCGTTGCCGTAGCCGGAGAACAGCGGCTGCTGGCGCGACTTGGCGTAGGCCACGAACTCCTTCACGGTCTTGTACGGAGCGTCGTTGCGCACCAGCATGAAGTTGCCGGTGGTGCCGTTGACCGCCACCGTCGTGAAGTCGGACGGGTCGTAGGTCATGGTCTTGTACAGGCTGGGATTGGCGGCCAGCGTGCTGGTCGAGCCCAGCAGCATCGTGTAGCCGTCGGCCGGCGAATTCTTGACCAGGGTCGTGCCGACCATGCCGGTGGCGCCCGGCTTGTTCTCGACCACGAACGGCTTGCCGGTCACGGTCTCGAGCTGCTTGCCGACGAGGCGGGCGATGATGTCGGTCGAGCCGCCCGGCCCGAACGCCACCACGATCTTGACCATCCGCTCCGGCCAGGCGCCGCCGCCACCCTGGGCGTTCGCCGTGCCTGCCAGCGCCACGCCGCCCAACCCGGCCAGCACATCCCTCCGCTTCATCGCGCTTCCCCCTTGGATTCCTCGATCGGACTCTAGGACGGCGGCGGCGAAAAGCGAGAGCCGGATGGGCAGGCGTTCCGGTTCGCGGCAGATGGCGGCGCACGCCTTCCAACCCCTCCGTCACCGCTGCGCGGTGACACCTGCCCCTGCTCGCGCAGGGGGAGGACACGAAAAAGGGCGGCGCCTTGCGGTGCCGCCCCTTCCCGTCGTCGCGGACGACTACATGTTCAGCTGGCTGACGAACTTGGTGTTGAGGTAGCCCTCGAGCGCCTCGATGCCGCCCTCCGAGCCGTAGCCCGAATCCTTGACGCCGCCGAACGGCACCTCGGGCAGGGCGAGGCCGTGGTGGTTGATCGACACCATGCCGCTCTCGAAGGCCGCGCCGATCGCCGCCGCGGTCTTGGTGTTCTTCGTGTAGGCGTAGGCCGCGAGGCCCCACGGCAGGCGGTTGGCTTCCTTCACCAGGCTGTCGAAGTCCTTGAACGGCGTGATCGGCGCCAGCGGGCCGAACGGCTCGTCGTTCATGATCTTCGCGTCGAGCGGCACGTCGGTCATCACCGTCGGCTCGTAGAAGTAGCCCTTGTTGCCCTTGCGCTGGCCGCCGGTCTGGATCTTGGCGCCCTTGGCGATCGCGTCGCTGACGAAGGCGTCCATCGCGTGCAGGCGGCGCTCGGCCACCAGCGGGCCCATCTTGGTGTCGGCCTCGAGGCCGTTGCCGACCTTCATCGCCTTGGTGAAGGCGGTGAAGCGCTCGACGAACTCGGGGTAGACCTTCTCGTGCACGAGGAAGCGGGTCGGCGCGACGCAGACCTGGCCGGCGTTGCGGAACTTGTTGGCGCCCAGGACATTCACCGCCTGCTCAAGGTCGGCGTCCTCGAACACCACCGCCGGGGCGTGGCCGCCCAGCTCCATGGTGACGCGCTTCATGTGCTGGCCGGCCAGCGCCGCCAGCTGCTTGCCGACCGGGGTCGAGCCGGTGAAGGTCACCTTCTTGATGACGGGATGCGGGATCAGGTACTGGCTGATCTCCGACGGCACGCCGTAGACCAGCTGGATCACGCCGGCCGGCACGCCGGCATCGACGAAGGCCTTGATCAGCTGGGCGCACGAACCCGGCGTGTCCTCCGGACCCTTGACGATGATCGAGCAGCCGGTGGCCAGCGCCGCCGAGGCCTTGCGCACCACCTGGTTGATCGGGAAGTTCCACGGCGTGAAGGCGGCGACCGGGCCGACCGGCTCCTTGATCACCAGCTGGTAGACGTTCTCGGCCCGCGCCGGCACGACGCGGCCGTAGGTGCGGCGGCCTTCCTCGGCCATCCAGTCGATGATGTCGGCGGCGAGGTTGGTCTCGACCTTGGCCTCGAACAGCGGCTTGCCCTGCTCCATGGTCATCATGGTCGCGATCTCGTCGACGCGCTGGCGCATCAGGTCGGCGGCCTTGCGCATGATCTTGTAGCGCTCGTAGGCGGAGACCTTCTTCCACGCGCGGAAGCCCTTGTCGGCGGCGGCGAGCGCGCGGTCGAGGTCGGCGGTCTCGGCGTGCGCGACCTGGCCGATCACTTCCTCGGTCGCGGGATTGATCACCGGGATGATGCGGCCCTTGGCGCCCTTGGTCCAGGCGCCGTCGATCATCAGGGAGACATCTTGGTAGGTCACGGTTTCCTCCTAGGGTCTGCGGTCAGCTGCCGCGGTAGGTCGAGTAGCTCCAGGGCGTGCAGAGCAGCGGGACGTGATAATGCCCTTCCGGCTCGGCGATCGAAAAGCGCAAAGGCACCACGTCGAGGAACGGCGGATCGCCGCCGAGGATGCCCCTGCTGCGAAAGTGGTCGCCGATCGCGAAGTGCAGCTCGTAGCGGCCGATCGGCAGCGGCCGGCCGCCGATCAGCGGCGTGTCGGTGCGGCCGTCGGCGTTGGTCGTCGCCGTTTGAATGCAGTGGGCCTTGTCGCCCGCCAGCTCGTAGAGCCGGATCGCGACGCCGGCCGCCGGGCGGCCGGCATGGGTGTCGAGCACGTGCGTGCTGAGCCGGCCATTGACCGCCGGCATGCCCTCGCCCGTCACCCTGGCTGCGACGCGAAGCCGCGTGATGAAGAAGACCTCCTGCATCGCCGCGGCGAACTCGGTGGCGGCGTCGTGGCGCAGCCGGCGCTCGAACTGGTCGAGGATCGAATCGCGGGTGTGGCGGCGGACGCAGACGATGAACGGGAAGCCGAACGTCGCCTTGTAGGCGTCGTTCAGCCGGTGGAAGCGGGCGAACGTCTCCTCGTCGAGGCTGTCGAGGCCGACGCTGGCCTGCTCCCTCTTCGAATCGTCGGTGAGGTCGCCGGCGCGGGCGGCCTTGCCGGCGAGGTCGGGGTGGCCGCGCAGGAATGCCAGCTGCTGCTCGCGCGGCGCGGCGCGGACCTGGCCGATCATGGCCTCGTGCAGGGCGGTGACGGTGGCGAAGGGACGGCGGGCGGCGGCGTTTTCCGCCACCCAGGGGGCCAATTCGAAGGTGTCCCCGACCGCCCGGGCGAAGTCGGCCGGGCTGGCCCGGTTCAGCGATTCAAGCGTCAGCGTCATGCCGGCGACCTAGCACGGTCCGGCGGGCGTCTCTATAGTCCGGCCCGAAAGAACAGGGAGGCCGCCATGAAGCGCCAGACATCGATCACCCGTCGGACCCTCGGCAAGGGCGCGCTGGGCGCCGCGGCGCTGCTGGCCGCGCCGCTGCCGCTGCGCTTCGCCAACGCCCAGGCCGCGGCCAACCTCAAGGTCGGCCTGCTGCTGCCGACCTCGGGCCTGCAGGCCCAGATCGGCCAGGCCTGCCGCAAGGGCGCCGACGTCGCCAACGAGGTCTTCGCCGACATGAAGATGCCGGTCAGCCTCGACATCGTGAACTACGACACCGAGACCAAGCCCGACGTCGCCCGCACCCAGGCCGAGAAGGCGATCGACGCCGGCTGCCACGTCCTGGTCGGCGCCTTCGACTCGGGCCAGACCATCGCCATCGCCCAGGTCTGCGAGCAGCGCGGCGTGCCGCTGATCGTCAACATCGCGGCGGCGCCGCAGATCACCGAGCAGGGCTACAAGTGGGTGGTGCGCAACTTCCCGACCGCGCCGATGCTGATCACCGGCGCGCTGGCGCTGCACAAGGAGATCTTCAAGGCCTCGGGCAAGACGCCCAAGACCGCGGTGCTGATGAGCGTCAACGACACCTTCGGCACCTCGATGATCAACGGCATCAAGGCGCTCTTCCCCAAGCTCGACATGCCGTACGAGATCGTCGAGACGATCAGCTACGATCCGGCGGCCAAGGACCTCTCGGTCGAGGTCGGCAAGGCCAAGGCGACCAAGGCTGAGCTGCTGCTGCCGGTCAGCCGCCTCAACGACGCCAAGCTGCTGGTCCAGGAGATGGTCAAGCAGCGCTGGGAGCCGATGGGCGTGCTGAACCCGGGCGCGCCCGGCCTGTACGAGCAGGACTTCCTCAAGACCATGGGCAAGTACAGCGACTTCCTGATCTCCAACGTGCCGTGGCTCGATCCCAAGATCGCCATGACCCAGTCGCTGGAGAAGCGCCACCTCGCGAAGTACCCGAACGACCAGCTCGACCTCAACGGCGGCTTCACCTTCGAGGGCATGCTGATCGCCGCGCAGGCGTGGCTGGCGGCGAAGTCGACCAAGCCGGACGCGCTGATGGACGCCCTGCGCAAGATCAGGATCGACCAGCACGTCATGGTCGGCGGCCCGATCCAGTTCGACGCCAAGGGCCAGAACGTCAACATCAAGGCGGCCGCGGTCGAGAACTTCAAGCGCAAGCCGACCGTGGTGATGCCGCTCGACTCGGCGGCCGCGCCGCTGGTCTTCCCGATGCCCGGCTGGAACGACAAGCGCCGCACGTGATGGGCCGCAGCGCTGCCCCTTTCCTCCCCATGCGAAGGCATGGGGAGGTGTCGGCGACATCGCCGACGGCGGGGTCAAGCGTCCCGACACATGACCCCTCCGTCCGCTGCGCGGACACCTCCCCGCGCTCACGCGCAGGGAGGACATGAGAAGATGACCTACGATTTCCTGCTGTCCCTCGCCCAGGCGATCGCCAAGGGGCTGCTGACCGGCATGGTGTACGGGCTGATGGCGCTCGGCCTGTCGGTGATCTTCGGCGTCATGCGCATCGTCAACTTCGCCCACGGCGAGATGATGGTGGTCGGCATGTACCTCGCCTGGATGGCGTTCGAGTACCTCGAGGTCACGCCGATGCTGGCGCTGCCGGCGATCGCGGCGGTGTTCTTCGTCGCCGGCTACGCGCTGCAGCGCGGCCTCGTCTCGCCGTTCATCGGCCGGCCCGAGCACCAGCAGTTCCTGCTGCTGCTGGCGATCGCCATCCTGCTGGTCAATGCCTGCCTGGCGATCGGCGGCCCCGATTCGCGCGGCGTCCAGCTCGAGGCCCAGTTCGACTCCTACGAGGTCGGCCCGCTGGTGTTCGACGCCGTGCGCCTGCACGCGGCGCTGGCCGCGGTGGCGATCGCGCTCGTGCTGTGGCTGTTCTTCACCCGTACCCGGACCGGCAAGTCGATCCGCGCCGCCGCCGACAACAACCTCGGCGCCCTGGTGGTCGGCCTCGACGTGCGCCGCCTCTACGCCGTCACCTTCGGCATCGGCGCGGCCTGCGTCGGCGCCGCCGGGGCGCTGATGATCACCATCATCCCGGTGACCCCGTTCCTCGCCAACGAGTACACGCTGCTGGCCTTCGTGATCGTCATCGTCGGCGGGCTGGGCAGCATGACTGGCGCGCTGATGGGCGGCCTGCTGATCGGCGTCAGCGAGGCGCTGGCCGGACTGCTGTTCGAGCCGTCGCTCAAGAGCATGTTCAGCTTCGGTCTGCTGATCCTGGTGCTGCTGCTGCGGCCGCAGGGCCTGTTCGGCCGGAGCGGGCGGTGAGCGTGTGGCGGCGCCTGGTCGGCGACGCGCCGCCGCGCGTGCTGGCGAGCCTCGCCGTGCTGCTGGCGCTCCTGCTGGTGGCGCCGTCGCTGCTCGGCAAGTACGGGCTGTCGGTCCTGATCCTGGTCCTCTACTTCGCCTACGTCGGCCAGGCCTGGAACATCCTGATGGGCTTCGCCGGCCAGCTGTCGCTGGGCCACGCGCTCTATGCCGGGCTGGGCGGCTACATCGCCGCCGGCCTCTACTTCCACTACGGCATCGGCCCGTGGGCCGGCCTGTTCGCCGGCGTCGCGGCGGCGGCGGCGGCCGGCGCGGTGGTCGGCTTCCTCGGCTTCCGGTTCTCGCTGGCCGGCGTCTACTTCGCGCTGCTGACCATCGCCTTCAGCGAGTTCACGCGCCTCGCCTTCGACCACTGGGCATGGGCCGGCGGCTCGGGCGGGCTGTTCCTCAAGGTCGAGGCCGGCAGCGACCTGTGGAACCTGCGCGGCGGCGCGGTGATGTTCTACTACCTTATCCTGGCGCTCAGCGTCGGCGCCTTCGTGCTCTGCCGCCTGCTGCTGCAGAGCCGGATCGGCCAGTACTGGCTGGCGATCCGCGAGGACGCCGAGGCGGCGCAGGCGGTCGGCGTGCCGGTGCTGCGCGCCAAGATGATCGCGATCGTTCTGTCGGCCGGCCTGACCGCGCTGGCCGGCGTGTGGAACGCCTTCTACTACAACAACCTGTTCCCCGAGACCGCGTTCGCGATGGGCCGCTCGATCGAGATCACGCTGGCGCCGATCATCGGCGGGCTGGGCACACTGTTCGGCCCGTTCGTCGGCGCGGTCGTGCTGACCGGGCTGGGCGAGGCCTTCACCGACGTCGGCGAGCTGCTGAAGATCCCCGGCATCAAGCAGATCTTCTACGGCTTCGCCCTGCTGGCGATCGTGATGTACCGCCCGGCGGGCGTGTGGCCGTGGCTGGCCGAGCGGCTGGGCCTGGTGGAGCGCAAGCGATGAGCGGCGCCCGCCTCGAGCTCAACGGCATCGGCAAGAGCTTCCGCGGCCTGCGCGCGGTCGACGGCGTCAGCTTCGCGGTGCCGGCCGGCACCATCCAGGCGCTGATCGGCCCCAACGGCGCCGGCAAGACCACGATCTTCAACATGATCGCCGGCGTGTTCGCCCCCGATGCCGGCACGGTGACGCTCGACGGCCGCGTGATCTCGGGCCTGCGGCCCGACCGCATCTGCGACGCCGGCGTCGGCCGCACCTTCCAGCTGGTCAAGCCCTTCAAGGGCCTGTCGGTGCTGGAGAACGTGACGATCGGCGCGCTGCACCGCCGGCCCGACCTCGGCGAGGCCCGCGACCATGCCGCCGCGATCCTGTCGCGGCTCGGCCTCCACGACCGCCGCCACCAGCTGGCCGAGAGCCTGACCCTGCCCGACCGCAAGCGGCTCGAGGTCGCGCGCGCGCTGGCCACCGACCCCAAGCTGCTGCTGCTCGACGAGGTCATGGCGGGGCTGCGCCCGACCGAGGTCGACGTCATGGTCGCCTTCCTGCGCGAGCTCAACGCCAGCACCGGCCTCACCATCCTGCTGATCGAGCACGTGATGCGGGCGGTGATGGCGCTGGCGGCGCACATCGTGGTGGTGAGCTCGGGCGAGAAGATCGCCGAGGGCGTGCCGCAGGAGGTGGTGCGCAACCAGGCGGTGCTCGACGTCTACCTCGGCGAGCCGGAGGAAGCGTGATGGCGCTGCTCGAGGTCCGCGGCATCGACCTGTTCTACGGCGACGCCCAGGCGCTCGACGGCGTCTCGCTCGAGATCGACGCCGGCGAGATCGTCGCCATCGTCGGCGCCAACGGCGCCGGCAAGAGTTCGCTGATCCGCACCATCCACGGCATCGAGAAGCCGGCCCGGGGCACCATCCGCTTCGACGGCGGCGAGATCGCCGGCTGGCCGTCCTACCGGGTGTGCGAGGCCGGCATCGGCCACGTCGCCGAGGGCCGCCAGGTCTTCCCCAACCTGTCGGTGCTGGAGAACCTCGAGATGGGGGCGACCCCGAAGCGGGCGCGGGCGCTGGCCAAGCCGACGCTGGAGCGGGTGTTCGCGATGTTCCCGCGGCTGGAGGAGCGCCAGCGCCAGGCCGCCGGCACGCTGTCGGGCGGCGAGCAGCAGATGCTGGCGATCGGCCGCTGCCTGATGGGCCAGCCGCGCCTGATCATGTTCGACGAGCCGTCGCTGGGGCTGGCGCCGGCGATCGTGCAGGAGGTCTTCCGCATCGTCCGCCGCCTCAACGAGGAGGGCATGACCATCCTGCTGGTCGAGCAGAACGTGATGGCGTCGCTGCGCATCGCCGACCGCGGCTACGTGCTGGAGAACGGCCGCATCGAGCTCTCCGGCAGCGGCCCCGCCCTGCTCGCCGACGACCGCGTCCGCCAGGCCTACCTCGGGCTGTGATGACGCCGATGCGTGGTTGACGGCGCCCGGGCGCCGACGCCACTCTCGCCACTTCCGGTACAGACCGCTGTCGCGTGCGACGCGGATTTGCCCCGGGACGGAGCGGTCCCGCCGTCGGGACCCCGACCCTCCCCGGTTTCGCCAGCAGGCCTGGGAGGAGTGTTTTGAAGATCCATCGTCGTGACCTGTTTCGCGCCGGCGCGGCCGCCGGCCTCGCGGGCCTCGCGCCGCGCCTCGCCGGCGCGCAGGCGACCTATGCCCCGCGGCCCGGCGCCTGGCGCGGCGTCGTTCTCACCGCCACGGTCGAGCCGACGCGCGGCGCCACCCGCGCCTGGATCCCGCTGCCGACCTTCGAGGCGGCCGAGTGGCAGCGCCCCGGCAGCGTCACCTGGACCGGCAACGCCCGCGTCGCCGAGCGTGTCCGCGATCCGCGCTACGGCGCCGAGATGCTGCGGGTCGAGTGGCCGGCGAGCGAGAAGGCGCCGACCATCGAGGTCACGGCGCAGGTCGAGGTCCGCGACCGCGCGGTCGTGCCGGGCCAGGGCAACGCCGCGCCGCTCGGCGACGCCGAACGCGCGCTGAACCTCGCGGCCACCGAGCTGCTGTCGACCGACGGGCTGGTGCGCGACACCGCCCGCGACATCGTCAAGGGCAAGGGCTCCGACGTCGACAAGGCGCGGGCGATCTACGACTGGGTGGTCGAGAACACCTTCCGCAATCCCTCGACGCTCGGCTGCGGCGTCGGCGACATCACGACCATGATCCGCACCGGCAATCTCAACGGCAAGTGTGCCGACCTCAACGCGCTGTTCGTCGGGCTGGCGCGCTCGGTCGGCCTGCCGGCGCGCGACGTCTACGGCATCCGCGTGCTGCCGTCGCAGTTCGGCTTCAAGGCGCTGGGCGCCGGCTCGGCGACCGTGACCAGGGCGCAGCACTGCCGCGCCGAGGTCTGGCTGCCGGGCAGCGGCTGGACCCCGGTCGACCCGGCCGACGTGCGCAAGGTCGTGCTCGAGGAGCCGCCGGGCAACCTCGCCATGACCGATCCCAAGGTGGTGGCGGCGCGCCGGGCGCTGTTCGGCTCGTGGGAGGGCAACTGGGTCGCCTTCAACACCGCGCACGACCTCAGGCTGCCCGGGTCGAAGGAGCCGGCGATCCCGTTCCTGATGTACCCGCAGGCCGAGACCAGGGACGGTTTCCTCGACCCGCTCGATCCCGACGCCTTCCGCTACCGGATCGCGGCGCGCGAACTGACGGCATAGAGGCGGCGTCGCGCAGGGAGGAAAGCGCGGAGGCGGAAAGGTCGTGCTATACCCGCGGGCGATGAGCCTCGACACGCGCGCCATCGTCCGCCGCTACTACCTCGCGATGGCGCTGCCGTTCGTGGTCGACCTCGCCTCGATCGTCAGCTACGCGGCGGTCTACGGCGCCCCCCACGTGCTGCTGCCGCTGGTCGGCCTGTCGGCGCTGTTC
The DNA here is from genome assembly GCA_964420105.1 of uncultured Reyranella sp. Taxonomy (GTDB): domain Bacteria; phylum Pseudomonadota; class Alphaproteobacteria; order Reyranellales; family Reyranellaceae; genus Reyranella. Next base: position 119,762 of record CAYQRL010000001.1, read on the forward strand.
CTGGTGGCGGGCGTCGGGGTCGGCGCCCATTTCCTGATCCGGCCGGTGCGGCGCTACCTCGACGGCGAGGTCGACTTCGCCGCCATCGAGCGGCCGCTGACCAGCCTGCCGCGGCGGTCCTGCATCCTGATGGCGCTGTGCTACGCGCCGATGATCACGCTGCGCCAGCTGGCGCGCGGCTACGAGGGCCCGTTCACGGCGGTGGTCGAGCCCTCGACCTGGATCGACCTCGCCTCGTCCTTCTTCGTCGTCTCCGGCTACTACGTGCTGCTGACCTTCTTCGTGGTCAGCGCCTTCTTCAACCGCCTGTGCGAGACCCTGTTCGCGACGCGCGGCGTCAACATCGGCCTGTTCCGCGGCCGCTTCCGGCGCAAGATGGGCATGTCGCTGCTCTACCTCGCCTTCGCCGGCATGGTGCTGCTGGCCGCCGACATCGTCTCGTACAGCGGCGAGCGGCTGTTCCGCGAGTCGGCGCTCGACGTCGTCGCCTCGATCTCGGGCACGCTGTTCGTGTTCTTCTGGATCAGCCACGCCCTCAACCGGCCGATCGCCCGGCTCGACGGCGGCATGCACGCCGTCGCCGAGGGCAACTTCGGCATCCGCCTGCCGGTCACCTCGGACGACGAGATCGGCCATGCCACCAGCCACTTCAACGAGATGGCCGAGGGCCTGTCGGAGCGCGAGTACCTGCGCGACACCTTCGGCAAGTACGTGAGCGCCAGCGTCGCCGACGCCATCCTCGGCGACCGCGAGCGCAGCGGCCGGGTCGCCGACGCGACCGAGGAGGCGACCCTGATGTTCACCGACATCGAGGGCTTCACCGGCCTGTCCGAGCGCCTGCCGCCGGCCGAGGTCGCGGCCATCCTCAACGCCTACCTCGGCACCATCGTGCCGGTGATCCAGCGCCACGGCGGCGTCGTCAACGCCTTCATCGGCGACGGCCTGTTCGCCTCCTTCAACCTGCCGCTGGCGCACGACAACCACGCCGCCGCCGCGCTGGCCGCCGCGCGCGAGATCCAGCAGGCGCTGGCCGCCGCCTCGTTCCCGGGCGGGGTCGCGCTGGCGACCCGCATCGGCCTCAACACCGGCACCTCGATCGGGGTCACGGTCGGCACCGAGAACCGCATGAACTACACGCTGCTGGGCGACGCCGTGAACGTCGCCTCGCGCGTCGAGCAGCTCAACAAGCAGTTCGGCACCCGCATCCTCGCCACCGAGCGCACGGTGCTGCTGGCCGGCGACGAGGCGTGCGAGAGGATCGGCACCGTCGACGTGCGCGGCCACGAGAGCGGCGTCGTGGTCTACCGGGTCGACGCCGCGCCATGATCGAACCCGCCACCGCGGCCGGCATCGCGGCGATCCGGCGACGCTACCTGTGGATGGCGGTGTCGGCCGGCTTCGTCGACTTCGTCGTCAGCCTGTTCTTCGTCGTGCTGACCGACAACTGGCGCTACGCCCCGACCACCCTCGCCGCCGGCCTGCTCCTGCAGGTCGGCCTGAACTACTTCCTGTCGGCGCGGCTGTTCGCGCCGATCGACGGCTTCCTGCGCGGCGAGGCGCGGTTCGAGGACGTGCAGCAGCGCCTGACCCAGCTGCCCCTGCTCACGGCGCGGCACGTCGCGCTGATCGCGCTGGCCCTGACCGTGTTCCGGCTCGGCCTCGGCTTCGTCTCGCCGGGCGTGCCGCCCAGCACGATCCCCGACTTCCTGACGCTGTGCCTGGTCATGCCGGCGTTCTACTTCACCTACGCCTACTTCGTGGTCAGCGACTACCTGGCCAAGCTGTGCGCCTTCATCTTCCGCCATTTCGGCCGCAACCTCGAACTGTTCTATGGCCGCTACGCCACCAAGCTGATCGTCGCCCTGGTGGTGATCTCGGTGGCGCCGCTGGCGGCCATCGTGGTCGATCTCTACTCCTACGAGGGCGAGCGGCTGCGGCTGGAAATCGCCAACGACGTCGCGGTCGCGGCCTTCGGCATCGCGCTGGCCTCGTTCTTCGTCGCGCGTTCGCTGCTGCGGCCGATCCGGATCCTGTCGCGCGGCATGGGCCGAGTCGCCGAGGGCGACCTCGCGCTGCGCCTGCCGGTGACCTCGAACGACGAGATCGGCCAGCTGACCGGGCGGTTCAACGACATGATCGAGGGCCTGCGCGAGCGCGAGCGCATCCGCGAGACCTTCGGCCGCTACGTCGACGAGAGCGTCGCCGCCACCATCCTGGCGCGCGAGGGCGACGGCGTGCTGGCCGGCGAGCAGCGCGAGGCGACGATCCTGTTCACCGACATCGCCGGCTTCACCACCATCGCCGAGGCGCTGGCGCCCGACGAGCTGGTGGCCGCGCTCAACGCCTACCTCGAGACGGTGCTGGAGCCGATCGGCCGGCACGGCGGCGTCGTCAACAGCTTCACCGGCGACGGCCTGTTCGCCTCGTTCAACCTGCCGCTGCCCTGCCCCGGCCACGAGGCGGCGGCGGTGCGCGCGGCGATCGACATCCAGCGCGCGATCGGCAGCCGCGTGTTCGGCGACCTCGGCATCGCCTTCGACACCCGCATCGGCATCGCCACCGGCACGGTGATCGGCGGCTCGGTCGGCGCCGGCCGCCGCGTCGCCTTCACACTGCTGGGCGACACGGTCAATCTCGCGGCGCGGCTCGAGCAGTTGAACAAGGACTACGGCACCCGCATCCTCGTGTCCGGCAGCACGCGACACGCCTGCGGCGAGGGCTTCGTCTTCACGCCGCACGGCGCGACGGCGGTGCGTGGCCGCAGCGACCTCGACGCCCTCTACAGCATCGATCCCAACGCCCAGGAAACGACATGAACAGCCACCTTGGATTGACCGAAGATCAACTCGCCCTGCAGGCGCGGGCACGCGAACTGGCCGGCGGACCGGTCGCGGCGCGGGCCGCCGAGGTCGATCGCACCGAGCAGTACCCGTGGGACAACGTCGAGCTGCTCAAGCAGGCGAAGCTGCTCGGCATGACCATCCCGACGCGCTACGGCGGCCAGGGCCGCGGCTGGCTCGACGCCGTGCTGGCGATCGAGGCGCTGTCGGCGTCGTGCGCCGTCACCGGCCGCATCGCCGTCGAGACCAACATGGGCGCGATCAGCGCGGTCATGGCCTACGGCTCGGAGGAGCAGAAGAAGATGGCCGCCGACATGGTGCTGGCCGGCGACAAGCCGGCGATCTGCATCACCGAGCCCGAGGCCGGCTCGGACGCCAACGGCATGACGACGCGCGCCGACCGCAAGGGCAACCGCTTCGTCGTCAACGGCCGCAAGCACTGGATCACCGGCGGCGGCGTCTCGCGCCTGCACCTGATCTTCGCCAAGGTCTACGACGCTCAAGGCAACGAGGAAGGCATCGGCGGCTTCCTCGCGATCCGCGACGAGACGCCGGGGCTGAAGATCACGAAGCGCGAGCCGACCATGGGGCTGCGCGGCATCCCCGAGGCGGTGGTCGACTTCGAGGACATGGAGCTGCCGCCGTCGGCGCTGGTGATCCCGCCGCGCGGCCTGAAGAAGGGCTTCGCCGACCTGATGAACGCCTACAACAGCCAGCGCGTCGGCGCCGCCACGGTGGCGATGGGCGTCGCCGAGGGCGCCTACCGGCTGGCGCTCGAGTGGTCGGAGACGCGCCACCAGTTCGGCCGCCCGATCAACGAGTTCCAGGGCCTGCAGTGGAAGCTGGCCGACATGTCGATCCGGCTGCGCGCCGCGCAGGGCCTGGTCTACGACGCCGCGCGCTCCGGCGACGGCGGCTTCCCCGACATGCTGCTGGCGGCACAGGCCAAGGTGTTCACGTCGGAGAGCGCCATCGCGGTGGTCAACGACGCGCTGCAGTTCTTCGGCGCCCGCGGCTACTCGCGCGAGCTGCCGCTGGAACGCATGGCCCGCGACGTCCGCATGTTCACGATCGGCGGCGGCACCGCGGAGGTGCTGCGCAACGTCGTGGCCGGCGCGCTGCTGAAGAAGAAGCTGCCGCAGACGCGCGACGGGTGGGTCGACAAGTAGCCGTCATCCCGACCGGAGCCTCGCGCAGCGAGGCGCAGCGGAGGGACCTTCTCTCCGCGACTGGACGGCAAGGCAGCGAAACAAGGTCTCTCCACTCGGGGCTGCGCCCCTCGGTCGAGATGACGGTGTTGTTGAAGTGAAAGGTCCCTCGCTGCGCTCGGGATGACAAGGTAAGGCTGCCGCCACCCCTTCCGTCATCCCGACCGGAGCCTCGCGGAGCGAGGCGCAGCGGAGGGACCTTCTCTCCGCGACTGGACGGCAAGGCAGCGAAACAAGGTCTCTCCACTCGGGGCTGCGCCCCTCGGTCGAGATGACGGTGTTGTTGAAGTGAAAGGCCCCTCGCTGCGCTCGGGATGACAAGGTAAGGCTGCCGCCGCCCCTTCCGTCATCCCGACCGGAGCCTCGCGGAGCGAGGCGCAGCGGAGGGATCTTCTCTCCGCGACGAACGGCGGGATCACCTCCCGAACCTGTTCCACTGGCCGTTGTTGCCGCGCATCAGCACGAACTCGCTGCCCTTCTTGCCGCCCGGCTCGCGCGGCGTGCAGGTGACGGCGATCCAGGACTCGTGGTCCCAGCGGGCCGAGCAGCTCTCGCGCTCGCAGGGCAGCGGGAACTCGGCCTCGGTGGCCAGCCCGCCGTCGGCGGTCGGCGCGCGGATCGCGAGCGTGCCGCGCGCCGGGTCCAGCGCGCAGGCCACGGTCAGGAAGCGGCTCTTCTCCGACGCCCACACCGGCATGCCGTGCACGGTCTCGCGCCGGCCCGAGGCCATCAGCACCAGCGTGTAGGAGAAGTCGTCGGCGTCCTCGGTGCGCACGACGTAGAAGCGGCCGGGCTGGTCGTAGCGCTCGAACAGGTAGCGCCGCCCCGGCGCGGCCGACGCGCAGTCGGCGAGGTCGAGGGTGCGGCCGCCGTCGAGCGACAGCCGAAGCACCTGCTGCGCCCGAGTCACCAGCTGTTCGTGCCGGCGCAGGCGGGCCGCCTCCTCCGTCCACTCGGGCGACGATGCACAATCCTGTGCCGCCGCGGACAGGCTCGTGATCAGCGCGAGGAGGACAACGAGGACACGCATCACCGTCGGGGGTTGAGCATGGTCTCGAGGCTGATCGACCGCAAGGTCGCCTCGGCGATCTCGTCGATCTCCGACAGCACGCGCTGCAGCCCCTGCCCGATCTCGGTCGCCTCGCCCGGCTCGGGCGCGCGCCGGCCGGGCGCCGGCTCGAACAGCGCGACGATGTCCATCAGGGTCGTGCGCCTGCGGTTGCCGGTGAAGCGGTAACCGCCGGTGGCGCCGCGGCCACCGCGCACCAGGCCCGCCGCCGACAGCGTGCGCAGCACCTTGGCGAGGTGGTGGGCCGAGACGCCGAAGCGCTCGGCGAGGTCGGCCGCCGACAGGGTGCGGTCGGGCTCGCGCGCCAGCTCGAGCGCGGCGTAGAGGCCGAGCCGGGTCGCCGTCTGCAGCTTCACAGTTCGCGGTCCAGTTCGAGCGACGGGCCGGCGACCATGCCCTGCGAGCGGAAGAACGACAGGATCAGGTGATCGCGGCGGTCGACCAGGGTGCGGACCCGGCGCACGCCCTGCTCGCGGAAGCGCGCGCACAGCGCGTCGAACAGCGTGGTGCCGATGCCCTTGAGGCGCAGCTCCGGGTCGACCTGGAGGGCGAACACCCAGCCCGCCGCCGGCTGGCCGAACTCCCAGGCCCGGACCTCGCCGACGGCGAAGCCGGCCAGCGCCCGCGTCGCCGTCTCGGCGACCAGGAAATGACGGTCGGGCGGGCCGCCGGCGTAGCGTTCCAGCGTTTGCTGCCAGTAGGTCGCCTTGGTCTCGCCGGTCAGGCGTCGGTCGAGGTCGGTGATGGCCGGCAGGTCGGCCGGTTCGGCGGCGCGGATTGTCCCCATGCAGCGCCACAATGCCCTTGCGGCGGGGAAAGTAAATAGGTAATTCAGTACCGAATTACAGAAATAGGGAAACGCGCCCATGGCCGAGACGCCGATCGATTTCCGGACCGAGCCCAGCCGCTACCGCCACTGGAAGCTCGCGGTGGAGGACGGCGTCGCCTACCTGACCATGGACGTGAACGAGGATGCCGGCCTCAAGCCCGGCTACAAGCTCAAGCTCAACTCCTACGACCTCGGCGTCGACATCGAGCTCGCCGACGCGGTGCAGCGCCTGCGCTTCGAGCATCCCGAGGTCGGCGCGGTGGTAATCCGCTCGCAGCGCGACCGCATCTTCTGCTCCGGCGCCAACATCAACATGCTCGGCCTGTCGACCCACCATCACAAGGTGAACTTCTGCAAGTTCACCAACGAGACGCGGCTCGGCATCGAGGATGCCAGCGCGCACTCGGGCCAGACCTACATCTGCTCGATCAACGGCATCGCCGCCGGCGGCGGCTACGAACTGGCGCTGGCCTGCGAGCAGATCATCCTGGCCGACGACGGCTCGAGCGCGGTGTCGCTGCCCGAGCTGCCGCTGCTGGCGGTGCTGCCGGGCACCGGCGGCCTCACCCGCCTGGTCGACAAGCGGCTGGTGCGGCGCGACCACGCCGACTTCTTCTGCACCACCGCCGAGGGCATGCGCGGCAAGCGCGCCAAGGACTGGCGCCTGGTCGACCGGCTGGTGGCGCCGAGCAAGCTCGCCGACGAGACCAGGAAGGTGGCGCAGGAGGTCTCGGCGAAGTCGAAGCGCCCGAAGGACGCCACGGGCATCGCGCTGACGCCGATCGACCGCACGATCGATGGCGACACGCTGCGCTACGCCCACCTCACGGTCGAGATCGACCGCGAGCGCCGCGCCGCGCGCTTCCGCTTCAACGGCCCGGCCGCGCCGCCGCCGGCCGACGCCGCCGCCGTCCACGCCCTTGGCGTCGCGTTCTGGCCGCTGGCGCTGGCGCGCGAGTTCGACGACGCGATGATGCACCTGCGCCTCAACGAGACCGAGATCGGCACCTGGGTGCTGCAGAGCCAGGGCGACCTCGATCTCGTCGCCGCCTACGACGCCCTGCTCGAGCGCGAGAAGGACCACTGGCTGGTGCGCGAGATCGTGCTGTTCTGGAAGCGCACGCTGAAGCGGCTCGACGTGTCGTCGCGCAGCCTGATCGCGCTGGTCGAGCCGGGCTCGTGCTTCGCCGGCACCCTGCTCGAGATCGTGCTGGCGGCCGACCGCGCCTACATGCTCGACGGCGTGTTCGAGGGCTCGAACCTGCCGGCCGCCACGGTGCGGCTGACGGCGATGAACTTCGGCCCCTACCCGATGGGCAACGGCCTGACCCGGCTGCAGACGCGCTTCCTCGCCGAGCCGTCGAAGGTCGACGACCTGGAGAAGGAGTCCGGCGAAGCGTTCGACGCCCGGGCCGCCGAGGAAGCCGGCCTCGTCACCTTCGCGCCCGACGACATCGACTGGGAGGACGAGGTCCGGCTGGCGGTCGAGGAACGCGCCGGCTTCTCGCCCGACGGCCTGATCGGGCTGGAGGCGAACCTGCGCTTCGCCGGCCCCGAGACCATGGAGACCAAGATCTTCGGACGCCTCTCGGCCTGGCAGAACTGGATCTTCCAGCGGCCCAACGCCACCGGCGAGGAAGGCGCGCTGAAGCTGTACGGCACCGGCAAGCAGAGCAAGTACGACCGCAAGCGGGCATAGGAGGAAACCATGGCCATCGACTACAGCCAGCTCATCCCCAACAACGTCGACCTCGGCAGCGACCGCCGCCTGCAGCGCGCGCTGGAGAACTGGCAGCCGCGCTTCCTCGACTGGTGGAAGGAGCTCGGGCCGGACGGCTCGAACGACTACGACGTCTACCTGCGCACCGCGGTGTCGACCGACGCCAACGGCTGGGCCAACTTCGGCTACGTCAAGATGCCGGACTACCGCTGGGGCATCTTCCTGTCCGAGCGCGACCCCGAGCGCCAGATCGCCTACGGCGACAACAAGGGCAAGCCGGCGTGGCAGGACGTGCCGGGCGAGCTGCGCTCGACGCTGCGCCGCCTGATCGTCACCCAGGGCGACACCGAGCCGGCCTCGGTCGAGCAGCAGCGCCTGCTCGGCAAGACCGCGCCGTCGCTCTACGACCTGCGCAACCTGTTCCAGGTCAACGTCGAGGAAGGCCGCCACCTGTGGGCGATGGTCTACCTGCTGCACGCCTACTTCGGCCGCGACGGCCGCGAGGAGGCCGAGGCGATGCTGGAGCGCCACTCGGGCGATCCCGACAAGCCGCGCATCCTCGGCGCCTTCAACGAGAAGACGCCGGACTGGCTGTCGTTCTTCATGTTCACCTACTTCACCGACCGCGACGGCAAGTACCAGCTGGCGTCGCTGGCCGAGTCGGGCTTCGACCCGCTGTCGCGCTCGTGCCGCTTCATGCTGACCGAGGAAGCGCACCACATGTTCGTGGGCGAGACCGGCGTCGGCCGCATCATCCAGCGGACCTGCGAGCTGATGAAGGAGCACAGGACCGACGACGTCCGCGCGCTCGGCGCCATCGACCTCGCGACCATCCAGAAGTACCTCAACTTCCACTTCTCGGTGTCGCTCGACCTGTTCGGCCAGGAGACCTCGACCAACGCCGCGAACTACTACACCACCGGGCTGAAGGGCCGCTTCCTCGAGACCCGGATCGACGACGACCACCTGCTGACCGCGGCGACCTACGACATCGACACGGTCGAGGACGGCCGCATCGTCAGGAAGACGGTGCCGGCGCTGCAGGCGCTGAACGAGCGGCTGCGCCAGGACTACATCGAGGACTGCGCCAAGGGCGTGCTGCGCTGGAACAAGGCGATCGAGCGGGCGGGCTTCAACTTCGAGATGAAGCTGCCGCACCGCGCCTTCAACCGCCGCATCGGCGCCTTCGCCGGCCTGCGCGTGTCGCCCGACGGCCGCCTGCTCGGCGAGGCCGAGTGGAAGGCCAACGAGGGCAAGTGGCTGCCGACCGACGAGGACCGCGCCTTCGTGACCTCGCTGATGGGCCAGGCGGTGATCGAGCCGGGCAAGTACGCCCACTGGATCGCGCCGCCGGCCCGCGGCATCAACGGCCAGGCCGTCGACTTCGAGTACGTGCGGTTCAACTAGGGCGGTTCACGCGATGGCCGGCATCTCGATCCACGTCTACGACGTCTCCCGCGGCGTTCCCGCCGCGGGGCTCCGGGTCGAGCTGCGCGGCCCCGGCGGCGCCCTGCTGGTCGACGGCACGACCGCGGCGCCGGGCACGCTCGACGCGCCGACGCCGGCCGCCGGCGAATACGAGGCGCTGTTCCACGTCGGCGCCTGGTACCGGGCGCAGGGCATCGCGCTGCCCAGCCCGGCCTTCCTCGAGGTCGTGCCCTACCGCTTCGGCGTCGCCGACCTCGCGCAGCACTACCACCTGCCGCTCAAGATGACGCCGTGGGGCTTCTCGCTGTTCCGCGGCGGGGCATAGCGTTTTTCCTCCCTGCGCGTCAGCGCGGGGAGTGTCCGCGAAGCGGACGGAGGGGTCATGGGCATCCACTGCGAGGCCCATGACCCCTCCGTCGGCGAAGACGCCGACGCCTCCCCATGCTTGCGCATGGGGAGGAAAGCAGGTGGCGCTACCGCAGGCCGCAGCTCTCCGGGCTGGTCAGGAACCAGACGTCGAGGCCGTGGCCCTGCAGGCAGCCGTCGCGCCACGGGCCGGAGAACGACAGGCCCAGCGCCGTCGTCAGCGTGCCGCGGCCATTGGGGCGGTTGCCGCGCAGCTCGCCGACGTAGCGCGTGCCCTGGGCCGCGTCCTTCACCACTCCCAGCCCCTCGAGGCTGGCGCCGCGGAAGAAGCCCTCGGCGGTGCCGCCGTCCGACGCCGTCCACTTGCCCTGCCCCTGCGGCGTGCCGTCCTCGACCGCGCCCTCGTAGCGGCTGCCGTTGGCGAACACGATGGTGCCGTGGCCGTCGTGCAGCTCGGCCTCGCCGCACGACGCCAGCGGCGCGCGGATCGCCACCACCTCGGTCGGCGTGACCAGGCAGCCATTCTTCCAGTCGCCCGCCTGCAGCGTGCCGTCGGGCAGGCGGCGCACGCCCGGCCCGTGCGGCCGGCCGTCGGCGAACTCGCCCTCGTAGACCGCGCCGTCGGCGCCGCGCTCGCGGCCGAAGCCGCTCTCGCGCCCGTCGCGCAGGCCGCCCTCGTAGGTGCGGCCGTCCGGCCACGCCTTGCGCGCCCGCACCACGATGCCGTCGCTGTACTCGGCCTCGAGACGGACGCCATCGTCGGACGCGACCTCGGCCACGCCCTCGACCAGCGCGCCCGCGGCGAAGCGGCCGACCCAGCGGCTGCCGTTCAGGCCCACCACCACGCCCGGCCCGTCGAGGCGGCCGTTGCGGAAGGTGCCGTGGGAGCGGGTGCCGTCGGGGGTGACGAAGGCGTGGGTGCCGTCGGACGGCGGCCGGGCCTGGATGCCGCAGGCCGCCTCGGTGGTGCCGATGGCGCGCACGCTGTTGCCGTTCGACAGGCAGCCCAGCCGCCACGTCCCGGCGACGGTGCCGCCGGGGTCGGTGAGCGTGCCCTGGCCGTCGAACCGGCCGTCGCGGAAGCCGCCCTCGTAGCGCGCGCCGCCGCGAAAGGTGAGCGTGCCGCGGCCGTCCGGCCGGCCGGCGCGGAAGGTGCCGGCGTAGCGCGTGCCGTCGGCGAACAGCAGCACGCCGCCGCCCTCGAACACGCCGTCGGCGAACTGGCCTTCGTAGCGGCCACCGTCGGCGCTCCGCAGCACGCCGATCCCGGCATAGGCATCGTCGCGGAACTCGCCCTCGTAGAGGTCGCCGCTGGCCATCAGCAGCCGGCCCGAGCCGTCGTAGCGGCTGTCGCGCCACGATCCCTCGAAGCGGCTGCCGTCGGGCTCGATGGCGCTGCCCGGCCCGTCGCGGCTGCCGTCCTTCAGCGTGCCCTCGAAACGCGAGCCGTCGTCCCACACCCAGGTGCCGGCATCGCCCTCGCGGCCGTCGCGCATCGCGCCGACGAACTGGCCGACCGGCCGGCCGTCGCGGAACCACTGCAGCCAGCCCTCGCCCGAGGCGATGCCGTCGTGGCACGGGCCGTCCCACAGCACGGTCTCGCCCGGCTGCGGCTCGGGGTTCCAGACGCGGCAGCCCGAACTGCCGTCGACCACCCACGCGCCGGCCTCCTGGGCCGTCGCCGCGGACGGCGCGAGCAGCCCGGCCAGCAGCAGCGGCCCGATCCAACGTCGCATCAAGACTGAACTCCCGAAGCGCGAATCATCGCAGACAGCGCGCCGGAATCAAGCAAGGCTGGCCGCCGGGACGGTCGCGGGCATGGCGATTGCTTGCGCTGCCGGGTGACAGGGGAGGATGCGATGATCGACCGGAGAAGACTGCTGCAGGTCGGTGCGCTGGGAGCCACCGCGCTGCTGGGGGCGTCGCGCGGCGCGCTGGCCCAGGCGGCGTGGCCCAACCGGCCGGTCAAGATCGTCGTCACCTTCCCGCCCGGTGGCGCGTCCGACGCCGCGGCGCGCGTGATCGCCGGTCCGCTGCAGGACAGGCTCGGCCAGGGCGTGATCGTCGACAACAAGCCCGGCGGCGGCACCACGATCGGCGCCAACGCCGTGCTGGCGGCCAGGGACGACTACCACACGCTGATGCTCTCGAACTCGGCGCCGATCTCGATCGCGCCGTACCTGTTCGACAAGCCGCCCTACGACCCGCTCAGGGACTTCGCCCACGTCGCCTACATCGGCTCGGTGCCCAACGCCTTCGTGGTGCGGCCGGGCGTGCCGGCGAAGACGATGCCGGAGCTGGTCGCCTGGATCAAAGGCCAGAAGAAGACGGTGCCGTTCGGCTCCGGCGGCCAGGGTTCGATCGGCCACATCATCGGCGAGATGTTCAAGGCCGAGCTCGGCCTCGACATGGAGCACATCGGCTACCGCGGCGCCGCGCCGATGTTCCAGGACATGATGGCCGACCAGCTCGACTTCGCGGTGGTGACGCTGACCGAGGTGCTGCCGCTGGCCAGGGACGGCAAGCTGCGCATGATCGCCCTGACCTCGACCCAGAAGGCGCCGAGCGCGCCCGACGTGCCGCTGGTCACCGAGCTCGGCTACCCGCGGCTGGTCGCCGAGAACTTCGTCGGCCTGTCGGCGCCGGCCGGCATGCCGCCCGAGGCGCAGGCCAGGCTGCACAAGGCACTGGCCGAGGTGCTGGCCGACCCCAAGGTGGTCGAGCGGCTGGGCGAACTGGGCTTCGTCACCAAGCCCATGACCTCGGCCGAGTTCACGCGCTTCGTCGCCGACCAGGTCAAGGCCTTCCAGGCCCCGGTCAAGGCGTCCGGCGCCAAGCTGTAGCCGTCCCCTCCACGGTGCGACCTCCGGTCGGTTGACGGCGGGTCGCCGAGAGCGGATTTTGCCCGAAGTCTAGGGGAATTTCCGTCCATGCCGAACGACCTCGTCGTCGATCTGTCGCGCGCGCAGTTCGCCGCGACCGCGCTGTACCATTTCATGTTCGTGCCGCTGACGCTCGGCCTCACCGTCCTGCTGGCGGTGATGGAGACGATCTACGTCACCACCGGCCGCGAGATCTACAAGCGCATGGCCCAGTTCTGGACCAAGCTGCTGCTGATCAACTTCGCGCTCGGCGTCGCCACCGGCCTGACCATGGAGTTCCAGTTCGGCACCAACTGGTCCTTCTATTCCAGCTTCGTCGGCGACACCTTCGGCGCGCCGCTGGCGATCGAGGGCCTGATGGCCTTCTTCCTCGAATCGACCTTCATCGGCCTGATGGTGTTCGGCTGGGACCGCATGACCAAGGGCCAGCACCTCGTCGTGACCTACGCCGTGGCGCTGGGCTCGAACTTCTCGGCGCTGTGGATCCTGGTCGCCAACTCCTTCATGCAGCACCCGACCGGCGCCGAGTTCAACCCGCTGACCATGCGCATGGAACTGCAGGACTTCGGCGCGCTGTTCTTCAGCCCCGACGCCCAGTCCAAGTTCGTGCACACGGTGCTGGCCGGCTACGTCACCGCCGCGATCTTCGTCTGCGGCGTCAGCGCCTGGTACATGCTGAAGGGCCGCCACCTCGACCTCGCCCGCCGCTCGTTCCGGGTGGCCGCGGTGTTCGGCGTGCTGGGCAGCGCCGGCGTGATCACGCTGGGCGACGCGCTGGGCTACGTCGGCGCCCACGTCCAGCCGACCAAGCTGGCGGCGATGGAAGCGCTGTGGAAGACCGAGCCGGCGCCGATGAGCTTCAACGCCATCGCCTTCCCCAGCCAGTCCGAGCAGAAGAACTACTTCGCGATCAAGATCCCGGCGCTGCTGTCGATCCTGGTCACCCACTCGCTCCACGGCGAGGTGCCGGCGATCGACGAGCTCGAGGCGCTGGCCAAGGTCCGCATCAGGAACGGCATCCCGGCGGTGCTGGCGATGCAGGCGCTGAGCGCCAACCCCAAGGACGAGGCGATGCTGGCCCAGTTCGGTGCCCACGCGCCCGACGTCGGCTTCGGCCTGCTGGCGCTGCGCTACGCCCCGGACGGCGACCTGACCAGGATCACCGACGAGGGCATCGCCAGGGCGGCGCGCGACACCGTGCCGGAAGTCTGGATCGTGTTCTGGTCGTTCCGCGTCATGGTCGGCTTCGGCCTGCTGATGCTGGCCTACATGGTGCTGGCGACGCTGATGACGTTGTCGCACCAGGTCGAGAAGCAGCGCTGGTTCCAGTGGACGGCGGTGCTGATGATCGCGGTGCCGTTCATCACCTGCGAGGCCGGCTGGCTGGTCGCCGAGGTCGGCCGCCAGCCGTGGACGGTCAACGAGATGCTGCCGACCTGGCTGTCGGCCTCGAGCCACAGCGAGGCCTACATGATCTTCTCGCTGTCGGGCTTCATCCTGCTCTACACCATCTTCGCCATCGTCGAGGTCTTCCTGATGGTCCACTTCATCCGCAAGGGACCCGACGAGCCGGGCGGCGATCGCCACGCCTTCGACCTCAACGCCCCGGGCCGCCGGCCCGTGGCGGCGGAATAGGGAGGAACCGGCCATGGAACTCTACCTGTTCCTCAAGATCCTGTGGTGGGTGCTGCTGGGCGTGCTGCTCACCGGCATCGGCACGATGGTCGGCATGGACATGGGCGTCGGCACGCTGCTGCGCTACGTCGGCCGCACCGACTCCGAGCGCCGGGTCGCGCTGAACGTGATCGGGCCGCACTGGGACGGCAACCAGGTGTGGTTCATCCTCGGCGGCGGCGCCATCTTCGCCGCCTGGCCGCTGGTCTACGCCACCGCCTTCTCGGGCTTCTACGTCGTCATGCTGGTGCTGCTGTGGAGCATGATCGTGCGACCGCTGGGCTTCGAGTACCGCAGCAAGATGCCGTCGCCGCGCTGGCGCGCGGTGTGGGACGCCACCCTGTTCATCAGCGGCTTCGTGCCGATGCTGGTGTTCGGCGCGGCGGTCGGCAACGTCCTGCAGGGCGTGCCCTTCCACTTCGACTGGCGCGTCGCCTCCTACTACACCGGCAGCTTCATCGGCCTGTTCAACCCGTTCGCCATCCTGTGCGGCCTGATGTCGGTGGCGCTGGCCATCTACATGGGCGGCACGGCGCTGGCGAGCGGCGCCGCCGACCCGGTCGGCGCGCGCGCCCGCCGCGCCGCGATCGCGGGCGGCCTCGCGGCGCTGGTGATCTTCGCGGTCGGCGGCTTCTGGGCCTCGACCCTCGACGGCTTCAAGCTGGTCGCCGGGCCCGACCCGGCGGCGGCGCAGACGCCGCTGCACCAGCAGGTCGTGCGCACGCCGGGCGGCCTGCTCGCCAACTACGCCGCGCACCCGATCCTGTGGACGCTGCCGCTGCTGGTCTACGCCGGCATCCTGCTGGGCACGCTGGCGCACGCCGCGCGCAAGCCGTTCCTGGCCTGGTGGCTGGGCGTGCTGGCGTGGATCGGCGTCATCGGCACGGTCGGCGCCGCCATGTTCCCGTTCCTGATGCCGTCGGTCAGCAACCCGTCGCACAGCCTGACGCTGTGGAACTCGGGCTCCAGCCGGATCACGCTGGGCTGGATGACCGCCTTCGTGGTGGTCTTCATGCCGGCCATCGTCTGGTACACGAGCTGGGCGTTCTGGGTGATGCGCGGCAAGCTCGACGTCAAGCACGTCGAGTCCTCGGACCACGCGTACTGAGGAGAAGACGCATGTTCCTCCACTACCTCATCGCCATGGCGATCGCCTGCCTCGCCATCCTCGTCGGCATCGTGCTGGGCGACTACGGCTCGTGGTACCTGTCGTGGTTCCTCGGCACCGGCTTCATGATCCTGGTCGCGGTCTCGGCCGGCGTCTACTTCGAGGCCCAGGAAGAGTCCGATTCCGACGTCACCAAGGTGTTCACGCGGAAGAAGTGACGCCGTCATCCCTCCGCGGTCCGGCGGCGGCGGGTCGAGGCAAGGTCCCTCCGCCCTTCCCTCCGGGCCCTGGTCGGGATGACGCGTATGGCCGGCTGCGCTAGACAGTCGGCATGGCGCTTCCTCCCGGCATTTCGTTCGACGCCGACCTGAAGGTCCGGCTGCCTGCCCGCTTCAACGTCGCGGTGCCGTTCGTCGACCGGCACCTCGCCGAGGGCCGCGCCGCCAGGCCGGCGATCCGCACCCTGCACGAGACCGTCACCTACGGCGAGCTGGCCGAGCGGGTGAACCGCGCCGGCAACGCGCTGCTGGCGCTGGGCCTCGTGCCGGGCGACCGCGTGATGATGGTGGTCAAGGACTGCCCGGCGTTCTTCTACGTGTTCTGGGGCGCCATCAAGGCCGGCATCGTGCCGGTCCCGCCCAACACGCTGCTGCGGTCCGGCGACTACGCCTACATGGTCGAGGATTCGGGCTGCCGGCTGGTCGCCTACAGCCGCGAGTTCGCCGGCGAGATCGAGCCGGCGCTGGCGCAGGTCGCCGGCAAGGTTCCGGTCCGGGCGCTGACCGTCGACGCCTTCGAGGCCGAGATGGCGAAGGCCTCGCCGACGCTGGAGGCGCGGCTGGCCGGGCCGGAGGACGACTGCTTCTGGCTGTACTCGTCGGGCTCGACCGGCCGGCCCAAGGGCGCGGTCCACCTGCAGCGCGACATGGTGGTGACCAGCGAGCTCTACGGCGTGCGCGTGCTGGGCGTGCGCGAGGACGACGTATCGTTCTCGGCCGCCAAGCTGTTCTTCGCCTACGGGCTGGGCAACGGCATGACCTTCCCGCTGTGGACCGGCGGCACCGCGGTGCTCGACGAGCGCCGGCCGACCCCCGACACCACCTTCGAGATCGTCGAGAGGTTCCGGCCGAGCCTGTACTACGGCGTGCCGGCGCTGTACGCCGCCCAGCTGCTGGCGCTGGAGAAGGGTCCGCGCGACTTCTCGTCGGTGCGCGCCTGCGTGTCGGCCGGCGAGGCGCTGCCGGCCGAGATCTTCCGCCGCTGGAAGGAGCGCACCGGCACCATCATCCTCGACGGCATCGGCTCGACCGAGGCGCTGCACATCTTCATCGCCAACAGCTTGGCCGACCACAAGCCGGGGACCAGCGGCCGGCCGGTGCCGGGGTACGAGGCGCGCATCCTCGACGAGAACGGCCAGCCGGTGCCGGCGGGAGCCAGCGGGCGGCTCTGGATCCGCGGCCAGTCGGCGGCCAGGTACTACTGGAACAAGCCCGAGAAGACGGCCGAGACCATGGTCGACGGCTGGCTCAACACCGGCGACACCTACCGCGCCGACGAGGAAGGCTACCTCGTCTACGACGGCCGCAGCGACGACATGCTGAAGGTCGGCGGCATCTGGTGCTCGCCGGTCGAGATCGAGAACTGCCTGATCGGCCACCCCGCGATCCTCGAGGCGGCGGTGGTCGGCCACGCCGACGAGAGCCGTCTGATCAAGCCCAAGGCCTACGTCGTGCTCAAGGACCCCGGCGCCGGCGGGCCGGCGCTCACCGAGGAACTGATGGCGCTCTGCCGGACCACGCTCGCGCCCTACAAGTACCCGCGCTGGGTCGAGTACGTCGCCGACCTGCCCAAGACCGCCACCGGCAAGATCCAACGCTTCAAATTGCGTGACTGACGGATTTCGGCTTTTATGAGCGGAACAGGGGTCGGGAAACACAGGGAGCGAAAAACACCCATGAAATCCGCTATTCTCGCCACCGCCGCGGCCGCGGCACTGGGCTTCGCGCTGCCGGCGGCGGCGCAGGCGCCGCTCAAGATCGGCTTCGTCAGCACCTTCTCCGGCCCGCAGGCCGCGATCGGCGAGGACATGCGCCGCTCGGTCGAGCTGGCCAAGGAGCACCTCGGCGGCAAGATCGCCGGCCGGCCGATCGAGATCGTCTACGAGGACGACCAGTTCAAGCCCGATGTCGGCAAGCAGAAGTCCGAGAAGCTGGTGCAGCAGGACAAGGTGGCGTTCGTCACCGGCTACATCTGGTCGAACGTGCTGCTGGCCTCGCTCAAGACCGTGACCGACGAGGGCGACACGATCCTGATCTCGGCCAACGCCGGCCCGTCGCAGATCGCCGGCGAGTTGTGCAACAAGAACTTCTTCTCGACCTCGTGGGTCAACGACCAGACGCCGATGGCGATGGGCGAGTACCTGCAGAGCAAGGGCGTGAAGAGCCTGTACCTGATGGCCGGCAACTACGCCGCCGGCAAGGACATGCTCGCCGGCGTCAAGCGCACCTTCAAGGGCGAGATCAAGGGCGAGGACCTGACCAAGTGGCCGGACCAGCTCGACTTCTCGGCCGAGCTGGCCAAGATCCGCGCCGCCAAGCCCGACGGCATCTTCATCTTCTACCCCGGCGCCCACGGCGTGCAGTTCCTGACCCAGTACGCCCAGGCCGGGCTCAAGGGCCAGGTGCCGCTGTACCAGGTGTTCTCGATCGACGCGATCACGCTGCCGCAGCAGGGCGACCTCGCGCTCGGCACGCTGGGCGCGCAGGAGTGGGTCAACGACCTGCCGAACGACCAGAACAAGCGCTACGTCGCCGACTTCAAGAAGAAGCACGGCGTCTACCCGTCCTACTACGGCGCCCAGAGCTACGACGCGATCATGCTGATCGCCTCGGCGGTCGAGGGCACCAAGGGCGACACCTCGAACAAGAACGCGCTGCGGGCCGAGATGAAGAAGGCCAACTTCAAGTCGCTGCGCGGCGACTTCAAGTTCAACACCAACCAGTTCCCGATCCAGAACTTCTACATCCAGGAAGCGGTGAAGGACGCCGAGGGCAAGATGACCGTCAAGACCATCGCGACGGCCATGAAGGACGCCAAGGATCCGTTCTTCGAGAAGTGCCCGATGAAGTGATGGCGGCGAACGCCGGCCTGGACGGGAGCGCGGCATCGCGCTCCCGTTTCGTTTGACGGGGTGAGATGGAATACCTGCTGCTCCAGGTCCTGAACGGCGTGCAGCTCGGCCTGCTGATGTTCCTGCTGGCCGCCGGGCTGACGCTGACGTTCGGCATCATGGACCTGGTCAACCTGGCGCACGGCTCGCTGTACATGATGGGCGCCTACATCGCCTGGACCCTGGTCGGGTGGACCGACTCGTTCGTGCTGGGCGCGCTCTTGACCCTGCCCGCGACCTTCCTGCTCGGCGTCGTCGTCGAGACGGTGGTGGCGCGGCGGCTGTACGCGCGCGACCACCTCGACCAGGTGCTGGCGACCTTCGGCCTGATCCTGTTCTTCAACGAGCTGGTGCGCCTGCTGTGGGGGCCCGCCGGCAAGAGCATCGCGGTGCCGGCCTTCCTCAACCGCACGGTCGAGATCCTGCCGGGCGTGCCCTACCCCGCCTACCGCTTCGCCATCATCGTGGTCGGCGCGGCCGTCGCGCTGCTGCTGGCGTGGCTGGTGGCGCGCACGCGGATCGGCATGCTGATCCGCGCCGGCGCCTCGAACCGGCGCATGATCGGCGCGCTCGGCGTCAACATCGAGCTGCTTTTCACGCTGGTGTTCGGGCTGGGCGCGGTGTTCGCCGGGCTGGCCGGCCTGATGGCCGCGCCGATCACCTCGGTCAAGATCGGCATGGGCGACGACATCCTGATCCTCGCCTTCGTCATCATCGTCATCGGCGGCATCGGCTCGATCAAGGGCGCCTTCGTGGCCGCCATGGTGGTCGGCCAGATCGACATCGTCGGCCGCGCCTTCCTGCCCGACCTGCTCAAGACCTTCCTGAGCACGAGCGCCGCCTCGAGCGCGGCGCCGGCGATCTCGCAGGTGCTGGTCTACGTCGTCATGGCCGCGGTGCTGGTGTGGCGCCCGACCGGCCTGTTCGGGCAGCGGCAATGACGGTGTCGCCGTGATCGCCGCCCTGCGCACGCCCCGCGGCCTCGTCACCGCGCTGCTGCTGGTCGCGCTGGCGATGCTGCCGCTGGTCACCCAGGCCTTCGACCAGCGCTACCTGCTGTCGATCGGCACGCGCATCGTGATCTGGGCGATCGCCGCGGTCAGCCTCAACATGATCCTGGGCTACGGCGGGCTGGTGAGCTTCGGCCACGCCGTGTTCTTCGGCATCGGCGGCTACGCCGTCGGCATCATGGGCCACCACGGCGTGTCGAGCGGCTGGGTGCAGTGGCCGGTGGCGCTGCTGGCGGCGACGGGCTGGGCGGCGCTGGTCGGCGCGCTGTCGCTGCGCACCCGCGGCCTCTACTTCATCATGATCACGCTGGCCTTCGCCCAGCTGGTCTACTACATCGGCGGCGGGCTCGAGGCCTACGGCGCCGACGACGGGCTGAACATCTCGCGCAGCCGCTTCCCCGGCGTCATCGACCTGCGCGACAAGGCGTCGTTCTACTGGCTATGCCTCGCGCTGTTCTGCGCCACCCTCTGGTTCTGCAGCCGCTTCGCCAACTCGCGCTTCGGACTGGTGATCCGCGGCGCCAGGTCGAACGAGCTGCGCATGCAGGCGCTGGGCTTCCCGGTGTTCCGCTACCGCCTCGCCGCCTTCACCCTGTCGGGCGCGTTCGGCGGGCTGGCCGGCATCCTGCTGGCCAACGAGGGCGCCTACGTCTCGCCCGCCATGATGTCGTGGGTGAAGTCGGGCGACCTGATCGTGATCGTGGTGCTGGGCGGCATGGGCACGCTGTTCGGCCCGCTCTACGGCACCATCGCCTTCTTCGTGCTGGAGGAGGCGCTGCCGCCGCTGCTCGACCTCGCGCGCAAGGGCTGGGGCGAGTACTGGCAGATCGTGTTCGGCCCGCTGCTGGTGCTGATCGCGCTGTACGCGCGCGGCGGCATCGATTCGCTGCTGGGGAAGCGCGATGAGTGAGGCGCTGCTCGCGACCGATCGCCTGGTCAAGCGCTTCGGCGGCCTGGTCGCGACCGACAACGTCTCGATCGAGGTCCGGCCGGGCGAGATCCATGCCCTGATCGGTCCCAACGGCGCCGGCAAGACGACGCTGGTCAGCCAGCTGACCGGCAACCTCGCGCCCGACAGCGGCACGATCCGCTTCGCCGGCCGCGACGTCACCCGCCTGCCGATGCACCGGAGGGTGCGGCTGGGGCTGGCGCGGTCGTTCCAGATCACCGCCGTGCTGCGCGAGTTCAGCGCCCTCGACAACGTCGCGCTGGCGGTCCAGGCCCATGCCGGCCACTCGTTCCGCTTCCTCGCCGACGCCCGCCGCGACGCCCGCCTGCGCGAGCCGGCGCGGCGCGGGCTGGAGGCGGTCGGGCTCGGCCACCGCGCCGACACGCCGGCGGCGGCGCTCAGCCACGGCGAGCAGCGCCAGCTCGAGATCGCCATGGCGCTGGCCGGCGCGCCGAGGCTGCTGCTGCTCGACGAGCCGATGGCCGGCATGGGGCCCGACGAGTCGCAGCGGCTGGTGACCTTCCTGCGCGCGCTCAAGGGCAGCCACGCCATGCTCCTGATCGAGCACGACATGGCGGCGGTGTTCCAGCTCGCCGACCGCATCACCGTGCTGGTCTACGGCCGCGCCATCGCCACCGGCACGCCGGACGAGATCCGGGCCAACGACGAGGTCCGGCGCGCCTACCTCGGCGACGAGGTCGCGTGATGGGGGCACCGCGATGCTGAAGGTCCGCGACCTCGAGGTGTTCTACGGTCCGAGCCAGGCGCTGTTCGGCATGGAGCTCGACGTCGCCGCCGGCGAGGTCGCGACCCTGATGGGCCGCAACGGCATGGGCAAGACCACGACCGTCAACGCCGTCATGGGGCTGCTGCCGGCGGCGCGCGGCAGCGTCGAGTTCGAGGGCCTGCCGGTCGCGGGCCTGCCGGCCTTCCGCATCGCCCGGCTGGGCCTCGGCCTCGTCCCCGAGGGCAGGCAGATCTTCCCCAACCTCAGCGTGCGCGAGAACCTGGTGGCGGCGGCGGCCAACCGCGACGGCCGGCCGTCGCCGTGGACGCTGGCGCGGGTGTTCGAGTTCTTCCCGCGGCTCTCCGAGCGCCAGCGCAACATGGGCAACCAGCTGTCGGGCGGCGAGCAGCAGATGCTGGCGATCGGCCGCGCGCTGATGACCAATCCCAGGCTGCTGATCCTCGACGAGGCGACCGAGGGGCTGGCTCCGATCATCCGCCAGGAGATCTGGGCCTGCCTCGCGCGCCTCAAGCAGGACGGCCAGGCGATCCTGGTGATCGACAAGAACGTCGGCGCCCTGGTGCGGCTGGCCGACCGCCACCACGTCGTCGAGAAGGGCCGCGTGGTGTGGACGGGAACGTCCGAAGCCTTGTCGCGCGACAGCACCCTGCAGCAGAAGTATCTTGGTGTCTGACCCTCCGGAGTTGCCGATGCGTCCGTTTTTCGTCGCCGCTCTGTCCGCCGCGCTGGTCGTCGTCCCGCTGCTGTCGCCACCGGCGGCGCGGGCGCAGGGCCAGGTCAACGTCTACAACTGGTCGGACTACATCGCCGAACCCGAGCTCAAGCGCTTCGAGCGCGAGACCGGCGTTCGCGTCAACTACACGACCTACGATTCCAACGAGATCCTCGAGGCCAAGCTGCGCGCCGGCCGCTCCGGCTACGACGTCGTCGTGCCGACCGCCTCGCCGTTCTTCGTGCGCCAGCTGTCGGCCAACCTGTACCGGCCGCTCGACAAGGCGAAGCTCAGGAACCTCGGCAACCTCGACCCCGACATCATGGCGCGGCTGGCCGCCTACGACCCCGGCAACGCCCACGCCGTGCCGTGGATGTGGGGCACGGTCGGCGTCGGCTACAACGTCGAGGCGGTGAAGAAGCGCCTGCCCGACGCGCCGGTCGACTCGCTGCGCATGGTGTTCGACCCGGCGGTGGTGTCGAAGTTCGCCGATTGCGGCGTGATGCTGCTCGACAGCCCGACCGACGTGCTGTCGGCGGCGCTGAAGTACGCCGGCCTCGACCCCGATTCGAAGAAGGCCGAGGACCTGCAGAAGGCGGCCGACGTGGTCAAGGCGATCCGCCCGTTCGTGCGCAAGTTCCACTCGTCGGAGTACATCAACGCGCTGGCCGGCGGCGACATCTGCGTCGCCTTCGGCTTCTCGGGCGACATCTTCCAGGCCCGCGACCGCGCCGCCAAGGCCCGGGATCGCCAGGACATCGCCTACACCATCCCGCGCGAGGGCGCTCTCCTGTGGATCGACGTCGCCGCGATCCCGAGGGACGCGCCCGACCCGGACAACGCGCTGCGCTTCCTCGACTTCCTGCTCGAGCCCGCGGTCGCGGCGGCGTCGAGCGAGATCACCGGCTATGCCAACGCCAACACCGCGGCGACGGCGCTGCTGCCGAAGTCGATCTCGGACAACCCGCTGATCTACCCGCCGGCCGACGTGCGGGCGCGCTTCTACACCATCACCGCCGGCACCGCCGAGCAGACGCGCGACCGCACGCGGCTGTGGACGCAGGTCAAGACGGGCCGCTGAAATGGCGGCAGACGCGATCGTCCGGCTGGAGGGGCTGCGCAAGAGCTACGGCGCGATGGCCGCGGTCGACGGCATCGACCTCGAGATCCGGCGCGGCGAGCTGTTCGCGCTGCTCGGCGCCTCGGGCTGCGGCAAGACCACGCTGCTGCGCCTGCTCGCCGGCTTCGAGCAGCCCGATGCCGGGCGCGTGCTGATCGACGGCCAGGACATGACCGGCGTGCCGGCCTACCGCCGCCCGGTCAACATGATGTTCCAGTCCTACGCCCTGTTCCCGCACATGGACGTCGCGGCCAACGTCGCCTACGGGCTGCAGCGCGACGGCGTCGCCAAGGCCGAGATCGCGCGACGGGTCGAGGAGGTGCTGGCGCAGGTGCGGCTGTCGGACCTCGGCAAGCGCCGCCCGTCGCAGCTGTCGGGCGGCCAGCGCCAGCGCGTCGCGCTGGCGCGGGCGCTGGTCAAGCGGCCGAAGCTCCTGCTGCTCGACGAGCCGCTGGCGGCGCTCGACCGCAAGCTGCGCGAGAGCACGCGCTTCGAGTTGGTCCGCCTGCAGGAGGAGATCGGCATCACCTTCGTCATGGTGACGCACGACCAGGAGGAGGCGATGTCGATGGCCAGCCGCCTGGCCGTCATGGACAGGGGCCGCATCGCCCAGGCCGGCGAGGCGCACGAGATCTACGAGCACCCGCGCTCGCGCCTGGTCGCGGGCTTCATCGGCATCGCCAACATCCTGCCCGCGCAGGACGGGCGCGGCTGGCTGGCGCTGCGGCCGGAGAAGATCGCGCTGTCGGCCGAGCGCCCGGCGACCGACCGGGCGGTGCGCGGCGAGGTCGTGCAGGTCGCCTACGAGGGCGACCGCTCGCTCTACCACGTGGCGGTCGACGGGCTGCCGGTGATGCAGGTCGTGGCCATGAACACCGACCGCGCCGTCCGCCCGCGCTGGTCGCGCGGCGACGCGGTGTGGCTGGGCTGGTCCGACGCCGCGGCGCAGCGCCTGGAGGACTAGGGCGGTGCGCCTCGTCATCGCCCTTCCCTTCCTGTGGCTCGGCCTGTTCTTCCTGCTGCCGTTCGGGCTGGTGGTGGCGATCGCGCTCGGCACCAACAACCCCGACGCGGTGCCGCCGGTCGACCTCGGCCTGTCGCTGAAGAACTTCGCGCTGCTGTGGAGCGACGACCTCTACCGCGTCGCCTGGCTCAATTCCCTGCGCATCGCCGCGACCTCGACCGCGATCTGCCTGCTGCTGGGCTATCCCATGGCCTACGCCATCGCCCGCAGCGCGCCGGCCCGCCGGCCGCTGCTGCTGATGCTGGTGGTGCTGCCGTTCTGGACCTCGTTCCTGATCCGCGTCTACGCCTGGATGGGCCTGCTCTCGAGCAACGGCCTGCTCAACGCCTTCCTCAAGGCGACCGGGCTGGTCGAGGATCCCGGCACCATCCTCGGCACCGAGTGGGCGGTCCACCTCGGCATCGTCTACGCCTACCTGCCGTTCATGGTGCTGCCGCTGTACGCGGCGCTGGAGAAACTCGACACCGGCCTGCTCGAGGCCGCGTCCGACCTCGGCGCCTCGCCGGCGGTGGCGTTCCTGACCGTGACCCTGCCGCTGTCGGTGCCCGGCATCGTCGCCGGCTGCCTGCTGGTCTTCATCCCGGCGGTCGGCGAGTTCGTGATCCCCGACCTGCTGGGCGGCACCGGCACGCTGATGATCGGCAAGGTGCTGTGGGACGAGTTCTTCCTCAACAGCGACTGGCCGCTGGCGTCGGCGGTGGCGGTCTGCCTGCTGGTCGTGCTGGTCGGGCCGATGATGCTGTTCCAGCGCCAGCAGGCGCGCAGCCTGGAGCGGTCGTGATGCCGGGCCAGGCCCGCCTCGCCTACGCCGCGCTGGCCTTCGGCTACGCCTTCCTCTACCTGCCGATCGCGCTGGTGGTGATCTACTCGTTCAACGACTCGCGGCTGGTCACGGTGTGGGCCGGGTTCTCGACCCGGTGGTGGCAGGCGCTGTTCGCCAACGAGCAGATCCTGTCCGCCGCCTGGCTGTCGCTGCGCGTCGCCGTGGTCAGCGCCACCGTCGCCAGCCTGCTCGGCCTCGCCGCCGGCTACGCGCTGGCGCGGGTGCCGCGCTTCCCCGGCCGCACCCTGTTCGGCAGCCTCGTGATCGCGCCGATGGTCATGCCCGAGGTCGTGATGGGCATCTCGATGCTGCTGCTGTTCGTCGGCGCCGAGCAGCTGTTCGGCGGCCCCGACCGCGGCTTCCTCACCATCGCCATCGCCCACGTCACCTTCTCGATCGCCTACGTCGCGGTGGTGGTGCAGGCGCGGCTGGCCGACTTCGACCGCACGCTCGAGGAGGCGGCGATGGACCTCGGCGCGACGCGCTGGGTGACCTTCGTCACGATCACGTTACCGCTGATCGCGCCGGCGGTGGCCTCGGGCTGGCTGCTCGCCTTCACGCTGTCGCTCGACGACCTGATCCTGACCCAGTTCGTGGCCGGAGCGCAGTCCCAGACCCTGCCGATGACGGTGTTCTCCAAGGTCCGGCTCGGCCTCGACCCGCAGATCAACGCGCTCGCCACCATCGTCGTCGGCATCGCCGCCGGCGCGCTGGTCCTGTCGGGCTGGCTGACGCGCCGGAGAGCCTGAGCTACAGTTCCGGCCTGGAATGGAAAACTCTTCGGGGGAGGAACCGGTGACCACGCGACGCAACGTGCTGAAAGGGGTTGGAATGGCCACGATCGGTGCTTCCCTGCCGCCCGTCGGCGGCGCCCTGGCGCAGAACGCGCCGGGGTCCGCCGCCGCCAAGGCGCCCAAGCTGCTCGAGATGGAAGGCAAGGCGAAGCTCGCCGTGCTGGGCGACCGCCCGCTGGTCGCCGAGACGCAGGCGGCGCTGATGGACGACGACGTCACGCCGACCGACAAGCTGTTCGTGCGCAACAACGGCCAGGTGCCGGAAGCGACGCGCGATCCCAAGGCGTGGAAGATCAAGGTCGACGGCGAGGTCAACACGCCGCTCGAGATCACGCTCGGCGACCTGCAGTCGAAGTTCCAGAACGTCACCTACCAGCTGATGCTGGAGTGCGGCGGCAATGGCCGCGCCTTCTTCGAGCCGGAAGCGCGCGGCAACCAGTGGACCAACGGCGGCGCCGGCTGCCCGCTGTGGACCGGCGTGCGGCTGGCCGACGTGCTCAAGGCGGCCGGGCTGAAGCCCAGCGCCAGCCACACCGGCCACTACGGCGCCGACCCGACGCTGGCCGGCGAGACCGACAAGCCGACGGTGTCGCGCGGCATGCCGATCGCCAAGGCGATGGAGGAGCACACGCTGATCGCCTTCAAGCTCAACGGCCAGGACCTGCCGCTGATCCACGGCGCGCCGGTGCGCCTGGTCGTGCCGGGCTGGGCGGGCTCGCTGTCGACCAAGTGGCTGACCCGCATCTGGATCCGCGACAGGGTGCACGACGGGCCGGGCATGGGCGGCTTCTCCTACCGTGTGCCGAAGACGCCGATCGTGCCGGGCAGCAAGGGCGACGAGAAGGACACCGCGATCCTCGAGGCGATGCCGGTGCGCTCGGTGATCTCGTTCCCGGCCGACGGCACGCGCCTGCCGGCCGGCACCAGGAAGCTCGAGCTGCGCGGCAACGCCTGGGCCGGCGACTGGGACATCAAGTCGGTCGAGGTCACGATCGACGGCGGCCGCACCTGGAAGGCTGCGACGGTCAACCCGCCGCGCAACAAGTTCGCGTGGCAGCGCTTCACCGCCTCGGTCGACCTGCCGAGCGCCGGCTACTACGAGGTCTGGGCCCGCGCCACCGACTCGAACGGCGCCACCCAGCCGTTCATGGCGACCAACTGGAACCCGCAGGGCTACGGCGCCAACCCGATCAGCCGCATCCGGGTCCTCGTCGAAGCCTGATGCGCCTCACCATGACGCACGCCGTCGTCGCCACCCTGGCGACGACGTTCCTGCTGCTCGCCGCCGACAGGTCCGGCGCGCTGCGGCGCGAGGTCTACGTGCCGCCGGCGCCCAAGGTCGCCGCGGCGCCGGCCGCCGTCGCGGCCGCGCCGGCGTTCGATCCCGACAAGGGCAAGCCGCCGCCGCACAACGACACGGTCGACGACCTGCCGCCGGGTCCCAACCGCGAGCTCACCTTCCTGACCTGCACCGCCTGCCACGGCGTCGCGCTGATCAAGGCGCAGGGACTGACGCGCGACCTCTGGGACTCGACCTTCGACCTGATGCTGCAGCGCCATCGCATGCCGCCGGTCAAGCCGGAGGAGCGCGCCGAGATCCTCGACTACCTCGCCGCCACCTTCCCGCCGCGCCGCCAGGGCCGCGGCGGCGACAACCCATTCCTGAAGTGACGCCGCGCTTGCCTCTATATAAATTTTGATATAATCTCGATGGGTGACTCGATCGAAGCCCATCGAGTTCAGGGGATCGAGTCTCGTCGATCTCCGGAAATTCCCAGAGGGCGCAAGGCGTGACGCAGGTTACCAGCTCGCCAAGGTCCAGCATGGCCGGGACCCGGATGACTGGAAGCCGATGCCGACGATCGGCAAGAACGTCCGGGAATTGCGCATCTGGGAGGCGGCGGGGACTTTTCGCGTAATCTATGTCGCAACCATGCCGGATGCCGTCTTCGTTCTGCACTGCTTCCGGAAGACAGCCCAACGAACGTCGAGACTCGACATCGATCTCGCGACCGCGCGCTTCCGGGCGCTGCTGAAGGAACTCAGATCGTGAGCAAGAAGCGCTTTTCCAGTGTCTGGGATGCCATCGAAGACTCTCCGGCGATGGCAGAGAACATGAAGCTGCGTTCCGAGCTGGCGATGGCGTTGCAAGAACACATCGCCAGGAAGAAGCTTACGCAAGCGGCGGCAGCACGTCTGTTCGGAGTTTCCCAGCCGCGCGTGTCGGACCTCGTCCGCGGGAAACTCCATCTTTTCGCCCTCGATGCCCTGATCAACATGGCAAGCGCCGCGGGGATCAGGGTCGAACTGCGCATCAAGCGCGCCGCCTGATAGCGCTGCCCGGTACGATCAACCGGGCCCCTTCGCCCACTTGTCCGCCCACTGGTGCAGCGGCAGCATCAGGCGCAGCAGCTCTTGGCCGAGCGGTGTCAGGCGGTAGCCGGCGTCGTCGTCGAGCGTGACCAGGCGGGCGTCGCGCAGCTCGGCCAGCCGCGTGTTGACGATCGTCGGGCTGGCGCCGGTCATATCCTGCAGGTCGCGGAAGCGGCACGGACGGTCGCGCAGTTCCCAGACGAGGCGCAGGGTCCAGCGTCGCCCCAGCAGGTCGAGCAGCGCCATGATCGGGCGGCCCGTGCGCGAGCCGCGAACCGGCTTCACCATCTATTTCACTCCATTGCTACATTTTTTGTAGCGACAACGCTACACAAGCTGTAGCACGGCTGGACCACCCCGACCGGAGTGAAAATGGCTCGCATCCTTCCTGCCGAGGCGCCCTACCCGCCCGAGATCGCCGCCCAGCTCGACCGCGTCATGCCGCCCGGCGTGCCGCCGCTCGCCCTGTTCACGACGCTGGCGCGCAACCCGCGCGTCTTCGCCCGGCTGTTCGCCGGCGGGCTGCTCGATCCCGGCGCGCTGTCGCTGCGCCAGCGCGAGATCGTGATCGACCGCACGACGGCACGGCTGGGCTGTGAATACGAGTGGGGCGTCCACGTCGCCTTCTTCGCCAGGCGGGCCGGGCTCGACGACCGCCAGGTCGCGGCCACGGTGGCGGAACCGCCCGGGGCGGACTGCTGGACGGACGCCGAGCAGGCGCTGCTGGCCGCGGTCGACGACCTCGTCGATTGCCGCACTATTGCCACGGCCACGTGGAACGTTCTCGCGCAGCATCTCGACGAGGCGCAAATCCTCGAGGCGATCGCGCTGGTGGGCTACTACCACACGATCAGCTTCTTCTGTCGAGCGCTGGACCTGCCGCCCGAAGGCTACGCGGCACGGTTCCCAACGGAGAGAGAGACATGACCGTTCGAGCCCGCCCCCTGCACACGCTCACCCTCGCCGCCATGCTCGGCCTGGTCGCGATCGCGGCCGCCGCGCAGAGCACGGGGCCCCAGGAGTTCCGCGATCCCAAGACCGGCAAGGTCTGGACGCCGGACAACGTCGGCACCGGCCGCAGCACCGAGCCGCCGACCCCGGCCGACCGCGCCTTCGACCCGACGCGGCAGGCGGCGGCCTCGGCCGGCACCGGCGTGCAGGCGCCGAGCGTGCGCGTGGTCGGTTCCGTGCCGATCACCGCCGGCCCGAGCGTGCCGATCGCGGTGATCGACGAGGCGGCGCTCCGGGTCATCCCGGCGCAGCGCTGGCAGGTCACGCTGCACCTCAACAACAACAGCGCCGACACCATCAACCCGGTGATCGACTGCGCCTTCACCAACCACGGCCAGCCGGTCGACAACGCGCGCGCCAGCCTGCCGCCGGTCGCCGGCGGCCAGCGCGTCAGCTTCGTCGTCTACGGACCGGCCGCCAACGTGTTCGTCGACCGCGCCGAGTGCCGGCTGGCCTCCTAGCGCCGCCGTAGCCCCCGCTCGACCGCCAGCACCAGGAGGCCGAAGCAGAGGCCCCAGAAGGCCGAGCCGACGCCCAACAGGGTGACGCCCGACGCGGTCACCGCCAGCGTGCCGGCCGCGGCGAAGCGCTCGCGCTCGCCCGCCACCGCCGCGCCCATCGCGCCGGCCATCGAGCCCAGGAGCGCCGTGCCGGCGACGGTGGCCAGCAGCGCCGGCGGCAGGGCCGCGAACAGGCCGACCAGCGAGGCGCCGAACAGCGCGATCAGGGCCCACCACAGGGCGTAGAAGATGCCGGTCTTCCAGCGCTGCGCCGGGTCGGGATGCGCTTCCGGCCCGGTGCACAGCGCCGCCGAGATCGCCGCCAGGTTCGAGCTGTGGGCGCCGAGGAACGCGGTCAGCAGCGAGGCCGCGCCGGTGACCGCCAGCGCCGGCCGGGTCGGCGGCTGGTAGCCCGAGGCGCGCAGCACCGCGAAGCCGGGCAGGTTCTGCGACGCCATCGTCACCAGGTAGAGCGGCACGCCCAGCCCGACCAGCGTGGCGATGTCCCAGTCCGGCATCACCAGCTCGGGCCGCGACAGGCCGAGCGTCGGCATGGTCCTGACCAGGCCCAGCGCCAGCGCCAGCGCGGCGCCGCCCGCCAGCACGATCAGCGAGGCCATGGTCGGCACCAGCAGGCGCGCGACCAGGAACAGCGCGATCAGCGACAGCACCAGCACCGGCGCCTGGGGCACGAACTCGACCATCGCCACGACCAGGCGCAGCAGGATGCCGGCCAGCATGGCCGAGGCGATGCTGGCCGGGATGCGCTCGATCAGGCGGCCGAGCGGCCGGATCGCGGCGGTCAGCAGGATCAGCACGGCGGCCAGCACGAAGGCGCCGACGGCGGCGCGGAACGACGGCACGCCCGAGGTCGAGGCGATCAGCGCCGCGCCCGGCGTCGACCAGGCGGTGATTATCGGCATGCGGTAGCGCACGCTCAGCAGCAGCGCCGAGACCGCGGTCGCGAGCCCGAGGCCGGAAACCCACGAACTCGCCTGCGCCTCGGTCGCGCCGACCGCGGCGGCGGCGGCCAGCACCACCGGCAGCGTGCCGCCGACACCCGCCACCGTCGCGACCAGCGCGGCGGTCGCGGTCGAGACCCAACCGCCCAGCGCGCGCGACGACCTCACGAATTGGCTCGTTCGACCATCGCCTGCAGCAGGATCTGCGCACCGGCGCCGATGTCGGCCTTGTCGGCGTCCTCGATCTCGTTGTGGGAGATGCCGTCGCGGCAGGGCACGAACACCATCGCCGTCGGCGCCACGCGCGCGACGTAGCAGGCGTCGTGGCCGGCGCCGCTCACGATGTCCATGTGCGGGTAGCCGGCCTGGACCGCGCCGCGGCGCACCGACTCGACCAGCTCCTTCGCGAACGGCGTCGGCGGGAAGTACCAGATCTGCTCGACCTTGACCTCGAGCCGGTGGCGCCGGGCGATGTCGGCCACGGCGGCGCGCATCTCGGCGTCCATCTTCGTGAGCTCGGCGTCGTCGGGATGGCGGAAGTCGACGGTCATGAAGACGCGGCCGGGGATGGTGTTGCGCGACTGCGGCTGGCTCTCGATCACGCCGATGGTCGAGCGGCCGTCCGGCCGGTTGCCGATCGCGCGGCAGGCGACGATCAGCTCGGCGGCGCCGACCAGCGCGTCGCGGCGGCCCTCCATCGGGGTGGTGCCGGCATGGCTCTCCATGCCGGTCCACGAAACCTCGTACCAGCGCTGGCCCTGGGCGCCGGTGACGACGCCGATCGTCTTCTTCTCGCGCTCGAGGATCGGTCCCTGCTCGATGTGGGCCTCGAAGAACGCGCCGACCGGGCGGCCGCCCACCGGCTCCGGCCCGTCGTAGCCGATCGCCTTCAGGGCGTCGCCGAAGCTCACCCCGTCGCGGTCGCGGATCGCCAGCGCCTCGTCGAGGGTGAAGGCGCCGCCGAACACGCCGGAGGCCACCATCGCCGGGGCGAAGCGGCAGCCTTCCTCGTTGGTCCACACCGCGACCTCGATCGGGGCCTCGGTGACGTAGTTGGAATCGTGCAGCACCCGCAGCACCTCGAGCCCGGCCATGACGCCGTAGGCGCCGTCGAACTTGCCGCCGGTCGGCTGGGTGTCGAGGTGCGAGCCGGTCATGACCGGCGGCTTCGACGGGTCGCGGCCCTCGCGCCGGGCGAAGACGTTGCCGAGCCTGTCGACCTTGATGGTGGCGCCGGCCGCCCTGGCCCAGCGCACGAACAGGTCGCGGCCCTGGCGGTCGAGGTCGGTCAGCGCGATGCGACAGACGCCGCCCTTCTCGGTGCCGCCGATCTCGGCCAGTTCCATCAGGCTCGACCACAGGCGGTCGGGATCGACCTTGAGATTGGGACGGTCGGCGGACGTCGTCTTGGCAACCATTGATGCGGGACCCTTAAAGGACTAGATTCAGTCCACAAATTGCAGTCCGAGCGTAGCATGAAACGCACCAGCCGCATCAAGCCGATCAGCTACCTCAAGGCAAACGCCGCGAAGGTGTTGCGCGGCCTCGCTGAAGGCGATGGGCCGCTGATCATCACCCAGAACGGCGAAGCGACGGCCGTCATCGAGGATATCGCCTCTTACGAGAGAACCCAGGATACGCTGGCGATGCTGAAAATCCTGGCGCTGGGCGAGAAGCAGGTCCGCGAGGGACGGACCGTGTCCCTGGACACCGCGATGAAGCGATATCGCGATCAGGTTCGCCGGACCCGGACCGACGAATGAGGCGCTACACCATCCTCCTGACCGAGGATGCGCTGCTCGACTTCGAAGACCTCGCCTATTTTCTCACAGTCCATGATGGTCCCCAGAGGGCGGAACAGGTCGGACAACTCGTCGGCAAGGCCATCCGCTCGCTTGCGACTCTCCCGAACCGCGGCAATCACCCGCAAGAGCTGCTGGCCATCGAGAACAGGTCCTACCGGGAAATTCATGTGAAGGCCTGGCGGATCGTCTACAGGGTCGATGGCACCCAGGTTGTCGTGCACATCATCGCCGATGGCCGCCGCGATATGCGCGCGCTGCTGACCAGACGCCTGCTGAATGCCTAGACCGGCGCTGGCCCGGGGATGCGGCGGCGGGTAAGGATTCGGGCCACAAGACACAAAGGGAAACGTCCGACCGCCATGATGCCGCTGTCCGATACGCTCGTTCTCGACCTCACGCAGGTCATCGCCGGCCCGACCGCGGGCCAGATCCTGGGCGACATGGGCGCCGACGTCATCAAGGTCGAGCCCCTGCACGGCGAGCACTTCCGGCCGCAGCTGCAGGGCGCCTGGGTGCCGTCGATGAACCGCAACAAGCGCGGCCTCGCGCTCGACCTGCGCACCGCCGGCGGCCGCGACGTGCTGATGCGGCTGGCGCGCAAGGCCGACGTCTTCATGGAGGCCTTCACGCCCGGCGTGATCGACAAGCTGGGCTTCGGCTGGGACACGCTCCGGGCCGAGAACGGGCGGCTGGTCTACGCCTCGATCTCGGGCTACGGCCAGACCGGCCCCTACGCGGGCCGCGCCGGCTACGATCCCTGCATCCAGGCCGAGGTCGGGCTGATGGACGCCACCGGGCCGGAGAACGGCGAGATGTGCCGCGTCGGCACGGCGGCGATCGACTACGCCACCGGCTCGTTCTGCGCCGCCGGCATCGCCTTCGCGCTGCTGGCGCGGGCCAAGACCGGGCGCGGCCAGCGGCTCGACCTGTCGCTGTTCGACGTCGGCATGCACCTGATGAACCACTGGATCGCCAACCACGGGCTGACCGGCGAGGACCCGGTGCGCATGGGCACGTCGAACGGCCTGATCTGCCCGTTGCGCGTGTTCCCGACGAAAACCCAGCCGATCTTCATCGCCGGCACCAACGACGCGTTCTGGAAGATCCTGTGCACCGCGCTCGGCCGCCACGACTGGCTGAGCGACGCCCGCTTCGCCACCAACGCCCAGCGGGTCGCCCACCGCGACATCCTCGAGCCGATGATCGAGGACTACTTCCGCCAGTTCACCTGCGACGAGCTGCTCGACAAGCTGGTCCCCGCCGGCATGGCCTGCTCGGCCGCCTACAAGATCTCCGAGGCGATGGTGAACCCGCACGCCCGGGCGCGCGGCAACGTGCTCGAGTTCGAGTACCCCGGCATCGGCGTCGTGAAGTCGGCCGCCAACCCGCTGCGCCTGTCCGACGCGCCGGTCGAGACCCGCCGCAAGGCGCCGATGGTCGGCGAGCACACCGTCGAGATCATGCGCGAGGTCGGCTACTCCGACGACGAGATCGCGGCGCTGAAGACGGCGAAGGCGGTGGTGGGCTAAGCTGTCGCCATGAGGATCATCTACTCCGACAAGCACGCCGGGCACGACCCGCAGACCTTCTTCGTGCGCGGCGTCAGGCAGCGCAGCGCCGAGCAGCCCGAGCGCGCCGACCGGCTGCTGGCCGCCGCCACCGCCGCCGGCCACGCGATCGAGCCGCCGCGCCCGCTGGGCGTCGCGCCGGTCGCCGCCGTGCACACGCCCGAGTACATCGACTTCCTGCAGACCATCGCCACCGAGTGGGCGAAGCTGCCCAACGCCTCGGCCGAGGTCGTGCCCAACGTCCACCCGGCGCGCTATCCCGCGACCTACCCGCGGGCGCTGGCCGGCCGCGCCGGCTGGCACCAGGTCGATCTCGCCTGCCCGATCGGCCCGCACACCTGGACGGCGTCCCTGGCCGCCAGCGAGTCGGCCGCCACCGCCGCCGAGTTGGTGCTGGAGGGCGCGCGCGAGGTCTACGCGCTGTGCCGGCCGCCCGGCCACCACGCCTACGCCGACATGGCCGGCGGCTTCTGCTTCCTGAACAACACCGCGGTCGCCGCCCAGCGGTTGCGCGCCGGCGGCAAGGCGCGCGTCGCCGTGCTCGACGTCGACGTCCACCATGGCAACGGCACGCAGGGCATCTTCTGGGAACGCGACGACGTGCTGACCGTGTCGATCCACGCCGACCCGGCCGACTACTACCCCTACTTCTGGGGCCACGCCCACGAGGCCGGCGCCGGCACCGGCGCCGGCTTCAACCTCAACCTGCCGCTGCCGCTGGGCTCGGCCGACGCGCCGTGGCTGGCGGCGGGCGACGTCGCGCTGGAGCGCATCCGCGGCTTCGCGCCTGACGCGCTGGTCGTGGCGCTGGGCCTCGACGCCAGCGAGAGCGACCCGCTGCAGGGGCTGAAGATCACCAGCGCCGGCTTCCACGCCATGGCGCGCCGGATCGCCGCCCTCGGCCTGCCGACCGTGCTGGTCCAGGAAGGCGGCTACCTCGGCGACGATCTCGGCCGCAACCTGGTGGCGTTCCTGTCGGGCTTCGAGGCCGGCCGCCGGTAGCACCAAAGCGGGACGAAATGCCCGCGCCGCCCGCGGGGGTTCCCGACTATAAGGCGGCGACGTCACCACCCTGGAGAAACAGAGATGGCCAAGCCCAAGGCATTGCCGCACAACGAGCATTCCGCGGTCTACGAAGCCGGCATGGCCGAGATCCGCAAGCAGCTCGGCCCGATGGCCGACGGCTACATCCGCCGCATCAAGGCGCTGTCGCCCGAGTTCGCCTGGGTCAACGTCACCTTCCCGTTCGCCGAGCTCTACACCCGCGACGTCATCGACCTGAAGACCCGCGAGCTGTGCACCGTGGCGGCGCTCACCGTGCAGGGCTTCTCGCTGCCGGAACTGCGGCTGCACATCAACGCCGCCCTGCGCTGCGGCGCGAGCCGCGGCGAGGTCGCCGAGATCATCACCCAGATGATCGCCTACTGCGGCTTCCCGGCCGCGACCAACGCCCTGATGACCATGAAGGAAGTGTTCGACTCGATCGACGCCAAGGCCCGGAAGAAGAAGGCCACGAAGGCGCCGGCGAAGAAGAAGGCGGCGCGTGGCCGCGGGAGCAAGGCATGAGCGACAAGACGCGCGACGGCGCCCGCCTGCTGGTCGCCAACCTCGAGGCCCAGGGCGTCGAGTACGTGTTCGGCATCCCCGGCGCCAAGATCGACCCGGTGTTCGACGCGCTGGTCGATTCGAAGATCAAGACCGTGGTCTGCCGCCACGAGCAGAACGCCACCTTCATCGCCGGCGGCCTCGGCCGCATCACCGGCAAGGCCGGCGTCGTGCTCGTGACCTCCGGCCCGGGCTGCTCCAACCTCGTCACCGGCCTCGCGACCGCCAACACCGAGGGCGACCCGATCGTGGCGATGGGCGGCTCGGTGCCGGTGGCCGAGCGGCTGAAGCAGACCCACCAGTCGATGGACACGGTGGCGATGATGCGGCCGGTCACCAAGTACGCCGCCGAGCTCGACTCGCCCGAGGCGATCTCCGAGGCGCTGGCCAGCGCCTTCCGCGCCGCCGAGGGCGGCCGGCCGGGCGCGACCTTCCTCAGCCTGCCCAAGGACGTGATGAAGGCGCCCGCCCCCGGCCTGGTGCTGGCGCCGGCGCGGGCGCCGCTGTGCGGCCCGGCCAACGCCGAGGCGATCGCCGAGGCGGCGCGCCTGGTCAACGCCGCCCAGCGCCCGGTGGTGCTGCTCGGCATGCTGGCCAGCCAGCCCGCCGCCGCCGCCGCGGTGCGCGGCCTGCTCGACCGCGCCCGGCTCGCCGTCACCGGCACCTACCAGGCGGCGGGCGTGGTGCCGCGCAGCCACCTCGACTGCTTCGGCGGCCGCGTCGGCCTGTTCCACAACCAGCCGGCCGACCGCCTGCTCGATGGCGCCGACCTGGTGCTGACCATCGGCTTCGACCCGGTCGAGTACGACCCGGCGCTGTGGAACGCCGGCCGCGACCGTATCGTGATCCACCTCGACTGCATCCCGGCCGATCCCGACCGCAACTACCGGCCGACGCTGGAGCTGCAGGGCGACATCGCAGCGACGCTGGGCGCGCTGGCGCCGCTGCTGACCGCGCGCGCCAAGCCGGTGCAGGCCGACCTGCTGGCCGAGATCGCGGCCGACCGCCAGCGCGTCGCGGCCGAGGCGGCCCGCCACACCGGCATGCCGGTGCACCCGCTGCGGCTGCTGCAGGTGCTGCAGGAGCAGGTCGATCGCGACACCACGATCTGCTCGGACATGGGCTCGTTCCACATCTGGATGGCGCGCCACCTGGTCGCCCACCGGGCGCGCCAGATCCTGATCAGCAACGGCCAGCAGACGCTGGGCGTGGCGCTGCCGTGGGCGATCGCGTCGTGCCTCGCCGAGCCGTCGCGCAAGGTGCTGTCGGTGTCGGGCGACGGCGGCTTCCTGTTCTCGGCGGTCGAGCTCGAGACCGCGGTGCGCCTGAAGTGCAACCTCGTGCACATCGTCTGGATCGACGGCAGCTACGACATGGTGCGGTTCCAGGAGATGGCCGCCTACGGCCGCGAATCGGGCGTGCGCTTCGGCCCGGTCGACCACGTCAAGTTCGCCGAGTCGATGGGCGCCACGGGCTTCCACGTGAACTCGGTCGACGAGCTGGCGCCGACGCTGGCCAGGGCGATGGCGACCGACGGCCCCGTGATCGTCGGCGTCCCGGTCGACTACCGCGACAACCAGTCGATGATGGCCGCGATGCACGCGGACGTGATCCACTGATAAAGCCCGTCATCCCGACCGGAGCCTCGCGCAGCGAGGCGTAGCGGAGGGACCTTCCCTCCACGACTTGCCGTCATGTCGGTGAAGCGAGGTCCCTCCGCTCCGCGCTTCGCGCTCCGGTCGGGATGACGGCTATTTTTCAGTCGCCGCCGTTGCCGCCGACCACCATCACGGTGAGCTTCTCCGGCAGTTCCTCGCGCGCGACCTCGATGGTGCGGCGGTCGGGCCACACGAAGTCGGCGTCGAGTTCCTGCATCAGGCTCTCGAAGCGGCTGACCTGGGCGCGGCCCCAGTAGTGCATCGGCAGCACGATCTTCGGCTGCACCTGCTTCACCACCTCGACCATGACCGGCATGCCCATGGTGTAGGCGCCGTCGATCGGCACCATCAGCACGTCGATGCGGCCGAGCTCGTCGAGGTGCTCCTTGGTCAGGCGGTGGTGGAGGTGGCCGAGGTGGGCGATGCAGAGGTCGCCGATGGCGTAGACGAAGATCGAGTTGCCGTTGATGCGCGCCGAGCCGCCGCCCCAGTCGCGCGCGTTGGTCGGCACGTTCCACACCTTCATGTCCTTCAGCGTGACGTCGTGGTGCGCCTCGGTCTCGCCCGGCTGCGACGGCCAGCCGCGCAGCACGTGGGTGATGCCCTCCTCCGGGTCGTCGGTGAAGTGCGTCGAGTGCGCGTTGTTCATGGTCACGATGTCGGGCTTGCGGCCGAAGCCGTTGAAGCCGTTGTAGTCGGTGATCGCGCGCACGCCCTGCGGCGTGTCGATCTGGTAGCTGGCGTGGCCGAGGAAGGTGATGATGGCGCGGTTGGGGGAGCCGCCGGCGGCGACGCGCCAGCCGTCGAGCGAGGCCACGGCGATGCCGCGGTCGAGGGCGGCCACGTTCTGCGAGCAGCGCGCCAGCACGGGACCGGCGACCAGCGACAACGCGGTGGCGAACAGGGCGAGCAACGGCAGGCGAGAACTCATGCGGCGACTCCCGACGCGGTACGCAGCGGATGATGCGGTGTCGTGCGAAGGCTTCGCAAGCCGCATGCCGGCGCCAGGCGCCAGCAGTGCCGTCACTTCCTTGTGTGCCGGGACTGCGCGGGCACACCACTAATCGAAATCGTCATGGCGGGCGCACAACCGACGCGAGTCCGCGTTGACTCCCTGCTTTTCGAGTCATAGAACAAAACAAGAACAATCAATCCCCAGCCCATTTTCTGCCGCCGAGGGGGCGATGCCCGTCATTTCCCCGAATACCCTTGCTCCCCTTGCTGCTCCCTTGGCCGCCAACGACGCGGCCGCGCCGATCCCCGCGACGTTGCGCGAGACGGTGCGCCGGCTGGAGCGCGCGCACAGCGCCCAGCGCGCCGGCCGGCAGGCGGTGCCGCTCGGCATCGCCGACATCGACGCCCTTCTTCCCGGCGGCCTGCTGACCGGCGCGCTGCACGAGATCGAGGCCGGGCCGACGCCGTCCGGCCGGGTCGCGCCGCACGACGGCGCCGCCACCGGCTTCGCCGCCCACCTGCTCGGCCGCTTCGCCGCGATGCGCGCCGGCACGCTGTTGTGGTGCCGCCGCGCCGGCGGTCCTGCCGGTCATTCGGCCGACGCCCTGCCCTACGCGCCGGCGCTGGCCGCCTGGTTCGACCCGGCGCGGCTGCTGGTGGTGACGGTGCGGCGCGACGAGGACCTGTTCTGGGCGATGGAGGAAGGGCTGCGCTGCCCCGGCCTCGCCGCGGTGCTGGGCGAGACCCGCGCCGCCGATCCGACCGCCGGTCGCCGGCTGTCGCTGGCCGCCGAGAAGAGCGGCCTGCCGGCGCTGCTGCTGCGCGCCCAGCCGGCGCCGGCCCAGGCGGTCTGCACGACGCGCTGGCGCGTCGCCTCGGCGGCATCGCGCTCGACCCCCGGCCTCACCGACATCGGCGCGCCGCGCTGGCGCCTCGAACTGCGGCGCAACCGTTTCGGCACGCCGTCGATCGACGAAATCCCCTCGTGGCTTCTGGAGTGGAACGATGAAGCGCATTGTCTCTCTGTGGTTCCCCAGGCTGTCGGCGGATCGACTCGCGAGAGCGACCGCCGCGACCGACGACGCCCGCCGGCAGCAGGCTCGAGATTGGCGGGTTAGGGCCGCCGCCACCGTCGCGTGGCTGGATGGCGGGCCGCGGCTGGCGGCGCTGAACGGCCATGCCCGCGATGCCGGGCTGCGGCCGTCGATGCGGCTGGCCGACGCGCGCGCGCTGGTGCCCGACCTCGTCACCGCCGCGGCCGAGCCGCAGGCCGACCGCCGGCTGGTCGAGGCGATCGCCAACTGGTGCGACCGCTACACGCCGTGGGTGGCGATCGACCCGCTGGGCGCGGCGCTGGCCGAGGACGGCGACGCCGCCGCCTCGTGCAGCGCCGGCGGCTTCGGCGGCGACGCCGGCCTGCTGCTCGACGTCACCGGCTGCGCCCACCTGTTCGGCAGCGGCGAGGCCGGCGAGCGCGCCCTGCTGGCCGATCTCACCGAGCGGCTGGCGCGCCACGACCTCGCGGTGCGGGCGGCGATGGCCGACACCGCCGGCGCGGCGTGGGCGCTGGCCCGTTTCGCCGAGCGCCAGGCCGACCTGTTCTGCCCGGCCCACGGCCACCGCGCCGCGCTGGCCGGCCTGCCGGTCGAGGGCCTGCGCGTCGAGGCGGCGGTGATCGACACCTTCCGCAAGCTCGGCCTGCGCCGCATCGGCGACCTCTACCCGCTGCCGCGCGCGCCGCTGGTCCGCCGCTTCGGCACCGCGCCGCTCGAGCGGCTCGACCAGGCGCTGGGCAGCGCCGCCGAACCGATCGAACCGCGCCGCCCGGCGCCGGCCTTCCGCACCCGCATGGCTTTCGCCGAGCCGATCGGCCGACCCGAGGACATCGCCGCCGCGACCAGCCGCCTGCTGGCCGCGCTGTGCCGCCAGTTCGAGAGCGCCGGGGTCGGCGCGCGCCGGCTCGAGATCGCGCTGTACCGCGTCGACGGCTCGATCGACCGCACCGCCATCGGCACCAGCCGGCCCAACCGCGACAACCCGCGGCTGATGAAGCTGTTCGAGGACAAGCTCGGCGAGCTCGACCCCGGCTTCGGCGTCGAGCTGATGATCCTCGCCGCGCCCGAGGTCGAGACCTGGAGCGGCGCGCAGGACGCGTTGCCCGAGACCGATACCGGCATTGGCAGCGGCGCCGCCGCGTTCGCCGCCGATCCGCGCGCCGAGGAGGCGACGGTCGATCTCGCCGACCGGCTGGCGCTGCGGCTGGGCAGCGGCAACGTGGTCCGGCTGCTGCCGCGACCCAGCCACCTGCCCGAGCGCGTGCAGGTCGCGGCCGGCGCGGCGCAGGCCGCCGTCGCCGGCCTGTGGCGACGCATGGCCGGCCTCAAGGGCGCGCGGCCGACGCGGCTCTTGCAGCGGCCCGAGCCGGTCGACGTCACCGCCTTCGTGCCCGACGACCCGCCCTCGGTGTTCCACTGGCGCCGCCATGCCCATCGCGTCGTGCGCGCCGAGGGGCCGGAGCGGATCGCCGACGAGTGGTGGCGGCCGCGGCCCGACGGCAGCCGGCCGCCGGCCGTCAGCGAGCCGCCGTTCCGCGACTACTACCGCGTCGAGGACGACGACGGCGGCCGCTTCTGGCTGTTCCGCGACGGTCCCTACCGCCCTGCCGGCGACGGCCGTCCCGCCGCCCGCTGGTTTCTCCACGGTTTCTGCGCCTGAGGTTCCCGCCATGACCACGCTCACCATCCGCGGCCTGCCCGATCGCATCGTCGAACAGCTCAAGGCCCGCGCCCGCACCCGTCGCCGCTCGCTCGAGGCCGAGCTGCGCGAGGTCCTGATCCAGGCCGCCAGCCAGCCGCTGATCCTCGACGCGCTGGCCGAGGCCGACCGCATCGCCGCGCTGACGCCGCTGCGCGCCCGGAGAGTGGCATGATCGTGGTCGTCGACCCGGGCGTGGCGCTGAAGTGGTTCGTCGAGGAGCCGCTCAGGATGCAGGCGCGCTCGCTGCTGGTGCATCGCCACGACCTCGTCGCGCCCGACATCCTGATCGCCGGCGTCGCCGAGCTGGTGCGGCAGAAGGCGCTCAGCGGCGAGATCGCGTCCGACCAGGCCGTGCCGATCGTGCGCAACATCGCCCTGCCCGCCTTCATCTCGACCTTCGTCGATTCGGCGCGGCTGCGTCACCGCGCGCTGGCGATCGCGCTGCAGTGCCGCCGCCCGGTCAGCGACGGGCTGTACGCCGCCTGCGCCGAGGAGATCGCCGCGCCGCTGGTCAGCAGCGACGAGCCGCTGCTGCAGGCGCTGCGGGTCGAGGGCATCGCCGTGCGCGGCGTGCCGCTGGCGCGCATCCACGAGCTGGCGGAAGGATGAAAGGTCCCTCGCTGCGCTCGGGATGACAGTTTTGACGTCGCCCCCTCTTTGCCTGTCATCCCGAGCGCAGCGAGGGACCCTTCTTCGATGACCGCCTACGCCGAGCTCCAGGTCACCACCAACTACAGCTTCCTGCGCAGCGGCTCGCACCCGGCGGAGCTGGTCGAGCGGGCGATCGAGCTCGGGCACACGGCGATCGGGATCGCCGACCGCAACACCCTGGCCGGGGTGGTGCGGGCCTACGCCGCGATCCGCGATTACTACGAGGAACACCCGGTGCCGCCGGAGCGGCGCATCCGGCTGCTGGTCGGCAGCCGGCTGGAGACCCGCGACGGCACTTCCCTGCTCGCCTACCCGACCGACCTCGACGCCTACAAGCGGCTGTCGCGGCTGCTGACGCTCGGCAACCGCCGCGCCGCCAAGGGCCAGTGCGACATCGGCCTCGACGATCTCGCCGACCACGCCGCGGGACTGCTGGCGATCGTGCTGCCGCCGCGCCGGCCGGAGGAGGCGGCGTTCCGCGACCGGCTGGCCACGCTCGCCCGCCTGTTCGGCGACCGCTGCTACCTCGCCGCCACGGCGCTGTACCGCGGCGACGACGCGCGCCGGCTGGCGCTGCTCGACGACCTCGCGGCCGAGGCCGGCGTCGGGCTGGTGGCGACCAACGACGTCCACTACCACGCGCCCGAGCGGCGGGCGCTGCACGACGTGGTGACGGCGATCCGGCTGGGCTGCACGGTCGACGAACTCGGCTACCGCCGCTTCGCCAGCGCCGAGCGCCACCTCAAGGAGCCGCAGGAGATGGCGCGGCTGTTCCGCCGCCACCCGCGCGCGATCGAGCGGACGCAGGAGATCGTCGCGCGGTGCTCCTTCACGCTCGACCAGCTGACCTACCAGTACCCGGTGATGTACGAGGGCGGCGAGACGCCGATGGAGCGGCTGGTGCGCCTGACCTGGGAGGGCGCCGCCGGGCGCTACCCCGGCGGCATCCCCGACAAGGTCGCGCGCACCGTCCGCCACGAGTTCGAGCTGATCGGCGCCAAGCAGATCGCGCCCTACTTCCTGACCGTGCACGAGATCGTGCAGCAGGCCCGCCGCATGGGCATCCTGTGCCAGGGCCGCGGCTCGGCCGCCAACTCGGCGGTGTGCTACTGCCTCGGCATCACCTCGGTGAACCCCAACGAGACCGAGGTGCTGTTCGAGCGCTTCCTGTCGAACGCGCGCGACGAGCCGCCCGACATCGACGTCGACTTCGAGCACGAGCGGCGCGAGGAGATCATCCAGTGGATCTACCGCGAGAAGGGCCGCAGCCGCGCCGCGCTGGCCGCCACGGTGATCGCCTACCGCAGCCGCAGCGCCATCCGCGACGTCGGCAAGGCGCTCGGCCTGTCGCCCGACACGGTCGGCGCGATGGCCGGCACGGTGTGGGGCATGGGCTCGGGCGGCGTCGACCGCGGCCACGTGCGCGAGGCCGGGCTCGACCCCGACGACCCGCGCCTGATGCTGGCGCTCGAGCTGTCGTCGACGCTGTGCGGCTTCCCGCGCCACCTGTCGCAGCACGTCGGCGGCTTCGTGCTGACCGAGGGCCGGCTCGACGAGCTGGTGCCGATCCAGAACGCGGCGATGGACGACCGCACCGTGGTCGAGTGGGACAAGGACGACCTCGACACGCTGCGCATCTACAAGGTCGACGTGCTGGCGCTCGGCATGCTGACCTGCCTGCGCAAGGGCCACGAGCTGATCGAGCGCCACTACGGGAAGAGGCTCTCGCTCGGCCTGCCGCCGCACGACCCGGCGGTCTACGAGATGCTGTGCCGCGCCGACTCGGTCGGCGTGTTCCAGGTCGAGAGCCGGGCGCAGATGTCGATGCTGCCGCGCCTCAAGCCGCGCCAGTACTACGACCTCGTGATCGAGGTCGCGATCGTGCGGCCGGGCCCGATCCAGGGCGGCATGGTGCATCCCTACCTGCGCAACCGGGCGCGCGACCCCGCGACCATCCCCTACCCCGGCCAGCTGCGGAAGATCCTCGAGCGCACGCTGGGCGTGCCGCTGTTCCAGGAACAGGCGATGCAGATCGCGATCGACGCGGCCGGCTTCTCGCCCGAGAAGGCCGACAAGCTGCGCCGTGCCATGGCGACGTTCCGGCGCTCCGGCACCATTCACAAGCTGCGCGACGAGTTCATCCGCGGCATGATCGCCAACGGCTACGAACCCGACTTCGCCGACCGCTGCTTCAAGCAGATCGAGGGCTTCGGCGAGTACGGCTTCCCCGAGAGCCACGCCGCCAGCTTCGCGATCCTGGTCTACGACTCGTCGTGGATGAAGCACTACTACCCCGAGGTCTTCTGCGCCGCGCTGATCAACTCCCAGCCGATGGGCTTCTATGCCCCGGCCCAGCTGGTGCGCGACGCGCGCGAGCACGGCGTCGAGGTGCGGCCGCCCGACGTCAACGCCAGCGACTGGGACTGCACGCTGGAACCGATACCCGGCCAGCCGCGCCCCGCGCTGCGGCTCGGCCTGCGCCAGGTCGCCGGCCTGTCGGAAGCCGCCGTGCGCCGCCTCGTCGAGAACCGGACCACGCCGTACCGCGACGCCGTCGACCTGTGGCGGCGGGCCGGCATCGACAGGCGCCAGATCGTGGCGCTGGCCCGCGCCGACGCTTTCGCGTCGCTGGGTCTCACGCGGCGCGACGTGCTGTGGGCTGTGCGCGGCCTGGCCGAGACGCCGCTGCCCCTCCTTGAACGGCAACAGGACAACGAACCGGCGGTGACGCTGCCGGCGCTGACGCTGGGCGAGCAGGTGGTCGACGACTACGGCG
Source organism: uncultured Reyranella sp. (assembly GCA_964420105.1). Taxonomy (GTDB): domain Bacteria; phylum Pseudomonadota; class Alphaproteobacteria; order Reyranellales; family Reyranellaceae; genus Reyranella. The sequence continues at coordinate 163,855 of CAYQRL010000001.1, forward strand.
CGCTGGCGCTGTCGCTGCGCTCGCACCCGCTGGCGCTGCTGCGATCGCGGCTGGCGGCCGAGGGCGTGTCGCCGACCGAGGTGCTGAAGACGGCGAAGAACGGCCAGCGCTTCGTGCTGGCCGGGCTGGTGCTGGTGCGGCAGCGGCCGGGCACCGCCTCGGGCGTGGTGTTCGTGACCCTGGAGGACGAGCACGGCATCGCCAACCTGGTGGTCTGGCCGGGCGTGTTCGAGGCCCACCGCCGCATCGTCATGGGCTCGCGCCTGCTCGGCGTGCGCGGCCGCGTGCAGCGCGAGGGGCTGGTGATCCACCTCGTCGCCGAGACGCTGTGGGACTGGTCGGCGGCGCTCGATTCGATCGCCACCCTCGACGAGGACGACCCGCCGGTGACGGTCACGCCCGAGACGGTCGCCGTGCCCGAGGCCAACGCCACCCGCCACCGCGCGAGCAAGGCAGCGGCCACCGTCCCTTATGACCGCGGCCGCATCGTGCTGGAGCGACCGCAAGTGAAAATCAGTTCGCGGGATTTCCACTGAGGCCGGGTTGATCCAGATCAACGCCTCGCCGTCTCCGTCCCCGCACGCTGTACGGGCTTTCGATGGAGACCCAAGTGAGAACTGCCGAGTCCTACTACCTGGTCATGGTCGTCGCTTCGTTCGCCGTGTTCGGCCTGGTGCTGGCCGCCAACGCCCTGAAGTACAAGGCCTGGCTGGTGCATCACCCGGTCAAGAAGGGCTAGAGCCGGGTCGCCTCGTCGATGAGTTCCTGGGCGGCGATGTCCAGGAGCTCGTCCTCGGCGGTCCCGTCCAGCACCCGCTCGCGGCCGATCTCCAGCAGCACCGGCACGGCGAGCGGCGATATCCTGTCCAGCCGGCGATAGTCGATGCGGCCGCGGGCGCGCCTCAGCAAGTCGCCCAGCCGCCTGAGGTCGGCCAGTTGCCAGGCCGCGTCCTGCCGCGTCGCGCGCAGCAGGATGTGGTCCGGCTCGTGCCGGCGCAGCGCGTCGTAGATCAGGTCCGAGCTGAAGGTGACCTGGCGGCGCGACTTCTCCTCGCCCGGGAAGCGGCGCTCGATCAGGCCGGCGATCACCGCGACGTTGCGGAACGAGCGTCGCAGCATGGTCGATTCGTCCATCCACGCCTCGAGGTCGTCGCCCAGCATGTCCTCGTCGAACAGCGCCTCGAGCTGCGCCCTGGTCGGCGGGCGCAGGCCCCACACGCCCAGCACGTAGTCGGTGGCGACGAAGCCCAGCGGCTTCAGCCCCATGCGCTCCATCCGCCGGGTCAGCAGCATGCCCAGCGTCTGGTGGGCATTGCGGCCCTCGAAGCAGTAGGCGACGACGAACTGCTTGCCGCCGCGCGGAAAACCCTCGACCAGCAGCCGGTTGCCGGCCGGCAGGGTCGAGCGGATGCGCTGGAGGCGCAGCCACGCCCGTACCTCCGGCGGCAGGCCGGGATGGCGCGACGGGTCCTGCAGGATGCCGCGCACACGCTCGGCCAGGAAGGTCGACAGCGGTAGCCGGCCGCCGCCGTAGGCCGGCACCTTGGGATCGCTGCCGCCGGTCGCGGGCGAGACCTGCGCCACCAGTTCCTTGACGCCCTCGAAGCGCAGCAGCCGGCCGGCGAACACGAAGGTATCGCCGGCGACGAGACCCTGCACGAAGGCTTCCTCGACCTCGCCCAGCACCGGGCCGCGGCGCAGCTTCACCTTGATCAGCGGCAGCTCGACGATGGTGCCGACGTTCATGCGGTACTGCCTGGCGACCAGCGGCGAGGCCAGCATCCAGCGCCCGTCGGGCAGCTGCTTGAGGCGGTGCCACTTGTCGTAGGCAGCGAGCGCGTATCCGCCGGTGGCGACGAAATCGAAGGTGTCGTCGAAGTCCTTCCGCGGCAGGTCGCGGTACGGCTGGGTCGAGCGCACCTCGTCGAACAGCTGCGCGCGGTCGATCGGCTGGGCGCAGGCCAGCCCGACGATGTGCTGCGCCAGCACGTCGAGGCAGGGCGGCCGCGGCGGGTCGCCGTCGAGCTCGCGCGCCTCGATCGCCTCGAGGGCGGCCAGCGACTCCAGCACCTCGAAGCGGTTGGCCGGCGCGATCATGGCGCGGCTGGGCTCGTCGAGCCGGTGGTTGGCGCGGCCGATGCGCTGCATCAGGCGGCTCACGCCCTTGGGCGCGCCCATCTGGATCACGAGGTCGACGTCGCCCCAGTCGATGCCGAGGTCGAGCGACGAGGTCGCGACCACGGCGCGCAGGCGGCCGGCCGCCATCGCCGCCTCGACCTTGCGCCGCTGCTCGACGGCAAGGGAGCCGTGGTGCAGGCCGATCGCGAGGTTGTCCTCGTTGATCCGCCACAGCCGGTCGAACACCAGCTCGGCCTGCGCCCGCGTGTTCACGAACACGATCGAGGTCTTGTGCTGGCGGATGATGTTGTAGACCTCGGGCACGGCGTGGTGGCCCATGTGGCCACCCCACGGCAGCCGCTCCTGGGCGTCGATCAGCGTCACCTTGGGCGGCGCCCCGGCCTCGCCGCGCACGATCTCGACCTCGTCCTTGAGCGCCAGCCAGTCGGCCAGCGCCGGCGGATCGGCGACGGTGGCCGACAGGCCGACGAAGCGGACGTGCGGCGCCAGTGTCGCCAGCCGCGCCAGGCAAAGCGCGAGGTGATGGCCGCGCTTCGAGGTCGCGAAGGAGTGCAGTTCGTCGACGATCACGCAGCGCAGGGATTCGAAGAACTTCGCCGAATCGAGGTAGCTCAAGAGCAGCGCCAGCGACTCCGGCGTCGTCATCAGGAGATCGGGCGGCCGCTCGCGCTGGCGCTGGCGGCGGCTCTGCGGCGTGTCGCCGGTCCGGCTCTCGGCCCGCACCGGCAGCTGCATCTCGGCGATCGGCTGTTCGAGGTTGCGCCTGATGTCGGTCGCCAGCGCCTTGAGCGGCGAGATGTAGAGCGTGTGCAGTTCGCCCTTGCCCTTGGCCCAGGCGAGGTCGTGGCCCCCCTGCCGGCGCTCGGTCAGCTCGATCAGCGACGGCAGGAACCCGGCCAGCGTCTTGCCGCCGCCGGTCGGCGCGATCAGCAGCGCGCTCTTGCCCTGCCGCGCGAGGTCGACCAGCGCCAGCTGGTGCGCCCGTGGCGCCCAGCCCCGGCTCGCGAACCAGCGGGTGAAGAGGTCGGGGAGAGACACGGTTACGCTGATATCATGAGAAGGGTCCCTCGCTTCGCTCGGGATGACAGAAAAGAGCCTGTCATCCCGAGCGAAGCGAGGGACCTTTGCCCATAGGACCCGGAAGACCCATATCGTCTGCCAATGGTGCCCGCCGATCCCCGTTCCTGGCTCTACCCGACGCCGCGCGGCCTGTACTGCGCGCCCGGGGATTTCTACGTCGACCCGGCGGTCGCGGTCCCGCGCGCCGTGATCACGCACGGGCACGGGGATCATGCACGGCCCGGGCATCGCGCCGCGCTGGCCACGCCCGAGACGCTGGCGATCATGCGGGCGCGCTTCCAGGACATGCCGGACACCCGCCAGCAGGGACTGCGGTACGGCGAGACGGTGACCGTGGGCGAGGTCGAGGTGTCGCTGGCGCCGGCCGGGCACATCCTCGGCTCGGCGCAGGCGGTGCTGACCTGGCAGGGCCAGCGCATCGTCGTGTCGGGCGACTACAAGCGCCGGCCCGATCCGACCTGCCCGCCGTTCGAGCCGGTGCCGTGCGACGTCTTCATCACCGAGGCGACCTTCGCCCTGCCGGTGTTCCAGCACCCGTCCGACATCGGCGAGATCGGCAAGCTCTTGCGCTCGGTCGCGACCTTCCCCGAGCGTACCCACCTGGTCGGCGTCTACGCGCTCGGCAAGTGCCAGCGCGTGATCAGGCTGTTGCGCGCCGCCGGCTGGGACCGGCGCATCTGGCTGCACGGCAGCCTGGTGGCGCTGTGCCGGCTGTACCAGGAGCACGGCGTCGACCTCGGCGACATCGCGCCGGTGTCGGAGGCGATCCTCGAGACCTTCCGCGGCGCCATCGTGCTGGCCCCGCCCTCGGCGATCGCCGACCGCTGGTCGCGCCGCTTCGCCGACCCGATCCCGGCGGTGTGCTCGGGCTGGATGCGGGTCCGCGCGCGGGCCCGCCAGAGCAACGCCGAGCTGCCGCTGATCGTCAGCGACCACGCCGACTGGCCGGAACTGGTGCAGACCCTGAAGGACGTCGGCGCGCCGCGGGTCTGGGTGACCCACGGCCGCGAGGAGGCGCTGGTCCACCAGGCGCGCAGCATGGGCATCGAGGCCGAGGCGCTGCACCTCGCCGGGCGCGAGGAGGAAGGCGCCTGATGCAGGCCTTCGCCGCCCTGCTCGACGCGCTCAGCTACCAACCCGCCCGCAACGCCAAGCTGCGGCTGATCAAGACCTACCTGCGCGAGACGCCCGATCCCGACCGCGGCTGGGCGCTGGCGGCGCTGACCGGTGGGCTGTCCTTCGCGGCGGCCAAGCCGGCGCTGCTGCGCGGTTTCGGCGAGGACCTGATCGGGCCGGAACTGTTCCACCTGTCCTACGACTATGTCGGCGACCTCGCCGAGACGCTGGCGCTGGTCTGGCAAGGCCATCCCGAGGCTGGGCCGCCGCCGACCCTGGGCGAGGTCGTCGAGACGCTGCAGCGCGCGACCAGGATGCAGACGCCGGCGATCCTGAAGCGCTGGCTCGACGCGCTCGACCCGGTCGGGCGCTGGGCGCTCCTGAAGCTGGTGACCGGGGCGCTGCGGGTCGGGGTGTCGGCCCGGCTCGCCAAGCAGGCGGCGGCCAACCTCGGCGGCCAGCCGGTCGACGCGGTCGAGGAGATCTGGCACGGGCTGGAGGCGCCGTACCGGCCGCTGTTCGACTGGCTGCTGGCGGGCGCCGAGCGGCCACGGCCCAACGCCGGCGGCGCCTTCCTGCCGCCGATGCTGGCCAACCCGATCGACCAGGCCGAGCTCGAGACGCTCGATCCCGCGCACTTCCGCGCCGAGTGGAAGTGGGACGGCATCCGCGTCCAGGTCGCGGCCTCGGGCGGCGCCAGGCGGCTGTACAGCCGCGCCGGCGAGGACGTGTCGGCGGCCTTTCCCGACATCGTCGAGGCGATCGACTTCGAGGGCGTGTTCGACGGCGAGCTGCTGGTCCGCCGCGACGGTGCCGTCGCGCCGTTCAACGACCTGCAGCAGCGGCTGAACCGCAAGGTGGTGACGGCGAAGATGCTGGCGGCGCATCCGGCGCACGTGCGGCTGTACGACGTACTGTTCCTCGGGTCCGAGGACCTGCGACCGCTGCCGTTCGACCAGAGGCGGGCGCGGCTGGAGGCGTGGCTGGCCGAGCGTCCGCGCGCCCGCTTCGACCTGTCGCCGCTGGTGCCGTTCGCCGACTGGGCGGAACTGGCCGGCCTGCGGGCGGCGACCACGGCCGAGGGCATCGAGGGGCTGATGCTGAAGCGCGGCGACAGCGCCTACCTCGCCGGCCGGCCCAAGGGACCGTGGTTCAAGTGGAAGCGCGACCCGCACCTCGCCGACTGCGTGCTGATGTACGCCCAGCGTGGCCACGGCAAGCGAAGCTCGTTCTATTCCGACTTCACCTTCGGCTGCTGGCGGCCGGCCAGCGAAGCGGGCAAGGACGGCCGCGAGCTGGCGCCGGTCGGCAAGGCCTACTTCGGCTTCACCGACGAGGAGCTGCGCTGGCTCGACAAGTGGGTGCGCGACCACACCACCAACCGCTTCGGGCCGGTGCGCGAGGTCGCGCCGGAGCTGGTGCTGGAGATCGCCTTCGACGGCATCGCGCGCTCGACCCGCCACCGCTCCGGCGTCGCCATGCGCTTCCCGCGCATCAACCGCATCCGCACCGACAAGCCGGCGGCCGAGGCCGACACGGTCGAGGCGCTGGTGCGGCTGGTCCCGGCGGCGGTCTGACGCCGCCCCGGCGGCGGTCTGACGCCGCCCCGGCGGCCTGAAAAAGCCCAAATCCCCTCCCGGATTGGGGTCGAATTGGCGGGTCCCAGCGCCTAGATTGGCAGCATCATGATCGACCCGTTCGGCCGGCACATCACGTACCTGCGCGTCTCCGTGACGGACCGCTGCGATTTCCGCTGCGTCTACTGCATGGCCGAGGACATGACGTTCCTGCCCAAGGCCGAGGTGCTGTCGCTGGAGGAGCTGGAGCGCCTGTGCGGCGCCTTCGTCCGCCGCGGCGTGCGCAAGCTGCGCCTGACCGGCGGCGAGCCGCTGGTGCGCAAGAACGTGATGTCGCTGATCCGCGGGCTCGGCCGCCACCTCGACAGCGGCGCGCTCGACGAGCTGACGCTCACCACCAACGGCAGCCAGCTCGGCAAGTACGCGAAGGACCTGGCGGCGATCGGCGTGAAGCGGCTGAACGTCAGCATGGACACGCTCGACAGGACCAAGTTCCGCGAGCTGACCCGCTGGGGCGACCTCGACCAGGTGATGCGCGGCCTCGACGCGGCGCAGGAAGCCGGGCTGTCGATCAAGATCAACGCCGTCGCCCTGCGCGGCGTCAACGACGCCGAGTTCGGCCAGCTGATCCGCTGGACCCACGGCCGCGGCATGGACCTCGTCCTGATCGAGGTCATGCCGATGGGCGAGATCGGCGAGACCCGGCTCGACCAGTACATGCCGCTGTCGCTGGTCCGCTCCGAGATCGCCAAGGAGTTCACGCTCGAGGAGAGCGACTACCGGACCGGCGGGCCGGCGCGCTACTTCCGGGTCGCCGAGACCGGCGGCCGGCTGGGCTTCATCACGCCGCTGACCCACAATTTCTGCGAAAGCTGCAACCGCGTGCGCCTGACCTGCACCGGCACGCTCTACATGTGCCTGGGCCAGGAGGACGCCGCCGACCTGCGGGCGCCGCTGCGCGCCTCGGAGAGCGACGACGAGCTCGACCGCGCGATCACCGCGGCGATCGCGCGCAAGCCCAAGGGCCACGACTTCGTCATCGACCGCCGCCACCAGGGGCCGGCGGTGCCGCGCCACATGAGCGTCACCGGCGGCTGACGCTGGTTACTGCGGCGCCTTCTGCGCCGCCGCCGAGGCGACCTTCCCGCGCCGCACCGCCTCGCGGTGCGAGATGTAGAGCGCGCTGCCGAAGATCACCGCCGCGCCGACGAAGGTCCAGACGTCCGGCTTCTGGAAGAACAGGAAGTAGCCCAGCAGCGTGTTCCAGATCAGCGACAGGAAGCCGATCGGCTGCAGCAGCGTGATGTCGGCCAGCTGGTAGCCGCGCTGCTGGCAGATGTGCCCGAGCGTGCCGCACAGGCCGGCGGCGAGGAACCACAGCAGATCGGTCCAGGCCGGGGTCTGCCAGAACCAGATCGCGAACGGCGCGGCGCAGACCACGATCACGATGTTCTGCCAGATCACGATGGTGTTGGCCGAGTCGGTGCGCGCCAGGCCCTTCGAGATCAGGTTGGAGGCCGAGAAGATCGGCGTCGACAGCAGGATGCAGATGACGCCGAGGTGGATCGACGAGAAGCCCGGCCGGATGATGATCATGGCGCCGATGAAGCCGACGATCACCGCCAGCCAGCGACGCAGGCGCACGTCCTCGCGCAGGAACAGCGCCGCGCCGATGGTCACGAAGATCGGGCCGGTGAAGCCCAGCGCCGTGATCTCGGCCAGCGTGGTCAGCGGCAGGGCGACGAACCACAGCATCATGCCGGCGGTATGGATGGCGCCGCGGGCGATATGCAGCGGCGCCCGCCGCGTGTGCAGCGAGCGGTAGAGGCCGAGCCGCATCACCACCGGCACGAGGAACATCGCCCCGAACAGGTAGCGCAGGAACGACATCACGTAGGGATTGAGATGCTGGGCCGGGATCAGCGTGAAGACGTTGAGCAGCGCGAACACCAGGCCGGACAGGGCGACCCAGAGGATTCCGCGCAGGTTGGGCGACAGCGCCAGCCAGCGATCGACGATGGGGGACACGGCCCCACTATGTCAGAAGGTATGAAGTCAGGCACGCGCCGCGAGGCGTGCGTTCCGAGGACCGGAGCGAACGGCGATCAGGCCTGGCCGACCGCCTCGATGCCGTCGATGGCCGGAATGGTCCAGTTGCCGTCGCGCAAGGCGCTGACGCGCACGACCAGCTCCTCGAGGTAGGGGTCGTGGATGCTGAGCGCGCGGGCATGGGCCGCGGTGTTGGCGAGGTAGTCGCGGCAGGCGCCGCGGCGGCCCTCGGCGAAGGCGATGTGGTGCGCCGCCCGGTCGATCGGCAGGTCGCCGCAGTACTGGCTGTGCTGGGTATCGACCACGAACGTGACGGCGGTCACGGTGCGGCCGTCGCGCAGCCGGGTCGGCACCCAGCGGGCCTGGTAGACCCCGGACAGCATCTCGCGGTTCCACAGGATCGCCAGCTCGCTGCGCACCAGGTCGGGAGCGATGCGGTAGGCGATGCCCTCGCAGTCGCCGCCCTCCTCCAGCGCCAGCATCAGGCCCGGCAGCTCGGGCGTGCCGCGGCCGAGCGGCGTCCAGAAGCAGAAGGAACGCCGCCAGCCGTCGACCTTGCAGGGCTGGGCCTCGGCGACTTCCAGCGCCGGGTTCCACATCAGCGAGCCGTAGGCGAAGATCCAGGCCTCGGTGCCCGCGGGATAGCGTTGCAGCGCTTCCCGCAGGCTGGCCTCGCGCTCCTCGGAGGTGAGAAAGAAATCGTAGCCGGCCTTGCGCGCGTCCTCGACGATCTTGTCGATGTTCTCGGACGAGAGTTCTTCACGCTTCAGCACCGGCCCCGCCCCCCTTCAGGTTCCGTAGACGATCGACATGGTCTCGGCGACGCAGGCCGGGCGCTCCTGGCCCTCGATCTCGATCGTCACCTGGTTGGTCAGGCGCACGCCGCCCTTGTCCATCGGGTCGGCGGCCAGCAGCTTGAACCGGCCGCGGACCTTCGAGCCCGCCGGGACGGGGCTGGTGAAGCGCACCTTGTTGCAGCCGTAGTTGATGCCGTTGCGCACGTTGTTGATGTGCGAGACCTGGTGGCTGAGCATCGGGATCAGCGACAGCGTCAGGAAGCCGTGGCCGATGGTCTTGCCGCCCGGCATGTCCTTCTTCGCGCGCTCGACGTCGACGTGGATCCACTGGTGGTCGCCGGTGGCGTCCGCGAACTTGTTGATCCGGTCCTGCGTGACCTCGACCCAGTCGCTGACGCCGATCTCCTGGCCCACGTACTTGTGCATCTCGTTGGGATGGGAGAATTCCCGCTTGGCCATTTGCGCTACCTCTTCGGTTCGATGTTTCTTGTGTTTCACATTAGCACGAAAGCGTACGGCTGCGGAAAACCTGAACTCCCGATGCAGGCGATCCTAGACCAGGGTGGCGCCGCCACGGCCGTCGTTTCGGGTGCCATTTGTAGTGATCGGGTCCCATTTGTATCGCCTCCCGGTCTTGGTCAGGATGGGGTCACCGAATGCCTACGGGAGGAGCGAGGATGAGCTACGAGACCGTGCTGTACGACGTTTCGGATGGAATTTGTACGATTTCCCTCAACCGCCCCGAGAAGCTGAACGCCTGGACGCGCCAGATGCATTTCGACCTCCGGGACGCGATGCACCGCGCCGGCGCCGATGCCGAGGTCCGGGTGATCATCCTGACCGGCGCCGGGCGCGGCTTCTGCGCCGGGGCCGACATGGGCGGGCTGCAGGCGATCCAGGCCGGCGCCGGCAATGCCGACCGCACCAGCAGGGCGACGCCGGTGCTGCCGGGCGGCAGCACCCTGCCCGAGTTCAAGATGAACTACGCCTACTTCCCCGCGATCCCCAAGTTCATCATCGCCGCCATCAACGGCCCGGCGGCCGGGCTGGGCTTCGTCATCCCGCTCTACGCCGACCTCCGCTTCGCGGGCGAATCGGCGGTCTTCACCACCGCCTTCGCCCAGCGTGGCCTGATCGCCGAGCATGGCGTCAGCTGGCTGCTGCCGCGGCTGGTCGGCCTGCCGAACGCGCTCGACCTGCTGTGCTCGGCGCGCAAGTTCCGTGCCCCCGAGGCGCTGCAGCTGGGGCTGGTCAGCCGGGTCATCGCCGACGACAGGCTGATGGCCGAGACCCGCGCCTACGCCGCGCTGCTGGCCAACACGGTGTCGCCGCGCTCGGTCGCGGTGATGAAGCGGCAGCTGTGGGAATCGCAGTTCCAGACCCTGGCCGAGGCCACCACCCAGGCCAACCACGAGATGGAACTGTCGTTCCAGACCAACGACTTCAAGGAAGGCGTCGCCCACTTCCTCGAGAAGCGGGCGGCCCGGTTCACGGGAACCTGACCGGGACCTGGTCAGACCTTCTCGGTCTCGCTGGCCCTGGGCTGCCACGTCATCAGCCGGCGCTCGACGGCACCCACCAGGCCGTCGAGCAGCAGCGCGAAAGCGGTCAGCACCAGGATGCCGGCGAACACCGTGTTGATGTCGAACGTGCCCTCGGCCTGCAGGATCAGGTAGCCGACGCCGCGCGACGAGCCGAGGTACTCGCCGACCACCGCGCCGACGAAGGCGAGGCCGACGGCGTTGTGCAGGCTGGCGAACACCCAGCTCATGGCCGACGGCAGGTAGATCGAGCGCAGGAGCTGGCGCGGCGTCGCGCCGAGCATGCGGGCGTTGGCGATCAGCACCGGGCTGACCTCGCGCACGCCCTGGTAGACGTTGAAGAACACCACGAAGAAGACCAGGGTCACGCCGAGCGCGACCTTCGACCAGATGCCGAGCCCGAACCAGACCGCGAAGATCGGCGCCAGCACGACGCGCGGCATCGAGTTGAAGCCCTTGATGTAGGGGTCCATCACCGCCGAGGCGGTCGGCGACAGCGCCAGCCACAGGCCCATGCCGAGCCCGAACACCGAGCCGATGGCGAAGCCCAGCGCGGTCTCCAGCAGGGTCACGCCGAGGTGGCCCCAGATCTCGCCCGACCAGAACCAGTCGACGATCACCCAGAACACCTTCTGCGGCTCGCCGAAGAAGAAGGCGGCGCGGTTGTCCTGCTCGAAGTAGAACGACGGCACCAGGCCGGGCTTGGTCAGCACGTACCAGCCCAGCACCAGCACGGCCAGCAGCGACAGTTGCAGGATGCGCAGGCGCATGGTCAGGCCGCCTTCTGGCGCTGGTAGGCCTTCAGCACCTCTTCCTTCATGGCGCCCCAGATCTCGCGGTGGAGCTCGAGGAAGGCCGGCGTCATGCGGATCTCCGAGACGTCGCGCGGGCGCTCGAGGTCGACGCGGAAGTCGCCGATCGGGCGGGTGCCCGGACCGGCCGACAGCACCACGACGCGGTCGCTGAGCGCGATCGCCTCCTCGAGGTCGTGGGTGATGAACAGCACCGACTTGCGGTCCTCGGCCCACAGCGCCAGCAGCTCGTTCTCCATCAGCTGGCGGGTCTGCACGTCGAGCGCCGAGAACGGCTCGTCCATCAGCAGGATGTCGGGACTGAGGATCAGGGTCTGGGCCAGCGCCAGGCGCTTGCGCATGCCGCCCGACATCTGGTGCGGGTAGCGGTCGCCGAAGCCGGCCAGCCCGACCCGGCGCAGCCAGTCCTCGGCCCGCGCCGCCGCCTCGGCGGCGGGCACGCCGCGGAATTCCAGACCGGCGGTGACGTTGGCGAGGCCGGTGCGCCACGGCATCAGCGCGTCGGCCTGGAACATGTAGCCGGCGCGGCGGTTGACGCCGTCGGCGGCGACCAGCCGCTCGCCGAACACCTCGACCGTGCCGGCGGACGGCGCCAGCAGGCCGGCCGCGACGTTCAGCAGGGTCGACTTGCCGCAGCCGGTCGGACCGACCACCGACACGAACTCGCCCTTGGCGACGCTGAGCGACGCGTTGGCGACGGCGGTGTAGGCCTCGCCGCCATCGCGCCCGGCGAAGCGGCAGGTGACGTCGTTGAACGCCAGCGCCGGCGGGTCGATCGCGCTCAAGGCCGTCAGGATTGCTTCTTGGCGCGGGCCGCGAACTCGTTGGTCCACGTCGCGTCGAGCTTCACCGTCTCCGGCTTGATCTGCGGGTCGGACGCGGCGAGGAACCTGAGGCAGTTCTCCATCGCGCCGGCCGGCATCTGGCCGTCGGGCGAGATGGTCTCGCGGATGCCGGCGAACGACCTCTCGTAGATCGCGCGGTCGCCCAGCAGGTACGACTCGGGCACCGTCGCGGCGACGTCGGCCGGCGACGCCGTCTGCAGCCACTCGTTGGCGCGCACGATGCCGGTCGCCAGCGCCTGCGCCGTGTTCGGCGTCTTCTTCAAGAGGTCGGGCTGGGCGTACAGGCATCCCGCCGGGAACGGCCCGCCGAACACCTCCTGGTTGCCCTTGGTGGTGCGCGTGTCGACCATGATCCTGATCAGCTTCTTGTCCTCCAGCATGGTCAGCGCCGGGTCGGTCTGCGAGATCCCGTCGACCTCGCCCTTCTCGATCGCCGCCAGCACGGTGGCGCCGGCGCCGACGCCGATCGCCACGACGTCGCTGGCCTTGAGCCCGCCCTTGGCCGCCCAGTTGAGCAGCAGCATGTGGGTCGACGAGCCCGGCGCGGTGACGCCGAACTTCATGCCCTTGATGTCGGCCGGTCCCTTGACCTTGGCCGCGACGTCGTTGCGCAGCCCGATCGAGATCTGCATGCCGCGCCCGATCAGCGCGAAGCCGACGATCGGCTGGCCGCGCTGCTGCATGCGGATGGTGTGCTCGTAGGCGCCGGCGACGACGTCAGCGCTGCCGCCCATCAGGGCCTGCAGCGACTTCGAGCCGCCCTGGAAGTCGTTGATCTCGACGTCGAGGCCGGCTTCCTTGAAGAAGCCCTTCTTCTCGGCGATCGTCAGCGACAGGTAGTACAGCGCCGACTTGCCGCCGACCGCCAGCACCACCTTCGGCTTCTCGGGCTTGCCCTGGGCGCGGGCCACGTAGGGGGCCGCCACCACCAGCGGGGCCGCGGCCAGCACGGCACGGCGGCGCATTCGCAGCTCGTTCATCGCATCCTCCCGGTTTGTTTGCGCGGGAGGATGCCGCATGACGCGCGAGCCGGCAACGACTCCCTAGCCGAACGTCCGTTCCTTCCACCACGGGAAGTACGACGGCATGCCGGTGCTGACCTTCATCGGGAACCGGGCCGGGCGCTTCTCGAGGAAGGCGACCACGCCCTCCTTGACGTCCTCCGACTTGCCGCGGCTGTAGATGCCCTTGGAGTCGACCTTGTGGGCCTCCATCGGGTGGTCGGCGCCCAGCATCTTCCAGATCATCTGGCGGTTCAGCGCCACCGACACCGGGGCGGTGTTGTCGGCGATCTCGCGGGCCAGCGCGTAGGCCGCCGGCAGGAGCTGGTCGGGCTTGTGGATCGAGCGCACCAGCCGGCCGGCCAGCGCCTCCTCGGCCGGGAAGACGCGGCCGGTCATCACCCACTCCAGCGCCTGCTGCGGCCCGACCAGGCGCGGCAGGAACCAGCTCGAGCAGGCCTCCATGACGATGGCGCGGCGGGTGAACACGAAGCCGTAGCGTGCCGCCTCGGAGGCCAGCCGGATGTCCATGGCCAGCTGCATGGTGACGCCGACGCCGACCGCCGGCCCGTTGCAGGCCGCGATCGTCGGCTTCAGAGACTCGTAGAGGCGCAGGGTGAACAGGCCGCCGCCGTCGCGGTGGCCGTCGAGCCCGGGATCGACCGGGCCGCGGTTCTCGGCGTTGAAGGTGTTGGCGCCCCCCGACAGGTCGGCGCCGGCGCAGAAGCCGCGGCCGGCGCCGGTGAACACCACCGCGCGGACGTCGTCGTCGCGGTCGGCGCGGTCCATGGCGTCGAGCAGCTCGGACAGCATGCGGCCGGTGAAGGCGTTGAGCTTGTCCGGCCGGTTGAGCGTGATGGTGAGAATGCCGTCCCGGGTCTCGTACTTGATCTGCTCGTAATCCATCGTTCTCTCCCGTCTCGTCCCGGGCTCCGGTCGGTCAGTGCTGGTTGATCAGCACGACCCCGCCCATGATCAGGGCGATGCCGCCCAGCTGCTTGATGCCGAACGTCTCGCCGAAAAGGAAGTGCCCGAGCACTGCGACGATCGCATAGGAGAGCGACACCGACGGAAAGGCGACCGAGACCGGCAGCTTGCGCAGCGCGATGATGTAGAGGAACGCCGCCGAGCCGTAGAGCGCCAGCCCGGCGATGGTCGAGGGCCGCAACAGCTGGCTCGCGAAGTCGGGCGCGTCGGCGCCGGCCTTGAGCAGGATCTGGCCGGCGATGCCGGCCAGGATGCCGATGCCCAGCGCCACGTAGTAGACGGTCATCCTTCGAATCTCCCCCCGGACGGCTCGCGGTGCGGTTGCCCCGCCGCCCTCGTATCGACGCGCGGCCGCTCGGCCTCCAGCCCGTCCCTGCCGCGGCGGAAGACCTCGCGCACCAGGTACTGCGGCTTGCGGTTGACGGCCAGGAACATGCGGCCGACGTACTCGCCGATCAGGCCGACCACGACCAGCTGCACGCCGGCCAGCACCAGCACGGCGACCATCAGAGACGCCCAGCCCTGCGGCGGCTTGTCGGAGATCACCGCCTCGACCACCACGATGAAGGCGGCGAGCGCGCCCAGCGCGCCGAAGCCCAGCCCCAGCAGCGTCGCCAGCCTGAGCGGCATCACCGAGAAGTTGAGGAACATCGACAGCCACAGCCGCACCAGCCGGCGCAGCGTGTAGTTGGAACGGCCCTCGGCGCGCGGCAGGTGCTCGACCTGCAGGCGGCCGACGTTCTGGGTGACCTGGAAGACGAGCCCGTCGACGTAGGGGTACGGCCCCTCGTAGCCGGCGACGATGCGTTCGCGCACGAATGCCGAGAGGCAGCGGAAGCTCGACAGGTAGAGGCCCGGCGGCTTGTCGATCAGCCGGTCGGCGCACCAGTTGGTGAAGCGGCTGCCGAGGTTGCGCCAGGCCGCGTGCTTCTTCTCGGCGTAGTAGGTGTAGACGGCGTCGTAGTTGCCGTCGCGGGCATGCTCGAACAGCTTCCTGACCTCGCCCGGCGGGTTCTGCAGGTCGTCGTCCATGGTGATGGCATAGGCGCCGCGCGCCCGCGCGAGGCCGGCCATCACCGCGTTGTGCTCGCCGAAGTTGCGGCTGAGGCTCAGCACCGTGACCGGCGCGCCCGGTTCCGCCGCCAGCTTCTTGCACACCGCGAGGCTGTCGTCGGGGCTGCAGTCGACCACCAGCACGATCTCCAGCCCGCCCTCGATGTCGAGGCCGCGCAGCGCCTCGACCAGGCCGCCGACCGTGCCGGCGCCGTTGTAGACCGGCACGACGACGGAGAGTGCGGGGGAGAGCGCGGGCGAGAGCGCGGGGACGGTATCGTCGATCATCGCTTCACCGCCACCACGATCAGGGAACCGCCGAACGGCAGGGACAGGCCGGCACGGATAGCGGCGCGCTCGATCGCCAGCGCGGCCGAGAAGATCGCGTCGAGCCAGGCGGGGTAGTCGTGGACATCGCTCGGGGCGTCGTCGCGCTCGACCAGGCGGTGCAGCAGCATCAGGGGAAACAACAGGGTGTTCCAATAGCTCGAGCGCAGGACGCGGAAGCCGTGCCCCGACAGCAGGGCGCCGGCCTGGCGACGGGTGAAGCGACGTGCATTGTGCACGCGACGGTCATGGGCGGACAACATCCACTGGTAGGCCGGCAGATTGAACACGGCGATCGCGCCGGCTTTCAAGCAACGGTGCGCCTCTTTCAGGGCAAGCGCCGGTTCGACCCCGCCATGACACAGCACGTCGAGCGAGACGTATCCGGCGAGCGCGCCGTCGCCGAACGGCAACTGGTTGACCGAGCCGCCGACCACCGGCCGGCCGGCCTTGGCGGCGGCGAAGGCGGCGGCGACGCCGTCGTATTCCAGCCCCAGCGTCGGCTGCCCGGCCACCGCCGCGCCGAGCCGGTGCAGCATGCCGCCGGTGCCGCAGCCGGCGTCGAGCACCGGCCCGCGCGCGTCCGCGGCCGACAGCGCCCGGGACAGCAGGTCGGCCGCCAGCCGCCGCAGGCCGCGGTACCACCACATCCGGTCCTCGACGGCGTGCATGCGCTCGTATTCGTCCCGTTCCACTCGGCCCTTCCCGGCGTGTCGCCTCGCCGTCCGCTTATGATATCTTCATCCCGCCTTGCCAACCGCCACGACCAAGCCTCCCTCAGTTCCGGCGGGCGTCGAACGCCTGCTGCTGCTGCCCCTGTTCGTCCTGCCCGTGCTGTGGCTGGCGGGCTATTTCTTCCCGCCGATCAACCACGACGTGGCGGCGATTCTCGACGTCTCGGCGCGCTGGGTGCACGGCGAGCGGCTGTACGTCGAGATCATCGACGAGAACCTGCCGCTCACCTTCGTCGTCCACGCCCTGCCGATCCTGACCGCGCGGGTGCTGCCGGCCGGGCCGACCTTCTGGTTCACCGCCTGGGTGGTGGCCGGCATCTTCGCCTCGTTCTGGGCCTGCCGGCGGCTGATCCGGCTGGTGCCCTCGGCCGACCACGCGCTGACCGAGGCGCTGCTGCCGCCGGTGCTGCTGTTCCTGTTCACGGTGCTGCCCAACGAACATTTCGGTCAGCGCGAGCACATCCTGTTCATCGCCGCGGCGCCCTACCTGATCGCCTCGATGGCGCGGGCCGAGGGCATCAGCCCGACACGCGGGGCGGCGATCGCCATCGGCCTGGTGGCCGGGCTGGCGATGGCGATGAAGCCGCACTACCTCGCCATCCCGGCGGCGGTCGAACTCTACCTGCTGGTGCGCCGCGGCTGGCGCACGACGCTCGCCGACCCGATCCCGTGGGCGATCGGGGCGATGGCGGTGCTGCACCTGGTGTCGATGTACACGGTGTTCCGCGAGTACGGCACCTTCGTCATGCCGCTGGCGGTCGAGGCCTACGCGCCGATCGGCGATTCGGGCTGGCGCGAGGTGCTGGGCAGCAACGTGCTGGGGCCGACCCTGGTGGCGCTGGCGATCTTCGGCCTGATCGCGATCGTCTTCACCAAGGCGCTGGCGGCGCGCGTGCTGCTGGTGTTCGGCATCGGCGCGGCGCTGTCGGCGATCGCCCAGGCCAAGGGCTGGCCCTACCACGTGCTGCCGGCGCTGTCGGCCGCCATCCTGCTCGCCGCGCTGACGGTGTCGCAGACGGTCGACCGCTACCTGCCGATCAGCCGCAGCCTGCACCGGCTGCCGGTGGCGGTGATCTCGGCGACGCTGATGGTGCTGCTCTATTTCCAGGCCGCGCTCTACACCCCGCCGTTCTACAAGCAGCGCCAGTTCGAGGACTCGATCGGCGGCCGGCTGCAGCACATCATCGAGCAGAACGCGCCCAACCGCACGGTGCTGGCCCTGTCGCCCGGCATCTACCCGCTGTGGCCGCTGATCAACTACATCGACGGCCGCATGGCCATGCGGTTCCTGACGATGTGGGTGCTGCAGGGCGTGTACGCGACCTGCGACGACTTCCCGGCGCTGTACAACCCGCCCGACACGATGAGCGACACCGAGAAGATGGTGTTCGACATGGTGAGCGAGGATTTCGCCCGCGAGCAGCCCGACCTGCTGATCGTCGACCGCATCGCCGGCATCCCGCGCTGCCAGGGCAAGGAGTTCGACTACCTCGAGTACTTCCTGCAGAACCGGGTGTTCGCCGACGCCTTCGAGAACTACGAGCACCTGATGGACTTCGACCGCTACCGCATCTTCCGGCGCAAGAAGAAGACCTGACCAGGCGGTCGGGATGGCGGGTCGACCGCGGCGGCTACGCCAGCTTCCTCAGCGCGTGCTCGCGGCGGTCGGCCGGGATCCTGTCGATGTCGGGGACCTTGAAGACGCCGGACGCGACCAGCACGATCTCGCCGCCGCACACCAGGTCGCAGCTGCAGAAGCAGAAGTTCACGGTGCGGCGGGCGATGCGGGCGCTGCCCTCCAGCCACTGGCCGAGCCGCGCGCCGCGCACGAACTCGGTGCTGAGCGAGACCGTGGGATGGGGCCAGCGGATGCCGGTGGCATGGCCCGAGCCCACGCCCATCACCATGTCGGCGACGGTGACCAGCAGGCCGCCGTGCGCCCACCCCATCGGGTTGCCGTGGCGCGGCTCGAGCGGCAGGCCGATGCGCAGGCGATCGCCCTCGGCCTTGTACCACAGCGGGCCGATCAGCCCGACGAAGTCGTCGGTGACATCGAGCTTCGCGAAGCCCTCGGGAACCAGCGTGTCGGTCATGCGATCATTCCATCGGCGGAGGCGGCGAAGCGGTCGAGCGCGGCGCGGACGGCGGGCTCGAACGGCGTGCTGCGGTGGGTTTCCTCGTTCAGCGACACCATGATCACGCGCTGCGTGGCGGTGCAGTGGCCGTCGCCGTCGAACAGCGCCTGGCCGATCACGCACTTGCGCTCGTGGACCTCGACCAGGCGGGCGCAGGCGGTGGCGCGGCCGGGATAGAACATCTGGCGGCGGAAATCGCACTCGATGCGGCCGATGACCATGCGGAAGCGCGGCAGGCCGAGCCGCACGATGCCGCGCAGGTAGGCCACCCGCGCGCTCTCCATCAACTGCATGAAGGCGCCGTTGTTGACGTGGCCGTTGACGTCCTGGTCGGCGAATCGCAGGTTTTCCTCGGTGGCGAACCCGTAGATCCGCCGGTCCTTGAGGTCGAAAGTCACGCCCCTAGATCTCCCGGAACTCGATGGTGAGGTCGGCGGCCTGCGACGGCGGCACCAGCAGGCGGCCGGAGTCGGGACGCGTCGCGGCGACGCCGTTCTGCTTCAGCAGCGCCGCGCAGGCGGCGAGGTTCTCGACCCGGATCGCGAGCAGCGCCGGGTGATCGCCCGGCCGCACCGGCACGATGCCGGGGTAGCGGCGCAGGTAGTCCTCGCGGGTCATGTAATGCACCGGCTGGGTGCCGGTATCGACGACGATGCCGTCGGCCTCGCCGCGCACCGCGTCGCGGCCGAAGTACTTCTGCAGCTCGGGCGTCCACTTCGCCGGCTCCTCGGCGATCACGGTGACGCCGAGGATGCCGCGCGCGCCGTTGGAATGGCGCGCCCACTCCGGCCGGTAGACGAACTGCGGCGTCAGGTGCTCGCAGGCGAAGAAGCCGACCACCGGCATGTGGGTCTTGGGCACCCGCACGGTGCGGAACTCGGCCTTCTCCATCCGGCCGGCGACCTCGACCGCGCGGTCGAAGTAGAGCGGCTCGTCGGGCTGCAGGCCGGCGTCGCGGAACGCCTCGTAGGCGAGGTCCGCGCCGTCGGTCGCCAGCGCGACGTTGGCCAGCCCGCCGCCCTGCTTCAGCCAGGCGCGGCGCTCGGCGTTGAACTCGGTGTCCTCGACGATGCCCAGGATCTCGAAGTAGTCGGCGTCGAAGATCATCAGGTGGTTGGCGGTGCCGAGCTTGGCGTGGAAGCCGCGCGGCTGGACCTGGAAACCGAGCCGGCGATAGGCGGCCTCGGCGGCGTCGATGCCGTTGACCATGACCACGACGTGGTCGAGCCCGCGCACCGGCTTCTTCATGCCGGCCTCCGCCGCACCATGTTGAGGCCCTTGGCGGTCATCACCAGCTCGCCCTTCTGGTTGGTCGCCTTCCAGTGCTCGTGGACGATGCCCATCTGCGGCCGGCTCTTCGACGGCACCTTGCCGGCGCACTCGACCCAGGCGGTCAGCGTGTCGCCCGGCCGCACCGGCTTCAGCCAGCGCAGCTCGTCGAGCCCGGGCGAGCCCAGCGCGGTGCGATGGTCGACGTAGTTGTCGACGAACAGCCGCATCAGCTTGGAGGCGACGTGCCAGCCCGAGGCGATCAGGTCGCCGAACAGCGACTTCTTGGCGGCCTCGGCATCGACGTGGAAGCTCTGCGGATCGAACTGGCGGGCGAAGTCGACGATCTCGTCGGCCGTGAAGCTGGTCGACCCGATGTCGAACCGCTGGCCGACCTCGTAGTCTTCCCAGTAGCGGGGCGGTGGAGAGGTCATGGCCCCCGGTCTTCGCAGAGCGTGACCGAAGAGGCAAGGGCCGGCGGGTCCCGCGCGGCGTGGCCTTGGCGGTTCCGGTCGGGTAGCCTGTGACCATGAGCGAACCCGACCTCGTCCGGCGCCTGACGACGATCATGGACATCGACGTGGTCGGCTTCAGCACGATGTCGTCCCGCGACGAGGAACACGCGCTGGCGCTGCTGGCGGCGCGGATGGGCACGGCGCAGGCGATGATCCGCCAGCATCGCGGCCGGGTGTTCAAGCTGACCGGCGATGGCCTGCTGGCCGAGTTCGCGAGCCCGGTCGAGGCGGTGCGCGCGGCGCTCGAGATCCAGGAGGCGATGCGCGCGGCCAACGACCCGGCGGCGGCCGACGACCGGATGGTGCTGCGCATCGGCGTCAACCTCGGCGATGTCGTCGAGAGCGGCGACGACCTGATGGGCGACGCCGTCAACGTCGCCGCGCGCCTCGAATCGATCGCCGCCCCCGGCGGCATCTGCGTGTCGGCGGCGGTGTACGAGCAGATCCAGGGCAAGCTGACGCTGGGCGCCGAGGACATGGGCGAGCAGCACGTGAAGAACATCCCGCGCCCGATCCACGCCTACCGCCTGTCGATCGACGGCAGGCCGGTGCCGATGGCGGCGCCCGTCGCGGCGACCGTCCCCGCGGCCGCGCGCCCGGCCGGCCGCCTGGCCACCATCCTCGGCGCCGGTGCGGTCGTCGCGGGCCTCGCGCTGGGCGGCGCGTGGTGGCTTCACGAGGCGTCGCCGCCGCCACCGCCGCCGCGGCAGGCCAGCGCCGCGCCGCCTGCGGCCCCTGCCGCCATTCCTCCCGTGACCCAGTCCGCGCGACCGCCGGCCGACCCGCCGGCGGCGTTACGGCCCGGGGCGATCGCCGGCACGACGGCGCCGCCGCTCGACCAGCCCTCCGCGACCGAGGCGGCGGCGCCGGCGCCACCGGCCGAGGCGCCACGGCGCCGGCCGTTCGTCGTGCAGGACGTCCCGTTCGTCAGCGAGTTCCACTGGCGCCGCCTGCACGAGTACCGCGAGGCGCCGGGCGCCAAGGCGCTGGCGATCAGCGTGCGCGGCTGGATGGGCCTCGCCGTCGGCCGGATCGATGCCGAGCTCGCCCGCCGCGTCGCGCTCGACGACTGCAACGCCACGGTCGAACGCGAGGTCCCGGTCCGCCGACCGTACGACCGCTGCAGGCTCTACGCCGAGGGCGACGAGGTGGTGTGGCCATTCCACCCGCCGCCGATGCCGCCGCTGCCGCACCTGCCGGCGACGCTGCCGTCGCCGCCGATCCCGTTCGACGCCGCTGCGGTGCCGCTGGTGACGCCGCCGGCGCGTCGCAACCTCGCCGAGCACTATGCCGTGTCGCCGCGCCACCGCGCCCTCGTGCTCGGTCCCAACCGCATCGACTGGTGGACCCCGAGCGTCACCGTGGTCGACGCGGTGCGGCGCACGCTGCAGATCTGCGGCCACCTCGCCGGCCGGCCGTGCACGGTCTACGCCGTCGACGACAAGGTCGTGATCCGCGTGCCCGAGCGTCACCGCGTCGGCGACGTCTTCACGCCGCAGGAGGTGCTGGGTCTCGCCGGCGGCGAGCGCGGCGCGGTCGAGCGCTACCTGATCTCGGACGACTGGCGGGCGATCGCGATGGGCCGTGGCGGCCGCCTCGGCATCGTGTCGGGCCGCGCCAGCGAGGAGCAGGCCGCGAGCGACGCGATGGCCGCCTGCGCCGCGGCCGGCGGCGAGGATTGCCGGCTGCTGGCGATCGGTCCGTTCGTCGTCGATCCCGGCTAGGCGGCGCCCCCCCCTTGACGTGCTCGCCGCGCCTTTCTAGATTTTGCGAGTAATTCTCAAGCGCAGAGCTGTTTGCATGTTCGTCTGTGTCTGCCAGGCCATTCGGGAGCGAGACGTCGACGCCGCCGTGCGGGCGGGCGCGCGGCGGCCGGCCGATGTCTTCCGGGCTTGCGGCAAGTCTCCGCAGTGCGGGGGCTGTGCCGGCGACATGCGCCGTCGCATCGAGGCCGCGACCGCCGCCGACCTCGCCCTCGATCCGGCGGTGACAGGCCTGGCCGCCGACTAGTCGGACCCCTTCCCGCCGCCGATCTGGGTCTGCAGGTAGTTCTGCTCGCCGACCTTGGCGGCCAGCGCCAGTTCGGTCTCGAGGAAGTCGATGTGCTCCTCGGCATCCTCGAGGATGCCGACCACGATCTCGCGGCTGACGTAATCCTTCGCGGCCTCGCAGACGGCGACGGCCGCGACGATCGCCTCGCGCGCGGCGCTCTCGAGCCGCAGGTCGGCCTGCAAGCATTCCAGGACCGTCTCGCCGATCGCCAGTCGCCCGAGATCCTGCAGGTTCGGCAGGCCGTCGAGCAGCAGGATGCGCTGCGTCAGCCTGTCGGCATGCTTCATCTCGCCGATCGATTCCTCTTAGACCCGGTGCGCCAGCCGCTCGAATCCCCAGTGCTTCAAGGTGCGCGCGTGGAGGAAGTACTGGTTGATCGCGGTCAACTCGTTCTTGAGGAGCTTGTTCAGTTCGGCGATGACCTGAGGCTGACCCTGCATCGTACTCTCCTTGCGAAACGCGATGGATACTCATAGCGCCGATCGAGGCGCCCGAGAATCGCGGGATGCACGCTATTCCCTACGCCGTGCAGGGACAGCGGCCGCACGGGACCTTTTCGCGGCCCTGCCGGCCTGCCATATCTAGGGCGTCCGGCGCGTCGCAACGTCGGCGCGTATCGGACGTTCATCCCACCACAGCCCGCCCGGCCGCACGGCCGGGTCAGCCGGAGTACTGTTATGTCCTTGGACCAAGGCAAGGCCCCGTTCGCTCTCCCCAAGCTGCCGTACGCCGATGACGCGTTGGCGCCGGTCGTGTCGGCCAACACGATCTCGTTCCACCACGGCAAGCATCACAAGACCTACGTCGACAACCTCAACAACCTGATCGCCGGCACGCCCTACGCCGAGCTGACGCTGGGCGAGATCATCAAGAAGTCGGCCAAGGACGAGAAGGCCAAGGGCATCTTCAACAACGCCGCCCAGTGCTACAACCACGACTTCTACTGGCACAGCATGTCGCCGAAGGGCGGCACGCCGACCGGCAAGATCAAGCAGATGGTCGACGACAGCTTCGGCTCGCTGGCCGAGTTCCAGAAGGCGTTCAAGGCGGCCGCCGTCGGCCAGTTCGGCAGCGGCTGGGCCTGGCTGGTCGAGAAGAACGGCAAGCTGGCGATCGAGACCACGGCCAACGCCGACACCCCGCTGGCGCACGGCGGCAAGCCGCTGCTGGTCGCCGACGTGTGGGAGCACGCGTACTACCTCGACTTCCAGAACCGTCGCCCGGACCACATCCAGGCGTGGCTCGAGAAGCTGTGCAACTGGTCGTTCGCCGAGGCCAATCTCGGCTAGGGAGGCGTCATGCTGGGCACCATCCTGCTGATCATCCTCATCCTGATCCTGATCGGTGCCCTGCCGACATGGCCGTACAGCAGCGGCTGGGGTTACTACCCCAGCGGCGGCATCGGCCTCGTCCTCCTCGTCGTGATCGTGCTGCTGCTGATGGGACGCCTGTAGCGTCCCGTCGGCAGCGCCGTCGCCCCTCTCCCCTTCAGAACCGAAACGTGACGTTGAACGAGCCGAACTGCGTCCAGCGGTCCTGCTGGTAGAAGTCGGGCGAGCGCAGCACCTGCGTGTAGGTGAGCCGCACGCCCTTCCACGACACCGCCACCCCGGCCTGGGCCTCGCCCACGAACGGCCGGTGCGACACCCGCAGGCTGTAGCCGTCGGTGTTGCCGTCGAGGAAGATGTTGCGGCCGACCGCCTGGCCGTCGATGCCCGCGAACAGGTACCAGCCGAAGCTGCCGTCGCCGATGAACGCCTCCGACCCGGGCAGCGCCGGGCGCGGCCGCGGCGGACCGAAGTCGTCGCGCAGGTTCTTGCCGATCCGCACCGTGCCGCCGATGTCGCCGTAGATCGCGACGTTGCCCAGCGCCGCGCCGATGCGCGGGATGAAGTCGACCTCGAGCAGCGGGTCGGCGGCGTCGCCGATCACGGTGGCGCGCCCGGTGCGCCAGCGGCGCTCGAAGCCGATGCCCACGGTCGGCTCGTCGTGCAACTGGTTGGCCCAGCCGTTGGCCGGCGACACGCCGACCAGGCGATGGAAGTTGTTCTGCACGAACGCGCCGCCGGCCGACGGCCCGATCACGCCGAGGTCGAGTTGCAGCGTGTCGAGCCGAATCGGCTCGGACCGCCCGGTCTCCCCGTCACGCTTCTTGTAGGTGTACTGCAGCGCGACGCTGGCATAGAGCCACGCCGCGTAGGGACGGTCGTTCCAGATCGGTCCATAGGCATCGGTGTCGGCCGGCGTGTAGATGTTCTGGCCGACCGAGACGCCGACGCGGCGGACCACGGAGTCGGCGGCGGCCTCGCCGAGGAAGGTCGGCACCGTGGTCATCGCCACCAGCCCCGGTGACATGTCGGTGATGGCCGGCGACAGCCAGCCCAGCCGCACGCCGTTGGTGTAGTCGCGGTCGCTCGGGCCGAAGCGGTTGAAGACGTCGTTCTCGACCTGGAAGCTGAAGATGCTGCGGCTCTCGCTGGGCGTCGCCGAGGGCGGTGGCGGCGGATCCTGCGCCCGGGCCGGCGCGGCGACGGCGAGCAGGGCGACGGAGAGGACCAGGGACTGGCGTGACATCGACCGGCAACGCCCGCCCGCGGCGGCCGGTTGCCGCCGCGCCGTTCGCAATCCGGGCGGTCAGCGACGCGCGTTGGCCTCGGCCCCGGGATGCCACAGCCGCGTTCGCCAGGTCCAGGCGATGGCGGCGGTGAAGACAAGCCCGGTGACGCTGAACAGGCTGGCCGTCACCGCGAAACCCAGCCGCTCCACGCCCGGCCCGGCCAGCAGCAGGCCGAGCGGCAGGCCGTACACCGCCAGCATGCGCACGCCCATGACGCGGCCGCGGAACGCCGGCTCGGTGCCGCGCAGCAGCAGCACCGCCATCGGGATCTGGCAGAAGCTCTGGACGAAGCCGGCGCAGAACAGCGCCAGGGCGCCCCAGCCCGGCGACTGGATCCACGAGAAGGCGAGGTTGATGGCGAACCAGCCCATGGCGCAGGACAGCATGGTGCGGGCCGGCCGGATGCCGGCGCCGTGGGTCGACACCGCGATCGAGCCCGCCAGCGCGCCGGCCGAGAAGCTGGCCAGCAGCCAGCCCAGGCCGGTCTGGTCGAGGCCGTAGACGTTGCGCGCGACGTAGGCGAGCAGCGAGCCGACCAGCGGGTAGGCCGCGAGGTTGACGAGGAACGCCAGCAGCATCAGCGCCCGCGTCTCGGGGATCGACCAGACGTACGAGAAGCCCTCGCGCAGGGCGCGCAGCGGCGAGGCCGGCGCCTCGGCCACGACGCGCAGGCGCTGCACGCCGACCCGGAAGGTGAGCGCGAGGCTGGCGGCGTAGAACAGGCAGACCGCGACGTAGGCGAGGCCGGAGCCCAGTGCCGCGACCAGGCCGGCGCCGGTCAGCGCGCCGACCACGCGGGCCGAATCGGCGGTGGTGCGCGACACGCCCATGGCGCGCATCAGGTCGTCGGCCGGCATGGTCTCGCCGATCAGCAGGTTGCGCATCGTGATGTCGGAGGGCCGCACCAGCCCCATCACGGTCGCCAGCCCGAACACCGCGGCCGGCGTGGCGAGGCCGGCCAGGAACAGCGCCGCGAGGCAGGCGGCGATCGCGAGGTAGGTGCCGCGCATCAGGCACAGCAGGCGACGGTTGCCGATGCGGTCGCCAGCCATGCCGAACAGCGGCGACACCAGCGTGCCGAGAAACTGGAGCGAGCCGAACAGCGCCAGTGCCAGCACCGAGCCGGTCGAGACCAGCACGAACCAGCCGAGGATCACGCCTTCCATCTCGAAGGCCCACGACGCCAGCAGGTCGGACGGCCACTGGTAGCGGAAGCTGCGGATCTTGAAGGGCGCCAGGGCCGGCACCCGGTCGAGGAGGCTCACGTCCCGGCTCGTTTCGTTGGTCCGGACTCCTGGACGGTCCGGGGCCGCACCTTGCGCTCCGGCGCGGCCTGCGGCAATGAGTGCAACCATCTGCACGACTCCCGCATATGGCGGGCCAGGCGTCGAAAAAGCCCTATAGCTAGTGGCTTTATTGTCCATTTTGACGCGAATTGTTCGCTCTGTGCGGTTGCGTCGGCGGCCCGGAACAAGCATTGTGAGACGGGGATGCCGTCAAGCGGTGCAATCTGCTCTTCCGAGCCGCACGCGGATGCCTTTGATGAACCCACTCCGCATGGGCGGTGACGTGAAGCGTACGAAATTCCATCTCGTTCTGATCAAGCCGACGCACTACGACGACGACGGCTACCCGATCACCTGGCTGCGGTCGCACATCCCGTCGAACACGCTGGCGGCGCTGTACGGTCTCGGCGAGGATTGCAGGCAGCGCGCGATTTTCGGCCCCGATGTCGATATCGTCATCCGGCCGTTCGACGAGACCAACACCCGCGTCCGCCCGGAGCGGATCGCCGCCGACGTGCGGCGCGAGGGTGGCAAGGCGCTGATCTGCCTGGTCGGCGTCCAGTCCAACCAGTTCCCGCGCGCGGTCGACCTCGGCCGCCAGTTCATCAAGCTCGGCCTGCCGGTGGCGCTGGGCGGCTTCCATGCCGCCGGCTGCCTGTCGATGCTGCCGGTGGTGCCGCCCGAGATCCAGGCGGCGATGGACATGGGCATCACGATCTTCGCCGGCGAGGCCGAGGAAGGCCGGCTCGACGTCGTGCTGAAGGATGCCTGGAACGGCACGCTGAAGCCGCTCTACAACTACATGGACGACCTGCCGGGCATCGGCGGCGCCCCGGTGCCGCGCCTGCCGCCGGGCGCGCTGGAGCGCAACGAGGGCATGCGGTCGAGCTTCGACCTCGGCCGCGGCTGCCCGTTCCAGTGCTCGTTCTGCACCATCATCAATGTCCAGGGTCGCAAGAGCCGCTTCCGCACGCCGGAGGACCTCGAGGCGATCATCCGCCAGAACTACAAGCAGGGCGTGACGTCGTTCTTCATCACCGACGACAACATGGCCCGCAACAAGCACTGGGAAGACTTCTTCGACAAGCTGATCGAGCTGAAGGAGAACGAGGGCATCGAGGTGTCCTTGATCATCCAGGTCGACACCCAGTGCCATCGCATCCCCAACTTCATCGCCAAGGCACGCTGGGCCGGCGTCTACCGCGTCTTCATCGGGCTCGAGAACGTCAACCCGGACAACCTGCTGGCGGCCAAGAAGCGCCAGAACAAGATCACCGAGTACCGCAAGATGCTGCAGGCGTGGCACGCCAGCGGCGCCTCGACCTGGGCCGGCTACATCCTCGGCTTCCCCGGCGACACCCGCGAGTCGATCCTGCGCGACCTCGAGATCATCAAGAAGGAACTGCCGCTCGACATCCTCGAGTTCTTCATGCTGACGCCGTTGCCGGGATCGGAGGACCATCAGAAGCTCTGGAAGCAGGGCGTGTGGATGGACCCGGACCTCAACAAGTACGACCTCAACCACCGCGTCGTGCACCACCCGAAGATGAGCGACGCGGAGTTCGAGCAGACCTACCGCGACGCCTGGCGCATCTACTACACGCCCGAGCACATCGAGACGGTGGCGCGGCGCCACGGCGCCATCCCCGGCCGCAACCCGGCCGAGCCGGCCCACTTCATGACCATGTTCAAGGTCATGTTCGAGGCCGAGAACATCCACCCGCTGGAAGGCGGCGTGGTGCGCATGAAGTACCGGCGCGACCGCCGCCACGGCATGCCGATCGAGCCGGTCGGCGTGTTCCACTGGAAGCTGGCGGTCGAGACCGTGCGCAAGCTGCGCATCTACGGCAAGCTGGCCTGGCAGGGCTGGCGCATCGGCCAGAAGGTGCTGCACGATCCCAAGCGCCACGAGTACATGGACCTCGCGCTCACCCCGGTGGACGACGACGACATGGACAAGCTGGCGCTGTTCGCCGAGACGGCGGGCGGCAACGCCGCCGTCGACAAGAAGCGCGGCGAGGACCTCGCCCGCGCCAAGGTCGCGGCGCGCCAGAACCAGCAGCGGCTGGAAGCGGCGGAGTAGACCGCCGGCGGCGGCCGGGCCGCCGTTACGCGTGCCAGCCGAACTCGATCGCGGGCACCGTTATCTCCAGGGCATCGGCCGGCGGCTCGCTCGCCGGCGATGCGACGGCTTCGACGGCGCCCGGGTGCGCGGGCGTGGCGGCGACCGAGCCGACCGTGATGTCGCCGTTGAAATCCTGAGCGAACTGCAACTCCAGCGCCCTCAGCGTGGCGGACGCTCCCGACACGATCCCGGTCGGGCTGGACAGCATGTTGCCGCTGCCGTCGGCCAGCCACGCCGCGAACTGGTCGGCGCCGCCCTGCTGCCAGACCACCTCGTAGCCGCCCGAAACCGCCTCGGCACCGACCGGGTGCCACGGGCCGAACGTGTCCGCGGTCACCGTCGCCCCGCCGAAGCGCAGCGATGCCGCCAGCCCGCCGCCGACCGGCCCCAGCGAGAACGTGTCGGCCACCTGCACCAGCCGGGTCGCGCCCGCCGCCTCGATCACCGTCGTCAGCGGTCCCACGGTGCCATCGCCGTTGATGTCCTGGCCGAGAAGGGTCTCGAGCGACTGCAGCGCCGCCGCGCCGCCCGACACCACGCCGGTCGGGCTGGACAGCATGTTGCCGCCGCCATCGACCAGCCACGCCGCGTACCGGTCGGCGCTGCCCTGCTGCCAGACCACCTCGTAGCCGCCCGAAACCGCCTCGGCACCGACCGGGTGCCACGGGCCGAACGTGTCCGCGGTCACCGTCGCCCCGCCGAAGCGCAGCGATGCCGCCAGCCCGCCGCCGACCGGCCCCAGCGAGAACGTGTCGGCCACCTGCACCAGCCGGGTCGCGCCCGCCGCCTCGATCACCGTCGTCAGCGGTCCCACGGTGCCATCGCCGTTGATGTCCTGGCCGAGAAGGGTCTCGAGCGACTGCAGCGCCGCCGCGCCGCCCGACACCACGCCGGTCGGGCTGGACAGCATGTTGCCGCCGCCATCGACCAGCCACGCCGCGTACCGGTCGGCGCTGCCCTGCTGCCAGACCACCTCGTAGCCGCCCGAAACCGCCTCGGCACCGACCGGGTGCCACGGGCCGAACGTGTCCGCGGTCACCGTCGCCCCGCCGAAGCGCAGCGATGCCGCCAGCCCGCCGCCGACCGGCCCCAGCGAGAACGTGTCGGCGACCTGCACCAGCCGGGTCGCGCCCGCCGCCTCGACGACGGTCGAGACGATCCCGACCGTACCGTCGCCGTTCAGGTCCTGGGCGAAACTCGGCTCGATCGACTGGAGCGACAGGCTGCCGCCCGCCACGACGAAGAAGGCGTGTGACTGGAACGTGCCGTGCGAATCGGCATTGAGGACCGTGTACTGGTCGGCGCCGGCCGACTTCCAGGCCACCGCGTAGCCGGATGCCGTCGCTTCCGCCGCGATCGGCGCGAAGTCGCCGAACTGGCCGGCGACGACCGCGGCACCGAACGCGTTCAGCTGGACACTCGCTCCGCCGGCGACCGGCGCGACCGAGAAGTTGTTCCCGGCCTGCACCAGCCGGGTCGCCCCGATCGCCTCGATCGTCGCGGTCGGGGCACCGATCGTCGTATCGCCGTCGAGGTCCTGCCCGAACAGGGTCTCGTAGGACCACAGCGCGGCGGTGGCGCCGGCGAAGGTCGCGGTCTGGCCGGCGTAGCCGCCGCTGCCATCGACGGTCCAGACGGTGTAGAGATCGGCGCTGCCGAAACGCCAGGCGACCTGGAACGAGACGTTGCCGTTGGTGCTCTCGGCGGCGACCGGCGTCCACGCCCCGAACATGCCCTGCGTGACCGCGGTGCCGCCGAGGGTGAGTGCGGTGCCGCCGTAGGCGTTGAGCCAATAGGTGTCGGCGGCCTTCACCAGCCCCGTGGCGCCGACGTTCTCGATGGTCGAGGTGACGACGCCGGTCGTGCCGTCGGCGTTGAGATCCTGGGCGAACCGGGTCTCGTAGGACTGGAGCGCCAGCGATGCGCCCGACACGACGCCGGTCGGGCTGGCGATCAGCGCGCCCGCCGCGTCCACCGACCAGATGGCGTACTGGCCGGCGCCCGCGTACTTCCAGGCGACGATGTATCCCGCGCCGGCGGCTTCGGCCGCGACCGGCGTCCACGGCGCGAACGTAGCCGGCCCGACCTCGACGCCGCCGTAGGACAGGATCGCGGGTGCGCCGCCGGCGACCGCCGCCACGGTGTAGACGTCGCCGGCCTGGGTGAGCCGAATGGCCCCGCTCGACTCGACGACCGACGAGAACGCGAAATCGCTGCCCAGCAGGGACGCCCGGGACACGCCGTCCAGCGTCAGCACGTCGCCGCCACCGAAATCCACGACCGTGTTCGCCCCGCTCTGCGTCGCGCGGGACAGGAGGTCGGCGAACGAGCCGACGTTGCCGACCCCGGTCAGGTCGATGCGATCGCCCTGGACACGCGAGAAGTCCACGATCCTGTCGGCGCCACCGCCGCTCGCGAAGTAGAAGCGGTCGGCGCCGTTGCCGCCCGCCAGGCTGTCGTTGCCGGCATCGCCGTAGAGGAAGTCGCCGCCGTCGTTGCCGGCCAGGGCGTCGTTGCCGGCGGCGCCGTGCATGGTGTCGGCCACGACCGTGCCGGTCAGCGTGTCGGCGACCGCGGTGCCGGCGAACAGCTTGGCCAGGACCTGCACGCCCCAGCCGAGCGCATCGACGCGGGCGTAGGAGGCGTTGGTGTTGACGACGTTGTCGGCGGTCGAGGTGCCGTCGAAGATCGTGGCCGCGCCGGCCAGCATGGTCTGCTCGAGGTCGGCGACGCCCAGGAAACGCCCGCTGGTCCGAAACGCCAGCTGCTGCATGTCGGCGACCAGGCCGGCGACGTGGGGCGCGGCCTGGCTGGTGCCGGAGTAGGTCACGGTGCCGCCGTTCCAGTTGGCGCCGGTGATCTGGCCGCCCGGGGCCATCACCGTCGTCAGGCTGGCGCTGCGCTGGGAGAAGGAGATGACCTGGTCGGCCTGCGTCGAGTAGTCGATCGCGCCGCTCGACCAGTAGTATCCGCCACCGGCATTGCGGTCCCACACCGCGCCGACCGACCAGGCGTTGGGATCGGACGAGGGCGTGGCGACGCCCTGCGACTGGTAGCCATGGTAGGAATTGCCGGACGCGGCGACGACGGCGACGCCGGCGGCGGCGAGACTGGCGAACTGCGAGGCGAACGGCGAGGCGGTGGCGACGTTCACGTTGTCGCCGTAGCCCAGCGACAGGTTCACCGCCACGACCTTGTAGGCCGCGCTGTTGGCGACCACCCAGCTGAGCGCTTCGCCGATGTCGAGGGTGCTCCCCGAGCCGCTATCCGACAGAACCTTCAGCGAGATGATGTTCACGCCCGGCGCCATGCCGGTGTAGGTGCCGTTCTGCGAGCCGATGATGCTGGCGACGTTCGAGCCGTGGCCGTTGCCGTCCTGTCCACCCGGCGCGTTGGTGCCGACGAAGTTGTAGGAATAGACGATCCGGTCGGCGACGCCGTTGAAGTTCCCGTCCGCCCCGAAGAACGGATGGTTCAGGTCGATGCCGGTGTCGAGCACGGCCACCGCGAGGCCGCTGCCATCGATCCCGGCGAAGCGCGGGTCGGCCCGGAACTTGTCGAGGCGGATCAGCGACGTGTCGGGCTGCGCCTGGATGCCGGCCAGCGCCTCGACGATCGCCGTGCCGGCCGGGGCGGCCTCCCCCGGTACCGCGTCGGGGGCGGCCGCCCCCGGTGACGGCGCCGCGGCCCCGGAAGCGGGCGCGGGATCGCCATCGCCGGCCCACGCGAAAGTCGTGGGACCGATGTCGTACAGGTCTTCGGCGTCGTCCGACACCGCCAGGATTCTCTTCGCCGACTTCATCGTCCCAACGTCAGCGCATTCCTAGCCGGACCCGCGCCGGGAACGGCTACACAATAGGTTGAGCGCCCCGATACCGCCGGCACACGGATGCGACAACTGAGGGAAACTACGATTCCCGGCCATGTTGCATTCCTCGTGCGCCTGGTGGCGCCTCGAACTCAGTGCACCGTTGGGCGCACGTCGGCCAGCCCGTCGGCGTCGGTCGCCGAGATCGTCGTGCGAATCATCGAGCGCTCGCGGCTGTAGTCCCATGGCCGGCCGCGGTGCAGCATCGCGCGGTTGTCCCACATCAGCACGTCGCCCTGCCGCCACTTGTGGACGTAGACGAACTCCGGCCGCGTGGCGTCGTCGAGCAGCTGCGCCAGCAGCTGGCGCGCATCGCGGTCGTCCATGCCGTCGATCGCGTAGGCATGGCTGGCGACGTAGAGGGCGCGGCGGCCGTTGACCGGGTTGCGCCAGTTCAGCTTCCACCGAACCGGCGGCAGCGCCTTGCGCTCCTCGGCATTGGCGAGGTCGGGATGGATCTGGTCGCGGCTGTTGGCATAGGAGTGGGTCGCCACCGCGTCCTGGAGCCGGGCCTGCAGGTCGGCCGGCAGGCGGTCCCAGGCCAGCCGGGTCGAGGTGAACTCGGTGTCGCCGCCGGCGCCGGGCAGGACCCGCGCGGTCAGCACCGAGGCCAGCGCCGGGGTCTTCTTGAAGGACGAATCGGTGTGCCAAAGGGCATTGGCCTGGGCGACCAGCACCTGGCGGTGGTCGGGCGGCACGATCTCGCCCTTGTCGTTGAGGTTGGTCAGGCGCGAGTAGAAGCTGCCGGCTCCCACCGAGGCGACCTTGGTCAGTTCGAGCGGCCCGAAGGCGCGGCTGTAGGCGACCTGGATGTCGTCGGCGATCGGCTGGTCGCGGAACAGCAGCAGGGAATGCTCCTCGAACGCCGCGCGGACCGCCTTGTAGGCATCGCCGTCGCTGGCGACGTCGAGCACGCTCACGCCCCTCACCTCGACCCCGAACCCGGGACCCAGCGGCACCAGTTCCATCGCGTTCCTCCCGTGCGTTTTCCGCGCTTGTTCAGGGGGAATTTATCGCACCGGGAGCAGGCCGGGATATAGTACGAAACTTGCTCTGGCAGCCTTGCAGAAAGCCCGATGGTCCCGCGCACCTCCTCCCAGCCCCGCCTGTCGTTCGTGGCGGCCGCCACCCCGCCCGCCCGCGAGGCCCGCAAGCGGCTGGAAAAGCGCTACGGCCACGTCACCCCGGGACAGGCCGACGCCATCGTCGCGCTGGGCGGCGACGGGCTGATGCTGCAGACACTGCACCGCTACCTGCGGCTGGGCACGCCGATCTACGGCATGAACCTGGGCACGGTCGGCTTCCTGATGAACACCTACCGCGAGCCGGGGCTGCTGCAGCGGGTCAAGCGCGCACGCCAGGTCAGCCTGACGCCGCTGCGCATGAAGGCCCAGACGACGCGTGGCCAGGTCTCCGAGGTCATCGCCATCAACGAGGTCTCGCTGCTGCGCTCGAGCCGCCAGACCGCGCGCATCGCGGTCGCGGTCGACGGCCGCTCGCGCCTGCCCGACCTCTACTGCGACGGCGCCCTGGTCGCCACGCCGGCCGGCTCGACCGCCTACAACCTGTCGGCGCACGGCCCGATCCTGCCGCTCGGCGCGGGGCTGCTGGCGCTGACCCCGATCAACGCCTTCCGGCCGCGGCGCTGGCGCGGCGCGCTGCTGCCGCGCAGCGCGACCGTCGAGTTCACCATCCTCGACCCGCACAAGCGGCCGGTCGCTGCCGCCGCCGATTCGGTCGAGATCAGCCACGTCGCGCGCGTCACCGTCACCGAGGCGACCGACATCGGGATCACGCTGCTGTTCGACCCCGAGCACGATCTCGAGGAGCGCATCCTCAAGGAACAGTTCGATCCGTGAGCGACGGCGGCAAGCCCTCTCCCGGCAAGCCCAGGCGCAACAGGATCATCGGCCATCCCGGCTGGCAGCCGCTCGCCCTCGCGCTGGCGCTCGGCACGGTCGGCGGCTTCGCCTTCGACTGGCTGCGCATGCCGCTGGCGTGGATGCTGGGCGCCTGCGTGGTCACGACCCTGGCCGCCTTCGCCGGGCTGCGGATCGGCATGCGCGTGCAGCTGCGCCAGGGCATGGTGATCGTGCTCGGCGTGCTGCTCGGCTCGAGCTTCACCCCCGACCTCGTGGACCAGCTCGGCAAGTGGGCGGTCAGCCTGGTCATGCTGACCGCCATGACCGTCACCGGCGCGACGCTCGGCTACTTCTGGCTGCGCCGCTTCACGCCGTGGGACAAGGTCACCTGCTACTTCGCCGCCATGCCGGGCGGCCTCAACGACATGACCATGCTGGGCGGCGCCATGGGCGGCCAGGAGCGCTCGATCGCGCTCGCCCACGCGCTGCGCATCCTCACCGTCGTCCTCACCATCCCGGTCTGGTACCGGCTGGTCAACGGCGCCCAGACCAGCGTGCTGGCGATGGCCAACGACGCCGCCACCGCCGAGTGGCGCGACTGGGGCGTCCTGATCGCCTGCGGCATCGTCGGCGCCGCCGTCGGCCGGCTGCTGCGCCTGCCGGCCGCCTTCATGATGGGGCCGCTGATCGCCAGCGCGATCGCCCACCTCGCCGGGCTGACCGGCTCGAAGCCGCCGGGCCAGCTGGTCGCGGCGGCGCAGGTGGTGGTCGGCTGCGGCATCGGCTGCCGCTTCGTCGGCGCCGCCCTCGACCAGCTGCACCGCGAGGTCGCCGCCTCGATCGGCGCTGCCGCGATCCTGATCGCCTGCGCGGTCGGCTTCGCCGAACTGACCTTCGCCCTGACCGGTCTCGACATCGACGCCACGGTGCTGAGCTACGCGCCCGGCGGCTTCGCCGAGATGAGCCTGATCGGGCTGGCGCTGGGCGTCGAAGTGGCGATGGTCGCCTGTCACCACCTGTTCCGGCTGGTGCTGGTGATCCTGACCGGCCCGTTCGTCTCGCGCTTCGTGCTGACGCGCGGGCGCTGATCAGCCCGGGCGCCGCCGCGCCCGCACGCGCTCGACGTCGCTGAACGACGACATCATGCGGCCGACCTGCGGATCGACCGAGCGGACGTAGTCCGAGGTCGCGCGGCCGGCGCTGGTCATCACGTCCTCCAGCCGGTCGGTGTCGATCGACATCGAGTTGCCCGCGACCGTGCCGAACTGCTGGCCGACCTGCCAGGCGTCCTGGTTGGCGCCGAGGTAGATCACCAGCCAGCCCTCGCCCTCCTGCTTCTCGTCGAGCCGGCGCAGCACGTCCTCGCGGCTGCATTCGCGGCTCGCGTTCTCCATGCCGTCGGTGATGATCACCAGCGCGACGCGGTCGAAGCCGGCGGGGCGCCGCTCGGCCGCGGCGATCGCCTGGCCGATGGCATCGTACAGCGGGGTCATGCCGCGCGGCTCGTACTCGCCGTCGCCGAGCGGCGCGTCGGCCGGCTCGACGGCGTCGCGCATCAGGTCGATGCCATGGCTGTCGAACAGCGTCAGCGAGACGCGCGCCCCCGGCGGCAGGGTCGCGACGTAGGCGTTGTAGCCCGCGACCGCCTCGGCCGCGCAAGAGCGCATCGAGGCGGAGCGGTCGAGGACGACGTGGGCGTGGAGGGGAACGGTTTCGGTGTCGTGGGTCATGCAGGCTTCCTTTCGGTGGTTCGGGACGTCGGGGATGGCGTCAGTGCAGGACGGCGGGGCGGACGCCCATCAGGGCCTCGGCCTCGCGCCACAGCGTGGCGGGATCGGCATTCGCGGCTTCGTCGCCGCCGCCTTCGCCGCCGATCGGCCGGGGCACGCGGTCGACGTAGGCCCGACCGGCCTCGAAGGTCGCGAGCTTCTCCTCGGCGTGGGCGCGGCGGGCGGCCGGGCTCAGCGTGCGGGCGATGCGCTGCCACGCCACCGCGCGCTCGAAGTCGCCGGCGCGCGCGTAGGCCGCGGCCAGCGTGCCGAGGAACGCCCAGCATCCGAAGCCGGTCGCGGCCGCGGTGTGCTCCGCCATCGCCACGGCGAGCGCGCCGGCGTGAGCCCGCGGGTCGGTCGCCGTCGCCGCCATCCAGGCGAAGTTGTTGAGCGGCCAGGCGAACAGCGGGGCGAAGTCCTCGGCCGCGCGGTAGACCGTGGCCGCCTGCTTCCACAGCTGCAGCCGGCCGAAGGTGACGCCGTGGTTGTAGAGCAGGATGGCGCGTGCCGGCCGGTCCTCGCCCAGGGCGTGCCAGGCCTCGACGCGCAGCACCAGCGTGTCAGAGGCCTCCAGCGCCGCGGCCTGGTCGAGCCGGATCGACAGGTCGAGCAGCCGGACGGCGGTGCGCGGGTCGCGGTTCGCGGCCAGCGCGTGCCGGGCGGCCTGCACGTACTGGCGCGCCAGCAGGTGGTCGGCGAACACGATCTCGCCGCCCGGGAACGGCAGCCGGCCCCGCCACTGCGCCGGCGGCAGCGACCGGTAGGCGGCGAGGGCGGCGTCGCACAGCCGCCGATCGAGGGAGGCGGACGACGTCGGGGCGGGGTCGGACACGGGGTCCTGGATGTCGATGATGGACAACGATCTCTCCTTTCGGCTGGCTGCAAGGGGACGAGCGAGGACACGCTCCGGTTGCATCCGCGCGCGGACGGCGGCAACCGGAGGGGAACGATCGACGCGACCGACGGCGCACGCGAAGGCGCGCCGACGAAAGACGATCAAGGGATGTTCAGGAAGGTCCGGAGGCCGGGCGGCGGCCGGACCGGGCCGGCGCCGTTATGCGGCCGGGCTCACCGGCCCGCGCAGGGGGGCCACTGCGCAAGCGCAGCCAACTCGATTGGTGGTGAGGATGTGAGGCATCTCGCATCCTTAAAGGTAAAAGCCCGATTTGTCAAGTTTTAAAGGCTTCTTACGCGCGCACGGTGATGCCGCCATCGACCACCAGCAGGTGACCGTTGACGTAGGCGGCCTCGTCCGAGGCCAGGAACAGCGCGGCGTTGGCGGTGTCCCAGCCGGTGCCCATCTTGCCGGTCGGCGAGGCGCGGTTCCGGATCGCGATCATCTTGTCGTAGGCCTGGTTGTGATCCTTCTCGTGCTTGGCGTACTGCTCGGCGAGGAAGTCGATCATCGGCGTGTGCATCAGGCCGGGCAGGATGGCGTTGCAGCGGATGCCCTTCTCGGCGTACTGCGAGGCGATCGCCAGCGTCAGGCCGTTCACCGCGCCCTTGCTGGCGTTGTAGGCGACGTAGGCGACGCCCTTGGGCGAGCGGATCGAGGCGATCGAGCTGACGTTGATGATCGCGCCCTTGCCCTGCTTCTCCATGATCGGCAGCACGTGCTTGGCGGTCAGGTAGAAGCTCTTCACGTTGACGTCGAACACGAGGTGCCACTCCTCCTCGCTCAGTTCGACCGGGCCGCCGGTCGAGCCGATGCCGACGTTGTTGTCGAGGATGTCGACGCGGCCCCACTTCGCGACGCAGGCGTCGACCATCGCCTTGACGTCGGCGTTCTTCGACGAATCGGCCTCGAAGCCGAAGGCCTGGCCGCCTTCCTTCTCGATCAGGGCGACGGTCTCCTCGGCGGCGGCACGGCGGCGATCGACGCACATCACCCTGGCGCCCTCGCGCGCGAAGGTCACCGCGGTGCACTTGCCGTTGCCCCAGCCCGGCCCGCTCGACCCCGCGCCGACCACGATCGCGACCTTGTCCTTCAGCCTGTCCGCCATGCGTCTCTCTCCCTTTGGCCCGACCCTAGCACGGTCCCCGGCCGATGCAGGACCGGGGCTGGCGGCCCCTGCCGCGTCGTGGAATGCTGCCGGCAACGAAGAACGGGAGGAACCCATGCGCCGGCGCACCTTCACCGCGGCCTCGCTGGCCGCGCTCGCGACACCCGCCGTCGCGACACCTTCCCTCGCCCAGGCGGGCGAGTGGCCGAGCAAGCCATTGCGCATGGTCGTGCCCTACCCGCCCGGCGGACCGTCCGACATCTCGACCCGGATCGTGATCGACCGCGCCGCGCAGATCCTCGGCCAGCCGGTGGTGTTCGACAACAAGGCCGGCGCGTCGGGCCTGATCGGCGCGGAGTTCGTCAAGAACCAGCCGGTCGATCACCACACCTTCCTGACCACGACGACGGCGATGGTCTGCATCACCCGCCACCTGCAGCCGATGCCCTACGATCCCGACAAGGACTTCGTGCCGGTGTCGCGGATGACGACCTCGTGGGGCATGTTCGCGATCCATCCCTCGGTGCCGGCGCGAACCGTCGCCGAGTTCGTGACCTACGCCCGGGCCAACCCCGGCAAGGTCAACTTCGGCTCGGCCGGTCTCGCCACCATCACCCACCTGTTCGGCGAGATGCTGCAGCTCGAGGCCGGGATCAGGATGACCCACGTGCCCTACCGCGGCAGCGCGCCCGCCACCAACGCGCTGGTCGCCGGCGAGATCCAGGCCCAGTTCGACCAGACGGTGCTGCCGCACGTGAAGGCCGGCAAGGTGATCGGGCTGGCGACGCTGGCCGACGGCCGCCATCCCGACTTCCCCGACATCCCGACGCTGCGCGAGCAGGGTTACGGCAAGGAAGGCGGCGATTCGTGGTTCGGCATCCTCGCCCCCGTGGGGACCTCGCCGCAGGCGATCGCCCGGCTCGACGCCGCGATCGCGCAGGCGATGAAGGAGCCCGAAACGATTCAGAAGCTGCACCTCGGCGGCTGCCGCGTGACCTACCTCGACCCGGCCGCCTTCAAGGCCCGCATCGCCACGGAGACGGCGATGTTCGGCGCCATTATCCGGAAGGGCAACATCAAGGTGCAGTGACGCGGCGGCGCTCGAACCAGGCGCGTGGCCACAGGCAGCTCGCCGCCAGCGCCAGCAGCAGGCCGCCGCCCGCCGCCAGGAAGGCGAAGCGGTAGCCGTCGAGGAAGTCGCCGCCCCGGGCGCCGTACGCCTGCAGGGCGGTCAGCACCGAGGCGCCGCCGACGATGCCGACGGTGCGGGTGAGCAGCGCGAGGCTGCCGGCGACGCCGCGGTCGCGGGCCGGCAGCGAGGCCATCACGAAGTCGGTGTAGGCGACGGTCAGCAGCCCCTGCCCCAGCCCCTCCACCACCAGCAGCAGGCCGACCAGCGGCAACGGCGTCGCCGCGGTGGCCAGCCCGAGCGGCAGCAGGGCGACGCCGACCACGACCACGCCGGCGAAGGCGGTGGTGCGGCGGCCGAGCCGCGGCGCCAGCCGCGCCGACACCGGCGCACCGGCAAGGCTGCCGAGGTAGGCCAGCCCCAGCATCAGGCCGATCAGCAGCGGCGGCAGGCCGAGCACGCGCGCGAGGTAGTACGGCGTCAGCAGCAGGATCGCGAAGCCGGCGAGGTTGGCGAGCGCGTTCAGGAGGTTGGGCAGCGCGAACGCCGGGTCGGCAAACAGGCCCGGCCGCAGGATCGGCTCGGCGACGCGCCGACTGGCCAGGACGTAGGCGGCGAGGATCGCCAGCGCCGCGACCGCCAGCGCCGCCGCCCACGGCCCCGGCACCTCGCGGCGCTGCGACAGCACCAGCGACAGCAGCAGCCCGCTCATGCCGGCGGCCAGCAGGACCGCGCCCCTGGTGTCGAATGGCCGGTCGCGCGCCAGCGGCGGCGCCGGCAGCAGGCCCGACAGGGCGAGCGTCGCCAGCGCGATCGGCACGCGCACCCAGTAGACGGCGGGCCAGCCCCACAGCTCGACCAGCACGCCGCCCAGCAGCGGCCCGGCGGCCGAGGCCAGCGACATCGCCATCGAGAACCCGGCCAGCGCCTTCAGCCGCTCGCCCGGCGGGTAGACCGCGGTGGCCAGCGCCGGCGCGCACGACAGGGCGAGCGCGGTGCCGACGCCCTGCCCGGCCCGCGCCCACAGGAACAGCGGCCAGTCGGGCGCCAGGGCGCACAGGGCGCAGCCGATCGCCGAGAGGACGAGGCCGGTGCGGAAGATGCGGCGATGGCCGAACAGGTCGCCGAGCTTGCCGCACACCAGCATCAGCGAGCCGTAGACCAGCACGTAGCAGACGACCAGCCACTGGACGTCGGCCAGCGCCAGCCGGAAATGCCCGGTGATCGCCGGCAGCGCGACGTTGACCGCGATGTCGAGCGGCGCCAGCGACGCGCCCAGCCCGACGATCGCGAGACCGAGACGGGGGTTCATGTCCCTAACCCGTCATCCCGACCGGAGCCGCGCGCAGGGCGGCGCAGCGGAGGGAGCTTCTCTCTACGACGGGCCGCCTGCGTGTCGACACGAGGTCTCTCCGCTCGGGCCTTCGGCCCTCGGTCGAGATGACGGTGAAGGAGCTAGAGGTGCTTGGCGAGGAACGCCATGGTGCGCTCCCACGCGGCCTTGGCCGAGGCGGCGTGGTAGGCGGCGCTGGTCTCGTTGGCGAAGGCGTGCTGGGCGTCGTAGCGGAAGATCTCGGGCCGGGTGCCGCCGGCCGCCATCTTCTTCTCGAAGTCGTTCACGACCTCGGGCGTGCACCAGTCGTCCTGGTTGGCGAAGTGGCCCTGGATCGGGATGCCGATCTTCGCCGGGTCGGCCAACGCGCCCGGCGGCACGCCGTAGAACGGCACGCCGCAGGCGATGCCGGGGACCCGCGCGGCGGCGGCGATGGTCAGCGCGCCGCCCATGCAGAAGCCCATGACGCCGACCTTGCGGCTGGTCGCGGCGAGGTGCCTGACCGCGCCGGCGATGTCCTGGTCGGCGGCGCCGACGAAATCGAGGCCGCTCATCATGTGGTTGGCCTCGTCCGGCTTCTGGGTGACGCGGCCCTTGTAGAGGTCGGGCGCCAGGGCGTTGTAGCCGGCGGCGGCGAAGCGGTCGGCGACGCCCTTGATCTGGTCGTTGAGGCCCCACCACTCCTGCAGCACGACGATGCCCGGCTTGCCGGCGCCGGCCTCGGCGAGGTAGCCGCGGCAGGTGGTGCCGTCGGGACGCTTGAAGTCGATCATGCTGCCCATGGTCAGTCTCCCCTGTTCTCGGATTGCCCGAGCTGCTGGCGCAGCTCGGTCTTCAGGATCTTGCCGTAGTTGTTCTTCGGCAGCGCCGCCACGAAGCGGTAGTCCTTGGGGCGCTTGAAGCGGGCGATGTTGTCGAGGCACAGCCGGTCGAGATCGGCCGGGGTCGGCACGGCGCCATCGCGCGCCACCACGAAGGCCACGACCTCCTCGCCCCACTCCGGGTGCGGCCGCCCGATCACCGAGCACTCGGCGACGCCGGGATGCAGCGCCAGCACGTCCTCGATCTCGCGCGGGTAGATGTTGGAGCCGCCCGAGATGATCATGTCCTTGGAGCGGTCCTTGAGCGTCAGCAGGCCTTCCTCGTCGAAGGCGCCGACGTCGCCGGTCCACAGCCAGCCGTCGCGCAGCGACCGCGCCGTCGCCTCGGGATTGTCCCAGTAGCCCGACATCACCGTGTCGCCCTTGACGATGATCTCGCCGACCTCGCCCACCGGCAGCGGCGTGCCGTCCTCGGCGACCACTTTCACGGTGACGCAGGAGTCGGGCCGGCCGGCCGAGGCCAGCCGCTGCTCCCAGCGCGGGTGGGCGCGGTCGGCGTGCATCTCGCGCGACAGGTGGGTGATGGTCATCGGGCTCTCGCCCTGGCCGTAGAGCTGCGCCAGCTTGGGGCCGAGCAGGTCGAGCGCGCGCTTGAGGTCGGCGACGTACATCGGCGCGCCGCCGTAGCTGACCAGCCGCAGCGAGTCGGGCCGCAGGTCGGAGACGCAGGCATGCTCGACCAGCCGCTTCACCATGGTCGGCGCGAGGAACAGGCTGCAGTCGGGCCAGCGGTTCATCAGCGCCACCGTCTCGGGCACCTCGTACTTGCCGCTCTCCGGGAAGACCTGGACCGCGCCGCGGGTCAGCAGCGGGAAGTTCCACAGTCCCGAGCCGTGGCTGATCGGCGCGGCGTGCAGGATCGAGCCGCCGGGCGGCGGCCGGTCGACGTCGGCGAAGTAGTTGAGCGTCATCGCCAGCAGGTTGCGATGGGTCAGCGTGGCGCCCTTGGGCCGGCCGGTGGTGCCCGAGGTGTAGAACAGCCACGCCGGCTCGGTCAGCTCGACCTCGGCCAGCACCGCCGGGTCGCCGACCGCCATGAAACCGTAGGCGCGGGTCGAGGTGTCGACGATCTCGCGCAGCTCGGGCGCCTCGCGCGCCGCCTCGGCGATGGTGGCCGCGAGGTCGGGCGTGACGATGCACAGCTTCGCGCCGGAGTTCTGGAGGATGAAGGCGAACTCGCGGGCGTGCAGCTTGGCGTTCATCGGCACGGCGCACATGCCGGCGTGCCAGATCGCGTACATCGTCTCGATCGCCTCGACGCCGTTGCTCATGGCCAGCGCCACGCGGTCGCCGCGCGACAGGCCGAAGCGGACCGCGAGGTGCATGCTCATCACCGACACGCGCCGCCACAGGCCGCGGTAGTCGAGGTGGACGGCGTCGCCGCAGGCCACGGCCGGCCGGTCGCGGAACTCGCGCGCCGATCCGAGCAGGAGGTTCGCAATATTCATGGCGGTTGGGACTATTGCAGGCTGCCGGACGACCGCGCAATGTGCCGGCCATGCAGGATTTCGATTTCGCCGTGATCGGCGCCGGCATCGCCGGGGTCTCGATCGCC
The DNA here is from genome assembly GCA_964420105.1 of uncultured Reyranella sp. Classification (GTDB taxonomy): domain Bacteria; phylum Pseudomonadota; class Alphaproteobacteria; order Reyranellales; family Reyranellaceae; genus Reyranella. The sequence goes on from CAYQRL010000001.1 coordinate 206,315, forward strand.
TACCACCTCGCCCCGCACGCCAGCGTGGTCATCCTCGAGGGCGAGCACGTCCCGGCCTACCACACCACCGGCCGCTCGGCGGCGCTGCACTCGGAGACCTACGGCAGCGCCGAGATCCGGGCCATCACGGTGGCCTCGGGCCGCTTCTACCGCGACCCGCCGCCCGGCTTCTCCGACCACCCGCTGCTGACCCCGCGCGGCGCCCTCATCGCCGGCCGCGCCGAGCAGCAGGCCGGCCTGCAGAGGGACGCCGCCGACTTCGCCCGGCTGGTGCCGAGCGTGCGCTGGCTCGAGCCCGACGAGGTGCTGCGCCGCCAGCCGCTGTTGCGGCCCGAGGCCGCCGCCGGCGGGGCGATCTTCGAACCCGAGGCCGACGACATGGACGTCGCCGCGATCCACGGCGGCTTCCTTAAAGGCGCGCGCGCCCACGGCGCGGTGCTGCGGCTCGACTCGGAGGTGATCGGGCTCGACCGCGAGGACGGGATGTGGACGGTTTCGCTGCGCTCCGGCGAGCCGGTGCGGGCGGCCAACATCGTCAACGCCGCCGGTGCCTGGGCCGACGTGGTCGGCGGGCTGGCCGGCGCGGCGCCGGTCGGGCTGGTGCCGAAGCGGCGCACCGCCTTCACCTTCGAGGCCCCGGCCGACCTCGACCTCGCCGCCATGCCGATGGTGATCGACTGCGACGAGAGCTGGTACTTCAAGCCCGAGGTCGGGCAGTTCCTGGGTTCGCTGGCCGACGAGACGCCGTCGCCGCCATGCGATGCCCAGCCCGAGGACATCGATGTCGCCACGGCGGTTGATCGCATCGAGACTGCGACGACCCTGCAGATCCGGCGCGTGAAGCACAAGTGGGCGGGCCTGCGCAGCTTCGTCGCCGACAAGAACCTGGTGGTCGGCTACGACGGCGGCGTCGAGGGCTTCTTCTGGCTGGCGGGCCAGGGCGGCTATGGCATCCAGACCGGCGCCGCGGCCGGCCGGCTGGCCGCCAGCCTGGCCCGTGGCCGCGGCCTGCCCGACGACATCGTCGACCTGGGACTCAGCGAGCGCGCCCTCTCGCCGCTGCGCTTCACGCAGCGTTGATCGGGCGATCACGCCCGGTCGCCAAGGCCTGACTTCCCGTTTGCCGCCCGCGGGCGCATTGTCCGGCCGTGGGGATGCCCGAAGCCGCCGGTCCGGCAGGCGCGGGCAGCGACAAGAAGGAAGACGGAGAGAGACATGACCAGGAAGACCCTCGCGGCGACGGCGTCGGCGATCTTCGCGGCGGGCCTCGTCACGACGGCCGAGGCCCAGACCGCCGGCGGCGTGAAGTGCGTCGGCATCAACTCGTGCAAGGGCACCAGCGCCTGCAAGTCGGCCAACTCGTCGTGCAAGGGCATGAACTCGTGCAAGGGCCAGGGCTGGACCGTCACCACCGACGTGGTCTCCTGCACCACCCGGGGCGGCAAGGTCGAGCGGTAGCCGGCCGCTCGTCGCGGTGCGCCGAGGGCGTCGCGGTCGCGGCGCCCTTTTTCGTTCGCCGTAACGAATGCCCCCGCCATGCCGAATTGAACGACGGGAACGGGGGAGTAGAGTTCGACCGAGATGAGCGCCGCCGTCGATTTCGGCCTCGGGCTGCGGCCCGAGCACTACGAGGAGATCGTCGCCAGCCCCGGCCGGGTCAGCTGGTTCGAGGCGCTGTCGGAGAACTACATGGTGCCGGGCGGGCGGCCGCTGGACTGGCTCGACCGCATCCGCCGCGACTACCCGGTGGCGCTGCACGGCGTGTCGCTGTCGATCGGCTCGGTCGACCCGCTCGACCGCGCCTACCTCGACGACCTCAAGGCGCTGGCGGCGCGGGTGCAGCCGCTGTGGGTGTCGGACCATCTCTGCTTCACCGGGCTGGGCGGTCACAACCTGCACGACCTGCTGCCGCTGCCCTACACCGAGGAAGCGCTCGACCACGTCGCGGCCCGGGTGCAGGAAGCGCAGGACCATCTCGGCCGCCGGCTGGTGCTGGAGAACGTGTCGAGCTACGTCACCTACGCCGCGTCCGAGCTCAGCGAGTGGGAGTTCCTGGCCGAACTGGCACGCCGCGCCGACTGCGACATCCTGCTCGACGTCAACAACGTCCATGTCAGCGCCGTCAACCACGGCTTCGACCCGCGCGACTTCCTGCGCGCGCTGCCGCGCGAGCGGGTGCGGCAGTTCCACCTCGCCGGCCACACCGATCACGGCACCCACATCGTCGACACCCACGACGGCGCGATCGTGGCGGATGTCTGGTCGCTCTATGCCGAGGCGGTGCGGCTGTTCCCCGGCGTGCCGACGATGATCGAGCGTGACGCCGACATTCCGTCCTACGCCGAGCTGCTGGCCGAGCTCGACGAGGCGCGTCGTGTCGCGGCGGCGGCGATGCGCGAGCCATGACGGGTCGGCGATGACGGGCAGGCGATGACGGGTGCCGGCAGCAACCGCGGCTCGCTGGCCGACCTGCAGCGCGCCTTCCACGACTACGTGCGCGGCCGCGACGACGGCTTCCGCGCGGCGGTGCGCGACGGAAGGCGCGCCGATCGCGACACCCTGCTGGCCGTCTACCGCGACGGCTACGTCCTGCGCCTGGTCGAGGCGCTGGGCATCGACTATCCCGGCCTGCGCGCCTTCGCCGGCCCGGCTGACTTCGACACGCTGGCGCGCGCCTACGTCGCCGCCACGCCGTCGCGCCACCGCTCGATCCGCTGGTACGGCGCCGGGCTGGCGGATTTCCTCGCCGCGACGCCGCCGTTCCGCGACCGCCCGGCCGCGGCCGAGATGGCGCGCTTCGAATGGGCGCTGGGCCTCGCCTTCGACGGCCCCGACGCGACGCCGATCACCGCCGATGCCCTGATCGCCCTGCCGCAAGCCGCGTGGGAAACGCTGGCCTTCACCGCCCTGCCGACGCTTCAGCGCCTGGTCCTGACCTACGACGTGCCGCAGGCCTGGCAGCAGCGCGACGCGGTCGAACCCGGCACGCTGGCGATCGCTCACGGCGGCGCCCTGGTCGACTGGGCGATCTGGCGCCCCGATGGCGAGACCCAGTACCGCTCGCTGGAAGCCGACGAGTCCGCGATGCTCGACGCGCTGGTCGAAGGCCGGCCCTTTCCCGACCTGTGCGCGGCGGTGGCGCCGTTCGTCGGCGACGACCACGCCGCGGCACGGGCGGCGACGCTGCTGCGTACCTGGGTCGAGGGCGGGATGATCGCGGGGTTCGACTGGGGCGGATGAGTTGAACGGTCCCCGATGACAATCCCCGCGCCCCTATCCTATGGTCGCGCCGCGCCCGCTTGATGGAATGGTAGACATACGAGACTTAAAATCTCGAGGCCGCGAGGCCGTGCCGGTTCGAGTCCGGCAGCGGGTACCAAGCCCCGGACGCCCTGCCCCAGCCTTCCGCGAGACCAGCCATGAAACTCTCTCTCCGCTCCGCTACCGCCACCCTCGCCCTGCTTGCCGCCGGCTTCGCGGGCGGGCTGTCCGTCGGGGCGGCGCGCGGCGACGAACGGGTGGCGCAGGTGATCGCGCCGGCGACGCCGCCGCCGCAGGCCCGGCCGAGCGGCATCCCCGGGATCGACGCGGCGACGGTGGAGCGCATCGTCTCGGCCGCGGTCGCGGTCGCGGTCGAGCGCGCGACCAACGCGGCGATCGACCGGGTGCAGCGCGCGGTCGTGCCGCCGGAGCTGTCGAGCCTGCGCCAGCAGCTGGGCACGGTCGAGCGCATCACCGCCGAGGTCGCGGCGGTCCGCCGCTCGCTCGCCACCTGGCTGCTGTGGACGGCGGCCGGGCTGTTCGGGCTGCTGGTGCTGGCATCGGTGGTCGGCGGCAGCATCGTCGCGCTGCTGTTCCGCAGCCGCCGGGCCTGACCCGTCCGAGGGTTTGCAAGGCCGCCGATTGCGCGCAGGATGGGGGCACAAGAAGCACCCCGGGAAGGAAACGCGCATGAAGTTCGGCATCTTCTACGAGTTGCAGCTGCCGCGCCCCTGGAAGGAGGGCGACGAGCATCGCCTCTACCTGAACGCGCTCGAGCAGCTCGAGCTGGCGGACCGGCTGGGCTACGACTACGCGTGGCAGGTCGAGCACCACTACCTCGAGGAGTACTCGCACTCGCCCTCGCCAGCCTCGTTCCTGGCGGCAGCCAGCCAGCGCACCAAGCAGATCCGGCTCGGCCACGGCATCCTGCAGCTGACCACCAACCACCCCTCGCACATCGCCGAGCGGGTCGCGACGCTCGACCTGCTGTCGAGCGGCCGCGCCGAGTTCGGCATGGGCGAGAGCGCGTCGATCACCGAGCTCGAGCCGTTCGGCGTCACCATGGAGAACAAGCGCGAGATCTTCGAGGAAGCCGTGCGCGCGATCATGCCGATGTTCCGCGACGGGCCGAGCGAGCACCACGGCAAGCACTTCGACATGCCGCTGCGCATGGTCGTGCCGAAGCCGCTGCAGAAGCCGCACCCGCCGCTGTGGGTGGCGTGCTCGCAGTTGCAGACGCTGGCGACCTGCGGCGAGTGGGGCATGGGCGCGCTGGGCTTCCAGTTCGTCTCCGCCGACGCCGCACACGCCTGGGTGCACGCCTACTACAATGCCTTCGTGAAGCGGCAGAAGAAGCTCTGCGACTACAAGGCCAACCCGAATATCGCGCTGGTCTCGTTCTTCATGTGCGCCAAGACCGACGAGGAGGCGCGCGAGCGCGCCGACGGCGACACGTTCTTCCAGTTCGCCCTGCGCTTCTACGGCCAGTCGGCCGACCGCCGCCGCCCGCCGGCCGGCACGGTCAACATGTGGGACGAGTACCAGAAGTGGAAGAAGGCCAACCCCGAGGCCCACCAGGCGGCGCTGCGCGGCGGCCTGATCGGCTCGCCCGAGACGATCCGGCGCAAGCTGCGCAAGTTCCAGGCCTCCAACATCGACCAGGTGGTGCTGCTGAACCAGGCCGGCAAGAACACCCACGAGCACATCTGCGAATCGCTCGAGCTGTTCGCCACCGAGGTGATGCCCGAGTTCCAGGCGGCGCACCCGGAACTCCTGAAGTGGAAGGAGAAGGTGCTGAACCGCGAGATCGAGCTCGACGAGATCGACACCGCGGCCTTCACCGACCGCTACGGCGGCACCATGAAGGGCATCGACACCCGCAAGGCCGCGGCGGCGGAGTAGCGCCTAGCCCCTGATCGCCGCCTGCGCCTTCGCCAGGCTCTCCGACTGGATCGTCTTCGCGAGGTCGCGCAGGCGCTCCTTGTCGGCGGGGCCGTTGACCGGGATCGAGAACTCGCAGTGGGTGACCACGCCGGCGTAGCGGTCGACCAGTTTCCTGGCGATCTGGTCGTAGGTGCCGATGGTCACGAAGGTCTCGAGGATCCTGTCGTCGATGAAGCGCGGCATTTCCTCCCAGCGCTGCGCCCGCGACAGGAGCTTGAGCTCGTCGGCAAGCGCCCCCAGCCCGAGATGGTCGAAGGCGGCGCGGTACTGCGGCGTCGAGGCGTAGAACGAGATGCGGGCGCGGGTGTCGCGCACCTTGGGGACCAGCTCCTCCTCGGTCGCCGCGGTCGCGACCAGCGGCTTCATGCAGACCTGGAAGCCGTCGAGCGAACGCCCGGCCCTGGCGGCGCCGGCGCGCACCGCCGGCAGCATCACCTTCTCGATGTAGGACGGGGTGCAGACCGGGTGGGCGCGCAGGCCGTCGGCGACCTCGCCCACCACCTGGCTCATCACCGGGTTGACGGCGGCGAGCTGGATCGGGATGCGCGGATGCTCGATCGGGCCGGGATTGAACAGCGGCACCATCAGGTTGATGTTGTAGTGCGGGCCGCGCACGTCGAGCTTGCTGCCGTTCTGCCAGCAGTCCCAGACCGCGCGCACGGCGTGGATGTACTCGCGGATCCACGGCCCGGCCGGCGAGGCCGGCATGCCGAAGCGGCGCTCGATGTGCGCCTTGACCTGGGTGCCCAGTCCCAGCGTGAACCGGCCCTTCGACAGCTTCTGCAGCGTCCAGGCGCTCATCGCCGTCACGGTCGGGCTGCGCGGGAAGGCGATCGCCACCGAGGTCGCGATCTTCAGCCGCTCGGTCGCCTGCGCCGCCAGCGCCATGATGACGAAGGGATCGTCCTTGGTCTCCTCGACCACCATGCCGTCGTAGCCGATCTCGTCGAGCAGGCGGGCATTGGCGGCGACGCTCGACAGGTCGAGCGGGATCTCGGGCGCGCGCAGGCCGGGATCGACCTTGCCGAGCGGGAGGAGTGTTTCGAGCAGCATGAAGCGAGGCTAGTCGCCGCCGTGGGCCTTGTCATCCGGCCCGCCGCTTGGGACGCTCACTCGCCAGAAGGAAACGGGGAAACGTCATGAAGGATCTCGCAGGGCGAATTGCCGTCATCACCGGCGGCGGCACCGGCATGGGGCGCGAACTCGCCCGGCAACTGGTGGCCGAGGGCTGCCACGTCGCGATGTGCGACGTCTCGGCGGCGGCGATGGAGGAGACCAAGCGGCAGTGCGTCGCCGACGGCCTGCCGCAGGGCCTGCGCGTCACCAGCTTCGTCGCCGACGTTTCCGACGAGGCCCAGGTCAAGGCCTTCGCCGCCGCGGTGGCGCGCGACCACGACACCGACCGCATCCACCTCCTGTTCAACAATGCCGGCATCGGCGGCGGCGGCAGCATGATCGTGCACGAGCGCGCCGAGTGGGAACGCACCTTCAACATCTGCTGGTTCGGCGTCTACTACAACACCCGCGCCTTCCTGCCGATGATGCTGAAGGCCGACGCCGGCCACATCGTCAACACCTCGAGCATCAACGGCCTGTGGGCCTCGGTCGGCCCGATGGTGCCGCACACCGCCTACAGCGCCGCCAAGTTCGCGGTGAAGGGCTTCAGCGAGGCGTTGCAGACCGACCTGCGCATCAACGCGCCGCACATCCGCTGCTCGGTGGTGATGCCGGGCCACATCGGCACCTCGATCGTGGCCAACTCGCGCAAGATCCAGGCGAACACCGAGTCGCCCGAGTTCACGCCGAAGGAACTGGCGCAGATGCGGGCACGCGTCGCCTCGATGGGCGTCGATGTCGGCAAGCTGAGCGATGCCGACATCGGCAAGCTGGCGCACGAGCGGGCGCGCAAATTCCTCGAGGAAGCACCGATGACGGCGGCCGAGGCGGCGAAGGTCATCCTCGACGGCGTCAAGGCCGACCGCTGGCGCATCCTGGTCGGCAAGGACGCCGAGCAGATCGACCGGCTGGTGCGGGCGGAGCCGGAACGGGCCTACGACATCGACTTCTTCCAGGACCTGGCGAAACAGGTCGGCTGGAAGCTGGGCGGCAACTAGGACGCAACCGGCGGCCGGCGCGGCTCGTTTCTTTCCATCGCGAAAGGAGCTGCGCCATGCCGATCCGACGACGCACGTTTCTTCCCCTCGGCGCCGCGGGCCTGGCGCTGGCCATGCCCGCGCTGGCCCGCGACCCGGCCAAGCCGCGACCGGCGGAGACGATCAGTGCGCCCGAGGACCTGATGCGCGAGCACGCCGTGCTCGACCGGGTCATGCTGGTCTACGAGAGCGGCCTGCGCCGGCTCGGCCACGGCGAGGACATCGACCCGGCGGTGTTCGGCCGCGCCGCCGAGATCGCGCAGGCGTTCACGCACGACTACCACGAGAAGGCCGAGGAGGAGCTGGTCTTCCCGGTGTTCCGCAAGGCCGGACGCATGGTCGAGCTGGTGAACGTGCTGACCGCCCAGCACCAGGCGGGACGCCGGCTCACGGAGCGCATCCGCGCGGCGGCGCCGCAGGCGCGCGCGCGCGAGGCCCGCGAGGCGATGGGCCGCGACATCCAGGCGTTCGTGGCGATGTACCGGCCGCACGAGGCACGCGAGGCCACCGACCTGTTCCCGACCCTGCGCCACCTGGTGACCGACGCCGACTACTGGGCGCTGGCCGGGGACATGGAGAAGCGCGAGCGCCAGGTGTTCGGCGCCGACGGCTTCGAGAAGGTGGTGAAGAAGGTGGCGGAGATCGAGGCCCTGATCGGGATCCGGGACATCGACGTGTTCACGCCGCGGGGGTGAGGAAGAAGGGTCCTCCGCTGTCGCTCGGGATGACAGGGAAAGGCTGTCGTCCCGAGCGCAGCGAGGGACGTTTCATCAGCCTCGATAGTGGCAGCTCACCCAGTGGCCCGGCCGGGCCTCGCGCAACTCGGGCACGCGCTGGGCGCAGTCGGGCTTGGCGATCGGGCAGCGGGTGTGGAAGTGGCAGCCCGACGGCGGCCGGATCGGGTTGGGCACGTCGCCCTGCAGCATGATGCGCTTGCGCTTCACCGTCGGGTCGGGGATCGGCACCGCCGACAACAGCGCCTCGGTGTAGGGATGCAGCGGCGTGTCGTAGAGATCGCGCGACGCCGCGATCTCGACCACGCGGCCGAGGTACATCACCGCCACCCGGGTCGAGATGTGCTCGACGACGCTGAGATCGTGGGCGATGAACAGGTAGGTGAGCCCGAACTCCTCCTGCAGGTCCTCGAGCAGGTTGATGACCTGGGCCTGGATCGAAACGTCGAGCGCCGACACCGGCTCGTCGCAGACGATCAGCTTGGGCTCGACCGCCAGCGCGCGGGCGATGCCGATGCGCTGGCGCTGGCCGCCGGAGAACTCGTGCGGGAAGCGGCGCATGTGGTCGGGCTGCAGGCCGACCTTCTCCAGCAGCTGGACGACGCGGTCCTCCAGCGCCTGGCGGTTCGGCGCCAGCTTGTGGATGGTCAGGGCCTCGCCGATGATCGCGCCGACCGTGAGGCGTGGGTTCAGCGACGCGTAGGGATCCTGGAAGATGATCTGCATGTCGCGGCGCAGCGCGCGCAGCGTCTCGCCGCTCATCTTGCGCACGTCGGCGCCCCGGAACAGGACTTCGCCCGAGCTCGGCTCGATCAGGCGCAGGATGCAGCGCCCGGTGGTCGACTTGCCGCAGCCCGATTCGCCGACCAGGCCCAGCGTCTCGCCGGGCTGGATGTCGAAGCTGACGCCGTCGACGGCGTGGACGCGATCGACCTCGCGCGAGAGCAGGCCGCCCTTGATCGCGAAATGCTTCCGCAGGTCGCGGACGGACAGCAGCGGATTGTTGTCGGCGCTCACAGGATGCACCTCACGAAGTGGCCGGGCGCCGCTTCCTTGAGCGGCGGCATCTCGCGGGTGCAGGCCTCGGTGGCGAACTTGCAGCGCTGGGCGAAGCGGCAGCCCGGCGGCGGGTCGAGCAGGCTCGGCACGGTGCCGGCGATCGCCTCGAGCCGCTTCTTCTCGTTGGCGCGGTCGATGCGCGGGATCGAGCGGATCAGGCCCTGCGTGTAGGGGTGGCGCGGCGTCGCGAACAGCGCCTCGACCGGCGCCTCCTCGACCACCTTGCCGGCGTACATCACCGTCACCCGCTGGCAGGTCTCGGCGACCACGCCCATCGCATGGGTGATCAGCATGATCGCCATGCCGAACTTCTCCTTCATCTCCTGCATCAGCTCCAGGATCTGGGCCTGGATGGTGACGTCGAGCGCGGTGGTCGGCTCGTCGGCGATCAGGAGCCTGGGCTGGCACGACAGCGCCATCGCGATCATCACGCGCTGGCGCATGCCGCCGGAGAACTGGTGCGGGTAGTCGTGGACGCGGCGCTGCGGGTTGGGAATGTTGACCAGCCGCAGCATCTCGGCGGCGCCGGCCATCGCCTGCCGGGGCGACAGCTTCTGGTGCAGCGCGATCACCTCGGCGATCTGCTGGCCGACCGTGTAGACGGGGTTCAGCGAGGTCATCGGCTCCTGGAAGACGATGGCGATCTCGCGCGCCCGGATCTTGTTCATCTCGGCCTGGTCGAGCGGGATCAGGTCCCTGCCCTGCCACAGGATCTGGCCGGCCTCGAAGCGGCCGGGCGGCATGTCGATCAGCTTCAGGACCGAGCGTGCCGTGACGGTCTTGCCGCAGCCGGATTCGCCGACCACGCCCAGCGTCTCGCCGCGGTCGATATGCAGGTCGACGCCGTCGACCGCGCGCACCAGGCCGTCGTCGGTCTGGAACCAGGTCTTCAGGCCCCGGATGTCGAGCAGGGTGTCGGCCACGTCCGCCTCAGATGACCCGGCGCGGGTCGAGCGCGTCGCGCAGCCCGTCGCCGATGAAGTTGATCGCCAGCACCGTCAGGAAGATCGCCATGCCCGGCGCCAGCGCCCAGTGGGTCGCCATGTCGAGGTAGTCCTTGGCGTCGGCCAGCAGGCGGCCCCAGGTCGGGATGTCGGGCGGGAAGCCCAGCCCGAGGAACGACAGCGTCGACTCGGCGATGATCGCGGCGGCGACGTCGATCGTCGCCGCGACGATCACCGGCCCCAGCGCGTTGGGCAGGATGTGCTGCATGACCTGGCGGGTGCGCGATGCGCCGAGCGCGCGCGCCGCCTCGACGAATTCCTTCTCGCGCAGGCTCAGGAACTGCGCTCGCACCAGCCGCGCCGCCGGCATCCAGCGCAGGCCGCCGATCACGATGACGATCATCACGAAGACGCCGCCCTCGGGGCCGAGCACCGATTTCAGAGCGTCGCGGAACAGGTAGATGATCAGCAGCAGCAGCGGCAGCTGCGGCAGCGACAGGAACAGGTCGGCCAGCCACATCAGCACGGCGTCGACCCGCCCGCTCGCCATGCCGGAGATCGCGCCGACCAGGACGCCGACGAAGATCGCCACGACCATGGCCGCCAGCCCGACGGCGAGCGACACCCGGCCGCCGTAGAGCACGCGCGCCAGCACGTCCTGGCCGAGATCGTCGGTGCCGAGCGGGTGGTTCCACGACGGGCCTTCGAGCTTGGCCGCGAAGTCGATCTCGTTGATCGGCACGCGCCAGACGAAGGGACCGACCACGATCGCCAGCACCATGGTCATCAGGATGACCACGCTGACCACGGCCATCTTGTGGCGACGGAAGCGGCGCCACGCCTCCTGCCACGGCGAGAAGCGCTGCGCCTTGCGCGCGGGCGCGGCCGGCACGGCGCCCTTGCCGGGCTCAGCGGAAAGCGATGCGGGGGTCGAGCCAGGCATACAGGATATCGGCCAGGAAGTTGAAGAAGATGACGAGGCAGGCGAACACGAAGGTCACCGCCATGACCACCGGCGTGTCGTTGGCCAGCATCGCCGAGATCAGCAGCGAGCCGATGCCCGGGACGCGGAAGATCTGCTCGGTGACGATGGCGCCGCCGAACACGATCGGCATCTGCAGCGCGACCAGGGTCACCACCGGGATCAGGGCGTTGCGCACGACGTGGCGGGTGATGACCTTGCGCTCGCCGATGCCCTTGGAGCGCGCCGTCGTGACGTAGTCGAGCTTGACCACGTCGAGCACCGAGGAGCGCACGTAGCGCACCAGCGAGGCGCCCTGGAACAGGCCGAGCACCATGACCGGCATGATCGACTGCCGGACGTGCTCCCAGTAGAAGCGCCAGCCGGTCGCGGTGATGTCGGCCCGGTAGACGAAGGGCAGCCAGTCGAGCTGGATCGAGAACACCAGGATCAGCAGCAGGCCGGTGAAGAAGGTCGGCAGCGAGAAGCCGATGAAGGCCAGCGTGTTGGCGACCTGGTCGAACACCGAGTAGGGCCGCGTGCCGGCCAGCACGCCGACCGGCAGCGCCACCAGGATGGCCAGCACCTGGGCCGCGCCGATCACGATCAGCGTGGTCGGCAGCCGCTGCAGGATCAGCGTGTCGACGTTGACGCGGCTGACGAAGGAGAAGCCCCAGTCGCCCTGCAGCATGGCCAGCAGCCAGCGCACGTAGCGGACCATGACCGGGTCATCGAGGCCGAACTTGGCGCGCAGCGCCGCCGCGACCTCCGGCGGAACCGACGGGTTGGTCGTCAGTTCGCCGAACGGGTCGCCCGGCGCGAGCGCGAGCACGGTGTAGAGCACCAGGCTGATCCCGAGCATCGCCGGGATCAGCAGGAGCAGTCGTCTCAGGAACCAGCTGCGGTTCATCGAAGGCCGATCAGCCTTCCTTGTACCAGTTCGGGAGGTCCCAGGTGTTGTTGTCCCAGCCGCTCATCTCGGCGACCAGCTTGTTGCCGATCGCCTGGACGCCCGGGCGGGCAACCACCGGGATCACCGCCTGGTCGTTGACCGCCAGCTCGTTGCACTTGATCAGCATGGCGGCGCGCTTGACCGGGTCGAGCTCGACCTGGGCGGCCTTGTAGGTGTCGTCGTACTCCTTGTTCCGCCAGCGCGTGATGTTGCGGCCCTGCCACTTGTTCTCGCGCGTCGCGGCTTCCCACGAGCAGAACTGGTTGAGGAACACTTCCGGGTCCGGCTGCGTCATGGTCGTCGTGTACATCTGCAGGTCGGCGTAGAAGTGCGGGTAGGTGTCGGGGTTGGCGACGTCCGACGAGAAGAACACCGACGCCGTCACCGCCTTGATCTCGATGTCGATGCCGGCCTTCTGGCAGGCCTGCTTGACGATCGCCTGGGTCTTCTGGCGCGGCTGGTTGATCGAGGTCTGGAAGACGTACTTGAGCTTCTTGCCGTCCTTGGCACGGATGCCGTCCGGCCCCTTCGCCCAGCCGGCCTTGTCGAGGAGCTCGTTGGCCTTGTCGACGTTGAACTCGTACTTCGTCGTCTTCGAGCGGAAGCGCTCGGGATTGTTGACGAAGTTGGCCGTCGCCTGGCCGGTGCGGCCATAGATGTGCTTCTCGACCGAATCGCGGTCGATCAGCAGCGCCAGCGCCTGGCGCACCGCCGGATCCTGGAAGCTCGGGTGCTTGGTCTTGAGGCTGGCGCGCTCGCCGTCGACCTCGGTCCACGGGTCGGTGGTGTTGACGCCGATGTGCTCGATGTTGCCGCCAGGCGAGATCGCGACGCGTCCCTTGCCGCCCTTCTCGAGGCGCTGGAGGATCTCGTCCTCGACCTGGAGGTTCCAGGCGAAGTCGAACTCGCCGGTCTGCAGCACCGCGCGCGCCGCCGACACCGCGTCACCGCCGCCCTTCATCTCGATGGCGTCGAAGTACGGCCGGTTCTCCATGTGGTAGTCGGTGTTGATGGTGCCCGACACCATGTCGCCCGGCTTGAAGTCCTTGAACTTGTAGGGACCGGTGCCGACCGGCTTGAGGTTGGTCGGGGCGTCGCGCGACTTGTCGCCGATGAAGGCCTCGAACAGGTGCTTGGGGATCAGCATGCCGCGGTTGCCGACGAAGGCATCGGCCCAGAACGGCGTCGGCTTGGGGAAGGTCACCTTGACCGTGTAGTCGTCGATCTTGTCGACGGTGATGTCGGTGTAGGAGCCGCTGGTGGTCGCCGCGGTTCCCGGGTTCTTGGCGTACTGCCAGTTGAAGACGACGTCGTCGGCGGTGAACGGCTTGCCGTCGTGCCACTTCACGCCCTGCTTCAGCTTCCAGGTCACCGACCGGCCGTCGGCCGCCAGCGTGCCATCCTGGGCGTTCGGGATCGACGCCGCCAGCACCGGCCGCAGGTTGCCTTCCGCGTCCCAGCCGGCCAGCGGTTCGTAGAAGATGCGGCTGCCGTCCTGGTCCTTGGTGCCGACCGCGAAGTGCGGGTTCAGGAGCGTCGGGCCCTGCCACCACAGCACCTTCAGCAGGCCGCCGCCGCCGCGCTTGGTCGGCTTGTAGCTCGGCTTCGACTGGGCCATCGCGACGCCCGAATGGGCCAGCAGCTGCGTCGCCATCGGCGCGGTCAGGCCGACCGCCGCCATTTTCCGCACGAAGCCGCGTCGCGACAGCTTCCCATGCTTCACCGCGCCGATCAGCTGGCGCAAATCACGTTCGTTCATGACAGGCTCCCATACCCCTCAAGTCATTCCCTGCGACGCTCTCGCTATCCTGCAAGATGCGTGCAACTCTCAATCAGAACAGGCCGCGATGCCGCCGTCAACGACGGCTCCGGACCGTATACATAAGGAGAAACCGGAATGGCATGGGTTTATCTTCTGTTGGCGGGCGTTTGCGAGATCGGCTGGCCGCTGGGGCTGAAGCTGGGCTGGAACGACAAGGGAATCCAACCGCTGTGGCTGCTGGTGGCGATCGTCGCCATCCTCGCCTCGGGCGCGTTCCTGATGCTGGCGCAGCGGGTCATCCCGATGGGCACCGCCTACGCGGTCTGGACCGGGATCGGGGCAGTCGGCGCCTTCGTCGTGGGCATCGTGATGTTCGGCGACCCGGCCACGACCCTGCGCGTGGTGTCGATCCTGCTGATCGTGGCCGGCATCGTCGGCCTCAAGATGGCCTGAAAAAGGAGCACGGGACATGCGAATGAAGGACAAGGTGGCGCTGGTCACCGGCGCCGCCTCCGGCATGGGCGCCGCCACCGCGCGCCTGTTCGCCCGCGAGGGCGCCCGGGCGGTGATCGTGGCCGACGTCCTCGACGCCGAGGGCGCGAGGGTGGTGGCCGAGATCGAGAAGGCCGGCGGCCGCGCCCGCTTCGTCCACCTCGACGTCACCGACGAGGCGCAGTGGCAGGCCGCGATCGCGGGCGTCGTCGCGACCGAGGGCGGGCTCGACGTGCTGGTCAACAACGCCGGCATCTCCGGCTCGGCCGAGCAGGACCTCTACGATACCGCCGCCTGGCACCGGCTGATGAACATCAACTCGACCGGCGTGTTCCTCGGCATGAAGCACGGCATCGCCGCGATGAAGAAGGCGGGCAAGGGCGGCTCGGTGATCAACCTGTCGTCGATCTCCGGCATCGTCGGCCAGGGCTACATCCACGTCGGCTACAACGCCTCCAAGGGCGCGGTGCGCCTGATCACCAAGGCCGGCGCGGCGCAGCACGGCAAGGACCGCATCCGCGTCAACTCGGTGCATCCCGGCCTGATGCCGCCGATGCGCACCTCGGGCGTCACGGCCGACCCGGCCAGCCGCGCCAAGACCCTGAAGGGCGTGCCGATGGGCCGCGCCGGCGAGGTCGACGAGGTCGCCTACGCGATCCTGTTCCTCGCCTCCGACGAGGCGTCCTACGTCACCGGCGCCGAGCTGGTCGTCGACGGCGGCTGGACGGCGGTGTGATGGCCGCGCCGCCGAAGCCGCCTGCCGCCGAGGTCGGGCCGTGGGAGGTGCTGGAGTCCCGGTACTCCTACCGCGACCGCTGGCTGGCGTTGCGCAGCGACACCGTGCGGGTGCCCAACGGCACCGTGCTGTCGCCGTACCACGTCATCGAGTTCCCGGAGTGGATCGCCGCCATCGCGCTGACGCCGGCGCGCGAGATCGTGCTGATCGAGGAGTACCGCCACGGCATCGGGCGGCCGTCGTTCGAGCTGCCGTGCGGCACCGCCGAGGCCGGCGAGGACTTCCTCGAGGCGACGCGGCGCGAGCTGCTGGAGGAGACCGGCTTCGCCGCCGACGACTGGCATTTCCTCGGCGCGTCGTTCCCCAACACCGCGCGCCAGAGCAACCGCGAGCACGTCTTCCTCGCGCTCGACGCCCGCAAGGTGGCGGAACAGGCGCTCGACCCCGGCGAGATGATCCGCACCCACCTCGTGCCGTGGGACCGCTTCATGGCCGACCTCGACGACGGCCGGCTGCATCTTCCCGGCCTGCACCTCGCCGCGCTGTGGCAGCTGCGCGGCTTCGCCCGCAGGTCGAGCGACCCGCGACTGCGCGCGCTCGGCCTGTAGCCGGGCCACGCCGTGACAGCAGACCGCACCCCCGCCGCCGGGGCGGCGTGTTACCCACCGCGCTCCTTCGGGGAGTAACCGTCCGCTTCGAGCGGAGCCTGCGTCAACAGGCTTGGCCTCGGCTTCGCGCCGCGGCCATGGCGCAGGCGGCGGAACCCGGGCGATGGCCCGGGCCGGACTGGCGAGACCGACGGCGCGTCCCCTGCGGGTCGGCGGGGTGTCCGTGTCGTCGTGCGTCGCCGGCCGTCGAGTCCCTGCCGCCATGGAAGCCATCCTCACCTCGATCGCCGTCGTCGCCATCGCCGAGATCGGCGACAAGACCCAGTTGCTGGCGATCGTGCTCGCCGCCCGCTTCCGCAAGCCGGGACCGATCATCGCCGGCATCTTCGTCGCCACGCTGCTCAACCATGCCGGCGCCGCCGGCCTCGGCTACCTGGTGTCGGAGTGGCTGGGTGGCCTGGTCTTCCAGTTCGTGGTCGGCCTCGCCTTCCTCGCCATGGCCGGCTGGGCGCTGATCCCCGACAAGGAGGACGAGGGCGCCGGCAACCTGCCGGCGCGCGGCGTCTTCCTCACCACCACCATCGCCTTCTTCCTGGTCGAGATCGGCGACAAGACGCAGATCGCGACCTCGCTGCTGGCGGCGCAGTTCCGCAACATCGAGCTGGTCGCCCTGGGCACCACGATCGGCATGATGATCGCCAACGTGCCGGCGGTGTACCTCGGCGAAGCGATCACGCGGGTGGTGCCGCTGGCCTGGGTCCGGCGCATCGCCGCCGTGCTGTTCGCCCTGATCGGCGCCTGGGTGCTGATCGACGCGTTGCGCGCCAACGACTGGCGCATTCCCGGGATTTGACGCCCCGGCGGCAGACCCGCAAGCTCGCCGCCGAATGCCCTCCCACGACCTGCGCGACCTCCTGCTCGAGCACCTGCACGACCCCGCCGCGTCGTGGAGCTGCGGCCGCTTCGGCGCCGTCGCCGAGTTCCACCGCGATGCCGGCGAACCGGCCGCGCTCGATGCCGCCGCGCTGTCGATCAGCACCGCGCGCGGGGCGCTGCGCATCGACCTCGCGGCGGCGACCCGCGCCGTCGCCTGGGAGGCGCCGGCCAGCGCGCCCGACGGCTGGACCCACGGCATCGCCCTGTGCCTGCCGCGCGCGGCGGCGCGGATGGGCGGCCGCACCACCATCGCCGAGCTCGGCCCCGACGGCGACGCGGTGCGTGCCGCGGATCGCGACGGCATCCTGTTCGACCTCGGGATCGGCGGCGAGGCGTTCGAGATCTGCGTGCGCAGCGCCGACCCGGAGACGCTCGCCGCACTGCGCGCCGCCCGCGGCAAGGCGTTCCTGTCGCACGACCACGACCTGTTCCGGCTGATGCCGCGGCTCGGCCCGCACCGCGTGTTCCGCAGCCGGCTGGGGCGGGTCGAGGTCTTCCAGCCGATCCCGCCGCCCGACGGCGTGTCGCCGGAGGGACCGCACACCCACGTGCTGCCCGGACTGCTGGCCCACGACCGCGACCATGCCGCGACCGTGCCGGTGCCGGACGACGCCGTGGTCGGGCTGTCGCTGTTCCCCGCCCACCCGCTGGAGCGCCCGGCCGGGCAGGCGCCGGCGTTCGACCCGGCGCGGCACGCCGCCTTCCAGGCGCTGATGCGGCGCCACGGCCATCCCGGCCTGCTGGCCGGCAAGCGCGCGGCGTTCGGCGGCGGCGACGCCGCCGACCGCTGGCAGGCGCTGGGCCAGCGGGTCGCCCGGCGCCAGGCCCGCTGGACGGAGCGGCCGACAACCGGTTCTTGACGCGCCGCCCGGCGGCGCTATGCATACCCCCATCGACGGTCCTCCCTAACCGGAGGTGAGAAAGGGAACGCCGTGCGCCCCGTCCCCGGGGTCAATCGGCGGCTGTACCCGCAGCTGTAAGCGGCGAGCGAGTGCCCACGGAGCCACTGGACCCCACGGTCCGGGAAGGCGGGCACGAGCCGAGACCCGCGAGCCAGAAGACCTGCCGGCGATAGCGTCGCTCTCCCCTGGACGGGCAGTTCCAGCGGGACGGTCAACCGAGCGGTGACGCGCCTCGTGCGTTGTTGCTTGGGAGATCGCCAGATGCTGCCGATACGTCGAATCATGCTCGCCTTTTCAGTGCTCGCCGCGCTTCCCGTCGCGGTGCGGGCGCAGACCGCGCCGACCGGCATGATGCCGGACGTGGTCGTCACCGCCGACCGCTACCCGACCGACCCGTCGAAGGTCACCGGCAGCTACACCGTGATCACCGGCGAGGACATGCAGAAGCGCCAGCTGCGCACCGTCGGCGACGTGCTGCGCTCGGTGCCGGGCGTGTCGGTGCAGCAGAACGGCGGCCCCGGCACCCTGACCTCGGTGTTCGTGCGCGGCGCCAACTCCAACCACACGCTGGTGCTGATCGACGGCATCAACGTCAGCGACCCGTCGGCGGCGAGCGGCGCCGTCGACTTCGCCAACTACCTGACCGAGAACCTCGACCGCATCGAGGTGGTGCGCGGCCCGATGAGCACCATGTACGGCAGCCAGGCGATGGGCGGCGTCGTCAACATGGTGACCAAGGCCGGCAAGGGGCCGATGAGCGGCGCCGCCTTCACCGAGCTCGGCACGCGGCTGCAGAGCAACAGCGGCGCCTACGTCCAGGGCAGCGAGGGCCGCTTCAACTACAACATCACCGCGGCCGGCGTCTTCTCGCCCAACGACACGCCGGTGCCGGCGCGCTTCTGGGCGCGCAACAACCCCTACGTCGACATCGATCCCTACCGCAACATCACGCTGGCCTCGCGGCTCGGCTACGCGATCACCGACACGACCAACGTCTCGTGGTTCTCGCGCTTCATCGACGCGCGCGTGAACTTCGACCAGGTCGGCCAGGAAGATCCCAACGCCACGACCTACACGCAGCAGTTCATGAACCGCGTCGAGATCGACGGCAACTACCTCGACGGCCGCTGGAAGCCGGTGCTGGGCGTCTCGTACTACACCGACTACCGGCACTCGCAGGACTTCCCCAGCGTCCAGGTCCCCTTCCCCTTCACCGAGGATTCCTACTTCAACGGCCGGCGGCTGAGCGCCGACTGGCGCAACCTGTTCACCATCGCCGAGAACGCCGGCGCGCTCGACGAGCTGGCCTTCATCGGCGGCATCGATTTCGACCGCTCGTGGGCCTACAACAACGCCGACGGCGACCAGGGCTGGGGCACGATCGCCCAGACCGGCGTCTACGGCCAGTTGCGCACGACGCTGTTCAACAGCCTCAACCTCAACATCGCCGGCCGCGTCGACATGAACGACACCTACGGCACGGTGCCGACCTGGCGGGCCGGCGCGTCCTACCTGTGGGCGCCGACCGACACGCGCGTGAAGGCGTCTTACGGCACCGCCTTCAAGGCGCCGTCGCTGTTCGAACTGTACGGCAGCGGCTTCTTCTGCGCCGGCAACCGCAACCTGTCGCCGGAATACAGCCGCGGCTGGGAAGTCGGTGTCGAGCAGGGCATGTGGAACCGCAAGGTGACCGCCAGCCTCACCTACTTCTTCAACAGCTTCAGCAACCTGATCCAGTGCCCGCCGCCGTTCACGTCGCTGGAGAACGTGGCCCAGGCCCAGACCGAGGGCATCGAGACCTCCGTGCAGGTGGCGCCCTACGACTGGATCAACTTCAACTTCGAGTACACGTTCCTGATCGCGCGCAACGTCACCGCCAACCAGCCGCTGGTGCGCCGGCCGCAGGACACGTTCAACATCCGCACCGAGATCCGGCCGTGGGACGGCTGGCGCTTCGGCGCCGGCGTCACCCAGGTCTCGAGCCGCTGGGACTTCAACGCCACCACCGGCGCGATCATGCAGCCGTCGCCGTACACGCTGCTGCGCATCACCGCGGCCTACGACGTCACGCCCAAGGTCCAGCTGTTCGCGCGCGCCGAGAACGTGCTGAACCAGGTCTACGAGGAACCCGAGGGCTTCCAGGCGCCCTATTTCCAGGCCTTCTTCGGCGTCAAGGCGCGCTTTTGACCGGCCGGCGGGCTAGTCTCGGGCGGTCATGACCCCGACCCCGGGACATCCCGTCACGCTGGCCCTGCTGCACCTCGCGCCGCGGCCCGGCGCGCTCGACGACAACCGGCGGCAGATCGAGGCGTCCGCGGGCGCGGCCGCCGCCGCCGGCGCCCGGCTGATCGTGACGCCGGAACTGGCGCTGAGCGGCTACGGCTTCCGCGACGTCATCGGCACCGGCTGGATCGCGGCCGACCAGGCCGGGCGCCTGGCCTGGGCGGCCACGCTGGCCCGCCGCTGCGCCGCCTTCCTGCTGCTCGGCACGCCCGAGGCGGCCGACGGCGCGCTGTTCAACAGCCTCGTCCTGTTCGGGCCGGACGGCGCCCGGCTCGGCCAGCATCGCAAGGTCAACGCGCTGCGCGTCGGTTCCGAATCGTGGTCGACGCCGGGCGACCGCGCGACCGTGCTGGCGGCCCCCGGCATCGGCCGGCTCGGGCTGGCGATCTGTGCCGATCTCCACTCGCGCCGCCTCGTCGCCGAGACGGCGACGCCGGGCATCGACCTGCTGGTCTCGGCCGCCGCCTGGGCGCCCGGCCACCACGGTCCCGACGGCGAGTGGGAGCGTGCCTCGGCCGACACCGGCCGGCCGGTGGTGGTGTGCAACCGCACCGGCATCGACTCGATGGACTTCACCGGCGCGCGCTCGGTGGTGGCCGCGGGCGGCGCCATCGCCTTCGCGTACGGCGCCGCCGCGCCGGCGACCCTGCTGGTCGACTGGCAGGCCGGCGCGATCTCGAACTGGCGGGCGCGGTGAGGACGGGCTGGCTGCGGCCGCTGCTGGCGGTCGTCCTCGCGGCGCTGCCGCTGCTGCCGGCGCGAGCCGAGCCACCGCGACGCGTCGTCACCGTCAACCTCTGCCTCGACCAGATCGCGCTGCGCCTCGCCGCGCCGGGCCAGCTCGTGGGCGTCAGCTACCTCGCGACCGATCCGCGCCTGTCGATGCTGGCCGAGCAGGCGCGCCGGCTGCCGACGGTGCGCGCGTCGGCCGAGTCGATCCTCGCGCTGCGTCCCGACCTGGTGATCGTCGGCAAGGACCAGCTGGCGGTCGTGAAGCACCTGCTGCGCGGCGCCGGCGTGCCGCTGCTGGAACTGCCGTGGGCGTCGTCGCTGGACGGCGCCGAGGCGCTGATCGCCGAGATGGGCAGGGCGCTGGGCCGCGACGAGGCCGCGCGCGCGCTGGTCGACGACATGCGGGCGCGGCGCCGCGGCTTCGCGACCCCGGCCACGCCCGCCGGCGTCGCCGCGGTGCTGGGCGCCAACCGCGCCACCGCTGGCGGCGGCAGCCTGATGGACGAGCTGCTGCGCCTCGCCGGCTGGCGCAACCTCGCGGCCGAGCTCGGCATCGGCGCCTTCGGCCGCCTGCCGCTCGAGGCGGTGCTGGCCGGGCAGCCCGACCTGCTGGTGCTCGACGGCGCCGCCAACGACAGTCCCTCGCGCGCCACCGAGTTCATCGACCACCACGCGCTCGCCGCCCTGGCCGGGCGCGCCAGGATCGCGTCGGTGCCGCTGCGCCAGACGATCTGCGCCGGCCCCGACAACCTCGCGGTCGTGCAACGGCTGGCGGAGTCGCGGCGATGAACCGGCGGCTGGTCGCGCTGGTGGCGGTGCTGTACCTCGCCTCGCTGGCGGTCGGTCCCTCGGTGTGGCCGTGGCGGCTGGGCAACGAGGTCGGCTGGGCGATCTTCTGGGAACTGCGGGTGCCGCGCGCCACCCTCGGCCTGCTGGTCGGCGGCGCGCTCGGCCTGTGCGGCGCGGTGCTGCAGGCATGGCTGCGCAACCCGCTGGCCGAGCCCGGCGTGATCGGCGTCTCGGCCTGCGCCAGCTTCGCCGCCGTCTGCGCCTTCTACAGCGGCCTCGCCGCCACCTTCGTGCTGGCCCTGCCGCTGGCCGGCATCGCCGGCGCGGCGATCGCGGTCACCCTGCTGGTGGCGGCGGTGCGCGCCGGCACCGGCACGGTGTCGCTGCTGCTGGTCGGCGTGGCGATCAACGCGCTGGCCGGCGCGCTGATCGCGCTGGTGCTGGCGCTTTCGCCCAACCCGTTCGCCTACCAGGAGATCTCGCTGTGGCTGGCCGGCTCGATCGCCGACCGCGACCTGCGCTACCTCGGCCTCGCCGCGCCGTTCATCATCGCCGGCGCGCTGGTCGTGCAGGGCGCGCGCCGCGGCCTCGACGCGCTGTCGCTGGGCGAGGACGCCGCGCGCAGCCTCGGCGTCGAGACCAGCCGGCTCGGCCTGCGCCTGACGCTGGGCGTCGGCCTGATGGTCGGCGCGGCGACCTCGGTGGCGGGCGTCATCGGCTTCGTCGGCCTGATCGCGCCCCACCTCGTGCGGGCGCGGGTCGGCTTCCGCCCCGGCGCGACGCTGGTGCCGTCGATGCTGGTCGGCGCCGTGCTGGTGATGGGCGCCGACATCCTGATCCGCCTGCTGCCAACCTCGGTCGAACTGCAGCTCGGCGTCCTGACCTCGCTGGTCGGTGCGCCGTTCCTCGTCTACGCGGTGCGCCGCGCCCGCGCCTCGTGGCTGGCGACATGACGGGGCTGGTCACCGCGGGCCTCGCCTGCCAGCGCGGCATGCGCCGCGTGCTCGGGGACATCGGCCTCGCCTTCGCCGCCGGCGCGGTCACCGCGATCGTCGGGCCGAACGGCTCGGGCAAGACGACGCTGTTGCGCCACCTCGCCGGTCTCGAGACGCCGGCGGCCGGCACGGTGACGCTGGACGGCCAGCCGCTCGCCGCCCTCGGCCCCGCCGCGCGGGCGCGGCGCATCGCCTTCCTGCCGCAGTCGGCGCAGGCCTACTGGCCGCTGCTCGGCCGCGACCTCGTGGCGCTCGGCCGCCTGCCGCACGGCGCCGACCTCGCCCGGCCGCTGGCCGAGGCCGACACGGCGGCGATCGGCCGTGCCCTCGCGCGCGTCGATGGCGAACGCTTCGCGGACCGGCCGATCGACGCGCTGTCCCAGGGCGAGCGCGCCCGGCTGATGCTGGCCCGGGCGCTGGCCACCGAGGCCGACGTGCTGCTCGCCGACGAGCCGGTGGCCAGCCTCGATCCCGCCTACGCGCTCGACACCATGGCGGTGCTGCGCGCCGAGGCCGCGCGCGGCGGCGCGGTCGTCGTCAGCCTGCACGATCTCGGCCTCGCCGCCCGCTTCGCCGACCGCGTGGTGGTGCTGGCGGGCGGCCACGTCGTCGCCGACGGTCCGCCGGCGGTGGCGCTCGGGCCGGCGATCATCGAGGCCGCCTACGGGGTCGGTTTCCGCATGATCGATGTCGACGGTCAGCCACTGCCGGTCGCGTGGAGCCGCCGCGCCTGAGTCCGAGCCCGAACTTCGGCTGAGGCAAGCTGACGCTTTCGCCGCCCGCCGAACCGTGCCTTACTGTGAAGATGACTCGCAAGCGCTCCGACCAGGGCTGGCGCGCGGCCGCATTGGCCGCGGCGCTGTTTGCGATCACCCTCAACTTCCTGCAGCCGCTGGCCCATGCCGCGATGCTGCGCGACGGCGGCCCGGCGACGTGGGCGGCCTTCTGCCTGCCCGCGGCGAACCAGGCCGACGACGACCACGCCACGCCGACCGCCGACCAGATCCACGAGTGCTGCCTCGGCCTCGCCCAGGCGCCGCTCCTCGGCGAGCCCTCGACCGACTTCGTCGCGGTCGAGCCGCCCTCCTGCCCGGTCCGGCCGCTGGCCGCCGCCGACGCGCTGACGCCCGTCGGCATCCGCGACGGACCCGCCCAACCCCGCGCGCCACCCTTCCCCACCTGACGACCTGAAGCCGCAACGCAAGCCCCCGGGCCTGCGTCGCGTTCGTTTGTCATCTGGGGAGAGAATTTCATGCTGTCCGTTCGCGCGGCGACCGCTGCCGCCATCGTCGGCCTGGCGCTGATTCCAGCGCTCGCCAAGGCCCGCGTCCGCGACATCCCGTACGCCGTGGCGATCGACCGTGCCGAGACGGCGCCCATGCTGCCGGGCGTCGCCGACCTGGCGCGGGTCCGCGCCTGGCTGGACCTGCAATCCCGTTCCAACTGACTGGAGGAGAAGAGAGATGTTGTACCGTTGCCAATTCCTGGTCGCCCTGGTCGGGGTGGCCTTCGCCACGCCGGCTTTCTCCCACGACTACAAGGTCGGCTCGCTGGAGATCAGCCACCCGTGGGCGCGCGCCACGGCGCCGACCGCCAAGGCCGGCGGCGGCTACGTCGTCATCACCAACAAGGGCACGACGCCCGACCGGCTGGTCGCCGCGCAGAGCAACGCCTCGCAGACCGTCGAGATCCACGAGATGAAGATGGATGGCAACGTCATGCGCATGCGCGAACTGGCGGGAGGGCTCGAGATCCCGGCCGGCGGCAGCGTCATGCTCAAGCCGGGCGGCTACCACATCATGTTCATGGAACTGAAGGGTCCGCTGGCCAAGGACACCAAGGTCCCGGTCACGCTGGTGTTCGAGAAGGCCGGCAAGATCGACGTCGACTTCGTCGTGCAGGCCGCGGGTTCGGCCGAACCGATGAAGCACTGAGGGCGCGATGCGGACGCCCCCTTCCACCGAACGGGCACTGGCCACCGCCCTGGCCGTCAACGGCCTGCTCGGGGCGGCGGTCGGGGCGCTGGCCGCCGGCATGACCGGCACGCAGCTCGGCCTAGCCGCCGGGCTGGTCCTGACGGTCCTGCCGCGCATCGCCCGCGCCATCACGGCATGGCTCTCCCGGCCGCAGGGCCTGCCCCGGTACCTCCTGCGCGAGATCGGCCGGGCGGCCGTCCTCGCCGGCGCGGCCATGCTGGCAGCCGGCCAAGCCGTCCTGGGGCCAATCCGCCGCGCACTGCGCGTCCCGATGCTGGCGGCTGGCTTCGGTGCCGACGTCGCGGCGCGCCTTTCGCGCGACGTCGTGTCCGGCGTCGGCCGCGTCGTCTTCACGCCGCTGGGACTCGCCAACGTGGCGGCCCTGGCGGTGATCGCCACCGCCATCGCCGGCCTCGGCCTGCCGGTGGCGGTCGCCTTGGTGGCCCTCGTCCTCCTGCTGCTGGCCTTGCTGGTCGACGAGAGCGAGAGCCGCGACACACCTGCCGCCCTGCCTCGAGAAGGATCCCGCTCATGACCATCGCTTCGTTCCTCGCCCGGATCTTCCCGGCGGGCCTCGTCCTCGCTGCGGCCTGCGCCCCGGCGTTCGCGCAGGCCGACAGGCCCGTCACCATCCGCTTTGCCGCCAGCGTCGGGGACAAGCCGTTCGCCTGCGGCCGCAGCTTCGACGGTGTCGGCGCCACCCGCTCGCGCGTCACGCCGTCGGATTTCCGCTTCTACGTCTCCGACGTGGCGCTGATCGACGCGACCGGCAAGGCGGTACCGCTCAAGCTCGACCAGGACGAGCGCTGGCAGCACCGCAACGTCGCCCTGCTCGACTTCGAGGACCGCAGCGGCCCATGCCTGACCGGTACCCACGAGACGCGCGACGTCGTCAAGGGCACGGTGCCGGCCGGCGACTACCGGGGGCTTCGCTTCACGCTCGGCGTGCCGTTCGAGCTCAACCACGCCGACGCCACCATCGCGCCTTCGCCCCTCAACCTCACGACGCTGTTCTGGAACTGGCAGGGCGGGTACAAGTTCCTGCGCATCGACCTCGCCAGCACCGGACGACCGCAGGACATCAAGCCGGGCGACATGCCGAAGTTCGGCGACCGCGCCGGCAGCAACCGCCTGGGCTTCGCGATCCATCTCGGCAGCACCGTCTGCGCCGCCGACTCGCCCACGAAATCGCCCGCCGGCTGCGCCAACCCGAACCGCCCGGTGATCGAGTTCGTCGCTTTCGATCCGGCACGCGACGTCGTCGTCGCCGATCTCGGCGCGGTGCTCGACGGTGTCGATGTCGACACCAACCAGGCGGAGTCCCCGGCCGGCTGCATGTCGACGCCCAACGACGGCGACTGCAACCCGCTCATGCGCAACTTCGGACTGACCTTCGCCGGCCAGGGCGGCCAGCAGAAGTTCTTCCGCGTCCAGCGCTGAACCATGCCGCGCGTCCGCTGGCTGGCGTTCGCGCTGGGGCTGTTGTGGACCTGTGCCGCCGGGGCACAGGTCGCCAACACCCATCGTTGGCCATTGCCCGAGTGGTTGCCGCCGCCGCTCGTGCCGGAGGACAACCCGCAGACCGACGCCAAGGTCGACCTTGGCCGACGGCTGTTCTACGACAGGCGCCTGTCGCTCGACGGCTCGATGTCCTGCGCGACCTGTCACGATCAGGCCCGCGCCTTCACCGACGGGCGTGCCCGGCCCTCTGGAATCACCGGCGACCAGCACCCGCGCAATGCCCAGTCGCTGGCCAACGTCGGCTACTGGCCGGTGCTGACCTGGGCCAACCCGCTGCTGCGCCACCTCGAGCAGCAGGCGCTGCTGCCGCTGTTCGGCGAATCACCGGTCGAGATGGGCATGGCCGGCCACGAGCGCGAACTGTTCGCGCGGCTCGCCGCCGACCCGGCCTATCCCGAGCGCTTCCGCCGCGCCTTTCCCGAGCGCGACGGGGCGATCGACCTCGCCACCATCACCCGCGCGCTCGCCGCCTTCCAACGCACGCTGATCTCCGCCGACTCGCCGTACGACCGTTACCGCTACGGCGGCCAGGAGAATGCCCTGTCTCCGGCCGCGAAGCGCGGCGAGGCGCTGTTCTTCAGCGAACGGCTGGAGTGCTTTCACTGCCATGGCGGCGTGCACCTCACCGACAACCTCGTGCACCGCCGCAAGCCTTTCGCCGAGTTCGGCTTCCACAACACCGGCCTGTACGACCGCGACGGCAAGGGCGCCTACCCGGCGGACAACACGGGCCTCGCGGAGCACACGGGCCGCGCCGAGGACATGGGCAAGTTCCGCACGCCCAGCCTGCGCAACGTCGCGGTGACTGCGCCCTACATGCACGACGGCAGCGTCGCGACCCTCGAGGAAGCGATCCGGCACTACGCCGCCGGCGGCCGCGCCCGCAGCCCGCTGACCAGCCCGTTCCTGCCCGGCTTCACGCTGACGCCGCAGGAGATGGCCGACCTCGTCGCCTTCCTCGAGAGCCTGACCGACCCGGGCTTCCTGTCGAACCCGGCGCTGTCGGATCCGTGGCCGGCCGGGTCGGCGGCCTCGGGAGCGTCGCGCTAGATGCGCCGGGCCTACGACACGCGGATCGATCGGGCGCAGGGCACCCTGCGCCACGCGATCCTGGCCATGGCAGCCAGCCTCGTGTTGTTCGCCAACGCCCTGACGGCCGTGCTGGTCGTCGCCGAGGACGGGTTCGCCGCGTCGGTGGCCGGGGCGCTCTGTCGATCGCAGGCGGTGCCGCAGGACAACGACGGTGGGCCCCCCGGCCCGGTTCCTGCCGCCGACCGCCCGCACTGCCTGTACTGCCTGCCACTCCTGCAGGGTGGGCTGGCGCCCGCCGGCGGCATGAGCTGCGACCCGCCGGCCATCGTCGTGGCCGCGCGCTTCCTCCCGCCCTCCATCGAGACCCGACCCCGGGCCAGCGACTTCGGCGCGCACTCGCCGCGCGGCCCGCCTTCCCTCGCCTGATCGCTCGTCGACGCGACGGTCCCCGACCGTCCTTCCCTTCTTCGCGCCGCATCAGCGGCTGCACACGCATCGGATCCTTCCATGAACCCGCATCGTCACGATGAAGAGACGCGGCATGCCTTGCGCGCCGCCCTATCGGGAGGTGCAGCAGCCTTCCTCGTCGTATCGGTCTTCGAGCTTTTCATCATCCTCGTCGATGTCCGCGGGCTGCGCGGCATGATGCTGGCCCCGGCGTCCGAACTTTCACTCTGGCACGTGCTGTGGCTGCCGGCCTGTTGTGCCGCCGTCGGCTTCGCCATGGGTCCCTCGATCGCCGGGCCGCGGCCGGACCGCCCGGCAATCGGCCGAGCGAGGCGAGAGGCGGACCGTCCATGGACATCGGCCCTGTTCGCCGGCCTCATGGTGGTCGGCGTCGTCCTCTGGTTGGTGGCCGCCTGGACGGCGGGCCGCGTGTCTTCCCAGCGTGCCATTGCCGCCCTGACGGACTGCGGGCCTGCACCGATGGTTGCCTGCGATCCCACGCTCATTCCCCGGGCCGCTTCACCATTGACCCGAGGGCCGACACCGTGAGCGGCGGCGGGGTCGCATGAGAGCATGCGCCGCCATCGGGCTGCCGCCCTGGGTCTGCGGCACCAGCGTGAACGCCTGCCTCGCGGCCGGGCTGGGCTTTCTCATCGAGGGCAACGCCGCCGCCTGCGTGGCAGCAGTGCTTGCCCTGGCGATTCCCTTCGTTCCCGCGGCGTGCCGCGCGATCACGGCTACCGCCGCGTTCGTCGTGGAGCTTTTCTACCTGACGCTGCTCGAAGCGACGCTCGGGGTGGTCGCACTCGCAGCGGTCGTGGGCGCGCGCATCCGTCGATCGCGGGCCTGGAAACGGGTGGTCCGATCTCGGCGACGGCGCGCATGAGAGCGGCCCGGCGCGCAGATCCCGCCTCCATCGATTGACTCAAGCATTGCCTGAATGCACGATCACACTGCCATGATGCGCGCCGCACGACGATACCTTGGCTTGGCTCTCGCGGCCTTGTACGCGGTGTCGATCGCGCTCGCGGTCAACGCTCCGCACGCGTCGCATGCTGCATCGGCGCAGACCGGCATCGACCTTTCGGCCTACGCGCTGCCGGACGGATCGCTTCCGGTTCTCTGCAAGGGCGACGCCCCGGCGGAGGAGCAAGCCCCGACTCACCAAGGCAAGCGCTTCGGCTGCGACGCCTGTCGCATCATCGTGGCGCCGCTCATGATCGCCGTCGGGGCGACGTTCGAACCCGTCAGTATCGAGATCGGCCGGATTTCCTTCGAGGATCCGGTCCCGCCGCCGGAAAGTGCCCGGCCGGCGGACATAAGATCGCGCGCTCCACCCGCCTTCGCCTAATCAGCCCGTCGTTTGCCGCCGCCTGACCGGCGGCGCGCGGGCATCCTCGTCGATTCCCTCGGTTCCTGAAGGGCATCGTGCCGTTGCGCGCGCGCCAACCATCGCGGCGCCCGGTCGGTGCAGGTGGTTTGCATGTCACTGCTTGGCAACGTGGCCGACGTCTTGTTGACGCCGGTCCAGGTCGCGATCGCGATCTTCTTCGTCTATTCCCTTTTCGAGGCCGGGCGGCTGGTCGTCCAGTGGCCCCTGCGCCGTGCCGGTCGCGCCGCCCTCGACGGGGCCGGCACCCCCGGTCGTGTTCCCCCCGTCTATCCGCTTCTCCTCCTGTACGCCCGCAACCCCGCGCTCTCGACCGAGCAGCTCGACGTCGCGGCGATCAAGCAGCTGGAGACCGTGCGGATCGCTACCCGCATCACGCCAATGCTGGGCCTCATGGCGACCCTCATCCCGATGGGACCCGCCCTCGTCGCCCTGACGAAGAACGATGTCGCCCAGATGAGCGAGTTGCTGCGGCTGGCCTTCTCGTCCGTCGTGCTGGCCCTGGCCTCGGCCAGCCTCTGCTTCTGGATCGCCACGGTCCGTCGTCGCTGGTGCGCCGAGGAGGTCGTGGCGATCAAGGGTCGCAACGGAGGCGAAGCATGAGCCTCCGACTGCTCGAGGAAGACGAGGAACTCGATCCGATCCTCTCGGTCGTCAACCTGGTCGATGTCTTCCTGGTGATGATCGGCGCGCTGCTGATGATCATCGCGGCCAACCCGCTCAACCCGTTCTCGGCCGAAAAGGCGGTGATGGTGAAGAACCCCGGCGAGGCCGGAATGGAGATCGTCGTCAAGGACGGTCGCAAGATCGAGACCTACACGTCGAGCGACAAGATCGGCAGCGGCGAAGGCACGCGTGCCGGCGTCGCCTACCGGCTGAAGGACGGCTCGTTCGTGTACGTGCCCGAGGCTCCTGCCACGCCCGCCGCACCGGCCCCGTCGCCGCGCCCCTGATTCCCGAGGAAATCCCAATGTCGATTCGCCAGACCACGACGCTCACCGCTCTCGCGGTGCTCGCGTGCGCTCCCCTCGCCCCGGTTCGAGCCCAGGGCCCCTCCGAAAGTCCCGCCCAGCAGGGCCAGCCGGCAGACCCGGCGGCCCGGCCGGCCGGCGTGCCGGCGGACGACAGGCCGGTGCTGCTCGAGAACATCGACGTCGACAGCCAGACCGGCGCGCCGCGGCGCAACCCGCCGAGCTTCGAGCGCCAGGAACAGAGGTTCCTCCGCCGCCCCGGTGCGGAAACCGTGAAGTCCGTCACCAACATGGACCCGGGACCGCGCGAGGCCGTCAAGGAGGCGCTGCGCGACGTGCCGGGCGTCTACGTGGCCCCGCGCGGACTCGGATCGCAGGGCCAGATCTCGATCCGCGGCAGCGACATCGGCCAGACCGGCCCGCGCGCCGGCCGGGGCGTTCGAGCCTACATCGACGGCGTTCCCCTGGGACGCACCGAGTCGGGCATCACCAACGCCCTGCTCGACCTCTACGCGACCGACTACCTCGAGATCTATCGCGGTCCCAACAGCCTGCGCTACGGCGCGATCGTGACGGGCGGCGCCATCAACGCGATCTCGAAGACCGGCCTGACGTCGCCCGGACTGGTCGCCAACGCCGCGGGGGGCATGTTCGGGTTCGCCGAGGGGCAGGTCCAGTACGGCTATGCCGGCGAGAACTTCGACGTCTACGGCCAGGCGAACATCTTCAATCTCGACGGGTTCCAGGTGAACAACGGCGAGCAGAACATCAAGGGTTCGGCCAACTTCGGCTACCGGTTCGAGAACGGGACGGAGAACCGCACCTACGTCGGGATCGGAAAGACCCGCCAGAAGCTCGCAGGCGCGATCCCGCTCAACTCGATCTGGCAGCAACGCCGCTGGCCGACATACGACTCGGTCCGCATCAACTACCGGGCGGACTTCGACTTCTACCGCGTCGCCAACCGCACGATCTTCCAGAGCGGAAGCACGTCGTTCGAGGTGACGCCCTACTTCCTGTACACGCAGTTCGATCACCTCCCCGTCGCCCAGTCGGGCATCGTCGACAACATCTGGCGCGACGTCGGCCTTGCCACCCGCGTCGAGCACAAGAGCAGCCTGCTCGGCATGCCGATGGAACTGGTCGGCGGCGCGCGCGGAAACTTCGAGAATGGCACGTTCGAGCGCTGGCAGTGGCGCAACGCCGGTTGGGACCACGGCCAGAACGTCGCAAACTGGAACTTCAACTCGTGGCTGCTCGAGGCGTTCGGCGAGGTCTCGGTCGAGTTCCTGCCGCGCGTGCGGCTGTTCCTGGGCCTCCAGGCGTTCAGTACCACGCGCGACCTGCAGGACAACTACAAGGGGCCCAACGTCATCCCGGCCATCCCGTTCGGTCTCAACCCGCAGCCCGGCCGCGCGGCGGGACGACAGGAGTATGCCCGGCTCTTCCAGGAGCTGAACCCCAAGCTCGGCGTCAACTGGGAGTACTCGAAGAACCAGTTCTTCTTCGCCACCGTGGCCCGTGCCTACGAGGTGCCGACCGGCGCCGACCTGAGCAACGTGCTGTCGGTGCAGGCCCAGACCGGGGTCATCCAGCCACTGCTGCAGGGACAGAGCGCCTGGACCCAGGAGTTCGGCTTTCGCGGCGGCTGGGAACGGTTCAACTACGACGTCACCTTCTACAACCAGAACATCTCGAACGAGATCCTGACCAAGTGCGCGACCGTGGTGAGTCCGACGCTCTGCACGACGCAGAACCAGGTCGCGTTCAATGCCAGCAACACCATTCACCAGGGCATCGAGCTCGGCCTGAAGACCGTGCCGCTGGTCGACCTGTTCACGCCGCGCGACCAGCTCTACTGGAACACGACCTACAACCTGAACAACTTCTTCTTCAACAACGACCCGCTGTTCGGCTCCAACTACCTGCCGCTGATCCCGCAAAACCAGCTCTTCACCGAGGTCGGCTATCGCCATCCCAGCGGGGCCTACTTCGGCGTCAACTTCCAGTACCTGAGCCAGCGCACCACGACGTTCGACGGATCGGGCGGCCTCGCCTTCATCGTGCCGCCGCTGGCCCTCCTCGGCCTGAAGGCCGGCTACAGGCCGGAAGACAAGCCGTTCGCCGTGTGGGTCGAGGCGCGCAACCTCACCGACAACGCCTTCGCCGGCGACTTCTCGGCCAGCGCCACCGCGGTCGGCGCGACGCCGCTGGTCAACCCCGGCGACGGCCGCTGGGTCGGCGCCGGCCTCACCGTCAAGTTCTAGCCCGAACCGAAAGGAAGCTTCCATGATCGGCAAGCACGTACTCGGCATCCTGGCCCTCTGCCTGCTGACCGCCCTTGCGAGCCTGGTGCCCGCCGCGGCCCGCGCCCAGGCGGAGGCCAAGCCGTCCGTCGTCGTCCTCGCCCGCGACCCGGCCAGCCCGGCCAAGGGCAAGCTCCTCGAGAAGATCGGTGCCGAGAAGGGCCTCGATCTCGAGTGGGTCTTCGTCGACACGCTCGACCCGGCCGCGATCCAGCAACGCGTGAAGGGCAAGGACCTCGTCCTGCTCGACTGGGCGTTCGAGGCGATGTTCATGCCGCTGGTCGCCAAGGTGCAGCCTTCGCTGAAGGACTTCGGCGGCAAGGTCTGGGGCGGCCTGATGTGGCGGCGACCGGACCTGACCCGCGGCCTGTCCCCGGCGCAGGCCGAGCGGCTGTTCGCCTACTGGTCGAACGGCGGCGTCGAGAACTATCGCAGCCTCGCCGACTACATCCGCACGGACATCATGGGACGGCCCGGCGACAAGGGGGCCGATCCCGTCCCCATGCCAGAGACCGCGCTCTACCATCCCGATGCGCCGCGCAAGGTGTTCACGGACCTCGCCGCGTTCCTGGAGTGGCGCAGCCCCCGTCCCGGCCAACCGGTGATCGGCGTCGGCTTCCACCGGGTCGAACTCGCCAACGACACCACCGGCTACATCGACGACGTGATCCGGCGCATCGAGGCGCGCGGCGCCTTCGCCCTGCCGTTCTGGGATCCCAACGACGGCCGCAAGGCGCAGCCGATGCTGACGCGGGACGGCCAGGTGCTGCCGGACGCGGTGATCGCCTTCACCGGCGTCTACACCAGCATCGAGGAGCAGCGCGCCTGGTCGGCCGGCCTCGATCGCCCGATCCTGCAGGCCCTGTCCTATTCCGGCGGCTACCTCGAGGACTGGATCAAGGACGACGAGGGATTTCCGCTCGCCCGCCAGGCGGTCTTCTACACGCTGGCCGAATCGGCGGGCCGCATCGACATGACCCTGATCGCCACCAAGCGCCGCGGCGACGAGCAGCTGGAGACCATCCCCGCGCAGGCCGACGCCCTGGTGGACCGGGCCCTGCGACAGGCGGCGCTGCGCCACAAGCCCAACGCCCGCAAGAAGGTCGCGATCTTCGTCTGGAACACGCCCTCGGGCGAGGAGAACTTCGCGGCCTCCTACCTCAACGTTCCGGCGAGCATCGTCGAGATCGCCCGCGCCCTGCGAGCCGAAGGCTACGATGCGCCGGACGTCGACGAGAAGACGGTGATCGAGCAGATCAAGAAGCTGATCCGTCCCTACTACCGCACGAAGGACGACGCGGAGCTGCGCAAGCTGGTCGAGCAAGGCCTCGCCGAACGGCTGCCCGTCGCCGAGTACAAGGCCTTCCTGCAGACCCTGCCCGCCGCCACCCGGGCCGCGATCGACGTCACCTGGGAACGACCGGAAGACACCTATCTCACGCTGAAGGACGGCGACCGGATCGACTTCATCGTGCCGCGCTGGCAGCACGGAAACCTCGTCATCCTGCCGCAGCCGCTGCGCGGCGCGCGACGCGACGAGGAAGACGACATCACGCACGACAAGAAGCGGCCGATGCACCATGCCTATCGCGCGGTCTACCAGGGTGTCGTCCACAAGGGCGAGGTCGATGCCATCGTCCACCTCGGTACCCACGGCACCCAGGAATGGGCCCCCGGCAAGGAGCGCGCGCCCGACGTGTTCGACGACACCCAGACCACCATCGGCAACGTGCCGGTGATCTACCCCTACACGGTGGCCAACGTCGGCGAGGCGATCATCGCCAAGCGGCGCGGCCGTGCCGTGACCATCTCGCACAACTCGCCGCCGTTCGCGCCGGCCGGGCTGTACGGCGATTTCGTCGAGCTTCACGAGTCGCTGCACCTGCTGGAAAGCGGAGAGGAGGGCGCCGTCCGCGATGCCGTGCGCCGGCAGATCGTCGAGCAGGCGAAGAAGCTCAACATCGACAAGGACATCGGCATGGCCGGGGTCGACCTGGCGGCCAACTTCGGCACCTTCGTCGACAAGGTGCACAAGTACCTGCACACCGTGGCGGCGACACCGCAGCCGCTCGGCATGCACACCTTCGGCAAGGTCGCGGAAGCCGACAAGACCCTGCTGACCGTCCTGCAGATCCTCGGCCCCGACTACGTCAAGGCGTGGCAGCTCGACCCCAACGAAGTCTACGCCGAGCCCTACGAGAAGCTGACGGAAGAGCCGCTGTTCGTCGCGTTGCGCCGGGCCGTCGCCGGGGCGGAGGATGTCGCGCTGTTCCCGGAGCCCACCCGACCCTTCCTCGAGGAGGCGCGGAAGCACTACGCGAACTTCACCAACCCGCTCGAACTCGACAGCCTGAAGGCCGCCCTCTCCGGCCGCTGGATCCCGACCTCGACCGGCAACGACCCCCTGCGCAATCCCGAGTCCGTTCCAACGGGCCGCAACCTCTACGGATTCGACCCGCGCAAGATCCCGACCAAGGCGACGTGGGAGGCCGGATCGAAGCTCGCCCAGGGGCTGATCGACGGCTACCGCGAAAAGAACGGCGCGTGGCCCGACAAGATCGCCTTCTCGCTCTGGTCGACGGAGACGCTCAACCACTTCGGCGTCGTCGAAGCCCAGATCCTCTACCTGCTGGGAACCAGGCCGGTCTGGAACCAGCGCGGCGACGTGGTCGGCGTCGAGATCGTGCCGCGCGAGCAGCTCGGCCGCCCCCGGGTCGACACCGTGCTGTCCCTGACGGGTCTCTACCGGGACAACCTGCCGGAACTGCTCGCCCTGCTGCAGGGAGCGGTCAACCGCGTGTCGGCGCTGGAGGAGACCGACAACCCGCTGGTCACGAACAACCGGCGCACCGAGGCGGCACTGGTCGCCAGGGGAATCGACCCGGGCCGCGCCAAGCGCCTCGCGCGTGTACGCATGTTCGGCAACGAGTCGGGCGTCTACGGCACCAATCTCCCCGAGGCGACGGTCGCCTCCGGCTCATGGGAAGGGGAGGACTCGCTGGCCAAGACCTACCTCTCGCGCATGAGCTGGCTGTTCGGCACCGACCCGGACACCCGCAACGTGAAGCTGGAGGACGTGAACCTCTATGCCGAGGCGCTGCGCGGCACGAAGGCGGCGGTGCTGTCCCGCTCGACCAACAACCACGGCATCGTGTCGATCGACCACCCGTTCGAGTACCTCGGCGGCATCGGCCTCGCCGTCCGGCACCTCGAGGGGCGGACGCCCGAGCTCTACATCAGCGACCTGCGCAACCCGCGGGAGTTCAAGAACCAGACCGTGTCGGAGTTCATGTCCGTCGAGTTGCGCAGCCGCTACTTCCACCCGCGCTACGTGAAGGAGATGATGAACGAGCGCTACTCCGGCGCCACCAAGATGACCGACGTGGTCAACAACTTCTGGGGCTGGAACGTGATGGACCGTTCGAGCGTGCGGGCCGACCAGTGGCAGGAGTTCTTCGAGGTCTATGTCGACGACAAGCTGAAGCTCGGCATGCGCGAGTGGTTCATGGAGACCCATCCCGCCGCCCTTGCCCAGATCAGCGAGCGCATGCTCGAGGCGGTCCGCAAGGGCTACTGGGACGCGCCCGAGGACGTCGTCAAGAAGCTCGTCGAGACCCACCAGGAAATCGCCCGCAGCCGCGACCTGCTCGTCGAGAACCGCAAGTTCGCGGAGTTCGTCGAGGCGAAGGCGCGCGGCTTCGGCATGGTGGCGGCAGCGGCCCCGGCCACGGCGACCGACGCGGCGACCGACCCGTCCGCTGCGGCCGCGGAGCCGGTCACCGGCATGGTTCTCGAGCGCAAGCCCGACGACCAGCCGCCCCCCGCCGACTCGCCGGTCCGCTGGTTCCTCTACGCCTTCCTCGCGGGCGGCTTCGGGCTCGGCATGGCCTGGGAGGCAGCGATCTCCCTGTTGCTGTGGCGGCGCTTCGGAGCCGTCGCATGATGGAGGGAATGGTACTCAGGCCGATCGACCTCTTCCTGCAGGCGGGGCCGGTCGTGAAGTCGGTGATCCTCCTGCTGGTCCTGCTCTCGGTGTGGTGCTGGGTGATCGTCGCGGAGTGCTGGTTCGCGCTCTCGCGGCTCGGCGCGTCGCTGGCCCGGGCCGAGCCCGGGGCGGACACGCCGACCGCCGCCGTGCTCGACGCCGGCCGCCGGGAAGCCGCGCTCAGCTACCCCGGCGAGGACCGCGCGGAGCGACGCCAACGCGTCGCCGACGCGATGCGGCGGTCGGTCCAGGAAATCGTCGAACACGCGCAGGGCGGGCTCGGCAACCTCGCCGTGATCTCGTCGGTGGCGCCCTTCATCGGCCTGTTCGGGACGGTGTGGGGCATCATGACGTCGTTCGTCGGGATCGCCGCGGCCAGGGACACGAGCCTGGCCGTGGTGGCTCCCGGCATCGCCGAGGCGCTCGCCGCGACGGCGGTCGGCCTCGCCGCCGCCATCCCCGCGGCATTCGCCTACAACCGCTTCGTCGCCGCGTTCGGCCGACGCGGCCGCGCGCTGGGGCGCTTCGCCGAACGCTCGCTGGCGCCGATCCTCGCGGAGAACCGTCCATGATGTCCGGTCCCGACGGCAGCGACGACGATCTCGCCCCGATTGCCGACATCAACGTCACGCCGTTCATCGACGTGATGCTGGTGCTGCTCGTCATCTTCATGGTGACGGCACCCCTGCTCGCCGCCGGGATGAAGGTCGACCTTCCGCAGGCCCACGCCCCCGAGTCCCTCGACAATCGTAAGCCGGTGGTCCTCACGGTCGCCGCCGAAGGTCGCATCCATCTCGGGGAACGCGAGATCCAGCGCACCGACCTGATCGCCTCGCTCAAGGCGGAAGGAGCCGCGCCCGACCGGCACATCCATGTTCGCGGCGATGTCCGGGCCGGCTACGCCGACGTGGTCGAGATCCTCGACCTGCTGGCGATCAACGGCTTCTCGAGGGTGGCCCTGGTGACGCGGGTCGCGCGCGACGCGCCGACGGCTGCACCGCGGTGACCGGGCAGGAGCGCTGACCTGTCGCGCGTTGTCCCTTTCAGTGGCCTGCGGCCGCGATGGCTGAGGCCGGCGGCCGCGCTTGCGGTGTTCGGCTGCTACGGCAGCCTGCTGGCCGCACTCGCCATGCGCGATCCGCCCGACCATTCCGGGCAGCCCCGGCCGGTCGAATTGGTGCGCGACCTCCAGTCGCCGGCCGAGGGATCGACCCGCGCGCAGGCCGGCGTCGATGCCCTCGCCGCCGCGTTGCCCGCGCCAGAACCGGCACCGGAGCCCGCGGTGTCGGTGCCCCGGCTGGAAGAGGCGGTGCCCGTCGAGACACACGAGCAGCCGGTGGAACTCGCGATCCCGCTTCCCCGGCTGGAGGACGCGATCGTTCCGCCGCCGCTCGAGGCACCGCCGGTCGAGTTCCCGCCACCTCCGCCGCCGCCAACGCCGCCAACGCCGCCAACGCCGCAGAAGCCCGCGCCCCGGAAGGAGGCCGAGCGTCCGAGGCCCCGGCCCGAGCCGAACCGCGACAACGCGGCGCCCGGCGGCGCAGGCGCCCGCCAGCCGACCGCACCGGTCGGTGCCGCCACCGGCACCGGAGACGTGGCGGCACGGGCGCCGGGCGCCGGATCGGAGGGTGATCCGGCCCTCGCGCGCTATGCCGCGCAGGTCCACCGGCTGCTGCAGGCCCGCGCCAACGCGCTGGGCCTCGAGAACATGTCGGGTATCGTGTCGATCACCTTCGTGATCGACGAGGGCGGGCGCGTGCGATCGCACGACCTCTCCCGTCCGTCGGGCGATCAGCACATCGACCGGGCGATGCGCAGGCTCATGGCCAGCACGACGTTTCCCCCGCCCCCGGGGGGCCGCTTCGCGGGAACGGTGACGATCCGGATCCGGTAGGGTCGCGCCCCGGCGACGGCCGGTCGTGACCCGCGCTACAGCGACGCCAGCAGCGACCAGGCGATCATGCCCATGCCGACGGCGGAGACGCCCCAGATCGCGGTGCGCAGCCACGGGACGCCGACCAGGTAGACGATCGCGAAGGCGAGCCGCGCCCAGAAGAAGACCGCGGCGCCCAGCGCCGTCAGCGCTGTTGTCTTCTGGGCGACCACGGCGATCAGCACCAGCGCCGCGAACAGCACCAGGTTCTCGACCATGTTGAGATGGGCGCGCTTGGCGCGACCGGCCATGCCGGTCAGCTCGCCCATGCCCTCGCGGTTGCCGACCAGCGGCGGCAACCCGACCTGGCCGGTGGCGAGGACCGCCAGCACCACGACCTGCGCGAAGCACAGGATGACCGAGAACAGCAGGTACTTGAGTTCCGGCGACATCGGCTTTCTCCCCGGTTGCTACTTGGTGCCGAACAGGCGATCTCCCGCGTCGCCCAGGCCCGGCACAATGTACCCGTGATCGTTGAGTTTCGCATCGACCGCTGCCGCGAACACCGGCACCTCGGGATGGACCTCGGCGAAGGCGCGCGCGCCCTGCTCGGCGGCCAGAACGCAGATGAAGCGGATGCGCCGCGCCCCCGATTCCTTCAGCCGGTCGACCGCCGCGATCGCCGAGTGCGCCGTCGCCAGCATCGGGTCGCAGACGATGACGTCACGATCGCTGATGTCGGGCGGCATCTTGAAGTAGTACTCGACCGCCTGCAGCGTGCGCGGATCGCGGTACAGGCCGACGTGTCCGACGCGGGCCAGCGGCACCAGGTCGATGATGCCCTCGGCGAGGCCGAGGCCGGCGCGCAGGATCGGCACCACCACCAGCTTCTTGCCCTCGAGCAGCGGCGCCTTCATCGCCTCGATCGGGGTCTCGATGTCGCGCTCGACCAGCGGCAGGTCGCGGGTCGCGTCGTATCCCAGCAGCAGGCCCATCTCGCGCAGCAGGCGGCGGAAGTTCGTGCTGGAGGTTTCCTTGTCGCGCATCTTGCTCAGCTTGTGCTGGACCAGCGGGTGGCGGACGACGTGGACGGACGGCGGCAGGGACATGCTCGGTCTCTCTCTTCTCTCGCTCAGAAAACGGTGCCGTCGCTGGCGACGGCGATGGGCGGCCCGCCGCCCGGACGGCGCTCGGCGGCCAGCGCGCGGCCGGCGAACCAGGTGCCGGCCTCCAGCACCTTGACCAACGGCAGGCGCGCGGCGTCGAGGCCGAGATGGCCGCGCACGTGCGCGGCGACGCGGTCGAGCAGCGCCACGGTGAGCGCGCGCCACTCGACGATCGGCTCGTCGCCGGGCGCGAAGGTGTCCTGCAGCAGCCGGCGCTGCTTGGGCCGCAACGCGCCCGCGTCGACCAGCAGGCCGCCGTTGCGGTACTCCGGCAGTCCGGTCAGCTCGTCGAGCGCGACCACCGCCCGGCCGGCGCCCTCGATCGGCTCGACCAGCGAGTAGGACAGCCACTGCGACAGCTTGTGGAACGGCACCATGCCGACCGTGGCATGCGGCCAGACATCGCCCAGCGGCGACGGCCAGATCGGCGACAGTCGCTCGAGCACCGCCGCCAGGATCACCGACGCCCGAACCTCGCCACCGGCTTGCCCCGGGTCGTCAACGAGGTCGAACAGCTCGCCCGGCCGTGCCAGGCCGACGCCCCCCAGCTTGCGCAGCAGCCCGGCCCGGCCCTCGAGCCCGACCAGCGGGTTGTGCGCCTTGACCTGGAAGCCCATGGCGATGTCGATCGGCGCCAGCGTCGCGAGGCGTTCGGCATCGACCCGCAGCGGGTCGCCCCTGGGATCGCGGCTGAAGGCGCCGTTGGCGAACATGTGGAAGCTGGCGACGCCCAACCCCTCCGAGCGGGCGTAGGACTCGCCCGTCCCCGGCTCGCGGTACGACCAGTCGGGGCCGGCCCCGGCGTCGAGCAGCACCGACACGACCGCGAGGTCGATGCGGCGGCGGGCGACCTCGTCGCGCGGCAGCGCGGCGAGCCGCGGTGCCAGCGCCGCCCAGCGGTCGTGGCCGCCGGCCTCGAAGTGGCGCCAGCGCGAGTGGAACGGGATCGCCGCCGGGTTGGCGAAGCGGCGGCGCGTCACCGCCAGCGTCGCCTGCACGGCGGCCTCGAGACCGTTGGCGTCGACGGCGAACCAGGCCGAGCGGCCGTCCTCGACGTACTTCAGCACCTTTTCCGCCCGCTCGCGGATCGCCGCCGGCGTGCGCAGGTAGGCGAGCTCCGCGGGATTCACTCGTCGAGGCCCCGCCCCTTGGCGCGCGCCAGCTCGTTGGCGCCCGGCTTGGTCGGGCTGAAGTAGCCGGCCGCCTTCTTGGCATCCATCTCGACCTGGGCGTCGGGCGGGATCAGCTCGTCGGGGATCGGCACCTGCTCGACGACCTCGATGCCCTGCTCGCGCAGCGCGTCCGACTTCATGTTGCTCATCGAGGCGAAGCGATCGATGCGGGCGATGCCGAGCCAGTGGAACAGGTCGGGCATCAGCTCCTGGAAGCGCATGTCCTGGACGCCGGCCACGCACTCCGTGCGGTTGAAGTACTGCGCCGCCGAATCGCCGCCGGGCTGGCGCTTGCGCGCGTTGTAGACGAGGAACTTCGTGACCTCGCCGAGCGCCCGGCCTTCCTTGCGGTTGTAGATGACGACGCCGACGCCGCCCTTCTGCGCCATGTCGATGCAGATCTCGATTCCGTGCGCGAGGTAGGGCCGGCAGGTGCAGATGTCGGAGCCGAACACGTCGGAGCCGTTGCACTCGTCGTGGAGGCGGCAGGCGATCCTGGTCTGCGGCTTGCCCAGCTGCTGCACGTCGCCGAAGAAGTAGATGGTGGCGCCGCCGATCGGCGGCAGGAACAGCTCGAGGTCGGGCCGCGTCACCAGCTCGGTGTACATGCCGCCGGTGTGCTCGAACAGCGTGCGCCGCAGCTCGGCTTCCTTGACCCCGAAGCGCTCGGCGATGCCGGGCAGCCACCATACCGGCTCGACCGCCGCCTTGGTCACGCGCACGTCGCCGCTCGGCATCAGGATGTCGTTGTCGGGCTTGAGCCGGCCGGCGGCGATGGCATCGCGGATCTCCGGCATCTGCACGTGGGCCTTGGTGATGGCGATGGTCGGGCGGATGTCCCAGCCGGCCGCCAGCTTGTCGGCGAAGACCTCGGCCACCATGTGGCCCCACGGGTCGAGCGAGACGATCTTCCCCGGGTCGAACCAGCTCTCGAACGGGCCGATCGGCTCGGCCGGCGAGGTGTTCGTGAAGTCGGGCCGGTGGCCGGGCTTGAGTTCCTGCGCCGCGATCGCGAGCGCGCGGTAGATGCCGTAGGAGCCGGAATGGACGCCGATCGCGTTGCGCTTCGAGGGATCGGCCACGGTGCCGACGACGGGCCCGCGGACCGCCGGATCGCGCGCGCCCCAGACGATCGGGGGAGCGGCCTGGCCGCCCTGCGCGGGGTGGGTGTTCAGTCTGATGTGCGCCATGTGCTTTCCAAGAGCCCAAAAGCCGGGAAAGCGAGGCATCTTAGGGCCTGTGGATGAACTTGGGAAGACGGCCGCTTCAGCCCTGCCGCCCGTGCCCCGCCACGATCCGGGCCAGCGCCGCCGCCCGCGCCGTCACCGAGCGGCCCCGGCGCAGCGCCGGGCGCTTCAGGGCGCCGCTCTCGAACGCGGTGATGACGGCGTCGTGGACGTACGAGGCGCGGCAGACGGTCGGCGTGTTGGCGAGGTCCTCGGCGATCCCGACCACGGTCTCGCGGACCTGGCGGCGGCGCTGGCGCTCGCTGGTCGCGGGCTCGGTGGCGGCCAGCGCGCCCAGCGCCCGCGCCGACGCCACCAGCGTGCGGAAGTCCTTGAGCGAGATGCGCTTGCCCGACACTTCCCTGAGGTAGGCATTGACGTCGGTGGCGCGCACGACGTGGCAGGTGGTTCCGTCGGACCACTGGAACAGGCGCGGACCGGGCAGCGTCGACAACCGCGCCAGCGCCGCGCACAGCCGCCGGCTGCGGACCTCCTTGACGATGCGCTTGCCGCCCTTGGCCCGGAAGGCGAGCGTGAGGCGGTCGCGCCCGGCGAGGCGCAGGTTCGACTTGAGCAGGGTGGCGGCGCCCCGGGTGCCGTGCTCGCGCGCGTACGCCTCGCCGCCGGCGCGGATCGCGGTCAACGACACCAGCTCGACCACCGCCGCCAGCGCGGTGTGCCGGTCGAGCTCGCCGCGCGCCAGCCGCCGCGTCACCGCCCGCCGGATCGCCGGCAGCGACGCCGCCAGCCCGGCCAGCCGGTGCGCCTTCAGGGCCTCGCGGACCTCGGTCCAGCGCGGGTGGTAGCGGTACTGCAGGCGCCCGGCCGCGTCGGTGCCCACGGCCTGGAGGTGGAACGACGGGTCGGCGGCGAACCGGACCCCGGTGTAGGCCGGCGGCACCGCCAGCGCCCTGTATCGCGCCACCGCGTCGGCCGCGCGCACCGCGCTGCCGTCGGCCGCGACGAAACCGAAGCCCTTGCCCCGTCGCACCCGCCGTACCGTCAACGCCGCGGGCTTGACGATCCGGAGGCCTCTTTCCGCGGCCAGGCGCTCGACGAGGGACATGAGACGGACAACGGCCGGCCGGGCCGGCCGTTGCGGCAGCGCCCGCTGCGGATCGCAACTTTTCCGACGGGACGGCGTTGGGCCGTGCAGGAGTACTATGGGTATCGCCATCTCGACCGGGGAGACACCGAACGCGCCGGCATCCGACGGCGATCGCTTCCGGTTGCTCGTGCAGGCGGTGACCGACTACGCCATCTACATGACCGACCCGACCGGCATCGTGACCAGCTGGAATGCCGGCGCCGCACGCATCAAGGGCTACGCCGCGGACGAGATCGTCGGGCAGAGCTTCGCCACCTTCTACGAGGAGGCCGACCGTACCGCCGGGCTGCCGCAGCGCGCGCTCGACCGGGCGATGAAGGCCGGCAAGTACGAGACCGAGGGCTGGCGCGTGCGCAAGAACGGCAGCCGCTTCTGGGCATTCGTGATCATGGAGGCGATCCGGGACGCCAACGGCACGCTGATCGGCTTCGCCAAGATCACGCGCGACCTGACCGAGCGCAAGCAGGCCGAGCAGGAACTGCGACGCAGCGAGGAACTGTTCCGCCGCCTCGTCGAGGGCGTGACCGACTACGCCATCTACATGCTCGACCCGGCCGGCATCGTCAGCAACTGGAACGCCGGCGCCCAGCGCATCAAGGGCTACGGCCCGTCCGAGATCGTCGGCCGGCACTTCTCGATCTTCTACACCGACGAGGACCGCGACCGCGGCGAACCGGCGCGCAGCCTGTCGATCGCCGAGCGCGAGGGCCGCTTCGAGGCCGAGGCGTGGCGGCGCCGCCGCGACGGCAGCCGGTTCTGGGCCAACGTCGTGATCGACGCGATCCGCGACCCCACGGGCCGGCTCCTGGGCTTCGCCAAGATCACGCGCGACATCAGCGAGCGGCGCGAGGCGCAGCTGGCGCTCGAGCGCACGCGCGAGGCGCTGCTGCATGCCCAGAAGATGGAGGCAATCGGCAAGCTCACCGGCGGCGTCGCGCACGACTTCAACAACCTGCTGACCGTGGTGCTGGGGAGCCTCGACCTCCTGCGCCGCTACCTGCCGGCCGACGATCCACGGATCGGCCGCCTGCTCGACAACGCCATGCAGGGCGCGCAGCGCGGCGCCACCCTGACCCAGCGCATGCTGGCCTTCGCCCGCCGCCAGGAACTCGACCTGCGCCCGGTCGACCTCGGCGAGCTGATGCGCGGCATGCGCGACCTGCTGCAGCGCTCGCTGGGACCGGAGGTCGCGCTCGAGACGCGGCTGCCGGCGGCGCTCGAGCCGGTGATGGCCGACCCGCAGCAGCTCGAGACCGCGCTGCTCAACCTCGCGGTCAACGCCCGCGACGCCATGCCGGGCGGCGGCGCGCTGTACGTCAGCGCCAGCGACGAGACCATCGCGGCCGGCGAGCAGCCGAAGCCGGGACGCTACGTGCGGCTGGTCCTGCGCGACACCGGCGAGGGCATGGACGCCGAGACCCTGGCGCGGGCGACCGAGCCGTTCTTCACCACCAAGGGAACCGGCAAGGGCACCGGCCTCGGCCTGTCGATGGTGCAGGGCATGGTCGAGCAGCTGGGCGGCGCCTTCGTGCTGGCGAGCCGGCCGGCCGAGGGCACCCGCGCCGAGCTGTTGCTGCCGGTGGCCGAAGGCATCGCCATCCCCGAGATGCCCGGCGCGTCGCCACCGCGCGCCGCATCGCGGCGGTCGCTGACGATCGTCGCGGTCGACGACGATCCGCTGGTGCTCGCCAACACCCGCGCCATGCTCGAGGATCTCGGCCACACGGTGTTCGCGGCGGCGTCGGCGCGGCAGGCGCTGGAGGCGCTGGCGCGCACCCCGGCCGTCGATCTCGTGATCACCGACCACGCCATGCCGGCGATGACCGGCAGCGACCTCGCGCGCGAGGTCGAGGCGCGCTGGCCGGGCCTGCCGATTGTGCTGGCGACCGGTTACGCCGACCTGCCGGCCGGCGCCGACGCGCGGCTGCCGCGCCTGTCCAAGCCCTATCGCCAGCAGGCGCTGGCCGAGGTGATCGAGGAGGCGCTGGAACGGGCGTGAGGAGGCGGCCTGGCGTCGATACAAGGCGTCGATGACCGGCGTTGATGGG
The DNA here is from genome assembly GCA_964420105.1 of uncultured Reyranella sp. Classification (GTDB taxonomy): domain Bacteria; phylum Pseudomonadota; class Alphaproteobacteria; order Reyranellales; family Reyranellaceae; genus Reyranella. The sequence goes on from CAYQRL010000001.1 coordinate 250,779, forward strand.
GACCGGGCGGAGTGCGATGGTCCGGCCATGAACCGACGCCTGTCCCTCTTCGCGCTGCCCCTGCTGGCTACCCTTTCCCTGTCGTCGCTCGCCCTGGCCCAGCCGGTCGAGAACCTGCCCGCCATGAAGCCGGTCGCCCTGTCCGGCACGCGGTCGACAACGCTCGCCGGCGAACTGCCGCCGGGCGGCAAGGCGCTGTACACGGTCCAGGCCAAGGCCGGGCAGACGCTGATGGTCTCGGTGATGCCGGTTTCGACCGGCCTCACCTTCCAGGTCTTCCGCACCGACGCGGCTGTGGCCCGCGCCGCCGACGGCCAGCCGCTGGTGACCGGCGCGACCCTGCCGGACGCCGGCCCGGCCGACCAGGCGCGGGCATGGATCGGCGCCCTGCCGCGCGACGGCGTCTACTACGTCCTGCTGGCGCGCGACGCCGCGGCCGCGCCGACACCGTCGGCGTACAACCTCACCTTCGGGCTGCAGTGACGGCCGGGCGCCAGCGGGCTCCTTGCCGCGTTGGTGCAAATTGGTAGTCTGGCGGCGGAGGAGTTCGTCATGAAAGCGCTCGTCGTCGTCGCCGCCGGGGTGTCCCTGGCCCTGTCTTCCGTGGCCTTCGCCCAGGCCCCGCAAGCCCCCGCGGCGCCCGCCGCCCCGGCCACCCCGGCCGCGCCGAAGCCCGTCCAGACCTGCCAGTCGCAGCACATCGAGGCACCCGGCGTCTCGGCTGCCGGGCTGATCGCCCGCGGCTTCGACATCAAGGCGGCGGTGGTCGGCGGTCTCTGGATCCAGAAGGACCGCGAGGTCTACTTCTGCAACTCGGGCCGCGCGGGCGACTCCGACACCCTGTGCTGGCGCCTGCGCGAGCCGGTAAAGGGCCAGCCCTGCGCCTGAAGACGAGGCTCGAGAAAATGATTGCGCCAAGAATGCAATCATAGAGAATGGTTTCGTTGGGTGATCGGACGGCCGTTGCTTGCTTGGGGTGTACCGGCTCCGATGACCGACAGCGTTGAGAAGTGCCGGCGCATCCGGGGTGGCTGCGCCGGCATCCTCGCTCAGGGTTTTCCCGAACAGTCGAAGGTCAGGACGCGCGGCGTGAAGGTCGGCGGCGGCCGCGTCGCCGGCGGCAGCGTGCGCGGCCAGGCGCCCGACCTGAGGTGGCGCTCGACGATCGGCACCAGGCCCTGGAAGAAGATCCAGGCGCGGACCCGCTCGCCGGCGGCGCTGTTGTGGATGGCATCGATGAAGAGGTCGGGATCGAACGGCATCGCCCTGGCGACGTCGATGAACGGCAGCGCGTGGGCCTTGGCGTACTTGGCGAAGACCCGGTTCTCGAACGCCGCCAGCCGCTCGAGGTCGGCGTAGCGGAACGGCGCGTAGCCCTGGTTCAGGTAGTCGAGGATCGAGCGGTGCCGGATCGGGTCGAGCACCATGCCGTCCTTGACCAGCCAGATGAACGAGGCGAGCACCAGCTCGGCCCCGTCGGCGCGCGCCATCGCGTCGATGGCATCGAGATCGCGCAGGATGATCGGCAGGTTGATCGGCAGGTCCGGGCGGGTGATGTCCGGATCGTTCTCGTCGAGGCCGGCCGGCCAGCTCAGCGTGTAGTCCGGCTTGGCCGGCTCGCCGCCGCCCTCGACCTTCTGGCCCGCCCTGCGCAGCGCCTGCACGCGGCGCAGCAGCGCCGAGTCGTAGGCAAGATCATCGAGCCACGAGGTTTGAGACGCGGCGGGCGCGGCGGCAGCCGGTGCCGGGGTCGCCGTGGCGGAAGGCGCGGCTGCCGGGGTAGCGGCTGCGGGAGTAGCCGCTGAGGGCGCCGCGGCTGCGGGAGTAGCGGTCGCCGTCGCGGCGGGCGGCGGCACCGGCCGGCCCGGGCAGGCCTCGCCCGCCGCCAGCGGCGGTCGCTGGCCGACGGTCATCGCCTCGCCCTGCAGCGTGCGCAGGTTGAACTGGTTGGCGCCCTCGTAATAGACGAGCAGGTCGGGCTGCAGCGGCATGATCTCGTCGCGCACGATCACGACGTTGTCGGACGAGGTGATGCTCTCGCGGCCGGCGTTGATGACCTCGAACCGGAGGTCGAGCTTGCGCGCCGCCGCCCACTGGTTGAGCCAGTGGCCGACGAAATCCGGGTAGGACCACGGGTAGAAGTGGTTGCCCACCGTGGTCGACGCGCCGACGAAGGCGATCCGCACCGTGCGCGGCTGGCGTACCGCGGGCAGCGGCGCGCCGCGGAAGCCGAACTCGTTGGTCACGAGGCCGACCGGCGTGCTGGCGTTGGGCATGAAGCGATAGGGCGGCCGCGATTCGCCGTTGGCCGGGTCGTAGACGTAGATCCGGCCGGGCGCGCCGCAGAGGTAGGCATGGCGGCAGGGATCGCCGACGAAGCGCGCGTTCCAGGCCTTGAACATGTCGGCGCGGCGCGTGCCCTCGGTGACGCCGCTGCGCTCGACCCGGCGCACCAGCTCGACGTCCTCCGCCGACGGCGTGCGCCGGTTGGGCAACGGCGCCGGGTCGGTGAAGAACCATGACCGCTCGACGCCCGGCGCCAGCGGGATGGCATCGACGTGGCGCAACGCCGGCGATTCGTCGTTGGCGTTGTCGAGCCACCGCACCATGAATTCGGCCGCCACCGTGCCGAGCCCGACGGTGATCGCGACCAGCAGGATGTTGCCCCAGCGAATTTTCACGGACGGGATGTACACCATTCCCGGCCAAAGCGCGTCAGGCCATTTCTCGCCGCGCGCGCGAGCAGGTGATGCCGGGGCCTCAGTTCCCGCGTCCTAGCAGTCGCCGAGCCGCTTGCCGGTCAGGATGCTGCTGCCCTTGACGGTGGCGCCGGTGCGGTCGCGCAGCAGCAGCTGGCCCAGGCCCTCGTAGCTCTCGGGCTTGTAGCGGACCTCGGCCTCGGCGGTGACCTCCGGCAGCGTGTCGTTGGCCGGGCACACGGTCTTGGCCTTGAACAGGCCGGGCTCCCGGGGGCCGGGCGTGAAGGTGCAGCCGTGCTTGGCGAACTGTTCCGGCGGCGGGTAAAGCACCCGCTCGAGCGTCGCCTCGTCGCCCTTGAGGCAGAGCTCGCGCGACGCCGGCGGCGTCGGCTGCGCGCCTTCCAGCGTGGTCTTGTCGGTGATCTCCCACAGGCCCGGCTGCAGGGCGGTCTGGGCGTGCGCGGACGCGGCGGCGGCGCCGGCCAACAGGGCGGCGAGGACGAGACGCTTCATGGGAGTTGGGCTTTCCGGTTGTGTCGCCGCCACCATAGGGCCAAGCCGCGATTGCGTCCGGCGGCAAATCGCGCGCCGCGACCGGGGAACCGCCGGCCGGGACCGCGCGTTGCATCTCCTGATGCCGAGCGAAGAGCCGACCGCCGCGGGCGGCCCCCTTGCGGGGCGGAGCGTCCTGATCGTCGAGGACGAAGCGCCGATCGCGCTTCACCTCGCGGCCGCGGTGCAGCGGGCCGGTGGCCGGGTGGTCGGCCCCGCCGCCACCGTCGGCCAGGCCCACGGCGTCATGGCCGACAACCGCATCGACGGCGCCCTGCTCGACATCCGGCTGCGCAACGAGACCTCGTTCCCGCTGGCCGACGTGCTGGCCGTGCTCGACATTCCCTTCGTCTTCGTCAGCGGCCTGTCGAGCGCGCTGATGCCCTATCCCCACCGCGAGCGGCCGCTGTTCGACAAGCCCTACGAAACCGAGGCGGTGATCGACGCGCTGGCGCGACTGATCGAGCAGCGTCCGTCCTGATCGTACCCTGCGGCAGCGGCAACCTCGGCGCCGGCCCCCCGTTGACCGCCGTCGCGATGCCAAACCGTCCCCCTCCCCCCGGCCCCACCGCCGCCGCCGCCCTCGGCGCGCAGGAACACGCGTTGCTGCGACGCATCGCGCTGGGCGGGCGTGGCGCCTCGCCGCTGTCGTCGACCCAGCGCCTGCGCTTCGAGTTGCTCGGCCTGATCGAGGACCGCGCCGACGGCGTGCGGCTGACCGCGCGCGGCAAGGCGCTGGCCAGCGCCGCGCCCGAGCCGACGCCGGAGCCGCGCGACGTCCAGCCCAGCGATCCGCCGCGCGACCGCCGCGGGCGCCGGCTCGGATTGCGCCGGCGCTCGCCCTTCTAGGTTCCGCGGGAACGCAGCCCCTACCAGTAGCTCTGGGCGCCGTAGTAGCGATCGACCTGGCGGCCGTAGTCCGGCGTCCAGTCGAAGTCCTCGTCCATGCCGTAGGTCGGGGCGCCCTCCAGCCGCTGGCGGTCGAGATCGACCACGTAGCCGCCGCGCATCTCGTCGTACTTCAGCGACGACCACGGCAGCGGGTGGTACTTCTCGCCGATGCCGAGGAAGCCGCCGAACGACATCACGGCGTAGATCGCCTTGCCGCTGATCTTGTCGATCATGATGTCGTCGACCGTGCCCAGCTTCTCGCCCTGGAGATTGTAGACATCGGTGCCCTCGACGCGCTCGGCGCTGATCAGGGTCTTCGCGGTCAGTCGCATCGTCTCTGCCATGGTCGGCCTCCTGGGTTGTTGTCGACCCCCGGCCAACGATCCGGCGCGCGACGCGTTGCGCCGCTTTCCTAGAGGTCGGGCCAGCGCGCGCGCAGGCGGGCGACGGCATCGTCGACCCGGGCGGCGAGGATGCGCTCGCCCTTGAAGGCGGTGGCGCGGCGGGCGTCGCCGGTCGCGGCCGTGGCCTCGAACGGCCCTTCCGGCGCCAGCCGGTCGAGCCGCACCGCCCGCGGCTCGAGCGCCAGCACCACCGAGGTCTCGCGCTCGTCGGCGTGGCCACCCTCGCGGACATCGAGCAACGCGTCGGCGGCCAGTCCCAGCGCCCGCATGTGCAGCACCAGCAGGTCGTCGGCGCCGCCGCACACCGCGTCGATCGGCGCCTCCGTGGAAACGCCGACGTTCAGGATCGCCTGCCGGCGCGCGCCCTGCCGGCGCAGGCCATCGACCAGTTCCTGCAGCATCGCGCGGAAGGTCGGCTCGGACACCGACAGGCTGCCGGCGAAGCCCGCGAAGGCGGGATAGAAGCCGGGGCCGAGCACCGGCGCCACCACCAGCGGCAAACGCTCCAGCAGCCGCTGGGCCAGCGCGCGCGCGGTCAGCGCGTCGGTCTTGAGCGGCAGGTGCGGCCCGTGCGCCTTGCTGGCGGCGGCGACCGGCAGCAGCACCAGCGCCCCGTCGGCGAAGCGCTTCGCCGCCTCGGGCCAGGCCAGGTCCTCGAGCCACGCTCCGGAATTCGATGTCGTGCGCCACGCTAGCACGCGCGGCGCGCCATGCTAACGTCGCCGCAATGGACCTCGTCATCGAAGTGCTGCAGCGCATGGGCCGCAAGGCGACCACGCTCCTGCCGCTGTCGCTGGCCCTCGGGCTGGCGTTCCAGGACATCGCGGCGGCGAGCCGGGTGCTGCTGTGGCCGCTGGCCGTGGCGCTGCTGATGCTGGCGCTGGCGCGCATGGACTGGTCGCGCATCCTGGCCCTGCTGCGCCGGCCCGGGCTGGCGCTGGCGCTGGCGCTGGTCAACCTCGTGGTCGTGCCGGTCGCGGTGTGGCCGATCTGGCAGGCGCTCGGCCTGTGGCCGGGACTGGTCGCCGCGCTCTGCCTCAGCGCCATGGCGCCCGGCATCATCTCGGCCGCGACCACCGCGACCTTCCTGCGGCTCGATTCGTCGCTGGCGTTGCTGCTGACGCTGTTCACCAACTTCCTGGTGCCGTTCACCCTGCCGCCGCTGGCGCTGTGGCTGCTCGGCCTCGACCTGCACATCGGCGCCCTCGACCTCAGCCTGCGGCTGGCGACGATCGTCGCCATCGCGGCCGCCGGTGCCTTCCTGATCCGGCGCTGGGTCGGGCCGCGCATGGCCGCCGCGGCGCCGGCGCTCGACGGCGTCTCGGTGATCGTGCTGATGGTGTTCGCGATCCCGCTGATGGACGGCGTGGTGGCGCAGGCGATGGCGCAGCCGCTGAAGCTGGCCGGCTTCGTCGGCGGCGCCTTCGCCGGCATGATCGTTTGCAACGTCGTCGTCGCGGGCGGCACCCTGCCGTTCCTCGACCGCCAGGTGGCGCTGACCGCCGGCTACTGCTCGGGCGGCCGCCACAACGCGCTCCTGATGGCGGTGCTGCCGGCCTCGGTCGATGCCGACATCTTCCTGTTCATCGCCGCGGTGCAGTTCCCGATCTACATGATCCCGGCGCTGCTGCAGCCGGTCTACCGCCGGCTGCTGCCCGCGAGGCCGGCATAGAAATCGTCCAGCAGGCCGAGCACGTCGTGCACCGGCAGGCCGGTCGCCTGTTCGACCGCGCGGCGGTACGGCGGCAGGTTGGTGCACTCGAACACCAGCGTGTCGATGCCGGGATGGCGCTCGACGAGGCCGCGCGCCGCCGTCACGACCTCGCGCTCGACGGTGTCGCGGTCGAGCGTCGGGGCGTCGCCGATGAAGGTGCGGGCGAAGCTCGACTCCTCGGGCAGGCCGGCGACCGGCGTGTCGGGCGGCGCGCCGACCGCCGCGAAGTGGGCCGGCGTCAGGTTGCGGGCCGAGGCGGTCAGCACGCCGACGCGCCGGCCGGCGAGGCGGCGGATGTGCAGCAACGCCGAGGTCGCGACCGGCACCGGCGAGCGCGCCGCGAGCTCGTCCTGGTAGAGCGCGAGGAAGCCGCAGCTGGTCGACAGGCCGATCGCGCCGGCCTCGGCCAGCGCCCGGGCGTTGGCGACCAGCGCCGCCAGCACGCGCGGCCGGTCGGGATGCGCCGACACCGCGTCGCCCGGCCCGATCCCCGCCATGCGGCGGAAGATCACCGGGAAGTCGAACGAGCCCGGGTTCCCGATGTCGCCGACGATGCGCGGGAAGCGCGTGTCGAGCATCAGGATGCCCAGTGGTCCCTTCATCGCGGCGGGGTCGGCCACGCCTTCTGCGGCCCGCGTGCGCCCTCGTACCAGCGGCAGGCGCGCAGCACGCCGAGATCGTCGAAGCGTCGGCCGGCGACCTGCAGGCCGATCGGCTTGCCCTCGGCGGTGTAGCCGCAGTTGATCGAGGCCGCCGGCTGCTCGCTCATGTTGTAGGGCATGGTGAACGAAATGTGCTCCATCGCGCGGTCGACGTCGTTGCTCGGCATCTCCCACTCGGCCGGGTAGGTCGGCACCGGCGACACCGGCGACAGCACGAGGTCGTAGGGCTGCGTCGCGCGGGTGGTAGCGGCGCGGATCGCCATGTAGTTGGCCAGCCCCTTGATCACCATCGGGCCCGGCACGTCGGCGCCGGCCCGGCACCAGTCGGCGATGAACGGCAGCACGCTCGCCTGCTTGGCGTGGCTGAGCGCCGAGAAGTCGACCCAGCTGCGGACCCGCCACAACAGGTCCTGCAGGTTCAGCATCTCGGCGGTCAGGAACGGCTTCACCGGCTCGACGACGGCGCCGGCGTCGGCGAACAGCTTCGCCGCCGTCTCGACCGCCGCCTTGGTCTCGGCGTCGAGCGGCAGGCCGCAGCCGGCGTCGAGGTGCAGGCCGATGCGCAACCCCTTGGGGTCGCGCGCGCCGGCCGCCCAGTCGATCTCGGCCGGCGGCAGGCTCATGTGGTCGCGCGGGTCGGGCTTCGACAGCTCGGCCATCAGCAGGCACGAGTCGGCGACGGCGCGGGTCATCGGGCCGATGGCGCGGCCGAAGTACGGCGGGTCGACCGGCACGCGGCCGAGGCTGGGCTTGAGCGTGAAGATGCCGTTCCACGCCGCCGGCAGGCGGACCGAACCGCCGATGTCGGTGCCGAGGTGCAGCGGACCGTAGCCCGCGGCGGCGGCGGCGCCGGCACCGGCGCTCGAGCCGCCGGGGTTCCACGCCGGGTTCCACGGGTTGCGGGTCAGCGGGTGGAAGGAGCTGCGGCCGGACGACAGCATGCCGTAGTCGGGCATGGTGGTCTTGGCCAGGATCACCGCGCCGGCCTCGCGCACGCGCGCCGCCGCCGGGGCATCCTCGGCCGCCGGCACCAGGTCGGTCGCCGCGGTGCCGAGCGGCACCGGCACGCCGCGGGTGGCGATGTTCTCCTTGATGGTGATCGGCACGCCGTCGAGCGCGCCCTGCGGGGCGCCGGCCTGCCAGCGCTTCTCCGACGCCTGCGCGGCCCTGCGGGCGCCGCCGAAATCGGGGGCGTAGAGCGCCTTGATGGTCGGCTCCCAGCGCCCGATGTGGGCGATCACGTCATCGAGGACCTCGACCGGCGAGAGCTTGCGCGACTTGTAGTGGGCCAGCAGTTCGCCGGCGGTCATGTCATGGAGGGCAGTCATGGGGTCCTAGGTTAGACGCTCGGCGAGGAACTTGGTCAACAACGGGGCGATGAAGATGACGGCCAGCATGCGCACCGTCTGCATCGCCATCACGAACGACATGTCGACGTCGGTGGAGGCGGCGATGATGGCGATCGAGTCCGAGCCGCCCGGGCTGGTGGCGAGGTAGGCGGTCAGCGGATCGACGCCGGCGCCCCACACCATCAGCGCGCCGACCGCGCCGCACAGCGCGATCAGGGCGAGGGTCGACGCCATCACCACCGGCAGGGTTCGGGCGGCGTGCAGCAGCAGCGGCCGCGAGAAGCGCAGCCCGATGTTCCAGCCGATGAAGGCGTAGCTCGCCGCCAGCAGCCACGGCGGCAACTCGATGGTCATCAGGCCGAAGTGGACCAGCACGATCCCCAGCACCAGCGGCAGCATGAAGGCGCCGGCCGGGATCTTCATCCAGCGGGCGAGCAGCGGACCGGCCGCGGCCAGCGCCAGAGTCTGCGCCAGCCCGCCCCAGTCGACCGGCGGGAACCACGCGATGTCGCGGGTCGCCTGCGCCGGGTCGAGGCCGAACAGGCGGGCGACAAGGGCGGCGATCACCGCCACCATCACCACCCGCAGGTACTGCATGAAGGCGACCAGCCGCGGGTCGGCGCCGTAGTGCTCGGCCATGATGGTCATCACCGAGGCGGCGCCGGCGCTCGAGCCCCACAGGCCGGTGGTGCCGGGCAGCACGTCGAGCCGGGTCATCAGCCAGCCCATCAGCGACGACGCGGCGATCACCAGAACGACGCCGGCCGAGAACAGCGCCGCGTGCGCCAGCACGTCATCGACGATCGACAGCGGCACCATCTTGGCGACCAGGCAGCCGACCACCCCTTGCGACAGCACGAACGGCGGCAGCGGGAAGCGCACCTTGACGCCGTTGGCGGCGACCACGATGCCGGCGACCAGCGGCCCCAGCATCAGCGCCGCCGGCGCGTGGATCCAGAGCAGGAAGGCGGCGAGTCCCGCCGACAGGGCGACCAGCCCCGCCCACGGTCCGCCGACGGTCCACGCCTTGGCAATCTTACTGGGCAAACTCCTCCGCCTCGCCGTTCATGCCGCGGATGGTCGCCATCAGCTCGACCGCCGCCGCGGCCAGCCGTGCATCATCCGTGCCGCGCAGCACCAGCGAGACGCTGGGCTTGCCGTTGCGGAAGGCGGGATAGCTGCCGATGTCGAGATCCTCGAAGCGCTTCTGCAGCGCCCCGAGCGGCTCGGCGATGATGCCCTCGGGCAGGTTGGTCCGCACGGTGCGGGAAAGAACCGGGTCGCCGCCGACCAGCCGGTGCTTCATCGACTGGAACATCGCCTCGGCGACCTTGGGGATGCCGGCGAAGGTGAAGACGTTCTCGACCTGGAAGCCGGGCGCCACCGACACCGGGTTGTCGACCAGCACGCCACCGTGCGGCACCCGCGCCATGCGCCGGCGGGCCGGCGTGAACAGCGCCGGGTCGCCGTAGTGGCGGGTCATGCGCTCGACCGCCTCGGGATGCTCCGAAATACCCACACCGAAAGCCTTGGCAATGCAGTCGGCGGTGATGTCGTCGTGGGTCGGGCCGATGCCGCCGGTGGTGAAGACGTAGTCGAACCGGGCGCGGACCTCGTTGATCGTGGCGACGATGGTCGCCTCGACGTCGGGAATGACGCGGCATTCGCGCACCTGGACGCCGAGCTTGCCCAGCTCGGTGGCGAGGTACTGGATGTTCGAATCCCGGGTCCGGCCGCTCAGGATCTCGTTGCCGATGACCACGATGCAGGCAGTGACGACTTTTCCGGGCTCGGACATGCTGGACGCTCGTTTTTCCTTGTCTTTCAAAACACTAGCGGAGGGCCGCCGCCGGGCCAAGCACCGCGTCTTGTTGTCGGCGGGAACGCGTGCCAAATAGGCGCCCATGAACGGCCCCCGCGACTCCATCGACGACAGCGAAGACTACTGGCGGCGCGACGAACGCACCATCAAGCTGCACGGCCCCGAGGCCTTCGCGGGCATGCGCAAGGCCGGCCGGCTGGCCGCCGAGACGCTCGACTACATCACGCCCTACGTCGTGCCCGGCGTCACCACCGATCGGCTCAACGACCTCTGCCACGAGTTCACGGTCGCCCACGGCGCGATCTCCGCCCCGCTCGGCTACCGCGGCTTCCCGAAGTCGATCTGCACCTCGATCAACCACGTCGTCTGCCACGGCATCCCGTCGGGCGAGCAGCTTCGGAAAGGCGACATCGTCAACATCGACGTCACCGTGATCCTCGACGGCTGGTACGGCGATTCGAGCCGCATGTACTTCGCCGGCGACGTCAGCGTGAAGGCCCGCCGCCTGTGCGACGTGACCTACGAGGCGCTGATGCGCGGCATCGCCGCCGCCCGCCCGGGCGGCCATGTCGGCGATATCGGGCATGCCATCCAGAGCTACGTCGAGGCGCAGCGCTTCTCGGTGGTGCGCGACTTCTCGGGACACGGGCTCGGCCAGATCTTCCACGACGCGCCCAACATCCTGCACTACGGCAAGCCCGGCACCGGCCCGGAACTGCGGCCCGGCATGTTCTTCACCATCGAGCCGATGGTGAACGCCGGCACCTGGAAGGTGAAGGTGCTGAGCGACGGCTGGACCGCGATCACGCGCGACAAGCAGCTGTCGGCCCAGTTCGAGCACTCCCTCGGCATCACCGAGACCGGCGTCGAGATCTTCACCCTGTCGCCCAAGGGCCTCGACAAGCCGTACGCGGCCTGACGCCGAGGCTGTAACGGCCGGGCACGCGCCGCCGTCTCCCGAGGGTGAGACGGTCGCTCGATCCCCCTTCCTGCCTCGCCGAGGCCGCGGCGCCGTTGGCCGGTTGCCACGACTGGGTCTATCGCCGCCACCGGCGCGAGCGCGCGCTGCGCGGCGGGCTCGAGCTGCTGGGCGACGACGAGGTCCTGGAACTCGTGCTGTTCCATGCCGTCGACCGCATCGACACCGGCGCGCTGGCGCGGCGCCTGCTCGACCGCTTCGGCACGCTCGGCGACATCCTCGCCGCCGAGCCGGCGCAGCTCGACGAGTTCGACATCGCCCCGGCGGCGCAGGTGCTGTTCCGCGCGATCCGCGAGACCGGCCGGCGGCTGGCCGAGCGCAAGGTCAAGGACATGCCGGTGCTGACCAACTGGCAGCTGCTGATCGACTACTGCCACACCGCGCTGGCGCACGAGAAGACCGAGCAGTTCCGCATCCTGTTCCTCGACCGCAAGAACGTGCTGATCGCCGACGAGCTGCAGCAGCGCGGCACGATCGACCACACCCCGGTCTACCCGCGCGAGGTCGTGAAGCGCGCCCTGGCCCACAACGCCGCGGCGCTGATCCTGGTGCACAACCACCCGTCCGGCGATCCCAAGCCGTCGCGCGAGGACATCGACATGACGCGCGAGGTCAAGGCCGCCGCCGCGGTGCTGGGCATCGCCATCCACGACCACCTGGTGATCGGCCGCAAGGGCCACGCCAGCTTCCGCAGCCTCGGGCTGCTCTAGCCGGTCAGCCGACCGCGCGGCGCCTCGGCGGCTCGACCAGCGGCCAGGCGCTGTCCTGGTCGGAGACCAGCGTCACCGGGCCGGGCCAGGCGATGGCCAGCGCCGGGTCGTCGAAGCGCATCCCGCGTGCCGCGCCCGGCGCGTAGGGCGCCGAAACCAGGTAGTCGACCTCGGTGTCGTCGGCCAGGGTCAGGAAGCCGTGGGCGCAGGCCGGCGGCACGTACAGCATGCGGCCGTTGCCGGGCGTCAGCTCGACGCCGAACCAGCGCAGGTAGGTCGGCGACGCCGGGTCGATGTCGACCGCGACATCGAAGACGGCCCCGCGCACGCAGCGCACCAGCTTGCCCTCGCCGTGCGGCGCCTCCTGCCAGTGCAGCCCGCGCAGGGTCCCGCGCCGCGGGTTGATCGAGGCGTTGCCCTGGGCGATGCCGATGTCGATGCCGGTGCGGCGGAATTCCTCGGCGCACCAGACGCGGGAGAACTGGCCGCGCGCGTCGCAGTGTGGCTGCAGCTCGACGAGCCGCGCCCCGGGCAGGCCGACGTCACGGAAGATCATGCGACCTCCAGTAGAAGTCCCGGTCGACCTGCCTTGTGTCGAGCAGGCGCTGCAGTTCGCGCAGCCGGGTGAAGGGCGACGCGCCGAAATCGCTGGGCTCGAGCGCGATGTGCTCGAACAGGCGGCGCAGCTGGCGGGCGCCGTGATCGACGGTCCAGCGGCAGCGGAAGCCCGGCAGGACCTCGCGGATGCGGTCGAAGTTGACCCGGTAGCTGCGGTTGTCGCCGCCGTTGGCGCCGAACTCGATGCGGCAGTTCGGGAAGGCGCGGCCGACCGCCTCGGCGATCTCGCGCACGCGGTAATTGTTGTCGTTGTCGCCGACGTTCAGGACCTCGCCGGCGACCCGTGCGCGCGGCGCGCGCAGCGTCTCGATCACCGCCTGGCAGATGTCCTGGACGTGGACCAGCGGCCGCCACGGCATGCCGTCGCTGGTCATGGCGATCCGCCCGGTCGTCCAGGCCAGCCCGCACAGGTTGTTGAGCACGATGTCGAAACGGATCCGCGGCGAGGCACCGAACGCCGTCGCGTTGCGCAGGAAGGTCGGGCTGAAGCCGGGACCGGTCATCTCGCGGACGTCGCGCTCGACCAGCATCTTGCACTGGGCGTAGGCGGTCTGCGGGTCGGGCGCCGAGCGCTCGGTCTTGGTGTCGTCGCCGGCGGCGCCGTAGATGCTGCACGACGAGGCGTAGACGAAGCGGGTGACCCCCGCCTCCTTGGCCGCGCGGGCCAGCGCCACCGAGCCGCGGTGGTTGATCTCGAAGGTCTTGCCCGGATCGTGCTGGCACAGCGGGTCGTTGCTCAGCTCGGCGAGGTGGACGACCGCGTCGAAGCCCTCGAGATCGACAGGCTTCAGCTTCCGGATGTCCCGGGTCAGCGTCACGGGGCGATCCTCGCCGTCGTGGTAGAGCAGGCCGGCCCGGTAGTAGCCGGTGTCGAGGCCGGTGACGTCGAAGCCGGCGCGCACCAACATCGGCGTCATGATCGAGCCGATGAAGCCGTCGGCACCGGTGACCAGCACGCGCGCGCCGGAGACTTCCGCCGGCAGCCCGGCCGAAGGACGGGAGCGTGGCGTCGTGACTACCAGATTTTCCATTTCGCCTCGCCGCTTTGCCAGGAGGTCTCGAGCACCATGCGATCGCGCAGCGTGTCCATGTTCTGCCAGAAGCCGGGATGGCGGTACGCCGCCAGCCGGCCCTCGACCGCCAGACGCTCCAGCGGCTCGCGCTCCCACACCGTGTCGTCGCCGTCGATGTAATCGATCGCCCGCGGCTCGCAGACGAAGAAGCCGCCGTTGATGTAGCCGCCGTCCTCGTTGGACTTCTCGCGGAAGCCGGCCACGCGGTCGTCGCCGGGCAGCACGTTCAGCGCGCCGAAGCGGCCGGGCTGGCGCACCGCCGAGACCGTGACCAGGGCGGTCGACTGGCGATGGAAGTCGATCAGCCGGTCGATCGGGATGTCGCAGACCCCGTCGCCGTAGGTCAGGCAGAACGGCTCGTCGTCGAGGTACGGCCGGACCCGCCGGATGCGCCCGCCGGTCATCGTCGCCTCGCCGGTATCGACCAGCGTGACCCGCCACGGCTCGACGCCGTTGCGATGGGTGTGCATGGCATGCGCGCCGAGATCGAACGTGACGTCCGAGCGCGCGAGCGCGTAGTCGCGGAAGAACTGCTTGATGAGGTGACCCTTGTAGCCGCAGCAGATCACGAAGTCGTTCAGCCCGTAGGCCGAGTAGATCTTCATGATGTGCCAGAGGATCGGCTGGCCGCCGATCTCGACCAGCGGCTTGGGACGGGTCGCGCTCTCTTCGCTGATGCGGGTGCCGTATCCACCCGCGAGGATGACGACTTTCATGCCGTCATTCTTCACACCGGCCGCGATTCGATCCGAGTGTCAATGTTGTGGTCCGTCGCTTCGGCGGTTGTTCGCGGGCGCCGGTCGGTGACACATCGGGCCCATGTCCGACGCTTCCTCGATCGCCGCCCCGGCCGACGGCGGGCCGCCGGCCGCCGCCTATCGCCGGCGCACCATCGCCACCAACTTCCTCGCCATGACCGTGGTCAGCGGCATCGTTCTCGTGGTCGGCATCTTCACCACCGCCTACAGCCGCCGCGTGCTCGGCCCCGCGGCGATCGGCGAGGTCAACTGGAACGCGTCGCTGATCGCCTTCCTCGCGCTGCTAGCCAGCCCCGGGCTTCAGGTGATCGGGCAGCGCGACATCGCCGCCCGGCCGCACGACACCGCCCGGGTCGCCGCGCTGGTGCTCGGCCTGCAGGCGGTGCTCGCCGTGGTCGCCTACGCGCTCATCGTGGCGATCGCCCTGCTCGACCCGCGCGGCGACCGCCACGGCCTGCTGCTGCCGATCCAGGGCCTGATCGTGCTGGTCAACGCCGCCAACCTGGCGTGGGTGCTGCAGGCGCACCAGCGCATGGCCGGGCCGGCGATCGCCTCGCTGGTCATCAACCTCGCCCAGATCCCCGCCCTGCTCGTGCTGGTGCGCTCGCCCGACGACCTCTACGTGTTCGCCGCCTACAGCCTGCCGTTCTCGCTCGCCCTGGCCGGCTACCAGGCCTGGTACCTGCGCCGGCAGCGCATCCTGCGCCTTGGCGAGCTGCGACCGACGCTGGCCGGCGGCCGGGCCCTGCTGTCGCAGTCGTGGCCGATGGCGCTGTCGCTGCTGGCGGTGCTGGTGGTGTCCAACAGCGGCGCCCTGCTGCTGGGGTTCAGCCGCGGCGACGTCGAGGTCGGCCTCTACACCACCGCCTACAAGCTGATGTTCATCTCGACCGTGGCCAGCGGCGCCATGATGAGCGCCTACTTCCCGGTACTGTCGCAGGTCGCCGGCGACGGCGCGCAGGCCCGCCGCGTCGCCGCCGACTTCGCCACCCTCATGACCTGGATGGGCCTGCCGGTCGCGGCGCTGGGCTGGGCATGCGGCCGGCACGTCAACGACCTGCTGTTCGGCGCCTCGTTCGCCGCCGCCGGCCCCTACTTCGAGTGGCTCTGCCTCGCCGTCGCCTTCAGTTTCACCAACATCGGGCTGGGCACGCCGCTGCTGGCCTGGGGTCACCAGAAGCTGCACCTCAAGATCATCGGCGGCTCGGCGCTGGCGAGCCTCGGGCTGAACGCCGTGCTGATCCCCGCGCACGGCGCGTGGGGCGCGATCGCCGCGCTCCTGCTGGCCGAGACCGCCACCTTCGTCGTGCTGGTCGCGGCCCGGCGATGGCTGGCGCTCGGCCGCACCCCGCTGGCGCCACTGCTGCTGCCGCCGTTCCTGTGCTCGGCCGCGGTGGCGCTGGCGATCGTGGCCTTGCCGGCCGAGGCCCATCGCTACTGGTGGCTGGAAGTGGCGCTCGGCGCCGCCGCGCTGGGCGGCTGCCTGCTGGCGTTCGAGCGCCGCATCGCCAAGGGCGCCTTCGCCCTGCTGCGGCGGCGGCGATAGCCGCGCGGCCAGGTCGGCACGGCAACCGCGTCAGCGCAGCACGATCCGCAGCAGGAAGTAGGCGAGCCGCGCCGTCACCGCCGGTGCCAGGCTGCAGCGCGCGGCCTCGCGGAACTGCGTCCACGCGGTCCGGCGCTGGCCGTCGCGCCACAGCAGCAGGGCGCGGCGGGCGGCGCGGACGCCGGCGGCGCGGCGGGCCGCCCGCCGCAACGCCAGCACCTCGCCCGGCGCGACGTCGGCGCACGACAGGTCGATCGAGCGGCGCTCGTCGGCGACGTTCTGGCCGGTCCGCATCGCGCGGCCGGTGTCGGCGGCCTCGTGCAGGCGGTAGCAGGCCAGCGGCTCGGGGTCGTAGAAGATCGGCTTGCGCAGCGCGATGCGCTTCCACATGTCCCAGTCGAGGCAATGGAAGAAGGCCGGCGAGAAGCCGCCGAGTTCCTCGTAGACCGACCGCCGCACCACGATGCCGGCGAACTGGATGCGCTGGTCGATCAGCTGGCGACGCGCGAAGTCGGCCGGCAACAGCCCGGGCCGACGCGCCTCGAGTTCCGACAGGCCGATCCACTGGCCATCGCCGTCGCTGTAGAGGATGCGGCAGGTCGCGGCGCCGGCCTCGGGGTTGGCCTCGATCCCGGCGCGCAGGCGGCGGTAGAAGCCGGGCCGCACGGTGTCGTCACCGTGCAGGATGTGGACCCAGTGACCGGCGGCGTGGCGGATGCAGCTGTTGAAGTTCTCGACCATGCCGACGTTCTCGGGCTGGCGCCGGAAGGCGATACGGCCGCGGCCGACCTCGCGCACCAGTTCCTCGGGGTCGCCGACGGTCGAGCAGTTGTCGATCACCTCGATCTGCATCTGGTCGGCCCCGGGATCCTGGGCCAGCACGCTCTCGAGGGTCTCGCGCAGGTACGCCGCCGGGCAGTTGTAGACCGGCACCATCACCGACCAGAACGGCCGCGTCCCGCCGGCCACGACCGGGCCGATCCGCGGCCGCGGCGCTGGCGTCGGCGGCGGCGACAGCAGGCCGTTCTCGACGGCACCGAATCCCAGGCTGAGGTTCATGATTCGCACTCTATGTGAGGACACTCACGACCGGCCGTCCCGCATCCGTGTCCTTGCGGTGATCACGCGGCGTCGGCCCACCTCCCGCCGAACCGCTCGTCCTGCTCGGCGCGCAGGCGATCGACCAGCCGGTCCCGCGGCAGCTCGACGTCGTCGTAGCGCAGCACCTCGTCGCGGGCGATCCGCCGGCGCAGTCGGCAGCCCGGCGCGATGCCCATCGGCAACAGCCGGTCGCGCCGCACGATGTCGGCATTCTCGCACTGGCCGTAGGTCATGTAGTGACCGAGATCGTCGAGCTCGGCACCGGCCTCGAGGTCGATCTTGGCGGTGGCCACCACCTCGACCGTGGGACCGCCCAGCGGCGCGATCGCGGCGTCGCCGAACAGGGCGGCGCGGGCGATCGTGTTGGGGACCTCGAAGTGGCAGAGGTGGTAGGGCGTGTGGAAGCAGTAGAACGGCCCCTCGCCCAGCTTGTAGAGCGCGAGGTAGTGGCGTTGCGCCGGGTCGTCGACGGTGCCGAGCACGAAGACCCCCGGACCGGGGGCGGCGCCGACCACGTAGTCGACGATCCCCGGCCCGTCGGCGAAGTCGGCCACCGGCAGGAGCTTCGCCGCTTCCTCGATCGGCGTGCCCGCCGGCGCGGTCGGGCCGAACATGCCGCGCCGCCCGACCCGCATGCCGGTGGCGTTGGCGATGATCGCCTGCTCGAACGACACCTTGGTGCCGTCGGCGAACGACGCCACCATGTGCGGCTTCTGATTCCAGCGGCGCGCGAACGCCTCCTGCGTGGTCGGGTTGCGGTAGGGATCGTGCAGTCCCTTGATGTTGCCGCACAGCACCGGCCGCACGCCGATGCCGCGCACGAAGCGGTAGAGGTTCAGGGTCACGCCGGGCTGGTCGCCGTCGACGTTGGTGTAGACCACGCCGCGGGCGTCGGCCCGCGCCTTGAGCAGCGGCCCGACCGTGCCGTCGAGCTCGGCGTTCATCAGCACGACGTGCTTGCCGGCATCGATCGCGCGGCTGACGACCTGGGCCGCGTACTCGATGGCGCCGGTGACCTCGAGCAGCACGTCGACCTGCGGCGCGTCGCACAGCAGGCGCCAATCCTCGGTCACCGCCGGCTGACCGGCGGCGATCGCGGCATCCAGCTCGGACGGGGTCGCGACTTCGCGGCCCTCGCCCTGGCCGGCCTCGCGGTAGGCCCGGCGGGCGCCCTCGAGGTGGCGGTTGGCGATCGCCACCAGCCGCATGCCGGGAACGGCGGTGGCGATCTGCAGGGCCACGCCGCGTCCCATGAAGCCGGCGCCGACCATGGCGACGCGAATGGGACGGCCCGAGGCCGCGCGCTGCTGCAAGGCTTTGTCGATGATGAGCATGGTGGCATTGTGCCGACGCGGCGGCGGGCGCCGTGTGACCATGCAGGGACGCGAGGAGGCCGGAATGGCGGGCAGGATCTACGTCGGCATCGGCGGCTGGACGTTCGAGCCGTGGCGCGGCGTATTCTACCCCGAGGGGCTGACGCACAAGCGCGAGCTGGAGCACGCCAGCCGCCAGGTCACCTCGATCGAGATCAACGGCACCTACTACTCGAGCTTCAAGCCGGCGAGCTGGGCCAAGTGGCGCGACGAAACGCCGGACGGCTTCGTCTTCTCGGTCAAGGCGTCGCGCTTCTGCACCAACCGGCGCGTGCTGTCGGGCGCCGGCGAGTCGATCGCCAAGTTCTTCGCCCAGGGCATCGCCGAGCTCGGCGACCGGCTGGGACCCGTGAACTGGCAGTTCATGGCGACCAAGGCGTTCGACGCGGAGGACTTCGAGGGCTTCCTGAAGCTGCTGCCGCGCGAGGTCGGAAAGCTGCCGCTGCGCCACGCGGTCGAGGTCCGCCACGACAGCTTCAAGGACCCGCGCTTCTTCGACCTCGCGCGCAAGTACAAGGTGGCGATCGTCCGTGCCCACGACGAGACCTTTCCCGAGATCGAGGAAGCGACCGCCGACTTCACCTATGCCCGCCTGATGCGGTCGCAGGAGAAGACGAGGACCGGCTACAAGCCGGCCGAGCTCGACGGCTGGGCGAAGAAGGCGAAGGCCTGGGCGAAGAAGGGCGACGCATTCGTCTACTTCATCTCCGGCGCCAAGGTCCGCAATCCCGCCGCCGCCGCCGCGCTGATCGAACGGGTCGGGTGACCACCGCCGACCTGGCCGACCCCGCCGCGCTCGACGGCCTGCCGTCGGGCGTGGCCGCGCTGGCCGCGGTCGTGCCGCCATGACGGCCGACGACGCCGCGCTCGACCGGCCGTTCCTCGACCGGCTGGCCGCCCTGTCGAGCGCCCCCGAAGTCCCGGCAGCGGAGCTCGCCGCGGCCTTCGCCGACCCGCGGGTGGCGGTCCCGGGAACCGTGTTCAACGCGGTGCGGAACCGGGCCGAGCCGGCGACCTAGCGGCCCGCGCCGCGGCCTGTGTAGACTGCGCGCAGGGAACCCGGGAGGAAACCATGCCTGCGCTTTCGCTGGATCACTGGAACATCTACTGCAAGGACCTCGATGCCACGGTCCGCTTCTACGAGAAGTACGTCGGCCTCAGGAACGGCGACCGTCCGCCGTTCGGCTTCCCCGGCGCCTGGATGTACGCCGGCGACAAGGCGATCCTGCACATCGTGTCGGAGACGACGCGCAAGGATCACGGCAGCGGCGCCATCGACCACGTCGCCATCAACTGCGCCGACATCCGCGGCACCATCGACACGCTGCGCAAGGACGGCATGCCGTTCGAGGTGCGCAAGGTGCCGGCGCGGCCGCTGCAGCAGGTGTTCGTGCACGACCCCGACGGCGTCATGATCGAGCTGAACTTCTGGAACGAGGCCGACGTGCCGGAGATCGCGCCGTCGGGCAGCACCCCGATCTCGCGCGACGACCTCGCCGCCCGCCCCAAGCAGCCGGCCTGATCAGTCGATCGTCGGGGTCGCGCGCAGCCAGCGCACGTAGTCCGGGGGCAGGAGATCCTGCCCCGCCAGGAGATGGCCGAGGTAACCGCGGGTCGGGCGCAACCCGGGGGCCGTCCTGAGCGCCACGTAGACGATCGCGTCGACGGTCGTGCCGTCGTCGCCGCGCCGCACCCGCAGCGTGCGCCGCTCGTAGTGTCCGTCGGCCACGCCTTCATGGCGATCCAGCACCGCGAAGCCCGCCGGCGGCAGCAGGTTGAGCGTGCCGTGCACGACCGCGCCGTCGCGCGGCACGATGTTGCCGGCGCCGGCGCCCGGCGGCTTGCGCGCCCGCTTGTCGAAGACCAGCAGCCAGTTGTCGAGCCGGCCGGCGATGCGCGGCCCCGGCGGCACGCCCTCCTTGCCGAGGCGGTCGACGAACAGCCGCTCGGCATCCATGTTGGAGCCGTAGGCGAAGTACCAGCTCAGACCACTTTCCATACCCGGATGCCCTCGTCGTAGCCGCGGACCGACAGCGGCCCGAGATCGATCGCGCCGCCGGCGCCGCCGGTGGCGCGATGGACGGCGCTGGAGACCAGCAGCTGGGCACCGGTCTCCTTGGTCAGCTGCTCCAGCCGCGCGGCCAGGTTCACCGTGTCGCCGATCACCGTGTATTCCTTGCGCCGCGGCGAGCCGACCGTGCCGGTCACCGCCTCGCCGAGATGGATGCCGATGCCGACCCGGAGCGCCTCGTGCGGCCGCGCCCGGTTCCAGCGCTCGACCGCGTCGAGCATCGCGTGCCCGGCGGCCAGCGCGTTGGTCGCCGCCTGCGGATCGGCGATCGGCGCACCGAACAGCGCGAGGAAGCCGTCGCCCAGGAACTTGTTGATGATGCCGTTGTGGCGATCGACGATGTCGATCATGCCGGCGAAGAAGTCGTTGAGCAGCTCGACGGTCTCGCCGGCCGGCCGCACCCGCGCCATGGCGGTGAAGCCGCGGATGTCGAGGAACAGCACGCAGACCTCGCGCATCTCGCTCGGCGGGTCGCGCCGCGTGGCCAGCAGCCGGTCGACCACCGCCGGCGACACGTGCTGGCCGAACAGGTTGGTGACGTGGTCGCGCGCCGCCAGCGCCGAGACCGACTGCTCGAACTGGCGCCGCAACTGCCGCGCCACCAGCCCGGCGACGACGCCGCCGGCCAGCAGCAGCACGCTGCGGCTCAGGTGGAACATCAGCGCGTGCTCGGGGTTGGCGCCGTACAGCTGCAGCGGGATGAACCACATCGCCAGCAGCGCCTGCTCGACCGCCGCCACCGTGCCGGTCCACAGCGACAGCGCGAAGTCGAGCCGCAGCGTCGACAGCAGGATGAACAGGAAATAGAGCATCGGCGGCCAGAAGGCGAAGACCGCGGTCGGCTCCATGTAGTGCGCCAGCGCGAAGATCACGACGCTCGGCAAGCTGGTCTCGATGAAGGCGTTGACGAAGCGGGCGTAGCGCGGGAAGTCGCGGTCCTGCGCCGCCCGCCGCCGCAGCACGTAGAGCACCACGACCTCGTAGACGACGAACGGGCCGATGCCGGCCAGCGGCATCCAGCCGGGGAAGCCGCCCTCGAAGCGGCGGGCCAGCAGGTTCGGCATCACGTTCAGCGCAAAGGTCGTGGCGGCCAGCAGCAGCGCCAGCAGGATCGCGACCACCTGGACCCGCTGGATCTCGCTGCGCAGGGTCTCGCGGCGCAGCGCGTCGGCAAAGCCGGGAAGGGTCGATTCCGCCATCTCCGGTGCCAGCCTATCGGGCAGGCCGAGGCTCCACAACGGCGGGGCGGGATGGTAGGAACGACCATGCCGTTCCGGGAGATCGCACGCGAGTTGCAGGGCAAGGCCGCCAACCTGGCCGTGCGCCTGCCGATCGCGTGGATCAACATCCTGGCCGGCGCCCCGGTGAGCGCCGACGGCCGCACCCTCGACGCCCGCGCGCAGTGGCTGATCGAGGTCCTGGCCCGCAGCGGCCAGCCGCCGATCGAGCGGACCTCGGTGCTCGAGGCGCGGGCCAACTACGACGCCTTCATGCTCGAGATGGGCGGCCGGCCGGCGCCGATCGGCGAGATCGTCGACCGCACGATCGAAGGACCGGGCCAGGGACCGGGCGACGGCCCCGGCGGCCAACTGCGGGTCCGCGTCTACCGGCCCGCCGGCTCGGTGGCGCGCCTGCTGCCCGCCATCCTCTACCTCCACGGCGGCGGCTGGGTGATGGGCAGCCTCGAGGGCTACGACCTCGTCTCGCGCTACTTCTGCGCCCGCTCGGGCTGCGTCGTGGTCGTGCCCGAGTACCGGCTGGCGCCCGAGCACCGCTTCCCGGCCGGGCTGGACGATGCCGTCGCGGCCTTCCGCTGGCTGGCCCGCGACGCCACCGGCCTCGGCATCGACCCGGCGCGGCTGGTGATCGCCGGCGACTCCGCCGGCGGCAACCTGGCGGCGGCGGCGGCGCAGCGGCTGCGCGAGGACGAGCGCCGGGCGTGCCTGCAGTGGCTGATCTACCCGGTCACCGACCTCGGCTTCGAGACCGCCTCGTACCGCAGTTGCGGCGAGGGCTTCCTGCTGACCCGCGCGGCGATGGAGTGGTTCCGCGGGCACTACCTCGCCGATCCCGCCGAGGTCGCCGACCCGATGGCATCGCCGCTGCGCGCGCCCGACCTCGCCGGCCTGCCCCCGGCCCTGGTCTACACCGCCGGCCTCGACCCGCTGCGCGACGAGGGCAAGGCCTATGCCGATCGCTTGACGGCGGCCGGTGCCAAGACCATTCATCGCGAATTCGAATCGCTGACCCACGGCTTCGTCGGCCTGCGCGGCACCATCCATTCGGCGGCCCGCGCGATGGACGACATGGTGGCGGGCCTGCGGCACGAGCTGGCCCAGTTGGGGCGGTAGCGGAAGACGGGAATGAACGAGAAGGTCGTCGCAATGCCCCGCGCGCGCTCGAGCCGGCGGGAGCAGAACAAGGCCGAGAACCGCACCGCGCTGGTCAAGGCGGCGCGCGCGGTGTTCGCCGAGATGGGCTACGGCGCGGCCAGCGTGCGCGACATCGTGCGGCGCACCGACCTCGCCTCCGGCACCTTCTACAACTACTTCAAGGACAAGGACGAGATCTTCGAGGCGGTGGTCGGCGAGCTGACCGGCGAGATCCTGCGCCGCCACAATGCCGGCCGCGCCAGGGCGACGACGGCCGAGGACTTCATGCGGCGGCACTACGCCGTCTACTTCGACTTCATCGCCGAGGACGCCGAGCTGCTGGCGATGGCGCGCCGCAACTTCACCGCCATCCGCACCCTGCTCGACAAGCCCGACGTGCGCGCGCTGGCCAAGGCGCTGAACGACGACATCCGCGCCGCCATCGCCGCCGGCGTGCTGCCCAACGTCGATGTCGGCCTGCTCGGCGCGTCGATGGCCGGGGTCGCGTTCGAGGTCTCGGTGGTGATGGTCGCGCGCGACCCGGTCGACCCGGCCGGCGCCGCCGAGTTCGCGACCCGCTTGATGATGGGCGGTCTCGCCGCCCTGCCCGTCCGCGCCTGACGGCGCGGCAGGCGCCTACGGCCGGCGGTAGATCGGCCGGTAGGTGGCGGCGTCTTCCCAGGTGATCGCCGGCGCCGCGCCGCTGTCCCAGCGCTTCCACGCCATGTTCTCGTCGAGCCGGAACGGCGCGCGCATCATGTCGAGGCTGGCGTCGAGCGCGGCGAGGTCGGCGGCCTCGTAGATCGCGAGGTGGCGCTGCGGCGACCGGCCCTCGCTGGCGTAGCGCCGGCAGGCCGTCCACGACGGCACGTCGGCCACGTTCTTCGTGAGGTAGTCCTGTTCGTACCAGTCGTGGAAGGCGTCGGCGCGGGCCGGGTCGAGTTCGACCCCGACCATGAAGAACGGCCGGCTGCCGAATGGACCGTCCGGTGGACGGCGCGGGTGCGCCCAGCGCTGGCGGTAGAGACAGGGCGGATCGAGATCGTGGATGGCGCCGGAGGAGCACCAGCGCCGCCACGCCGGGTCGGCGGCGATCGCCGCCTCGGCCGCCGCGGCGTCGGCCGGCGAGGCCAGATCGAGCAGCGTCAGGAAATGCTTGCGGTAGTACTTCAGCGAGCCCGTGACGTGGTGTTCCTGGTAGCGCCACGCGGTGCGGATGGCGGGAACGGCGGCCATCACGGCCGGCAGGTGGGCATGGTGCAGGAAGGCGCTGAAGGCCGGCTCCTGCTCGACATCGAGCCGGAACGACACCACCAGCAGGCAATGGTCCGACGTCATCGTCGCGGCGGGCGTGGCGATCCGCCGGGGCCATGGCCCCGGCGGACGCGGGACCTCAGGCGCCCTTGACGACCGAGTGGCGCAGCACGCCGATCTTCTCGATCTCGATCTCGACCGTGTCGCCGACCTTCAGCCAGTTCGGCGGCTTGCGGCCGGCGGCGACGCCCGACGGCGTGCCGGTGATGATGATGTCGCCCGGCTCCAGCGTCATGACCTTGGTGAGCTCGTGCACCAGGGTCGGGACGTCGAAGATCAGGTCGTCGGTGTTGCTGTCCTGCTGCACCTTGCCGTTGACGCGGGTCATGATGCGCAGCGGCGACGCGCCCGGCGGCAGTTCGTCGGCGGTGACGATGTCGGGACCGAAGGCGCCGGTGCCGTCGAAGTTCTTGCCCAGCGTCCACTGGCTGCCCTTGAACTGCCAGTCGCGCACCGAGCCGTCGTTGAAGCAGGCGTAGCCGGCGATCACGCCCAGCGCCTTGTTCTTCGGCACGTTGCGGCACTTCTTGCCGATCACGATGGTGAGCTCGGCTTCCCAGTCGAGCTGCTTGCTGTGGCTCGGCATCGGCATCTTGCCGTTGTGGGGCAGCAGCGTGTTGTTGAAGCGGGTGAACACCACCGGGTAAGGCGGGATCGGGTTGTTCGTCTCCTCGGCGTGCTTGCGGTAGTTGAGGCCGATGCACAGGATCTTGCCCGGGTTGGGGATCGGCGGCAGGTACTTGGCCGACTTGGCCGAGACGGTGGCGCCGGTCTTCGGCTTGGCGCAGGCCTTGGCGACCGCGGCCTGCAGCTTCGGCCCGCCGGCCAGGATCTCGACCACGCTCTTGGGGCCGCGTGGCATCTGCTTGCTGAGGTCGACGATCTTCGAACCGTCGGCCGTCTTGACGCCGACGACCGGCTTGCCGCCGCTCACGATGGTGCAAAGACGCATTGATTTCCCCCCTCGAAGTTCCACGTAGTCAGGTTGGCGCGTAAACTCCTCCGTCCGTCACCGACGGTCAAGCACGACGCGCGTTCACAGGGTCATCGCATGCGCCTTCCGCCTCTCTTTCTCGCCGCTCTGCTGGTCGCACCGCTCGTCGTCGCCCCGCTCGTCGTCGGTTCGCCGGCCCACGCCCAGCTCATGGTGCCGCTGACCACGCCCGATGGCCGCGTCGCCTGCACGCAGGGCATGACCGGCGTCGGCCGGCCGGCGACCTGGGAGGCGGTGCCCGATCCCGACGGGCCGAGCGGCTGGGCGCTGACCGAGACGGCCGGCGATCCGGCCGACCTGCGCTTCCCGCTGTGCATCAACGAGCAGGCCGGGACACGCGACTTCGATGCCACGCTGCGCTTCAAGCCGATGGGCGGCAGCCGGGCCCAGGTCGGCGGCTTCGCCTTCCGCGCCCAGAGCGCCAACGACTACTACGTCGTGCGCGCCAACGCGCAGGACAACTCGGTGCGGCTGTACCGCATGGAGAAGGGCAAGCGTAGCCAGCTGGGGGCGAAGGAAGCGCCGATCGCGCTCGACAAGTGGCACTCGCTGCGCGTGATCGCGGTCAACGACCGCTTCGAGGTCTGGCTCGACGGCCAGAGCCTGTTCAGCGCCACCGACCGCTCGCTGCCCCAGCCCGGCCCGATGGGCGTGTGGAGCCAGGCCGACAGCAAGACCCACTACGGCTCGATCCTGGTCTCGCCGCCAGCGCCGCGCTAGCGCCGCCAGGACGGGGGCGCCGGCCTCCTCAGCCCCGCCGCGCCGCGATCAGCGCCTCGGCCAGTTCGACGAAGCCCGCGCCCGAGCGCGCGCTGGTGATCCAGCGCGGCAGGTGCGGCATGGCGTCGGCGAAGTCGCGCACGTTGGCGACGCCGACGGCGTTGGGAAAGAAGCCGAACATCGGTGCGTCGTTCGGCGAGTCGCCCGCGAAGACCCAACGCTCGCGCTCGGCCGCGAGGTCGACGCCGAAGAGTTCGGCCATCATCAGCCGCGTCGTGCTGAGCTTGTCATAGTCGCCGAACCAGCCGTTGACGTGGATCGAGCTCACCTTGGCATGGGCGCCGTGCGCCTCGAAGATCTCGACGATGCGGCGCACCGCCCCGGGCGGCAGCGGCGGGACGTCCTCGCAGAAATCGACCGCGAGGTCGGCGGCACGGTAGGGCTGGTCGGAGGCGATGCCGGCGCCCGGCACTTCCGCGAGGACCTGCGCCCGCACCGCCTGCAGGCGGCGCTGGCCCTCGGCCCGGGTCGCGGCGTCCTGGACGTAGCGGGTGCGCAGGCGGCCGGTCGCCGCGTCGTGCCACATCCAGAAGGCACCGTTCTCGCCGACCACGGCATCGACCGGCCAGAAGCGGGCGATCAGGTCGCACCAGCCGGCCGGCCGGCCGGTCACCGGCACGACCTTGAGGCCGGCGGCGCGCAGCCGCTCCAGCGCGGCGTAGGCCTCGGCGGTCAGCCGCGAGCGGGTCGAGACGGTCTCGTCGATGTCGGTCAGCACGCCCACGATCCCTGCCAGCACCGCGCGCGGGCAGTCGGCCAGGGGAACCAGGGTCGGCAGCTTCGTCATGGGATACTTCTAACATGGCGCCGCCCGGCCTTCGGGTCTAAAAGCCCGCCATGCTTCCGCGCTATACACGGCCGCAGATGGCGGCCATCTGGGCCCCCGAGAACCGCTTCCGCATCTGGTTCGAGATCGAGGCGCACGCCTGCGACGCGATGGCCGATCTCGGCACCATCCCGAAGGCCGCCGCCAAGGCGATCTGGGACGGCGGCGCCAAGGCGATGGCCGCGCTCAAGGCCGACCCGGCCGGCAACGTCGAGAAGATCGACGCCATCGAGCGCGTCACCAAGCACGACGTCATCGCCTTCCTGACCTGGCTGGGCGAGTTCATCGGGCCGGAGTCGCGCTTCGTCCACCAGGGCATGACCTCGTCGGACATCCTCGACACCAGCTTCGCGGTCCAGCTGGTCGAGGCCTCCGACCTGCTGCTGGCCGATCTCGACCGGCTGCTGGCGGCGCTCAAGAAGCGCGCGCTCGAGCACAAGGACACGCCGACCATCGGCCGCAGCCATGGCATCCACGCCGAGCCGACGACCTTCGGCGTCAAGCTGGCCGGCCACTACGCCGCCTTCGCCCGCGGCCGCGCCCGCCTCGTCGCGGCGCGCGCCGAGATCGCGACCTGCGCCATCTCGGGCGCGGTCGGCACCTTCGCCAACGTCGACCCGCGGGTCGAGGAGCACGTGGCGAAGAAGCTCGGCCTGGCCATCGAGCCGGTCTCGACCCAGGTCATCCCGCGCGACCGCCATGCCGTGTTCTTCGCCACGCTGGCGGTGATCGCCGCCTCGATCGAGAACCTCGCGACCGAGATCCGCCACCTCCAGCGCACCGAGGTGCGCGAGGCCGAGGAGTTCTTCTCGGCCGGCCAGAAGGGCAGCTCCGCGATGCCGCACAAGCGCAACCCGGTGCTGACCGAGAACCTGGTCGGCCTGTCGCGCGTGGTGCGCAGCGCCGTCGTGCCGGCGCTCGAGAACGTGACGCTGTGGCACGAGCGCGACATCTCGCACTCGTCGGCCGAGCGCTACATCGCGCCCGACGCGACCGTGACCCTCGACTTCGCGCTCAACCGCCTCGCCTCGGTGGTCGAGCAACTGGTGGTCTACCCCGAGCGCATGCAGGGCAACCTCGACTCGCTGGGCGGGCTGGTGTTCTCGCAGCGCGTGATGCTGGCGCTGACCCAGAAGGGCATGAGTCGCGAGGACAGCTACGCCGCCGTCCAGCGCAACGCGATGGACGCGTGGCGCGGCAACGCCTCGTTCCTGGCCCTGTGCCGGGCCGACAAGCAGATCGGGGAGTTCCTGTCGGACGACGAGCTCGTCGCCCTGTTCGACATGCGCTACCACACCAAGCACGTCGATACGATCTTCCGCCGGGTGTTCGGCTAAGGCCGGGGTAGTCCCCGGCCGCGCCGGGGTAGTCCCCGGCCGCGCCGGGGTAGTCCCCGGCCGTGCCGGGGTAATCCCCGGCCGGGCGTCTCCACGCGGGAGACGCCCCGGGGAGACGCTACTTCGCTTCCTTCATCATCTGGGCCTTGGCCTCGACCATCAGGCGCTCGGCCTGCTTGCGGATGGTCGCCTCCTCGGTCGGCTTGCCGGCCGCCGCGAGGTCCTTCACCAGCTTGCCGATGACATCGCTGTCGCCCGGCTTGTCGAGATCGGCGAGCACGACTTCCTTGGAATAGGCGTCGGCATCGGCGCCGGTCTTGCCCATCAGCCCGGCCGCCCACAGGCCCAGCAGCTTGTTCTTGCGCGCCGTCGTCTTGAACTGCAGTTCCTGGTCGTGCTCGAACTTGGCTTCAAAGGCTTTTTCGCGCTGGTCGAACGTGGTCATGGCCGCTCCGGAATGGCTTCTTGCGCGGGTATATAGCCATGCGGGCGGCGGCTTTCCACCTCCCGCTGTCGGTGGCAAAGTCGCACGCCAGCCGGGAGGACGTGTGCTATGTCGTTGGAAAAGCTGAAGGAATGGGTTGGCCGGACGCAGGCGATGGAGGATTTCGCGGCGCCCTTCCCGGTCCGCGCCCTCACCGCGTCGCTGGACGAGAAGGACCCCGACCCGCGCCGGGGCGATCCCCTGCCGCCGCTCTGGCACTGGCTTTACTTCCTCGAGACCGCGCCCGCTTCCAGGATCGGCCCGGACGGCCACGCCGAGCGCGGCGACTTCCTGCCGCCGGTGCCGCTGCCGCGGCGGATGTGGGCCGGCAGCCGCTTCGAGTTCGACGGGGCGCCCCTCAAGGTCGGCCAGGACATCCGCCGGGTCTCCCGCATCAAGTCGGTCGAGCCCAAGACCGGCTCGACCGGGGACATGGTGTTCGTGACGGTCGAGCACACGGTGTCGGGCCCGGACGGTCCGGCCTTCGTCGAGGAGCACGACATCGTCTACCGCGAGGCCGCCCGGCCGGGCGAGAAGCCGCGGCCGCCCAAGCCCGCCCCGACCGACGCCACCTGGACGCGCCGCATTCTCGCCGACCCGGTGCTGCTGTTCCGGTTCTCGGCGCTCACCTTCAACGGCCACCGCATCCACTACGACCAGCCCTACGTCACCGGTACCGAGGGCTATCCCGGCCTGATCGTGCACGGGCCGCTGATGGGCCTGCTGCAGATCGAGCTGGCGCGCCGCTCCAATCCCGGGCGCACCCCGGCCAGCTTCGAGTTCCGCGCCCTGTCGCCGGTGTTCGGCGGCGCCACGCTCACGGTCGGCGCCCGACAGGAGGCCGATGGCGCGGTGACGACGTGGGTCGCCGACGGGGCCGGTGGACTGGCGCAGCAGGGCAAGGCGACCTTCCGCTAGGTCGCCGCGCCTCCTGTGAGCGAAAACGGGGTTGATTCGCCGGTTCGCTTTTGATTCCTTGGCTGGCAGAGGGAACCGGAGGCATCGCGCCACTGGACGGAGCCTTCGCGCCTGAACCGATGCCCGAATCCATCCTCCCCTCGCCCCGCCTGACCGGCTCGGCCCTCGAGCGCCAGCTCGCCCACCAGCGCGGGCGGCGGCCGGCCGACCCGCTGCTGTCGATGGTGGTGCCGGTGTTCAACGAGGAGGAGTCGGTCGACCTCTTCCTCGACACGCTGGTGCCGCTGCTGCAGCGCGACGGCCTGCGCTTCGAGATCGTGTTCGTGAACGACGGCTCGCGCGACGACACGCTGGCCCGGCTGCTCGACCGCGCCCACGGCGACGGCCGCCTGCGGATCGTCAACCTGTCGCGCAACTTCGGCAAGGAAGCGGCGCTGACCGCCGGCATCGACCACGCCAAGGGCGACGTCATCGTGCCGATGGACATCGACCTGCAGGACCCGCCCGAACTGATCGAGCCGTTCATGGCGCGCTGGCGCGAGGGCTACGACGTGGTCTACGGCGTGCGCACGCAGCGCGCCTGGGACACCGCCGCCAAGCGGCTGTCGGCCGGCTGGTTCTACCGCGTGTTCAACTCGCTCTCGCCGGTCCGCATCCCCGAGAACGTCGGCGACTTCCGGCTGGTCGACCGCCGCGCCGTGCAGGTTCTGCGCCAGCTGCCCGAGCGCAACCGGTTCATGAAGGGCCTGTTCGCCTGGGTCGGCTTCAACGCCGTCGGCGTGCCCTACGAGCGGCCGCCGCGTGCCGCCGGCTCGACCAAGTTCAACCTGTGGCGGCTGTGGAACTTCGCCCTCGACGGCGTCGTCAGCTTCTCGACCGCGCCGCTGCGCGCCTGGTTCTACGTCGGCGTGGCGATCGCCGCCGTCGCCGTGCTGTACGCGCTGTTCATCGTCACCCGGGTGCTGCTGTTCGGCATCGACACGCCCGGCTACGCCTCGCTGCTGATCGCCGTCCTGCTGATGGGCGCCATCCAGCTGCTGTCGCTGGGCATCATCGGCGAGTACCTCGGGCGGCTGTTCCTGGAGGTGAAGAGCCGGCCGATCTACGTGGTCGAGGGCGTCTACGAGGACGGGGACATCCGTTCCCCCAACGGTTGAGCGGCCCCGCGCCCCATGGATCTCAAGGAAGAAGACATTCTCGGCGCCGACATCGGCCGCCACTGGTACTACCGCTCGAAGGCGGCGGCGCTGCGCCGCCTGGTCGGGCCGCTGGTGCCGCAGCGCCTGCTCGACGTCGGCGCCGGCTCGGGCTTCTTCTCCCGCCACTTGCTGGCGCACACGCCGGCACGCTCGGCGATCTGCGTCGACACCGGCTACGCCGCCGACCGCAACGACGACGAGGGCGGCAAGCCGGTGCTCTACCGCCGCTCGGTCGGTCCGACCGACTGCGACCTGGTGATGATGATGGACGTGCTCGAGCACGTCGACGACGACCGCGGCCTGTTGCGCCACTACGTCTCGCTGGTGCCGGTGTGGACCTACTTCCTGGTCAGCGTGCCGGCCTTCTCGTTCCTGTGGAGCGGCCACGACGTCTTCCTCGAGCACAAGCGGCGCTACCGCCTGCCGGAGATCGAGGAGGTGGTGCGCAGCGCCGGGCTCGACGTGGTGCGCGGCGCCTACTTCTTCGGGCTGGTGTTCCCGCTGGCCGCCGCGGTGCGGCTGGCCCAGCGCGGCACGACCGAACCGCGCTCGAGCCTGCAGCGCCACGGCGCCTTCACCAACGGCCTGCTGACCGCGGCGTGCCGGGCCGAGCTGCCGTTCCTGCCGATCAACCGGCTGGCCGGCCTGACCGCCTTCGTGCTCGCGCGCAAGCCCTGACCCGGCGAGGCCCCGGCCGCGCGCGGGCGCCGGTTCAGGAGGCCGCGGCCGCGATGTCCTTCGACACGATGCGCTTGCGCCTGGCGTTGATCTCGCGCAGCAGCACCATCGTCTCCTCGGCGACGACGTCGCCCGGGATGGCATCGCCCTCGGACTCGAGTTCCTTCATGTCGACCCACACCGCGTAGAGCGGCGCGGTGCGCTGGGTGATGATGCCGGCATGCAGCAGCGTCTTGATCAGGACGCGGAAGATGTTGGTGCTGTCCTTGAGCTGCTCGCGGCGCTCGGCATCGCCGAACGACTCCTTCATGGCGTCGCGCACCCACTCCCAGTCGAGGCCGTACTTGGCGTAGATGACCTGCTTCTGCTCGGCGTTGATCAGGTTGAACAGCAGCTGCTGGAAGATCTGCGCCGACCAGTCCTCGACCTTGCGGTGCTCGTCGGGGCTCAGGTGGCGGATGGTGCGGCTGGCCCAGATCCGGCCGAAGCGGTGGTGGAAGGCCTCGTCGCTCATCACCAGCTGGACGAGGCGGCGCAGCACCGGGTCGTGGGTCTTGGCGTTGAGGGTGGCGAACGAGCCCATCGCCAGGCCCTCGATCAGCATCTGCATGCCGACGATCTTCTTGTAGACCTCGGGGGTCGAGACGAGGTCGACCAGCACCGTCTTGATGGTCTGGCCGACCGGCAGCGGCTGGCCCCAGCGGCGGGCGATGTAGCGGCTGAAGCCGGCGACGTGGCGGGCCTCCTCGCGGGCCTGGTTGGCGGCGTATTCCTGGGCGCCTGGGTCGAGCAGGACGTGGCACAGGCTGGCCGAGAGCGACATCGCCCCCTGCTCGCCGTGCAGCAGGTTCGAGATCGACCAGTGCATGACGTCGTTGGCCAGCCCGATCTTCTGGCCGTCGTCGAGCCGGTCGGCCACGGCGCTCTTCAGCTCGACGATCATGTCGAGCGGCACCAGCGGGTTCCTGGCCAGGTCGAAGGGCTGGTCGAAGTCGATATACTGCTTGTCCAGCGGGTCCCAGAAGTGGTCGTGGGTCGCCGAAATGATGCCGTCGAAGGCATCGGTCCGCCGGCCGTACCGGGGAACCTCGAGCATTGCCGCGAAATCCTCCGGGGCAACGGTGTCATAGGCCTTGTCGTAGGTGATTTGCTGGGCCATGTGAGACCTCCCATCCGAGGCGAATATGACGGCTGCGTCACCTTTTTCAATGGATTTTTCCCCAGTCCCGGCGCATGGGACTTCCGCCATATTCCGGCCCAACGATGGGCCGATGGCCTCATCCGCCCAGGAGTAGGAAATGTCCCGCCGCCGCCGCATCTACGAGGGCAAGGCCAAGACCTTGTTCGAGGGGCCAGAGCCCGGGACCATCGTCCAGTACTTCAAGGACGACGCGACCGCGTTCAACAACCAGAAGAAGGGAACGATCACCGGCAAGGGCGTGATCAACAACCGCATCTCCGAGTTCCTGATGACCAAGCTCGGCGAGATCGGCGTGCCCACCCACTTCATCCGTCGGCTCAACATGCGCGAGCAGCTGATCCGGCAGGTCGAGATCATCCCGCTCGAGGTCGTGGTCCGGAACGTCGCGGCCGGCTCGTTCGCCAAGCGCTTCGGGCTGGAGGAAGGCACCCAGCTGCCGCGCTCGATCATGGAGTTCTTCTACAAGAACGACGCGCTCGGCGACCCGATGGTCACCGAGGAGCACATCACCGCGTTCGGCTGGGCGACGCCGCAGGACCTCGACGACATCGTGGCGCTGACGCTCAGGGTCAACGACTTCCTGTTCGGCCTGTTCCTCGGCTGCGGCATCAAGCTGATCGACTTCAAGATCGAGTTCGGGCGCCTCTACGAGGACGAGATGGTCCGGATCGTGCTGGCCGACGAGATCAGCCCCGACTCGTGCCGGCTGTGGGACCTGCGGACCAACGAGAAGATGGACAAGGACCGCTTCCGCCGCGACCTCGGCAAGGTCGAGGAGGCCTACCAGGAGGTCGCCCGGCGGCTCGGCATCCTGATCGACCAGGGACCCGGCGACGTCCGCGGCCCGACCACCCTGCAATGACGACCTTGGCGTAAAGAGGCGACATGAAAGCCAGAGTTCACGTGACGCTGAAGAACGGCGTCCTCGACCCCCAGGGCAAGGCGATCGGCCATTCCCTGAACCGGCTCGGCTTCGCCGAGGTCGGCGATGTCCGCCAGGGCAAGTTCATCGAGCTCGAGCTCGCCGAGACCGACAAGGAGAAGGCGCGCCAGCGGCTCGACGAGATGTGCCGCAAGCTGCTCGCCAACACGGTGATCGAGAACTACTCGATCGAGCTGGTGGGCTGATGAAGGCCGCGGTCCTCGTCTTCCCCGGCTCCAACCGCGAGGGCGACGTCGCCCAGGCGATCGAGCTGGTCACCGGCCGGCGGCCGCAGATGGTGTGGCACGGCGACGGCGACTTCGAGAAGGCCGACCTGATCGTCGTGCCCGGCGGCTTCTCGTACGGCGACTACCTGCGCTGCGGCGCCATGGCGGCGCAGTCGCCGGTGATGGCCGAGGTCAAGCGCCGCGCCGCCAAGGGCGTGCCGGTGCTGGCGATCTGCAACGGCTTCCAGATCGTCACCGAGGCCGGCCTGCTGCCCGGCACGCTGATGCGCAACCGCAACCTCAAGTTCGTCTGCGCCGACGTCCACCTCAAGGTCGAGAGCAGCCAGAGCCTGTTCACCAACCGCTACCAGGCGGGCCAGGTGATCCGCGTCCCGGTGGCGCACGCAGAGGGCAACTACTTCGCCGACGACGACACGCTCAGGCGGCTGGAGGATCGCGGCCAGGTGGCGTTCCGCTACTGCGCGCCCGACGGCACGGTCGATGGCACCGGCAACCCCAACGGCTCGGTGCACGACATCGCCGGGGTGTTCAACGAGACCAAGACGGTGATGGGACTGATGCCCCACCCGGAGAACGCCATCGAGCCGATGTTCGGCGGCTGCGACGGCAAGGCATTGTTCGAGGGATTGGTCGAGGCGCTGACGTGAGCCCGGAGAAGAACCCGCCGGTGAAGCTGCCGAACGAGCCGGCGATCACCCCGCAGATCGTGGCCGAGCATGGCCTGTCGCCCGACGAGTACCAGCGCGTGCTGGCGATCATGGGGCGCACGCCCACCATGGTCGAGCTGGGCATCTTCTCGGCGATGTGGAGCGAGCACTGCTCGTACAAGTCGTCGAAGGTGTGGCTGAAGAAGCTGCCGACCAAGGCGCCGTGGGTGATCCAGGGCCCGGGCGAGAACGCCGGGGTGATCGACATCGGCGACGGCCAGGCCGCCATCTTCAAGATGGAGAGCCACAACCACCCGTCCTACATCGAGCCCTACCAGGGCGCGGCGACCGGCGTCGGCGGCATCCTGCGCGACGTCTTCACCATGGGCGCGCGGCCGGTGGCCAACCTCAACGCGCTGCGCTTCGGTGACCCCAGGCATCCCAAGACCCGCCACCTGGTGTCGGGCGTGGTCGCCGGCATCGGCGGCTACGGCAACTGCATGGGCATCCCGACGGTCGGCGGCGAGACCAACTTCCACGCCGCCTACAACGGCAACATCCTGGTCAACGCCATGACCGTCGGCATCGCGCCGACCGACCGCATCTTCTACGCCGCGGCGGCCGGCGTCGGGAACCCGCTGGTCTACGTCGGTTCGAAGACCGGCCGCGACGGCATCCACGGCGCGACCATGTCGTCGACCGAGTTCAACGAGGACAGCGAGAGCAAGCGCCCGACCGTGCAGGTCGGCGACCCGTTCGTCGAGAAGCTGCTGCTCGAGGCCTGCCTCGAGCTGATGGCGACCGACGCCATCGTCGCGATCCAGGACATGGGCGCGGCCGGCCTGACCTCGTCGTCGTTCGAGATGGCGGCCAAGGGCGGGCTCGGCGTCGTGGTCGAGCTCGACAAGGTGCCGATGCGCGAGACCGGCATGAACCCGTACGAGCTGATGCTGTCGGAGAGCCAGGAGCGCATGCTGATCGTGCTCAAGCCGGGGCGCGAGGAGCTGGCGCGGAAGATCTTCGAGAAGTGGGAGCTCGACTTCGCGGTGATCGGCCACCTCACCGACACCGAGCGCATGGTGCTGTCGTGGCACGGCGACATCGTCGGCGACATCCCGATCCCGCCGCTGGTCACCGAGGCGCCGGTCTACGAGCGGCCGTGGACGCCGACGCCGCTGCCGCCGGTGCTCGACGCCGCCGCGGTGCCGGCGCCCGAGGACTGGAACGCCTCGCTGCTGGCCCTGATGGCCAGCCCCGACCTCGCCAGCAAGGCGTGGATCTGGCACCAGTACGACCACCTGATCATGGGCAACACGGCGATCCGGCCGCAGGACGGCGACGCCGCGCTGGTGCGCGTGCCGGGCGGCCACAAGGGCCTCGCCATGACCTCCGACTGCACGCCGCGCTACGTCCAGGCCCATCCCGAGACCGGCGGCCGCCAGGCCGTCGCCGAGGCGTGGCGCAACATCACCGCGGTCGGCGCGAAGCCGCTGGCGGTCACCGACAACATGAACTTCGGCAACCCGCAGAAGCCGGAGATCATGGGCCAGTTCGCCGGCGCCATCACCGGCATGGCCGCGGCCTGCACCGTCCTCGACTTCCCGGTCGTGTCGGGCAACGTGTCTCTCTACAACGAGACCGAGGGCCGCCCGATCCTGCCGACGCCGACCATCGGCGCGGTCGGCGTGATCGAGGACATCGCCAAGGCGGTCGGCTCGCGCCTGTGCAAGGCCGGCCTCGGCATCGTGCTGGTCGGCGAGACCCAGGGCTGGCTCGGCCAGTCGATTTACCTGCGCGAGGCCTGTGGCCGCGAGGAAGGCGCGCCGCCGCCGGTCAACCTCGCGGTCGAGCGGCGCAACGGCGACTTCGTGCGCGAGCAGATCCTGCAGGACCGGGTCGAGGCCTGCCACGACCTGTCCGACGGCGGCCTGCTGGTGGCGCTGGCCGAGATGGCGATCTCCGGCGGCACCGGCCTCGAGATCCGCCTGCCGAAGTCGACCGTGTCGCCGCATGCCTTCCTGTACGGCGAGGACCAGGCCCGCTACCTGCTGGCGACCGGTTCGGCCGACGACGTGCTGGAAGCGGCGAAGGCCGCCGGCGTGCCGGCGGTGCTGCTGGGCTATTCCGGCGGCGACTCGCTGGTCGTGCGCGAGCTGCTGTCGCTGAAGCTGGCCGACATCCGCGAGGCCCACGAGGCCTGGCTGCCGGCCTACATGAACGCCACCGAGTAACGCACCGAGTAATTGGGGACCCTGCCATGCCGATGGCCGCCGAAGACATCGTCCAGCTGATCAAGGCCGGTATCCCGGACGCCGAGGTCGAGATCCACGACCTCGCCGGCGACGGAGACCACTATGCCGCTACGGTCATTTCGCCGGCCTTCGCCGGGAAGTCGAAGATCCAGCAGCACCAGATGGTGTACGGCGCGCTCGGCGGCCGCATGGGCGGCGTGCTGCACGCGCTGAAGCTGACCACCATGGCGCAGCGGCCCTAGCGCCCCTATATTCGCGGCATACCCCGCGCCCGACGGGCGCTTCAGGAGAGCGACATGAGCGAGCCCCAGGTTTTCGAGCGCATCCGCGACGAGATCGCGAAGAACGACGTGCTGCTGTTCATGAAGGGCACGCCGGTGTTCCCGCAGTGCGGCTTCTCGGCCGCCGTCGTCGAGGTGCTGAGCGACCTCGGCGTGAAGTTCCACGGCATCAACATCCTCGTCGACCCGGAACTGCGCCAGGGCATCAAGGAGTTCAGCCAGTGGCCGACGATCCCGCAGCTCTACGTGAAGGGCGAGTTCGTGGGCGGCTGCGACATCGTCCGCGAGATGGCCGAGACCGGCGAGCTCGCGACGTTCCTCAAGGAAAAGGGCATCGCGCACTCGAGCGCGGCCTGAGCCTCGTTCCCGGGCAACCTCAGTCGAAGGCGTAGGCCGCCATCGACAGGTTGCCCAGCGTGAACGACCGATGCAGGGCACGCCCGCGCGTGCCCTTCCCCGCCGCGCCGAAGGCGACGTGCAGGGGCAGGAAGTGCTCGTCGGTCGGATGGGACTCGACCGCGTAAGGCGCCTGGCGCCGGTAATCGGCCAAGGCCGCCTCGTCCCCCGCCTCCAGCGTCTCCGCCAGCCAGTCGTCGAACGCCCGCGCCCACGGCTCGGGCTCGCTGTCGTCGCCGCCGGTGCGGACCAGCGCCCGCAGGTTATGGGTGGCGCTGCCCGACGCCAGCACCAGGATGTCCTCGTCGCGCAGGGCGGCGAGCTTGCGCCCGAGCTCGATGTGGTGGGCCGGGCCCTGCCCGGGCTGCACCGAGAGCTGGAACATCGGGATGTCGGCCCCGGGCCAGGCCAGCTTGGCCGGCACCCAGGCGCCGTGGTCGAGGCCGCGATGCGGGTCGTGCGCCGCGCCGGTCAGCCTGGCCACCCGCTCGGCCAGTTCCGGGGCGCCCGGCGGGGCGTAGCCGAGGGCGTAGAGTTCGCGCGGGAAGCCGTAGAAATCGTGGATGGTCGAGGGCTTGTGCGCCGTCGACACCGCCGGCACGTCGGTCTCCCAGTGCGCCGACACCGCCACGATCGCCTTCGGGCGCCGCGGCAGGACCTCGCCCAGCGACGCCAGGAACCGCCGTGCCGGCCGCTGCTCCTCGAGGATCAGCATCGGCGATCCGTGCGACACGAAGACGGTTGGCATGGACATCGCTTTATTCCTCGGCCGCCACATGGCAGCCTGTATGCAATTCGGGGTTATCAGGGAAGGCGACCATAATGCAGTTGCTTCGGAAATTCTCTCGTTTCGCGGCTGGCCTGGCGCTGCTGGCCAGCGTGCCGGCGGCCCTGCCCGCCGAGGCCCAGACCCTCAAGATGGTCGCCCACTCGGACCTCAAGGTCCTCGACCCGATCTGGACGACCGCGTTCATCACCCGCAACCACGGCTACATGGTCTACGACGTGCTGTTCGCCAAGGACGAGCAGCTGCGCACCCAGCCGCAGATGGTCGACAAGTACACCGTCTCGCCCGACCGCATGACCTACACGTTCACGCTGCGCGACGGCCTCGAGTGGCACGACGGCCAGCCGGTGACGTCCGAGGATTGCATCGCCTCGATCAAGCGCTGGGGCGCGCGCGACGCGCTCGGCCAGCAGCTGATGGCCTCGGTCGGCGAGATGAAGGCGGTCGATGCCAAGACCTTCACGATCGCGCTCAAGGAACCGTTCGGCCTCGTGGTCGAGGCGCTGGGCAAGCCGTCGTCCAACGTGCCGTTCATGATGCCCAAGCGGGTCGCCGAGACCGACCCGTTCAAGCAGATCGACGACTACACCGGCTCGGGGCCCTTCATCTTCAAGAAGGACGAGTGGAAGCCCGGCGAGAAGGTGGTCTACGTCAAGAACCCGAAGTACAAGCCGCGGCCCGAGGCGCCCTCGATGCTGGCCGGCGGCAAGGTCGTCAAGGTAGACCGCCTCGAGTGGATCGCCATCAGCGACCCGATGACGGCGGTCAACGCGCTGATCAACGGCGAGATCGACCTGATCGAGGCGCCGGTACCCGACCTGTTCCCGCTGCTCAAGGCCGACAAGAACATCGCGATGTTCGGCTGGAACGCGCTCGGCAGCCAGATCATCATGCGTTTCAACCACCTCCACCCGCCGTTCAACAACCAGAAGGCGCGGCAGGCGGCGATGTACGCGATCGCCCAGGAGGACTTCCTCAAGGCCCAGGTCGGCGATCCCGAGATCTACCGCGTCTGCAACGCGCCGCTGGTCTGCGGCTCGCCCTACGAGAAGAGCTACGGCGACCTGCTGATCAAGCCGAACTTCGAGAAGGCGCGCCAGCTGCTGAAGGAGAGCGGCTACGACGGCACGCCGGTGGTGATGATGCAGGCGACCGACCTCCTGTCTGCCAACCAGTTGCCGCCGGTCGGCAAGCAGGCGCTGGAGAAGGCCGGCTTCAAGGTCGACCTGCAGGCGCTCGACTGGCAGACCGTGGTGTCGCGCCGCGCCAAGAAGGAGCCGCCGAGCCAGGGCGGCTGGAACATCTTCTACACCACCACCGTCACGGTCGACGCCGACAACCCGGCCAGCAACTCGTTCTCGAGCGGCGCCTGCGACAAGGCGTGGTTCGGCTGGCCCTGCGACCCGGAGATGGAGAAGCTGCGCGCCGCCTATGCCCGCGAGACCGACCCGGCGAAGCAGAAGGAACTCGCCATGGCGGTGCAGGACCGCATCATGGACCAGGGCACCTACATCGTGATCGGCCAGTACAAGGCGTTCGGCGCCTACCGCAAGGAGCGCGTCTCGGGCTGGCTGGCCGGCCCGGTGCCGGTGATGTGGAACGTGCAGAAGAAGTAGGCCGCCGCCCGGCGCCTACATCATGCCCGGCGCACCGAGGTCGCTACCGTCGATCATGCGACGGTAGCGGAACGGCGCCGGGTCGACGATCGGGGGGTCGCCGGCGATCAGGTCGGCGGCCAGCCGTCCCGCCGCCGGTCCGATGCCGAAGCCGTGGCCGGTGAAACCGGTCGACAGGAACAGGCCGGGCATCGGGTCGACCTCCGAGATCACCGGGATCCCGTCGGGCGTCGAGTCGATCAGCCCGCCCCACTTGCCCGCCACCCTGAGCCCGGCCAGCGCCGGGTAGTTGGCCGCCAGTTGCCGCAGCCCGCGCTCGACCAGCCGGTCGTCGGCCGCGGGATCGAGCGTGCGCGTGCGCTCGAACGGCGACGGGCCGTCGAGGGTCCAGCGCTGAAGCGACTCCGGCCCGTCGAGGAAGGAGCGCCCGAGGCGGACGTCGAGCATGGCGCGACGCTTGGCGAACGTCGGCCAGAAGTCGCGGGCATAGAGCAGGCCCTGCGGCGACAGCTCGAGCCGGCCGCGGCCGCTCAGCCCGACCGAGTAACCGCCGTCGAGGCGGCGCCGGATGGTGACGTCGGGCATCGACAGGCCGCCCTCGGTCACCGCCGGCGCGGCCTCGGTGTAGAACGAGGTCGAGGTCACCCCGGCCTGCGGCAGGCGCAGCCCGTGGTGGCGGACGAACATCGAGCTCCAGGCGCCGCCGGCCAGCAGCACGGCGGAGCTGCGGATGCGGCCCTTCTCGGTGACGACGCCGGCGACGCGACCGGCCTCGATGTCGAGGCCGCGGGCGGCGCAATTCTGGTGCAGGGTC
This sequence comes from uncultured Reyranella sp., assembly GCA_964420105.1. Lineage (GTDB taxonomy): Bacteria > Pseudomonadota > Alphaproteobacteria > Reyranellales > Reyranellaceae > Reyranella. The sequence continues at coordinate 291,167 of CAYQRL010000001.1, forward strand.
GCGCCGCGCTTGCGGGCGCCCTCGGCGATCAGCGGCCCGGCGATCGCCGGCTCGGCCTTGCCGTCGCTCGGCGAGTGCACGCCGCCGATCCAGTCGACGGTGCTGCCCGGCGTCATCGCCTTCGCTTCGGCGGCGCTCAGCACGTGGCTGTGCATCTGCCAGTCGCGCGCCTTCAGCGTCCAGGCTTCCCACAGCGCGAGGTCTTCCGGCCGGGTCGTGACGTAGAGCAGGCCGGTGCGCCGGAAACCGGGGTCGGCCCCCAGCTCGGCGGCCAGTTCGCCCCAGATCGCGAGGCTCTTCTGCGCCAGCGGCAACTCGCGCAGGTCGCGATGCTGCTGGCGGCACCAGCCCCAGTTCCGGCTGGTCTGCTCGCCGGCGATCACGCCCTTCTCGACCACCGCGACCGACAGGCCCTTGCCGGCGAGCGCGTAGGCCGCGGCGCAGCCGGCCATGCCGCCGCCGATCACCACGACGTCGGCGGAGGCGGGAAGCTTTTCGTCGCTGGCGACGCGCTGCAGCGGGGGAGACATCAGACCACTGTAACCCCGGCCGGCTGTCGCCGTCGCGCCGAGCCGGTTGAAGGCTCCCACAGCCAAAGTTACGAACAGTAACTGGAAAGGTTTGGGAAGCAGTCTATATAATCACCAGTAGATACCGTTTCGTAACCACTAGAGGCCTTTGCCCATGGAACGCAGCCCCGCGCCACGCAAGGAAAGCGCCGCCTGCCCGATGGACTTCATCCTGCGCATGCTGATGGGGCCGTGGACGACCTACATCCTCTACAACCTGCGCACCCATGGGCCGCAGCGCTTCGGCGAACTGAAGCGCCGGGTCACCGGCATCTCGGCCAAGATGCTGACCGAGAGGCTGCGCACGCTGGAGGGCGCGTCGCTGGTGCGGCGCGACTACGAGGCGACGATCCCGCCCAAGGTCACCTACTCGCTGACCGCGCGCGGCCACGAGCTCGACGGGGTGATGGGCACGCTGGCCGAGATCGGCTCGCGCTGGGAGGCCGAGGACGCCGCGCAACGCGGCGGCCGCGCCGCCGAGCTGAAGGCCGCCGAGTAGGCCCCGCCGTCAGGGCACGTTGAAGTGGCCCTGGACGAAGCTGAGATCGATGAAGGCCCTGGGATCGGCGTCGCGCGACACCTGCCCGGTGGATTGCCAGAAGGCGACCTGCTTGTAGATGTCGCCGACGTCGAGGCGGCCCTCGGGATCGATGAACGGCAGGCCGGCGGCGACCAGCGCCGGCGGCTGCTTCAGCACGTTGGACAGGATGCCGATCATCTCGTCGTAGTTGGGGCCGGGCACCAGCTTGCCGTTCTCGCGCTTGCCGAACGCGTCGTGGTAGGCCTGCGCGCCGCGACGGTAGCCGACCAGGAACTTCTCGATCATCGGCCGGCGCTCGACGATGGTCTTCGGGGCGGTGAAGACCGCCCCGAGCTGCCACGGCACCTCGTCGCCGACGTAGGCGATCGGCTTGCCGATGCCCTCCGACTCGACCTGCCGGAAGGTCGTGATCGGGAACACCGCGGCATCGACCTGCCCGCCCTTGAAGGCCGCCACCATGTTGGGAATGGTCTGCAGCGGCACGATCGTCAGGCCCTTGGTATCGACCCCGTACTTGCGGCTCACGACCTCGAGCGAGTAGTGCACCGACGACCCGACGGTGGTGACCGCGATGCGCTTGCCGGCGAGATCCTTGACGCCGTGCACGCCCTGGTCCCAGGCGGCGTTGGTGACCGCGATGACGTTCAGCTGGTAGCCCGGCCGCTCGGCGCTCTGCGAGGCCACGACCTTGAGGCCGCCCTTGGCGGCGAGGTTGTAGAAGCCGGCGGTGAAGGCGGTGACGCCGAGGTCGGCGTCGCCCGAGACCACGGCCAGCGGCACCTGGGCGGCGGCCTGGAAGTCCTTCGTCGCGAGGTCGAGGCCGGCCTCGCGGAACCAGCCCTTTTCCTGGGCGATGAAGATCGGCCCCGAGGACGACAGCCTGAGCAGCGCGATCGACGCCTTGGTCAGGTCCTGCGCGCGCGCTACCGGCGACAGCGCCCCCGGCATCAGCACACCGGCGGCCAGTCCGGCCAGCGCCCCGCGCCGGCCCATGCGATTGCCAAACACCCCTGACCTCCCGCTTGTCCTTGGCCCGGAGTATGGTCGGAAATGGCCCTGAATCCCATAGAGTGCGACGTGCTGGCGAGCGGCGGCGGCATGGCCGGCACGGTCGCGGCGATCGCCGCGGCCCGCGCCGGCGCCCGCACCGTGCTGTTCGAGCGGCACGGCTTCCTCGGCGGCGCCGCCACCGCCGGCGCGGTCGGCCAGTTCGTCGGCTGGGAGACGCGGGCCGGCCGGCGGGTCATCGCCGGCCTCGCCGAGGAGATCGTCGAGCGCCTGCAGGCGCTGGGCGGCAGCAGCGGCCACGGTCACTTCGTCATGTCGACCGGCCACCGCATGGACCGGGTCGAGTACGACACCGAGGTGCTGAAGGTCGTGCTCGACGACATGGCGCACGAGGCCGGCGTGCGCGTGCTGCTGCACGGCCAGCTGGCGCAGGTGACGCGGCGCGGCCGCACCGTCGCCGCCGCCAGCGTGCTGACCAAGGGCGGCCTGCTCGAGATCCGCGCCCGCCAGTACGTCGACAGTTCGGGCGACCTCGACCTGATGGCGCGGGCCGGCGCGTCCTTCCTCGGCCTCGACGCCGGCGAGAGCCTGCAGCCCGCCACCATGATGTTCCGCCTGGGGCCGATCGACTTCGCCGCCTTCGACGCCATGGACGCCGCGACCAAGGCGGCGCTGGCCAGCCGCGGCGTCGCCGAGGGCGCCCTGCCCCGCGCCGCCCTGCACTGCAGCCGGGTGCCCGGCAGCGACGACGGCTGGTTCAACGTCACGCGCGTGGCGATCGACGCCAGTGATCCGTTCGCGCTGTCGGACGGCGAGCGCGAGGGCCGCCGACAGGCGCTGGCGGCGGCGCGCTTCATCGCCGCCCACGTGCCGGGCTGCCGGCACGCCCGGCTGGTCGCGTTCGCGCCCCAGCTCGGCATCCGCGAGACCCGGCGCATCCGGGGGCTGGCCACGCTCACCGCCGACGAGTTGCGGCGCGGCGCCGAGTACGTCGACACGATCGCGCGCGGCGCCTACCCGATCGACGTCCACCACACCGGCGACGCCAACATCACCTTCGAGGAACTGGGACCTGACCACGTCTACGCCCTGCCGTGGCGGATCTGCGTGCCCGAGGGCCTCGACAACGCGCTGGTCGCGGGCCGCGGCCTGTCGGCGACCCACGAGGCGCACGGCGCCATCCGGGTGATGCCGACGGCGATGGCCGTGGCGCAGGCGGTCGGCATCGGCGCGGCGCTGCTGGCCAGCGCCAACGCGCCGGCGGCGGCGCTCGACCCGGCGACGCTGCGCGAGCGGCTGCGCGCGGCCGGCGCGATCCTGTGAGCGCTACTTCTTGCTGATGCCCCAGAACACCGTGACCGGCGGCACCTCGGCCGGGGTGACGACGTTGGCCCGCACCGCCGAGACGCCGAACCACTCGCCGATCGGCACGTGGGTCACGATCTGCAGGGCGTGGCGCTGGACCTCCTCGGCCACGGCCTTCTTCTCGGACTCGGTGCCGGCGGCGACGAACTTGTCGCGCAGCTTCTCCATCGCCTCGTCGCACGGCCAGCCGGCACGGGCCTTGTCGCAGGTCGCGGCGAGGTAGGGCGTCATCAGCGGGTCGAGGATGTCGAGCTGCACCCAGCTGGTGCCGAAGGCGTTCCAGCCGCCCTCGGACGGCGGACCCTTCTTGGCGGTGAGACGCGTCACCATGCTCTGCCAGTCCATCGGCTGGACCTCGACCTTGAAGCCGGCCTTCTCGAGCTGCGCCTTGGCGACCGGCGCCAGCTGCTTGATGACGCCGAGGTCGGTGGGCTGCGGCATCACCACCACCGTGCCGTCGTAGCCGGCTTCCTTCAGCAGTTCGCGCGCCCGGGCGACGTTGCCCTCCATCAGGCCCTCGGTGCCGGCCGTGGTGGCGAGCGGCGAGCCGCAGGTGAACATCGCCTTGCAGACCCGGTAGTAGCGCTTGTCGCCGATGTTGGCCTGCAGGAACTCCTCCTGGTTGAGCGCGTAGGCCGCGGCCTGGCGGATCTTCTGGTTGTTGAACGGCGGCGTCAGCCAGTTCGGCCGGAACACGTACTGGTTGGACGACCTGCCGGCGATCAGCCGGATCGACTTGTTCTTCTCGAGGATCGGCAGGTGGTCGTAGGAAACGCTCTCGAGGAAGTCGATCTCGCCGTTGGTCAGCGCGTTGAGCTGGGTCTCGGCGTCGGGGATCCAGATCCACTCGACGCGGTCGACCCCGACGACCTTGCCGCCGGCGAGGCCGTCGGCCGGCTCCGGGCGCGGCCTGTACTTCGGGTTCCTGGCGTAGACGAGCTTCTCGCCCGGCTTCCACTCGTCCTTCCTGAAGATGAACGGACCCGATCCGGTCGTGTCCTCGAGCTGCTTCATCGGGTCGAGCTCGGCGACCCGCTTGGGCATCATGAACGGCACCACCACCGAGGGCTTGCCCAGCGCCTCGAGCAGCGGGCCGAACTTCTGCTTCAGCACGATCTGGAAGGTCTTCGCATCGACGACCTTGTACTCCTGCAGCGACTGGGCGAGCTTCTGGCCCATCGAGTCGCGCGCCGACCAGCGCTTGATCGAGGCGACGCAATCCTCGGCCGTGACCGGCTGGCCGTCGTGCCACTCCAGCCCGTCGCGCAGGGTGAAGGTCCAGACCAGCCCGTCCGGGCTGGTCGTCCACTTCTCGACCATCTGCGGCTTGACCTGCAGCTTGCCGTCCACGGCGAACAGCGTGTCGTAGATCATGTAGCCGTGGTTGCGCGTGATGTAGGCGCCGCTCCAGATCGGGTCGAGCGCCTTGACGTCGGAGTGCATCACCGCCTTCAGCGTCGTCTGCGCCGAGGCGAGCGGCGCGAGTGCCAGCGCGGCGAGACCGGCAAGGGATGCGAACAGGTGACGACGCATGATGGCCTCCTACGATGGCGAACGAACGCTGCTACAGGGTCGGCTCCCGGTCGATCATCGACACGTGCGCCGCCACGACCTTCCATCCGGCGTCCGGGAAGCGGACCCAGGTCTGCATCTGGCGCCCGATCATGTCCTGGCCGCGCACCTTGTAGACCAGGGTGACGGTGGCGACATCGCGGCCGATGGTGACGATGTCGAGCCGCAGGCGCTTTTCCTTGTGACCCGGCCCCGGCGGGCGGGCGACGCGATGGGCGTGGATGCGGTCGAAGCCGTAGCCGTGCTCGAGGTTGGCCAGCCGGATGGTGTGGGGGCTGTTCCAGAAGGTGCCGTCCAGCACCTCGACGTTCTTGTCGATCAGCGCCTGCTCGTAGCGCTCGAACAGGTCGCGGATCTCGGCCACGACCTCGGGAATGTTGGGCGTGCGATCGTCGCTCACGACGACGGCTCCATCGCCTTCGCCACCGCCACCAGCATGGCGTCGCTGCCGCGTGGGCCGATGATCGACAGGCCGACCGGCAAGCCATCGACCGTGGCGCCCGGCAGGTTGACCTGCGGATGCCCGGCCAGCCCGCCCTGGGCGCACAGGCAGGTGATGCGGTCGCGCAGCGGGTCGAGCATCGACAGGCGCTGGCCCTTGAGCGGCGCCGGGAACGGTGTCGTCGGCAGGCAGAGGATGGTGCCGGGCGGCAGCAGCCAGGCCATGCGGCCACGCGCCTCCTGGCGCATCAGGTTGGCCCAGCCGCGCTCGCTCTCCGGCACCATAGAGCCCATGACCAGGGCGCGCGCCACCGAGAAGGCGAAGCGCGGGTTGCGCTCGTCCAGCCAGTCCCTGAACGTGTTGTAGGCCTCGACCGGCTGCAGCGTACGCTGGGCGCGCGCCCACACCGACAGGCCCTGCGGCGCCATGATGTCCTCGCGGCTCGCCCCGACCAGCGCGGCGAGACGCTTGACCATCGGCTGCAGCGCGGTGGCGACGGGCGCGTCGGCGAAGCCGAAGGCATCGACGGCGACCACCAGCCGGGTCGGCAGCGCCGCCGGGATCTCCTCCTGCAGCAGCACCGAGGAGACACGGGCGAAGGTCGCCGCGTCGCGGGCGAACCAGCCGGTCGTGTCGGAGGTCGGGGCCTGCGGCAGCATGCCCGAGAGGTCGAGCCGGCCGTGCGTCGGGCGGATGCCGTAGAGGCCGCAAAAGCTCGCCGGCACGCGCACCGAGCCGCCGGTGTCGGTGCCGAGCGCGGTGTCGCAGAGGCCGGCGGCGACGGCCGCGGCCGAGCCCGACGACGAGCCGCCCGGCACGCGCCCCGGGGCGCGCACGTTGACGGGCGTGCCGTCGAAGGCGTTCTCGCCCAGGATGCCGAGCGAGACCTCGTCGGTGACGGTCTTGCCGACCAGGGTCGCGCCGCCGTCGAGCAGCGCCTGCACCGCCCAGGCATGCCGCGTCGGCAGCGGGCGGCCGGTCGGCCAGTCGTGGTTGCCGCCGCCGGTCGGCACGCCGGCGACGTCGAACAGGTCCTTGGCGGCGAAGGTCAGCCCGGCGAGAGGCCCGCCGGCCCGGCCCTCGATGCGCACGCGCGGGCCGGGCACGAAGGCGCCGATATCGTCCGTCATCGCGTCCCTACTCCGCCGGGTGGGCCGGGGCGCCGCGCTTGCGCCAGCGCAGGCGCCCGCTGAAGTTCATGCCCGTGAGCCTGTCGAAGGTCATGTAGACGACCGGCGTGATGAACAGCGTGAGCAGCTGCGACACCATCAGGCCGCCGACCACGGTGATGCCGAGCGGCTGGCGCAGTTCGGCGCCGGCGCCGGCGCCCAGCGCGATCGGCAGCGCGCCCAGCAGGGCGCAGGCCGTGGTCATCATGATCGGGCGGAACCGCAGCAGCGCCGCCTCGACGATCGCCGTCTCGGCCGACGCGCCCTGGCCGCGCCGCTCGATCGCGAAGTCGACCATCATGATGGCGTTCTTCTTCACGATGCCGATCAGCATGACGATGCCGATCAGGGCGATGACGCTGAGGTCGAGGCCGAACAGCATCAGGATCGCCAGCGCGCCGATGCCGGCCGACGGCAGGCCCGACAGGATGGTCAGCGGGTGGATGAAGCTCTCGTAGAGGATGCCGAGGATGATGTAGATCACCAGCACCGCGGCGAACAGCAGCATGCCCTGGTTGGCCACCGCCTGCTGGAAGACCTGGGCGCTGCCCTCGAAGCTGGTGCTGATCGACGCCGGCATGCCGATCTCGCTCGCCGCCGCCTGGATGTCGCGCACCGCCTCGCCGAGCGCCACGCCGGGCGCGAGGTTGAACGACATGATGACCGACGGCAGCTGCGCGATGTGGTTCACCGTCAGCGAGGTCGGCTTGTCGGTGCGCTTGGCGACCGTGTCGAGCGGCACCAGCGCGCCGCTCGGGGTGCGGATCTGGATGCGCCGCAGCACCTCGTTGGTGTCGGCGTAGCGCGGATCGGCCTCGAGGATCACCTGGTAGGTGTCGTCGGGCGCGTAGATCGTCGAGACCTGGCGGGAGCCGAACGCCGAGTAGAGCAGCAGGCGGATCTGGTCGACCGACAGGCCCAGCCGCGAGGCGGTGTCGCGGTCGATCTCGATCGAGGTCTGGCGGGCGCGCACCTGGAGGTCCGAGTTGACGTCCTGGATCGTCGGGATGCGCCTCATGCGCTCTTCCATGCGCGGCGCGTATTCGCGCAACTGCTTCAGGTCGCTGGAGCGCATGCCGTACTGGTACTGGGCGCGGCTCTGCGTGGTGGCGATGTTGATCGACTGCACCGGCTGGTAGAAGATGTTGATGCCCGGCACGGTCGCGGTCGCGCGCCGCAGGCGGGCGATCACCTGCAGCACGCCGTCGGTCCGTTCCGGCTTGCCGCGCAGCGTGATGAACATGCGGCCCGAGTTGACCGTCGCCGCGGCATTGCCGCCGCCGACCGTCGAGATCACCGAGACCACGTCGGGGTCGCGCCGCAGGATTTCCGCGAGGACCGACTGGCGCGCGACCATGGCATCGAACGACGCGTCGTCCGGTCCCACCGTCGCGGCCGAGATCTGGCCGATGTCCTCGGTCGGGAAGAAACCCTTGGGGATCGCCTGGAACATGTAGGCGGTCAGCACGAAGGTGCCGAGCGTGATGGCCAGCACCACCTTCGGCATCTTCACGGTCCGCTTCAGCGCCCACGCGTAGCCGGCGGTGATCTTGTTGAACGTCCACTCGAACGACCGCAGCAGGAAGTTGTGCTTCTCGTCGTGGTCGATCGGCTTGAGCATGCGCGAGCAGAGCATCGGGGTCAGCGTCAGCGAGACGACGCCCGAGATCAGGATCGCGAAGCTGATGACCAGGCCGAACTCGTTGAACATGCGGCCGACCACGCCGCCCATGAACAGCACCGGGATGAACACCGCGACCAGCGACAGCGTCATCGAGATGATGGTGAAGCCGACTTCCTTCGATCCCTTGAAGGCGGCGTCCATCGGCTTCTCGCCCGCCTCGATGTGGCGGACGATGTTCTCCAGCATGACGATCGCGTCGTCGACCACGAAGCCGACGGCCAGCGTCAGGGCGAGCAGGGAGATGTTGTCCAGCGAATGGCCGCAGAGGTACATGCCCGCGAACGTGCCGACGATCGAGATCGGCAGCGCGATCGCCGGGATCAGGGTGGCGCGGAAGCTGCGCAGGAAGAAGTAGATGGCGACGACGACCAGCAGGCCGGCCAGGGCGAGCGTGAACTCGACGTCCTCGATGGCGTGGCGGATCGGGATCGACCGGTCGTTCAGCACGCTGATCTCGACGCCGGTCGGCAGCTCGGCCTGGATCGCCGGCAGCATCGCCTTGACGCGATCGACGACCTCGACGGTGTTGGCGTCGGGCTGGCGGTAGACGGCGAGCACGATGGCGCGCGTGCCGTCGTGCCAGGTCGCGACCTTGTCGTTCTCCACGCTGTCGACGGCGATGGCGACATCGGAGACCCGGACCGGCGCGCCGTTCTGCCAGGTGACGATCACCGGCATGTAGTCGGCCGCCTTGTTGATCGGGCCGGTGGCGTCGAGGATCGACGACTGGCGCTGATCGGAGATGGCGCCGACCGGCTTGCTCGAATTGGCGCTGACGATGGCGTTCTGCAGCTCCTGCAGGGTCAGGCCGCGCACCGCGAGCTGGTCGAGGTTGGCGCGGACGCGCACCGCGTACTTCTGGGAGCCGAAGATCAGCACCTGCGCGACGCCCGGCAAGGTCGAGATGCGCGGCAGGATGGAACGGTTGGCGAAGGCATCGACGTCGGACAGGCGAACCTGCGCCGACTTGACGGCCATGAACATCACCGGGAAGTCGGCGGGATTGACCTTGCGGAACGACGGCGGCGTCGGCAGCTCGGCCGGCAGGCGGCGCAGCGCCGAGGAGATCGCCGACTGGACGTCGAGCGCGGCGCCGTCGATCGAGCGGTTGAGGTCGAACTGAAGGACGATCGAGGTGTTGCCCAGCGACGAGGTCGAGGTCATCGTCGTGACGCCGGCGATGGTCGAGAACTGGCGCTCGAGGATCGAGGCGACCGACGCCGCCATGGTCTCGGGGCTGGCGCCCGGCAGCTGGGCGGTGACCTGGATGGTCGGGAAATCGACGCGCGGCACAGCCGCGACGGGCAGCTGCTTGTAGCCGAAGATGCCGGCGATGACGAAGGACGCCATGACCAGGATGGTCATGACCGGGCGGCGGATGCAGAGCGCTGACAGCATGGTCCGGATCCTCGCCCTGCTCAGCCCCGCGGTGGCGCGCTGGCGGCGTTGGGGGGTTCGCCCGCGGCCGGGCGGATGGCGACGCTGGCGCCGTTGACCAGCCGCAACTGGCCGTCGACCACGACCTGCTCGCCGGGCTCGATGCCCTTGCCGATCACCGATTCGCCGTTCTGCGTACGCTTGACCACGACGTTGCGCAGCTCGGCGACGCCGTCCTTGACCACGAACAGGTACGGACCCTGCGGCCCGAGCTGGATCGCCGGCGCCGGCACCGAAAGCGCGGCGGGCTCCTCGCCCAGGATCGCCTCGACCTTGACGAACTGGCCGGGCCACAGGCCCTCGCTGGCATTGTCGATGCGCGCCTTGGCGGTCACCGTGCCGGTCAGCGGGTCGACGGTGTTCTCGATGAAGGCGACCTCGCCCGACTGGCGGCGCTTGTCGTCGATCAGGGCATTGACCTTGACCGGCCCCTTGGCCATCGCGGCGCGCAGGTCGGGCAGGAAGACCTGCGGCACGGCGAACGAGACGTAGATCGGGTCGACCTGGTTGATGGTCGCCAGCGCGCTGGTCGCGGTGTTGTCGCCGACGCGGACCACGGTGCCGGCCTTGCTGCCGATCGAGCCGATGCGGCCCGACACCGGCGCCCGGATCTCGGTGTAGGTGAGCTGGGTCTGGATCGCGGCCTTGTTGGCCTCGTCGGCCTCGAGCTGGGCTTCGGCCGCCTTCAGCGCGGTCTGCGCGGCATCGCGGCTGACCACGGTGCCGGCGTTCTTGGACAGCAGTTCCTCGAAGCGCGAGACGTCACGCCTGGCCTGCGCCACCTGGGCCTGGTCCTTGCGGATCTGCGCCTCGATCTGGCCGAGCTGGGCGCGCAGGGTGCGCGAGTCGAGTTCGAACAGCAGGTCGCCTTCCTTGACCAGCGCGCCCTCCTGGACCGCGACCTTCATGATCTGGCTGTCGAGGCGCGACTTGATCTGGATCGAGGCGATGGCCTGCACCGTGCCGACCGCCTCGAACACGACCGGCATGGTCTTGCTCGCGACCTTGGACACGACCACGGGAACCGCGCCGCCCGGGTTGGCGCGGCCGCGCCGACCCTGCGGTTGCGCGGAGGCCGCCGGGCTGGCGCCGCCCTTATCCGCCGCCGTCGCGGTGGGGCCCAGTCCAAGCCGATGGCTGACCTCGTCGCGGTAGTAGTAGGCCCCGCCGCCGATCGCCACGGCGAGCACCGCAATCACGGCCATACGGACAGTCCGCATCCCAGCGTTCTCCAAATCCCCACCCCAGCGGGAAAGTATAGGCATCACCCTGCGGCCCGGACAGTCGCATCCGGCCCTTCTCCCCCCGATCTTGCCCGTGAGTATGAAGCAAAAAACCCGCCACAAAAGGGCGGGTTTTCGTTCTTTTGTCGCCGACGGCCGCCGGGCGGACCGGCAGCCGCTGCAACGGCCGGGTTAGCGGCTGTAGTACTCGACGACCAGGGACGGTTCCATCTGGACCGGGTAGGGCACGTCGGCCAGCTTCGGGCCGCGCACGAAAGTGCCCTTCATTTCCTTGTGGTCGACGGTCATGTACTCGGGAACCTCGCGCTCGGCGCTCTGGATCGACTCCAGGACGCGGGCCATTTCCTTGGCCTTCGCGGTCAGCTCGATGACGTCGTTGTCCTTCACCAGGTAGGAAGCGATGTTGACCCGGCGGCCGTTCACCTTCACGTGACCGTGGCTGACCAGCTGGCGGCTGGCGAACGGGGTGATGGCGAACTTCATGCGGTAGATGACGGCGTCCAGCCGGCGCTCCAGCAGCTCGACCAGGTTCTCGCCGGTGTCGCCCTTGCGGCGCACGGCCTCGAGGTAGTAGCGGCGCAGCTGGCGCTCGGAAACCGAGCCGTAGTAGCCCTTCAGCCGCTGCTTCGCCATCAGCTGGAGGCGGTAGTCGGTCGGCTTGGTGCGGGCCTGGCCGTGCTGGCCGGGACCGTACTCGCGCTTGTTGATCGGGCTCTTGGCGCGGCCCCAGAGGTTGACCCTGAGGCGGCGGTCGATCTTGTACTTCGAATTCTCGCGCTTGCTCACGCGATCGCTCCATCGTTGTGCGCCGGTTGGCGCTGTTGTCCGGATAGGCCTGGTCCCGCAAGGGCGGGGGCGGGATGACGGCCCGGTGGCCGGCAACCACGTTCTCCGGAGAAGGCGCGGAAGATAGCGGCGGGGGCGGCGTAGTCAAGCCGCCGTTCTTCCTTTTAAATCAATGGGTTATATCTCGACCAGCACCACTTCATGGGTGATTTCGGCCGATTTCCGCACCATCGCCGTGGCCGAGCAGTACTTCTCGTCCGACAGGCTGACCGCCCGCTCGACCAGCGCCCGGTTCAGCTTGCGGCCCCGTACCGTGTAGACCAGCTTCACCGAGGTGAAGACCTTGGGGTGGTCGTCGGCCCGCTCGGCGACCAGCGAGACCTCGATCCCCTCGATGTCCTGGCGCTGCTTCTTCAGCATCGACACCACGTCGATCGCGGTGCAGCCACCCATCCCCATCAGCACCACCTCCATCGGCCGCGAGGCGAGGTTGCGGCCGCCGACGTCGGGCGCGCCGTCCATGGTGATGGTGTGGCCGCTGCCGCCCTCGGCCACGAACAGGGCGCCGTCGACCCACGAGATCCGGGCGGTGGTGGACATGATCACTCCTCGCTGTGCTTGTGCTTGGCCAGATACTTGATGACGCCGTGGAACGAGCGGACTTCCTGCTCGGTCATGGCCGAGCGCTGCAGGAAGGCGCGCAGGTTGTTGACCATCGACGGCCGCATCGCCTCGTGGCGCAGGAACCCCGACTGGTCGAGCGCCCGCTCGAGATGGGCGAACAGGTTCTGCAGCTCGTCCTTGGTGGCCGGCCGTACCGCGTACTCCGACATCCGCTCGGCCGGCGTCCCGTCGGCCGCGGTCAGCCACTCGTAGGACACCAGCAGCACCGCCTGGGCGATGTTGAGCGACGAGAACTGCGGGTTGAGCGGGATCGACAGCGCGGTGTCGGCCTGCACCATGTCCTCGTTCAGGAGGCCGGTGCGCTCGGGCCCGAACAGCACGCCGACCCCCTGCCCCGCGCCGATCCACCCGCGCATCTCCTGCGCCGCCCGGCGAGGCGTCACGATGCGCTGGCTGAGCTCGCGGTTGCGGGCGGTGGTGGCGACCACGCGCTCGAGGTCGGCCACCGCCTCGGCGACGGTGTCGAAGACCTGCGCCCGCTCCAGCACCACGTCGGCGCCGGAGGCGGCACGCTGCGCCTTGGGGTTGGGCCAGCCGTCGCGCGGCGCCACCAGGCGCAGGGTCGACAGCCCGCAGTTCAGCATGGCGCGCGCGGCCATGCCGATGTTCTCGCCGAGCTGCGGCCGCACCAGGATGATCGTCGGCGTGGCGTCGGCGGTGGCCTGGCCTTTGGCGGAACGTCCCATGGGGAACGGGTTCTAGACGCTTCGCCGGCGCTGTCTACGCCGACGTCGCCGGCGACCCGGCCATGGCGCCCGGTCCCGGCGTCGCGCCCGGCGGGCAGGAACCGAGGATGATCATGCCCAGGACCTCGTCCTTGGTGACCGCGCCGGTGGGCGCGGTGCCGACCAGGCGGCCGTTCTTCATCACCGCCACCCGGTCCGACAGGTCGAAGACGTCGTGGATGTCGTGGCTGATCAGGAAGATGCCGATGCCTTCCTTCTTGAGCTGCAGGACCAGGTCGGCGACCTGCTTCGTCTCCTGCGGTCCCAGCGCCGCCGTCGGCTCGTCCATGATCAGGACGCGGGCGTTGAAGTGGATGGCGCGGGCGATGGCGACGGCCTGGCGCTGGCCGCCCGACAGCGCCCGCACCGGCTCCCGGAACTTCACGAAGTGCGGGTTGAGGCGCGCCATCACCTTGCGCGTCTCGGCCTCCATGGCGACGTCGTCGAGCGTGCCCCAGCGGGTGCGCAGCTCGCGGCCGAGGAACAGGTTGGCGGCGGCGTCGAGGTTTTCGGCCAGCGCCAGCGTCTGGTAGATCGTCTCGATGCCGTGCCGGCGGGCGTCGCGCGGGCTGGCGATGGTCACCTCCTGGCCGTCGAGCCGGATCTCGCCGGCGTCGCCACGGTAGGCGCCCGACAGCATCTTGATCAGGGTCGACTTGCCGGCGCCGTTGTGGCCGAGCAGGGCCACGACCTCGCCGGCCGCGAGATCGAGCGAGACGTCGTCGACCGCGCGCACGCCGCCGAAGCTGATGCTCATGCCGCGCAGCTCGACCAGCGGCGGCCGCGTCGCGCCGGTCACGACGCGCCGCCCTTCAGGGTACGCGCGCGGTACAGCCGGTCGAGCCACACCGCGACCACCAGCACGATGCCGACGACGATGTTCTGCAACGGCGTGTCGAGGCCCATCAGCACCATGCCCGACTGCAGGCTCTGCATCACCAGCGCGCCCAGCATGGCGCCGGCGACGGTGCCGAGCCCGCCGTTCAGAGAGGTGCCGCCGATCACAGCGGCGGCGATGACGTAGAGTTCGTCGAGCGTGCCCTGCGCGTTGGTCGCGGCGTTGAGGCGGGCGGTCGAGATCGCGGCGCTGACCGCGCACAGCGTGCCCATCAGCACGAACACCAGCACCGTGACGCGGCGGGTGTCGACGCCCGACAGTTCGGTCGCTTCCGGGTTGCCGCCCAGCGCGAAGACGTAGCGGCCGAAGCGCGTGCGGGTGGCGAGGAAGGTGACGAGGATGCCGATCGCCACGGCGATCAGCACCGGCACGGCGAGGCCGTGGGCGATCGACAGGCCGCCCGGCGGCACCGCCAGGCCCTTGGCCTCGGCGATCCGCTCGGCCACCCGCGGCGGCAGGTCGTAGCTGTTGGCGACCAGCACGACCGCCAGCACGCCGGCGCAGGCGAGGCCGGCGACCGTGAACTCGGCCCACACCGGCCGCAGGGCGAAGCCGACCTGCGCCCGCCGGCGTCGCGCCGCCCAGGTGCGCCAGGCGATGGCCGCGAAAGCCAGCACGGCGACGGCCCAGGTCCACGGCGCGCCGATCGCGCCCTCGATGCCGCCGCCCATCCGGCGGAACGCGTCGTCCATCGGCGCCACGGTGCGGCCCGAGGTGATCCACCAGGCGCAGCCGCGCCACACCAGCAGACCGCCCAGCGTCACGATGAAGGCAGGCACGCCGAGGTAGGCGACGATCGCGCCCTGCAGCAGGCCGATCGCGGCGCCGGCCGCGAGCCCGACCGCCAGCGCGATCGCCCAGGTCAGGGAGTGGTCGTAGCCCAGTACCCTGGGCAGCAGTTCGGACTGCACCACGCCCATGATCATGCCGACCACGCCAAGGATCGAGCCGACCGACAGGTCGATGTGGCGGGCGACGATCACCAGCACCATGCCGGCCGCCATGACCGCGACCGAGGCGGTCTGGACCGACAGGTTCCAGAGGTTGCGCGGCGTCAGGAAGGCGCCGCCGGACAGCAGGTCGACGCCGATCCAGATCAGGGCCAGCGCGACCAGCATGCCGACGAGGCGGGCGTCGATCTCGGTCGCCCGCAGGAAGTCCGAAGGCGCGCGCCCCGGTTCGCGGCGCGCCCGATCGGTCAATTGCAGGCCTTGACGCTGCCCGGCTTGACGCCGCGGCAGACCACGTCCTTGGTGACCCAGCCGGCCTGGATGACGACGTCGAGGTTGTCCTTCGTGATCGGCACCGGGGTCAGGAAGATCGAGGTCATCGGCACCTTGCGCGGCCCGTCGGCCCACGTCCGGGTGCCCTGCAGGGCCGCCAGCCTGGTGCCCTTGGCCATGGCGATGGCCTGCTCGCCGGCGGTGCGGCCGAGCAGGCGCGCGTCCTTCCAGACGCTCACGGTCTGGGTGCCGAGCGCGATGCGGTTGAGTGCCGCCTGGTCGCCGTCCTGGCCCGACACCGGCACCTGGCCGGCGAGGCCCTGCGCCGCCAGCGCCGCGATCGCGCCACCGGCGGTGCCGTCGTTGGAGGCCACCACGGCATCGACCTTGTTGCGGTTGGCGGTCAGCATCTGCTCCATGTTGCGCTGGGCGTTGGCCGGCAGCCAGCCGTCGGTGTAGGCGTCGCCCACCACCTTGACCTTGCCGTCCTTGATCGCGCCCTCCAGCACTTCGCGCTGGCCGGCGTAGAGGAAGTCGGCGTTGGGGTCGGTCGAGGAGCCCTTGATGAAGGCGTAGTTGCCCTCGGGCTTCACCTTGAAGACCTCGCGCGCCTGGATGCGGCCCACTTCCTTGTTGTCGAAGGTGATGTAGAGGACGTCCTTGTTCTCGATCAGGCGATCGTAGCCGATCACCGGGATGCCCTCGTTCAGCGCCTTCTCGACCGCCGGGCGGATCGCGTTGGCGTCCTGCGCCAGCACGATGATCGCCTTGGCGCCGCGCGCGATCAGGCTCTCGATGTCGGTCAGCTGCTTGGCCGGCGAGCTCTGGGCGTCGGCCGACACGTAGGTGCCGCCGCCGGCCGCGACCGCGGCCTTGATGGCGGCCTCGTCGGTCTTCCAGCGTTCTTCCTGGAAGTTCGACCAGCTGACGCCGATGACCTGGGCCTGGGCGGCGGTGCCCACGGCCGCGCCCGCGGCGCCGAGGGTGGCGGCGCAGAGCAGCGCCGCGAACGAGTTGCGAGCCATGTTTCCTCCGTCTCCTGTCGCCGGCGACGTTACGTCAAAATCCCCGCCGTCTCTAGCGGGCGAGAACCGGCCGGCGCATCAGGAAAAGCAGGGGAATCACGACCAGCGTGCACACCATCATGACGCGGAAGTCGTTGAGGTAGCCGATCATCGCCGACTGCCGGTTGATCTCGGCGTCCCACACCGCGAGCATCTGCGAGTCGGGCCCGGGCATGACCTTGCCGAACGGCCAGCCGGCGCTCCACGGCGTCATCTGGCCGACCAGCTCGGCGCGGTTCTCCTGGGTGTTGCGGGCCAGCAGCGACACCAGCAGCGCGATGCCGATCGAGGCGCCGAGGTTGCGCATCAGGGCGTTGATCGCCGCGCCCTCGGTGCGCAGCCGCGCCGGCAGGGTCGAGAAGGTGATGGTCGACAGCGGCGGGAACACCAGCCCCAGCCCGAAGCCCAGCAGCACGCCGTTCCAGATGATGTGGCGCTCGCTGACATCGAGGGTGAAGCGCGTCATGTCCCACAGCGACAGCGCGCACAGTCCGAGGCCGATGGCGATCAGCTTGCGCGAGTCGAAGAGGTTGATCAGGCGGGCGACGATCATCATCGCCACCATCATGCCGGCGCCGCGCGGCGCCAGGACGACACCGGTGGTCATCACCGGGTAGCCCTTGAGCTGCTGCAGGAACGGCGGCATCAGCGTCGCCGTCACGATCAGGATCAGGCCGGCCAGCGCGGTGAAGACCAGGCCGACGGTGAGGTTGCGGTCGTGGAACAGGTCGCGCGACAGGAACGGGTGGTCGTCGGTCAGCACGTGGATCACGAACATGGCGAAGGCGACGGCCGCGACCAGCGCCTCGATGATGATCTCCAGCGAGTCGAACCAGTCGAGCTGCTGGCCGCGATCGAGCATCAGCTGGAACGAGCCGATGGCGATGGCGAGGAAGGCGAAGCCCAGCATGTCGAACGGCCTCGGCCGGTCGGGAATGGCGTCGCGCACCAGCGCCAGCACGCCCAGCGTGCACAGGATGCCGACCGGCAGGTTGACGTAGAACACCCAGCGCCAGGTGAACTCGTCGGTCAGCCAGCCGCCCAGCGACGGGCCGGCGATCGGTCCGACCATGGTGCCGACGCCCCACAGCGCCATCGCCTTGCCCTGCTCCTCGCGCGGGTAGGTGTCCATCATGATCGCCTGCGACACCGGCACCAGCGCCGCGCCGAAGCCGCCCTGCAGGGCGCGGAACAGCACCAGCTGGTCGAGCGTCTGGGCGGCGCCGCACATCATCGAGACGATGGTGAAGCCGATGACGCAGGTCGACAGCGTGCGGCGCAGGCCGAAGCGGGTGGCGCAGAAGCCGGCCAGCGGCGTCATGATCGCCGAGGCGACGATGTAGGAGGTCACCACCCACGAGACCTGCTCCTGGGTCGCCGACAGCGAGCCCTGGATCGACGGCAGCGCGACGTTGGCGATGGTGCCGTCGAGCGCGTGCATGATGGTCGCCATCATGACGGTCAGCGTGATCAGCCCGCGGCGGCGCCGCACGGCGGGATCGAGCGACCGCGTCATGGCGTGCGGCTAGTCACGGAGGCCAAGGCTGCGCAGCAGGCCGCCGAGCGAGCGGCTGTGGCCGGTGTCGATCTCGACCGTGGTGCTCATGCCGACGCGCAGCGGCGGGTCGCCCTCGCGGCAGGCGACGCTGATGCGTACCGGGATGCGCTGCACCACCTTGACCCAGTTGCCCGAGGCGTTTTGCGGCGGCAGCACGGCGAACTCGGCGCCGGTCGCCTGCGCGATGCTGGTCACCTTGCCGCTGCACCTGGCGTCCGGGTAGGTGTCGACGTGGATCGACGCCGCCTGGCCCGGCCGCACCAGCGTCAGCTCGGTCTCCTTGAAGTTGGCCTCGATCCAGAGATCGGTGTCGGCCACCACCACCATCGCCGGCACGCCGGCGGTGGCGTAGCTGCCCGGCACCGGCCGCTTCGACACGATGCCGTCGAGCGGCGCCTCGATCGTGGTGCGACGCAGCTGCAGCAGCGCCTCCGACCGCGCCGCCATCAGCTGCTTCACCTTGGGATGGTCGTCGGGCCGGATCTTGGGATCGCCGGCCAGCGCCGCCTCGATGCGCTGGAGGTCCTCCTCGGCAGCCGAGATGCGCTGGCGCGCGACGTCGAGCGTCATCCGCGTTTCCTGCAGCTTCTGGGTCGAGGCGATCTTCTTGTCGGCGAGGTCGGACTGGCGCTCGAACTCGGCCTGCGCGTAGTTGTACTGGCTCTGCGCAGACTTGATCTCCTCGCGCTTGGTCCGCCACTGCGCGCGCAGGCCGCGGATCTCGGCGCGGGCGGTCTCGATCTCGGCGTCGATCCTGGTCATCGCCAGCTGGTAGGGCTGGTCGTCGAGCCGGAACAGCAGCTGGCCGCGCGACACGCGCTGGTTCTCCTGCACCGGCACCTCGACGATCAGGCCGCTGAGCTCGGGCGCGATCTGGGCGCGGTCGCCCTTGACGTAGGCATTGTCGGTCGAGACGTGGCGCCCGCCCGACAGCCAGGCCACCAGCGAGATCGCGACGACGACGACCGGCAGCAGCCACATCGCCAGGCGCGCGATCGCCCGCCGTTGCAGGCGCGGCCGCTGCACGGCCGCGACCGGCGGCGCCGCGGCCCCGGCCGGGACGCGGGCGTCGAGCTGTTCTCCGTCTCTCACCCTTGCATGGTCCGCCGCGGCCCCGCGCCGGTCAACCGGCGGCGGGAACATGGCAGCTAGGACATCCTGCCTAGCCGCGTGGCGGCTGGGCGCCGTCCCTGAACAGCTTGTAGGTGATGGCGTCGTAGAGCGCGTTGTAGGAGGCGTCGACGATGTTGGGCGACACGCCGATGGTGGTCCAGCGCCGGGTCGAGTCGGCGCTCTCGATCATCACGCGGGTGGTCGCCGCCGTGCCGCCGGCGGCGTCGAGGATGCGGACCTTGAAGTCGACCAGCCGCATGTCCCCGAGTTCCGGGTAGACCGGCAGCAGCGCCTTCCGCAGCGCAGCATCGAGCGCGTTCACCGGGCCGTTGCCCTCGCCCACTTCCATCGCCCGCTTGCCGCCGACGTCGAGCTTCACCGTCGCCTCCGACAGCGCGATCAGCTGGCCGCGGGCATTGACGCGGCGCTCGGCCAGCACGCGGAAGCTGTGCAGGGCGAAGTAGTTCGGCACGGTGTGGAGCTCGTGCCGCGCCAGCAGCTCGAAAGAGGCGTCGGCGCCGTCGTAGGCGTAACCCTCGGCCTCGCGCTCCTTGACGATCTCGAGCAGGCGGCCGACCGCGGGGTCCTTCGGGTCGACCTCGAGGCCGATCTGGCGGAAGCGCGCCATGATGTTCGAACGCCCGGCCTGGTCGCTGACCACGATGATGCGCTGGTTGCCGACCAGCTCGGGGTCGACGTGCTCGTAGGTCCTGGGGTCCTTCTCGACCGCCGAGACGTGCAGCCCGCCCTTGTGCGCGAAGGCACGGGTGCCGACGTAGGCGGCACTGCGGTTGGGCACGATGTTCATGCGGTCGTCGAGCAGGCGCGACAGGTGGGTCAGGCGCGCCATGGCGCCGTCCTTCAGTCCGGTTTCGTACCCCATCTTCAGCACGAGGTTGGGGATCAGCGCGATCATGTTGGCGTTGCCGCAGCGCTCGCCCAGGCCGTTGATGGTGCCCTGGACCTGGCGCACGCCGGCGCGGACCGCGGCCAGCGTGTTGGCGACCGCGTTCTCGGTGTCGTTGTGGGTGTGGATGCCGAGCCGGTCGCCCGGGATCTTCTTCACCACCTCGCCGACGATGCGCTCGACCTCGTGCGGCAGGGTGCCGCCGTTGGTGTCGCACAGCACCATCCAGCGCGCGCCCGCCTTCTCGGCGGCGGCGAGGCAGGCGAGCGCGTAGTCGGGGTTGGCCTTGTAGCCGTCGAAGAAGTGCTCGGCGTCGAACATCACCTCGTCCATCTTCGTGCCGGCATAGGCGAGCGAGTCGGCGATCATCTCGAGGTACTCGTCGCGCCCGACCTCGAGCGCGACGTCGACGTGGAAGTCCCAGGTCTTGCCGACCATGCAGACGTTGCGGGCCCTGGTCTGCAGGATGGCGGCGAGGCCGGGATCGTTGGCGGCGCTGCGTCCGGCGCGGCGGGTCATGCCGAACGCCACCAGCTTCGCGTTCCGGAAGGTCGGCGGATCGGCGAAGAAGCGGTCGTCCGTCGGGTTGGCGCCCGGCCAGCCGCCCTCGACGTAGTCGATGCCGAGCAGGTCGAGCTCGCGCGCGATCGCGGCCTTGTCGGCGACGGTGAAGTCGACGCCCTGGGTCTGGGCGCCGTCTCGCAGGGTGGTGTCGAACAGGTAGAGGCGGTTGGACGAAGTCATGGCGGCGGCATCATAGTGAGCGAAACACGCGGGAGATACGCCTGATGACGACCCCCACCACGATCGTCGAGCTTCGTTCCAGCCTCCTGAAGGTGCCGTGGCGCGGCGCCGCACCCGCCGCCGGCATCCTCGCGGCCCCGGTCCGCGACATCTACCTGCTCGAGATCGAGACCCAGGGCGGCCTGGTCGGCACCAGCTACCTGATGCCGCTGCGCGGCGGGCTGGAGACGATCGACGCCTGCATGAAGGAACTGGTCGCGCCGCACGTGATCGGCCGCGATGCCACCGAGGTCGAGGCGATCTGGCAGCAGCTCTACCGCAGCAACTTCTGGCTCGGCCGCATGGGCGTCACGGTGTTCGCGCAGAGCGCCGTCGACATGGCGCTGTGGGACATCGTCGGCAAGCGCGCCGGCCTGCCGCTGTTCCGGCTGTGGGGCGCGATGCGCACCGAGATCCCGGCCTACGGCTCGGGCTGCTTCCGCGGGCTTGGCCGCGACGGCATGATCGCCCGCGCCCGCGAGTTCACCGCCCAGGGGCTGAAGGCGATCAAGATGCAGGTCGCCCACATCCGGCCGTGGCGCGAGGACGTGAAGAACGTCGCGGCGATGCGCGACGCCATGGGCGACGGCGTCGAGATCATGATCGACGTCAACATGGGCTGGGACGCCGACACCGCGATCCAGGCCGGCCACCGCATCGACGAGTACGACCCGTACTGGCTCGAGGAGCCGGTGATCGCCGAGGACTTCGAGGGCTACCGCCGCATCGCCGCGGCGCTGAAGACGCGGGTGGTGGGCGGCGAGAGCCACTTCACGCGCAACGACCTCAGGCCGTTCTTCAAGGACCCGTGCGTGCCGATCCTGCAGCCCGACCCGATGCGCGGCGGCTACACCGAGCTGCGCAAGATCGCGGCGGCGGCCGAACCGTGGGGCATCCGCATCGCACCCCACCTGTTCCACGAGACCATGGTCCACCTGCTGGCCTCGATCCCGAACGCCAACTACCTCGAGTACATGGACTGGAACGACGACCTCTGGGTCGAGCCGGTACTGCCGTCGAAGGACGGCACCATGTCGCCGCCGGAGCGGCCGGGCCACGGCCTCGCCTTCCGCCCCGAGATCCTCAAGGACTGCCGCGCCGGCGGCCAGCGCATGAAGGGATGACGTTGCGCCGGCTCGCCCTCGGCCTGGTCCTGGCACTCCTGGCCGCGCTCCCCGCCGCGCTCCCGGCCGGGGCGCAGGACCTCGCGCTGGCGGGCCGAGCGTCGAAGCTGGTCGAGAGCCGCGCGGCGCTGCTGGCCTCGCCCGAGGTGCGCAGCGTCGAGCTGTTCGACCCGGTGTACGGCCGCACCGCGACCTACCGGGCGATCCCGATGGCGACGCTGCTGCGCCGCATCGGCGTCACGCTCGACGACTACGTGCAGGCGCGGGCGACCGACGACTTTTCGGTCGCCATACCGGCCCACCTGCTGGCCTTCGCCGATCCCGGCCGCATGGAAGCCTTCCTCGCGATCGAGGACCCGGCGGCGCCGTGGCCGAAGATCCCGGGCAAGGCCTACGGCGCCGGCCCGTTCGCGATCGTCTGGAAGCTCGGCCCCTCGGTCACCGTCAGCTCGGAGTACTGGGCCTACCGGCTGGCCGGGCTCGCCGTGACCGACAGCCCGGTGCGGCGCTGGCCGGCGCTCGCGGTCGGCAGCGAGGTGCCGTCCGACTCGCCGATCCGCACCGGCCTCGATGCCTTCGTCGCCGTCTGCATGGCCTGCCACAAGTTCGAGGGCGCCGGCGAAGGCACGCAGGGCCCCGACCTCGGCCGGCCGATGAACGCGGCCGAGATCTTCCGCCCGACGGCGCTGCGCCAGCTGGTCCGCAACCCGGCCTCGGTGCGCAACTGGCCCGACCAGAAGATGCCGGCCTTCGGCCCCGATTCGCTGAGCGACGCCGACCTCGACGGCATCATCGCCTGGCTGACCTACAAGGCGGGCAGCCGGCGCTAGAGCCGCGCCAGCGTCGCCGCGGCGAAGCGCTCGGCCGCTCCCGGGTCGAAGTCGAGGAACAGCGCCGGCTCCAGCACCTCGATCTCGATGACGATCAGCGTGTCGTCGCGCACGACGCCGTCGACCCGGGCGTAGAGCGGCAGTTCGGGCAGCGGCCGCAACGCCACCGCGCCCTGCGCGATCACCGACGGCGACGGCGTCTCGGCGGCGCGGGTCGCGCCGTAGCGCGAGTTGACGCGGAACTCGCCGGCCGGTGGCCGCTTGCGGATGGCGTGGCTGAAGACGCCGTCGAAGTAGACCAGCGAGACCTCGCCCGCCGCGATCTCGGGCAGGAACTCCTGGACCAGCACGGCATCGCCGGCGAGCCGCGGCAGCGCCTCGGCGACGCCGTCGCGGTCGACCAGCTCGACGGCATGGCCGCTGGCGCCGGTGGCGGGCTTGACCACGGCGCGGGTCCAGCCGGTCTCGGCGAAGACGCGCGCGATCGCCGCCGCGTCGCGCGGCACGATGCGGGTCAGCGGCACGCGGATGCCGGCCGCCGCCAGCCGGTCGACGTAGTCCTTGCGCAGGTTCCAGCGCACCAGCCCGATCGGGTTGAACAGCCGGGTCGCCGCCGCCATCGCCTCGGTCCAGGCGCGGAACGCCTCGGGTGCCCGGTAGTAGCCCCAGGTCGAGCGGATCACGACCGCGCCCGCGCCGTCGAACGCGGCGCGCGGCCCGTCCCACGGCGCGCCGACCACGTCGCATCCGCGGCGGCGCAGGGCGTCGGCGTAGAGCCCGTCGGAGGCGGTGACGTCGGGCGTCTCGATCGAGGTCGCGAGGACGATGCGTCTACTTGCAGACATTGCGGATCGCCTTCCACTCGGCGGCCGTGAAGGCGGGCTTGCCCGTGGCCGGCCGCCGGGTCGCGGCGATGCGCTCGCCGGTCGGCGGGTGGCTCGACCAGATGCCGGCGGCGGCGGCCATGTCCTTGGGCTGCTTCTCCATCATCTGCTCGAAGAACGAGGCGATGCCGTCGGCGCGCAGGCCGAGCTTCTCCAGCATGGCGATGCCGTCGGCATCGGCCTCGCGCTCGAAGGCGCGGCCGTTGCGCAGCGCCAGCAGGACGTTGCCGCCGGTCGCCATGCCGTTGACGACGTCGGAGTAGCCGCCGGTCACCAGCCGGGCCAGCAGGTCGATGCCGTACTGGCGCAGCACCCCCTTCATCGGGTGGTAGTGCACGACGTGGCCGAGCTCGTGCGCCATCACGCCGGCGACCTGGTTGGGGTCCTTGGCCTGGTCGATCAGGTCCGAGTAGAAGACGAGGATGCCGCCCGGCAGCGTGAAGGCGTTGAGCGGCCCGCCCTCGATCACGCGCACCACGATGTCGTGCTTGTAGCCGGCGGCGCCGGCCAGCCGCTGCGCCAGCCCGTTCAGCGCGGCCAGCCCGGCCTCGCCCTCGCACTCGCGCTTGCCGTCGGTGAGCTCGTCGTAGACCGTCTCGCCCAGCCTGGCCTGCAGGCCGTAGGGCAGGAGCGGCGCGGCGTACTCGGTGCCGTAGTCGACCGCCAGCCAGAACAGGCCAACCAGCGCGACCAGCGTGGCGGCCAGCGTCGCGACCCGGCCGCCGGCCGCCGGCGGCGGCCCGACCAGCGGCTGCAGGCGCGGCACCAGCGACGCGAGTTCGCGGCGCTGCGCGGCATCCTCGACCAGCAGGCGCTCGTCGGAGCCCCGGCGCACCACCGGCGGCACCGCCTCGTGGCGCGTGTCGCCCAGCACCGAGACGTCGGCGATCGGCCAGCGCGCCAGCAGGCTGGCGTCGGACAGGCGGAACAGCACCAGCTCGTCGGCGGTGGCGCGCACGCTCACCTCCTGCACCAGCGCGGTCGTGCCGTCGTAGTAGCGCGCGGCGGCCATGCTCAGATCCCCGTCACGTCGAACATGTCGAGCAGGCCCTCGCCGTAGCCCGGCCCGCGCTCGCCCGACTGGCGGATCGAGGCGCCGTCGGGGGCGCCGTAGACCCAGAGTTCGCTGGCGATCAGCTTCAGCGTGCGGTGCAGGACCCACGGCCAGCCCAGCCCCAGCGTCACCATGACGATCAGGTAGTTGAGGACCAGGAACCCCCACATCTGGCGGGTCGAGATCGCGGTCGCGAACAGCACGTTGCCGGCGCGGCTGCGCGATACCAGGTAGCGGAACAGGTAGGCCTGCCACCAGCAGCGCAGCGGCAGGATCAGCAGCCCGAAGATGACGTAGACGCCGAACGCCAGCACCACCACGACCAAGACGGTGCGCAGGCTGGGCTGGGTGAACAGGCGGCCGAACTCTTCCTGGCTGAAGCTGATGCCGAGGCCCTCGACGGTGCCGCCGATCGCCATGAACAGCACCACGCCGGCGACGATCCAGGCGAGGATGTTGAGGAAGTAGTAGCCGACGTAGCGGCCGTAGATGTCGCCGGCGCTGCCGGCGAAGGCGAAGGACTGGGTGCCGACGCGGACGTTGGCGATGCGCGGCCGTGCCAGGTTGACCGACACCACCGGCGTCAGCAGCCGCAGCGACAGCGCGTTGGCGAAGCTCAGGCCCGAGGCGAGCGCGCCGTAGCCCCAGGCCGAGCCGCCGAGGTGGCAGCGGATGCCGCGCCAGCGCGTGCGGGTCAGGCGGTAGCGCAGGCCGGCGTACTGGCCGACGAACGCCAGCGGCAGGCCGACCACGAAGACCGACAGGGAGAACAGGTCGAACAGGCCGAACGACGCGAACGGCCGCGAGTGCAGGACGAAGCGCCAGACCAGGTACATGCCGCCGGCCAGCCCGGCCAGCACCAGCAGGACCAGGATGAAGCCGATGAACAGCTCCAGCCCGCGGCCGCGGTACTCGAAGCGGTCGCCGAGGATGGCGAAGTGGTTCCACAGGTAGCGGCGCAGCCGCGTCCGTCCCCAGAACCGCGACCAGCCCAGGGTCAGGACCATCAGCACGAGGTGCCGCAGGTAGATGGCGTAGAGCTCGCCCAACCGGCCGTCGTAGGTCGGGCGGCTGGGGGTCAGGTCGGGCGGCGCCGGGGCGGGTTCTGGAACGGGGGAGCCCCAGGGGGCGAGGTTGGTCACGAAAAACGCCCTGCTTCCGTTGCGGCGCAAAATCTTTGATGCTGCAATGCAGCATGTATTGGGGTACGCAAGTCTAGGGAAACCTGCAAGAAGCCGCCACCATGACCAACGCGCCCACCAAGACCCAGAAGGATCGGCCCTGGCTGATCCGCACCTATGCCGGTCACTCCACCGCGGCCAAGTCGAACGAGCTCTACCGCACCAACCTGGCGCGGGGCCAGACCGGCCTGTCGGTGGCCTTCGACCTGCCGACCCAGACCGGTTACGACTCGGACCACCCGCTGGCCCGCGGCGAGGTCGGCAAGGTCGGTGTGCCGATCAGCCACCTCGGCGACATGCGCACGCTGTTCGACGGCATCCCGCTCGACCGCATGAACACCTCGATGACGATCAACGCGCCGGCGGCGTGGCTGCTGTCGCTTTACATCGCGACCGCCGAGGCCCAGGGCGTCGAGCGCGCCAAGCTGCAGGGCACGACCCAGAACGACATCATCAAGGAGTACCTGTCGCGCGGGACCTACATCTTCCCGCCGCAGCCGTCGCTGCGCCTGACCGCCGACACGATCGGCTTCACCTACCGCGAGGTTCCCAAGTGGAACCCGATGAACGTCTGCAGCTACCACCTGCAGGAGGCCGGCGCGACGCCGGTGCAGGAGCTGGCCTTCGCGCTGGCCAATGCCATCGCCGTGCTCGACGCGGTGCGGGCGCGCGGCCAGGTGCCCGAGGCCGACTTCCCGCAGGTCGTCGGCCGCATCTCGTTCTTCGTCAACGCCGGCATCCGCTTCGTCACCGAGATGTGCAAGATGCGGGCGTTCGCCGAGATGTGGGACGACCTCACCCGCAACCGCTACGGCGTCGCGGACGCCAAGCAGCGGCTGTTCCGCTACGGCGTTCAGGTCAACTCGCTCGGACTCACCGAGCAGCAGCCCGAGAACAACGTCTACCGCATCCTGCTCGAGATGCTGGCCGTGGTGATGAGCAAGAACGCGCGGGCCCGCTCGGTGCAGCTGCCGGCGTGGAACGAGGCGCTCGGCCTACCGCGGCCGTGGGACCAGCAATGGTCGCTGCGCCTGCAGCAGATCGTGGCGTTCGAGACCGACCTGCTCGAGTACGGCGACATCTTCGACGGCAGCGCCGAGATCGCGCGCAAGGTCGAGCAGCTGAAGGAAGAGGCCGCGGCGGAGATGGCGCGCATCGCCGAGATGGGCGGCGCCGAGGCGGCGATCGAGTCGGCCTACATGAAGCAGCGCCTGGTTGAGTCCAACCTCAAGCGGCTGGCCGCCATCGAGGCGGGCGAGCAGACCGTGGTCGGCGTCAACGCCTACACCGATGCCGAGCCGTCGCCGCTGTCGACCGGCGAGGGCGCGATCCTGACGGTCGACGCCTCGGTCGAGCGCGAGCAGGTCGAGCGGCTCAAGGCATGGCGGGCCTCGCGCGACGGCGCCGCCGTCACGGCGGCGCTGGCCGAGCTGACCGCGGCGGCCAGGGAAGACCGCAACGTCATGCCGGCGTCGATCGCCTGCGCCAAGGCCGGCGTCACCACCGGCGAATGGACCGACGCGCTGCGCGCGGTGTTCGGCGAGTACCGCGCCCCGACCGGCGTCGCCCGCGCCGCCGGCGTCACCGACGGCCGGCTGGAGGCGACGCGGCGCGAGGTCGAGACGGTGTCGCGCCGCCTCGGCCGGCGCATCAAGATGCTGGTCGGCAAGCCCGGCCTCGACGGACACTCGAACGGCGCCGAGCAGATCGCCGTGCGTGCCCGCGACTGCGGCATGGAGGTCGTCTACGAGGGCATCCGCCTGACGCCGCAGCGCATCGTCAACGCGGCGCTCGAGGAGAGCGTGCACGTCGTCGGACTGTCGATCCTGTCGGGCGGCCACGTCTCGCTGGTCGGCGAGGTCCTGCAGGGACTGCGCGACGCCGGCATCGGCGACGTGCCGGTGGTGGTCGGCGGCATCATCCCGCCGGCCGACGCCGAGGCGCTGATCAAGGCCGGCGTGTCGCGCGTCTACACGCCCAAGGACTTCGACCTGACCCAGATCATGCGCGACGTCGTCGCCGTGGTCGACGGCGCCTGGAAGGAAGCGGCCTGAGCGACCGGGTCTAGGGGGCCTGCAGCGACGCCGTGGCATGCGCCATGGCGTCGATCACGGCGTGGCTGAACAGCCACGCCTCGGCGTGGACGGTGCCGCGGTCGCGCCGGATGACGCGCGCGATCGCCACGATCTCCGCCTCCTGCGGCGGCTTCAGCCGGGTCAGCGACAGGTGGGTCAGGCGGGCCTCCAGCCCGGCCGCCGCGCGCAGCGCGGCTGCCGCGCGCAGCGCGGTGTCGACCACCGCCAGCATCGCCGCGTCCGACCAGCCATGCGGCGGCGGCTCGAAGCGCAGCCGGACGTCCTGGTCGCCGACCTCCTCGACGAACACGGCGTGGCGCTCGGTCTCCGGCAGGGCGTCGTCGAGCCGTCGCTGCAATTCCTCTTCCGTCATGCGCGCGATGGTATGCTATCCCCCTCGCGATGTCCTTCCTCGACCACATCGCCCATTGCAACAACGCCGACCTCGGCCAGTTCGAGCCGTGGTTCGTCGGCCGCCGCCGCGCCGGCTTCGTCCATCGCGATTTCGCCCCGGTGCTGGCGACGCGGCCCGACCTGTTCGCGCGCCGCGACGGCATCTGGCACCTGTCCCCTGCCCTCGACACGCCGGCCGCGCGCACCGAAGCGGTGCGCGCGTTCCTGCTCGAGCTGCGCGCGCGCGGCCAGTTCGGCGAGCTGTGGCGCGAGGAGCCGTACGCGGTCGGCTGGACGTTCGGCGATCCGCCGCTGATGGAGATGGAGCGCGCCGCGGTGCCGTGGTTCGGCGTCCGCGCCTTCGGGCCGCACATGACCGGCTACGTGCGCCGCCGCGACGGGCTGCACCTGTGGGTGCCGCGCCGCTCCTACGACAAGCCGACCTACCCGGGGCAGCTCGACAACACCGTCGCCGGCGGCCAGCCTGCCGGCATCGGCCTGCACGACAACCTGGTGAAGGAGTGCGGCGAGGAAGCCTCGATCCCGCCCGAGCTCGCCCGCCAGGCCCGCGCGGTCGGCTACGTCAGCTACCTCCACCAGTCGGGACCGCAGCTCAAGCCCGACCTCATGGTCTGCTTCGACCTCGAGCTGCCCGGGGACTTCACGCCGCGCGCCAACGATGGCGAGGTCCACGGCTTCGAACTGTGGCCGGTGCAGCGCGTGTTCGAGACCGTGCGCGACACCAACGCGTTCAAGTACAACTGCAACCTCGTGCTGATCGATTTCTTCGTGCGGCACGGCCTGCTCTCGGCCGACGACCCGTCGTTCGTCGAGATCGTGGCCGGCCTCAGGCGGGACGTACCGGCGCCGCCCGCGTGAGGCGAAGCGTTTTGCCCAACGCCGGGCGGCATGCGAAGGTCGGGCAGGGAAAACGGGGACGACGGTGGCACGGGACGGTCAGGGGCTTGAGGTCAGCGGCGCGGGCGACGAGGCGATCGCGGCGCTGGATTTCCTGCGCGACGAATGGCTGGCGTTCGGCAACCGCCTCGGCGACTTCGTGGCGATCGCCGACCGCGAGGAGCGCTGCCTGCTGCTGCCGGTGATGGCCGCCAACCTCGTCCTGTCGATGAACTCCGCCGAGGGCCGGACCCTGGCGGCGCGCTACCTCGCCCAGGCCGAGCGCATGCCGACGCCGGCCAACCCGCGCGAGCGGGCGTGGCTGACCGCGACCCGCGCCTGGATCGACGGCGAGACCGACCGCGCGCTCCAGGTCCACGAGGACATCGTGACCGAGTGGCCGGAGGACATCCTGGCCGGCAAGCTCGGCCAGCTGCACGCCTTCAACGGCGGCGACGCGCCGGCGCTGCTGCGGATCGGCGAACGGCTGCGCGAGGGCAACCCGCACAACCGCTTCGTGCGCGCCATGCATGCCTTCGGGCTGGAGGAGTGCAACCGCATCGACGAGGCCGAGGACATCGCCCGCCGCGCGCTCGAGATCGACCGCCGCGATCCGTGGGCGCACCACGCCGTGGCCCACTGCCTCGAGGCGCGCGGCCGCCTGCTGGAGGGCGTCGCCTTCCTCGAGTCGATGGCCGACACGTGGGAGGGCTGCAACTCCTTCATGTACACCCACAACTGGTGGCACCTCGCGCTGTTCCTGATCGACCTCGACCGCACCGACGAGGCGCTGGCGCTGTTCGACACCCGCGTGTGGGGCGTGTGGAAGGAATTCTCCGAGGACCAGATTAACGCGATCTCGCTGCTTGCCCGTCTCGAACTGCGCGGCGTCGATGTCGGCGACCGCTGGCGCGACGTCGCGACCTACCTGAAGCCGCGGCTGCACGAGCACTTCGTGCCGTTCCTCGACCTGCAGTACCTGTACGGGCTGGCGCGGGCCGGCGAGGCCAGCGCGGTGACCGAGATGCTGGCCAGCCTCGAGGACCGCGCCGAGCGGGCGCGGCCGTTCGAGCGCGAGGCCTGGGCGCTGGCCGCCGTGCCGGCGGCGCACGGTCTGGCCGCCCACGCCAACGGCGATCATGCCGAGGCGGCGCGGCTGCTCGGCCAGGCCCAGCCGCACCTCGGCAAGGTCGGCGGCAGCATCGCGCAGCGCGCGCTGTTCGGCGCCATCCACCTCGACGCGCTGATGAGGTCGGGCTGGAACGATGCGGCGCTGGCGATCCTGCAGGCCGACGAGCGCGAGCGGCCCGGCGTGCCATCGACCAAGCGCGCGCTGGCCGACATCTACCGCCGGGTCGGTCGCATGGAACAGGCGCTGGCGGCCGAGTACCAGGCCGGGCAGCTGGCGCGGCGCTACGGGAAAGGAAAAGCGGCATGAGCGATCTCCCCTTCCGCACCGCCGCCGAGCTGTCGCGGCTCTACCGCAAGCGCAAGGCTTCGCCGGTCGAGGTCATGAAGGCGGTCCTGGCGCGCACCGGGAAGGTCAACCCGGCGATCAACGCGCTGTGCCACGTCGATGCCGACGCCGCGCTGAAGGCCGCGCGCGCCTCCGAGAAGCGCTGGAAGAAGGGCGAGGCCCTGTCGCCGCTCGACGGCGTGCCGGTGTCGATCAAGGAACTGGTGCGCGTCCGCGGCTGGCCCGCCACGATGGGCAGCAAGCTGACCGACAAGTCGCCGGTGGATGCCGACGCGCCGGCGGTGGCGCGGCTGCGCGAGGCCGGGGCGCTGGTGTTCGCGCACAGCACCAGCCCGGAATACGGCCACAAGGGCATCACCGACTCGCCGCTGCACGGCATCACGCGCAACCCGTGGAACCTCGAGCGCACGCCCGGCGGCTCGTCGGGCGGCGCCGGCGCCGCGGTCGCGGCGGGCCTGGGACCGATCGCCGTCGGCACCGACGGCGGCGGCTCGGTGCGCATCCCCGCCTCCTTCACGGGCCTGGTCGGTCTCAAGGCCACCTACGGCCGCGTCCCGGCGTGGCCGCCGTCGATGACCGGCGACCTCTCGAACACCGGGCCGATGGCCCGCACCGTGCTCGACGCGGCGCTGATGCTGAACGCGATGGCACGGCCCGACGCGCGCGACGCCACCGCCCTGCCGGACGACGGCATCGACTACGCCAAGGCGATCGACGGCAAGCTGAAGAAGCCGCGGGTCGCCTTCATCCTGCGCTTCGGCGACCACCCGATCGACATCGAGGTCGCGGCGCTGGTGACCGCGGCGGCGCGGCGCTTCGAAGAGCTGGGCTGCATCGTCGAGGAGGTCGAGGCGCCGTTCGACTTCGCCGCCGCCGGCAAGGCCTTCGTCGTGCACTGGCTGAGCTCGCTGCAGCGCCTGCTGTCGCTGTTCCCCGAGAGCCGCCACGGCGAGTTCGACCCCAACCTGCTGGCCGGCGCGCGGGCCGGCCTGCGCTACACGCTGCAGGACGTGGTCGAGGCGCAGGTGACGCGGCGCGAACTGGCGATCGCGTGGAACCTGCTGCTCGCGAAGTACGACCTCGTGCTGACGCCGACCGTGGCGGTGCAGCCGTTCGAGGCCGGCCGCAACCTGCCCGACGGGCCGGAGGGCAAGGCCAACGTGCTGTGGTCGCCCTACACGGCGCAGTTCAACATGACCAGGCACCCGGCGGCATCGGTGCCGTGCGGGCTCAGCCGCCTGGGCCTGCCGGTCGGCCTGCAGATCGTGGCCGGCCACTACAAGGATGCCCTGGTGCTGCGCGCCGCCGCGCGCTTCGCCGAGACCACCAAGCTGAATTTCCCCGTCCTGCCGGAGACCCACCGATGAGCGCCGATCTCGCGATGCTGCCCGCCTGGCAACTGGTCAAGCTGTACAAGGCCCGCAAGGCCTCGCCGGTCGAGGCGACCAAGGCGGCGATCGCCCGCATCGAGGCCTTCAACCCGCAGCTCAACGCCTTCCAGCACCTCGACCCGGAGGGCGCGCTGCGCGCCGCCCGCGCCTCCGAGAAGCGCTGGAAGAAGGGCGGCAAGCGGCTGTCCGACATCGACGGCGTGCCGATCACGATCAAGGACATGGTGCTGACCAAGGGCCTGCCGACCCGCATGGGCAGCCTCGCCACCGATCCCGACGGGCCGTGGAACGTCGACGCCCCGGCGGCGCAGCGGCTGCGCGAGGCCGGCACCGTGCTGCTCGGCAAGACAACCTCGCCGGAATACGGCTGGAAGGGCGTCACCGACTCGCCGCTGTTCGGCGCCACCCACAACCCGTGGCGGATCGGGCGCACGCCGGGCGGCTCGTCGGGCGGCGGCGTGGCGGCCGAGGCGGTCGGCATGGGCAACCTCGCAGTCGGCACCGACGGCGCCGGCTCGGTGCGCATCCCCTGCTCCTTCACCGGCCTGTTCGGCCTCAAGGCGACGCAGGCGCGCGTGCCGCTGTGGCCGCCGTCGGCGCAGGGCACGCTGTCCCACGTCGGGCCGATGACGCGCACGGTGCGCGACGCGGCGCTGATGATGAACGTGATGGCGCGACCCGACCCGCGCGATCCCTACGGCCGCCCCGACGACGAGGAAGACTACCTCAAGGGCTTCGACAAGGGCGTGAAGGGCCTGCGCATCGCCTACTCGCCCAACCTCGGCTTCGTCGAGAAGGAGAAGATCGACCGCGACGTCGCGGTCGCGGTCGAGAACGCGGTCAAGGTGTTCCGCACGCTCGGCGCCAAGGTGGTCGAGGACTCGCCCGACTTCATGGGGCTCGACCCGCGCCAGATCCTGAACGCGCACTGGCAGTCCAACGTCGCCGTGCTGCTGAAGTCGTTCAGCCCCGAGAAGCGGGCGCTGATGGACCCGGGCCTGGTCAAGGCGGCCGCGCACGGCGCCGCGCTCGGCCAGGAGGCGGTGGTCACCGCGATCCACCAGCGCCAGCAGGTCGCGGCGATCATGAACCTGTTCATGTCGAAGTACGACCTGCTGCTGACGCCGACCATGCCGATGACGGCGTTCGCCGTGAACGAGAACGCGGCGTGGGGCGGCGACGGCGTCGACATCGGCTGGACGCCGTTCACGCTGACCTTCAACCTGACGCGCCAGCCGGCGGCGACGATTCCCTGCGGCCTCGACCGCGAGGGCCTGCCGATCGGCCTGCAGATCGTCGGCGGCCACGCCCGCGACGCCCTTGTGCTGCGCGCCGCCGCCGCCTACGAGCGCGTTCGCCCGATCCCGGCCCCGCCGATGGCGCACCAGATCTGACACTCGCTTCGCGTCATCTCGACCGGGGGCGAAGCCCGCGAGTCGTGAAGACAGGATCCCTCCGCCACGCCCTCCTTCGCCCTGCGGCGAAGGCCGGGAACGCTAGTCCTTCTGGCCGAACAGCATGCGGCACTCGTAGGTGAGCTGGGTGGTGCGCTGGTCGGCGCACTGCTTCTGGCGCTCGAGGTGCAGGGCGACGATGTAGAAGGCGAAGGCGCCCAGGATCCAGACGATGAACGAGATCGTCAGCGCCTTCTCGAAGCTGGCGTCGATGCGGCGCGCCAGCCGGCCCGAGGCCGACAGGCCGGCGAGCAGGCGCAACACGATCAGCGTCAGCGGGAACGTCGCCGCGCCGCATGCCAGGAAATAGAGGAAGAGATGCCCGACGGCCATCGCGGCGGCAAAATGGTCGGACCGGCCGGGCCGGTCAAGCCTCAGGCCGCGACGCCGAGCGCGTCGCGGATCGAGCGGTGGAAATGCACCAGCGACGGCTCGTTGCGGCCGTAGACCACTTCGCCGGTGGCGCCCGATTCGAAGCCGACCTGCATGCGCTCGCCGAGCGGGAAGTCCTCCTCCAGCACGGTGCGGATCGCGATCTCGCGGTTCTTCTCCCAGTAGGCCGCCGGCCGCTCGGTCGGCTCGGGCCGGTACAACGTCAGCTCGACCTCGCAGCGCCCGGGGTCGGTGCGGTCGGGAAAAGCCCGCCACAGCTCGACGTGATCGACCTGCCAGATCAGCACGGCGTTGGGGAACAGCTGGTAGAGCGCGATGATGTGCGGGAGGAAGCCGCGGCGGTCGTCGGCGAGCGGCCGCTGCGTCTCGATCGAGTTGCGCGGCACGCACATGCGGCCGTGCGGTCCCGCGGCATCGAACGTGCCGACGTTGCCGATGAAGTACGGCGCGATGGTCCGGCGATGCAGGTGCGGGATGTGGTAGCCCTCGAGGAACGTGTCGATGGCGAACTTCCAGTTCAGCGCCGGGCGCACGCGGTCGGTCGAGTGCAGCGGGAAGCGCGCGAGGTCGAGGGCGGCGAAGGCGCCGGCGAAGTCCCCGAGCCAGGCCTCGGCGTCGAGGGTCGCGCTCTCGCCCTCGCCGAGCGGCGACGGCCGCACGAACAGCAGGCCATGGCGCTCGGCCGCCGGCAGGCGCACCAGCCCGTGCGCGGCGAGATCGAGTCCCTCGAAGCCGACCTTGTCGGTGGTACCGAGCAGGCGCCCTTGCGTATCGTAGGTCCAGCCGTGGTACGGGCAGGCGAAGGCGCGGGCGTTGCCGCAGCCCTCGGCGACCGGCGCGCCGCGATGGCGGCAGATGTTGGCGAAGCCGCGCACCGCGCCGTCGGCGCCGCGCACCAGCAGCACCGGCATGCCGGCCACGTCCTCGGTAAGGAAATCGCCCGGCGCCGGCAGCCGGCTCGACAGGCCCATGACCAGCGGGCGCCGGCGGAACAGCCGCTCGCGTTCCAGCGCGGCGCGGTCGCGGTCGGCGTAGGCGGCGACGCGGTTGCGGAACATCGCGTCGGCGAGGTCGTTGGTGCGACCCTCGATGTGCCCGAGCAGCCGCCTCCCGACGGCCAGTTCTTCCTGTCGTTCCATGCCCCGATGCTAGGGCGCAATCCCCGCCGCCGCCAGAGCGCGGGCCATGACCTCGGCGGGGCTGTGACCGGCCTCGCGCAGGGCGCGGATGGTGAGGTCGCGGTCGCGCTTGGCCAGCCGCCGCCCGCCCGGATCGGTCAGCAGCCGGTGATGGGCATAGCGCGGCGTCTCATAGCCCAGCAGCTTCTGCAGCAGGCCGTGGACGTGGGTCGAGGGCAGCACGTCGACGCCGCGCGTGACCAGCGTCACGCCCTGCAGGGCGTCGTCGACCGTCACCGACAGGTGGTAGCTGGTCGGCGTGTCCTTGCGCGCGATCACGAAGTCGCCGAGCAGCGTCGGCTCGCCCTCGACCGTGCCCAGCCCCTCGTCGGTGAAGCGGTAGGGCCCGGCCAGCGCCGCCGCCCGGGCCGCGTCGAGCCGCAGGCAATGCTCGCGGCCGGCCTCGAAGCGGGCCCGCCGCTCGGCCGCCGCCAGGTGCCGGCAGGTGCCGGGATAGAGCGGCCCGTCCGGACCGTGGGGGGCGTGGCCCGACGCCGCGATCTCGCGCTCGATGTCGGCGCGGCTGCAGAAGCAGGGATAGACGAGGCCGAGCGCGTCGAGCCGGTCGAGGGCTCGGCCATAGTCGGCGAAGTGCTCGGACTGGCGGCGCACCTCGCCGTCCCACGCCAGGCCGAGCCAGCGCATGTCGTCGAGGATCGCGGTCTCGAACGCGCGCTTGCAGCGGCGGATGTCGATGTCCTCGATCCGCACCAGGAAGCGGCCGCCGGCCTCGCGGGCGCGGTGCCAGCCGGTCCATGCCGAGTAGGCCGAGCCGAGATGCAGCTCGCCGGTCGGGCTGGGCGCGAAACGCGTCACGACGGGCCGGTCGGAAGACATGGCCGGACGTTACAGCGGCGCGCCCCGGCGTGCTATGCGGGGACATGCCTCCCGTGGTTCTCGACGATGCCGCCCTGAAGAAGGCGCTGCGTCACCTCGCCAGGGTCGACGCCGACTTCGCCCGCGCGCTTGCCGAGTGCGGCCCGCCCGAGCTGCGCCGGGTGCCGACCGGCTTCGGCGGCTTGATGCGCTCGATCGTCGGCCAGCAGGTCTCGGTCCACGCCGCCCGCAGCATCTGGCTGCGGCTCGAGGCGGCGGTGCCGGGCATGGATCCGGGCGCGTTCCTCGCCCTGTCGGAGGAGCAGCTGCGCGCGGTCGGCCTGTCGGCCGCCAAGATGCGCTACGGCCGCAGCCTCGCCACCGACATCGTCGAGGGCCGCATCGACTTCGCCGCGCTCGACGGCCTCGACGACGAGGCGGCGATCGCCATGCTGACCCAGGCCAAGGGCATCGGCCGGTGGACGGCCGAGATCTACCTGATGTTCGCCCATGGCCGGCCCGACATCATGCCGGGCCTCGACCTCGGCCTGGTGATCGCCGCCCAGCATCTCAAGAAGCTGCGCAAGCGGCCCGACGCCCAGCGCCTCGTCAAAATCGCAGAGCAGTGGCGGCCGTGGCGCAGTGCAGCCGCGCTGCTGCTCTGGCACTATCGGCGCAACATGCCGGACTGGAGCGCCCGCGAACCCAGGGCGGCAACGCCGGCGGCGAAACCCGCCGTGACGAAGGGCGCGAAGGCCAGGAGGGAGCCGAAGAAGAAGAAATGACCCAGCTCGAAGGTCCCTCCTACGGCCCCCACGGTGGCGGCAAGCCCGGCCACCTCGTGATCCTGCTGCACGGTTACGGCGCCGACGGCAACGACCTGATCGGCCTGGCGCCGGTGCTCGGGCCGTTGATGCCCGACGTGGTGTTCCACGCCCCCAACGCGCCGCACAAGTGCGACGGCAATCCGTTCGGCTACCAGTGGTTCCCGATCACGCGCCTCGATCCGGAGGCGGCGCTGGCCGGCGTGCGCGCCGCCGCACCCGACATCGACCGCTTCCTCGACCAGAAGATGGCGGAGGCCGGGGTCGACGAGAGCCGCACGGCGCTGGTCGGCTTCTCGCAGGGCACGATGATGGCCCTGCACGTCGGCCTGCGGCGGGCGAAGTCGCTGGCCGGCATCGTCGGTTTCTCCGGGATGCTGGCCGGTTCAGAGCTGCTCGAGGTCGAGATGACGTCGCGGCCGCCGGTGCTGCTGGCGCACGGCGACCAGGACGAGATGCTGCCGCACGCCATGAGCCGGCACGCTGCGCAGGCCCTGCACGGCGCCGGCGTCAAGGTCGGGCTGCACATCGCCGAGGGCGTCGGCCACGGCATCAACGAGACCGGCCTGTCGGCCGCCGCGCGCTTCCTGCTCGAAGTGTTCGGGTTGCCGATGCCATCGGGGCAAGAGGCGGGACAATAGGCGGGACGACGAAACGATGGTCGCGGGATTCTGCAAGCCGGGCTTCGAGCGGGTGGCCGAAGCCTTCCAGGCCAACTTCGACTCGAAGGGCGAGATCGGCGCCTCGGTCTGCCTGACGGTGGGCGGCGAGACGGTGGTCGACCTGTGGGGCGGCATCGCCGATCCCAAGACCGGCGCGGCGTGGAACGAGGACACGGTGACGGTGGTGTTCTCGTGCACCAAGGGAGCCACGGCGATCTGCGCCCACGTCCTGTCGAGCCGCGGCAAGCTCGACATCGACGCCCCGGTCGCCGAGCTGTGGCCGGAGTTCGCCCAGCACGGCAAGGCCGCGGTGACGACGCGCATGATGCTCGACCACTCGTCGGCGGTGCCGGCGCTGCGCGAACCGGTCAAGGACAGCGGCCCCTACGAGTGGGACTACATGACCGGGCGGCTGGCCGCGGAGGTCCCGTTCTGGGAGCCCGGCACGCGCAACGGCTACCACGGCTTCACCTTCGGCTGGACGGTCGGCGAGATGGTGCGCCGCGCCTCCGGGCGTTCGCTCGGCGCCTTCTTCCAGGACGAGATCGCGCGGCCGCTCGGCATCGACTTCTGGATCGGCCTGCCCGAGGCGATCGAGCCGCGGGTCGCGCCGGTGATCCCGCACGTCTACAAGGCCGGCGACGGCCGCACGCCGTTCATGACCGACCTCGCCACGCGGCGCGACTCGCCCGCCGCGCTGTTCTACTTCAACGTCGGCGCCTGG
This sequence comes from uncultured Reyranella sp., assembly GCA_964420105.1. Lineage (GTDB taxonomy): Bacteria > Pseudomonadota > Alphaproteobacteria > Reyranellales > Reyranellaceae > Reyranella. The sequence goes on from CAYQRL010000001.1 coordinate 329,296, forward strand.
CGCTCGGGCGGCGCCAACAGCCGCGCCGGCCGCGCCGCCGAGATCGGCGCCGCCAACGGCGTGACCAACGCGCGCGGGCTGGCCGGCCTGTACGCGCCGCTCGCCAACGGCGGCGGCCGGCTGGTCGACGCGGCGACGCTGGCACGCATGGGCGAGGTCTCGATGGCCACCCACGACGACGCGACGCTGCGCATCCCGACCCGCTTCGCGCTGGGCTTCATGAAGTCGATGGACAACCGCCAGCGCAGCGCCGGCGCGCGCCTGTTCGGCCCCGACGTCGACAGCGTCATCCTCGGCAGCGCGGCGTTCGGCCATGTCGGCGCCGGCGGCTCGCTGGGCTTCGCCGATCCGGCCGCCGGCCTGTCGTTCGGCTACGCCATGAACAGGATGGGACCGGGCCTGCTGCTCAACGAGCGCGGCCAGTCGCTGGTCGACGCGGCCTACCGCTCGCTCGGCTACACCGGCAAGGACGGCGGCGTCTGGACGAAGTGACCGCGACCCGATGATCCCCGTCCTGCGTCCCCTCAAGGACCCGGCCGTCGCCACGATCTGGTCGGGCCTCGCCGCCTCGACCATCGGCGAGGACCTGTTCCGGGTCGCCGTGGTGTGGATCGCGGCGGAGCAGGTCGGCAACGCGGCAGGTTACGTCAACGCCGCCCAGTACGGCGCCATGCTGGTGATCGGCCTTGTCGGCGCGTCGATGTTCGACCGCTGGCGGGCCGACCGCGCCATGATGGGCGCCAAGTACGCGAGCGCCGCGCTGGCGCTGCTGCCGGTGATCGGCTCGTACTTCTTCGGCGTCTCGATCCCGCTGCTGGTCGTCGCGGTCATGGGGCTGGCCGGGCTGCGCATGGTCTTCACGCCGGCGTTGCAGTCGGCGGTGCCGGTGCTGGTCAAGAGCCGCGAGGCGCTGCAGGCGATCAACGGCCTGTTCGACGCGACCTGGCGGCTCGCGCGGCTGATCGGGCCGATGATGGCGGCGATCCTCAACACGCTCCTCCCCGTCATCCATTTCCTCTCGGTGACGGCGCTCGGCTTCCTCCTGTCGGGCCTCGCGGTCTGGCTGGTGCGCGACCGCGTCGTCGACCCGGCGAACAAGCCGCGACCGGGGCGCGGCGGCTGGCGGGGGGCGTGGGACGCGCTGCTCGACGGCGCGCGGCTGATGATGAGCGAGCCGGTCACCGGCAGCCTGCTGCTGATCAACGCCTTCGCCAACGGTCCCTGGAGCGTCTGCCTGCAGCTGGCGATCGCCCTGATGGTGGTCGAGCACGATCCCAGCGTGTTCGGGTTCCAGGGCCTCGCGGCACTCGGGCTGATCGTCGGCGCGACCGGCGTGGGCGACGTGATCGGCAACCTGGTGGCCGGCAGCGTGCGCTTCCGGCGGCCGCTCTCGACGATGTTCCTGGGCTACGTGGCGATGGGCGCCGGCTTCGCGCTGATCGCGCTCGCCGCGTGGGGCCTGGACAACCCTTGGAAGCTGCCCGGCATGATGCTGGCGGGGCTGGTGTCGGGCTTCGGCGGGCCGTTCTTCTTCATCCCGATGATCACCCGCATGCAGACGGTGTTCCACGGCACCGAGATCGCCCGGGTCTTCCGCCTGCGCCTGGCGATCATGGCGGCGTCGATGCTGTTCTTCAATCTCGGCGCGACGCCGCTCTTCGACCTGATCGGCCCGACCCACACCGAGTTCTACCTCGGCCTCCTGCTGCTGGTGCTGGGCGTCGGCGGACACCTCTACTTCCGGCGCCGCGAGGACCCCGGCGCCGCCTGAGAATCGCCTTGCGGGGAACGGTGTGTATTGATAGCCTTCCTTGAATACACAGCGTTACCCAAACAAGCCGCAGGAGGAACGACGCCATGGCCAAGGCCTTCCCGACCGACAATCCCTTCCTGCGCGGCTACTACGGCCCCGTGAACACCGAGGCCGACGCCGGCCACCTGCCGATCACCGGCGAGATGCCGAAGGAACTGTGCGGCACGCTCTACCGCAACGGCCCCAACCCGCAGTTCGCGCCGCGCGGTCCGTACCACTGGTTCGGCGGCGACGGCATGATCCACGCCTTCCACGTCGAGAACGGCAACGTCTCCTACCGCAACCGCTGGGTCCGCACGTCCAAGTGGAAACTCGAGAACGAGGCCGGCGACGCGCTGTTCGGCACCTTCGGCAACCCGCGCTTCACCGAGCCCAGGGTGATGGGCGTCAACTCGACGCTCGCAAACACCAACATCGTCTGGCACGGCGGCAAGCTGCTGGCGCTCGAGGAAGCGCACGCGCCGATCTCGCTCGACCCGGCGACCCTGATGCCGGTCGGGCCGAAGGACGGCGGCTACGAGACCTTCGGCGACAAGCTGGTCGGGCCGTTCACCGCCCATCCCAAGCTCGACCCGAAGACCGGCGAGATGGTGTTCTTCGGCTACTCGGCCAAGGGACGCTTCACCCCGCAGGTGAGCGTGCAGTCGGTGACCGCCGACGGCACGGTGACGCGCGGCGACATCCTCGACGGCCCGTTCCCCAGCATGATCCACGACTTCGCGGTGACGCCGAACTGGATCGTGCTGCCGATCTTCCCGCTGACCTCCTCGATGGAGCGCGCGATGGCCGGCCTGCCGCCGTTCGCGTGGGAGCCCGACAAGGGCACGCACATCGCCTTCATCCCGCGCCACGGCGGCATCGCCGAAACGAGGTGGATCACGGCCCCGCCGGCTTACGTCTTCCACCCGATGAACCACTTCGAGACCAAGGATGGCCGGGTCGTGATCGACGTCATGAAGTTCGACGTCGCGCCGCTGTTCCCCAAACCGGACGGCTCGCCGGTCCAGGCCAAGGTACCGGCCGCGCGGCTGTTCCGCTGGACCTTCGATCCCTCGGGCCAGGCCAACACCTTCAAGGAGGAGCAGATCGACGACAAGCCGGGCGAGTTCCCGCGCTTCGACGAGCGCTTCTGCATGAGCGACTACCGCCACGGCTGGATCGTGTCGGGCAACGTCGCCGACCCGTCGGGCAAGGAGCCGAGCCTCGACGGCATCACCCACTACGACCTCGCGACGGGCAAGAGCGCGACCTGGACCGACGACCCGGCCGACCGCTTCGGCGAGCCGGTGTTCGTGCCGCGCGCGCCCGACGCCGCGGAGGGCGACGGCTGGGTGCTGACCGTGGTCTACCGCGGCAAGGAAGGCCGCAGCGACCTCGCCGTCTTCGAGGCGACAGACATCGCCCGCGGCCCGGTGGCGCTGGCCCATCTCAGCTCGCGCGTGCCGGCGGGATTTCACGGCAACTGGCGGCCCGGTCCGTTGTAAGCTGCGCCGCCGCCGGAGGGGCCTGCATGATCGTCGTCCACCATCTCGAGAACTCGCGTTCGCAGCGCATCCTGTGGCTGCTCGAGGAACTGGGCCTCGATTACGAGGTGCGGCTGTACAGGCGCCAGCCGACCATGCAGGCACCCGACACGCTGCGGGCCGTGCACCCGCTGGGCAAGTCGCCGGTGGTCACCGACGGCGACAGGACCCTGGCCGAGTCGGGCGCGATCATCGAGTACCTGGTCGAGACCTACGGCCATGGCCGCTTCGTGCCGCCGCCGGGAACGCCGGAGAAGCTTCGCTACACCTACTTCCTGCACTACGCCGAAGGCTCGCTGATGCCGCTGCTGCTGCTCAAGCTGGTCTTCATGAAGATCCCCGAGCGCGTGCCGTGGCCGATGCGGCCGGTCGCCCGCCTGATCTCGATGGGCGCCGACAAGTCGCTGATCGGGCCGCAGGTCGCCAACCACTTCGCCTTCCTCGAGGGCGAGCTGGCGGAGCGCGACTGGTTCGCCGGCAACGACTTCACCGCCGCCGACGTGCAGATGAGCTTCCCGCTCGAGGCCGCCGACGCCCGGGTCGGCTTCGCCGGCAAGCTGCCGCGGCTCAAGTCCTTCGTCGATCGCCTGCAGGCCCGGCCGGCCTACAGGCGCGCCCTTGAAAAGGGCGGCCCCTACTCGATGCTGAAATGACCCCGGCGCCGGTTCTCGCCGCGCCAGCATTCGTGCTAGGTGCAGACGGCAACTCGATCACGACCCTTCAAGGAGCAAGTTAGAATGGCTCTTCCGGCCCTGCTGCGCGACACCCTCTCGATCCCCGTGGTCGGCGCGCCCCTGTTCATCGTCTCCAACCCCGACCTCGTGATCGAGCAGTGCAAGGCCGGGGTGGTCGGCTCCTTCCCGGCGCTGAACGCGCGACCGAAGGAGATGCTCGAGGAGTGGCTGCAGCGCATCACCACCGAGCTGCGCGACTACAAGGCGAAGAACCCGGACAAGAAGGTCGCGCCGTTCGCGGTCAACCAGATCGTGCACAGTTCGAACGACCGCCTGCAGCACGACATCGACATGTGCGAGAAGTACCGCGTGCCGATCCAGATCACGTCGCTGCGCGCGCCCGACGACGTGGTCAAGTCGGCCAAGCGCTACGGCGGCCTGGTGTTCCACGACGTCACCAACATCACCCACGCCAAGCGCGCCATCCAGGCCGGCGTCGACGGCCTGATCCTGGTCTGCGCCGGCGCCGGCGGCCATGCCGGCCGCCTGTCGCCGTTCGCGCTGGTCGCCGAGGTCCGCCAGTTCTACGACGGCTGCATCCTGCTCTCGGGCTCGATCGCCAACGGCGCCTCGATCCTCGCGGCCCAGGCGGTCGGCGCCGACCTCGCCTACATCGGCACGCGCTTCATCGCGACCCGGGAAGCCGCGGCGACCGACGCCAACAAGCAGTGCATCATCGAGTCGACCGGCGAGGAGATCGTCTACACCAACCTCTTCACCGGCGTGCACGGCAACTACCTGAAGCGCAGCATCGCGGCGGCCGGCCTCGACCCCGACGCCCTGCCCGAGGCCGACAAGAGCAAGATGAACTTCGGCTCGGGTGGCAACATGAAGACCAAGGCGTGGCGAGACATCTGGGGCGCCGGCCAGGGCGTCGGGCAGATCGTCGACGCGCCGCCGGCCGCCGAGGTGGTCGCGCGGCTGAAGGCCGAGTACGAGGCGGCCCGGGCCGCGCTGTTCGCCGGCGAGCCGGTACCGACCCGGCTGAAGCAGGCCGCGGAGTAGGCGAACGAGGGGCGCGCGCCTGCCCCGCCGGGCGGAAAACTGCGCCCTGAATGAACTCTCGCAGGGCGAGACGAGACCGGGTAGAAGGTCGGTCGCATGATCCGAAGCCTCTACGATTGGGTGATCCGGCTCGCGGCTCACCCCCGCGCCCTGTGGGCGCTCGCCGTCGTGTCGTTCATGGAAAGCTCGTTCTTTCCAATCCCGCCCGACGTGATGCTGATCCCGATGGTGCTGGCCAACCGCGCCAAGGCCTTCACCATCGCCGCCGTCTGCACGATCTCGTCCGTTCTCGGCGGCGTGCTGGGCTACGCCATCGGCTACTACTTCTTCGAGACGCTGGGCGAGTGGGTGGTCCGGACCTACCACATGGAGGCCGGGCTGACCGCCTTCCGCGACGGCTTCGACCGCTACGGCATCTGGATCATCCTGATCAAGGGCCTGACCCCGATCCCGTACAAGCTGGTCACCATCGCCTCCGGCGCCGCCCACTTCGACCTCTTCACGTTCGTGTGGGCGTCGATCGTGACGCGTGGCGCGCGCTTCTTCCTCGTGTCAGCCTTGTTGTGGAAGTTCGGCGAGCCGATCCGGGCGTTCGTGGAGAAGCGCCTGACGCTGCTCACCTGGCTGTTCCTGATCGCGCTGGTCGGCGGCTTCGTCGCCTTCCGCTACCTCTTCTAGGGTCCGCCCGTGTCGTTGGTCGAACGCCTCCCCGCCCCCAGCAAGCTCGGCCTCGTCGCCGCGCTGGGTAGCGGTGCGCTGCTCGGCGGGGCCTACTACTTCCAGTACGTCGTCGGGCTCGCGCCCTGCACCATGTGCCACTGGCAGCGCTGGCCGCACATGGTGGCGATCGTGGCCGGCCTGTGCGCGCTGGCGGCCTACGCCCGGCCGCGGCTGGCGCTGGTGTTCCTGCTGGTCGCGATCAGCGGCCTGGTCGCGACCGCGCTGGTCGGCGTCTACCACGTCGGCGTCGAGTACCGCTGGTGGGCCGGGCCGCAGACCTGCTCGGGCAACATCCCGGTCGGCCTGACGGCGGAGCAGCTCAAGCGCTACCTGTTCGGCGCCCGCATGGTGCGCTGCGACGAGACCGCCTGGTCGATGTGGGGCATCTCGATGGCCGGGTGGAACGCGATCTGTTCGGGCGGACTGGCCTTGATCCTGTCGTCGGGCGTCACCAGCTGGATCAAGGGACGGCCATGAACACGCTCGCCAACACCCCCCGGCGCACCGCCGCCGAGCGCAACCCCGGCGACCCCGACCCGCGCACCGTGGTCGAGCGCACGATCCGCGTCGACCAGGCCGGCGAGTTCGGCGCCGTGCGGATCTACGAGGGCCAGCTCGCGGCTCTGCGCCTGACCGGCCGCGCCACCGGCGCGGCGGCGCGCAAGATCGCGGCGATGGCCGAGGCCGAGCGCGCGCACAACCGCGAGTTCGACCGGCTGCTGGCGGCGCGCCGGGTGCGTCCCACGGCGCTGTCGCCGCTGTGGCACGTGGCCGGCTTCGCGCTCGGCGCGGCGACGGCGCTGCTGGGCGAGAAGGCGGCGATGGCCTGCACCGTCGCGGTCGAGGAGACGATCGACGAGCACTACGCGGCGCAGGCCGAGGCGCTGGGCGACGACGAGGCCGAGCTGCGGGCGACGATCGAGAAGTTCCGCGCCGACGAGATCGAGCACCGCGACACCGCGCTGGCCGCCGGCGCCGAGCAGGCGCCCGGCTACGAGGCGCTGAGCACCGTCATCAAGGCCGGCTCGAAGCTCGCGATCTGGCTGTCGACCCGGATCTAGGGGCCGGCCGGTTTCAGCGGAACGGGTTGGCCAGCATGCCGCCCAGGGTCTGCTCGCCGCTCCCCTCGTAACCGTCGATCCCCAGCTTCGCCGGCGGGCGGTCGCTGCCGGGCGAGCCGAACAGGTGGTCCCATACCGTGAACATCGTGGCGTAGCGCGTGTCGGTCTGGGTCGCGTCCGTCGAATGATGGACGAGGTGCCAGCCCGGCGTCACCACCAGCAGGCGCAGGCCGCGCTCGAGCCAGCCGGGCAGCACGATGCGGGCATGCTGCAGCACCTGGACCGGCGCCTGCAGCACCGCGAAGACGACGAACACCGTTACCGGGATGCCGAGCGCGAACGCCGCGGCGGCGTGCAGCCCGACGCGCATCAACTGCTCGAACGGGTGGTTGCGCAGCGACGTCGTGACGTCGACGTCGAGGTCGGTGTGGTGCAGCCGGTGCAGCCGCCACAGCACCGGGACCTCGTGGCACAGGCGATGGCGCCAGTATTCGACCAGGTCGATCGCCAGCACCCCGAGCGCCAGCGCCACGACCGGCTGCCCGATCCACGCGGCCAGCCCCCAGCCACGCGCTGCCGCCGCGCCGGCGCCAACCGCCACCAGCGCCCCGCCGAGGGCAGCGATCACGAAACCGAGGACGAGGATGGCGAGGTTGCGCGGCTTGCGCCCGGAGAAGGTGGCGAGCGTCGGCCGCGCCTGCAGCACCTCGACCAGCCACAACAGGACCATGCTGGCGGCGAGCGACGCCGCCGGCGCCCACGCGGGCAGGTTCTCCGCGAGCATCGCGTCAGGTCTGGTCCAGTTCGCTGTCCCAGTACAGGAAGTCGCGCCAGCTCTCGTGCAGGTAGCCCGGCGGGAAGCCGCGCCCGTTCTCCTGCAGCTCCTGCGTCGTCGGCTCCGACGGGAAGCGCCGCAGCACCAGGCCCGATTCGCGCAGCATCCGGTTGCCCTTCAGCAGGTTGCAGGGGCTGCAGGCGGTGACGACGTTGGTCCACGAGGTGCGGCCGCCGCGCGACTTCGGCACGACGTGGTCGAAGGTCAGCTCGTTGGTCGCGAAGGTCTCGCCGCAATACTGGCAATGGAAGCTGTCGCGCAGGAAGACGTTGAACCGGGTGAAGGCCGGGCGCCGCGCCGCCGGCACGTACTCCTTGAGCGCGATCACGCTGGGCAGCCGCATCTCGAAGGTCGGGCTGTGGATCTTGCGGTCGTACTCGGAGATCACGCTGACGCGGTCGAGGAACACGGCCTTGACCGCGTCCTGCCAGGACCAGATCGACAAGGGAAAATAGGACAGGGGCCGGAAATCGGCGTTGAGCACTAGCGCGTGACAGGATTCCAGCCCCGGCGCCACGGCTAGTCTCTCTGCCGTTGAGCGGGTCTACTGCGGAAGTCGAGTCGGTACGCGGCCCGGTCGAACATGCCGCTCATTGTGGCGGGTTTTTCCCGGAACACAAGATGTCGAAAGGCCGTTCAGCCCCCTGTCTCGGGAAGATAATATTTCACCTCCGGAGGAACCATCGTGCCCAGCCGTCCCAGCGCCCCGACCGCCCCCCGCTTCCCCCTGCCCGCGTCCGACCTGCACGCGCTCGGCTTTCGCCGCGGCCAGATCGACCGGCTGATCGGGCTGATCGAGCGGCACATCGCCGAGGGCCGCTATCCCGGCTGCCAGATCGCGCTCGCCCGCCACGGCAAGCTGGCGCTGTACCGCAGCTTCGGCAACGCCGTCGTCGCCGGCGCGGCGCGGCCGGCCGACGACGACACGCTGTGGCTGCTCTACTCCAACACCAAGGTTGTGACGGCGGTGGCGCTGTGGGTGCTGGCCGAGCGCGGCCTGTTCTCGTTCTCCGACCGCGTCGCCGACCACGTTCCCGAGTTCGCGCGCCACGCCAAGGGCGACATCACGGTGCTGCAGACGATCACCCACCAGGCCGGCTTCCCCAACGCCGTGGTCGGACCGGCGGCGTGGGCCGACCATGCCAGGCTGCGCGAGACGGTATGCGACTTCGCGCTCGAATGGACGCCGGGCAGCCGCGTCCACTACCACGGCACCAGCGCCCACTGGGCGCTCGGGGTGCTGATCGAGGCGGTCACCGGCAAGGACTTCCGCGAGGTCATCCGCGAGACCGTGATCGAGCCGCTGGGACTGGGCACGGAACTGTTCGTCGGCCTGCCCGAGAGCGAGTCCGGACGCGCCGCGGACATGCACGAGCCGGCTCCCGACGGAAAGGGCGTTCGGCCGCTGGCCGACAACAACACCGCGGCGTGGAGGGCGAGCGGCGCGCCGGGGGCCGCCGGCTATGGCAGCGCCCGGGCGATGGCGGCGCTCTACCAGATGATGCTGCAGGGCGGCGAACTGGCCGGCACCCGCATCCTCGGCCCGCGCACGCTGCAGTACGCGATCCGCAACCATACCGGCGACCGCGTCGACGCGTTCATGGGCATGCCGATGCATCGCGGGCTGGGGCCACACCTGCGCGGCACCACCGCCAACGTGCGCGGGCTCGGCGGCTTCGCGCCGCCGACGGCGTTCGGCCATGGCGGCGTCGGGACGTCCTATTGCTGGGGCGATCCGGAGTCGGGCGTGTCGTTCGCCTACATCACCAACAATCGCATTCCCGATCCCTGGCACAGCCGCCGGCTCGACCTGGTGTCGAACCTCGTCCACGCCGCGATCCTGCCGCTCTAGAACAGCGTCATCGCGCCAGCCGCTCGCGCGCGCCGGCCTCGGCGCCGAGCGCGCTGGCCGCCAGCGCCAGCGCCGCGACCGAGAACAGCATCACGGCGGCGTAGCCGTCGGTCCAGTCGTGCAGCAGGCCGCCGATCCACGCGCCGAGGAAGCCGCCGATCCCGGTGCCGGTGCCGATCAGCCCGAAGATCCGGCCGAACTGGGAACCGCGGTAGCGCAGCGTCGCCAGCGTCGAGATCATGGGTCCGCGCGAGCCCATGCTGCCGCCGAACAGCAGCACGTACAGCCACAACCACGCGGTGTCGTCGGGACCGCGCACCAGCGCCAGCGCGCCGACGCCCAGGATCGAGCAGCCATAGGCCAGCAGCGCCGCGAGGCGGCGGCCGCCGCGGTCGGCCAGCCACGAGAAGCCGACCATGCCAAGCGGCGTCAGCACGCCCGCGACCGCCAGCGCGCGCGCCGCGTAGGCGCCGTCGATGCCGCGCTCGAGCAGGTAGGCCATGGCCTGCGGGAACACCGCGAAGACGCCGAGCGAGGTCAGGCCGAACGAGAAGGTCAGCGCCCAGAACGGCCAGTCGCGGATCGCCTGGCCGACCGTGGGACCGTGGCTGGCCGTGGTGCGCGCGCGCGCCAGCCCCGGCGCGCCGGCCTCGATGCGCCGCCACGGCAGCAGCAGCGCCAGCGGCAGCAGCACAGCGCTGAACAGCGCCAGCACGCGGTAGGCCTCGCGCCAGCCCTCGGTCACGAGCAGGTGCTGCGCCAGCGGCAGCATCACCATCGCCCCGACCCCGGTCGCCGACCACGCCACGCCCATCGGCACGCCCAGCCGGTGCGCCGGGAACCAGCGGCCGATGATGATCGAGCTCGGCACCGCGCCCAGCGCGACGCCGCCGAAGCCGAGCAGCAGGCCGAGGCCGAGGTAGAGTTGCCAGAGATCGACCGCGAGCGAGGCGCTCGCCGTGCCGAGGCCGGCGGCCAGCAGGCCGACGAGGGTGAGCGCCCGCAGCCCGAAGCGGTCGGCGATCCAGCCGGCGAGGGGCGAGCCGATGCTGCTCAACAGCGCGAAACTGTAGATCACGGTGACCGCGCTGCGGCTCGCCTCGAAGTGCGACTGCAGCGCCGGCACGAACACGACGAACGTGTCGCTGATCGAACGGCTCGCGACTCCCAGCACGAAACACAGGCCGACCAGCGCCCAGGGCAGGAAGCGATCCATTCGCTTCACCCTTGCATCGCCCCGACACCGTCGGCAAGGTCCGCGGCGCGGAGGAATTCTGGTGGACGATACGCTGCTCATCGAGGCTCGCTTCAACGGCCCGCGCGATTCCGGCAACGGCGGCTACGTCGGCGGCATGCTCGCCGGCCGCTACACCCGGGCGTTCGGCGGCGACGGCACGGTCGAGATCACGCTGCGCGCGCCGGTGCCGGTCGACAGGCCGCTCGCGGTGGCGCGCGACGGCGACGCGCTGCTGCTGCGCGACGGCGACACGCTGATCTGCGAGGCCCGTGCCGGGTCGCTGGCGCAGCTCGTGCCGCCGCCGGCGCCGGCCGACTGGCGCGAGGTCCTGCGCTGCGGCGAGGTCGGCGGCTGCGGCGCCGACAGCGACTTCACCTGGTGCGTGGTGTGCGGCCGCAGCCGCGCCGTCGGCGACGGCCTGCGCGTGTTCGGGCTGGCGGCGCCGACCAAGGGCCGCTCGCTCTCGAGCTACGTGCCGCATCCCAACCACGCCGACGCCGAGGGCCGCATCCGGCCGGAGTTCGTGTGGGGCACGCTCGACTGCCCGGGCGCGTGGGCGGCGCAGGATCCCGACGACATGCGCCCCGCGCTGACCGGCCGCATGACCGCGCGGGTGATCGACCCGCCGCGGGTCGGCGAACGTTGCGCCGTGGTCGGCTGGAAGATCGGCGAGGACGGCCGCAAGCTCTATTCCGGCACCGCCCTCTACACAGAGAGCGGCCGGCTGTGCGCGCTCGGCACCTGCACCTGGATCGTGCTGAAGTCCTGACGCGGGCCTATCGCTCGCGCACGTAGATCACCGCCGCGTCGTCGGCGTAGGCGCGCCGCCAGTTCGGCAGCCGCTCCAGCAGCTTGTTGGCCGCCTGCTTGGGCAGCAGCAGGGTCCAGCCGATGTCGTAGCGGTCGAGCAGCGTCTCCAGCGGCTCGTCGGCCGTCAAGTTGACGGTCCTGGCGTAGAGCGTGACGAAGTCGCCGCCGAACAGCTCGCCGCGGCCGTCGATGAAGGTCGGCACGCCCTGGCTGATCAGGTAGCCGCCGAAGCCGTAGTGGTTGAGCACCCGGCCCTTGAGGCCGTTGTCGCGCGCCCACGCCACCGCCGCGGCCGGGGTGTTGTCGATCGGCGGGACCACGCGACCGCTGGCGACCAGCGCGACGCCGATCACCAGCGGCAGGGCGACGACCAGCGCCAGCGCGGCCGGGCCCGCCGGTCGCGTCAGCCGCGCCAGCCAGCCGTCGGGTTGCGCCGCCGCGGCCGCGGCCGGGAACTGCCGCGCGATCACCGGCGCCAGCACCAGCGGCGCCAGCGTCGCCAGCAGCTCGGCGTTGCGGATGTGGCGCAGGAACAGGTGGACCAGCCCGAGCACGATCAGCAGCCGCACCAGCGGCACCTTGAGGCCGCGCGACAGCACCAGGTAGAGCGCGATCAGGACCATCAGCTCGAGCAGCCCGTGCTTCTGGAAGTCGGGTGCCTGCCACTCGGAGATCAGCGACAGCGCCTCGCCCATGCCGAAGATGCGCAGGGTCACCAGGATCGACTCCGGCCCGTAGGGCGTGATGCTGGCGGCGACGACGGTGGCGACGCCGAACCTGGCCCAGGCGATGAACAGGCGCTTGCGCTCGGCGAAGTCGGCGGCGCCGACCAGGGCGTCGAGCGCGAAGGCGCCGGCCAGCAGGATGCCGAGCGTGAAGCCGGCATGCATGTTGGCCCACAGCAGCATCACCGCCAGCAGCCACGGCCGCGGCGCGGTCCGGGTCTCGACGGCGCGCAGCAGCCCCGACACCCACAGCAGGATCAGCGGGAAGGCCAGCACATGCGGCCGCGCCAGGAAGTGCGGCGCCGACATGACCAGCGCCGCGCCGGTGAACAGCAGCGCCGGGAACGGGCGCAGGTCGCGCAGCAGCAGCCGCAGCAGCAGCGCGAAGGTCGCGCCGATCGCCAGCGCGGCCAGCAGCGTGACGCCGCCCCAGCCGCCGATATCGTAGGCCACCGCCAGCAGCACCTGCGACCCCCACTCCTTGGCAATCCACGGCTGGCCGGGGAAGGTATGGGAGTAGATGTCGACGGTCGGGAAGCGACCGTTGTCGAGGATCCAGTTGCCGACCGTCACGTGCCACTGCGAATCGGGGTCGGCGAGCAGCGGCAGGCCGCTCGGCCCGTTGAGCGCGAGCACGATCGCGAAGAACAGGAGGAGCGGCAGGGAGAGCGACCAGGCCGAGCGCGACACGGCGGGGGTTGCCGGGTCCAGCAGGACCGACGGGCCGGAAACGACGGCCATGGAGAGCTCCGAAATAACTGAAAGAAAATGATTTAAAGGACTGATATACAACAATATTGGAGAAATGGCCAGCGTGTCTGAAAACATGCCGCCGCGGGACCTGGTGCTGATCGGCGGAGGCCATGCCCACGTCCACGTGCTGAAGCGCTTCGGCGAGGCGCCGCGGGCCGGCGTGCGCGTGACCCTGGTCGCGCGCGACCTCAGGACGCCCTACTCCGGCATGATCCCGGGCTTCGTCGCCGGCCTCTACGGTTTCGACGACTGCCACATCGACCTCCCGTCGCTGTGCCGGCGCTGGAACATCCGGCTGGTGGCCGGCGAGGCCGTGGCCCTCGACCGCGACCGCCGTCGCGTCAGGCTGGCCGACGGACAGGACCTGCCGTGGGACCTGCTGTCGCTCGACATCGGCGCGGCGCCCCATCTCGGCGCGCTGCCCGGCGCCGACCGCTGGGCGGTGCCGGTCAAGCCGATCGCCGAGTTCGGCCGCCGCTGGCTGGCCTTCCTCGACGACAAGAAATCGTGGCAGGGGCCGCTGGAGATCATGGTGATCGGCGGTGGCGCCGGTGGCGTCGAACTCGCCCTGGCGATCGACCACCGGCTGCGGCAGGTCGCGCCGGGTGCGACCGTGCGCGTCACGCTCGCCACGCGCGACGCCATCCTGGCCAGCCAGGCGCCGGCGGCGCAGCGCCGGTTAAGGGCTGTCCTGCAGCAGCGCGGCATCCGGCTGCTGGAGCGCGCGCCGGCGCAGCGCGTCGAGCACGGCGCCGTGCAGGTCGCGGAGACCTGGTACCCGGCCGACGCCGTGTTCGTCGTCACCGAGGCCAGCGCGCCGTCGTGGCTGGCCGGCACCGGCCTGCCGCTCGACGGGCGCGGCTTCCTCGCGATTACCGAGACGCTGCAGTCGGCCGGCGACGACCGCGTCTTCGCCGCCGGCGACTGCGCCACCATGACCCGTCATCCGCGCCCCAAGGCCGGCGTCTTCGCCGTGCGCCAGGGACCGCCGCTGGCCGGCAACCTGCGCCGGGTGCTGCAGGGCGAGACGCCGCGACCGTGGGTGCCGCAGGCGCGCTACCTCGCGATCGTCGGCACCGGCGACGGTCACGCCGTCGCCACGCGCGGCACCTGGGCGGTCGGGGGACACTCGCTGGCGGGACGCTGGGCGTGGTGGTGGAAGGACCGCATCGATCGTCGCTTCATGCGGCGCTACCGTTGAGCAGGGAGGAACCGACATGGCCGAGGCGCGGGCACGGATCGGCACCACCAACTACGAGACGCAGGTCGTCACCGGCCATCACCGCCTGGTGGTCGACGAGGGACCGGCGCTGGGCGGCAAGGACGTCGGGCCGGGTCCCTACGAACTGCTGACCTCGGCGCTGGCGGCCTGCACCGCGATCACGCTGCGCATGTACGCCGAGCGCAAGCAATGGCCGGTCACCGCGGTCGAGGTCGACGTCCACTTCGTCGCCGGCGCGCAGGCCCGCATCGACCGCGTGCTGCGCATCGAGGGCAGCGTCGACAACTCCCAGAAGGCGCGCATGGCCGAGATCGCCGAGCGCACGCCGGTCACGCTGACCCTGAAGGGCGGCGTGCCGATCCACACCAGGCTGGGTTAGCCGCGGCCCTTCTTCCAGGCCTCGTAGTCGCGCTTGGCCTCGTCCGACGCGGTCGGGAACAGGCCCTTGAGCGGGCGGCCGCGCGCCACCTCGACCTCGCAGAACTCCTCGTAGTGGTAGGCGTCGAGCGCTTCCTGCGCGACCGCCTCGACGATGTCGGGCGGGATCACGAGGATGGCGTCGCGGTCGCCGACCACGATGTCGCCGGGATAGACGGCGACACCGCCGCAGCCGATCGGCACCTGCAGGTCGACCGGGCGGTGGGCCACCGGCGTCGGCGGCGACGCCGGCCGCCGCAGGTAGGCCGGCAGGCCGGTCTTGGCGACGCCGTCGGTGTCGCGGAAGCCGCCGTCGGTCACGATGCCGGCGGCGCCGCGCGCCTTCAGCCGGCCGACGTAGAGATCGCCGGCCGAAGCGGCGCGCGAGTCGCCGCGCGAATCGATCATCAGCACGTGGCCCGGCGGGCACTCCTCCATCGCCTGCGGCTGCAGCATCGATCGGTTCTTCGATGCCGGCCCGTCCATGTCCTCGCGCGAGGGGATGAAGCGAATGGTGTAGGCGATGCCGACCAGCCGCGGTTGCTCGACCCTGAGCGGCCAGACGTCGAACAGCGTCATGCTCTTGAGCCCGCGGCGGTTGAGCACGCCGGTCAGGGTCGAGGTGCCGACCCTGGCCAGGGTGTCCCGCAGGTCGGCGGACAATGTCTTCACGGCGCGTCTCCCTCGATTTCGCAGCAACGTTAGCCGATAATCGGGCATGCGCGTCGAAATTCTCTGCACCGGGGACGAGATCCTCACCGGCAAGACCGTCAACACCAACTACAGCCACATCGCCCGGCGCCTCGTCGAGGTCGGGCTGACCCTCCACTGGGGCACCACGGTCGGCGACGACCGGGCCTCGCTGCTGCAGGCCTTCCGCCAGGCCGGCGAGCGCGCCGACGCGGTGATCGTCAACGGCGGCCTTGGCCCGACCGTCGACGACCTCTCGCAGGAGGTCGCGGCCGAGGCCTGCGGCGTGCCGCTGGTGCTGAGCGACCACTGGATGAAGCGGATGGAGGAGAGCTACGCGCGCCGCGGCCGCGTCATGCCGCCCAACAACCGCAAGCAGGCGATGCTGCCGCAGGGCGCCGAGTTCATCGACAACCCGATCGGCACCGCCTGCGGCTTCGCCGTCACCATCGGCAAGGCCCGCTTCTTCTTCACCCCGGGCGTGCCGCGCGAGATGCGGCGCATGGTCGACGAGCAGGTGATCCCGCGCCTGCTCGCGATCGGCGGCATCACCGGCGTCACCCGGCTGAAGCGCTTCCACTCGTTCGGCATCGGCGAGTCGCGCGCCGACGGCATGCTGAGCGACATCCCGGCCTTCCAGGACGGCACCATAAAGCTCGGCTTCCAGGCCCACTACCCCGAGCTCGAGACCAAGCTGGCGGTGCGCGGCGACAGCGAACAGGCGCTGGCCGCGCTGCTGGCCCCGGTCGAGGCCGAGGTACGCCGCCGGCTCGGCAACTTCGTGATCGCCGAGGACACGCAGACGCTGGAAGGCGTGGTGCTGGACGCGCTGCTGGCCAAAGGGCTGAGCGTCGCCATCGCCGAGACCGCGAGCGGCGGCCACCTCGCGGCGCGGCTGGCGCCACTGCCCGGGGCCGAGAAGGCGTTTCGCAGGGGCGTCGTGGCGCGCGACCCGGCCGAGCTGGGCATCGCCAGCATCGACGCCGAGGCCGCCCGCGTCGCGGCGAGCAAGCTGCGCGCCGACAGCGGCGCCAGCCACGCGCTGGCCCTGCTGGTCGAGATGGACGAGGGTCCGGAGCGACCCGACATGGGCGGCACGGTGGCCATCGGCATCGCCGACGCCAACGGCGCGGTGACCCGGCCGGCGCGGCTGGTCGGCAACCGCGAGTGGGTGCGCGCCGGCGCGGTCGAGATGGCGCTGGACTGCCTGCGCCGCCACCTGCTCGGCCTGCCGGTCGACGAGCGCATCGACTTCGAACGCCGCTAGGGGCATCTTGCGGGCATGAAGCGCACGATCCCCCTCGGCCTCGCGGCCCTCGTCTCACTCGCCGCCTGCCAGTCGGCCAGCCAGTTCGAACAGCGTCCGCCGACCTGGACCTCGCTCTACCAGGCCCACTGGGAAACGATGGC
Organism: uncultured Reyranella sp.; assembly: GCA_964420105.1. Lineage (GTDB taxonomy): Bacteria > Pseudomonadota > Alphaproteobacteria > Reyranellales > Reyranellaceae > Reyranella. The sequence goes on from CAYQRL010000001.1 coordinate 346,103, forward strand.
CAACTGCATCGTCGCCCGCCAGCAGCGGCCGCTGCTGACGGTGACGCCGACGTTCTCGGCCGGCCGCGCCAACATCATCGTCAAGAACGCGGCCGGCGGCGTGATGGGCACGTACGACGTCCGCTCGGTCAACAACGGCCGCGATACCCAGGTCGATTACCGCAGCGTCTACGGCGGACCGGACACCGATGCCGGCGGCGGCGCCCAGGAGATCGCCGACCGCTGCGCCCGTCCGTGAGCGTCATCCGCCACGGGGGATGAGCGACCTGTCCTACTGGACCGACCTCGCCCTGTCGCCGCTGAAGGCGGCGGGCGAGGCCCTCGTCGACTTCCCGGCCTCGCTCGCGCGCGAACGCCGCCGCATCGCGATCACGGGCCTGCAGCGCTCGGGCAAGACGGTGTTCATCACCGCCTTCGCGCACGCGCTGGTGACCGCCAAGGCGCTGCCGTTCTTCCCGTGGATCAGGAAGGTGCGCGGCGTCAGCCTGCACGACGTGCCGGGCTTCACCCGCTTCGACTACGAGGGCCACCTTGCCGCCCTGGGAAGCGACCCCCCGCGCTGGCCGACGCAGACGCGCGAGCTGTCGGCGCTGCGCATCCGCATCCAGCACGATCCCGAGACCTTCCTCGGCCGGCAGCTGTCATCGACCGCGACCACGGACGTCGACCTGGTCGACTATCCCGGCGAGTGGCTGATCGACCTGCCGCTGCTCACGCGATCTTTTGCCGAATGGTCGCGCCAGGCCGAGGATCTCGCGGCGGCGCCGTGTCGCGCCGACCTCGCGGCCGCGTGGCGGGCCGACGCCGCGCTGGTCGACCTCGATGCGCCGGAAGACGCGCGCCTGCTTGCCAGGGTCGGCCGCCACTACGTCGACTACCTGCGGGCCTGCCGCGAGGAACGCGCCCTGTCGTTCCTGCAGCCGGGACGGTTCCTGCAGCCGATGCCCGGCATGGAGGCCGCGCTGTTCTTCCCGGTCGCGCGACTCGACCGGCCGAAGCGCGGCAGCAACGGGATGGCGCTTGTCCGGCGCTACGAGGCCTATCGCAAGCTGGTTCGCCAGTTCCATGCCGATGTCTTCGGCCGCCTGCGGCGGCAGGTCGTCCTGGTCGACGTCCTGACGGCCCTGCAGCAGGGCAGGGACTCGTTTGCCGACCTCGCGCTGGCCGTTCACGATATCGCCGAGTCCTTCGAGGCGATGATGCCCGTCTACGCGAAGTACGTGCCGTTCCTCGGGCTCGACCGGCTCGCCCTCGTCGCGACCAAGGCCGACGAGGTGACGTCCGACCAGATGCGCAACCTTTCCGGCCTGCTGCAGGACATGACGGGGCGACTGCTGACGGATGCCAAGGTTGGGCAGACCGGGATCGAATCGGTGGCCGCGCTGCGGGCGACGACCGAGGTGCTGCGCCAGGTCGATGGGCAGCCCCGGCCCTTCCTCGTCGGGGTCACGGAGGGAAACGTCGAACCGAGCGAGACCTTCCCCGGCACGATCCCCGGATCCTTGCCGACCGCGGCCGCCTGGGCCGACCGGACCTTCCGCATTCGCCGGTTCGAACCGCCGCGCGGCCTCGGCGATGGCCCCCTGCCCCACCTGAATATCGACAAACTCCTGCAGTTCCTGTTGGCGCCATGACCACGATGCTCACCAAGGACGGCAAGAACCTGATCGACCTCGAGTTCCGACCCGGCGAGTTGCCGTTGGCGGAAGCGACGGCCGAATCGCCGTCCGCCCCGTCCGCCTCGCCGCCGATCCATCGCCGGATGGGCCGCTGGAGCTGGCTGGCGCTCGCCTCCGGCGCGCTTGTCCTCGGCACCGTGGTCGTGGGGTCGATCGCGGGCTTCGCGCGCCGCGCGCTGGAGACCGGCAGCCTCTACGACCTCGGGCTGCTGGTCGGCACCAGCGCGCTCGTCGTGTCGATCGGCGCGCTGGTGGCGCAGCAGACCCGTGCCTACCGGCGGCTGAAGTCGGCCGAGAAGGCCCGCCTGCTGGCGCAGGAACTGGCGCAGCTGGACGGCGCCGGCCGCGGCATCGTACTGCTCGACAGCCTGCGCGCGATCTACGCCGACAACGCGATCGTGCTCGGCCAGCTCAACGCCTCGGCCGAGGAACTGCAGCCGCATCACAGCGATCGCGACGTGCTCGAGCTCCTGAACCGCGAGATCTTCGAGCCGATGGACCGCGCCGCCGACGCGCGCGTGCGGCAGGCGGCGCTACGCGCGACGCTGGGCGTGTCCGCCTGCCCGCACCCGGCACTCGACGCGCTGGTCGTGCTCGGCGTCAGCGTCGTGCTGGTGCGCGACCTGATGCAGATCTACGGCCTGCGCCACAGCGCCCGCAGCCTGCTGCGGGTGATGACGCGGGCGGTGTTCGATTCGTCGGCCACCGCCGCGCTCAGCACCGCCGTCGAGTTCGTCGCCAACGCCGCGCAGGACCGGCTGGCCGCGACGATCGCCGGCACCGCCGGCGAGGCGGTGATCGTGGCCCGCCGCATGTTCACGCTGGGCGCGCTCGCCAAGGCCGAGATCCGGCCGCTGCCGCCGACGCCATCGTCTTGAACGACGACTTCCTCGCGACCCTGCCCGACGGCCGCACGCTGGGCTGTCGCCGCGTCGGCGACCCGGCCGGCCCGGTCGTCTTCCACCAGCACGGCGGGCCGAGCTCGCGGCTCGAGGTCGTGCTGTTCGCGGACGCGGCGACACGGGCCGGTCTGCAGGTCATCGGCATCGACCGGCCGGGCATCGGCCGCTCGACGCCGCATCCCGGCCGGTCGCTGCGCCGGTGGGCCGACGATGTCGGCGCGCTGGCCGACACGCTGGGCGTCGCGCGCTTCGCGGTCACTGGCTGGTCGGAGGGCGGCCCCTATGCGCTCGCATGCGCCGCCGGCCTGCCACGCCAGCGCCTGGCGTACACGGCCAGCATTGCCGGCGGCTCCTACGGCGCGTTCGGCGACAACTGGGCGGCATCGCTGCAGAACCCGGTCGACCGGCTGGGCGGCTGGCTGTGCCTGCACCTGCACCCGGGATTCCGCCTGATGTACGAGGCGCTGGCATGGGATGCCGTGCACTTCCCCGCATCGTACCTCGGGCAGGTCAAGGCGGCGGTGAACGACGACGACCGCGCCTGCTTCGACGATCCTGCCGTCGCCGGGGCCTTCCTCGCGGCAACGCGCGAGTGCTTTCGCCAGGGCAGCGCCGGCCTGGTCGAGGACGCGACGTTGCTCTACCGCGACTGGGGCCTCGACCTCGGACGCATCGAGGGAACGGTCGACTTCTGGCAGGGCAGCGACGACCGGCTGGTGCCCGCCGCCCTCAACCGGCCCGTCGCCGCGGCGATCCCTGGCGCGCACTGGCACGAGGTCGCCGGGGCCGGGCATTGTGTGATCCTGCGCACGATCGACGCCATTCTCGCCGCCTGCCGGCGATCGCTGGCACCCTAGAAGGGCTGCGCCGCTCTGCGCTATAGTGACAGAACACAGGACGTTTTTGGGGGACGTCTGATCCATGCTTGAGGGCGAGTCCGGCACCACGACGCCGGCCACCGAGGTCGACTTCAGCGCCTTGCCGGCGGGCGCCGGCATCGGCCGCTTCGTCGTGACCGCGATCCTGGGACAGGGCGGCTTCGGCATCACCTACCGCGCCCGCGACGAGCAGCTCGGCCGCGATGTCGCGATCAAGGAATACCTGCCGGTGTCGCTCGCCGTGCGCCAGGACGGCGTCACCGTGCTGCCGCGCTCGACCAAGGTGGCCGAGGACTTCACCTGGGGGCGCGACCGCTTCGTCGCCGAGGGCCGCACCCTGGCCAGCCTGCACGACGCCCCGGCGATCGTCCGCGTCTTCGACTTCCTCGAGCTGAACGGCACCGCCTACATCGTCATGGAGCTGGTGCGCGGCGAGACGCTGGAAGACCGTATCAAACGCCAGGGCAAGCTTTCCCCGGACGAGGTGCTGGCGATCCTGTGGCCGATGCTCGACGGGCTCGAGCAGGTCCACAAGGCCGGCTTCCTCCACCGCGACATCAAGCCGGCCAACATCCTGCTGCGCGAGGACGGCAAGCCGACGCTGATCGACTTCGGCGCGTCGCGCGCGGCGATGGCAGGCCGGACCACGGCGATGACCGCGATCTTCACGCCCGGCTACGCCGCCGCCGAGCAGATGACCGCGGCCAAGCAGGGGCCCTTCACGGACATCTACGGGCTCGCCGCCACCCTCTACCACGCGATCACCGGGGCGCCGCCGCCGCCGGCGTTCGATCGCATGCTCGACGACGACTACCAGCCGCTGGCGAAGCTGGCGCCCGCCGGCTTCACGCCCAGCCTGCTGATCGGCTTGGACGCCGCCCTCGCGGTGCGTGCCGCCGAGCGGCCGCAGACCATCGCCGGATGGCGCAGCCTGCTCAACATGCCCGGCGCGACCGCGGGCGACGTCACGCAACGCGTCGCCGCCGATCCGGGCGCGACCGTGCTGGCGCCGCGCGCGAGCTCTGCCGTACCACCGCCGGCCGCACCGCCGCCGGTGGCCGCGGCCACGCCCGCGCCGGCGCGCGGCAGCCGGACACCGCTCTATGCCGGCGCAGCGGCAGCCGTGCTGCTGCTGGCCGGCGGCGGCGGCTACCTCGCGATGCGCCCGGCGACGCCGCCCACGGTCGCCGGCGTCGCGGCGCCGGCTCCGGCACTGCAGGACATGAAGGTCGAGGACCTCGAGCGGGTGCTGGCCGAACGCCGCGCCGCCGACGCCGCCGCGGCCGAGAAGCGCAAGGCCGAGGAAGACGCCAAGCGCAAGGCCGAGGCCGATTCGGCGGCCAAGGTCGCGGCCGACGCCGAGGTCGCCAAGGCGGAAGCCGCGCGGCTGAAGGCCGAAGCGGAACTCGCCAAGCTCAAGGCCGAGCTCGAAGCCCGACGCCTCGACCAGGAGACCCAGGCGCGCAAGGCGGAAGCCGAGGCGGCGCAGCGCAAGGCCGAGGCCGAGATGGCGGCGCTCAAGGCCGCCGAGGACGCGGCGCGACGCAAGGCGGAGATCGAGGCCGAGGCCAAGCGCGAGGCCGACAAGGCCTTGGCCAAGGCCCAGGAAGAACGCCAGGAGGCCGAGGAGGAAGCCCGGAAGCGGGCAGCCGACGAGGCGAAGAAGAAGGCCGAGGCCTCGGCCAAGCAGATCGAGGAGGCCGAGAAGAAGGCCAAGGCCGACGCCGAGGCCAAGGCGAAGGCTGACGCGGAAGCGAAGGCCAAGGCCGACGCGGACGCCGACAGGAAGGCCGCCGAGGCCGCGGAAACGGCGCTGCGCTTCGCGCTGGCCGATCGCCAGAGGGTGCAGCTTGCCCTGACCTCTCTCGGCTTCGACACGCGCGGCAGCGACGGCGCGTTCGGACCGCGCAGCCGCGACATGATCTCGGCCTGGCAGAAGGCGCGCAACCAGCCGGTCACCGGATTCCTGACCGGTCCGCAACACCAGGCGCTGCTGCGCGAGGCGGCGCCGGCGCTGCAGAAGTACGACGACGAACAGCAGAAGAAGAAGGAAGAGGAAGAGAAGAAGAAGGCCGACGAGGCGAAGAAGAAGGCGGAGGAAGACGCCAAGGCCAGGGAGACGGCGACGACCCGCCCTCCGCCCGCCCCTGCCACGCCGTCCGCGGCCGTCGCCCCGCCCGCCACCGGCGCGGCGCCGTCGACCGGCGGCGGGTGGTCCGGGACCGCGACATGCGGAAATGCCGGCAGCATGACCATCCAGATGCCGGCCGGGCAGACGTCCGGCCAGTGGACGGGAGCCCGGGGAGCGGTGGTCGCCCTGACGATTGCCGGCAACCAGGTCTCGGGCACGTTCACCGCCAAGAACCGGACGGGTTCGAAGACCTATTCCGGGACCTTCTCGGGGACGGTGAGCGGCAACCAGGCGTCGGCCCAGACCATCGCTCGCGCGGACTTCAAGAACAACGAAGGCCCCAACGAACTGCATTGCACGGTTCAACTGTCCCGCTGAAACGATCCGCCCCGGACCCAACCGGGTCCGTCCCGGACCCGATCCGCCTTTCGCCCGGCGCGCTCCGCCCTTACTCACGTCCCCGCAAGCACAGCGAGGGAATGTCGTGGTCTGGATCCTGCTCTGGGTCGTCCTTGTCCTGACGATCGTCGGTTTCTGCGTCGGCGCGGAGAACTGAATCCGCCGGTCAACGTCTCACCGCATGGCCACCGTCACGGCGACGGAATCGCCCTAGGTTCCGCCCATGGTTCCCCAGCTTTCGGTGCTGATCTGCACCCGCAATCGTCCGGAGAAGGTGCAGCGCGCCGTGTCCAGCGTGCTCGCCAACTCGTTCCGCGACTTCGAGCTGATCGTGGTCGACCAGAGTACCGACAACGAGACACGGGACCGCCTCGCCGCGATCGCCGACCCCCGGCTCGCCTACTACGCGACCAACACGGTCGGCGTGTCGCTGTCGCGCAACCTCGCGATCCGCACCGCGCGTGCCGACATCGTCGCCTTCACCGACGACGACTGCATCTGCGACCGCGAGTGGCTGGCCGCCATCCGCGCCGAGTTCGCGGCCGACCCGGCGGTCCTGGGCGTCTACGGCCGGGTGGTGCCGTACGGCGCCGGCCAGGCCGAGTGGGACTGCATCAGCCGTGACGGCGACCGCGTCTGCCCGGCGCTGATCCAGTCGACGACGCGCCGGGTCGTCGAGGAACCGGCAATCCCCCACCTCGTGCTCGGCGGCGGCAACAACATGTCTTTCCGCAAGGAAGCCTTCCGACGGGTCGGGCTGTTCATCGAGACCCTGGGGCCCGGGTCGCGCATCGGCACCGGCGAGGATACCGAGTTCACCTACCGGCTGCTGTTCAACCGCTGCCGCCTCGTCTACTCGCCGAGGCCGATCGTCGAGCACGACAACTGGCTGTCGCGCGATGCCTTCGCCCACCACATGAAGGTGGCGATGCGCGTGCAGGCGGCGGTGTTCTCGTCCTACGCCCTGCGCCTCGACCCGCTGGCCGCCACCCACCTGCTGCGCACCGCGTGGTACCTGGCGAAGAACACCATGGGCATCGGCTCGGCGGTGGCCGGTCTCACCGCCTTCGCAAGCGGCCTGCCCCACGGTCCGGCGCTCCGCCTGCACCGACCCGGCACGCTGGCCTAGGGGCCCAGCCGGCATCGACGCGGCGTGGCCAAGCTGTGACCGTGACGGCTGCACGGCCCTTGACGCCGGCGTGGGGTTTGTCACCTCGTCTTCGCTCGCTGTATGCATGATCCAGCTGTCATGCCCGTCGAGATCGCCTACCCCGGTGTCTACATCGAGGAAGTTCGCACCGGCACCCCGATCCCGGGCGTGCCGACCTCGACCGCCGCCTTCGTCGGCGCCAGCGTTGCCGGCGCCGTCGGCGTGCCGACCGGGATCAGGTCCTTCGCCGAGTTCCAGCGCGCGTTCGGTGACCTCGCTCCGGGCCTCACGCTTGGACACGCGGTCCGGCAGTTCTTCGACAACGGCGGGCGCGACGCCGTGGTGGTGCGCGCCGCCGACGGCACCGCCCCCGATCTGGTCCTCGATCCGGCCCTGGCCGCGCTGGAGACGACCGCCTTCAACCTCCTGTGCGTGCCGCCGCCGCGCGAGGGCATCGACCTGCCGCTGGCGACGCGCGCCGCCGCCGCCGCGCTTTGCCGTCGCCGGCGGGCCCTGTTCGTGGTCGATCCCAGCCACGCCTGGCGAAGCGCCGCCGCTGCCGTGGCGGGGCTCGAGGGCTTCTTCCCGCAGCGCGGCGCGGAGTCGGCGCTGTACTTCCCCTTCCTGCGCGGGACCGAGGCGCTCGCCAGCGGCCAGCCCCGCCTGTTCGCGCCCTGCGGCGCCATCGCCGGCCTGATGGCACGTACCGATCGCGGCCGCGGGGTGTGGAAGGCCCCGGCCGGGATCGAGGCCGCCTTGACCGGTGTCGCGGGTCCCGCGCTCGCGCTCGACGACCGCGACAGCGCCCTGCTCAACCCGCTGGGCATCAACGCCATCCGCAGCTTCCCGCAGGCCGGCACCGTGGTCTGGGGCGCGCGCACGCTGGCCCGGCCCGACGGCGACGAACGCGACCACAAGTACGTGTCGGTCCGGCGCTTCGCGGCCTTCCTCGAGGACAGCGTGTCGCGCGGCCTGCAGGCGGCGGTGTTCGAACCCGATGCCGAGCCGACCTGGGCGCGGATCCGCGAGGCCGTCGGCCGGTTCCTGTACGAGCTGTTCCGCCAGGGCGCGATGGCCGGCCGCACGCCGAAGGAGGCCTACCTGGTGAAGTGCGACGCCGACACCACCACCGCCGCCGACATCGCGCTCGGGCGCGCCAACCTGGTGGTCGGCTTCGCCCCGCTCAAACCGGCCGAGTTCGTGATCCTGAAGTTCGGCCTGACCCTGGCCGGCGGCACCCCCTGAGGGACGACGTCCCCCGACGGGCGCCTAGCGGAAGCGCAACGCGGTGTAGCCGTCGGCGGCGACGGCGTCGGTGCGGCGGCGATACTCGACCGCGCCGCCGTAGTAGCCGAGCACGCGGCGGACCTGTCGCCCTGCGACATTGCGGTTGATGCCGGTCTGCCAGGAATTGACCTCGGCGAACAGCAGGCCCTCGACCGCCTGCTCGACCTCGGCGACCCAGCGGTCGACCTCCTCCGGCCGGGTTTCGACGCGGCGGTAACCGTGGCCGGTCATGAACGCGACCAGGCCGGTCAGCCAGTCGACGATTTCCTCGATGTTGCGCGGGATGTTGCCGCGCGCGGTGTGCGGTCCCAGCACCATCAGCAGGTTGGGGAAGCCGTCGATCAGCATGCCGAGATAGGTGCGCGGCACGCCGGAGGCCCAGTCGTCCTTGAGGCGGCGGCCGCCCGGTCCGCGAATGTCGATCCGGTCGTACGGGCCGGTCACGCCGTCGAAGCCGGTGGCGTAGATCAGCACGTCGAGGTCGAAAGACTCGCGCGTGGTGCGCACGCCGTCCGCGGTGATCCGCTCGATCGGCGTCTCGTTGATGTCGACCAGGCGGACGTTGTCGCGGTTGTAGGCCTCGTAGTAGCCCGACTCGAGCGGCAGCCGGCGCGTGCCGAAGCCGTGGTCCTTCGGGATCAGCTTCTCGGCCACCGCCGGGTCCTTCACCCGCTGGCGAATCTTGCGCGCGGCGAAGTCGCTGGCCAGCGCGTTGGCGCGGCGGTCGGTCAGCACGTCGGCGAAGTTGCCGACCCAGATGCCGAAACCCGGCTCGGCGTAGAGCTTCTCCCAGAAAGCCTCGCGCTCCTCCGCAGACACCTCGAGTGCGCGGCGCGGGTCGGTCTGGTGGATGAAGCAGGTCGCGGTCTGGCGGCAGCGTTCGAAGATCTCGGCGTACGACGCCTTGATGCGGCGCTGTTCCTCCGGGGTGATGCGGCGGTTGTGCAGCGGCGCTGCCCAGTTGGGCGTGCGCTGGAACACGGTCAGGGAACCGACCTCGGCCGCGATCGTCTGGATCACCTGGATCGCGGTCGCGCCGGTGCCGATGATGCCGACGCGCTTGCCCGCCAGCGACACACCCTCGCGCGGCCAGCGCGCGGTATGGAAGGCCTGGCCCCGGAAGTCGTCGCGGCCCGGGATCTCGGGCAGCGTGTAGGCCGAGAGCGGTCCGAGCGCGGTCACCAGCAGCGGCGCGCTCGCCTGCTCGCCGCTCTCGAGCGTCACCGTCCAGCGGTCGGCGGCGTCGTCGAACCGCGCCGCCGTCACCCGGCAGCCGAAGCGGATGTGGCGGCGGAGGTCGAACTTGTCGGCGACGAAGTTCAGGTAGCACAGCGTGTCGGGCTGGGCCGCGAAGTGCTCCGGCCACTCCCATTCCTGGAGCAGTTCCTCGGAGAAGGAGTAGCCGTAGGACCAGCTCTCCGAGTCGAAGCGCGCACCGGGATAGCGGTTCCAGTACCAGGTACCGCCGACGTCGGAGCCGGCCTCGAACACCTGGACCTCGAGGCCGAGCGCGCGCAGCCGGTAGAGCTGGTAGAGGCCGGCAACGCCGGCGCCGATGACGATGACGTCCGGGGCGGTCATGGCCCCAGCCTACGCCGGCGCTAGCGGCGAATCACGGCCGGCGATACGCGCGCGATGCGGAACGGGCGGGCGACGCCGTCGTGCTCGGTCACCGTCACGTACTCGCCCTCGACGAACAGGTGGCGGTCGAACCGGAAGATCGGCTCGTCGTCGTCGTCGCCGGGATCGTAGGAGAAGGCCCAGCTGCCGTCCTTGCGGTGGATCAGCGAGCCGTGCTCGTCGGCTTCCCGCGCCCAGAAGCGGCGCACCGTGCAGGCGCCCTTGGACTCGGTCCACTCGCGCGACTCGAGGTGACCCTTGGCGTCGAGCGGCGCCACGAACTCGTAGCCGTGTGCGGCGCTGCCTTCGGGAAATTCGGGCGTGCGGGCCAGTTCGAGTCGGATGCGCTTCAGCGGCATGGTCTTCCCCGGTCGATGGATGGAACGGTCAGCCGAACATCAGGGCATCGCGCGGCAGCACGACGACCTTGTTCACGACCCGCTGCACGCCGGGCACGTTCTCGGCCGCGACGCGCACGGCTTCCCGTACCGCCGGCGAGGCGACGTTGCCCCAGACGTGCACGACGCCGTTCTCGACCACGACGTTGCTGACGCCGGTACCCCAGTCCTGGGCCGCCAGCACGGCGACGACCTGGCCGCGCAGCGTCTCGTCGGCGGCCGGCGCCGCCGAGGGCTGCGGCTCGCGGGCCAGCAGGCCCTGCAGCAGGTTGGCGCGGCTGACGATGCCGACGACCTTGCCGTCGCGCACCACCGGCACGCGCTTGATGCGATGCTTCTGCATCAGCGTCGCGATGTCCTTCAGGTCGGTCCGTTCCTCGACCGAGACGACCTTGCGGGTCATGACGTCGGCAACGCGGTGCGAGTGCGAGCGCAGGTAGTCGCGGGCGAGGATCGCCTCGTCGGTCAGCAGGCGCTGCAGCCACGACCGGGACGGTACCGTACCGAGCTCCGGCCGGTTGAGAAGGTCGGCCTCGCTGACGATGCCGAGCATGCGGCCGTCGGTATCGACGACCGGCGCGGCGCTGACCCGCGCGCCGAGGAGGATGTCCGCGGCAGCCCACACGGTGGCGTCGGCGGGAACCGTCACGACGGTCCGGGTCATCACTTTCATGGCCTGCATCTCGTGCCCCCTGCCTGCGAAGCCCGTTCCTTCGTCGCATGCGACCCCGGCAGCGACCTTGTTCCAGATCAAGGGGCGGCGCGGCCGCCGCCGATAGCGTTCCCGCTGATCATTCTCCGGAGGAAGCGATGCCCAAGATGAAAGCCGCCGTCTTCGTCGAGCCCGGCCGGATCGTGCTCGAGCAGCATCCGGTTCCCGATGTCGGCCCCAACGACGCCCTGATCCGCATCAGCACGACCACGATCTGCGGCACCGACATCCATATCCTCAAGGGCGAGTACCCGGTGCGGAAGGGCCTCGTGATCGGTCACGAGCCGGTCGGCATCATCGAGAAGCTGGGCAGCCAGGTGGTCGGCTACCGCGAAGGCCAGCGCGTGATCGCCGGCGCGATCACGCCGTGCGGCCACAGCTACGCCTGCCTGTGCGGGCAGCATTCGCAGGATGGCGGCGCCTCCCTGCACGGCTTCAAGCCGGCCGGCGGCTGGCGATTCGGCAACACGATCGACGGCTGCCAGGCCGAGTTCGTGCTGGTGCCCGACGCGATGGCCAACCTCGCGCCGGTGCCGGCCAACCTGACCGACGAGCAGGTGCTGATGTGCCCCGACATCATGTCGACCGGCTTCGCCGGGGCCGAGAGCGGCGGCGTGCGGATCGGCGACACCGTGGCGGTGTTCGCGCTCGGCCCGATCGGCCTGTGCGCGGCGCTCGGCGCGCGCCTGATGGGCGCGGCGCAGGTGATCGGCGTCGACTCGGTGCCCGAGCGCCTGGCGGTGGCGCGCAAGCTCGGCATCGACGTCGTGGTCGACCACAAGAAGGGCGACCCGGTGAAGGCGATCCGCGACCTCACCGGCGGGCGCGGCGTCGACGTCGCGGTCGAGGCGCTCGGCCGCCAGGAGACCTTCGAGAACGCGCTGCGGGTGCTGCGGCCGGGCGGCACGCTGGCCAGCCTCGGCGTCTATTCCTCGGACCTGCGCATCCCGCTCGACGCCTTCACCGCCGGCCTCGGCGACAACAAGATCGTCACCGCGCTCTGTCCCGGCGGCAAGGAGCGGATGCGTCGCCTGATGGCCGTGGTCGCCTCGGGCCACGCCGACCTCGGCGCCCTGGTCACCCATCGCTTCAAGCTCGATCAGATCGAGGAAGCCTACGAGCTGTTCGGCCACCAGCGCGACGGCGTGCTGAAGGTCGCCATCACGCCGTAGGCTGCTACACTGCGGTCGGAGGAACGCGCATGAACATGCCGAACGGCCGGCAACCGCCCGGGCGCCTGCCGCCCGACTTCGTCTGGGGCGTCTCGACGGCCAGCTACCAGATCGAGGGCGCGGCCCGCGACGACGGCCGCGGCCCCAGCGTCTGGGACACGTGGAGCCACGAGCCCGGCCGCATCAAGAACGGCGACACCGGCGACGTCGCCTGCGACCACTATCACCGCTGGGCCGAGGACATCGCCCTGATGAAGCGGCTCGGCGTCGGCGCCTACCGCTTCTCGGTGGCGTGGCCGCGCGTGCTGCCGCACGGCACGCCGGACAAGGGCGGCATCAACGAGGCCGGCCTCGCCTTCTACGACCGGCTGGTCGACGGGCTGCTCGAGGCCGGGATCGAGCCGTGGCTTTGCCTCTACCACTGGGACCTGCCGCAGGCGCTGCAGGATCGCGGCGGCTGGACCAACCGCGACATCGCCGCGTGGTTCGCCGACTACGCGCGCCTGGTCGCCGGCCGGCTGGGCGACCGCGTCAAGCGCTTCGCCACCTTCAACGAGCCGTCGGTGTTCACGCTGTTCGGCTACTCCTTCGGCTGGCACCCGCCGGGCACAAAGGACCTGTCGTCGCTCTACGCCGCGTTCCACCACGTCAACCTGGCGCACGGCGCGGCGGTCGACGTGCTGCGCGCCAACGTCGCCGGCGCGCGCATCGGCGCCGTCCACAACCGCCAGCCCTGCCGCGCCGTCGGCAAGGACGGCGCGCCGCCGACTGCCGCCGACCGCGCCGCCAACGGCATCCTCGACGACATCTGGAACAAGGCCTTTCCCGATCCTCAGGTGCTGGGCGAGTACCCCCAGTCGCTGCGGCCGGGCATCGCCCCGCATTGCCGCGACGGCGACATGGAGCGGATCCGCCGGCCGATCGACTGGTTCGGGATCAACCACTACGGGCCGATCTACGCCCGCGAAGACCGCACGACGCCGCTCGGCTTCGCCTGGGCCGACCCACCGGCCGACGCGCCGCGCTCGTCGATCGGCTGGTCGGTCGATCCCGACGCGTTCCGCGACACGCTGCTGGAGGCCTGGAACCGCTATCGCCTGCCGATCTTCGTCACCGAGAACGGCGCCGGCGCGGTCGAGAAGCCGGACGCCAACGGCGTCGTCGACGACAGCGAGCGCGTCGTCTACCTGCAGCGCTACACCGACGGGCTGCGCGAGGCGGTGGCACGCGGTGCCGACGTCCGCGGCTACTTCGTGTGGTCGATCCTCGACAACTTCGAGTGGGGCGCGGGTTATGCCAACCGCTTCGGCCTCGTCTACGTCGATTACCCGACCGGGCGGCGCACCCCGAAGTCGTCGTACCACTGGTACGCCGGCATGATCCGGCGCGAGCGCGCGGCGGCGCAGGCCGGGGCGGCTTCGTGACCGCCTGGCTGCTGGCCGACATCGGCGGCACGCAGGCGCGGTTCGCCCTGCTGGCCGACGGCACGACCGGTCCGATCGACTCGCTGCCGACCGGCGCCTACGCCGAGCCGCTCGATGCCATCCGTCACTTCCTGAAGGACAGGCCGGTGACCGGCCTCGCCGGCGCGGTGATCGCCGCCGCCGGCCCGGTCGAGGCCGGGCGCTGCCAGCTGACCAACGCCCGGTGGCTGATCGACGGCCCGGCGATCGCGCAGGCGCTGCGGCTGTACGACGTCCGGGTGGTCAACGACCTCCAGGGCCTGGCCTGGGCGGTGCCGCACCTCGGCGGCGACGACCTCGCCGCGCTGGGCGGCGGTCACGCGGTGGCGGGCGAGCCGGTCGCGGTGATCGCGCCGGGCACCGGGCTCGGCATCGCCTGCTACGTCCCGGCCGGCGACCATGCCCACGTGCTGGCGACCGAGGGCGGCCACGCGACCTGGGCGCCCGAAGACGCCGAGGAAGAGGCGGTGCTGCAGGTGCTGCGCCGCCGCTTCGGCCACGTCTCGATCGAGCGCGTGGCCTCGGGCAGCGGCATGGTGGCGGTGCACGAGGCGCTGTGCGAGCTGGCCGGGCTGCCGGCGCCGACGCTGTCGCCGGGCGAGATCACGACCGCCGCCCGCGCCGCCGGCCAGGACGCCGCGACGGCGATGGCTCGGCGCACCATCGACATGTTCTGCGCCGTCCTCGGCGCCACGGCGGGCAACCTCGCCCTGACCTTCGGCGCCCGCGGCGGCGTGCTGATCGGCGGCGGCATCCCGCCCCGGCTGCTCGACGAGCTGCGCGGATCCGCGTTCCGCGCCCGGTTCGAGGGCAAGGGCCGGATGGGCCGCTACACCCACCCGATCCCGACCCGCGTCATCCTGCGGCCCGACCCGACCTTCGTCGGGCTGGCCGCGCTCGCCCGCCGGAGCGGTCGCCGCGCGCCATGAACGGCGACGCCACGCCCTCGGCGGTCGGCCGCCGGCCGATGCGGCGCTTCTGGCGGACGTCGCTCGGGTTCTGGCGAGGCGAGACCAGCTGGCTGCCGTGGGCGCTGATCGGCCTGCTGGCGGTCTGCGTCGTCGCGCAGCTGCTGGTCCTCTACCGGCTCAATCTCTGGAACCGCGATTTCTTCAACGCGCTCGAGCGGCGCGACGGCCGCGACATCGTCGGCCAGACCTGGCTGCTGCTGGCGCTGGCCGCCGCCAGCATCGCGCTCGCCGCCACCGCCGTGTGGGGCCGCATGACGTTCCAGCGATGCTGGCGCGAATGGCTGACCCGGCGGCTGATCGAGCTGTGGCTGGCGCACGACAATTACCGCCTGCTCGACGGCGGGCCGGGCGAACCGCAGCTGGCCGAGTATCGCATCGCCGAGGACGCGCGCATCGCCACCGACGCGCCGATCGACCTGATGGTCGGCCTGCTGTCGTCGATCCTGACCGCCGCCACCTTCGTCGCCGTGCTGTGGAACGTCGGCGGCAGCCTGCACTTCCGGGTCCTCGGCCAGCCCGCCGAGTTGCCGGGCTATCTCGTGTTCGCGAGCATCGTCTACGCCGTCCTGACGACCGGCGCGATGATCCTGGTCGGCGGCAACATGGCGAACGTGATCGAGCGCAAGAACCAGGCCGAGTCCGAGCTCAAGTTCGCGGTGACCCGGCTGCGCACCGGGATCCCGCTGGCGCTGGCCGGCCCGGCCGGCGACCCGGCGGCGCCCACCGCCTTCGCGCTGGCCGAGGTCATCCGGATGTGGCGTCGGCTCGGCACGCAACATGTCCGCACGACGCTGGTGTCGCACGGCAACACGCTGCTGGCGCCCCTGATCGGGCTGATCCTGTGCGTGCCGCAGTACATCCACGAGTCGATGTCGCTGGGCGAGGTCACGCAGGCCGCCGCCGCCTTCGCCGCCGTGCAGGGCGCCTTCAACTGGCTGGTCGACAACTATCCCCGCCTCGCCGAGTGGGCATCCTCGGCCAGCCGCGTCGGTGTCCTGCTGCTCGGCATCGACCGGCTGGAGGCCGGGCGCGCCCGCGCCGAGGCCTCGTCGAGGCGCTGAGGCGGGACAGCAAGTCGCGTCGGCGGCCCGCCGGCCGTGCTATCATGCCGCCGTGACGCCCGCGTGCCCTTCATGACTTCGTCCCCGGAAGACGTCACGGCCCTGCTCGCCGCGTCGGAGCAGCCGGAACTGGCCGTGGCCCCCGATCTCCGGATCCTCGGCTGCACGGCCGCCTACGCCCGTCTCCACGGCACCGACGCCGCGGCGCTGGCAGGCCGGTCGCTGCGCGCGCTGTTCGCGGGCAGCCCGGGTCTCGAGCCGCTGGTCGACTCGCTGCGCACGGTGGCGGCGTCGCGCCGGCCGCAGCGGCTGTGGGGACTGCTGCCCACCGTCCCCGGGGCGCACGACCGCGCCGCCGTGCGTGGCGCCATGTTCAACCTGCCGGTGGTCGGAACCGACGGCGCGGTGCGCTGGATCCTGCACCGCTTCGAGCCGACGCCGGCCTCGGCCGAGCGCGACCCGGCCGAGATGGCGATGGCGCTGGAGGCCGCCGAGGCCCGCCTGCGCTCGATCCTCGAGACCGTGCCCGACGCGATGATCATCATCGACGACCGTGGCCGCATCGAATCGCTCAGCACCACGGCACAGAAGCTGTTCGGCTACGACCTCGCCGAGCTGGCCGGGCGCAACGTCAGCCTGCTGATGCCGTCGCCCGACCGCGAGCAGCACGACGGCTACCTCAGGCGCTACCTCAAGACCGGCGAGAAGCGCATCATCGGGATCGGCCGCATCGTCGTCGGCGAGCGCAAGGATGGCACCACCTTCCCGATGCACCTGACGGTCGGCGAACTGCGCATGGGCGAGCGCCACTACTTCACCGGCTTCATCCGCGACCTCACCGACCAGCAGCTGACCGAGATCCGGATGAAGGAGCTGCAGTCCGAGGTCGCGCACATGTCGCGCTACACCGCGCTGGGCGAGATGGCCTCGACGCTGGCGCACGAGATCAACCAGCCGCTGACCGCGATCAGCAACTACCTGCGCGGCAGCCAGCGCCTGCTCGACCGGCTCGACGCCGACACCACGCCGATGCTGCGCGACGCGCTCGGGCGGGCCGCCGACCAGGCGTTGCGGGCCGGCCACATCATCCGCCGGCTGCGCGAGTTCGTGACCCGCGGCGAGAGCGACCGCCGGATCGAGAGCCTGTCCAAGCTGATCGAGGACGCCAGCACGCTGGCGCTGGTCGGCGTGCGCGAAGCCGGCATCTCGGTCTCGTTCCGGCTCGACCCGCAGGCCGACCTCGTGCTGGCCGACCGCATCCAGATCCAGCAGGTCCTGGTCAATTTGATTCGCAACGCCATGGAAGTCATGATCGAGACGCCGAACGAGCGGCGGCTGGAGATCGCCACCGCCGTCGCGGCCGACGACCTGGTCGAGGTCAGCGTCTCCGACACCGGCGCGGGCCTCGCGCCGGAGGTCGAGCGCCAGCTCTTCCAGCCCTTCGTGACGACCAAGATCAAGGGCATGGGGCTGGGACTCTCGATCTGCCGCACGATCGTCGAGGCACATGGCGGAAAGATCTGGGTCGAGCCACGGCCCGGCGGGGGGACAGTGTTCCGGTTCA
Organism: uncultured Reyranella sp.; assembly: GCA_964420105.1. Lineage (GTDB taxonomy): Bacteria > Pseudomonadota > Alphaproteobacteria > Reyranellales > Reyranellaceae > Reyranella. The sequence goes on from CAYQRL010000001.1 coordinate 363,490, forward strand.
CGTTGCGTAGCGCCGACATCGGGGAGGCCGACCGTGACCACTGAGCGGGTCGTGCATGTCATCGACGACGATGCCGACGTGCGGCAGTCGCTGGCCTTCCTGCTGACCTCGGCCGGCCTCACCGTGCGCATGCACGACTCGGCGCTCGCCTTCCTCGACGTGCTGCCCGAGATCAAGGACGGCTGCGTCGTCACCGACGTGCGCATGCCGGGCATGGACGGGCTCGAGCTGCAGCGCCGGCTGCGCCAGCAGAAGGCCCGCCTGCCGGTGATCGTGATGACCGGCCACGGCGACGTCCCGCTGGCGGTCGAGGCGATGAAGTCGGGCGCGGTCGACTTCATCGAGAAGCCGTTCGAGGACGAGGTGCTGCTGTCGGCGATCCGCTCGGCGCTCGCCCGCCAGGCCCAGGCCAGCGACCGCGACGCCCGCGCCACCGAGATCCAGCAGCGCATCGCCAAGCTGTCGGAGCGCGAGCGCGAGGTGCTGGACCGCCTCGTCGCCGGCAAGGCCAACAAGGTGATCGCCTTCGAGCTCGGCATCAGCCCGCGCACCGTCGAGGTCTACCGCGCCAACGTCATGACCAAGATGCAGGCCGACAGCCTGTCGGAGCTGGTCCGGATGGCGCTGATCGACAACGGCGCCGGCTGACGCCTTTTCCCATCACCTGTTCGTGAAAGCCCCAACACCACGTTGGGACTTTTGCGCTGGATCAAGGCGACGGGCGTCGGCATCGCGATGCTGGTCGACATGCTGGCAGAGTCCGGAACCGTCCTGGTCGTCGACGACGATGCCGCCGTGCGGGCGGCGTTGAAGTTCGCCCTGGAGGTCGAGGGTTTCGAGGTCCGCGTCTACGACGGCCCGCAGGCCCTGCTCGACGATTCCCGCCTGCCCGACCGCGCCTGCCTGGTGATCGACTACCGCATGCCCGAGCTGGACGGCATCGAGCTGGTCGATGCGCTGCGGCGCCGCAACGTCACCCTGCCGGCGATCCTGATCAGCGGTCGCGTCAGCAAGCAGCTGCAGACCCTGGCCCGGCGCTCCGGGCTGACCCGGGTGCTGGAAAAGCCCTTGTCCGACACCACCCTGGTCGAGAACATCCGCGGAGCGCTGGCCACCGCCGTCTGACCGGGCCGGCCGGGGGAACGTGTTGTCGATGCCGCGGAGCATTTTCGCCTACGTCCTGCAGTGCACGGGCAAGCACCAGGTCGGGCTCGCCCTCCTGTCGATCGCGACGTTCCTGCTGAGCGCCGCCCCGCTCGAGCTGCAGCGGCGCATCATCAACACCATCGTCGACAAGGGTCCGTTCGCCACGCTGCTGTGGCTGGCCGTGACCTACGGTGGCGTCGCGCTGGCCGAGCAGAGCCTCAAGCTGGTGCTCAACATCTACCGCGGCTGGGTCGCCGAGAGCTCGGTGCGATCGCTGCGCATCCGTGCCGGCGACAGCGCCCGCGGCGCCAGCGCCTCCTCGGCCGACGACACCGGCGTCGAGATCGCGGTCATGCTGGAAGAGGTCGAGCCGATCGGCGGCTTCACCGGGGTCAGCGTGTCCGAGCCGCTGCTGCAGGGCGGCATCCTGGCCAGCGTCGTCGGCTACATGGTCTACCTCGACGCCCGGCTCGCCCTGCTGGCGCTGCTGTTCTTCCTGCCGCAGATGGTGTTCGTGCCGCTGCTGCAGGGCGCCATCAACCGGCGTGCCCAGCATCGCATCCTGACCAAGCGCGGCATGAGCGGCGACATCGTGCGCGCCGCCACCATGGCGCACCAGGAATGGGACTGGGTGCGCGAGCCGATCGGCCGCGTCTTCACCTTGAACATGGGCATCTACAAGCTCAAGTTCACGATGAACCTGCTGATGAACGTGATGCACCACAGCTCGGTCGCGGTGGCGCTGGGCGTCGGTGGCTGGATGGCGCTCGAGGGCAGGATCGAGGTCGGCACCGTGGTCGCGATCGTGAGCGGCATGGGCAAGCTCAACGACCCGTGGGGCGACCTCGTCAACTGGGCCCGCGAACTGTCGGTCGTCGACGTGAAGTACCGCCTCTACATCGACGCGCTGGACCGGCTGTCGGCCAGCGCCCTGGCCCGTTCCCCGGGCGCGGCATGATGGACCGGCAGGCCAGCGGCCTGACCGCGGCCGAGGCGGCGACGCGCCTGGCGTCGGAAGGCTACAACGACCTGCCGTCGGCCGACCGGCGGACCCTGCTGCTGATCGTCCGGGACGTGCTGCGCGAGCCGATGTTCGCGCTGCTGCTGGGCGCCGGGGCGGTCTACCTGGTGCTGGGCGATCTCGGCGAGGCGCTGATCCTGCTCGCCTTCGCGACCCTGTCGGTCGGCATCACCATCGTCCAGGAGCAGCGCAGCGAGCGCGTGCTCGAGACGCTGCGCGACATCGCCAGCCCGCGTGCCCTGGTGGTGCGCGACGGCGAGCGCATCCGCATTCCCGGCCGCGAGGTCGCCCGCGGCGACCTGATGGTCCTGCTCGAGGGCGACCGCGTACCCGCCGACGGCGTCGTGGTCGCGGCAAGCGAGCTGGTGATCGACGAATCGCTGCTGACCGGCGAGTCGGTGGCGGTCCACAAGCTGCCGGCGGCGGACGACGCCGGGGGCGACGCGGCGGCCGCGCGGCCCGGCGGCGAGGGCACCGCCTTCGTCTATTCCGGCACGCTGGTGGTACGCGGCGAGGGCATGGCCGTGGTGCAGGCGACCGGCGCGCGCAGCGAGCTCGGCCGCATCGGCCAGTCGCTGCGCGGCATCGCCACGGAGCCGCCGCGCCTGCAGACCGAGACGCGGCGCCTCGTCCGGATCTTCGCCGTGGTCGGGCTCGCGACCAGCCTGCTGGTGGTGCTGCTGTTCGGCCTGTCGCGCGGCGACTGGATGCAGGGCCTGCTGGGCGGCATCGCGGTCGGCATGTCGATGCTGCCGGAGGAGTTCCCGCTGGTGCTGACGGCGTTCATGGTGATGGGCGCGTGGCGGCTGTCGCGTGCCCGCGTGCTGACCCGGCGCGCCGCGACCATCGAGATGCTGGGCGCCGCCACCGTGCTGTGCACCGACAAGACCGGCACGCTGACCGAGAACCGCATGACCGTGGTCGACCTGGTGAGCCCGTCGGCGCGCTGGCGGCGGGCGACGGGTGAGCCGGTGCCGGCCGGGCTGCATGCCGCGGTCGGGGCGGCGCTGGGCGCCAGCGCGCCGCAGCCCAGCGACCCGATGGAGCGGGCGATCGCGACGGTGGCGACGGAGGCCTCGGTCGCGGCGGCGGAAACCACGCTGGTCCGGCGCCACGGGCTGACGCCGCAGCTGCTGGCCGTCACCCAGGTCTGGGAAACCGCCGGCACCCCGGGTTACCGGGTCTTCACCAAGGGCGCGCCGGAAGCGGTCGCGGGCCTGTGCCGGCTCGACCCGCCGACGCGGGCCTGGCTCGCGGCCACCGTCGACGAACTGGCGACGGCCGGCACGCGGGTCCTGGCGATCGCCCGGGCCGACCATGCCGAGGGGCCGCTGCCAGAGACGCCCGACGGCTTCCGCTTCGAGCTGCTGGGCCTGGTCGGCTTCGCCGACCCACTCAGGCCCAACGTCCCCGACGCGATCGCGGAGTGCCGCTCGGCCGGCATCCGGGTGGCGATGATCACCGGCGACTACCCCGCGACCGCGCAGGCGATCGCCCGGCAGGCCGGGCTGGTCGAGGGCGGCGTCACCGAGGGAACGGCGCTGAAGGGCCTGGCGGCGGAGGCGCTGCGCGAGCGCGTCGAGGCGACCAGCGTGTTCGCGCGCATCCTGCCCGAGCAGAAGCTCGACATCGTCGAGGCCTTCAAGGCGCGCGGCGAGATCGTCGCCATGACCGGCGACGGCGTCAACGACGCGCCGGCGCTGCGGGCCGCCCACATCGGTGTGGCCATGGGTGGCCGCGGCACCGACGTGGCCCGCGAGGCCTCGTCGATCGTGCTGCTGGACGACGATTTCGGCTCGATCGTGCGCACCGTGCGGCTGGGCCGCCGCATCTACGACAACCTGCGCAAGGCCAGCGCCTACATCGTCGCCGTGCACGTGCCGATCGCCGGCCTCGCGCTGATCCCGCTGCTGCTCGGCATGCCGCTGATGCTGTCGCCGATCCACATCGCCTTTCTCGAGATGGTGATCGACCCGGCCTGCTCGATCGTGTTCGAGGCCGAGGTCGCCGAGCGCGACCTGATGAAGCGCCCGCCGCGCTCGGCCACGAGCCGGCTGCTGTCGCCGGCGCTCGGCCTGTGGGCGGTGCTGCAGGGCGGCCTGGCGCTCGGCGGCCTGGTGATGGTGCTGCTGGCCGGCCTGGCGCGCGGCATGCCGGAAGACGAGTTGCGCGCGCTGATGTTCACCTCGCTGGTGCTGATCAACGTCGGGCTGATCCTGGTCAACCGCTCGTTCTCGGCCTCGCCGTGGCAGGCGATCACGCGGCCCAACCCGTTCCTGTGGGGGCTGGTGTCGCTGGTCGTCGTGGTGCTGGCGGGCGCCCTGTTCTGGCCGCCGGCGATGGCGCTGTTCCGCTTCGGCCCGCTGCACCTCGACGACCTCGGCCTGTCCCTGGCCGCCGGGCTCGCCGTGCTCGCGATCATGGAGGCGATCAAGCCCTTGTGGCGGGTCGGCTTCCGCGCCTGACCGGGTTGACGGACATCAACGCCCCCCGCACCGTTGCTGCCAGGATGGCGAGCGCAACGCGGGGGAGGCAGGCATGGCAGGAACATCGAGCGACGGGACGGCGACCCCCGGCGCCTTCAGGGACCAGATCGAGGAACTGACCGCCGCGCTGCAGGCCCTGGCCAAGGCCGAGGGCGACGAGGCCCTGGCCACGGCCCGGGAGACGGTGCGCCGCCTTGCCGGCCAGGCGACCCGGCTGGTCGAGGACATGGCCGGCCCGACCGAGGACCTCGAGGCCGCCGCGCGGCGCGGGCTGTCCCGCCTCGAGGCTGCCGTCCGCGAACAGCCGCTGGCCGCGGTCGGCCTGGCCGCCGCCGCCGGCGTGCTGCTGGCACTGCTGGTGCGGCGATGAGCGCCGAGCCGGGCCGCGGGCCCTCCACGCTGGGCCTGGCGCTGCGCTCGCTGGCCCTGGTCGGGCTCAGCATGGCCGGGGGCAGCGTCCAGCGCATCGCCACCAGCCTCGCCGGCTGGCTGGCGGTGGCCGGACTGGCGGTCGCCAGCCTGTGCTTCCTGACCCAGGCCGCCCACGCCGCCCTCGCGCAGGCGCTGGGCGGCGTCTATGCCAGCCTGATCGTCGGCCTCGGGTTCCTGTTCGTGGCGCTCGCCACGGCACTGGTACTGCAGTTTCGCCGCCGCTGATCGCGGACCCGCCGGGGGACCTACGTAGAATCCCGTAGTGCAATACCTGAATGGCTGACCGTCGGAGCGGAGGGGTACTGATAGGCCCATCGAACGCCCCTTCACATCGACGGAGAGCACCATGCAGGTCCAGACCGCTTCCCAGACCCAGAAGTTCCCGGCAGGGGCTTTCGGCCTGCGGACCCCGGCCTCGGCCCGCGCGCTCCCCCACGGCACCCAGATGGTGCTGGGCAAGGGCGAGGAACTGTTCGCCGAGAGCGACGACGCCGAGTTCTTCTACGAGGTCGTCTCGGGGTCGGTCCGCTCCTACAAGTTGCTGAGCGACGGCCGCCGCCAGATCGACGCCTTCCACCTGCCGGGCGACATCTTCGGCCTCGAGGCCGGCAGCGAGCACCGCTTCTCCGCCGAGGCCGTCGGCGACGTCACCGTCATCGCCTACCGCCGCAGCCGGCTGAGCGCGCTGATCCAGGAAGACGCACGCTTCGGCGACCGCATCATGAACGCCACGCTGCGCAGCCTCGAGCGGGCGCAGGACCACATGCTGCTGCTCGGCCGCAAGACCGCGCAGGAGAAGATGGCCACCTTCCTGCTCGACATGGCCGACCGCCTGTCCGACGACCACGAGCACTTCGAGCTGCCGATGCAGCGCTCCGACATCGCCGACCACCTTGGCCTCACGATCGAGACGGTGTCGCGCACCCTGACCCAGTTCGCGCGCAGCGGGCTGATCGAGCTGCTGCCGGCCAGCCGGTCGATCGGCCTGTGCAACAAGCTCGCGCTGCGCGGCCTCAACGCCTGAGCCCTTCTCGTTCCCCAGGGGAGAGTGCGATGTCGACGAACCCCGAGACCACTGCCGCAACCGCCGCCGCCGCGACCCCGTGGGACGCGGTGCTGATGTCGGCCGACGGGCTGCAGGCCTGCACCGAGGCCTGCACCGGCTGGCAGCAGGAGGCGGCCCGCTTCATCGAGCGCCGCGCCAGCGAGAACCAGCGCAGCCTGCAGGCCCTGATGGCGGCCCGCGACCTCGTCGACGTGCTCCGCATCCAGCAGGCCTGGACGCTGCAGGCGGCGACCGACTACACGCAGGAAGCCGCCCGCATCACCCGCCTGTTCACGACGTTGTCGCTGACCGGCACCACGCCGGACGTCCAGAAGGTAGCGGCGCTGATCTGCTGAGCGCGGCCCGCCAGGCCGAGGAGACCATCATGCAGGCACGAGACGTCATGAGTCCGAAGGTGGTCTGCATCGAGGTGACGCAGTCCGTCTTCGACGCCGCCGAGACGATGCTGAGCGCCCGCGTCAACGCCATCCCGGTGGTCGACGACAAGGGCGCGGTCGTCGGCATCGTCAGCGAGGCCGACCTGCTGCGCCGCGCCGAGCTCGACACCGACACGAAGAAGGGCTGGCTGGCCCGGCTGCTCGACAGCGAGACCTCGGCTGCCCACGATTTCGTCGCCGCCAACACCCGCCGCGTCGCCGACGTGATGACCCGCGACGTCGTCACGGCCGGCCTCGACACGCCGCTGCGCGACCTGGTCGACACGATGGAGCGGCGCGGCATCAAGCGCATCCCGATCGTCAACGACGGCATCCTGGTCGGCATGGTGAGCCGCGCCGACCTGATGCGCGCGCTGCTGTCGCGCGAACCCGACAACCCCGTGCTGCAGCCGACCGACCGCGCCCTGCGCGAGGCCGTCACCGCCGCGATCGACAGGCACCCATGGTCGTCGCGCTGGCCGATCAACGTGTTCGCGAACGACGGCGTCGTCCACCTGTGGGGCTTCGTCGAGAACGAGGACGTCCGCAAGGCGCTGCGCGTCGCCGCCGAGAACGTGCCCGGCGTGCGCAAGGTCAGGAACCACCTGCGGCTGATGCCGGCCTCGGCCAGCCTCGGCGTCTGACCCTCACCACGGGCAACGGCGGCCGGCGCCGAACAGCCGAGCGAAATCGGCGGGCGAGCAGGCCAGGGGCCGCGCCGTCACGCCGGGCGTGCGGGGACGGTCGAACCGGATCCGCCAGGCCGAGAAGCCGGCCATGAAGAAGCGGCCGTCCGCATCCACCTCCGTATCGCCGCAACCCTCGCCGGTGCCGATCGCCTGCGGGTACCAGGCGCCGCCCGAGACGATCGCGAGCGGCGGACTCCATCCCTGCGGATCGCCGATATCGCGGTTGAGGCTGGCGTAGATCCCTTGCTGGCGAAAGTCGGCGTGGCCGCCGGCCGTGCGGTTGAGCAGCATCACCCAGGCGCCGAGCGGACGGTTGTAGTGGACCGCCGGCCCCCAGAACGAATCCGGGTCGCGGTGCCGGAAGCCGCGATGCACCGGCCACAGCGGCATCGGCGGGCTGGCCGGGTCGCGGTTCCAGCCGGTCCGTGTCCACAGGTCCGGCGGGTCCTCGTGGCGGTCGGCAGCGAGGCGCAGCATGGCAACGCCCTGGAGTTCCTCGCGCGGATGATAGCTGGAGAAGAAGAGGTAGAGCCAACGCCCGGCCCGGTCGGGGACGACGCAGAGATCGCCGAAGCCGCCGGCGAAGAAGCCGTTGCGCCAGCCAAGCTCCGCCGACCCCGGCGGCAGGCGCAGCAGTGTCCCGCGCCAGCGCCAGACAAGGCCGTCATCGACCGAACTCAGCCAGTCGATCCGGGGCAGCATCAGTTTCCCGCCGGGGGCGGGTTCCTCGACATGGCACCAGCCGACCAGGGGGCCACCGGGCGCCTGCCAGACCGCCTCGATCCACTTGCCGGCCGCCGGATCGGGATCGTCGAGGATCATGACGGGCAGCGGCGGCGCCTGGAAGCCGAGGTCGCCGTCGCCGACCCGGCGCAAGGTGTGGCCGCGCGGCTCGTAGCCGGAGAAGAAGACCGTGGCGGCGCCGTCGCGAATCCGAAGCGGGCTGTTGCCGTCGGTACGCCACAGGTAGTCGCCGTGCAGGGTGATCGGCGGCGCGGCCGCCAGCGCGACGTGGAGGTGCGCGTCCGAGACTTCGGCCAGGAGCGTGGTGTTGATCCCGGTCAATTGCGTGCCGGGTGCTTTGGCGTAGAGGAGGAGGCGATCGTCATGTGTCGTCGACACGATACCACGCGGCAAAGGGAGCGCCCATGAAGGCGATGGTTCTTCGCGCGGTCGGGCAGCCGTTGGCGATGGAAGAGCGGCCCCTGCCCGCCCCCGGTCCCGGGGAGATCCTGGTCCGCGTCGAGGCCTGCGGCGTGTGCCGGACCGACCTGCACATCGTCGACGGCGAACTGCCGGGCATCCATCCGCCGGTGGTGCCGGGCCACGAGATCGTCGGCATCGTCGAGGCGCGCGGCAGTACCGTGACCGGCCACCGCATCGGCGAGCGCGTCGGCATTCCCTGGCTCGGCCATACCTGCGGCACCTGTCCCTACTGCGCGGCCCAGCGCGAGAACCTGTGCGACCACCCGGTCTTCACCGGACTCGGCCGCGACGGCGGCTATGCCACTCATGCCGTGGCCGACGCCGACTTCGCCTTCTCGCTGAAGGGCTTCGACGACCCGGTCGCGGCGGCGCCGCTGATGTGCGCCGGCCTGATCGGCTGGCGCACGCTGCGGCTGGCGGGCGACGGGCGGCGCATCGGCCTGTACGGGTTCGGCGCGGCGGCCCACATCATCGCGCAGGTCTGCCGCTTCCAGGGCCGCGAGGTCTATGCCTTCACCACGCCGGGTGATGTCGCCGCGCAGGCGCAGGCGCGCGCGCTGGGCGCGGTTTGGGCCGGTGCATCGACCGAGGCGCCACCGCAATCGCTCGATGCCGCGCTGCTGTTCGCGCCGGTCGGCGCGCTGGTGCCGTTGGCCCTGAAGGCGGTGCGCAAGGGCGGCCGCGTGGTCTGCGGCGGCATCCACATGAGCGACATCCCGTCGTTCCCGTACCGCGACCTGTGGGAGGAACGGCAGATCCTGTCGGTCGCCAACCTGACGCGGCAGGACGCGATCGACTTCCTGTCGATCGCGCCGGCGGCGCGGGTCGTGGCGAAGACGACGGTCTATCCCCTGGCCCGCGCCAACGAGGCGCTCGACGACCTGCGGGCCGGCCGCTTCCAGGGAGCGGCCGTCCTCGTTCCCTGAGCGGTCCCGTGGGACCGGCGCACCGGCTCAGCCCGGCGTGTTGGACTGCATGCGATCGATCGCCTTGAAGGCGCGCCGCGCGTGCGCCAGCAGCTCGCCGTCGGTCGGGTGATCCATCGCCTCGATGCCGACGATCGCCTTCCTGGCGGCCGGGGCGTGCTTCTCGAGGTAGTGCACGAACTCGGTCTTGGCGCCGGCCGGCCCGACCAGCAGCCACTCGCGGGTCCCGGAGACAGCCTCGGCGATGTCGTGGAAGTAGGCCGTGTCGGCGGTCTTGCTGTGGCGGTGAACCTGGCGGTGCGGCGCGTGGGCCTTGATGTGTTCGCTCTGAACGTCGTCAGCGTTGAAGCTGAAGATGCGCGCTTCCTTGCTGTCCATCCAGACGATCGCGTGGCTGTGCTTCAAAATCTTGCTCCTGTATGCAGGCCCCAATCTGCGCGAACGGCGGGTTCCGGACGTTGACCTGTGTCAAAGCCCGGAACCCGCCGAAGCGCGGATCGGAAGGGCCTACCAGAAGCGGCGCGACCCGAACAGGACGACGTCGGCGCGGTCGTCGCGATGGCGGGCACCCAGTGCCGCGCCGGCGCAGGCGGCGGCCGCCCCGAGCGCCATCGTCGCCGCGGCGGCGAAGGCGGCGATCAGGGTCGCCTTGCGGGCTCGCTCGGCGGCCTCGCGCGCCTTCTGCTCGGCGGCCTTCAACTCGGCGAAGGCATCGTCGACGCGCTTCTCGGCGTCGGCCTGCGGCATGCCGGTGCGCTGGCTCACCAGGCCAGCGAGCCAGGTACGGTCGCGCGCGTCGAGCTGCGGGTTGTCGAGGTTGCGGGCGAAGGTTCGCGCGATCGGCCCGGCGAGGTCGGCACGGCTGTCGCCTGGCGCCGCGTTGCCCGGCGCGGCCCCGCCCGCCGCGTTCGGTCCCGCGTTCGGGCCGGGCGCCAGCAGGCGATCGACCGCGACATCGGCTGGCCGCATCGACACCTGTTGCAGCATGTCGGCGGCCTGCGGGTTGGACGCGGCGCCGCCGGCGCCGGCCGCCGCCACCGCGGTCGTGGCATCGATCGTGGTCTTCACTGCCGCGCCAACGCCCGACAGCGCCAGCGTGGCACCGACCACGACGCCCAGCGACCACACGGCGAAGCCGTGGCTGCCGTCGCGGAAGTTGGCCTCGACCGTGTCGGCGGTCGACCACGGCGTGCGCAGCCGCCCGGCGAGGTAGCCGCCGGCGCCGAAGCTGCCGACATGGACCAGCGCCGCGTAGAGACCGGCCAGGATCGCCACCGCCTTGGCCGACAGGCCGGCATAGGGGTGTGCCGACACGCTGGTCAGGCCGATCGCGGTGCCGAACGTCATCAGCACGACCATCAGCGCCAGCGCCGCGAGCGTGCCGACGACGATGGCACCCCACTCGATGTAGGGTCCGTTGGGCAGGTCGACCGCGGCGACGGCGGTCGCGCGCGAGGACGCGGGGGTCGGGGTGGTGGCGACAGCCATGATGTTCTCCTTCAGCGCAGGCCGACGAGGGACAGGATGAACAACACGACGACGACGAGACCGACCAGGTAGATGATGGCGTTCATGGGTACCTCCGTGAGGACGACGGAACGTGGCGAAGCCGGGGCGGTTCCGGGCGGGCCATCGATCGACCGCTCGTCGGCGGGTACGGAAGCAGACGTCGCGCGGGGCGCGGGATCGTCCCGGGGCGACCGCGGCTGCGCGAGTTCGGGGCGCGGCGTACGCTTCCTCTCATTGAAGCTGCGTATAGTTGCATAATTCGAAAAGGTCATAGCGCGCCGCCGTGTCGGCACCGGCCCGCATGGTATTTTCGCGATCCCCTCACCAGTGGATCGCACCGCCCCATGACGCCGTCACGGCCGCCGCCCCGCCAAGGCCAGGAGCTGGTCGCGGCGCTTGCCCGCTTCAGGCACGCGCTGGTCGGCATCGGCGTCTTCACCGCGGCGATCAACCTGCTGCAGCTCACCGGTCCGCTGTTCATGCTCGAGGTCTACGACCGCGTCCTGCCCAGCCGCAGCGTGCCGACCCTGGTCGCGGTCAGCCTGCTGGCGCTGGCGATGTATGGCTTCCAGGGCCTCCTCGACCTGGTACGCAGTCGCGTTCTGGTGCGCCTCGCCGGCGCTCTCGACCAGGACATGGCCGGCCGCGTCTTCGAACTTTCGGCGCGACTGCCGCTGCGCGCCGCGTCCACCGGCGCGGTCCAGCCGGTGCAGGATCTCGATCGCCTGCGCGCGTTCATGTCGTCGGTCGGCCCGGCGGCCTTCTTCGACCTGCCGTGGATGCCGCTCTACCTCGGCATCTGCTTCGCCTTCCACCCGCTGATCGGCTGGACCGCGACCGCCGGCGCGGTGATCCTGGTCGCCGTCACCGTCGCCACCGAGTTTCTCACCCGCCGGCCGGCGCGCGACGCCGCCGCCATCGCCGAGGGCCGTCTCGGCCTCGCCGAGGCCAGCCGGCGCAACGCCGAGGTCGTGCAGGCGATGGGCATGGCCGGCCGCCTGGGCCGACGATGGCAGGCCCACAACCAGCGCCACATCGCCGCCCAGCAGCGGGTCTCCGACATCTCGAGCGGCATGTCGGCGGCGTCGCGCATGCTGCGCATGGTGCTGCAGTCGGCGGTGCTGGCGATCGGCGCGTGGCTGGTGATCAACCAGCAGGCGACCGGCGGCATCATCATCGCCAGCTCGATCCTGACCTCGCGCGCGCTGCAGCCGGTCGAGGTCATGCTGGCGCACTGGAAGGGCTTCCTGCTGGCGCGCCAGAGCTGGCGCCGGCTCGACGCGCTGCTGTCGGCCCTTCCCGCCGCGCCCGAGCCCATGGCCCTGCCGGTGCCGCGCCAGACCCTCGCGGTCGAGGGCGTCACGGTGAGCCCGCCCGGCGTCAACCGCATCGTCGTGCAGGGCGTCGCCTTCCAGCTCAAGGCCGGCCAGGGGCTCGGCGTGATCGGGCCGAGCGCATCGGGCAAGTCGTCGCTGGTCCGTGCCCTGGTCGGCGTGTGGCCGCTGCTGCAGGGCAAGGTCCGCATCGACGGCGCCGCGCTCGACCAGTGGTCTCCCGAGCAGCTCGGCCGCCATGTCGGCTACCTGCCGCAGGACATGGAACTGTTCGCCGGCAGCGTCGCCGACAACATCGCGCGCTTCGAGCCCGACGCCCCGGCCGACAAGGTCATCGCCGCGGCCGAGGCCGCCGGCGTGCACGACCTGATCCTGGCGCTGCCCGATGGCTACGACACCGACGTCGGCGAGTCCGGCAACGCGCTCTCGGCCGGCCAGCGTCAGCGCATCGGGCTCGCCCGCGCCCTCTACGGCGATCCCTTCCTGGTGGTGCTCGACGAACCCAACGCCAACCTCGATCGCGACGGCGACCAGGCGTTGACCCGGGCGATCCTGGGCATTCGCGCGCGCAACGGCATCGCCATCGTGGTCTGCCACCGGCCTTCGGCCCTGGCCGGGATCGACACGGTGCTGGTGATGGCGGGTGGCCGCCAGCAGGCCTTCGGACCGAAGGAACAGGTGCTGCAGCCGGCGCCGGCGGCCACCGCACCCCCCGCCGCCACCGGCCCCGCGCCGTACGCGCCGGCCGCCCGCCTGGTCACGCCGATGACGGTGCGCGCCGGCACCCGCTCGCCGGGGCTGCCGTCGTGAGCGAAGCCCCGAACGTGGCGCGCTCGCTGCGGCGCAACCTGCTGCTCGGCCTCGGCGCGGTCGCCGTGCTGTTCGCCGCGGTGTTCGGCTGGGGCACGCTGACCGAGATTTCCGGCGCGGTCATCGCGCCCGGCAAGCTGGTGGCCGATTCCAACGTCAAGAAGGTGCAGCATCCGACCGGCGGCGTGGTCGGCGATCTCCGGGTCAAGGACGGTGACCGCGTGAAGAAGGGCGACGTGGTGGTGCGGCTGGACGAGACCCAGGCCCGCGCCAACCTCGCCATCGTCACCAAGGCGCTCGACGAGATGGATGCCCGCCAGGCCCGGCTGGAGGCCGAGCGCGACGGCGCCGCCAGCGTCGTCTTCCCGGCGGCGCTGCGGCGGCGCGACGAGCCCGAGGTGGCGCAGGCGATGACCAGCGAGCAGCGCCTGTTCGAGTTGCGGCGCGCCGCCCGCGAGGGCCAGAAGGCGCAGCTGCGGGAGCAGATCGAGCAGCTGCGCCAGCAGATCGCCGGCAACGAGGAACAGGCCAACGCCAAGGGCCAGGAGATCGACTGGAACCAGCAGGAGCTGGGCGGCGTGCGCAGCCTGTGGAAGGACAAGCTGGTGCCGTTCAGCCGCGTCACCGCGCTGGAACGCGACTCGGCCCGCCTGCACGGCGAGCGCGGCGCGCTCACCGCGTCGATCGCCCAGGCCCGCGGCCGCATCTCGGAGATCCAGCTCAAGATCCTGCAGATCGACGAGGACCTGCGCACGGAGGTCGGCAAGGAGCTGGCCGAGATCCGCGGCAAGCGCGCCGAGCTGGTCGAACGCCGCATCGCCCAGGAAGACCAGCTGAGGCGCATCGACCTGGTGGCGCCGCAGGACGGCACGGTCTTCCAGCGCAGCGTCCACACCGTCGGCGGCGTGATCCAGGCTGGCGAAGTGGTGATGCTGGTGGTGCCCGACTCCGACGAGCTGATCATCGAGGCCAAGGTGGCGCCGCAGGACGTCGACCAGGTCCATGTCGGCCAGCCGGCCGTCGTGCAGTTCGCGGCCTTCAACCGGCGCACCACGCCGGAACTGAACGGCGAGGTCGTCGGGCTGGGCGCCGACATCACCCAGGACGAGCGGCGCAACGAGACCTACTACGCGGTGCGGATCCGCATCCCGACCGCGGAGATGGCCCGGCTCGACGGCCTGCAGCCGATGGCCGGCATGCCGGTCGAGGTCTTCATCCAGACCGCGCCGCGCACGGTCCTGTCCTACCTGACCAAGCCGCTGCTCGAGCAGTTCCACCGCGCCTTCCGCGGCCGCTGAGCCAGCGGTCGCGGAGCGGGTCGTCGCTCCTGCCGGCGCGTCACCAGCCGCCGGCCGCGAGGTCGATGGCGCGGCGGTACATGGTCATCGCCGCTTCCGGCGTGTTGTAGCCGGCATGCGCGGTCAGCGTGACGTTGACCTCGCGCAGCAGCGGCTCGTCGGCACCGACCGGCTCGCGGGCGTAGACGTCGGTCGCGTAGTGGCGCACCTGGCCCGACGCCAGCGCCGCCCGCAGCGCCGCCTCGTCGACGATGCCGGCGCGCGCGGTGTTGACCACGATGACGCCGGGCTTGGCGCGCGCGAGCTTGGCGGCGTCGAGGAAGCCGCGGGTTTCGTCGTTGAGTCCGAGGTGCAGGCTGACGATGTCGGACCGCGCCAGCAGCTCGTCGAGCGCGACCAGCGGCACCGCCTCGGTCGGCCGCGGCGAGCGATTCCAGGCGATCGCGTCGAGGCCGATGCCGCGCGCGATCCGCGCCATCTCGCGGCCGATGCCGCCCAGCCCGACCACGCCGAGGGTCTTGCCGCGCAGTTCCATGCCCTGCATCGGCCGCCAGCCGCCGGCCTTCATCAGCGCATGCATGGTGGCGATGTGGCGCGCGGCGGCGAAGACGAGCCCCATCGCGTGCTCGGCCACGGTGGTGTCGCCGTAGCCGGAGATGGTCGAGACCTTGATGCCGAGCCGCGCCGCCGCGGCGAGGTCGACGAAGCTGGCCGCCCCGGTGCCAAGGAACACGATGTGCTTCAGCCCGGCGCAGCGCTTCAGCGTCTCCTCGGTGAAGTAGGTGGCGTCGTTGATGACGGTATCGTAACCGGCGACCAAGCCGGGCACGGCGTCGCCCTCGACCGGTCCCATGTTGACGTCGATGGCGATGTCCGAGGGTCCGTGCACGCGCTTCCACACCGGGTCGATGTCGGGCGTGGAATCGATGAACAGGGTCCTCGGCATGCGTCGTCCTCCGGTCAGGCCGCCTTCTTCCACGAAGCCGCGCGCTCGAGCAGGCGGCGCGCCCGGATCACCACCGGCAGGTCGATCATGCTGCCCTCGAAGGCGACCGCGCCCTCGCCGGCCGCGACCGCGGCGTCGAAGGCGGCGATCAGGCGGCGGGCACGGTCGAGCTCGGCCTCCGACGCGCCGTACTCCTCGTTGATGATCGGCACGTGCGCGGGGTGGATGCACGAGGCCGAGGTGAAGCCCAGCGCCCGGCCGCGCTTCAGCCCGGCGCGGTAGGACTCGAGGTCGTCGATCTTGGCCAGCTGGCCCATCGAGCCCATCGGCAGGATGCCGGCGGCGCGGCACGCCGCCAGCCCGTGCATGGCGAATACGTAGTTGCTATCGGCCGAGGGAATGGCGCCCAGCTCCGTCGCCATGTCCTCGCCGCCCACCGACATGCCGGCCATGCGCGGCTCGGCGGCGATGGCGAACAGGTGCGGCAGCGCCGCCGGCGATTCGATCAGCACGAGGAAACGGGTGTGGCCGATAGCCATGCCGAGCGCCCGCTCGCGCTCGGTCACGACCTCGGCCAGCAGCCTGACATGCTCCGGCCCCATCACCTTCGGCAGCATCAGCGCCGCGACGCCCGGCATCACCGCGGCGGCTATGTCGGGCACCGCCAGTTCGAGCGGCCGGTTGATCCGCACCACGACGTCGGCGCCGGCCTGCGAGACGCGCGGCACCGCCGGCGCCAAGGCGGCGCGGGCCGCCTCCTTGTGGGTCGGCAGGATGGAATCCTCGAGGTCGAGGAT
This sequence comes from uncultured Reyranella sp., assembly GCA_964420105.1. Lineage (GTDB taxonomy): Bacteria > Pseudomonadota > Alphaproteobacteria > Reyranellales > Reyranellaceae > Reyranella. Next base: position 379,572 of record CAYQRL010000001.1, read on the forward strand.
GATGGCGTCGGCGCCGCGCGTGTGGGCCTTGGCCAGGAAGCGTTCCGACAGCACCGGAACGAACATCAGCGAACGCCAGGCCGGCATGGGGGCGGTCATCTCTCTGCTCCTCGAACTCTCTATTCCATCCGGATCTGGGCGTCGGCGATCACCTTCTTCCAGACCTCGGTCTCGCGCGCGATGTGCGCGGCGGCCTCGGCCTGGGTGCCGCCCAGCGTCTCCATGCCCTGCTGGGCATAGGCGGCGCGGACCTCGGGCGCGGCCAGCGCCTTGTTGAAGAGGCCGTTCAGGGCCACGACCAGGTCAGGCGGGGTCTTCGACGACACGACGACGCAGTACCAGTTGGTCGCGGCATAGCCCGGGAAGCCCTCCTCCGCGATCGTCGGGATGCCGGGATCGAACGGCGAGCGCTTGGGACCGGTGACGGCGAGCGCGCGGATGCGGCCCTCGCGCATGAAGCCGGTCGAGGTGGGCGCGCTGGCGATCAGCGACGGCACGTGGCCCGCCACCAGGTCGTTCATCGCCGGGCCGCCGCCGCGGAACGGGATGTGGTTCAACCGCGCGCCGCTGCGCGCCTTCAGCAGTTCGCCGGCGAGATGACCGGCACCGCCGACGCCCGAGGTGCCGTAGTCCATGCCGCCGGGCCGTTTCGCCAGTTCGAGGTACTCGGCCACGCTCTTGGCCGGCACGCTCGGATGGACGACCAGGACGTTGGAGAAATCGACCGCGAGGCAGATCGGCGCGATGTCGGCCTGCGGGTCGTAGCCGACGTCCTTCATGGCATAGGGATTGACCGCCAGCATGCCGACGTTGGCCAGCAGGATGGTGTGGCCGTCGGCCGGCGCGCGCAGCGCCTCGCGCGTGGCGACGTTGCCGCCGGCGCCGGGCTTGTTGTCGACCAGCACCGACAGGCCGCCGCTGCGGGTCAGTTCCTGGGCGAGGATGCGGGCGACGATGTCGCCGCCCCCGCCGGCGGCGAAACCGACGATCAGGCGAAGCTGCTTGGAGGGAAAGGACTGCGCCCGGCCCGGTACCGGCAGCACGCTGGCCGCCGCGACGGAACCGATCAGCGAACGCCGGCTGATCAACTTGATGCCTCCCACGACTCGACCGCCTCTCCCCGGCCGGCAAGCTACCGCGATGGCATCGATCTGGCCATCCCTCCGGCGGCGGGGATGCTATAGGTCGGGCGAGGTCGGGCGGCATCACGGTTGGTTGCTGCGGCGGCCTCCTGCACGAGGAGCCGCGTCGTGGCCATCACCCTGGGGATTTTCCTCGCGACCTACCTCGCGATGGCGCTGGGCCGCCTGCCGGGCTTTCGCGTCGATCGCACCGGCGCGGCGCTGCTGGGCGGCATCGCCATGCTGGTGTTCGAGAAGATCGACAGCCAGGCGGCGTGGATGGCGATCGACTTCCCGACCATCGCCCTGCTGTTCGGCCTGATGATCGTGTCCGGCGCCTTCTCGGTGTCCGGCTTCTACGCCTGGGTGGCGGTCCGGGCCGGCACGCTCGACCTCAGCCCGCGCGCCCTGCTGGCGGTCATGATCGTCACCTCGGGCGTGCTGTCGTCGCTGCTCACCAACGACGTCGTGGTGGTCGCGATGGTGCCCCTGCTGGTCAGCCTGTGCCAGGCCCGCGGCCTCAACCCGACCCCCTTCCTGCTGGGCTTCGCCTTCGCCGCCAACGCCGGCTCCGCCGGCACGATCATCGGCAGCCCGCAGAACATGATCATCGCCGAGGGGCTGCACCTGTCGTTCGTCGGCTTCATGAAGGGCGCCCTGCTCCCCGCCGTGCTGTCGCTGCCGGTGATCTGGGTGGTGCTGGTGGCGCTGTACCGGCACCGCTGGCAGGCGACCGGGGCCGCCGGCGGCGCCACCGGCACCGGGGCGGCCGCCGCCGAGCCGCCGCCGCCGCTCGACCTCGCGGAAACCGCCAAGGCGACCCTGGTCACGATCGCGGTCATCGCCGCCTTCAGCCTGACCGACTGGCCGCGCCACCTGGTGGCATTGGCCGCGGCGGCGGTGCTGCTGCTGAACCGGCGGATCGCGGCGTCGAACGTCATGAAGCACGTCGATGGCGACCTGCTGATCCTACTGGGCGGCCTGTTCGTGGTGAACGCGGCTTTCGCCGCCACCGGCCTGCCGCAGCGAGCGATCGCCGAGTTGCTGGCGCGCGGCTTCGACCTCCTGCACCCGCTGACCCTGCTGGCGGTCAGCGGCGTCATCAGCGACGTCGTCGGCAACAACCCGGCGGTGATGCTGCTGGTGCCCTACGTCAGCGGCGCCAACCCGGAACTGGCGGGCGCGGCGATGGCCCTGGGTACCGGGCTTGCCAGCAACGTCGTCGTCTTCGGCAGCCTCGCCGGGATCATCGCGGCGGAGCAGGCGGCCAAGGCCGGGGCGCCGATCTCGCTGGCGGAGTTCTCGATCGCGGGCCTGCCGGTGTCGCTGGCGACCCTCGCCATCGGCGCGGCCTGGCTGCTCGTGCTGGCCTGATCCGCCCCGCCGCGCGGCGCGTACGACTCCGGAAAGGGGACACGCGACGCCGACCATGCAGGAACTTGCCGCCTACGCTGCCATTCTCACGACCTACGTCACCCTGAACCTGGCATGGGTGAGCCTGTTCGCGATGGAGATGTACCGCCGGGAAGTGGCGGCCCTGCTGGTCGACAAGCCGCGCGCCCCGGTGGCCGGCCTGTTCTACCTGCTGCATGCCGCCGGCGTGCTGGTACTGGCGGTCCAGCCGGCGCTGGCGACCGGCGACTGGACCCGCGCCGCCCTGTCGGGCGCGCTGTTCGGCCTGTGCACCTACGGCACCTACGACCTGACCAACGCCGCCACCCTGCGTCGCTGGCCGGGCAACCTGGTGGTGATCGACCTGGTGTGCGGGGTGGTGCTGACCGCGCTGGCCGCCACGGCGGGCTTCGTCGCCGGCCGCGCCGTCGGCGTGGCCTGATGCCCACCCCCGCCGACGGCGCCGGCGTCGCCGTCGTTTTCGGGGCGACCGGCGGCATCGGCGCCGCCCTGGTGTCCGAACTGTCGCGGTCCCCAGCCTTCGGGTCGATCCTCGGGTTCGGCCGCGGCACCGATCCGGCGATCGACCTCGGCGACGAGGCCAGCCTCGCCCGCGCCATTGACCACGCCGCCGCGGCCGGCGAGATCCGGCTGGCGATCGACGCCACCGGTTGGCTCGGACAACGGCCCGAGAAGAGCTGGCGCGAGCTCGATGCCGCGACGCTGGCGCAGGCGTTCGCGGTCAACGCGATCGGACCGGCCCTGCTGATGAAGCACCTGCTGCCGCGCTTGCCGCGGCGTGGCAGGGCCGTCTTCGCGACGCTGTCGGCGCGGGTCGGCTCGATCGGCGACAACCGGCTGGGCGGCTGGTACGCCTACCGTGCCTCCAAGGCGGCGCTGAACCAGCTGGTGCGCACCGCCGCGGTCGAACTGGCGCGCCGCGCCCCTGAGGCGCTGTGCGTCGCCCTGCATCCCGGCACCGTCGCCACGCCGCTGTCTGCGCCGTTCACCCGTCCCGGGCCGGAGGTCCACGCGCCGGCCGATGCCGCCCGTCACCTGCTCGCCGTGCTCGACGGCCTGTCGGCCAGCGACAGTGGCGGCTTCTTCGACTGGCGCGGCACGCCGGTCCCGTGGTGAGCGGATGCCGCGGATGCGCAAGAAGGCCGACCTGCCGACCAAGGTCTGCGCCGCCTGCCAGCGCCCGTTCGCGTGGCGACGCAAGTGGGCCCGCGACTGGAAGCAGGTGAAGTACTGCTCGGACCGCTGCCGCGGCTCGGCACGGAGGAAAGCCGCCGGCGGACCCCGGACATGAGCGCGCTGCGCGTCGTACTCGGCGACCAGCTTTCCCCCGACCTGCCGACGCTCGCCGATCTCGACCGTGCACGCGACGTCGTGCTGATGATGGAGGTCGCCGCCGAGGCGACCTACGTCCGCCACCACAAGCAGAAGCTGGTGCTGTTCCTGTCGGCGATGCGCCACTTCGCGGCCGAGCTGGCCGCGCGGGGCATCCGCGTCGACTACGTGCGGCTCGACGATCCCGCCAACAGCGGCAGCTTCGACGGCGAGATCGCCCGCGCCCTCGCACGCCACCGCGTCGACCGCATCGTGGTCACCGAGCCCGGCGAGTGGCGGATCGAGCAGGCGATGGCGGATTGGTCGGCGCGCTTCGGCCTGCCGGTCGAGGTGCGGGCCGACGCGCGATTCTATGCCAGCCGCGCCCGCTTCGAGAAATGGGCGCGCGGGCGCCGCGGCTGGCGCCTCGAGCACTTCTACCGCGAGATGCGGCGTGAGCACGGCGTGCTGATGGACGGCGACCAGCCGGCTGGCGGGGCCTGGAACTTCGATCCCGAGAACCGCAAGCGCCTGCCGGCCGACATGGCGACCCCGCCGCGCCGCCGGTTCGCGCCAGACGCGGTCACGCGCGAGGTCATGGCGCTGGTCGAGGCGCGCTTCCCGGATCACTTCGGCACGCTCGCCACCTTCGGCTGGCCGGTGACCCGGGCCGAGGCGCTGGCGGCGCTGGCCGACTTCGTCGACACGGCGCTGCCGCGCTTCGGCGACTACCAGGACGCCATGAAGGCCGGCGCGCCGTTCCTGTTCCACTCGCTGCTGGCACCGGCGCTCAACATCGGGCTGCTGTCCCCGCGCGAGGCCTGCGCGGCCGCCGAGGCGGCGTGGCGCGACGGCCGCGCGCCGATCAACGCGGTCGAGGGCTTCGTGCGCCAGGTCCTCGGCTGGCGCGAGTACGTGCGCGGCGTCTACTGGACGCTGATGCCGGCCTACGCCGCTTCGAATGCCCTGTCGGCCGCGCGCCCGCTGCCCGACTTCTACTGGACCGGCGACACCGACATGCGTTGCGTGGCCCAGGCGGTCGCGGCGACCCGCGACCATGCCTACTCGCACCACATCCAGCGCCTGATGGTGACCGGCAACTTCGCGCTTCTGGCCGGCATCGCGCCGCAAGAGATCGAGCGCTGGTACCTCGCCGTCTACGCCGACGCGGTGGAGTGGGTGGAGATGCCCAACACGCTGGGCATGGCCACCTTCGCCGACGGTGGCCGCATGGCGTCGAAGCCTTACGCGGCGTCGGGCGCCTACATCGACCGCATGTCCGACTTCTGCCGCGGCTGCGCCTACGACGTGAAGCAGAAGACGGGGCCGAAGGCCTGCCCGTTCAACCGCCTCTACTGGGCGTTCCTGATCCGCAACCGCGGGATGCTGGAAGGCAACCCGCGGCTGACCATGCCCTACCGCACGCTGGCCGGCTGGTCGACGGAGCGTCAGGCCGCCTGCCTCGCCGAGGCCGAAGCCACCATAGCCAGCGCATGGCGCGGCGGCCGCGAATCGGGCATCTAGGAAGCGGGAGGAAGCGCATGGCCACCGTTCCGTTCAAGCACAGCAACAGCATCGTCATCGCCGCGCCGGCGGAGAAGATCTTCGACTACGTCACCAACCCGAAGTCGTGGCCCGAGTGGCTGCCGTCGTCGCACGAGATCGATTGCGACAACCGGCCGATGGGCTTCGGCGACACCTTCCACGAGCACTGGAGCACGCGCAGCGGGCGGGTCGACCTCGACTGGGTCGTGATCGCCTGCGAGCGGCCGTCGCTGTGGATCGGCCTCACCCACACCAGCTTCATCGGCCCGGTCGTAGTCCACTACAGCCTCGAGCCGGCCGAGGGCGGCACCCGCTTCACCCGCATCGTGCGCAACCCGCAACGGCCGCGCGCCGCCACCGAGGACCAGGTCCGCCGCATCGACGAGGAAGCGGTCCTGGGCCTCGCCAACATCAAGAGGAACGTCGAGGGAAGCTGAGCCTCACCAGCCCAGCGGGTACTTGGGCTGCAGCGCGCTGTTGTAGAGCCCCCAAGCGCTCTCGAACGGTCCCGGCGTCGGCGGCTTGTTGGCCTCGTCGTACATCTCGAACAGGTAGGCCGTGACCGGCCGTCCCGGCCGGCGCGGCGTGCCGGCGCCGCTGCGGCCGTGCTCGATCAGGCCCTGGTTGAACAGGCGCGCGTTGGCGATCGTGGCGGCGGCCGCGCCGGCGGTCGGCCAGCCGGTCTCTCCGACCACGATCTCGAGGTCGGGGAAGCCGATGCGGCCGAGCGCGACCGCGAGGGCGTCATGCATGGCGTCGAACAGGTTGCCGTAGCGGTAGGGGCCGTCGGGCACGGCGCGGCCGGGCGGCGCCGTGAACAGGCAGTAGTCGAGCGGGATCTCGGCCGGCGCCGACAGGTAGGCGAGGAACGGGTACAGGGTGACGAGGAACGGTGCCCCGGTCGCCTGCGCCACCGCGCAGGTCGCGCGCACCAACTCCTGCCGCGCCGGGTCGAGTGCGCCGGCCGAGGGCGGGTAGGACACCGCCATGATGCCGTAGCTGTGCGCGCAGGTGACGCCGATGCCCAGTCCCGCTCGCCCAAGCCCCGCCTGCACGGCCTGCATCGCCGGGACGAGGCGGCGGTCGTGCGCGCCACCGTACATCGGGTCGAGCGGCTCGTTGCCCACCGACAGGAAGTCGATGGCCCCGGCCGAGGGCGCGAGGACGTCGACGAGGTCGCGGGTGTCGCCGCCGGCCAGCCGCTCGAGCTGGTCGTTCGGCACCCCGACCGCCAGCCTCAGGCCGACGGCGGCCGCCGCGCGGATGAAGGCGAGGTCGGCGCCGCGGTACGAGAAGGTCTTGGCCCGCGACACCGGCAGCGCCGCGATCTGCCGGGCCGCCACGTCCGGCGCCACCGGCGGCGCCATGAACAGGCTGCCGAAGTTGACGCCGAGGTGCGCCGCCATGGGCTATGCCGGCGGCGTCAGACCGGCCGGTCGCCCTTCACGGTGACGCGGTGGCCGCTGCGGGTGTGGGGCCAGTAGTCCCACATCGCGCGGTGCTGGGCGCAGCGGTTGTCCCAGAACGCCACCGAGTTGTCGCGCCAGCGGAAGCGGCACTGGAACAGCGGGTTCTCCATGTGCTGGTAGAGGTAGCGCAGCACCGCGTCGCCCTCGTCGCGCGGCACCCCGACCAGCGCGCTGGTGAAGCCCTGGTTGACGTAGAGGCACTTGCGGCCGGTCACCGGGTGGGTGCGCACCACCGGGTGCTCGGCCCGCGGGTAGACCGGCTTGTCGGCAACGCCCTTGTAGGAGAACAGGCCGCGGTAGACGTGCTCGCCGTCGTGGATCGCGGTCATGCCCTCGAGGTACGCCTTCATGCGGTCGGACAACGCCTCGTAGGCGGCGTACATGTTCGCGAACAGCGTGTCGCCGCCGCGCGGCGGGCACTTCTCGATGTGCAGGATGCTGCCCATCGGCGGCTCCTCCTCGCAGCTCACGTCGGAGTGCCAGCCCTCGCCGTTGGCGCGCGGGCTGTCCTTGTCGGAGTGGATGATCATCATCTCGGGCATGCCCGGTTCGTGCGGCGCCGCCGGATGCACGTGCAGGTCCCCGAACAGGCGGCCGAACGCCATGTGCTGCTGCGGCGACAGCGGCTGGTCGCGGAAGAACAGCACCAGGTTCTCGGCCAGCGCGCGGTGGACCTCGTCCTGCTGGCGGTTCGACAGCGGCTTGGTGAGGTCGATGCCGCCGATCTCGGCGCCGATGATCGGCGTCACCTTGTCGACCGTGATCGTCTCGTAGGGCGCGCCCTCCTCGACCATGTGCCGGTAGCGGGGACCGCCGTTGCCGCGCAGCGAACCTTGCATGGGTAAACCTCCTGGAGCGCCTAGGGTCGCGCCGGGAACGGCCGCTCGTCAACGCGCGCGTTTCGCAGGGAACACCGGGACGCTTGGCGGCGGTCACCGTGATGGCGCAAGCTGTCGCCCCGGGAGGAAGCCATGAAACGTCGTCACCTGTTGGGCGTTGCCGCGGCCGCGGCCACCATCCCGCTGCCCGCCAGCCGTGCCCAGGGCACGTGGCCGGACAAGCCGATCACGCTGGTGGTCGCCGCCCCGGCCGGCGGCGGCACCGACCTGATCGCGCGGCTGTTCGCCGAGCACCTCGCCAGGGAACTGGGTCAGCCGGTCGTCATCGACAACAAGGGCGGCGGCAACGGCAACATCGCGACCGCGCTGGTCGCCCGCGCCAAGCCGGACGGATACACGCTGCTGATGCAGTACTCGTCCTATCACTCCGCCAACCCGGCGATGATCAAGGACCTGAACTGGAGCCCGAAGGATTTCTCCGGCGTCGCCATGGGCGCGATCGCGCCACAGGTGCTCGTCATCCCCAGGAAGGTGCCGGCCGACGACCTCAAGAGCTTCCTCGCCTATGCCCGGGCCAACCCGGGCAAGCTCAACTACGCCTCTTTCGGCCCCGGCTCGGTCGCCCACATCGGCGGCGTGCGGCTGAACAAGGAACAGGGCCTCGACATGACCCACGTCCCCTACAAGGGCGCGGGCCCGCTGACCTCGGACCTCGTGGCCGGGCAGGTCGAGTTCGCCGTCATGAGCCCGCCGTCGGTCGCCCAGCACATCAAGTCGGGCAACCTCAAGGCGCTGGGCCTGGCCAGCCAGGAGCGCCATCCGGCCTTCCCCGAGATCCCGACGACCGCGGAGGCGGGCCTGCCGAACTTCATGCTCGACGCCTGGTACGCCATGTTCGCGCCGGCCGGTACGCCCCAGCCGGTGATCGACCGGCTCAACGCGGCGATGCGCAAGGTCGCGAAGATGGACGTCGTGGTGGCGCGCGCCACCCAGCTCGGCACCGTCCTGAAGGACTGGTCACCCGCCGAGCTGGACCGGTTCGTGGCCGACGAGGGCGTCACCTGGAGCCGCCTGATCCGCGACAACAACATCACCCTGTCCGAGTGAGGCCGCGCGGCCGTCGAACGTCATCCCGTCGAAGGCGAGGCCCTCGAACGCGCCGCTCCGGCGCCAGCCGTCGATGTAGCTGAAGTACGCCGACGCGCCGGCCGGGTAGCCGACGTTGAGGCGGCCGGCCAGGCCGGTGTCCTGGCCCTCGTTGTTGTAGTAGCCCGGCGTGCAGTCGGCGCCGCCGGTCATGCGCCCGGTCGCGGTCAGCATCAGCTCGACCCAGGCATCCTCCGCCTCCTTCGTGACCTCGACCTCGCGCGCGCCGCGATCGAGCGCCGCCCGCACGATCACCGCGATGGTGCGGCCGGCCTCGACGAGGTTGTGCGGCACGTTGGAGATCAGGTTGGCGCCCTGGGTCGGCTGCACGATGAAGGCGTTGGGAAAGCCGTGCACGTGCATGCCGTGCTTGGTGCGCATGCCGCCCTTCCAGTGGTCGGACAGGCGATGGCCAGCGCGGCCGACCAGGTCGAAGCCGGAGCGCCGGCGATACTCGGTGCCGACCTCGAAGCCCGAGGCGTAGACCAGGCAGTCGAGCGGGTACTCGACGCCGGCCACAACCGCCCCCCGCGGCGTGATGCGTTCGACGCCCTTGCCGTCGGTATCGACGAGGTGGACGTTGGGCCGGTTGAAGGCCTGGAGGTAGCTGTCGTGGAAGCACGGCCGCTTGCACAGCTGCCGGTACCACGCCTTCAGCTTCCGAGCGGTCTCGTGGTCCCCGACGATGCTGTCCACGCGGGCGCGGATCTCCTCCATCTTCTCGTGGTCGGCATCCTCGAACGCGGCCAGCATGGCCTCGCGGGTGCGCTCGCCCTTCGGGATGGTGAGGATGCGCTCGCGGATCCGCCGCGCGAGGTCGGTCCAGCCGTCCTGCACCAGGTCCTCGGTGGCGTTGCCGCCGGCCTGGTTGGCGGTGAAGTTCTCGAGCCAGCGCTGCTGCCAGCCGGGCGTCGCGATCGAGGCGAACCAGTCCGGGTCGATCGGCGCGTTGGCGCGGACGTCGACCGACGACGGCGTGCGCTGGAAGACGTAGAGCTCCTTCGCCGTCTTCGCGAGGTGCGGCACCGCCTGCACCGCCGTGGCACCGGTGCCGATGATGCCGACGCGCTTGTCGGCCAGCTTCGTCATCGGCGCGCCCAGCGGATCGCCACCGGTGTAGGCGTAGTCCCAGCGGCTGGTGTGGAAAGCGTGGCCCTCGAAGCTCTCGATGCCCGGGATGCCCGGCAGCTTGGGCACGTGCAGCGGGCCGGTCCCGAGGCCGATGAACTGCGCCGTGAAGGCGTCGCCGCGGTTGGTGCGGATGTTCCAGCGCGCGTTGGCGGCGTCCCACGACAGTTCCTCGACCTGGGTGTGGAACAGCGCGTTCTCGTACAGGCCGTAGTGCCGGCCGATGCGCTGGCAGTGGGCCAGGATCTCCGGCGCGTGCGCGTACTTCTCGCTCGGGCGATGCCCGGTCTCCTCGAGCAGCGGCATGTAGACCATCGAGGCGGTGTCGCACTGCGCACCGGGATAGCGGTTCCAGTACCAGGTGCCGCCGAAGTCGCCGGCTTTCTCGATGATGCGCACGTCGCGCACGCCGGCCTCGACCAGCCGCGCACCGGTCACGAGGCCCGCGAAGCCGCCACCGATGAAGGCGAAGGTGACATGGTCGGTCCGGGGCGCGCGCGGCACCACCGGCATGTAAGGGTCCTCGAGGTAGCGGGCGAAGCGGCCGGCCATCTGCAGGTACTGGGCGTTGCCGTCTGCACGCAGGCGCTTGTCGCGCTCCTCCGCATACTTGCGGCGCAGCGCCTCGCGATCGATGGCCGGCTTGCGGCCGGGGACGGGGTCGCTCGAAGTCATGTGATCGGGCCTCTCGGGAGGGCTATCCTGTGGCCGACGATACAGCCACCCGCGCCGCCCGCCCGCAACCGTCAATGCGCCGCGGATGCCGCCCCGGAGTCCGCATGCCATCGAACCCGCTGGACCGCTTCCGCCTCGACAACCGCACCGCGCTGGTCACCGGCGCCCGGCGCGAGATCGGGCGCGCCATCGCGCTGGCCCTGGCCGGCGTCGGCGCGCGGCTGGCGATCCACCACGTCGGGACCGCCGAGGAGACCCGCGATGCCGAGGGCGTGGTGCGGGAGATCGAGCAGGCCGGCGGGGTTGCGCGCGCCTTCGCCCAGGACTTCGCCGCCGACGATGCCGGGCATCACCTCGCCGCTGCCGTCGCCGCCTGGGCGCCGGTCGATATCCTGGTGCTCAACGCCTCGATCGAGTTGCCGGAACCCTACGACACGATCTCGCGCGACCGCTTCGACCGGCAGACCGCGGTCAACCTGCGCAGCCCGCTCGAACTGCTGCAGGCGCTGGTGCCGCCGATGGCCGACCGTGGCTGGGGCCGCGTCGTCACCATCGGCAGCGTGCAGCAGGAGCGGCCCCACCCGAAGATGCTGGTCTATGCCGGCGCCAAGGCGGCGCAGCTCAACTGGGCGTGGAACCTCGCGCGCCAGGTCGGCGGTCGCGGCGTCACGGTCAACAACCTGGCGCCGGGCGCGATCCTGACGGCGCGCAACCGGACGCAGATGGCGACCGAGGGCGAGGCACTGGTGCAGCGAATCCCCGCCGGCCGGCTCGGCACGCCCGACGACCTGGTCGGCGCGGCACTGCTGCTGTGCTCGGACGCCGGCGCCTACATCAACGGCGCCAACCTCTACGTCGACGGCGGCCGCGTCGTCGCCTGACGCCGGTCAGGGACCCGACATCGCGGCGGCGTACTCGCCGCGCTCGTGGATGATGTTGGCGCGGCCGACCAGCAGGTCGTCGACGCGGCCGATCCGATCGACGTCCTTGCCCTTGTACGGCAGCGCGTGCAGCACGTAGCGCATGGCGTTGAGCCGGGCCCGCTTCTTGTCGTCGGACTTGATCACCGTCCACGGCGAATCGGCGGTGTCGGTGGCGAAGAACATGCCTTCCTTGGCGCGCGTGTACTCGTCCCACTTGTCGAGGCTGGCGAGATCGACCGGCGACAGCTTCCACTGCTTGAGCGGGTGGATCCGCCGCTCCTTGAAGCGGCGGCGCTGCTCGTCGCGGCTGACCGAGAACCAGAACTTGATCAGGTGGATGCCGCTGCGCACGAGGTTGCGTTCGAAGCCCGGGACCTGCAGCAGGAACTCCTGGTACTCGGCATCGCTGCAGAAACCCATCACCCGCTCGACGCCGGAGCGGTTGTACCAGCTGCGGTCGAACAGCACGATCTCGCCGGTCGACGGCAGGTGACTGATGTAGCGCTGGAAGTACCACTGGCCCCGCTCGACGTCGCTCGGCTTCTCGAGCGCCACGACGCGCGCGCCGCGCGGGTTGAGGTGTTCCATGAAGCGCTTGATCGCGCCGCCCTTGCCGGCCGCGTCGCGGCCCTCGAACAGGATGACGACCTTCTGCCGCGCGTCCTTCACCCAGCCCTGCAGCTTCAGCAACTCGGTTTGCAGCAGGAACTTCTGCTGCTCGTAGTCGCGGCGCAGCATCTTGTACTTGTAGGGATAGCCGCCCATCCGCCAGTCGTCGGCCAGCGCGTCGCTCGGCTTGGCCGGCTGGCCGGGCGGCTTCGGCAGGCCGAACGACTTCTGGAGGCGGGCGGCGTCGTCGGGCGAGGCGCCGGCGATGATGGCGGCCACGCCTTCCTGGGCGCCAGGCGTTTCGAGGATATCGGCCAAGGCCGCGATCTCGGCCTGCTGAACGGCCTCGACGCGCTCCGAGGCCAGGGTCTTCTCCAGCCGTTCACCGGTGACTGCCGGGTCCTGGGCATCCGGCGCCACCGCCTTGCCTTGCGTCATGCTGCTGCTCTTTCGTCGGGTGACGCCCGGGTACGATTACCCGCGTCCCGCGCAGCCTAGGCCCGGCCGTGCCCTTCACGCTTGATGCAGGTCAAGCCGCCTCAGCGAACCAGGAACGCCGCCAGCTTCTTGCCGCGCTTGAGCTCGGCCTTCAGCCAGCGGGGCTGGTTGCCGCGGCCCGCCCAGGTCTGGTTCTTGTCGGCAGGGTTGCGGTACTTGGGCTTGAGCTTGCGGCCCTTGAGCGGATGGGCCTCGCCGGGCGCGGCGCTGGCGCGACGGCCTGCCCGCAGCGATTCGACCAGGCGCACCAGGTCGCGGCGCGCCTTCTCTTCCCGGCGGCGAATCACCTGCTCGACCTTGGTCCTCAAGGTCAACAGTTCGCGGTTGGTCATCTGCTTCAGGGCCTTCATGTCGCTCACCGGTTGGCGGGCGCTCGAGAGGCCGACCCGCAGATGGACTGACTCCACGTCGTTGCCATGGGTCGCGCATGGCAGTGCGTCAAAGTCAGGCCGCGGTCAAGCGCTTTGCCCGTGACCTTTAACTTTTGTGAAAAAGTTTATCGGGAAAAGGACTTTCAACACCCGGAGGCGATGATTTCCTCAGCAAGGCTATTGTCCACCGCAGTCTCGAACGGCGTCCCGGGATCGACGTATCGTGCAGAGACCATGCTATCTCGCAAACGGTTGTAACCATCGCGCGACAGCACCGGATCGGTGTTCCAGATGCCGAGAGACTTGTAGCGCCGGTAGGCGCGCTCGAGGATCGACGCGGGCAGGTCGGGAAAGTACGGCGCCACGGTGCGTGCGATGGTCTCGGCATCGACGCCGGCGATCCAGCGCTGGGTCGTGGCGAGCGCCCTCACCATGGCGCGCAGTTCGTCGCGGCGCGCCGTCAGCAGGTCGCGCCGCGTGTAGAAGCTCGTGTACGAGGTCGGGCCGCGGCGCGCCGCCTCGTACCAGACGTGCCCCTCTCCCGCCGCCTCCAGCTGGCTGGGAAACGGCTCGAACAACTGGATGACGTCGACCGTGCCGGCCTTCAGCGCTTCCACGTTCTGCGCCATGGCGCGATCGGAAACCCGTCGCAGCGATGCCGGGTCGATGCCGGCTTCGCGCAGGTCGTGCTGCAGGCACAGCCACGGCGTCGGCACCTCGCTGACCGAGGCCAGCGTCATGTCGCGCAGGTCCGCGAGCCTGAAGTCGGGTCGCGGCACCCGCCCCACCAGCATGAAAGGGTCGCGCGTCACGACCTCGGCGAAGCTCACGATGTTGCAGTCGGGGATCTGCTGGTAGGTCTCCATCACCCGCATCGGCCCGCCCCAGCAGACATCGACCACGCCGTCGACCAACCGGCGCGCGGCATCCTGCGGCCTCGGTGAACTCACGAACTCGATCTCCACGCCTTCGTCGGCGAAGGCGTTGCGCGCCATCGTGGCGTAGAAGGGCGCGTAGAACACGCCGCGCAACGTTTCCTGGAGCTTTATGGCCATCGCGGGATCGCCGGCGCCCTGGGCGCCAGCCCTTTCATGAGGTTCCAGAGTTGGACCGGCCGTCGCGGAGCGGGCATCGGGCTCAATGGATGGTGTAGCCGCCGTCCACGACCAGGTCGTGGCCGGTCAGGTACGCGGCCGGCGTCGTCAGCAGCCAGTGCACGACCTCGCCGATCTCCTCCGGCCGGCCGAAGCGCCGCATCGGCACGTACTCCTGCCGGCGCGCCGATTCCTCCGGCTCGTCGCGCTGGCGGTCGAGGATCGGCTGGGTGGCGATCGGGCCCGGCGACACCGTGTTGACCTGGATGTTGTCGGTCGCCAGCTCCAGCGCCATCGACTTGGCGAGGTGGATCAACGCCGCCTTGGTCATGCCGTAGACGGTCCGCGTCTGGTAGGCGACGGAGCCGAGCTGGCTGGCGACGTGGACGATGCGGCCGCCACCGCGACGACGCATCGACGGCAGCACCGCCTGGCTGGCGAGGAACGGGGCACGCAGGTTGATCGCCACGCCGCGGTCGAAGTCCTCGACCGTGAACTCGCCGAACTTGCGGTTGATCCGGATCGCGGCGTTGTTGACCAGCAGGTCGATACCGCCGAAACGCGCCTCCGCCTCCCGGATCATCCGGTCGATGGAAGCGGGATCGGCGAGATCGACCTGCAGGGCCGCGACGCCGGCGGGGTCGCCGAGCAGGGTCGCGCACTCGGCCGCGACCGCGTCGGGCGAAACGTCCGCGACCAGCAGCAGGCGCGCCCCGGAACCAGCGAGACGCCGCGCCACCGCGGCGCCGATGCCGACCGGCGACGAGGCGCCGGTCACGATGGCGACCTTACCCTGCAACGGCTTCACGATCGGTTCTCCGGAAAGGCCAGGGGATCAGGCGGCGGCCGCGACGTGCCGGGCCATCTGCTCGGCATGGCACTCGCGGTAGCGCGCGTAGGCGCGCTCGTGGGCGGCCACCCGCTCGGCCTCGCCCAGCGTGCGCGGGTCGGCCTCGAGGTCGAAGTGGCCGTAGCGGTCCTGCCCGCGCACCAGCATCGCCGACATGCGCTTGCTGCCGGTGTGGCGGCAATGCGCCGGGATGTAGCTGATGCCGAAGCCGATGCGGCGATCGTCGCTGCGGTTGGGCGGCGAGTTGTGGACCACCAGCGTGTGGTGGAGCGAAACCTGCCCGGTACGGATCGGGGCGAAGCGGGCGTTGTCGGTGTCGATCGGCTGGCTGATCGAGCGAGCGCCGGCGTTGATCGCGCCCGGCGCGCTGTCGCGCATGTGCTGCAGCTGGCCGAGCTTGTGGCTGCCGGGAATGAACTCCATGCAGCCGGCCTCGATCGAGGCCTCCGACAGCGCGACCCACGCCGTGACGTGCTCGTGGGGGGTCAGGCCGAAGTAGGTCGAGTCCTGGTGCCACACGGTGATCGCGTCGGTCCGGGGCTCCTTGATGAAGAAGGTGCTGGTGAAGACCAGGATGTCGGGTCCGAGGATGGACTCCATGACGTCGAGCAGGCGCGGGTCCTCGACGAGGTCGCGCGCCCAGGGCAGGCGCACGTGCAGCTTGCGCCGGTTGCCGGCCGAGACCGGTCCGGGCGGCAGGGTGCGCTCGAACGCCTCGAGGTCGGCACGCCAGCGGCGCGCTTCCTCGACGCCGAACACGTCGACCGGTGCGTAGTAGCCGTCGCGATGGAAGGTCTCGACCTCGGCCGCCGTCAGTCCCGCCATTCCCGCCCCTCCCTCAACCGGTCCCGGTGGCCTTGGCCAGCGGCCCCCACTTCGCCGCCTCGGCGGCGAGGAACGCCGCCAGCGCGTCGGGACCGACCTTGCGCGGCATCTGGTAGCCCAGCTCGACGTAGCGGTTCTGGATCGCCGGGTCGGCGAACGCCGCCTCGAGCGACTTCACCAGCCGATCGACCACCGGCTGCGGCGTCCTGGCCGGCGCCAGCATGGCCTGCCAGCTGCCGGCATCGAAGCCCTTGAGGCCAAGCTCGTCGAGCGTCGGCACCTCGGGCACCAGCCGCGAGCGGTCGAGCGAACTGACCGCCAGCGCGCGCAGGGCGCCGCTCTTGACGTGCGGCACGAGCACGTTCTGAGAGTCCATCATGAACGAGACGCGGCCGGCGACGAGGTCGGTCATGGCCGCCGGCGTCGAGCGATAGGGCACGCGGACGAACTCGACGCCCGCCATCTTGGCCAGCAGCATCTGGCCAAGGTCGGCCGAGCTGCCAGGACCGGCGGAACCGCAGTTCACCTTGTTGGGATTGGCCTTGAGGTAGGCGATGAACGACGCGAAGTCGGTCGCCGGCACCGACGGATGGACCGCGAGCACGAACGGCATCAGGCCGAGGTGGCTGATCGGCTGGAAGTCCTTGACCGGGTCGAACGTGACCTGCGGGAACAGTTCGGGGATCACCGAGTGGGCCATGCCGGTGACCAGCAGGCTGTAACCGTCCGGTGCCGCGCGCGCGATCAGGTCGGCCGCGATGGTCGATCCGGCGCCCGGCTTGTTGTCGACCAGCACCGGCTTGCCCAGCGTGCCGCTCATGTGCTCGGCGAGGATGCGCGCGACGACGTCGATGGCGCCGCCCGGTCCATAGGATACGGTAACCTTCACCGGCTTGTCCGGGTAGGCGGCCTGGGCCCGTGCCGGGCCGATCGCGGCCGTCGACAGGACGAGCGCCGCGCCGCCCTTGACCAGTGCCCGGCGGCCGAACGTGGTGCTGCAGTTCATTGCCCCTCCTCGCCCAATGTCCGGCCGGGAACTCGCAATTCCCGTTCCAAGCTTGGAGGCCACTTCCGCAAAGTCAAGGCAAGCGCCCCGGCCATGCCGGAAAGCGATACGGGGAGCGGCATCCGCCATCGCCCTGTGGTACTCGACGCCGGTGACGACGCCTCCCTCCGACGCCGCCTACATCGCCGCCTGGAAGCCGGCCGCCGGGCGCGGCCTGCGCCGCGCCGTGGCGGCCGGCGGTGTCGCCGGCGCGTTGGTGATCGCGCAGGCCTGGCTGCTGGCCTCGATCCTCGACGCGGGGCTGATCGGCAAGCGGCCGCTCGAGTCGCTCGGTGTCCCGTTCGCGCTCCTTGCCGCCGTGATCGCGGCGCGGGCCGTCGCCGCCTTCGCCGCCGAGCGCTCGGCCTTCGATGCCGCGATGGCGGTCGTGCCGGCGGTGCGCCGCGCCCTGCTCGACAAGCTCGACCGCGTCGGGCCGATCGGGCTGGCCGGCCGCGCGACCGGCGACCTGGTGGCAGCGCTGTCGGACGGCGCGCGCGGGCTCGAGCCGTTCTTCGCCCGCTACCTGCCGGCGGTGGCGCAGGCGGCGCTGCTGCCGCTCGGCATCCTGGTGGTGGTGACGCCGCTCGACTGGATCTCGGGCGCGATCCTGTTCGTCACCGCGCCGCTGATCCCCGTCTTCATGGTGCTGATCGGCCGCGGCGCGGAGGCGCGCAACCAGCGCCAGTGGCAGCACCTGCAGCGCATGTCGGGACAGTTCCTCGACGCCGTGCAGGGACTGCTGCCGATCAAGCTGCTGGGCGCGGGACCGCGCATGGTCGCCGCGGTCGGCGATGCCGCCGAGCGCTACCGCCAGGACACGATGCGGGTGCTGCGGCTGGCCTTCCTGTCGGCCTTCGCGCTGGAGTTCTTCGCCACCGTGGCGATCGCCCTGGTCGCGGTGCTGATCGGCTTCCGGCTGATGTGGGGCCAGGTCGGCTACTTCAATGGCCTGTTCATCCTGCTGCTGGCGCCGGAGTTCTACCTGCCGCTGCGCGCCATGGGGGCGGCCTACCACGCCCGCATGGAAGCGCTGGGCGCCGCCCATCGCCTCGCCGAGCTCGACGCGCTGCCCGAGGTCGCCCTGCCGGCCGCGGCGACCGCTGGTTCGGCAGCGCCGGCCGGCACCGGCGCCATCGCGCTCGCCTTCGACGACGTGTCGCTGGTCCATGCCGACGGGCGCCGGGCGCTCGACGGCGTCACCCTGGCGGTCGCGGCCGGCGAGACGGTGGCGCTGGTCGGCGCCTCGGGTTCCGGCAAGTCGAGCCTGCTGGCGCTGGCGATGGGCTTCGTGGCGCCGAGCGGCGGCACGGTGCGCGTCGATGGCCGCTGCCTCGATGCCGCCGACATCGCCACGCTGCGCCGGCGCATCGCCTACGTGCCGCAACGGCCGACCCTGTTCGCCGCGACGGTGGCCGAGAACATCGCTCTCGGGGTCGCGACGCCCGACCGCGCGCGCATTGCCTGGGCCGCCCGCCAGGCCGCGATCGCCGACCGTATCGACGCCCTGCCGCAGGGCTACGATACTCCGATCGGCGACGGCGGCCTGCGCCTCTCGGGCGGCGAGGCCCAGCGCATCGGGCTGGCCCGCGCCTTCTACCGCGATGCCGCGCTGGTCCTGCTCGACGAGCCGACCGCGCACCTCGACGGCGACAACGAGGCGCTGGTGCAGCGGGCGATCGCCGCGCTGCGCGTCGGCCGCACCGTGCTGATCGTCGCCCATCGCCTCGCCACCGTCGCCCACGCCGACCGTGTCGTCGTGCTCGACCGCGGCCGCGTGGTCGAGGAGCGGGCCGCGCCATGACGACGCTCGGCCGCCTTCTCCGGCTGATGCGCCCGCAGGCGCGCTGGATGGCGCTCGCCGCGATCCTGTCGGCGCTGGCGACGCTCGCCCATGCCGCGCTGCTGGCGACGTCCGGCTGGTTCATCACCGCGATGGCGCTGGCCGGCCTCGCCGGGGCGCTGATCAACTACTTCGCCCCGGCGGCGATGATCCGAGCCTTCGCCATCGTCCGCATCCTCGGCCGCTACGCCGAGCGGCTGGTCGGTCACGAGGCGACCCTCCGCTTCGTGGCTGGCTTGCGGCCGTGGCTGTTCGAACGGCTGGAGCGCAACGCGCCCGCCGCCAGCGACGCGCTGCGCCACGGCGACGTGCTGACCCGGCTGCGCGCCGACATCGACCGGCTCGAGCAGGCCTTCCTGCGCGTCGTGTCGCCGGCGGTCGCGGCGGTGCTGGTGCTGGTGCCGGTGCTGTTGTTTCTCTGGCACCACGATGGGCGCATGGCGGCGCTGGTCGGCCTCGCCGCGATCGTGGCCGGCGTCGGGCTGCCGTGGCGCCTGCACCGCGGCAACGCCGCCACGGCGCGCCGCCTGGTCGAGCGCACCGCCGGCCTCAACGCCGCGCTGGTCGAGGAGGTCGAGGGCCTGGCCGAGCTCGCGATCTACGACCCGGCCCGTCGCCATCGCGCCGCCGTGCTCGCGGCCAGCGACGCCATGGTCGCCGACGAGCGCCGGCTCGCCCGCGACACCGCCTTGACCAACGCGGTGGTGCAGTTCGCCGCCCACGCCGGCGTCGCGGGCATCGCCGCGCTGGGCCTGGCCCTGGTGGCCGGCGGCGCCCTCGCCGTGCCCGACGTGCCGATGCTGGCGTTGCTGGCGCTCGGTGCCTTCGAGACCGTGGCGCCCCTGCCCGCGCTTTTCCCGGCGCTGGCCGCGGTGCTGGCCTCGGCGCGCCGCGTCTTCGACCTCGCCGACCGGCCGGCCCCGGTGGCCGATCCGCCGGCGCCCGAGCCGGTGCCGGCGGGCGGCGCGCTGGCGCTGCGCGCGGTCGGCTTTCGCTATCCCGGCGCGGACCGCGACACCCTGCACGACGTCTCGCTCGACCTGTCGCCGGGCCGACGCATCGCCATCATCGGCGCCAGCGGCTCGGGCAAGTCCACGCTCGCCGAACTCGTCGCGAAGCTGCGCCCGGCCGGGCGCGGACACCTCGACCTGGCTGGCCTGCCCTACGACTCGATCGGTGGCGACGACGTCCGGCGGCACGTGGCGTTGCTGACCCAGCACGACCACCTGTTCAGCACCACCATCCGCGACAACCTCCTGCTGGCGCGGCCCGACGCCAGCGACGAGGCCGTGCGCGAGGCCTGCCGCGCGGCCCGGATCCTGTCCTTCATCGAGGCCCAGCCGGAAGGCTTCGATACCCAGGTCGGCTCGCACGGAAGACAGCTGTCCGGCGGCGAGGCGCGGCGGCTGCTGCTGGCGCGGACGCTGTTGGCCGGGCGCCCGATCCTGGTGCTCGACGAGCCGACCGAGGGTCTCGACGGCACCACCGAGGCGCAGCTCCTCGACGACCTGTTCGATCGCCAGGGCGGGACCGCGATCCTGCTGCTCACCCACCGCGCGGCGCGGCTGGAACGCATGCACGAGATCCTGCTGCTCGAAGAGGGTCGCGTCGCGCGCCGCGGCACGCCGGCCGAGATGGCGGACGCGCTGCGGCGGCTGGCGTCGGCCTGACCGCGCTAGCCCTTGCCGAGCTTCTCGACGTGCTCGGCCAGGTGGCGGTGGAAGTGGCCGATCGCCTGCTCGTAGTGACCGAAGATGAAGTGCGTGTTGGCGCGGGCGGCGAGGCCTTCCTGGATCGCGCGCGCGGCGTGGCGATCCTCTGTGAGGCCGGCATCCTGCACGAAGTTGGCGTCCCGCCGCGCCTGCTCGATGTCGAGCGGCAGCCCGTTCTTGATCCGCGGCGCCAGCTGGTAGACCACCCAGTGCGTGCGTGTCGGGGTCACCGGCTCGAGGATCACCAGCATGGCATGGCTCGACAGGAAGCTGACGTGGCTGTTGGGAAACAGCTGGTGCACGTCGGTCAGGCGCCCCTGCACGTTCCACTGTTCGCGCGGCAGCGTCCGCAGCTTCTCCAGTCGCCGGAACGGGAACACGATGCGCGAATTGCGGCCGTGCAGCTCGACCACGTTCAGGTTGTCGTAGCCGTAGGGGTAGAAGGACTGATTGTGCAGGGCCTTGATGTGGTAGCCCTCCATCGAGGTCTCGCCGATCAGCTTCCAGTTGGCCTCGTCGTCGAACTCGAGCTTGTTGAACAGCACGTAGTCGTCCGGCAGCAGGTCGGGCAGGGCCGACAGCGGCCCGTCGGAAAGCGGCGCGTCCTGCGTGACGAACACGATGCCGCCCTGCTCGTGCACCGCGGCGACCGGCACCAGGCCGTGGCTGGCCTTGTCGAGACCGGGAAAGCCCTCCTCGCCCGGCACGTGGCGCAGGCTGCCGTCGAGTCCGTAGGTCCAGGCATGGTACGGGCAGGAGAAGGCGCGCTTGCAGCTCTCGCCCTCCTCGATCTTCATGCCGCGATGGCGGCAGGCGTTGCGGAAGGCACGCACGGCCCCGTCGCTGCCGCGCACCACCAGCAGCGGCGTGCCGACGGTGGTGCGGGCGATGTACGAGCCCGGCTCGGGCAGCGCCGCCGAGGGACAGAACGCCATCGGCACGCGCCGCATCACCTCGAGCTCGGCGGCGAAGCGCTGCGGCGAGGAATAGTTCTCGGCCGGCTCGCGCCAGACCGTCGTTCCCGTGTCCGTCGACTTGGCGTCGATGTGCGCGAAGATGCGTTCGACCAGCTCGGCATCGTTGAGAAGTGGCTTCATGGGTGCTTCCGTAGCAGACAACGCCGGATGCGCCCAAGTGCCCGGCGTGCGAGTCTGGCATGCGACCGAGGCCGAGGGGCAACAGAGCCATGCGCGTGATCGACAGCCACACCGAGGGCGAACCGACGCGGGTGATCGTCGAGGGTGGTCCGCCGCTGGGCGACGGCCCGCTGGCCGAGCGGTGGCAGCGCTTCGCCCGGTCATACGACCGCTACCGCAGCTTCGCCGTCAACGAACCGCGTGGCACCGACGCGCTGGTCGGCGCCCTGCTGGTGCCGCCGCAGGATCCGGGCTGCGCCGCCGGCGTCATCTTCTTCAACAACGTCGGCTACCTCGGCATGTGCGGGCACGGCGCCATCGGGGTCGCGGTGACGCTGGCCCATCTCGGCCGCATCGGCCCCGGCAGCCATCGCCTCGAGACCCCGGTCGGCACGGTCCGGGTCGATCTCGCCGACGGCAACGAGGTCACGATCGAGAACGTGCCGAGCTGGCGCCACCGCGCCGGCGTGACGGTCGAGGTGCCCGGCCTCGGCCCGGTCACCGGCGACGTGGCGTGGGGCGGCAACTGGTTCTTCTGCATCCACGACGCGCCGGTCGTGCTCGCCCTGTCCAACGTCGCGGAACTGACGCGCCACGCCGAGGCGGTGATGGCCGCGCTCGGCGCGCAGGGCGTCACCGGCCGCGACGGCGCGCCGATCGATCACGTCGAGTTCTACGGGCCGCCCAGCCGTCCCGGCATCGACAGCCGCAACTTCGTGCTCTGCCCCGGCGGCGCCTACGACCGCTCGCCGTGCGGCACCGGCACCAGCGCCAAGGTCGCCTGCCTCGCCGCCGCCGGCAGGCTGGCGCCCGGCCAGCCGTGGGTGCAGGAGAGCATCGTCGGCAGCACCTTCACGGCGCGCTACCGGCCCGGTGTCGACGGCGCCGTCATCCCCAGCATCACCGGCCGCGCCTACGTCACCGGCGAGGCCGTGCTGCTGCGTCACCCGGAAGACCCGTTCGGCGACGGGCTGCCGGCGGCGCGCTGACGGGGGAGCGCTGACGGGGGAGCGGGTCAGGCCGGGCGGCGCGCCGCCCGGCTCAGGGCCAGCAGGCTGAAGATCGTGAACAGGACCTGGCCGCCCAGTTGCACGGTGTTGGTCGTCGTGTCGTACTGCGGCGCGATCTCGACGACGTCGCCACCGACCAGGTCGAGACCGCGCAGGCCGCGGAGGATCGACAGGCCCTCCAGCGAACTGAGGCCGCCGACCTCCGGCGTGCCGGTGCCCGGCGCGAACGCCGGGTCGATGCCGTCGATGTCGAAGCTGATGTAGGTCGGGCCGTCGCCGACGACGCGCCGCGCCTCGGCGATCACCGCGTCGATGCCCCGCCGGGGGACATCCTCGGCGTGGATCACCGTCATGCCGGAATCGACCGAGAATTCCCACAGGTACTCGGCGCCGCCGCGGATGCCGATCTGGACGGTGCGGCGCGGGTCGAGCACGCCGTCGAGCACGGCCTGGCGGAACGGGCCGCCGTGGTGGAAGCGCGAGCCCTCGTAGGGACCGCTGGTGTCGCAATGCGCGTCGATGTGCACGAGGCCGACCGGCCGCTCGCGCCCGACGGCCCGCAGGATCGACTGGGTGATCGAGTGATCGCCGCCGACCGCGAGCGGCACCACGCCGGCGGCGACGATCCGGTCGAAGTACTCCTCGATGTCGGCGTGGCTCTTCTCGAGGTCGAAGCGGCTTCGGAACGGCACGTCGCCGATGTCGGCCGCCTTCACCAGCGTGGCCGGCGCGACCCCGAGCACGTGTTCGTAGGGGCCGATCCGTTCGATCTGCCGCACGCCGCGCGGGCCGAACCGGCAGCCCGGCCGGTTGGTGACGCCGAGGTCCATCGGCACGCCGAGCACGGCGATGTCGAGATCGGCGAAGCCGGGCGCGGCGACACCTTCGCCGAGGTGCGGCAGGCCCATGAAGGTCGCGACGCCGGCGTAGGGCTTGCCACGATGCTCGCCGCGGAACTCGCCCTCGACCACCTTCCTGAAGGCCGGGTCGTGCACGTCCGCGCCGGTCGCATCGCCGTACTTCCTGCGCAGGCGCTCCAGTTCGCTGGCCGGATCCACCAAGGGTCGCTCCTGTCGTCGGCTGAGGATGCGTCGATGTTCGCGCGTCGTCGCGGCCGTGGCGAGTCGGATCGCCGCGGCCGGGCTACAGGCTGGCGAGGTCGGCCACCGCGCCGGCGATCAGCCGCGTTCCCACCGCCATCAGGAGGATGTCGTTGGCGACCCGGATGTACTCGTAGCCGGCTGGCGCCGCGCCGAGTTGCACCAGCAGCGCCCCGGGCAGGGCGGCGTAGGCGACGTTCAACGGCAGCGGCTGGCCGAGCGTCCACAGCTTCTTCGCCTGGCCCGGCGGCAGGCAGCCGTTGTTCTTCTTGGCCAGGCCCGGCGGACAGTTCCCGGCACGGAACTGTGCCTGGTAATAGCCGACGATGGTCGTGCGGTCGCGGTCCGGCACGATGACCGACCCCGGGGTGGCGGTCGGAGCAGCGGTGGCCGGCGCTCCCCCGGCCCTCTGGCCACCGCCCTGTCCCTGTCCTTGTCCTTGTCCCTGTCCTTGGCCTTGGCCCTGGCCCTGGCCCTGGCCCTGGCTCTTGCCCGGCGGTCCGCCGCGACCGTGGCCGGGATTGTCGTCCTTCTGCGCCAAAGCCGGCGCGGCCAACGTGAAGGCCGCGGCGGTCGCGACGATCAGGCCGATCCTGTTGCGCATGCATGAACTCCTTTTCCGCGTTCAGACTGGAACGGCTTCGGGGCGGATGTATGGCCAACGATCGGCGACCACCGCTATCATCGGCCCGACAGCCGCTCCGGCAAGGAGCCCGCACCCGGAGGAACCCGCGATGATCGGCGAACAGGAAGTCCGCACCTACCGGCGCGACGGCGTCATCGTCGTGGCCGACGTGCTCGGATCCGATGTCCTCGCCCGCATGCGCCAGGAGTTGGCCCGGCTGGTCGCCGAGTCGGTCAGCACGACCGTGCACACCGACGTCTACGACCTCGAGCCCGGCCACTCGGCCGCCGATCCGCGCGTGCGTCGCATCAAGGCGCCGCACAAGATCCACCCCGTGTTCGAAGAGGTGGTGCGCAGCCCGCGCGTGATCGCCATCCTGCAGGCGCTGCTCGGTCCCGCCGTCCGCCTGCACAACTCCAAGCTCAACCTGAAGTCGGCGCGCTACGGTTCGCCGGTCGAGTGGCACCAGGACTGGGCGTTCTACCCGCACACCAACGACGACGTGCTGGCGATCGGCGTGATGCTCGACGACATGGACCTGTCGAACGGCCCCATGCTGGTGACCCCGGGTTCACATACCGGCCCGGTCTTCGATCACCACGGTAGCGATGGCCGCTTCGCCGGCATGATCGATCCCGACACCATCCGTGCCGAGATCGCGCGCGCCGTGCCCTGCCTCGGCCGCGCCGGCAGCATGTCCTTCCACCACGTGCGCGCCCTGCACGGCTCGGCGCTCAATACCTCGGATCGCGGGCGCAACTTCCTGCTGTACGAGGTCTCGGCGGCCGATGCCTGGCCGCTGCTCGGCCTGCGCACCGACTGGGCCGACTTCGAGCGCGAGATGCTGGCCGGCGCACCGGTGCTGCAGCCACGCATGAAGGACCTCCCGGTCCGCCTGCCCTACCCGCCGCCTCTGAAGGGAGGCTCGATCTACGAGACCCAGTCGACGGCGACGAACGCCTACTTCGGACGCGCGGCCTGATCGCATGAAACCCTATGTCCTCTGCCACATGGTCACCAGCATCGACGGCCGCATCTGGGGCAGCCGCTGGCGGCCCAGGGCCAACGTGGTGCCCAACCTGTTCGAAACCCTGCACGACCGGCTGGTCGAGGAAGGCGGCGCCGGCGGCTCCTGGCTGTGCGGCCGCGTGACCGCGCAGGAATTCGCGCGCGGCAAGGGCAAGGTCTACCCGCCGACGCCGGAGAGGTTCTCGCGGCAGAACTGGTACGCGATGGACGAGACGGCGCGGCGCGGCGTCAAGGCATGGGGCATCTTCCTCGACGGCCACGGCAAGGCGGTGTGGGAGCGCCGCGACATCGGCGGCGACCCGATCCTGGTGATCCTGACCGAGCAGGTGCCGGACAGCCATCTCGCCGGCCTGCGCGCGGAAGGCATTTCGTACATCTTCGCCGGCCGCGACACCGTCGACCTTGCCGGCGCGCTGGAAACGCTGAACCGCGAGCTCGGCCTCACCCGGCTGCTGCTCGAGGGCGGCGGCGGCGCCAACGGCGCCTTCCTGCGCGCCGGCCTGGTCGACGAGATCAGCCTGGTGATCTCGCCGGTAGTCGATGGCAGCACCGGCGGCCCGATCGTGTTCAACTCGGGCGACGCCGATCTCGGTCCCGCGCCGATCGAGCGCATGACGCTGGCCAGCCACACCATCCTCGACGGCGGCACGGTGTGGCTGCGCTACCGGCTGAGCAACGGCCCGGGCTCGAGCCCTCAATTGTAGGCGAGCCGCAATCCCGGCGTCGGCCACCGCAGCACGCCCAGCCGGCCGCTGTCGGACAGGGTGACGTAGGCGGTGCGCATGTCGGCGCCGCCGAAGCACAGGTTGGTCGGGTAGATGTCGGGCACCGCGACCTCCCGCACGATCGCGCCCTGGGGCGAGAACTCGATCAGCTTGCCGATGGACAGCGCCGCCACCACGACGTTGCCGTTGGCGAGCACGGCGAGACTGTCGAAGCCGGCCGGGCCCGGCGGCGCGCCGCCGACCACGCGACCGGCATGCGCCCACGAACTGCCGGCCTCGGCCAACACGCCCGGCGCCTCGATGTCGAAGGCGTAGAGCCGGGCGCTCACCGTGTCGGCGACGTACAGCACCTTTCCGTCTGGCGACAGGCCGCAACCGTTGGGACTCATGAACGGGTAACTGAGGCAGACGATCTTCGAGCCGTCCGGCCGCGCGTAGTAGATGCCGCCATGGTCGCGGTGGCGGGCGTAGCGCTTGCCGAGGTCGGTGAAGTAGAAGCCGCCGGCGGTGTCGAACACGAGGTCGTTGGGCGCCGACAAGGGGTGGCCGTCGCAGGTGGTGTAGAGGGTCGTGACCGCGCCGGTCTCCCGATCGAGGCGCTGGATCGAACCGTGCTTGTAGTCCGGATGCGGGCCGACGCCCATCGAGCGGCCCTCGACGTACCGGCTGCCGCCGTTGTTGCAGAGGTAGAGCGCGCCATCGGGCCCGACCGCCAGCCCGTTCGGCCCGCCGCCGGTCGCCGAGAACACCGAGACCGTGCCGTCGGGCGTGACCCGCGCGCAGCGATTGTTGCGGATCTCGGTCAGGATGACCGAGCCGTCGGGCATCGCCACCGGTCCCTCGGGGAAGCCGAGGCCATTTGCCAGGATCGTGATGTCCATCGCGTTTCCTCATTCCTCGCGTTGATACGAGCGAATCTTTTCTCTCGCCTCTTGTCGGCCTGCTGGTCATTATTTGCCGGGGCGATGCAACGTCATCCTGCCAGAAAATGAAGAGCAAGAGGGAGCGAACATGAACTGGTCGATTCGGGCCGCGGCGATGGCGGCGGCAGTCACCACGGTGATGGCGGCAGGGTCGCTCCAGGCGCAGACGGCCGCGCCGCGCGCCAACGGCGAGACGCTGAACATCCAGAACTACGCCGGCACCACCGGCAACATGCACGCCGTCGTCGCGCAGAAGAAGGGCTTCTGCGAGAAGTACAACTTCAAGTGCGAGCTCAAGACGCTGAACTCGGGCACGCTCGGCCTGCAGGCGCTGGTCGGCAAGACCATCGACATCGCCCAGACCGGCACCGAGCTGACCGCCGCGACCGGCGACAGCGGCCTCGTCCTGGTCGGCCTCAGCCTGCCCGCCGTGGTGCTTTCGGTCAGCGTCCGCTCCGACGTGCCGCTGCCCAACAAGGACAAGGGCTACCCGGCGATGATGAAGGACTTCAAGGGCCTGAAGATCGGCACCACGGCGCGCGGCGCCGGCGGCGAGACGATCTTCAACGCCATGCTGAAGGACGCCGGCATGCAGCCCTCCGACGTGACCTACGTCGCGGTCGGCGGACCGGCCACCGCCTACACCTCGATGGTGGTCGGCAAGCAGGTCGATGCCGCCGTGCTGTTCCAGCCGCTCACCCAGCTGTGCGCCGCCAGCAAGGCCTGCGCGACCGTCATCGACATGACGGTCGGCGAAGGGCCGAAGTCGGTCAAGGACATGACCGGCGCCTCGGTGGTGTTCGTTGCCCGCCGCGAGGCGGCGGACGCCAACCCCAGGCTGATGGAAGCGATGTACGCGGCGTTCCGCGACGCCGCGGCGTGGTTCAACGACCCCGCCAACTTCGAGGAGCTGGTGAAGATCTACACGCCGCTGATCAGCTTCGGCGACATGCCGGGCGCCGACCAGCTGCGCCGCGACTGGATCAAGAGCGTGATCCCGGCCTACAGCACCGACCTCAAGGTCGACCGCGCCGCGGTCAAGGCGATCATCGACTTCTACGTCGAGAACAAGATGCTCGAGAAGCCGGTCGACCCTGCGAAGCTGGTGTGGAGCAAGGCGCCTTGAACAGCACGGCGGGGATCGTCCTCGATCGCGTCTCGGTCAGGTTCAGCCCGCAGGTCACGGCCGTCGACAACGTCTCGCTCACGGTGCGGCCGGGCGAGTTCGTGTCGATCGTCGGCCCGTCCGGCTGCGGCAAGACCACCCTCCTGAACTTCGCCGCCGGACTGCTGCCGCCCGGCACCGGCACCGGCACCTTCACGGTCGGCGGCAAGCAGCCCCACGAGGGCAACCGCGACATCGCCTACATGCTGGCGCGCGACGCGCTGGCGCCTTGGCGCACGGCGCTGGAGAACGCCGAGCTGGGCGGCGAGATCCGCGGCGTGCCCAAGGCCGAGCGGCGCGAACGCGCGCTCGACCTGCTCGAGAAGGTCGGCCTCAAGGGCTTCGAGAACGCCCATCCCAAGCAGCTGTCGCAGGGCATGCGCCAACGCGTGGCGCTGGCCCGCACCTTTGCGCTGGCCTCGCCGATCCTGCTGATGGACGAGCCGTTCGGCGCCCTCGATGCCCAGACCAAGCTGCAGCTCGAGGACGTGCTGCTGTCGCTGTGGCAGCGCGACGGCCGCACCGTGCTGTTCATCACCCACGATCTCAGCGAGGCGGTCACCATGTCCGACCGGGTGATCGTCATGAGCGCCCGGCCCGGCCGCATCGTCGCCGACGTCCCGATCGACCTGCCGCGGCCGCGCTCGGTGCGCGCCCTGCAGAAGGACCCGGCGTTCCACGAACTCTATGCCCACGTCTGGTCGAAGCTCGAGGAGGGATTGGGCGCATGAAGGGTGTCGACGCATGAACGGGGAGACCCTGCCGCGCGGCCCGATGATCTGGCTCGGCCGCCTGCTGATCCTGGCGGCGTTCTTCTTCGCCTGGGAGAAGGCGTCGGACCTCAAGCTGATCGATCCGATCCTGATCGGCCAGCCGACCGGCATCGCGCGTTTCCTGTGGGAAGGCATCTTCGTCAACGGCGCGCTGGTCAACGACCTCGGCTGGACCATGCTGGGAACGCTGCTGGCGTTCGGGCTGGGCAGCGCCGCCGGCATCCTGGTCGGCATGCTGTTCATCATCAGCCCGACCACCGAATCGCTGCTCAACCCGATCCTGATGGCGCTCAACGCCATGCCGCGCATCGCGCTGGCGCCGCTGTTCCTGATCTGGTTCGGTCTCGGCCTCGGCTCCAAGGTCGCTGTCGGCTTCAGCCTGTCGTTCTTCATCGTGCTGTCGAGCACGGTGGCGGGCGGGCGCGGCGTCAATCCCGACCACATCACGCTGGCGCGCACGCTCGGCGCCAGCGGCCGCCAGGTGTTCCTGAAGTTCGTGCTGCCGTCGGCGGTACCGGTGATCTTCAACGGCCTGCGGCTCGGCCTCGTCTACTCGCTGCTGGGCGTGGTCGGCGGCGAGATCATCGCCTCCGAGCACGGCCTCGGCCAGGCCCTGCAGCTGCTGGCGGCGTCGTTCAAGACCAACGGCGTGTTCGCCATCATCATCCTGCTGGCGCTGGTTTCGGTCTGCATCATGACCGTCATGAACTGGCTGGAGGAGCGCCTGCTGCGCTGGCGCTGAGCGCCCTATCGCAACGACAGGACACGGAGGAAACGCCATGCCGAGAAACACCTGGTCGCGGCGCGCCGCCCTCGCCGCGCTGGCGGGCCTCGCCGCCGCCCTGCCCGCCGGCGCCGGCGCGCAGGAATTCCCGTCCAAGCCGGTCACCATCGTGGTGCCGTTCGGTCCCGGCACCGCCAACGACATCATCGCCCGCCAGGTCGCGCAGGACATGACGGCGACGCTGGGTCAGAGCGTGATCGTCGAGAACCGCGCCGGCGCGACCGGCAACATAGCGGCCGAGTACGTCGCCAAGTCGAGGCCGGACGGCTACACGCTGCTGATCGGCTCGCTCAGCAACATCATCAACCAGGCCACCGGCAACACCGGCAACGACCTGACGAAGGACTTCACGCCGGTCGCCTTCAGCGGAAAGACCCCGTACTCGTTCCTCGTGCCCAACGACCTGCCGGCCAGGAGCGTCGCCGAGCTGGTCGAGCTGGCCCGCCGCGAACCCGGCAAGCTCAACTACTCCGGCTTCGTCGGCGGCGTACCGCAGTTCCTCGGCGAGATGCTGAACCGCGCGGCGAAGATCAGCTTGGTGATGGTGCCCTACAAGAGCACCACCGACGCGCTGACCGACCTGCTCGGCAACCGCATCCAGGTCTGGGTGACGCCGGTCGCCTCCGGCCTGCCGGTGAACAACAACAGGCAGGCCCGCATGATCGCCACGACCGGCGAGAGCCGGCTGAAGGTGCTGCCCGACGTGCCGACCTTCAAGGAAGCCGGCTACCCCGACCTCACGGTCGAGGTCACCTATTTCATGCTGGCGGCGAAGGGGACGCCGCAGCCGGTCGTCGACAGGCTGCACGCCGCGATCGACAGGGCGATGCGCAACCCGAAGGTCATGGAGGCGCTGGCGCCGCAGGGCATCGACGAGACGCGGGGTTCGCCGGCCGATCTCGGCGCCTACCTTGCGGCCGAGGTCAGGCGCTGGACCGACATCGTCAAGCAGTCGGCCCCGGCCTCCGTCGGAAAGTAGGCGTCGGCAAGCAAGGCTCAGGCGGCGGTCGAGCGCACCAGCTTGCCCGGCCGCGCGCCGGTCTCCTGGCCCTTCTCGAAGATCGGCTGGCCCGAGCAGATGGTCATGTCGTAGCCGTCGACCGTCTGCACCAGCCGGCGGCCGCCGGCCGGCAGGTCGTAGATCATCTTCGGTGCGTGCAGGTGCAGGCCCTCGAAGTCGATCACGTTGACGTCGGCCTTCCTGCCCGGCTGCAGGCGGCCGCGGTCGGGGAAGCCGAAGAAGTCGGCGGTGCTGCTGGTCATGCGTCGCACCACGTCCTCGAGGCGCAGGCGCGGACCGCGCGAGCGGTCGCGCACCCAGTGGGTCAGCATCGTGGTGTTGAGCGAGGCATCGCAGATCACGCCGCAATGGGCGCCGCCGTCCGACAGGCCGAGGATGGTGTTGGGATCCTCGATCATCTCGCGCACCACCTCGAGATCGCCGTGCACGTAGTTGGTGACCGGGAAGTAGACCATGCGGCTGCCATCGCCGCCGACGAAGTAGTCGTAGCAGTACTCGGCCGGCGTCACGCCGGCCGCGGCGGCCATCGCCGCGACGCTGCGCTCCGGCGGCGGCTCGTAGTCGGGCGTCTCGCCCAGCAGGTACATGCGGTCCCAGCGCGTCGCGATCTGGCGCGACAGCGGCGGCAGCACCTCGAGCAGGCGCGGCGAGGCCTCCTGCGACAGCACCAGCCGGCGCATCTCGGGCGCGCGCAGCTTCGCCAGCATCTCGG
The DNA here is from genome assembly GCA_964420105.1 of uncultured Reyranella sp. Lineage (GTDB taxonomy): Bacteria > Pseudomonadota > Alphaproteobacteria > Reyranellales > Reyranellaceae > Reyranella. The sequence goes on from CAYQRL010000001.1 coordinate 410,992, forward strand.
CCGGCGGCAGTTTCGAGACCTCGGCGAAGGCCTCGCGCAGCGCGAACGGGTTGAGCGAGGTGCCGAGTCCCAGGGTCAGGCCGACCGGGCGGCCCGCGACCTGGGCGTAGAGCGGCAGGCCGTCGGCACGCGCCGACTTCACGCCGTCGAGCAGGCGGCGGTAGCGCTGCGGGTCGTAGCTGCGGTCGGTCAGCAGGAACCACACCGGCCGGCCGCTGTCCCTGGCGACCTGCCGCATCCAGCCGAATTCGGCCGCCTCGTCCTCGAAGTCCGACAGCATCCCGAAGGCACCGCGCCCGGCCCGCCCCATGGCGCGGCCGATCGCCAGCAGTTCCTCGTGCTGGGCATGGCGCCCCGGCACGAGGTCGCCGGCCACGGTCTTGTGCTGGTCCGAGCGGCTGGTGGTGAAGCCGACGGCGCCAGCCCGCAGCCCCTCCTCGACCAGGCGCGCCATCGTCGCGATGTCGTCGGCGGTCGCGTTCTCGCGCGCGATGGCGCGCTCGCCCATGGCGTAGACGCGCAGCGGGTGATGGGCGATCTGGGCGCCGACATCGACGGTGCGCGGCAGGCGCGCCAGCGCGTCGAGGTACTCGGGGAAGCTCTCCCAGTCCCACTTCAGGCCCTCCGCCAGCGTGATGCCGGGAATGTCCTCGACGCCTTCCATCAGGTCGATCAGCGCCTTGTGGTGCTCGCGGCGCACCGGCGCGAAGCCGACGCCGCAATTGCCGAACACCACGGTGGTCGCGCCGTGCCACGATGACGGCGCCAGCACCGGATCCCAGGTCGCCTGCCCGTCGTAGTGGGTATGCACGTCGACCCAGCCCGGCGTGACCAGGCGGCCCTCGGCCTCGACCTCGCGCTTGCCCGGCCCGGCCTTGCCGCCGACCTGGACGATCCGGTCGCCGTCGATCGCGACGTCGCCCGGAACGGCGTCCGCACCGGTGCCGTCGACGATGGTGCCGCCCCTGATGACGATGTCGTGCATGGCCTGCCGCGTCCCTCGAAGATGAGGCGCCGAGCTTTCCACACATCGCCCGGCGCGCAAAGCGCCCAGCCCGGCGATCCGTGCATTGAAGGGTCCCGGTCGTGCCGGCAACGCGCTACGCTCGCGCCACCATGACCCTTTCCCTCCATGTCCACGGCGCCGCCGGAACCGTCACCGGTTCGTGCTACCGCCTCGTCACCCCCCGGGGCGAGATGCTGATCGACTGCGGCATGTTCCAGGGCCCGAAGTCGCTGCGGAGCCTGAACTACCGCCCCTTCCCATTCGACCCGTCGGCGCTGCGGGCGGCGATCCTGACCCACGCCCACATCGACCATACCGGGCTGTTCCCGCGGCTGGCGCTGGCCGGCTTCGACGGCCGCGCCTGGACGACCGAGGCGACCTGCGACCTGCTGCACTGGCTGTTGCCGGATGCCGGGGCGATCCAGGAGAACGACGTCGCCCGGCTCAACCGCCGCAACAGCCGCCGCGGCGAGCCGCCGGTCGTGCCGATCTACACCCGCGACAGCGCGCAGACCTGCCTGTCGCGGCTGGCGACGACGCCATACGACACCTGGTTCGAGCCGATGAAGGGGGTCCGGGCGCGCCTGCGCAACGCCGGCCACATCCTCGGCAGCGCCTTCGTCGAGCTCGAGATCGACGCCGAGCCGCGCCCGGTCCGCCTCACCGTCTCCGGCGATCTCGGCCCGCGGGACAAGGCGCTGCAGCCCGACCCGTCGCCGATCTCTCCCTGCGACATCCTGCTGCTGGAATCGACCTACGGCAGCCGGGTCCGCAAGCGGCTGTCGCCGGCCGAGCGGCGGGAGATGCTGGGACAGGAACTGGCGGCGGGACTCGCCGCGGGCGGCAACGTGATCGTGCCGGTGTTCGCGGTCGAGCGGACGCAGGAGATCCTCGACGACATCGCGCGGCTGAAGGCCGAGGGCGCACTCGCCAATGCGCCGATCTTCCTCGATGCGCCGCTGGCCGGGAGGGTGACCGAGGTCTTCTTCCAGTACCGGCACGAGCTGGAGGACGCGGCCGGCCGCGCCTTCACCGGCAAGACCTTCCGCGCCGTCGAGACGGTGCCGCAGAGCCGGGCGCTGGGACGCATCCACGGCGGCGCGATCATCCTCGCGGGCTCGGGCATGTGCGAGGCCGGGCGGGTCAAGGGTCATCTGCGCGACCACCTGTGGCGTCCCGACTCGACGGTGCTGTTCGTCGGCTACCAGGCGCCGGGCACCCTCGGCGCGCTGATCCGTGACGGCACGCCGAGCGTGCGCATCCACGGCGAGGAAGTGCGGGTCAAGGCGCGCATCCGCTCGCTCGACGTCTACTCCGGCCACGCCGATCGCGACGAGCTGGTCGAGTGGGCCGCGCCGGTGTTCGGGGCGCTGGGCACGCTGATGCTGGTCCACGGCGAGCCGGACTCGATCGAGGCGCTGCGCGACGCCGCCGTCGGCTCGGGCCTCGAGCGGGCGCGCATCCTCGCGCCGCAGATCGACCAGGATTTCGACTTCGCCTTCCACGACGGTGGCTGGATCGCGCGACCGGCGACGGCCGCGGCGGCACCGCGGCTGGTCACCGGCGAGGCCACGGCGCGGCGCGACTGGCACAACGACTATGCCGCCGTGCTGCTCGACCTGCGCCGGGCGCTGCGCGCGCAACCCGACGATCGCCGGCGGCAGGCGCTGCTCGACGACGTGCGCCGCGTGCTCGCCGCAGCGGGCCGCGTGGCCTGAAGCGCCGTCAGCGGTCGTCGTCGCCGGCTCACCCCGCCCGCACGAGGTCGGCGGCGCGCTCGCCGATCATGATCGCCGGCGCGTTGGTGTTGCCCGATGTCAGCGTCGGCATGATCGACGCGTCGGCCACCCTCAGTCCCTGCAGGCCGTGGACGCGCAACTGCGGGTCGACCACCGCCAGCGGATCGACGCCCATCTTGCAGGTGCCGACCGGGTGGTAGGTCGTCTCGGCCGTCGCCTTCACCCACTCCAGCAACTGCGCGTCGGTCGCGATCTCCGGGCCCGGCGCCTGCTCGGTCAGCTGGAACGGCGCCATCGCCGGCGCCCGCATGACCGACTGCGCGATGCGCACGGCCTTGACGGTCAGCTCGGCATCGACCGGCGCCGACAGGAAGTTGTAGCGGATCGCCGGCGGCACCCGCGGGTCGGCGGAGGTGACGTGGATGCTGCCCTTGCTCTCGGGCCGCATGACATGGGCGTAGCAGGTGAAGCCGGCCGTCTTCGAGATCCGCGGGCCGCCGGGCGACGGCTCGGAGAACATCGGCACCCAGCCGAGCAGCAGGTCGGGGGCCGCCAGCCCGTCGCGCGAGCGCACGAAGGCGCGCATCGGCGCGCCGACCGAGCACAGCAGCCCGTCCTTGAGGAACAGCCAGCGCAATGCCTGCCCGACCATGCCGAGGCCGCGGGCGGTGTCGTTGTAGGTGACGCCCCTGGCGCCGACCCGCCAGCGCGTGCGCGGTGCGTAGTGGTCGCGCAGGTTCTCGCCGACGCCGGGCAACGCGTGCCGGACCTCGATCCCCAGCGCCTTGAGCCGCTCCGGCTGGCCGATGCCCGACAGTTCGAGCAGCTGCGGGCTGTTGACCGAGCCGGCGCAGAGCACGACCTCGCGGGTCGCCTGCGCCTCCCGCGGCGTGCCGTCGACGCTCCAGCGCACGCCGGCGCAGCGACGGCCCTCGAGCACCAGGGCATCGACGCAGGCGCCGGTGACGACGTGGAGGTTCGGCCGCTTGCGCGCCGTGTCGAGGTAGGCGCGGGCCGTGCTCACGCGCCAGCCGCGCGCGATCGAGGCCTGGCTCATGGCGATGCCGTCCTGGGCCGCGCCGTTGTAGTCGGGGTTGCGGCGGATGCCGACCTGCCCCGCCGCCTCGATGAGGGCCCGGAACAGCGGCGTCGCGGGCTTGGGATCGGTGACCCGAAGCGGCCCGTCGCGGCCGCGGTACCGATCGTCGCCGGCGCCGGCGTAGCTCTCCAGCCGCCGGAAGTACGGCAGCACGTCCTCGTAGCTCCAGCCGCGGTTCCCGAGCTGCGCCCAGGTATCGTAGTCCTGGGCCTGGCCGCGCACGAAGGCGAGGCCGTTGATCGCGCTGGAGCCGCCCAGCAGCTTGCCGCGTGGCACCGGCAGGCGGCGCCCCTTGGTCGCCTCCTCGGGCTCCGAGCTGTACAGCCAGTTGACGGCGGGATTGGTGATCAGCCGGGCGTAGCCGACCGGCAGGTAGGACCACGGGTGGTCGGCACGGCCGGCCTCGAGCAGCAGCACCTTGCTGCGCGCATCCTCGGACAGGCGAGCGGCGAGCGCGGCGCCTGCGGAACCCGCGCCGACGACGATGAAGTCGTAGCTCAAGCTACTTCTTCTGCAACTGCCGGACGGCAGCCAGCGTGTTCTCGACGTGCTTGTCGGGATTTCGGTCGGAGAAGGCGTAGACGATCTTGCCGTCCGGGCCGATCACGTAGGAGATGCGGTCGGCGAGCCCGACGCTGCCGACGCGGATCAGCGCCGAGTCGTAGGCCTTGATGACCTTGAGATCGGGATCGGCGGCGACCGGGAACTTGCCCGAGCAGGCCTGGGTCGAGAACTTCTGGAGCGTGCCGATATCGTCGGACGACATGCCGATCAGGGTCGCGCCCAGCGCCTTGAACTGGTCCGCCGCCTCGGCGAATTCATGCGCCTCGGCGGTGCAGCCGGTGGTGAAGGCCTTGGGAAAGAAGTAGAGCACGACGGGCCCCGCCTTCAGCGCCTCGGCCATCGAGAAGGCGAACTCCCTGCCGTCGAGCGCCGCCCGGGCCGTGAACACCGGCGCGGTGTCCCCGGGCTTCAGTGCCGCCCAGGCGGAAGTCGCCACGAGGCAGCCGAGCGCGAGGGCCGTTGCTGCGATCCGCTTCATGAAACTTCTCCCGGCATTCGATCGGGGCATCGCCCGGATCAGAATAGTGGTGCCCCCGGTCGGACTCGAACCAACACTTCCGTGAGGAAACCTGATTTTGAGTCAGGCGCGTCTACCAATTCCGCCACGGGGGCACGTCTGGGTGCGGCGAGATAAAAGCCGAAGGGCGGAACCGGGTCAACGCTTGCGAGCGCCCGCCGGCTCCGGTTTTATGCCCCACCCATGCATCCCTACATCCACGCCCAGAAGTTCCCCGAGAAGCCCGCCTACATCATGGCCGGCAGCGGCGAGACGGTGACCTACCGCCAGCTCGACGACCAGTCCAACCGCATCGCGCAACTGTTCCGGTCGCTCGGCCTCGAGGCCGGCGACCACATCGCGTTGTTCCTGGAGAACCACCCCCGCTACTTCGAGATCTGCTGGGGCGCCCAGCGCAGCGGCCTGATCTACACCGCGATCAGCTCGCGCCTGACCGCCGAGGAGGTCGCCTACATCGTCGGCGACTGCGGCGCCAAGCTGTTCGTCACGTCGAAGTACCTCGCCGAGCGCGCCGCCGAGCTCGAGCCGATGCTGGCGGGCGTGCCCAACCGCTTCATGATCGACGGCACGATCGACGGCTACGAGTCGTGGGAGAAGGCCGTGGCCGTCCAGCCGGCGACGCCGATCGCCGACCAGATCGCCGGCACCGACATGCTCTATTCCTCGGGCACCACCGGCCGGCCCAAGGGCGTGCTGCAGGAACTGCAGCCGCAGCCGATCGACTTCGACAACCCGCTGCTCAACATCTCGCGCAAGCTCTACGGCATCGACGCCGACACGATCTACCTGTCGCCGGCGCCGCTCTATCACGCCGCTCCGCTGCGCTTCAACATGAGCGTCATGCGGCTGGGCGGCACCTGCGTGATCATGGAGCACTTCGATGCCGAGGAATTCCTGCGGCTGGTCGAGAAGCACAGGATCACGCACAGCCAGCTGGTGCCGACCATGTTCGTGCGCTTCCTCAAGCTGCCCGACGCGGTGCGCCTCAAGTACGACATGTCGAGCCTGCGCTGCGCCATCCACGCCGCCGCTCCCTGCCCGATCCCGACCAAGGAGAAGATGATCGACTGGTGGGGGCCGATCCTGTGGGAGTACTACGCCGGCACCGAGGGCAACGGCCTGACGATGTGCAACTCGACGGAGTGGCTGGCGCACAAGGGCACGGTCGGCAAGGCGGTCGTCGGCACGGTCCGGATCTGCGACGAGGACGGCAACGAGCTGCCGCAAGGCGAGGCCGGCACGATCTACTTCGCCGACGGAAGGCCGTTCCAGTACCACAACGACAGCAAGAAGACCGCCGAGTCGCGCCATCCCAAGGGCTGGTCGACGCTGGGCGACGTCGGCTACCTCGACAAGGACGGCTACCTGCACCTGACCGACCGCAAGGCCTTCATGATCATCTCGGGCGGGGTGAACATCTACCCGCAGGAGGCCGAGAACCTGCTGATCACCCACCCGAAGGTGATGGACTGCGCCGTGTTCGGCGTGCCCAACGCCGACTTCGGCGAGGAGGTGAAGGCGGTGGTGCAGCCGCGCGACATGGCCGACGCCGGCCCGGCGCTGGCCGAGGAACTGATCGCCTACTGCCGCCAGCACCTCGCCGACATCAAGTGCCCGCGCAGCATCGACTTCGAGCCCGAGCTGCCGCGCCATCCCACCGGCAAGCTGTACAAGCGCCTGCTGCGCGACCGCTACTGGCAGGGCCACACGAGCAAGATCGTCTAGGAGAGGAAATCGTCATGAAAGCATGCGTGGTCGGAGACAAGGGCGTCGAGGTCAAGGACGTCGCCAAGCCGGCGCCGAAGGCCAACGAGATCCTGATCAAGGTGCGCGCCGCGTCGCTCAACCGCGCCGACCTCGCGGTGGCCAGCGGCCATCGCCATGGTACCCAGGGCGGCCCGGGCACGATCGTCGGCCTGGAGTGCGCCGGCGAGGTCGAGGCGGTCGGTCCCGACGTCAAGGACTTCAAGCCCGGCGACCGCGTCATGAGCTCGGCGGCCGGCGGCTTCGCCGAGTACGCCGTCACCGACGCCGGCCGGGCGCACAAGATCCCTGCCAACAACATGACCTACGAGCAGGCCGCCTGCATGCCGGTCGCGGTGCAGACCATGCACAACGCGCTGGTCGGCGCCGGCCGCCTCAGGAAGGGCGAGACCGTGCTGATCCAGGGCGCCAGCTCGGGCGTCGGCCTGCTCGGCATGCAGATCGCCAGGCACATGGGCGCCGCGCTGGTCATGGGCACCTCGACCAACGACGCACGCCGCGCCCGGCTCAAGGAGTTCGGCTGCGACCTCGCCCTCGACAGCCGCGACCCGAAGTGGCCGGAGAAGGTCAAGGAAGCGACCGGCGGCAAGGGCGTCGACCTGATCGTCGACCAGGTCTCGGGCGGCGTCATGGACCAGAACATGGAGGCCGCCGCCATCCTCGGCCGCATCGTCAACGTCGGCCGGCTGGGCGGCATGAAGGGCGAGTTCAATTTCGACCTGCACGCCCTGAAGCGCATCGACTACATCGGCGTCACCTTCCGCACCCGCAGCCCCGAAGAGGTCCGCGCCATCGTCCAGGCGGCACGCGCCGACCTGTGGCCGGCGATCGAGGCCGGCAAGCTGTCGCTGCCGATCGACCGCACCTTCCCGCTGGCGCAGGCCGCCGAGGCGCTGGGCCACATGAAGGCCAACGCCCACTTCGGCAAGATCGTGCTGGTGATGTAGCGCGGCCCCGCGGCAGGTCACGCGGCGGGCCGCGACCGCGCAGGCTCCGGCACCGGGGCCTGCCAGCGGCCGCTGTCGATGTCGCCGATCTGCCGCCGGATCGCCCTCGACACGAAGCGCGAGAACGGTCCGAGGTGCAGGTAGAAGGCGGCCTGCGTCGCGACGTGGCGAAGCGCGCCCGGGTTGGTGCGTGCGCACCGGTAGAGCACCTGGATCACGTGGCGCAGCGCGCCGGGCCGTTCGCGCAGGAAGTGCCAGAGCAGCCGGCGCAACTCGGCCCAGTCGCCGGCGCCGATCCCGAGGAAGCCCGCCGGCGCCGCCGGGTCGGGCGGCCGGGGCGGCGAGAAGCAATCGTACTCGCGGCTGGCGCGTTCGATCCGCCCGAAGAAGGCCGAGGGCGCGTAGAGCCGCTCGATCACCTCGAGGTAGTCGGTCAGGACCTCGCGTCGCGGCCGGCGCGTCGTGAAGTTGAGGCCGAGCGTGCACTGGTCACCGCCCTCGCCGGCCTTCAGCATCCGCAACTGCCACTCGACGGGAAAGAGCCGTCCCTCCTGTCGCAGGCGCGCGGTCAGCTGCGTGTTGGGCAGGGCGGCCAGCAAGCCGACCATGGCCACCGGGATCGCCGCCTCCTCGATCGCCTCGACCATGTAGCGCCCCACGGCCGCCTCCTCGGAGTCGAAGCCGACGATGAAGCCGGCGATGACATAGAGCCCGGTGGCGTGGATCCGGCGGATGCTGTCCGACAGGGCCCGGCGCGTGTTCTGCTTCTTGCCCATCGCGGCCAGCGTCCGCGCGTCGGGACTCTCGATCCCGACGAACACCACGAAGAACCCGGCCTCTCGCATCAAGGCCAGCAACTCGTCGTCGTCCGAGAGGTTGATCGACGCCTCGGTCGAAAAGGCCAGGGGGTAACCCCGCTCCCGCTGCCACGCGACGAGGCGAGGCAGGAAGGCCTTCACTGCCTTCTTGTTGCCGATGAAGTTGTCGTCGACGAAGTCGACGTGCCCGCGAAAGCCGGAGTCGTAGAGCGTGTCGAGTTCGCGCAGCACCTGTTCCGGCGTCTTTACCCGGGGGCGTCGGCCAAACAGCTCGATGATGTCGCAGAATTCGCAGGTGAACGGGCAACCCCGCGAGAACTGGACCGCGTGGTACAGGTAATCGGAGCGCCGCAGCAGGTCGTAGCGCGGCACCGGCGACGTCGTGACGTCGGCCTTGAACTTCTCGGCGTCGAAACGGCCGGAGCGCTGGCCTGCCTCCCAGGCCGCCACGAAGGCGCCGAGGATGCCTTCGGCCTCGCCCACGACGAGGAAATCAGCGCCGGCATAGACATCGGGCTCCGACGTCGCGTCGGGTCCGCCCACCACCACCGGCTTGCCGCGCCGCTGTGCCCGCGCCACCACCGTGAGCGTCGCCAGTCGCTGGATGTTCATGCCTCCCGTCATCACCAGGTCGGCCGCGTCGATGTCCGCGTCGGTCAATTCCCGGCAGTTGAGATCGATCAGCCGGCACGACCACTCGGGCGGCAGCAACGCCGCGACGGTCAGCAGCCCGAGCGGGATCGCCGTGTGGCGCGCCCCGGCCACCCGGCAAATCGCCTTGTTGTTCCAGAAGGTATGCTCCGGAAACGCCGGCGCGATCAGCAGCACGCTCGTCGGTCGCATCGCCGCCATCGTACGTGCCCTGGCCGCGCCCGGAGGCGCAGTCGCAGAAAAAGCCTTTCCCCAAGCCGGCGCGGGCCGTCTCGATCACGGCATTGGCATCAGGCGAAACGCGACCCGGGCGCGGGACGCCCTTGCCGGCCGGTCTGGGGGCGGCCCAAGATGCCGGTGCGTGATGGCGCAACCTGCGGCTCGCGCGAAGGTGTCCATTGGCAGAAGGTGAGCAGCGGCGCCTGGCCGCGATCCTTGCCGCCGACGTGGTCGGCTATTCGAGGCTGGTCGGCGCCGACGAGGCCGGCACGCTGGCCCGCCTGCGCGCGTTGCGCCACGACCTCATCGAACCGGCGATCGGCCGCCATGCCGGCCGGCTGTTCAAGGCCATGGGCGACGGCTTCCTCGCCGAGTTCTCCAGCGCCGTGGCCGCCGTGAACTGCGCCCGGGCGATCCAGCTGGCCAATGCCGGCGGCGACCTGCCGCTGCGCATCGGCATCCATGTCGGCGATGTCGTCGTCCAGGGCGACGACCTGATGGGCGACGGCGTCAACATCGCCGCCCGGATCGAGCGCATCGCCGACAGCGGCGGGATCTCGCTGTCGCGCCAGGTCTACGACCAGGTGCGCGACCGCCTCGACCTCGACTTCGTCGACCGCGGCGAGATCGAGCTCAAGAACCTGGCCCGGCCGGTGCATGTCTTCTCGGTGGGCGGCGAGCGCGGCGCGACGGAGACCGCGCTGCCCCTGCCCGACAAGCCGTCGATCGCGGTGCTGCCGTTCGACAACATGTCCCAGGATCCCGAGCAGGCGCACTTCGCCGACGGGGTGGTCGAATCGCTGACCGCGGCGCTGTCGCGCATCCGCGCCTTCTTCGTGATCGCCCGCAACTCGGCCTTCGCCTACAAGGGCCGCGCCGTGAACGTCCGCCAGATCGGTCGCGAGCTGGGCGTCGCCTACGTCCTGGAAGGCAGCGTGCAACGCGTCGGCCAGCGGGTGCGCATCACCGCCCAGCTGATCGAGACGGCGGGCGGCATGCACCTGTGGGCCGACCGCTACGACGGCTCGCTCGACGACATCTTCGACCTGCAGGATCGCATCACCGAGGCGGTGGCCGGCGCGCTGCAACCCTCGATCCGGCTGGCCGAGATCGAGCGCGCGCGGCGCAAGCGACCGCAGGATCTCGGCGCCTACGACTACGCCATGCGCGCCATGCCGCACGCCTGGTTGCTCGAGCGCGACGCCGCCACCACCGCGCTGGAGTTGCTCGGGAAAGCCCTCCGCATCGACCCCGACTACCCGCTGGCGCTGGCGCTGACCGCGTGGTGCTGGGCGCAGCGCTCGGTCTACGCCTGGGCCGACGACCCGGCGGCGATGCAGGCCGAGGCCGTGCGGCTGGCCGACCGCGCCGCCAGCCACTCGACCGACGACCCGCTGGTGCTGGCGATCCTGGGCGCGGTCCACACCTTCGCGCGCAACTACGGTGTCGCCCGCGTCATGCTCGAGCGCGCCATCGCGCTCGACCCCAATGCCGCCTGGGCGCTCAGCCGGCTGGGCTGGCTCAACGTCTACGCCGACCGCCCCGACGAGGCGAAGGAGCACTTCGAGAAGGCGCTGCGGCTGAGCCCGCTCGACCCGATCAACTTCAACAACCTGGTCGGCATGGCGAGCGCGCGGCAGGTGGCGGGCGACGACGCCGGCGCCGCCGAACTGTTCACCTGGGCCCTGCAGGAACGCCCCAACGCGACCTGGATCCATCGCAACCTGATGGCGGCGCTGGTCGGCGCCGGCCGCCTCGACGAGGCCCGCAAGTCCCTGGCCAAGGTCCAGGAGGCCTATCCCGGGTTCAGCGTGAAGCGATTCCGCGACGCCATGGTCTTCACGCCGCGCGCGCTCGACCGCATGGCCGAGCAGCTGCGCGTGCTCGGCGTGCCGGAGGAATGACCTACATGTCGGCCGAGCCGGGCGCGCCCGACAGCGCCGCCCGGAAGTTGCTGCGGCCCTGGTCGAAGTCGGCGTAGCGGCCGTCCGCCCCGGGGAGCGACTGGCAGGCCCCCGCCAGCAGCGGCAGGACCAGCGCCGCCGCCATGAGCAGCCGCTTCCCCGCCAGTTGCAGCTTGCGTCGTCCCGCTGCCATGCCCATTTTCAGGTCTCCCTCAAGTTCAAGGCCATCGCCATGAGTTCCTCGATCAACCATCTCGCGACCGCCGACAAGCTTTTCTTCGGCAAGGGCGGCCTCGACCGCCGCCGCACCGAGAAGCTGGTCGACGAGGCGCTGGCCGGCTGCGACGACGGCGAACTGTTCCTCGAGTACCAGCAGAGCGAGAGCCTGGCGTTCGACGACGGCAAGCTCAAGAGCGCCTCGTTCGACACCAGCCAGGGCTTCGGCCTGCGCTCCGTCGCCGGCGAGGCCAGCGGCTTCGCCCATGCGTCGGCGCTCGACGAGCAGGCGCTGAAGCGCGCGGTGTCGACGGTCAAGGCGGTGCGCAGCGGTCGCAGCGGCAAGGCCGACGAGTCGCCGCGCGGCACCAATCGTCTGCTCTACGCCGACGACAACCCGATCGACGGCGAGCCGTTCGCGCGCAAGGTCGCGCTGCTGCAGGAGATCGACGCCTACGTCCGTGGCAAGGAACCCAAGGCCCGCCAGGTCTCGATCTCGCTAGCCGCGTCGTGGCAGGTGGTCGAGATCATCCGCGCCGGCGGCTGGCGCGCCGCCGACGTGCGGCCGCTGGTCCGGCTCAACGTCAGCGTGGTCTGCGCCGACGGCAGCCGCATGGAGGCCGGCGGCACCGGCAGCGGCCGCCGCGCGCCCTACGGCGACATCTTCAAGCCGGCGTACTGGAAGCGCGAGGCCGACGAGGCGATCCGCCAGGCCCTGGTCAACCTCGAGTCGGTGCCGGCGCCGGCCGGCGAGATGCCGGTGGTGCTGGGCTCGGGCTGGTCGGGCGTGCTGTGGCACGAGGCGGTCGGCCACGGGCTGGAGGGCGACTTCCACCGCAAGAAGACCTCGGTCTTCACCCACCTGATGGGCGAGATGATCGCCTCGCCGGGCGTCACCGTGGTCGATGACGGCACGCTGGCGGACCGCCGCGGCTCGCTGACCATCGACGACGAGGGCACGCCGACCCAGCGCACGGTGCTGATCGAGGACGGCCGCCTGGTCGGGCTGATGCAGGACCGCCAGAACGCGCGCCTGATGGGGGTCAAGCCGACCGGCAACGGCCGCCGCCAGGGCCACGCCCACGCGCCGATGCCGCGCATGACCAACACGTTCATGCTGGGCGGCAAGTCCGACCCGCAGGAGATCATCGGCTCGGTGAAGAAGGGCCTGTACTGCGCCAACTTCGGCGGCGGCCAGGTCGACATCGTCTCGGGCAAGTTCGTGTTCACGGTGACCGAGGGCTACCTGATCGAGAACGGCAGGCTCGGCGCCCCGGTCAAGGGCGCGACCCTGATCGGCGCCGGCTCGGAGGCGCTGACCAAGGTCGGCATGGTCGGCAACGACATGTCGCTCGATCCCGGCATCGGCACCTGCGGCAAGGACGGCCAGGGCGTGCCGGTCGGCGTCGGCCAGCCGACCCTGCGCATCGACGCGCTGACCGTCGGCGGCACCGCCACCGGCTGACGCCGGTCGCCGGATCAGGATCTGTAGAGGCCCTTCGATTCGGCCAGGCTGACGCTCAGCGCTTCGATGGCATCGAGCGTCGGGGTCGCCACGCCGGCGCTGCGGCCGAAGGCCAGCGGCGCGCGCACGATCGCCTCGATCTCCATCGGCCGGCCGAGCTCGTAGTCCTGCAGCAGCGACGGCCGGTGGTTCGGGTAGGCGCGCTTGTCGCCGTAGCGCTGCTCGGGACTGTCGTCGAGCACGATGCCGTTGGCCGCCGCGACGGCCAGCGCCTCGGCGTGGGCGCGGCGCGACAGGGCGTTGACGATCGGCGTCTTCTGGATCGGGATCGGCTGGCCGAGGATCAGGCAGATCGACGAGCCGGTCAGGTTGGCCATCAGCTTGTGCCAGATGTCGTAGCGGATATCGGTCGTGGCCGGCGAGGCGATGCCGGCGGCGACCAGGGCCTTGCGCAGCTCGCCCAGCCGCGGCGTCTGCGAGTCGTCGATCTCGCCGACCCACAGCGTGTTGCGCTCCGGCGAGATGTTGTGCACCACGCCCGGCTCGATCACGTGGTTCGAGGTCGTGATGACGCCGCCCATCGTGCGCTCCCAACCCACCGCCTTGAGCAGCGCGCCACCGGGATCGAGCCGCGGCAGGTCGGGCGCCGGCGGCCGGTCCTTGCCCAGGCCCTGGCCGTACCACCACGGGATGCCGTTCTGGGCGAACACGACCGGCGTATCCTTGCCCAAGAGCGGCGTCACACCGGCCGCGAGGTCGGCGAGGCTGCACGCCTTGAGGGTCGAGATCACGACGTCCTGCGGCCCGAGATCGGCGGGCCGGTCGCTGGCCTTGACCTTCGCCACGATCCTGCGGTCGCCGGACAGCAACGTCAGGCCCTTGGCCTGGATCGCCGCGAGGTGGGCGCCGCGCGCCACCACCGAGACCTCGTTGCCGGCCTCGGCCAGGCGTGCCGCGAAGTTGCCGCCGATCGCGCCGGCGCCGTACAGGCAGATCCGCATGGTCGCTCGCCCCGCCGTCAGCCCGGGCGCGTCTCGGCCAGCCGCAGCGAGTCGAGGAAGCGCTGTGCCGCCGCCCGCGACTCGTCGCTGTCCTTGGCCGTGACCAGCAGGCGGTACAGCCGGTCCTTGACGATGTAGGTGCGCATCATCACCAGCGCGCCCTGCGCGTCGGCGATGTCGAGCGCGTAGCCGTCCCAGCCCTGCAGCGTCACCGCCTCGTCGCGCACGTACTTGAAGGTCGCGCGCGGGAATGCCTTCTCGGCCTCGCCGCGGCCGAGCTCGCGCGCCATCGTCTTGCTGTCGTACCTGGTGAACCAGCCGGGCTCGTAGTCGACGTAGTCGAAGTCGAACATCTCGCCGTCGCCCTTGGACGCCCACGCGACGCGCTCGCCGACGTGGCCCTTTTCCTTCTCGGCCGCCTTCGTCTCGGTCGCCGGCGCCGGCATCTCGAGCCGGAAGCGCAGGTCGCGGCCGACCACGGTCTGCCACTCGACCGGCTGGGCACGCGACGACGAGGGCGCGACGGTCATGGCCACCCCGGAGAGAAGGAGAGAACGACGCTTCATGCGGGCGGCACCAGTTCCTTGCGTCCCGACCAGTCCCAGGCGAGCCCGGTGCGCGAGATGCCGAGCAGCAGCCCGTGCAGGTCCTTGGGGTGGACCCAGCCGCCGTCGGGATCGGTCGCGGGGTCGGCGCCGCGAGGCGTGTAGCGCGCCCCGGCCGACAGCAGGCGCTCGCGCACGTTCGGCCAGTCGTGGACCTCGACGTAGCACATGTAGAGCGAGTCGCCGTGCTTCCTGGCGAAGCGGCCCATCGCGTGGACCTCGTCGGTGACCTGGCTGAGCTCGATCCGGTCGAGCCGGTTGGGCGGGTCGAACAGCGTCAGCGTGCCGATGTAGCCGAAGCGCGGGCTGCCGATCTCGGAGAACCGCGCCGGGTCGAGGCCGAACAGCCCGGCATAGACCGCGGCGACCCGGCGCCAGTCGCTCACCAGCACGTTGGTGGTCTCGTAGAGGAACGACACCGGCCCGACGCGGCGGCGATAGGTGCTGGCCGAGATCACCATCGGCAGGCCGTAGGTCGCCTGCGACGACAGGTAGAGCTGCTCGTTGTCGAGGTCGTAGGAAACGCCCAGCCCCTGCCAGCGCGCCGCCAGCCCGTCGAGATCGGCGCTGCAGTAGCCGGCGGTCATGAGGCCTTCGCCGCGCCGGGCGAGGAAATCCTGCGTCGGCCCGGCGCCGTCGGGTTCGCACAGTTCGAACTCGCTCTCGCCGACCGCGAGGATGGTGCGCTTCGCGGCGAGGTGGCGGCTGTGGTCGCGGCGCGCGACCTCGCTGCCGAGCAGCTGGCCGAACCTCTCGGCGGCGCGGCTGGCATCGTGAACGGCGATCTGGACGCGGTCGCAGCGGTCGAGCATGGCTCGACGATACCTCAGTAGGCGTAGTCGCGGAACAGCGGCGCGAACGAGCCCTTCCACTCGCCCTGCCACTTGGCCAGCAGCTCGTCAGCCGGGGCGAGGCCGCTGTCCGCGGCGCGCTCGAGCGGCGCGAGGTAGCGGGTCTCGTCGTTGCCCCGGGCATCGAGCTGGCGGCGGGCCTTGAGGCCGGCCCGGGCGATCGCCACGACGTCGCGCGCCCAGTGGGCGAGCGGGCGGCCGCGGAACGGCGTCGCGAGGCCGGTCCTGGGCGTCTGGGCGCGCAGGAAGTCGTGCTCGGCGATGGTCCAGCCGCGCACCAGTTCCCACGCCGCGTCGAGCGCGGCGGAGTCGTAGAGCAGCCCGACCCACAGCGCCGGCAGCGCGTTGAGCGCCGGCAGCGGGCCGGAGTCGGCGCCGCGCATCTCGAGGTAGCGCTTCAGCCGGACCTCGGGGAACGCCGTCGTGACGTGGTCGGCCCAGTCGTTGACGGTCGGCAGCTCGCCCGGCCGCGCCGGCAGCCTGCCCTGAAGGAAGTCGCGGAAGCTCTGGCCCGAGGCGTCGATGTACTTGCCGTCGCGGTAGACGAAGTACATCGGCACGTCGAGCATGTAGTCGGCGTAGCGCTCGAAGCCGAAGCCGTCCTCGAACACGAACGGCAGCATGCCGCAGCGGTCGGGATCGGTGTCGGTCCAGATGTGGCTGCGGTAGCTCTTGAAGCCGGTGTCCTTGCCCTCCTTGAAGGGCGACATCGCGAACAGCGCCGTCGCCAGCGGCTGCAGCGCCAGCGACACCCGGAACTTCTTGACCATGTCGGCCTCGGACTCGAAGTCGAGGTTGGTCTGCACGGTGCAGGTGCGCAGCATCATGTCGAGGCCGAGCTTGCCCTTCTTGGGCATGTACTCGCGCATGATCTTGTAGCGGCCCTTGGGCATCCAGTGGACGTCGTCCCGCGTCCACTCCGGCGCGAAGCCCATGCCGAGGAAGCCGAGGCCGAGCGGGC
Organism: uncultured Reyranella sp.; assembly: GCA_964420105.1. Classification (GTDB taxonomy): domain Bacteria; phylum Pseudomonadota; class Alphaproteobacteria; order Reyranellales; family Reyranellaceae; genus Reyranella. The sequence goes on from CAYQRL010000001.1 coordinate 427,319, forward strand.
CGGCCACCGCGTTGACCTCGCGGATGTGTTCCTCGTTCTCCTCGGCGGTCTCGTGCAGGGTCGAGAGCAGCGCGCCAGACAGTTCGAGCTGGCCGCCCGGCTCGAGCGTGATGTTGGCGCCCTTGCGGGTGAGCGCGATGACGTTGCCGCCCTCGCTGAGCGGCTGCCAGCCGAACCGGGCGAGACCGTCGAGCAGGGCGCGGATGCCGTCCGGCCCGTCGTAGGCCAACGGCTTCAGCGTTGCCTTGTGGAAGCCGAACTTCTCGTGCTCGGTGCCCATGCGCCACGCCGCGCGCGGCTTGTTGCCGGCGGCGAAGTACTCGATCAGCTGCCGCCGATTCTCGATCGGCGCGCCGCCGCCCGACGGGGGTGCGGACATTCACTCAACTCCCTGGAACGCCCGGGGCATCGCGGCCGGGGGCGGCGCGGCCGCATGAGCTTTCCTCACGCGAGCACGCGGCTGGTTCATGACGTTCAGCTTTTCCTGTCCCACACCGGCAGGGCCGAGCGCAAGCGGTCAGGCGAGCGACCGCGAAGTGCGATAATCGGCGTCGAGTCGGGGAGTCGGCCGCTGCCAGTCGCCGACCAGGGCCTGCCAGCAGGCGAGCGCCGCGACGGCGGCGGTATCGGCCCGCAGGATGCGCGGCCCCAGCCCGACAGCCATAACATCCCTTATGCGACGCAGTTGCGACAGCTCGGCCGCGTCGAAGCCACCCTCGGGGCCGATCAGGATCGCCCACGGCGCCGCGCGCGCCGCCGCGTCGAGCCCGCCCAGCGCCTCGGCGACCGGCGGCCCGCCGCCGGTCTCGTCGCACACCAGCAGGCGGCGGCCTTCCGGCCACGCCTGCATCAGCCGGTCGAACGACACCGGCTCGCGCACCTCGGGCACGCTCAGCCGCTCGGTCTGCTCCGCCGCCTCGAGCGCGTGGGCGCGCAGCCGCTCGACGTTGACGCGGTCGACCGCGGTATGGTGCGTCAGCACAGGCTGCAGCACGGCGACGCCCAGCTCGGTCGCCTTCTCGGCGACGTAGTCGATGCGCGCCCGCTTGATCGGCGCGAAGCACAGCCACAGGTCGGGCTCGGCGTGCTGCTCGCGCGTGCGCTCGCCGACCCGGGCCACCGCCGCCTTGCGGCCGCGGCCCTCCAGCGCGGCGCGGAACTCGCCGTCGCGGCCGTTGAACAGCAGGAGCGGCGCCCCGTCGGGCCGGCGCATGACGCTGCGCAGGTAGTGGACCTGGGCCTCGTCGAGCGGCACCTCCGATCCGCTCGCCAGCGGCGACGCGACGAACAGGCGCGAGACGTTCATGGAGTTTGTCCGGTCATCGCTGCATGATGCCGCCATGGCTGCCGAGCAGACAACCACCGGCTTCACCGACATCAACCGCCAGCACTGGACGCTGCGCGTCCTGCCGCCGTGGGCGCGCCCCTACGGGCGCCTGGCGCGCTGGGACCGGCCGATCGGCACGTGGCTCCTGATGCTGCCGTGCTGGTGGTCGGCGGCGCTGGGAGCGGCGCCCGAGTGGGGCCGGCTGGCCGGGTGGATGGCGCTGTTCGCGCTCGGCGCCGCGGCGATGCGCGGCGCCGGCTGCACCTGGAACGACATCGTCGACCGCAAGGTCGACGCCCAGGTCGAGCGCACCCGCGGCCGGCCGCTGCCGTCGGGCGAGGTCACGCTCAGGAACGCGCTGATCTGGATGGTGCTGCAGTCGCTGGTCGGCCTCGCCATCCTGTTCAAGCTCAACAAGTTCGCCGGCGGCGTGGCGCTCCTGTCGCTGGTGCTGGTCGCCATCTACCCGACCATGAAGCGCTTCACCTGGTGGCCGCAGTTCGTGCTCGGGCTGGCGTTCAACTGGGGCGCCCTGGTCGGCTACGCCTCGGTGACCGGCACGCTGTCGTGGGCGACCGTCGCGCTGTACGTCGGCGGCGTCGCCTGGACTCTGGTCTACGACACCATCTACGCCATGCAGGACCAGCGCGACGACGCCATCGTCGGCGTCCGCTCGACCGCCCGGCGCTTCGCCGCCGCGCCGCGCCGCTGGCTCGGCCTGTTCGCCGTCCTCGCCCTGATCGCCTGGGGGCTGGCCGGCCACCTCGCCACGCTCGGCCCCGGCTACTACGCCGTGCTGGCCGCGGTCGCCCTGCACCTCGCCTGGCAGATCCTGTTCCTGAAGCCAGGCGATCCCGCCGACTGCCTGATGCGCTTCAAGTCGAACGCCCATCTCGGCCTGTTGCTGACCGCCGGCATCGTCGCGGGGAGCGTCTGACCATGGCCCGACTACCGGCCGACCCCGAGGGCTTCATCCGTGCCAACACCGCGCTCGAGACGCCGGCGATGGTGCCGGAGTTCCGGCTGTGGCTGGCCACCGAGTACGTGCCGATCTGGCAGGCGACCGAGAGCTGGCTGGAGGCGCAGAACGTCGACCCGCCCTACTGGGCGTTCTGCTGGCCGGGCGGCCAGGCGGTGGCGCGCTACCTGCTCGACCATCCCGGCGCGGTCGCCGGCAAGCGGGTGATCGACTTCGCCGCCGGGTCGGGCGTGTCGTCGATGGCGGCGGCGAAGGCCGGCGCGGCCTCGGTGGTCGCCAACGACATCGACGCGCTGTCGCTGGTCGCCGCCCGGCTCAACGCCGAGGCCAACGGACTCAACCTCGCGGTCAGCGTCGAGGACTGGCTGGCCGGTCCCGACGGCGCCCCGGAGGCCGACGTCGTGATCGCCGGCGACGTCTGCTACGAGCGCGAGATGTCGACGCGGGCGCTGGCCTGGCTGCGCGGCCACGCCCGCGCCGGCCGGCTGGTCCTGCTGGGCGACCCCGGCCGCAACTACTTCTCGGCCCAGGGCCTCGAGGAGCTGGCGCGCTACGACATCCCGACCTCGCTGCAGCTCGAGAACCGGGGCATGCGCGAGACCGTGGTCTGGCGGGTCCTGCCCCACCCCTGAGGCCCTTCCGGCCCCAGCCGCGGCTGTTCTTTCACAGACGAAACGGGCTACAGGTCGGGGATGGCCAAGTCGACGATCAAGCCTCAGGACTTCGCGACCCTCTACGAGGGCTTCGATGCCCCGGTGTCGCGCTTCGATTGCGGGCGCAAGTGCGCACCGCTGAACGGCGGCGAGCCGGTGTGCTGTTCGACCAAGGACGCCGTGCCGGTGGTCCACAAGGTCGAGTACGAGCTGCTCAAGACCCGGACCGACCTGTGGAAGAAGTTCAAGCCCTACGACTACGCCACCCGCGAGATCGTGGCCGAGCTGACCTCCGACTGCATGGCCATCGAGTGCAAGGGCGCGCGCCACTGCGAGCGCGACAATCGCACGATCGCCTGCCGCGGCTTCCCGTTCTACCCGTACCTCACGCGGCAGAAGCAGTTCGTCGGCATCGGCACCTACTGGGTGTTCGAGGATCGCTGCTGGATGATGTCCAACCTCGAGATCGTCGATCCCAAGTTCGTCGCCGAGTTCATCGCGACCTACGAGGCCCTGTTCAAGCTCGACCCCAGCGAGTTCACGACCTACGTCGACTTCTCGGCCTCGGCCCGGCGTGTCTACTCGCGCTGGAAGCGGCGCATCCCGCTGCTCGGCCGCAGCGGCGAACTGCTGATCGTCGAGCCCTCGACCGGAGAGATCCGGCCGGGCAAGCCCAGGGAGTTCCCCAAGACCGCGCCCTTCCGCAACGAGAAGGAATACCGCGCCGCGATCAAGGAAGCCGAGGGCACGGTGCCGGAGGAAGGCCTGCGGCCGGCCTGACGCCATGACCCAGCCCGGCCGCAAACGACTGGCCTGGGCGCTGCTGCTGCTGTCGCCGGCGCTGTTCGGCGTCAACATCCTGATGTCGCGCTACGCCCTGTTCATCCCGCCCAACGCGCTGGCGCTGGGCCGCTGGCTGTGCGTGGCGCTGCTGCTGCTGCCGCTGGTCTGGCTGGGACTGAAGGGCCGTCGCCGCGCCCTGCTGCGCGAGTGGCCGGACCTGTTGCTGCTCGGCGCGCTCGGCATGTGGGTGTGCGGCGCCTTCGTCTACATCGGCGCGCGCAGCACCGTGGCCCTGAACATCAGCCTGATCTACGCCGCCTCGCCGATCCTCGTGGTCGTGATCGAGACCATGCTGGGCCACGAGCGCCTGCCGGCGGTGCGCCTCGCCGGCATCGCCCTGTGCCTCGCCGGCGTGCTGGCGGTGCTGACGCGCGGCGAGTGGTCGAGCCTGTTGAGCGTGCGCTTCACCGCCGGCGACCTGTGGATCGCCACCGCCTCGGCCTGCTGGGGGCTCTACTCGGTGGCGCTCAAGCACCGGCCGACCACGCTCGAACCGTTCGAACGGCTGTGCGCCGTGGCGTTCGCCGGCTGCCTCGTGCTGCTGCCGTTCACCATCGCCGAGGCGGTGCTGTGGGGCGGCCCGGATCTCGGCGACTGGCGGACCTGGACGGTGTGGCTGGTGCTGGGCCTGGTCCCCGGCATCGGCGCCTACGGCGCCTACGCCTTCTGCATCCGCGAACTCGGCGCGGGGCCGACCAGCCTGTCGCTCTACCTCGCGCCGCCCTACGTCGGGCTGATGGCGTGGCTGGCCCTTGGCGAAGCGCCGCAGTGGTACCATCTGCTGGGACTGCTACTGGTGTTGCCCGGCCTCTACCTCGCCACGCGCCCGGCCAAGGCCAGGAAGGCCTGAAAGGAACCGACGATGCGCCGTACCCTCCTGCTGTCGCTGCTGTCGCTCGTCGCCCTGCCGCTCGCCGCCGGGGCGGAGGAAATCGGCTCGGTCGGCTACCGCTTCAAGTGGCTGGGTCCCAACGACAAGATCGTCGTCGAGGCGTTCGACGATCCCGACGTCGCCGGCGTCACCTGCTACATCTCGCGCGCCCGCACCGGCGGCATCAAGGGCGCGCTCGGCCTCGCCGAGGACCCGCCCTACGCCTCGATCTCGTGCCACCAGACCGGCCCGATCGACGCCGCCCAGGCCGAGAAGGCGCGCAGCCCGCACGAGGTCTTCAGCGAGCGCGCCTCGCTGATCTTCAAGACGACGCAGGTGGTGCGCTTCTACGACCCGAAGCGCCGCGCGCTGGTCTACCTCACCTACACCGACCGCATCATCGAGGGCAGCCCGCAGAACTCGATCAGCGTCGTGCCGGTCGGGGTCCGCTAGGCCCCCCCCGGCGTCAGGCATACAGGAACGTTCCCAGCAGCACCCAGCGGCCGGCGACCTGGCCACGCTTGCCGACCAGCGGCGTGACGTAGTGCCAGAACGGCAGGCGGTAGGCGGTGAGCGAGCTCGGCCGGGCCACCGACACGATCTCGGTGAAGTGCCCGCCCCTGGCGTAGACCAGCCACTGGTGCGCGACCCCGGGCGAACACAGGCTGACATGGACGTCGATGTAGCCGCCGCGCGCGGCGGGGTTCTCGGGATGATGGTCGTTGTGCGGCCCGGCATAGTCGCCCGGCCCGTAGCGCAGCACCTGGACGCCGCGCTCGCGCGCCAGCCGGCGGCCGGCCAGCGCGGCGGCGAAGGCGCGGAACGACTCCGAGCGCAACAGCCGCAGCAGCCCGATCCGCTCGGCCTCGCGCACGCCGGGCTCGCGCCGGCTCTCGAAGTAGACGGTGCGGGCGCGGCTGGTCTTGGGCAGCAGTTCGCCGTAGTCGTGGCGCATCGACGAGATGCTCTCGGGCGGGATCGGCCGCTCCATCAGCTCGAGCTTGTCGGCGAGCGTCGTCTCCAGCGTGCGGCGCAGGCGCTCGACCCGGGCGCGGTCGAGCAGGTCGGTGCGGGCGAGGAAGCGGGTGCGCGGGTCGGCCAGCGCGCCGCACAGCGGGTGGGTGCCGGCCAGCACGCGGCGGCCGGCCGGGTTCAGCAGGTCCTCGAACTCCGCCGGAATGGCGTTTGATCTCATGGCATCCCCACTCTAAACGACAATCCCAGCATGCCCTACGCCTCGCTCCGAGACTTCATCGCCCGGCTGGAACAGTCGGGCCGGCTGGTCCGCGTCACCGCCCCGGTCTCGCCGCACCTCGAGATGACGGAGATCCAGACCCGCCTGCTGGCCGAGCAGGGTCCGGCGGTGCTGTTCGAGAACCCGGTGCGGCCGGACGGCACGGCCTACGGCGTGCCGGTGCTGGTCAACCTGTTCGGCACGGTCGAGCGCGTCGCCTGGGGCATGGACCGCGAGCCCTCGCAGTTGCGCGGCGTCGGCGAGACCCTGGCCTTCCTGCGCCAGCCCGAGCCGCCGGGCGGCTGGCGCGAGGCGCTGGAGATGCTGCCCCTGCTCAAGACCGTGATGGCGATGAAGCCGCGCACGGTCGGCTACGCGCCGTGCCAGGACATCGTGCTGACCGGCGACGACATCGACCTGGCGGCGCTGCCGGTGCAGACCTGCTGGCCGGGGGAGCCGGCGCCGCTGATCACCTGGCCGCTGATCGTGACCCAGGGACCCAACCCGAAGGGCGACCGCCAGGACAGCTTCAACCTCGGCATCTACCGCATGCAGGTGACGGGCAGGAACACGACGCTGATGCGCTGGCTGAAGCATCGCGGCGGCGCCCAGCACCACCAGCGCTGGAAGGGCTCGGGCAAGCGCGAGCCGCTGCCGGCCGCGGCGGTGATCGGCGCCGATCCCGGCACCATCCTCGCGGCCGTGACGCCGGTTCCCGACACGCTGTCGGAGTACCAGTTCGCCGGCCTGCTGCGCGGCCGCAAGGTCGACCTGGTCGACTGCAGGACGGTGCCGCTCAAGGTCCCGGCCGAGGCCGAGATCGTGCTCGAGGGCCATGTCAGCCTCGACGACTACGGCGACGAGGGTCCGTACGGCGATCACACCGGGTACTACAACAGCGTCGAGCGCTTCCCGGTGTTCACCATCAGCGCCATCACCATGCGGCGCCAGCCGATCTACCTGTCGACCTTCACCGGCCGGCCGCCCGACGAGCCGAGCGTGCTGGGCGAGGCACTGAACGAGGTCTTCATCCCGCTGCTGCAGCAGCAGTTCCCGGAGATCGTCGACTTCTGGCTGCCGCCCGAGGGCTGCTCCTACCGCATCGCCGTGGTGTCGATGAAGAAGGCCTACGCCGGCCACGCCAAGCGCGTGATGATGGGCGTGTGGAGCTACCTGCGGCAGTTCATGTACACCAAGTGGGTGATCGTAGTGGACGCCGACATCGACGCGCGCGACTGGAAGGACGTGATGTGGGCGCTGTCGACGCGCATGGACCCGGCGCGCGACATCACCGTGATCGAGAACACGCCGATCGATTACCTCGACTTCGCCAGCCCGGTCTCCGGGCTGGGCTCGAAGATCGGCCTCGACGCGACCGACAAGTTCCCGGGCGAGACCAACCGCGAGTGGGGCCGCCAGATCGCGATGGACCCGGCGGTCGTCGACAGGGTCGATCGGCTGTGGAGCACGCTCGGCCTGCCCGGCAGCGGCCGGAAGATCTGGCGCTAGCGGGCGTCAGCGCTTCATCGCCGGTATCACGGACTCGGCCACCAGCTTGCGGCTGGTGGCGGCATCCTCCTCCGACACGCCGCGCATGGCGCCCGAGATCGCCACCTTGTCGAAGCCCAGCGCGCGCAGTTCGCGCAGGCGCTCGACGCAGCGCTCGGGCGGGCCGACGATCGCGAAGCGGTCGATGAAGTCGCCGGTCAGCGTCGTCGCCTGGCGCGAGTCGCCGCGGGTGTGGGCCTTCATGTCGTAGTTGCTGCGCAGCGCATCGAGCACCTTGGCATCGCCCTCCGACACCGGGCCGTTGGCCTTGCCGTGCATGACGCTGAAGCGCGCGAACGTGGTGAGGCCGCCGCGCACCAGGTTGCGCGCGGTGTCGAGGTCGGCGTGGCAGCCGAGGTTGACGTAGGCGCCGAAGGCGATGCCGTTCGGATCGAGGCCGGCGTCGCGCCGCGTCCTGCGCGCCAGTTCCATGCCCCACTTCAGGCGCCCGACGTCGGCGCCGAGCGTGAACATGACGCGGTCGGCGTGCAGCGCCGACATCGCGATCACCTTGGGCCCGCTGGCCGCGACCTCGACCGGGACCTTCGGCCCGCCGGCGATCCAGGCGATGCGGCTGGCCGGCGGCGCGTCGTGCAGGTGCAGGCCCGACAGCGGCGGCGCGACATCGAACGGGATGTCGATCTCGTCGAACGGCACCGAGCCGCCGGCGAGGTAGGTCTGCAGGTGACGCAGGTAGCGCTCGAACTGCGCCAGCCGCGCCGGGGCGCGGCCGAGGTGGGCGAGCGCGGAGTCGCCGCGGCCGATGCCCAGCACGGCGCGTCCCGAGGACACGCGGTGGACGCTGGTGATGGCGGTCGCGGTCGCGGCGGCGTGACGGGTCACCGAGTTGGTGACGCCGGTGCCGAGGCCCAGCCGCTTGGTCACGGTCGCCGCCAGGGCCAGCGACACGTAGGGGTCGCCCGACAGGTTCTGCGAATCGACCACCAGCATGCCGTCCCAACCGGCCGCCTCGATCTGCTCGGCGCTGCGCATCGCGCCGCGCGCCGACGCCACGGTCGTCATCCAGAGTTCCATGCCGGCTTCCTCCTCTTGCCCTCGGTTCTTGGGGTCCGTTGTCCAATGGACCGGGGCCGATGTAAACTGGGTTAACATGGGCTGGAAGAAACGCGAGCGCGAGGCGCGCGGCTATCACCACGGCAACCTGCGCGAGGCGCTGATCCAGGCCGCGCGCGAGCTGATCGCCGAGAAGGGTCCGGCCGGCTTCACCTTCGCCGACGCCGCGCGCTCGGCCGGCGTCAGCGCCGCCGCCCCCTATCGCCATTTCCGCGATCGCGACGCCCTGCTGGCCGACGTGGCCCGCGAGGGCTTCCAGCGCTTCGAGGCGATGCTGGCCACCGGCTGGGCCAACGGCCGACCCGATCCCCTCACCGCCTTCCAGAACGTCGGCAAGGCCTACCTCGCCTTCGCGCGCAGCGAACCCGCCTACTACGCCGCGATGTTCGAGGCCGGCCTGCCGCCGGACCTCAACGCCGAGCTGCGCGCCGCCGGCGACCGCGCCTTCGCCGTGCTGCGGACCGCCGCGGAGGCGGTGGTGGCGCAGTTGCCGGCCGGGTCGCGGCCACCGGCGCTGATGATGGCCCTGCACGCCTGGGCGATGGCGCACGGCATCGCCTCGCTGTTCGGCCGTGGCGACGCCGGGCGGCGGTCGCTGCCGATGACCGCCGAGGAGCTGCTCGAGTCGCAGATGCTGATCTACCTGCAGGGACTGGGCTTTTCCGGAAATCGCTGAGGGGCCCCTTGACTCCCCGGCAGGCAATGCCCAATGTAAATGTCGTTAACATTTACATCTGTTAACGCCCAACGGAGGAGCCCCGCCATGACGGGTCTGATGGAACGACTGGACGACCTGCCGAAGCCCGCGTGGATCGCCTTGCTGGTGGTGAGCTTCATCGTCTTCTGGCCGATTGGTCTCGCCCTGCTGATCTACCTGAAATGGAGTGGACGCATGTTTTGCTCTCGGTCCGGCCGCTACGGCCAATGGTACGGTGCCGACTGCCGTGAGGAACGCCGTGCCGCCCGCGAGGAGTGGCGGGCCTTCAAGCGCCGCGCCCGCTGGGGCGGCGGCAGCAGCGGCAACGTCGCCTTCGACGAGTACCGCGAGGAGACGCTGCGCAAGCTCGACGAGGAGCAGCGCGAGTTCCGCGACTTCCTCGACCGGCTGCGCGCCGCCAAGGACCGCGCCGAGTTCGACCAGTTCATGGCCGAGCGGCGCAACCGCCCGCCGGCCAACCCGCCGGCGAACGAACCGCCGCCGGCCCAGCCCAGCGCCTGAGCGCCCGATCCGCGAAGCCCCTCCCGCCCCCCCGGCGGGAGGGGTTTTTCATGGGCCGTCGCTCAATAGCCGGCGCGCATCGGCAGCCGGTGCTCGATGGCGCGGTCCGTGAGGTCGAGCAGTACGGCGAAGGCGTGGCGGGCGTTGTCCTCGACCGAGGCCGTGTCCGGGAGATCGCGCACCGTCCAGCCGGCGATGTTGCGCGGCCGCGCCTTCCAGGTCGCGCCGTTGAGGTCCTCGAGCTGGCGGCGCAGCATCGCGGCCGATCCCATCACCACGCGCCGCCCGTCGACATCGTCACCCTCGACCACGAAGTCGAACGACTGCGGCAGCCACAGCTCGACGTTACGCACCAGGTGGGCGTAGCGCGACCGGAAGCCGTCGGCCTTGGCGCGCTGCAGGATGGGATCGCTGTCGAGTTCCTCGGGCAGGCGCACCGGCGGCCGCACCGCCGGGTGCTCGGCGTAGGCCGCCCACAGAACCAGCGCGGCGAGCCCGTGCCAGCCGGGGCGGCCACTGAACCACGGCGCCTGGTCGGTCTCGTCCCAGTCGAGCGGCCCGGCAAGCCGGTCCCCGAGCCGGCGGTTCAGGCCGTCGCGCCATGCCAGCACGGCGGTGCGACGGTCGGCGGTGGTTGATGTCCCGGCATCGCCCCGCTGCCCCGACGGGGAGCGGCTGAGGGGCCCGACATGGATGTCGAGGGACATGGACGGTAAGCGCCTGTACTCGTGGACGTCTCTGGGAGTACGGCGGGAGCGCCATACCACCCAGAGTTGCTAGCCCAACGTCCCGCGAAATACCAACGGAAACCGCGTTGTCGAAACGGCTTTTGCGCGTTCGACGTGACCTGAGTCACGGACCCCGGTCACCCGCCGGGGTCATTGCGGCTCGATGTTCAGGGATTTCACAAGCGCGATCCACTGCGGCCCCTGCTCCGCCATGAAGCGTTCGAAGAACACGTGGTCCTGCGCCGCGGTGTCGATGCCGAACGTGTCGAGGATCTTCTGGATGCGCTCGCTCTTGCCGGCCTCGACCATCATGTCGGACAGCTTGACCACGATGTCCTTCGGCATGCCCGCCGGCCCCACCAGCATGATGCCGCCCTGGAGCTGGAAGGCGATGTCGGTGACGCCCTGCTCGAAGAAGGTCGGCACGTCCGGCAGCTTCTTCATGCGGACCTTGGTCGGCACGGCGATCGGCCTGCCGGCGCCGCTCTGCAGCACGCTGGTGGCGGCAGCGACGCTGCCGCTGCCGCCCTGCACCGCGCCCGACGCCACGTCGATCCACATCGGCGCCTCGCCGCGGTAGTGCACCGCCTCGATCTTGAGGCCGAGCGACCGGTTCAGGCCCTCGACGGCGCAATGGCTGTACGAGCCGGCGCCGTAGGTGCCGAGGCTGGTCTTGTTGTTGCGCGCATAGTCGGCGAACTCCTTGAGATCCTTCGCCGGCACGTTCTTGTTGACGATGGTCGGCAGGTGACCCGCGTCCATCCACGAGATCGGCACGAAATCCTTGTCGGGGTCGTAGGGCAGCTTCTTGAACAGCACCTTGTTCATGATCATCGTGGTCGAGATCGTCCACATCAGCGTGTAGCCGTCGGGCGGCGCCGCCTTGACCATCTCGGCGGCGATGATGCCGCTTGCCCCGGCCTTGTTCTCGACGAACACGGGCTGCCCGGTCTTCTGCGCGATCGCCTCGCCGTAGGCGCGGGCGAACGAGTCGGTGAGCCCACCGGCGGGGTAGCCGCAGATGATCCGGATGGGTTTGGCCGGCCATGCCTGGGCAATCGAGGGGGCCGGAAGTAGGGCCGCCGCGGTGGCGGCGGAGCCATAGCGCAGCACGTCGCGGCGCGTCGCACGCACGATCATGAACATCCTCCCTGCGGCGCCTGTCTTGATTGTCGACGGTCTTTGCCGTCAGGCGGCGCCGGGGGAGAGCATGGCCGCTGCCGGGGCGGCCGTAAAGCGGCAGTACGGTGGCTGCCGCCCCTTCCGCCTCCCGTCAGGAGGCCCTGGTCGCGCCCGACTTGAGCATCGCGTCGATCTCGGCCTGGGTGTAGCCGGCCTCGGAGAGGACCTCGACGCTGTGCTCGCCCAGCCTCGGCTGCAGCCGCGTGATCTCCGGCTTGGTCCGGCTGAAGCGCGGCGGGATGTCGGGCATGCGCAGCCGGCCCTCGGTCGGGTGGTCGACTTCCTTCCAGAAGCCGGTGGCGTTCAGCTGCGGATCGACGAACAGGTCCTCGAGCGTGTTCACCGGGCCGTGCGGCACGTTCGAGTCCTTGAGCAGCGCCACCCACTCGGCGTTGGTGCGCGTGGCGCAGATCTCGGCCAGGGTCGCGTAGTAGTGCTCGACGTTCTTCAGGCGGTTGGCGAGCGAGGTGAAGCGCTCGTCGTTCGCCAGCTCGGGCCGGCCGATCAGGCCGCAGAATTCCTTCCAGTGCCCGTCGGTGTAGGGCAGCAGCGCGAAGTAGCCGTCCTTCGACGGGTAGGGGCGGCGCTCCTTGTTGAGCACGCGCTTGTAGCCGGCGGTCTCGAGCGCCGGCCGGAAGGTCTCGCCGTAGAGATGCTCGACCATGACGAACGAGACCAGCGTCTCGTACATCGGCACCTCGACCGACTGGCCCTTGCCGGTGCGCTCGCGCGCGAACAGCGCGGCCAGCAGCGCCGACACGACGCCGTTGGAACTGGTCTTGTCGGCGACGATGGTCGGCAGGAAGCGCGGCTGCCCGGCGACCACGGTCTGCAGCGAGGCGAGGCCGGAGCCGGCCTGGATGATGTCGTCGTAGGCGGCCTTGGGGCCCATCGGGCCGGCGGCGCGGTAGCCGTAGGTCGCGAGGTAGACGAGCCGCGGGTTGATCTTCTCGAACGCCTCGTACTCGACGCCCAGCCGCTTGGCCGGCTCGGGCCGGTAGTTGTGCATCAGCACGTCGGCGGTCTCGGCCAGCTTGAACAGCGCCTTGCGGCCGGCCTCCTGCTTGAGGTCGAGCACCAGCGAGCGCTTGGAACGATTGCAGCCGAGATAGAAGGCGGCCATGCCGGGATGGCGCGACGGGCCGAGCTGGCGCGTGGTGTCGCCCTCGGGCGGCTCGATCTTGATGACGTCCGCCCCGAGATCGCCCAATTGCTGCGCCGCCCACGGTCCGAGCACCACCGAGGTGCAATCCAGGATCCTGACGCCCGCCAACGGACCTGCCATCGAACGCTTCCTCCTTCTGGGTTTCTCCCGGACTACCACAAGTTGGTCACGGGCGCGGAAGAAACAGCCTGCCACATTTCGCATTGCCACTGGCGTCGGCAGCCCCCTGCCGGCGGCGTCAGCGGTTGAAGGAGACGAACGTGACAACCGATCGCAAATCGAAGGCTTTTCGCACCGCGCTTGGAGCCATGGCCCTGGGCCTTGGCCTGGTCGGGGCCACCGCCGCGGCCCAGGCGCATGACTGGAAGCGTGGCCGCGGCTGGGGTCCCCCGGGCGTTGTCGTCGTGCCGGCGGCCCCGGTGCGCTACGTCGCGGCCCCCGTGGTGGTCGCGCCTCCCGTGGTCTACGCCCCGGCCCCGCTGATGTACGCCCCGGCCTACCCCGCCTACCCGGCCTATGCCGCGCCGGGCAGCCTCAGCATCGGGCTGAACGTGCCGCTGCGCTAGCGGACCGGCCTTCGACGACGGAACGGGCGCGGCGCCGACGGTGCCGCGCCCTTTTCGTTGTCCCCTTCCCGGCACGACACGACGGCGAGACCGTTGACCGCACCCGGCAAATCGGGTTAGGTCGGCGGCAACATGCTGCGACTGAACACGCTTCGACTTATTGGCTGACCCGCCGCCCCGGTTCCCGGGGCCCCTGCGGGTCGCTGTCGTTCGTGTCACCCTTCCAAATAGTCGCCGCCACCCTCTCCCCTTTGTTCGCAGTTTTCGCCTAGAAGCCGTCTGGCCGTGCGCGGCGCGAGGAGTTCATCGATGTCACCCCAGAAGCCCAGGATGCCGATCGCGGGCGAGAAGTACGTACCGTTCAAGCCCGTTCCGCTCGCCACGCGCGAGTGGCCGTCGAAGGTCATCACCAAGGCGCCGACCTGGTGCGCGGTCGACCTGCGCGACGGCAACCAGGCCCTGATCGAGCCGATGGATTCCGACCGCAAGACGCGGATGTTCAAGCTGCTCTGCGAGATGGGCTTCAAGGAAATCGAGGTCGGCTTCCCGGCGGCGTCGGAGACCGACTTCGACTTCGTGCGCGAGCTGATCGAGAAGAAGATGATCCCGGACGACGTCACCATCCAGGTGCTGACGCAGAGCCGGCCCGAGCTGATCGAGCGCACCTTCGAGGCCTGCAAGGGCGCGAAGCGCGCGATCGTCCACCTCTACAACTCGACCTCGACGCTGCAGCGCCGCGTCGTGTTCGGCCTCGACTACTCGGGCATCATCGACATCGCGGTGAGCGGCGCCAGGCTGGTCAAGCAGCTGGCCGATGCCAACCCGGGGACCGAGTGGGTGTTCGAGTACTCGCCCGAGAGCTTCACCGGCACCGAGCTCGAGTTCGCGCGCGACATCTGCGCGGCGGTCTGCGACGTCTACCAGCCGACGCCGCAGAAGAAGGTGATCATCAACCTGCCGGCGACCGTCGAGATGGCCTCGGCCAACGTCTACGCCGACCAGATCGAGTGGTGCCACAAGAACTTCAAGTACCGCGACTCGATCCTGATCAGCCTGCACCCGCACAACGACCGCGGCACCGGCGTGGCGGCGGCCGAGCTCGGCTTCATGGCCGGCGCCGACCGCATCGAGGGCTGCCTGTTCGGCAACGGCGAGCGCACCGGCAACGTCGACCTGGTGACGCTGGGCCTCAACATGTTCACGCAGGGCGTCGATCCCGAGATCGACTTCTCGAACATCAACGAGATCCGCCAGACGGTCGAGTACTGCAACCAGCTGCCGGTCCACCCGCGCCACCCCTACGGCGGCGACCTCGTGTTCACCGCCTTCTCGGGCTCGCACCAGGACGCGATCAACAAGGGCTTCAAGGCGCTTCAGGCGTCGAACAGCAAGGTCTGGGAAGTGCCCTACCTGCCGATCGACCCGGCCGACCTCGGCCGCACCTACGAGGCGATCATCCGGATCAACAGCCAGTCGGGCAAGGGCGGCATCGCCTACATCCTGAAGACCGACTACGGCATCGACATGCCGCGCCTGCTCCAGGTCGAATTCTCGAAGGTGATCCAGCAGATCGCCGACGAGACCGGCAAGGAGATCATGCCGGCGATGATCTGGGACACCTTCCGCAAGGAGTACCTGGAGCGCAAGACGCCGGTCGACTTCATCAGCCACACCACGGTGCCCGAGCCCGGCCACCCGGACGTGCGCCTGATCGACGCCAAGGTCGTGTTCAACGGCAAGGAGTGCACGGTCACCGGCCGCGGCAACGGCCCGATCGCGGGCTACGTCGACGCGCTCGGCAAGAACTGCGGCATCGGCATCAAGGTGCGCGACTACCACCAGCACGCCACCGGCGCCGGCTCGGACGCGCAGGCGGTGAGCTTCATCGAGGCCGAGACCGCCGACGGCCGCGTGCTGTGGGGCGTCGGCATGGACGCCAACATCGTGACCGCGTCGCTCAAGGCCGTGACATCGGCGGCCAACCGCTCGACCGGGCGTGCCTGACCGGGTGGGTCCGCTCACCCCCGGCACCGGGCCGCGGCAGGCCGCCAACAGCAACCTCGCCGCGCCACCCGATCCCTCCTCGCCGCTGCGGCGGCGGGAGGGTCCGGCGATGCGGACGGTGCGCCACGTCTGGAACGTGGCGATCTCGCTGATGCTCGGCACCATGATCGGCCTGGTCGGCCACGAGTTCGCCGCCGACGCGCTCGGCCGGCTGTTTCCCGAGCAGGCCTTCGTCGCCAACTTCGCCCGCGCCCTGTTCTGGACCCTGGGCGTCGGTGCGTCGGGCATCCTGTTCTTTTCCTACTACCTCGACGACACCGGCCGCTGACACCGGCCGCCGACACTGGCCGCCGACGCCCACCGGCTGCCTCTGGCCGCGCGCGCCTTCCGTGCTTAAATAGGCACCATGGCCACCGCGAAGAAGAAGACCGCCGCCCGCAAGCCCGTCCGCGCCGCGCGCGCCGCCGGCGCCCCCGACGCCAACCTGCTTGCCGACCTGATGAAGTGGGCGAAGGCCGCCGGCGCCGACGCCGCCGACGCGCTCTACGTCAACGGCGAGTCGATCTCGGTGGCCCAACGCATGGGCAAGCGCGAGAAGCTGGAGAGCAGCGAGGGCCGCGACCTCGGCCTGCGCGTGTTCGTCGGCCAGCGCCAGGCGATCGTGTCGAGCACCGACTTCTCGCCGGCGGCGCTGCGCACCCTGGCCGGGCGCGCCGTCGACATGGCCCGCGCCGTTCCCGAGGACCCCGTGTGCGGCATCGCGCCCGAGGAACTGCTGGCGACCGACTGGCCCGATCTCGACCTCAGCGACAGCGGCCGGCCGACGGCCCGCGCCCTGCTGGCGATGGCAGCCGAGACCGAGGACGCCGCGCGCGCCGTCAAAGGCGTCACCAACTCCGAGGGCGCCGACGCCGCCTGGGGCCGCACCTTCGTCATGCTGGCGGCGTCCAACGGCTTCTCCGGCAGCTATCGCCGCAGCGGCTACTCGCTGTCCTGCGCGGTGCTGGCCGGCGAAGGCACCAGCATGGAGCGCGACTACGAGTGGACCAGCGCGGTCCACCTCGACGACCTCATGGCGCCGGCCAAGGTCGGCCGCAACGCCGGCAAGTTCGCGGTCCGCCGCCTCAACCCGCGCAAGGCCGCCAGCGCCCGCGTGCCGGTGGTCTACGACCGACGGGTCTCGGGCGGCCTGATCGGCCATCTCGCCGGTGCGATCAACGGCCGCGCCGTTGCCCGCGGCACGTCCTTCCTGAAGGACAGCATGGGCAAGAAGATCTTCGCCGACGGCATCCGCATCCTCGACAACCCGCTGCGCAAGCGCGGCCTGGGCAGCAAGCCGTTCGACGCCGAGGGCCTGCCGACGAAGCGCTGCGCGGTGGTCGACGACGGCGTGCTGACGACCTGGCTGCTCGACCTCGCGGCGGCGCGGCAGCTCAAGCTGAAGCCGACCGGGCACGCCGCCCGCGGCACCTCCGGCCCGCCTTCGCCCTCGACCTCCAATTTCTACATGGAGAAGGGCAAGCTCTCGCTCGACGCGCTGATCGGAGACATCAGGAGCGGCCTCTACGTCACCGGCCTGATCGGCATGGGCGTGAACGGCGTCACCGGCGACTACAGCCGCGGCGCCGAGGGCTTCTGGATCGAGAACGGCAAGCTGGCCTGGCCGGTCAGCGGCATCACCGTGGCCGGCAACCTCAAGGACATGTTCCGGAACCTGACCCCTGCCAACGACCTGCAGTTCAAGGGCGCGACCAATGCCCCGACGGTGCGAATCGAGGGGCTGACCGTCGCGGGGTCGTGATATCCTGAGGGCATGACTTCCCTCTCCCGCGCCCTCGCGCTCGTCACGACCGCCGCCGCAACGTCGGCGCTCCTCGCCGCGCCGGCCCTCGCGCAGAGCGAGTGGACCTCCTGCGTGCAGTCGATCAAGAGCGAGGCGATGCGGCAGGGCGTGCCGCAAAACATCGCCGACCGCGCCTTCCAGGGTCTCAGCCCCGATCCCAAGGTGATGGACCTCGACACCCGCCAGCCCGAGTTCTCGCTGACCTACGGCAAGTACATCGCCAACGCCGTCTCGAACGACCGCATCGCCAAGGGCCAGCAGCGGCTGGCGCAGCACCGCGGCCTGCTCGACGCGCTGCAGTCCGAGTACGGCGTGCCGCCGCAGTACATCATGGCCTTCTGGGGGGTCGAGACGAACTACGGCGGCTACATGGGCGACTTCCTGGTCGTGCGCTCGGTGGCGACGCTGGCCTGCATGACCAAGCGCCGCGACTTCTTCACCAACGAGAGCGTGCAGGCGCTGCGCATCCTCGCCCTGAACCACATGACCCGCGAGCAGATGCGCGGCTCGTGGGCCGGCGCCATGGGCAACATGCAGTTCATGCCCTCGACCTTCATGAAGTACGGCGTCGATCGCACCGGCGACGGAAAGATCGACCTCTGGAACAGCCTGCCCGACGCCTTCGCGTCGGCCGCCAACTTCCTGCGCGGCATCGGCTGGAAGCCCGGCCTGCCGGCCGCCGCCGAGGTCATCCTGCCGTCGAACTTCCCGCTCGACCAGGCCGACACCACGGTCGAGAAGCCGGTGAGCGAATGGGCGAAGATGGGGGTCAAGCTGGCGGGCAGCGCGCCGCTGCCGGCCAGCGCAGAGCCGTCGTCGATCATCCTGCCGGCCGGCCACCGCGGCCCGGCCTTCATCCTGTACCCGAACTTCAAGGCGGTGATGAACTGGAACCGCTCGACGCTGTACGCGCTCTCGGTCGCCATCCTGGCGCAGCAGATCGCGGGCGGCCCCGGCGTCATGCAGCCGCCACCGGGCGACGACGAGCCGCTGTCGCGGGACACCGTCATCGACATGCAGAACCGGCTGGCCCGCCTCACCCTCTACACCGACGAGGTCGATGGCCTTCTGGGCCCCAAGACGCGCTCGGCGGTGCGGCTGTACCAGAAGAGGATCGGCATGCCGGCGGACGGCCACCCGACGCCGGAGTTCGTGCGCCGCCTGCAGCAGGCGCGGTAGCCGACCGACGCGGCGAGATCAGCCGTTCGGCGGCTCGCCGGCCTTGATCCACGCCTGGTACAGTTTCTTGGTCTCGTCGTTGGGCGGGTAGGTGCCGGGGATGCCATGGCCCTGGGCAACCCGGATCGCGACGAACTTCTCCAGCCGCTCCTGCTCGAACGAATCGCGCGCGACCTCGTCGGCGAGGTGGCGCGGCACCACGATCGCGCCGTCCTCGTCGGCCACGATCACGTCGCCCGGGTAGACCGCCACGCCGCAGATGCCGACCGGGGTCTGGCACTCGACCGGGTGGAGGTGGTTCATGCTCGGCGGCGCGGCGGCGGCGGTGCAGTAGACCGGGAAGTCGAAGCCGCCGATCACCGGCGTGTCGCGCATCGCGCCGTCGGACAGCACGCCCGCGACGCCGCGCACCTTGAGGCGCAGCGCCAGGATGTCGCCCAGCGTGCCCGAGCGCGTGTTGCCCTCGGTGCCGATCACCAGCACGGCGCCGGGCGGCGTTTCCTCGATCGCCTGGCGTTGCGCCGACGGCGGGTCGGCCGGCGTCGGCGGCTTGTCGAGGTCCTCGCGGCCGGGAATGTAGCGCAGCGTGTAGGCCGGCCCGACCAGCCGCGTCGCCTTGGGGTTCAACGGCCGCACGCCGTTGATCGCGGTGTTGCGGAAGCCGCGCTTCAGCATCTGCATCGAGACGGTGGCGGTGCTGGCGTAAAGAAAGTTCTTCACCGTCTCGGGCGACAGCGGCTCGTGTTTCATGGCGTTTCCTCTCCTGGATCTCGACTCTAGAGCAGCGAGCCCTGGCTGCCGCCGCCGCTGTCGCGGCGACGCGGCGAGGGCTTGGGTGCCGCCGCGGCCGGCGCGCCGGCGCCGTCGGTGACCCGCGCCGAGACCTCGGCGTCGGTGAACTCGATCTTCAGCACCTGCCCGGCATGGGTGTCGGCGGCGGCCAGCACCGGGTTGTTGTCCTGGTCGCGCACCAGCGCGAAGCCGCGCGCCAGCACGCGGCGGAAGGAATAGCTCTCGAGCAGCTGGCCAAGCTGCTCGACCTGGCGCTGGCCCTGCGCCAGCAGGTCGCCACCGCTTCGCTGCAGGCGCTCGCCGTACTGGTCGAGCCGGTCCTGGAAGCGCTGCTGCTTCTGCTTCACGTCGCCCACGTACCGCTTCATCGCGCCGTCCAGCACGCGCGCCTCGGCGGTCAGCGCCTGCTGCTTGGCGGCCAGCACCGACACCGGGCTCGCCAGCCGCGCCGCCGCCAGCGCCTGCGCCCGGCGCTCGACCAGGCCACGGGTCGCCAGCGCCAGCCGCTCGCCGTCGATGTCGAGGCGCTGCTGGCGCTCCTCGATCAGGCGCACCGGGTCACCCAGCCCGCGCGCCAGGCCGCGCAACGTCACCGAGGCCTCGCGCAGCAGGCGGGTCATGCACGACACCGAGCGCTTGCCGAAGTCGAGGGTCTGGGCCAGCAGGTCGGCGCGCACCGGTACCGCCATCTCCGCCGCCGCGGTCGGCGTCGGCGCCCGGCGGTCCGAGGCGAAGTCGATCAGCGTGGTGTCGGTCTCGTGGCCGACCGCCGAGATCAGCGGGATGGTCGAGGCGGCGGCCGCGCGCACCACGACTTCCTCGTTGAAGGCCCACAGGTCCTCGAGGCTGCCGCCGCCGCGGGCCACGATCAGCACGTCGGGCCGCGGCACCGGCCCGTCCGGCGCCAGCCTGTTGAAACCGGCGATGGCGTTGGCGACCTCGCCGGCCGCTTTCTCGCCCTGCACCGCGACCGGCCACAACAGCACGCGGCGCGGGAAGCGGTCGCCGAGGCGATGCAGGATGTCGCGGATCACCGCGCCCGAGGGCGAGGTCACCACGCCCACCACCTCGGGCAGGAACGGCAGCGGTCGCTTGCGCTCGGCGTCGAACAGGCCCTCGGCAGCCAGCTTCTTGCGCCGGTCCTCCAGCAGCTTCAGGAGCGCGCCCTCGCCCGCCAGCTCGAGCCGGTCGACGATGATCTGGTAGCGCGACGAGCCGGCGTAGGTCGTGAGCTTGCCGGTGGCGATGACCTCCAGTCCCTCCTCGATCCGCACGCCGAGGCGCGGCAGGGTGCCCTTCCAGCACACGCCGTCGATCACCGCGTTCTCGTCCTTGAGGCGGAAATAGCAGTGCCCGGAGCGCGGGAACGAGGGCTGGCTGACCTCGCCGCGCACCCGCACGCGCGGGAACGACGATTCGATCTGCCGCTTGAGGGCGAAGGACAGCTCGGAAACCGAGAATTCCGGCACGTTTCCGGGAGCGGCCGGGGCCTCCCGGGGGGCGTCGAAGTTTTCCATTGTGGGGGCCAGCCTAGCGGCTTGTGCCGGGGCCGCAAACCATGCTCAAAGCCTCGCCATGCGAATCCTCGTCGTCGGCGGCGGTGGCCGCGAACACGCCCTTTGCTGGGCGATTTCGGCCTCTCCCCTGTGCACGAAGCTGTTCTGTGCGCCCGGCAATGCCGGCATCGCCCAGGTCGCCCAATGCGTCGACGTCGCGGCCGAGGACGTGGCCGGCCAGGTCGCGCTCGCGCAGCGCGAGAACATCGATTTCGTCGTGGTCGGGCCGGAAGTGCCGCTGTCGATGGGCCTCGCCGACCGGCTGGCCGAGGCCGGCATCAAGGTGTTCGGACCCTCTCAGAAGGCCGCCCAGCTGGAGAGCTCGAAGGGCTTCACCAAGGACCTGTGCAAGAAGCACGGCATCCCGACCGGCGCCTACGAACGCTTCACCGACGCCGACAAGGCGGTCGCCTACATCGAGAAGCAGGGCGCGCCGATCGTGGTGAAGGCCGACGGCCTGGCCGCCGGCAAGGGCGTGGTGGTGGCCGAGACGGTCGAGCAGGCCATCGCCGCGGCGCGCGACATGCTGTCGGGCAACCGCTTCGGCGAGGCCGGCGCGTCGGTGGTGATCGAGGAGTTCCTGGTCGGCGAGGAAGCCAGCTTCTTCGCGCTGTGCGACGGCGAGAACGTGCTGCCGCTGGTCGGCGCCCAGGACCACAAGCGCGTGTTCGACGGCGACAAGGGGCCGAACACCGGCGGCATGGGCGCCTACTCGCCGGCGCCCGTGTTCGACGCGGCGATGCAGAAGCGCACCCTCGACGAGATCGTCCTGCCGACCGTGCGCGGCATGGCGGCGGCCGGCATGCCGTTCAGGGGCGTGCTCTACGCCGGCCTGATGATCACCGCGCAGGGACCGAAGATCTTCGAGTACAACTGCCGCTTCGGCGACCCCGAGACCCAGGTGCTGATGATGCGGCTGAAGTCCGACATCCTGCCGGCCCTGATTGCCTGCGCCGACGGCGGGCTGAAGCACCTCGACCTGCGCTGGTCGGCCGAAACCGCGCTGACCGTGGTGATGGCGGCGAAGGGTTATCCCGACGCCTACCGGAAGGGCAGCGAGATTCGCGGCCTCGACCAGGCCGCCAGGGTCGAGGGCGTCCAGGTGTTCCACGCCGGCACGAAGCCGGGGCCGAACGGCGCCGTGCTGGCCAACGGCGGCCGCGTGCTCAACGTCACGGCGATGGCGCCGACGGTCGAGCAGGCCCGCGAGCGCGCCTACCGGGCGGTCGACCTGATCGACTGGCCGGAGGGCTTCTGCCGCCGGGATATTGCATGGCGGGCAGTCGGCCGGCGGT
Organism: uncultured Reyranella sp.; assembly: GCA_964420105.1. Lineage (GTDB taxonomy): Bacteria > Pseudomonadota > Alphaproteobacteria > Reyranellales > Reyranellaceae > Reyranella. Next base: position 449,377 of record CAYQRL010000001.1, read on the forward strand.
CGTGACAGGCCGCGCACCCAGGGGCTAGGGTCGGCGCCATGCCCGATTCCACCGATCCTTCCCAGCGCCTGCTGGCGCAGCTGCGCTTCCCCTGCGGCGACGTGCCCGAGCCCGGCACCATCAAGTCCGTCGCCCCCGGCATCTACTGGCTGCGCATGCCGCTGCCGTTCCAGCTCAACCACATCAACCTGTGGCTGGTCGACGACGGCGACTCGTGGACCATCGTCGACACCGGCATCAACTCGGCCGACTCGCGCGACCTGTGGGAGAAGATCTTCGCCGCCCACCTCGACGGCAAGCCGGTCAGGCGGGTCATCGCCACCCACCTCCATCCCGACCATGTCGGCCTGGCCGGCTGGCTGTGCGAGCGCTGGGGCGCCCAGCTCTGGATGACGCTGGGCGAGTACATGAGCGCGCTGGCCGTCCGCAACGATTTCACCGAGAGCGAGGAGACGCGCGCGGCGCACCTCCACCGCAACGGCGTGCCCGCCGACCGCATCTCGCTGTTCCATCGTCACAAGGGCGGCTACGCCAAGGGCGTGGTGCCGCTGCCGACCTCGTTCCGGCGCATGATCCACGCCCACCCGATCACGCTGGCCGGTCATCGCTGGGACGTCATCGTCGGCCGCGGCCACGCGCCGGAGCACGCCTCGCTGTGGTGCCCCGAGCTGAACGTGCTGATCGCCGGCGACCAGGTGCTGCCCAAGATCAGCACCAACGTCGGCGTGTGGCCGAACGAGCCGCTGGCCGACGCGCTGACCTGGTTCCTCGACGGCTTCTCGCGCTTCCGCCGCCTGCCGGCCGACGCGCTGGTGCTGCCCAGCCACGGCTTCCCTTTCGTCGGCCTGCACACCCGCCTCGACCAGCTGGTCGCCCACCACGATGCCCGTCTCAACGACATGGCCGAGGCGATCGCCCAGCGTGGCGGCGCCGGCGCCACCGGCTGGGACATGGTGCCGGTGCTGTTCCCGCGCCACCTCGACAACAACCAGGTCGTGTTCGCGTTCGGCGAGACGCTGGCCCACCTGCACTGCCTCGAGACGCGGGCGCGGGTGAAGCGCACCGTGGTCGACGGCGTCCACCGCTTCGTCGCGCTGCTCGACACGGCGCAGCCGCCGGCCGACGATACCGACAGCGACGTGATGGACATCGGCACCGCCTAGACGGATGCGCGTCGACCTCTTCGACTTCGACCTGCCCGACGAGCTGATCGCGCAGCGGCCGATGGAGCCGCGCGACCGGGCGCGCCTGCTCGACGTCGCCGCCGATGGCCTGCACGACCGCACGGTGCGCGACCTGCCCGGCCTGCTGCGCCGCGGCGACCTGCTGGTGTTCAACGACACCAGGGTGATCCCGGCGCGGTTGCGCGGCACCCGACGAGGCTCGGGGCGCGGCACCGGGGCAAGGCCGGACGTGGCCGTCGAGGCGCTGCTGATCCGCGACCTCGGGGAGCGGCGCTGGCTCGCCTTCGCGCGGCCGGGCAAGCGGCTGCGCCCGGGCGACGCGCTGGTGTTCGACGGGCTCGCGGCCGAGGTCGCCGAGCGGCGCGAGGACGGCTCGGTGGTGCTCGCCTTCGATCGCGGCGGGGCCGCCTTGCTGGCGGCGCTGGAGACCACCGGCATCGTGCCGCTGCCGCCCTACATCCGCGGCGGCACCGCCGACGCCCGCGACCGCGCCGACTACCAGACCATGTTCGCGCGCCGTGACGGCTCGGTCGCCGCGCCGACCGCGGGGCTGCACTTCACGCCGGACCTGGTGGCAGCGCTGGAGGCGGCCGGCATCGCCAGCACCGGCGTCACGCTGCACGTCGGCGCCGGCACCTTCCAGCCGGTGCGGGTCGACGACACCGACGACCATGCCATGCACGCCGAGTGGGGCGAGGTCCCCGCCGAGGCCGCGCGCGCGATCGCCGAGACCCGGGCCAACGGCGGCCGGGTCGTGTCGATCGGGACGACGGCGCTGCGCCTGCTCGAGACCGTGGCGCGCGACCACGACGGCGCCGTGCCGGCCTGGACCGGCGAGACCGACATCTTCATCGTCCCGGGCTTCCGCTTCCGCGCCGTCGACCTGCTGCTGACCAACTTCCACCTGCCGCGCTCGACGCTGTTCATGCTGGTCTCCGCCTTCGCCGGGCTCGAGCGCATGAAGGAGGCCTATGCGCACGCCGTGCGCGAGCGATACCGCTTCTATTCCTACGGCGATTGTTGTTTGTTGCGCCGATGAGCCTGTCCTTCGAGTTGCTGGCCGGCGACGGCGCGGCCCGCCGTGGGCGCCTTTCCACGGCCCACGGCACCGTCGAGACGCCGACCTTCATGCCGGTCGGCACCGCCGGCACGGTCAAGGCGATGATGCCGCAGTCGGTGGCCGAGACCGGCGCCCAGATCGTGCTCGGCAACACCTACCACCTGATGCTGCGGCCGGGCGCCGAGCGCGTCGCGGCGCTGGGCGGGCTGCACCGCTTCATGAACTGGCCGGGGCCGATCCTGACCGATTCCGGCGGCTTCCAGGTGATGTCGCTGAAGGACCTGCGCAAGCTCGACGACGACGGCGTGACCTTCCGCTCGCCGATCGACGGCGCGAAGCACCGGCTGACGCCGGAGCGCTCGATCGAGATCCAGGAACTGCTCGACGCCGACATCACCATGTCGTTCGACGAGTGCACCAGCTTTCCCGCGACCGAAGACGAGGCGGCCTTCTCGATGCGCCTGTCGATGAAGTGGGCGGCGCGCGGCCGCAAGGCCTTCACCGAGCGTCCCGGCTACGGCCTGTTCGGAATCGTGCAGGGCAGCACCTTCCTCGACCTGCGGGCCGAGAGCGTGAAGGCGCTGGTCGACATCGGCTTCGACGGCTACGCCGTCGGCGGGCTGGCGGTCGGCGAGGGCCAGGCCGAGATGTTCCGCGTGCTCGAGGGCACGGTGCCGCTGCTGCCCGCTGAGCGGCCGCGCTACCTGATGGGCGTCGGCCGCCCCTCCGACATCGTCGGCGCGGTCCGGCGCGGCATCGACATGTTCGACTGCGTCATGCCGACCCGCGCCGGCCGCACCGCGCAGGCCTTCACCCGGCGCGGCGAGCTCAACCTGCGCAACGCGCGCCACCGCGACGACCCGCGGCCGATCGACGAGCGTTGCGGCTGCCCGGCGTGCCGCCATCACAGCCGCGCCTACCTGCATCACCTGATCCGTGCCGAGGAGATCCTCGCCGCCATGCTGCTGACGTGGCACAATCTCCACTACTACCAGGACATCATGCGCGGGCTGCGCGGCGCCATCGAGACCGGCTCGCTCGACGCCTGGATCGCCGGCTTCGAGGACGAACAGGCGCGCGGCGACGTCCCGCCGCTCTGACCGGCATCGACAGCCTGACATCGCCAATCTGACGGAGCGTGCGTAATGCCGAACGAGGCGCTGATCGTGATCGACGTCCAGAACGACTTCTGCGAGGGCGGCGCGCTGGCCGTGCCCGGTGCCAACGGCGTGCTGCCGCTGGTCAACCGCCTGATCGCCCGCCACGACCACGTCGTCCTGACCCAGGACTGGCACCCGGCGGGACACGCCTCGTTCGCCAGCAGCTGGGAGGGCGCCGAGCCGTTCTCGACCCGGCCGTTCGCCTACGGGCCGCAGGTCCTGTGGCCGGACCACTGCGTGCAGGGGACGCCGGGCGCGGCCTTCCATCCCGACCTGCTGACCGACAAGGCGCAGGCGGTGATCCGCAAGGGCTTCCACGCCGGCATCGACTCGTACTCGGCGTTCCGCGAGAACGACCGCATGACCCGCACCGGCCTCGACGGCTACCTCAAGGCGCGCGGCATCACGAAGCTGGTGCTGTGCGGGCTGGCGCTGGACTACTGCGTGGCGTGGTCGGCGATCGACGCCCGCCAGGCCGGGTTCGAGGTCGCCGTCGTGCAGGAAGCGACGGCGGCGATCGACCTCGAGGGCAGCAAGAAGCGCATGCTGAGCGAGATGCGCCAGGCCGGGATCCGGCTCAACGCGACGGCCTGACGGCCGCCGCGCCGTCCGGTCCGGTCAGACGCGCTCGATGGCGAGCGCGATGCCCTGGCCGACGCCAATGCACATGGTGCACAGCGCGCGCTTGCCGCCGGTGGCCTCGAGCTGGTTGAGGGCGGTGATCATCAGGCGGCCGCCCGAGGCGCCCAGCGGGTGACCGAGCGCGATCGCGCCGCCGTTGGGGTTCACGTTCTCGGCGTCGTCGGGCAGGCCGAGCTGGCGCAGCACCGCCAGCGCCTGGGCCGCGAAGGCCTCGTTCAACTCGATCACGTCGAAGTCGCGCACCGTCATGCCGAGCTTGGCCAGCAGCTTCTGGGTCGCCGGCACCGGACCGATGCCCATGACGCGCGGCGGCACGCCGGCCGACACGGCGCCGAGGATGCGGGCGCGCGGCACCAGGCCATTGGCCTTGGCGGCGGCTTCCGAGGCGATGATCATGGCGCAGGCGCCGTCGTTCAGGCCCGACGAGTTGCCGGCCGTCACCGAGCCGCCCTCGCGGAAGGCCGGCGACAGCTTGGCCAGCGTCTCCATGGTGGTGTCGCCGCGCGGATGCTCGTCGCGCTCGACGACGATCTCGGCCTTGCCCTTCCTGACCACGACCTTGACGATTTCCTTGTCGAAGAAGCCGCGGTCCTGCGCGGTCTTGCAACGGCGCTGGCTGCGGTAGGCGAAGGCGTCCTGGTCGGTGCGGCTGATCTGGTGCTCGGTGGCGACGTTCTCGGCGGTCTGGCCCATCGGGTCGACGCCGTAGGCCGCCTTCATCTTCGGGTTGACGAAGCGCCAGCCCAGCACGGTGTCCTCGAGCTTCATGGCGCGGTCGAAGGCGCCCTCCGGCTTGCCCATGACGTAGGGCGAGCGGGTCATGCCCTCGACACCGCCGGCGATCATCATGTCGGCCTCGCCGAGCTTGACCGCGCGGGCGGCGTGGCCGGCCGCCTCGAGGCCGGAGCCGCACAGCCGGTTGACCGTGGCGCCGGCGACCTCGACCGGCAGGCCGGCGAGCAGGCCGGCCATGCGCGCGACGTTGCGGTTGTCCTCGCCGGCCTGGTTGACACAGCCATAGATCACGTCGTCGACGGCGCCCCAGTCGACGTTGGCGTTGCGCTGCATCAGCGCCTTGATCGGGTGGGCCGCGAGGTCGTCGACGCGCATCGCGGCCAGCCCGCCGTTGTAGCGGCCGACGGGCGTGCGAATGGCGTCGCAGATAAAGGCTTCGGTCATCTCGGGCTCCCGGAACGATTCACTGCCGTGGGGTTAGCATCGCCCCCACCGGCTTGCCAATGCGCCCGGCGCGCACCGGCAATTCCCGCAATGCGGACCCCGCGTCGCGCCGCCGGCACCGGCTTGACGGCATGACCGGTTAGGACGACCCTTTCGCCATGCCGGTCCCCGCCTTCGCCCTGTTCGAGACGCCGATCGGCCCGTGCGGCATCGCCTGGACGGCCAGCGGCATCGCCGGCCTGCAGCTGCCCGGGGCCGACGCCGAGGCGACGCGCCGCCGCGTGACACGGCGATTCCGCGGCGCCGTCGAGCGGTCGGCGCCGCCCGGCGTGCGGCGCGCGATCGACCGCGTCCTCGCCCTGCTCGCCGGCAGCCGCGACGACCTCGCCGACCTGCCGCTCGATTTTTCCGGCGTGCCCGACTTCGACCGCCGGGTCTACGAGGTCGCGCGGGCGACGCCGCCGGGCCACACCACGAGCTACGGCGCGATCGCCCGCGCCCTCGACGCGCCCACCGAATCGCGCGCCGTCGGCCAGGCGCTGGGCCGCAACCCGATCGCCATCATCGTGCCCTGTCACCGCGTGCTCGGCGCCGACGGCAGGATGGGCGGCTTCTCGGCGCCCGGCGGCGCCTCGACCAAGCGGCGCATGCTCGAGATCGAGGGCGCGGCGGCCCTGTCGGCGGGCCCGCTGTTCTCCTGAAGCACCGTTCACGCACTGCCACTGGAGTGACACGGTTGTCCTGACATAATCGGTGCATGGCCCTGCCCTTCGCCGATACCGTCGATCGCACCCTCGAGCGGCTGCGCACCGCTTTCGTCGAAACCGCCCGCGGCGCGCGCGAGGTCGTGGGCGCGCCGCTGCGCCCCGACCTGCCCGACGACGACATCGTCCGCCTCAAGGGGCGCATCGACGCCTGCCTCGAGGGCAAGGGCGGCGAGACCGCCCGCCGCGGCCGGGCCGCCGAACTCGGCCAGGCCTACCTGTCGCTGTCGCCGGCCGGGAAGCGCCGCTTCCTGCTGACCCTGGCCAACGACTACGGGCTGTCGCGCGATGCCGCGCAGGCGCTGGTCGAGCGCTGGCGGGCCGGCAAGGACCCGGCGCGGGCGCTGCGCCGCGCGCTCGAGCCGCCGGCGGTACGCCTGCTGCGCGAGTTCGTGGGCGTGCCGCAGGGCGTCAAGTTCGTGGTCGACCTGCGCGCCGAGTTGCTGGCGCTGGGCAGGACCGACGCCGCGGCGCGGGCGCTCAGCGAGGACCTGCGGCCGCTGCTCGGAGACTGGTTCGACGTCGGCTTCCTCGACCTCGTGCGCATCGACTGGAAGTCGTCGGCGGCGCTGCTCGAGAAGCTGGTCGCCTACGAGGCGGTGCATGCCATCCGGTCGTGGCGCGACCTCAAGAACCGGCTCGATTCCGACCGCCGCTGCTTCGCCTTCTTCCATCCGCGCATGCCGGACGAGCCGCTGATCTTCGTCGAGGTCGCGCTGGTCCAGGGCATGGCCGGCAACATCCAGCGGCTGCTCGACGCGCGGGCCGAGACCCACGACGCGGGCCGGGCCGACACCGCGATCTTCTACTCGATCTCGAACTGCCAGCAGGGGCTGGCCGGCATCAGCTTCGGCAACTTCCTGATCAAGCGGGTCGCCAGCCAGCTGGCGAGCGAACTGCCCAACATCAAGGACTTCGCCACCCTGTCGCCGATCCCCGGCCTGCGCGCCCACGTCGACCACCGGCTCAAGACCGAGGGCGACGAGGTGCTGACGGCCGGCGAAATCGCGTCGCTGCTGCCGGTCACCGACGAGGTCCGGGGCGCGGCGGCGGTGCGCCGGCTGCTCGACCGGCCACAATGGTGGGAGGTGCCGGCGATCAACAAGGCGCTGCGCCCGATCCTGTGCCGGCTGGCCGCCAGCTACCTGACCGGCACCGACGAGAAGGGCCGCGCGCTCGACCGCGTGGCGCATTTCCACCTCGGCAACGGCGCCGTGGTCGAACGGATCAACTGGCTGGGCGACACCAGCGCCAACGGGTTGCGGCAGTCCTACGCCATGATGGTGAACTACCGCTACAAGCTGGCCGATGTCGACGCCAACCACGAAGCCTACGCCAACGGCCGGGTAGTCGCCAGCCGCGACGTGCGCGCGCTGGCGAAGGGGTGACGCGCTCCCCGGCCTCGCCTACTTGTTGAGGTACTCGAGCGCGAGGCCCGGGCGCGGCCACTCGAAGCTGACCAGCTTGCCGGTCATGGACAAGGTGGCGAAGGCGGTGCGCAGGTCCTTGCCGCCGAAGCAGACGTTGGTGACCATCGGATCGGGCAGCTTGTACTGCGTCACCGACGCGCCGTCGGGCGAGATGTCGGATACGGCGCCGGTGATCAGCGTCGCGACGCAGACGTGACCGGCGGAATCGACCGCCAGCGAGTCGAACATCTGGTAGCCGCCGAGACCGGCGATCACCCGTCCCTTCTCGCCTCGGTAGGGACCGTTGGCCGACTTGATCTCGCCGGGCGACGCGAGGTCGAACGCCCAGCAGCGCGCGGTCGGCGTCTCGACCACGTACAGCGTCTTGCCGTCGGGCGACAGGCCGCAGCCGTTGGGCCGCTCGAGCGGGAAGATCTTCTCCTCGATCTTCGAGCCGTCGGCCTTGGCGTAGTACACCGCGCCGCGGTCCGAATCGCGCTCGCGCGTCTTGCCGAGGTCGGTGAACCAGAAGCCGCCGGCGTCGTCGAACACCAGGTCGTTGGGACCGTTGAGGCGGCGGCCGTCGCACGAATCGTAGAGCGTCTCGAACTTGCCGGTCTCGGGATCGACCACCTGGATCGAGCCGCCCTTGTAGTCTTCGGGCTGGGTGCCCGGGAACAGGCGGCCGTCCGGCCGCTCGATCCAGTTGAAGCCGCCGTTGTTGGTGACGTAGATCTTGCCGCCCGGCCCCATCGCCGCGCCGTTCGGGCCGCCGCCGAGGGTGGCGATGACATGGCACTTGCCGTCGGGCATGACGCGGGTCAGCGTCTGGCGCGCGATCTCGACCAGGATCACCGAGCCGTCGGGCATGGCGACCGGCCCCTCCGGGAAGCGCAGGCCCGAGGCGATTTCCTTGTGCGGCGTGGTCATCGGTCGTTCTCCCTGGTGTTCCTGGTCTCTACTTGCCCTTGAAGGCCGGGGCGCGCTTGGCGAGGAACGCCGAGACGCCTTCGCGGAAGTCCTCGCTGCGGCCGAGCTCGCGCTGGAAGTCGCGTTCGACGTCGAGCTGGCGGTCGATGTCGTTGCCGGCGCTGCGGTTCATCGCCTCCTTGATGCGGGCAAGCGCCAGCGTCGGGCCGTCGGCCAGGCGGCGCGCCAGCGCCGTCGCCGTCGGCATCAACTCGGCATCGTCGACCACGTCCCAGACCAGGCCCCAGGCCTTGGCCTGTTCGGCCGGGATCTTGGGCGCCAGCATGGCCAGCGCGCGGGCGCGCTGCTCGCCGACGAGGCGCGGCAGGAACCAGGTGCTGCCACCATCGGGCAGCAGGCCGATGCGCGCGAAGGCCTGCAGGAACGAGGCCGAGCGCGCGGCGATGGCGATGTCGGAGGCCAGCGCGAAGCTCATGCCGACGCCGGCCGCCGGGCCGTTGACCGCGGCGACGATCGGCTTGGGCATCGCCCGCATGGTGCGGATCACGGGATTGAAGAACTTGTCGAGCGCCGAGCCCGAATCCGCCGCCTCGCCGCCGGCGCCGCGGCCGGGGTCGCTGAGGTCGGCGCCGGCGCAGAAGCCGCGCCCGGCGCCGGTCAGCAGCACCGCGCGCACCGCGCCGTCGGCCGCCAGCTTCTCCCAGCAGTCCTTCAGCTCGGCGATCATCTTGCGCGACACCGCGTTCAGCTTGTCGGGCTGGTTCAGGGTCAGGGTGGCGAGGCCGTTGTCGATGGCCAGCGCGATCTGTTCGTAGCTCATGGCGCGGTCCTCACTTGCCGGTGAACCTGGGCGGCCGCTTGGCCAGGAAGGCGGTCACGCCCTCGCGGAAATCGGCGCTGCGGCCGAGCTCGCGCTGGCGGTCGCGCTCGAGGTCGAGCTGCTGGTCGAGCGAGTTGGTCGCCGCCGCGTTGATCGCCTGCTTGATCGCCGCGTAGGACAGGGTCGGACCGGCCGCAAGCTGGCGCGCCAGCCTGGTCGCTTCCGGCATCAGGGCGGCGTCGTCGACGGTCTGCCAGATCATGCCCATGCGCTCGGCTTCCTCGGCCGGCACCGAGGTCCCCAGCATGGCCAGCGCGCGGGCGCGGGCGTCGCCGACGCTGCGCGGCAGGAAGTAACTGCCGCCGAGATCGGGCATCAGCGAGATCCGTACGAAGGCCTGGTCGAACTTCGCCGAGCGCGCCGCCAGCACGATGTCGCAGGCCAGCGCCAGGTTGGCGCCGCCGCCGGCCGCCACGCCGTTGATGGCGCCGACGATCGGCTTGGGCAGGCTGCGCATGGCCCGGATCAGCGGGTTGAAGATGCGGTCCATGTTGGTGCCGAGGTCGGGCGGCGTCGCCGCCGAGGCGTCCACGGTGCCGCCGCCGGCAAGATCGGCGCCGGCGCAGAAGCCGCGGCCGACGCCGGTCAGCAGGACGGCGCGGATGCCGTCGTCGGCCCGGGCGCGGGCCAGCTCGGCGTTCATCGCCTCGATCAGGCCGTTGCTCATGGCGTTGAGCCGCTGCGGCCGGTTGAGCATCAGGGTGAGGACGCCGTTCTCGAGGACGGCGATGACGGGTGTTCTGTCCATGGCGCCGGAGATTGGCACGACCGGGGATCGGCTTGCCACCGCCCCGGCCCCCGCGCTATCCGGTCGCGTCGCATCGCGGCTCGCGGTTACGTATCGGAAGTCATGGCCAAGATCCTCATCCTCGTCGGCACCGAGTCCGGCAATGCCCAGATGGTCGCCGACGCGCTCAAGCCGGTGCTCGACGCCTCCGGCCACGCCGTCGAGGTCACGGACAGGGCGACCCGGCCGGCCGAACTGGCCGGCCACGACGTCCTGCTGGCGGTCTGCGCCACCCACGGCTCGGGCGACATCCCGACCAACATCCTGCCGCTGGCCGAGGCGCTGGAGCGCGACCGGCCCGACCTGTCCGGACACCGCTACGGCGTCATCGCGCTGGGCGACATGACCTACCAGGACACGTTCTGCGGCGCCGGCAAGAAGATCGACAAGGTGCTGCAGCTGTGCGGCGCCCGTCGCATCGGCGACCGCCTGGAGGTCGACGCCTCGACCCAGCCGCTGCCCGACGACGAAGCGCTGGCCTGGATCGAGGGCTGGAAGGCCCTCGTCTAGGACTTCGCCTCGACCTCGGGCAGGGTGAAGATCTCCACCGGCGCCGGGATGCCGCGCAGCCGGTGCTTGCCCAGCGACTTCATCGGCACCATGCAGGCCTCGTTGAACTCGGCCGAGGCGCACACCGGCACGCCCAGCGCCTTGGTCATGCCCTCCAGCCGCGAGGCCCGGTTCACCGCCGGCCCGATCACCGTGAAGTCCAGCCGGTCGGCCGTCCCGACGTTGCCGAAGGTCACCGGCCCGACGTGCAGGCCGATGCCGAAGCGCATCGGCTCGTGGCCGCCGGCGGCGGCGCGGGCCTCGTTGGCGGCCTCGACATCCTCGATCAGCCGCCGCGCGGCGGCGATCGCCTGCCCGGTCACGACCGGCAGGAACAGCGCGTCCTCGGCCGGGAAATAGGCCATCACGCCATCGCCGATGAATTTCAGGATCTCGCCGCCGTTGGCGGCCAGCGCGTCGCCCACCAGCTGCAGGTAGTTGTTCAGGACCTCGAGCATCTCGCCCGGCGGCAACCGCTCGTTCAACCCCGTGAAGTCGCGCAGGTCGGAGAACCACAGCACGGCGCGGATCTCCTCGCCCTCGCCGCGCCGGATCGCGCCGTTGAGCACGCGCTGCCCGACCTGGCGGCCGAGATAGGTGTTGGCGACGATCTCCGAGACCGAGCGCTCGATGTGCATCTCGACGATCGCCGCGATCATGTCGCCCAGCCGCACGAGGTCGGCGACGTCCTCGTCGGAGAAGCCCGAGGGCCGGTCGGTCGCCCAGGTCATGACCGGCGCCGGGCCCTCGCGGCGCAGCCGGATCGGGTGGGCGAGGTAGTCGGTGCCGCCGGCCTCCGACAGCTCGTGCAGGACGCCGTGGTCGTCCTCCCTGAGGTCGGTCAGGCAGTGCCGTACCGCCCGGCCCTGCTCGCGGACCGCCTGCATCGGGCTGCCGATGTAGGCCGGCGTGAGCTGGATGCCGTAGCCGCGCGCGATCTCCTGCACCGGCTCGCCGCGCCGCCACATGAAGCCCATCGCCTGCAGCTGCGGATGGATCAGCTGCAGGCCGATGTAGGCCCGCCACACCGGCAGGCCGGCCGCGACCACCCGCGTCATCAGCTGGCCGAGGAAGTCGGCCGGCTGGCGCACCAGCCGGCCCTCCTCGACCAGCCAGCGCTCGATCGGCGCCAGCCGGTCGGGAACGGCCCCGTCGGAAACGGCGATCTCGGCGTTCAGGAGCCGACCACCGCCGCCACTTCCTCCGACGATGTCCGGAACACCCGGTTGGTCGAGAGGTCGGCGATCTTCTCGATGTTGTCGGCGACGTCCTCGATGGTCGGTGCGCGGCCGTCGATCCGCAGGCCCGGCGCCTCGCGGTACTCGATGCGCGCGAAGTAGCCGGCGCCGGCGCTCCAGATCTCGCCGGTGCGCTGGCACTGCTCGCTGCACAGGTAGGCGACCATCGGCGACACGTACTCCGGCTTGAGCTTGGCCAGCACCTCCGGCGTCATCAGGCTCTCGGTCATGCGCGTGCCGGCGACCGGCGCCAGCGCGTTGATCAGCACGTTGTACTTCTGGCCCTCGAGCCGCAGCGCGTTCATGAAGCCGACCACGGCGAGCTTGGCGCCGCCGTAGTTCGACTGGCCGAAGTTGCCGTAGATGCCCGAGTTCGACGAGGTCACGACGACGCGGCCGTAGGCCTTGTTGCGCATGATCGGCCAGGCGGCGTGGGTGACGTAGGCGGTACCGAGGAAGTGGACCTTCACCACGAAGTCGAAGTCCTCGACCGTCATGTTGTGGAAGGTCTTGTCGCGCAGCACGCCGGCGTTGTTGACCACGATATCGACCGTGCCGAAGGAATCGACCGCGGTCTTGACGATGTTGGCCGCGCTCTTCGGGTCGGCGACCGAATCGTAGTTCGGCACCGCGACGCCGCCCGCCGCCTTGATCTCGGCGACGACCTGGTCGGCGGCGGCGTGGTTGCCGCCCTTGCCGTCGACCGCGCCGCCCGGGTCGTTCACCACGACCTTGGCGCCGCGGCTGGCCAGCAGCAGCGCGTGGGCACGGCCGAGGCCGTTGCCGGCGCCGGTGACGATGGCGACGCGGTTGTCGAAACGGATGGTCATGTCTTCTTCTCCTCTCACGCTTTCTTCAGGATCACCACGGAGGCGACCGCTTCCTCCATGCCGATGACGCCGCCGCCGTTCTCGGCCAGCGCGATCTCGGCGCCCTCGACCTGCCGCGGACCGGCCTCGCCGCGCAGCTGCGTCGCCAGCTCGGCCAGCATCGACAGGCCGGTGGCGCCGACCGGGTGGCCCTTGGAGACCAGCCCGCCCGACGTGTTCACCGGCAGCTTGCCGCCCGGCCCGGTGGCGCCGGAGGCGACGAACTTGCCGCCCTCGCCCTCGGGGCAGAAGCGCAGCATCTCGCACTGGTAGATCTCGCAGAAGCTGGTGGCGTCGTGGACCTCGGCGACATCGATGTCCTGCGGCCCCAGCCCGGCCATCCTGTAGGCCTTGTCGGCGGCGGCGCGGGTCAGGCCGGGCTTGTCGAGCTCGCGGTACATGCCGCCGGAGAAGCCGACGCCGGCGATCTTGACCGCGCGGTCGCGCACCCCGGCCGGCAGCTTCTCGAGGTACTCGGCCGAGCACAGCAGCGCCGCCGCCGCGCCATCGCCGATCGGCGCGCACATGGCGCGGGTCAGCGGGTACGACACGGGGCGGTCCTTCAGCACCGCGTCGGGGGTCATCTCGAAGCGGTACTGCGCCTTCTCGTTCCGGGCGCCGTAGTTGTGGTTCTTGGCGGCGCCGATCGCGATCTGCTCCTGGGTCGTGCCGTACTTCCACATGTGCCACTTGGCCTGCATGGCGTAGGTGTCCATGAAGATCGTGCGGTCATCGCCCGGCTCGAAGCGGGCGCCGACCATCTCGCCGACCCGGTTCATCTCGGACACCAGCCGGTCGTGCTGGCTGGTGATGTAGCCCTGGTTGAACAGGGCCGCGGTGCGGTCCGGCGCGTCCGGGCTGAACAGCTTCTCGACGCCGAGGCAGAACGACAACTCGTGGGTGCCGGCCAGCACGTCCTTCCACGCCCCCATGAAGGCGGTCGAGGCGGTGGCGCAGGCGTTCTCGACGTTGAACATCGGCACCCGCTCGGGGAACAGCCCCTCCTCGACCAGCGGCTGGAACAGCGCCTGCGCCCGGATCGAGTTCTGGCCCCAGAAGCCCATGCCGCAATTGCCCATCCAGCCGGACTCGATGTCGGCCCCGGTCTTCATGCCGGCATCGGCCAGGGTACCGAGGTAGGCCTCGCGGGCGAGGTCGCCGAAGCTCATGCCCGGGTGCTTCTTGAAGACGGTGGTGTAGGCGCCGATCATGAAGACATCGCGCATCGTGGGTCCTTTTCCGGGCGTTCCCTTGGTTGGCTTTCACGGCATTTGAGCGTATCCAAACCGCCTAATCTAGGAGAACCGACATGGCCGCTCCGGCGACCCAGGCAAAGGCCCCCCACGTCGACGAAACCATCGCCGAACTGCGCGGCCTGTTCGGCGACCGCCTCTCGACCGCCGCCGCGGTGCGCGAGCAGCATGGCAAGGACATCTCGTTCCACGAGGCCCACCTGCCCGACGCGGTGGTGTTCGTCGAATCGGCGGAAGAGGCGCAGAAGGTGGTGCAGGTGTGCGCCCGGCACAAGACGCCGATCATCGCCTTCGGCACCGGCACCTCGCTCGAGGGCCACATCAGCGCGCCCAACGGCGGCATCTCGCTCGACCTCAGCCGCATGAACCGCGTGCTCGCGGTCAACGAGGCCGACCTCGACGTCGTGGTGCAGCCCGGCGTCACCCGCAAGCAGCTGAACGAGTACATCCGCGCCACCGGCCTGTTCTTCCCGATCGATCCCGGCGCCGACGCCTCGATCGGCGGCATGACCAGCACCCGCGCCTCGGGCACCAACGCGGTGCGCTACGGCACCATGCGCGAGAACGTGCTGGCGCTGCAGGTGGTGACGCCGGACGGACGGCTGATGCGGATCGGCCGCCGCTCGCGCAAGTCGAGCGCCGGCTACGACCTCGTGAAGCTGTTCGTGGGCTCGGAGGGCACGCTCGGCATCATCACCGAGATCACGCTGCGCCTCTACGGCATCCCCGAGTCGATGGTCTCGGCGACCTGCGCCTTCGACACGCTCGAGGGCGCGGTCAACACCGTGATCCAGACCATCCAGTCGGGCATCCCGGTGGCGCGCATCGAGCTGATGGACACCGAGACGGTCGACACCGTGAACAAGTACTCCAAGCTGTCGCTGCCGCTTAAGAGCACGCTGATGCTGGAGTTCCACGGCACCGAGGCCAGCACCAGGGAACAGGCCGAGATGGTGCAGGCGATCGCCGACGAGCACGGCGGCAGCCACTTCGCCTGGACCAGCCAGGCCGAGGAGCGCAGCAAGATGTGGCAGGCCCGCCACGACGCGGCCTGGGCGGCGAAGTCGGCCAAGCCGGGCTGGGGCATGTGGGCGACCGACGTCTGCGTGCCGATCTCGAAGCTGGCCGAGTGCATCCTCGAGACCCAGAAGGACATTGTGGCGAGCGGCCTCTACGCCCCGATCGTCGGCCACGTCGGCGACGGCAACTTCCACCTCACCATGATGGTGAACCCCGACGACCCGACCTACCTCGCTCGCGCCGAGGGGCTGAACGACCGCATGGTCGCCCGCGCCCTGTCGCTGGGCGGCACCTGCACCGGCGAGCACGGCGTCGGGCTGGGCAAGATCAAGTTCCTCTACGAGGAGCACGGCGAGGCGATGTCGCTGATGCGGGCGATCAAGAAGGCGCTCGATCCCGACAACATCATGAACCCCGGCAAGATCATGGGACCGATCAACTGATCATGCCATGCCCGGGCGCGGGAGTCAATAACTGTCGTTATTGATCGAATTATTGCGTGCCATATAGGGGGCGGTCCCCGACACAAAAGGGGCCGGCGTTGGCCGGCCCCGTGACGTCATCCTGCTGGCAGGTCGGCTCAGAGCGCCGCCTGCACCATGATCTCGACCTTGAGGCCCGGCGCGGCCAGCTTGGCCTCGACGGTGGCGCGGGCCGGCGTGTTGCCCGGCGAGACCCACGCGTCCCACACCTCGTTCATCTGGCTCCAGGTCGAGATGTCGGTCAGCCAGATGTTGGCCGACAGCACCTTCGACTTGTCGGAGCCGGCTTCCTTCAGGAACTTGTCGATCTTGTCGAGGATCTGCTTGGTCTGGCCCTTGACGTCGGCCGAGGCGTCGTCGGCGGTCAGGCCGGCCAGGTACACGGTGTTGCCGTGCACGACGGCGCTCGACATGCGGGCGCCTACGTTGATGCGCTTGATGCTCATGTTCTCTCCTCCAGCTGGAATTCGGAAACGCGGGACCTTAGCAGACTAGATCGCCGCGACGACCATGATTTCGACCTTCATGGCGGGCTCGCTGAGCGTCGCCTCGACGGTGGCGCGGGCCGGCGTGTGGCCGGGCACCACCCAGGCGTCCCACACCGCGTTCATGGCCGCGAAATCGCCGATGTCGGACAGCCAGACCTGGGCCGACAGGATTTTCGACTTGTCGCTGCCGCCGCGCGCCAGCAGGGCGTCGATCTCGGCCAGGACCTGGCGAACCTGGCCGGCGATGTCGGCGGTGGTGTCCTCCGGGATCATGCCGGACAGGTACATGCGGTCGCCGCAGACGGTGGCCTCGCTGAGCCGCGGACCGGGATCGATGTGGACGACGGGCGGATGGGTCATGCTTCCCTCTTAAGCGAACCCCGCCGCGGTGCAAGGCGCCGCTTCGCAGGTCGGCTCCGGGCCGCGCTTCCTGTGCCCGCCCGGCCCGCTTCGCGTTACAGTCGACCCCGGCGAGGACCAGCGAGGTGAGCGATGACCGATGAGGAAGCCGGCCGGGTCAGGGATTTCGTGGGCTACGGGCGCAACCCGCCGGACCCGAAGTGGCCGGGCGGCGCGCACGTCGCGGTCAACTTCGTGATCAACTACGAGGAGGGCGGCGAACGCTCGGTCCCCGACGGCGATCCCGCCTCCGAGGCGGCGCTGACCGAGGGTTCGACCGCGACCTTCAGCGGCCGCGACCTCGGCGCCGAGAGCATGTTCGAGTACGGCAGCCGCGCCGGCTTCTGGCGGCTCCACCGCATGTTCGAGAAGCGCAAGCTGCCCTGCACGGTGTTCGCCATCGCCCGTGCGCTCGAGCGCAATCCCGAGGCCTGCGCCGCCATGCGCGAGGCCGGCTGGGACGTGGCCGGCCACGGCTACCGCTGGGAAATGCACGCGACCATGTCCCGTGACTACGAGCAGCAGCAGATCGCGCTCGCCACCGAGAGCATCACGAAGACGATCGGCGAGCGCCCGGCCGGCTGGTACAGCCGCTACGCGCCGTCGATGCACACCCGCAACCTGCTGCTCGACGCCGGCTACGAGTACGACAGCGACACCTACGACGACGAACTGCCCTACTGGCTGAAGGTCGGCAAGCGCCAGCAGCTGATCCTGCCCTACTCGATCGTCCACAACGACGTGCGCTTCGCGCGCCAGGGCATGAGCACCGGCGACGAGTACGAGACCTACATCAGGAACGCCGTGACCTGCGTGCTGGAGGAAGACCCGCCGCGGATGCTGAGTTTCGGCCTGCACAACCGCATCATCGGCCATCCCGGCCGCGCCCTGGGCCTCGCCCGGGTGCTCGACTGGCTGGCCTCCAACCCGCGCGTCTGGGTCGCCCGGCGCGTCGACATCGCGCGCCACTGGCGCAAGGTCCATCCGCCGAAATGAGCAGGGAAGCCGCCGCCATGACCATCCGCCGCCCGCTCGACGGCATGCTCGTGCTCGACCTGGGCCAGATCTACAACGGCCCCTACTGCGGCCTGACGCTGGGCTTCATGGGCGCGCGCGTCATCAAGATCGAGCCGCCCGAGGGCGACGTCGTGCGCCGTCGCAAGCGCGAGGTCGAGCCGTGGCCGCTGGTGATGCTGAACTCCAACAAGGAGTCGGTGGTCCTCGACCTCAAGGACCCGCGCGGCAAGGCGCTGTTCCTCGACCTCGTGAAGCAGGCCGACGTGGTGATCGAGAACTTCGCGGTCGGCGTCATGGACCGGCTGGGCATCGGCTGGGACGTGCTGCACGCGCTGAACCCGCGGCTGGTCTACGGCGGCAGCTCGGGCTTCGGCCTCGACGGCCCCTACCGCGACCTCGCGGCGATGGACGTCACCATCCAGGCCATGAGCGGCATCACGAACGCCACCGGCGATCCCGACGGTCCGCCGACCAAGGCCGGCGCCGCGGTCTGCGACTTCCTGGCCGGCATCCACCTCTGCGCCGGAATCCTCGGCGCGCTGGTCCAGCGCGAGCGCACCGGCCAGGGCCAGCGCGTCGAGGTCGCCATGCACGAGGCCGCGTCGATCGCGCTCGCCTCGGCGCTGGGCGCGGTGATGGACGGCGACACCAACGTACCGGCGCGCACCGGCAACCGCCATCCCGCGCTGGCGATGGCGCCGTACAACACCTATGCCTGCAGCGACGGCTACGTCGCGATCTTCACCGCCGCCGAGCGCCACTGGCAGTCGATGTGCCAGATGCTGAACCGGCCCGACCTCGCGACCGACCCGAAGTTCGCCGGCACCGTGGCGCGGGCCAGGAACATGGCCGAGATCGACGACATCGTCGGCGCCTGGACCCTCGGCAAGACCAAGGACGAGGTCGTGGCGCTCCTCAACGAGGCGCATGTCCCCTGCGCCCCGGTCAAGACGGCGCGCGAGGTCGCGACCGACCCGCACCTCGAGGCCCGCGGCTTCTGGGTCGACATCGACCACCCGCGCCGCGGCCGCACCCGCGTGCCGATCTCGCCGATCCGCCTGCACACCGGCGGCAAGCCCGAGATCCGCAGCCCGGCGCCGACGCTGGGCCAGCACACCGAGACGGTGCTGGCCGAGCTGCTGGCGCTCAGGGCGGAGGAGCTGAAGGAACTGCGCGCCGCCGGCGTCACCGTGCCGGTGACGGAGCGGACGTAGACCCCAGAGGTCCCTCCGCTCGGGGCTTCGCCCCTCGGTCGGGATGACGGGTATTGCTACGACCGCTCGCGGATGTCGCTGAACTTGATGGCGGGCGACTTCTCGGCGATGTAGCCGAGTTCCCAGGCGTTGCGCGCCAGGAACACCGGCGAGCCGTCGCGGTCCTCCGACATGCCGCCGCGGTTGGCCGACATGAAGGCCTCGAGGTCGGCCTTGTTGGCCGCCGAGATCCAGCGCGCGGTCTCGAACGGCGCCGGCTCGAGGTCCATCTTGACGCCGTACTCGGCCTCGACCCGGGTCTTCAGCACGTCGAGCTGCAGCTCGCCGACCACGCCGACGATATGGTCGCCGCCGATCACCCGGCGGAACACCTGGGTGACGCCCTCCTCGGCCAGGTCCTCGAGCGCGCGGCGCAGCTGCTTGGACTTCATCGGGTCCTCCAGCCGCACGCGGCGCAGGATTTCCGGCGCGAAGTTCGGGATACCGACGATCTTGATCGTCTCGCCCTCGGTCAGCGTGTCGCCGACCCGCAGCACGCCGTGGTTGGGCACGCCGATGATGTCGCCGGGCCAGGCCTCGTCGACGATCTCGCGCTCGCGCGCGAAGAACAGGATCGGCGAGTTGACCGACAGCGTCTTGCCGGTGCCCATCTGGGTCAGTTTCATGCCGCGGCGGAACTTGCCGCTGCACAGCCGCAGGAAGGCGATGCGGTCGCGGTGGTTGGGGTCCATGTTGGCCTGGACCTTGAACACGAAGCCCGAGACCTTGGGCTCGGTCGGCTCGATGGCGCGCGGCTCGGCCGGCTGCGGCCGCGGCGGCGGCGCCCAGGCGGCGAGCGCGTCGAGCAGCTCGCGGACGCCGAAGTTGTTGTAGGCCGAGCCGAAGAACACCGGGGTCAGGTGGCCGGCGCGGTACGAGTCGAGGTCGAACGCCGGGTAGGCCGCGCGCACCAGCTCGACTTCCTCGGCCAGCCGGGGATCGTCGATCTGGTAGTTCTCGATGACCTCGCCGATGCGGTCGCGCTCCTTGGAGTCGAACACCAGCATGCGGTTGTGCGCGAGGTCGTAGGTGCCCTTGAAGGCCTGGCCCGAGCCGGTCGGCCAGGTCATCGGCGCGACGTCGAGCGCCAGCGTCGAGGCGATCTCGTCGAGCAGCTCGATCGGGTCCTTGGCCTCGCGGTCGAGCTTGTTGATGAAGGTGACGATCGGCACGTCGCGCAGGCGGCAGATCTCGAACAGCTTGCGGGTGCGCGCCTCGATGCCCTTGGCGGCGTCGATCACCATGACCGCCGAGTCGACCGCGGTCAGGGTGCGGTAGGTGTCCTCGGAGAAGTCCTCGTGGCCCGGCGTGTCGAGCAGGTTGAAGACCGCGCCGCCGTACTCGAAGTGCATCACCGAGGTGGTGACCGAGATGCCGCGCTGCTGCTCGATCTTCATCCAGTCCGAACGCGCCCGCCGCGCCTCGCCGCGCGCCTTGACCGCGCCCGCGACGTGGATGGCGCCGCCGAACAGCAGCAGCTTCTCCGTCAGCGTGGTCTTGCCGGCGTCGGGGTGCGAGATGATCGCGAAGGTCCGCCGCAGCCCGGCGGGATGGCCGGCCAGGCGGGCGTCGGAGGCGGGAATTGCTGCGGAATCGGGCACGGGCGAGGGCGTAACGGACGAGGCCGGAGGCGTCAACTGGGGCCTGAAAGGTCCCTCGCTGCGCTCGGGATGACAGGCTTTCTCGTCATCCCGAGCGCAGCGAGGGACCCTTCCCTACCCCTGCAACTCCTCGCGCAGCATCTCCAGTTCCAGCCACTCGGTCTCGGCGGCGTCGATCTCGGCCTGGGCGGCGGCGAGACGGTTGGACTTGGCCTGGAAGGTCTTGGGATCGCGGGCGTAGAGGCCGGCGTCGGCCAGCGCCTCGTTGATCGCCGCCATCTCGGCCTGCAGCGCCTCGATCTTCTTCGGCAGCTCGGCCAGCGCGCGCTCGCGCTTGTAGCCCAGGCGCTGCTTCGGCGCGGTGGCCTCGCGCGCGGGCGCGGCGGGCCGGTCCTTGCGCGCCGCCGGCTCCGGCGTCGCGGTCGGGCGCGGGCCGCGCTGGACGAGGTAGTCGGAGTAGCCGCCGGCGTACTCGATCGCCGTGCCGTCGCCCTCCAGCGCGATCGTCGAGGTCACCAGCCGGTCGAGGAAGTCGCGGTCGTGGCTGACCAGCAGCACGGTGCCGTCGTAGTCCGACAGCGCCTCCTGCAGGAGGTCGAGCGTGTCGGCGTCGAGGTCGTTGGTCGGCTCGTCGAGCACCAGCAGGTTGGACGGCGCGGCCAGCGCCTTGGCCAGCAGCAGGCGGTTGCGCTCGCCGCCCGACAGGGTGCGCACCGGCTGGCGCGCCTGCTCGTCGCGGAACAGGTACTCGCGCAGGTAGCTCATGACGTGCATCGGCCGGCCGCGCACCGACAGGTGGTCGTTGCGGTCGGCCAGCGTCTCCCACGGCGTCTTGTCGGGATCGAGCGCAGCGCGGCGCTGGTCGATCACCACCGGCACCAGGTTGGTGCCCAGCTTGACCGAGCCGGTGTCGGGCGCCAGCTCGCCGATCAGCATGCGCAGCAGCGTCGTCTTGCCGGCGCCGTTGGGACCGATCAGGCCGACGCGGTCGCGGCGGAAGATCCGGGTCGAGAAGTCGCCGACCACCGTGCGCTCGCCCCAGCGCTTGGAGATGTTGCGCGCGGTGATCGCCAGCGAACCCGACTGCTCGGCCGGCCCGACCTCGATGGTCGCCTTGCCGACCGGGCCGATCTGTTGCCGGCGCTGCTTCCGCAGTTCGCCCAGCGCGCGCAGGCGGCCCTCGTTGCGGGTGCGCCGGGCGCGGATGCTCTTGCCCGCCCACTCCGTCTCGCGCTCGATCAGCCGGTCGAGCTTGTGCCGCTCGGTCGCCTCGCGCTCGAGGATGCCGCTCGACCATTCGTCGAATTCGGCGTAGCCGCGGTCGAGGCGGCGGACGATGCCGCGGTCGAGCCACAGCACCGCGCGCGCCAGGTTGGCGAGGAAGCGCCGGTCGTGGCTGACCATGACGTAGGCGCCCTTCCAGTCCGACAGCTTCTCTTCCAGCCACTCGATGGTCGGCAGGTCGAGATGGTTGGTCGGCTCGTCGAGCAGCAGCACGTCGGGCTCGGCGACCAGGGCGCGGGCGAGCGCGGCGCGGCGCGCCTCGCCGCCCGACAGTTCGGCCGGGTTGCGGCCGCCGTCGAGCTTGACCTCGGTCAGCAGGCTGGCGACCCGCCAGTCGTCGGGCCCGAGCGAGTCGGTCAACGCCGAGGCGACGTAGCCGGCGACGGTGTCGTGGCCCGAGAAGTCCGGCTCCTGCGGCAGCGTCGCCACGGTGGCGCCGGGCTGAACGAACCGGGTGCCGCCGTCGAAGATCGGCGCCCCGGCCAGGATGCGCAGCAGGGTCGACTTGCCCGCCCCGTTGCGCCCGACCAGGCACAGGCGCTCGCCCGGCGCGACCCCGAGATCGACGCCGTCGAGGATCGTCTGGTCGCCGAGGTGGTAGCGGATGCCGGCCAGGGCCAGCAGGGGAGGTTCTGCCATTGTTCGTTTTTTCGTCGCGAGGCGGTCGTATGACCGAACCTGTCCACATCGGCAAGGATAACTCGCGACGGTAAGATCGCGCATGCTGCGGGCCGTGGGGGAACCGAGGCGGATCGAGCGCGCCGTGCGCCGCCTGCAGGCGGCGCTGCGGGGCATACCCGCGCGCGGCGTGCGGCTCACCTGGCGCGGCGGCGAGTTGCGCACCACCATCCACTGGGCCCGCGACGACGGCTTCTGGTACGCGCTGGAGCCGCGCGGCGAGGGGCCGGCTGCCCGCCTCGGGCTGGTGCTGGGGCATGCCCCCGACCCGCCGGGCCGGCGCGAGAGCATCACCTGCGAGATCAACCTGGCACTGGCCGGCGCCAGCCGGAACCTCGCGGGGCTGGTCGCCGCCGACGAGGCCGGCACGCTCTACCTCTGCCATTCCGGCCGCATGGGCGGCGCCCGCAGCGGCCAGCGCAAGGCCGGCTTCCGCGCCTATGCCGGCGACGCGGTGTGGCGGCCCGTGGCCTGGCCCGACGGCAACGAGCGCGAGGCGCTGGTGATCGCGCCGCTCGACAGCCCGCGGCTGCCGCGCCTGCTCGGCCGCTTCGTCGAGACCGTGCATCGCTTCAAGGCCGGCGCGCCAGCGCCCGCCTGCCCCGGCCTGTGCGTCGAGCCGGCGGTGCCCGATTCGGCGACCTCGGCCTGCGACCGCCGGCTGGTCGACATGGCGCTGCACGAGGAACTGGCCAAGCGCGGCCTGTTCGGCGGTGCCGAGGACCTGTTCTCGCTGCGTGGCGCGCGGCCGCGGCCGCTGTTCGCTCTGGTCGCCGAAGGCCGGCCGGAGGAGCTGGCGCTGGCGGTCGGCTCGCTGTCGCTGGCCTCGGCGCGGGTCGGGCGCGGCGTGCGGCCGATCCTGGTGGCGCCGGCCGGCCTGGCGGACGGCGACGACGCGGCGCTCGCGTCCCTGCCCTTCACCTGCGTGCGCTTCCGCTGGCGCGGGGCGCGCGCGGTGTTCGACGGTCTCGACGACGCGCTGGCGTGAGAACTCTGGCATAGTCGTCCGATGGTCATGGGTCTGACGACGGGACTTTGGGTCAGCGCGCAGGTGCGCCTGTGCGATCGCGCCTTCATCCCGGCCACGGTGGTGCGGCGCGGCGATCCCGACGCCGGCACGGTGCTGCTCAAGGTCAATCGCTTCGAGGCCGGGGTCACCGTGTTCACGCAGGCGAGCACGCTCGACGGCGAGCCGGCGTGGAGCCGCGGCACCGGGCCGAAGCCGGTGACGGAACCGGAAGCCGACGCCTACATCGCGCGCCACGTCGACCGCGACCCCGACGTCTGGGTGGTCGAGATCGAGGACCGCAAGGGCGCGTACGTCGTGGATGGCAAGATCGTCTAGCTGAAAGGTCCCTCGCTCACGCTCGGGATGACAGCCCTTCTTGTCATCCCGAGCGTGAGCGAGCGACCTTTCGCACGCCCCAAACGCATATCTGGCGATCGTGCGATTCGTCACATCGCGTGCGCGCCACTCTCCTTATGAGTGCATCTGTCGGCCGACGCTTCCTTCAATTCCTTCCCAAGCAAGGAGAGTCAGATGCCTAACCAGAAAGTTGCCGAGATCCAGCTCGTCCGCGACGGCGTGCAGCCGGTGCTCAAGGTCACCGTGCCGAAGGGCACCAAGCTCAGCGACACGCTGAAGCTGCAGCCCGCCATCAGCGACATCCTCGGCAAGCTCAAGGGCTGCCTGCCCTGCAACTCGGGCGTGCCGATCTGGTTCCACGAGCGCGAGGAGATCGAGAACCTGGTCAAGATCGATCTCGCGACCATGAAGCGGATGTAGGCGAAAGCCATGCTCCAGTTCTCCGAGAGCCCGATCCAGGGCATCCCGGGGACCGGTCCGGCCGCCGTTGGACTGATGTTCAACGGCGCGCTGGCCGGGCTCCTCGATGCCCGGCCGGACTGCACCGATTTCCTGTCGATCATCCCCGAGCGCTTCTGGCAGGACTTCGGCCGCGCCCACAGCCCGCGCTTCCGGCCGCTGCCGGACGAGACCGCCCTGCTCGACCGGCTGGCCGGGCAGCACCGCCTGGTTGCCCACGGGGTCGGCCTGTCGATCGCCAGCGGTTCGACCTTCGACATCGACCACGTGCGGCAGCTGGCCGAGTGGCATCGCCGCTACGACTTCGCGTGGATCAGCGAGCACCTGTCGGCGGTGCGCGTGCTCACCGAGGAGACGCCCGACCACCATGCCGGCCTCGCCCTGCCGCTGGCCTGGGACCATGACCTGCTCGACCTGGTGAGCGAGCGCGTCACGCGCACGCAGGACATCCTCGGCACGCGCCTGCTGCTCGAGAACGGGGTCGTCCACACCCCGGTGCCGGGCAGCGACATGAGCGAGCAGGATTTCATGAACGCGCTGGCGCGGCGGACCGGCTGCGGCGTGCTGCTCGACCTGCACAACCTGCTGGTCAACGCCATCAACCTGGGCTTCGACGCCGACCGCTGGATCGACGGGCTCGACCTCGAACCGGTGGTCGAGATCCACGTCGCCGGCGGCAACCGCCTGTTCGGCGTCTACCTCGACAGCCATGCCGGGGCCTGCCCGCAGACCGTGTGGGACCTGCTGGCCCGCACCGCGCCGCGCTGTCCCAACCTCGCCGGGGTCACCTTCGAGTACCACGAGTCCTATCACCCGACGCTGGGCGAGGACGGCGTGCTCGACCAGCTCGCCCGCATGCGGGCCGCGCTCGCGCCGGAGGTCCGCCATGTCGATCGCTGAATTCCAGCGCGCCTTCGCCGATCTCGTCGCCCATCCCGAGCAGGTGGTCGGCGTGCGCGACGGCGACGACGGCATGCTCGCCGGCTACGACCTCAGCCCGCGCGAGCGCGAGCGGCTCGAGATCCTGGCCCGCGACGAGGGCATGTCGGTCAACTGCTCGCTGTACCGCGTCAACCGCCTGATCCCGGTCTACTCGGTGCTGCCGCACACCTGCCGCCTGCTGGGCGAGCGGCTGATGCGCGAGCTCGACGGCTTCTGGGCGGCGTCGCGCCACGCCACGCTGCAGTACCGCTGGGAGTCGTGGCGCTTCGGCCTGTGGCTGCAGGAACGGATCGCCGCCGGCCAGCTGCCCGGCGGGCCGGTCGAGGACGCGATCCGGCTGGAACTGGCGATGTTCGACGCGGCCGCCGCCGACGAACGGGGCGAACAGCGCCGGCTGGTGCGCCTGCGCCACGATCCGCACGCGCTCCTCGATGCCGCGGTGCCGGCGTCGGCGCTGCGGCCGGCGCCGGGCGAGATCGGCGTGCTGGTCGATGCCACGACGCGCCCCGTGCGGGTCCACGTGGTGGCAGACTGACAGCCTACTGCGGCGGCAGGACCGTCATCGGGTCGATGGTGTTCTTGCCGCCGCGGCGCACCTCGAAGTGCAGGCGCGGGCTGGCGACGCCGCCCGACTGGCCGGCCTTGGCGATCACCTGGCCCTTGGTGACCTTGTCGCCCTTCTTGACCAGCAGGGACTCGTTGTTGCCGTAGGCGGTGATGTAGCCGCCGGCATGCTGGACCAGCAGCAGGTTGCCGAGGTGCGCGACGTCGCTGCCGGCATAGAGCACCGTGCCGCCATCGGCGGCCTTCACCGGCTCGCCGACGGTGGCCGCGATGTCGATGCCGTCGTTCTTCTGGCCGCCCGCCGCCGTACCGTACGGGGCGATGATCTTGCCGTTCATCGGCCAGGCGAAACGCGGTGGCGGCGGGGTGGCCGGCACGGTCACGCTCGGCTTCTCGACGTCGCGTCCGGCCTCGACCGCGGCCGGGCTGAGCGACGCCGGCTCGCTCTTCGCCCCGCCGGGCGGCGGCAGGCTCTCGCGCTTGACCGGCCCGCGCGCGTCCGACGCGACCTGCGTCGGCGCTTCGCCGGCCTTGTCGGGCACGAACTTCGCCCCCGGCAGCTGCAGGTTCTGGCCCGGCTTCAGGGTGTAGGGCGACTTGAGGTTGTTGCGGTCGATGATCGTCTGCTCGGGCACGCCGTAGCGCCGCGAGATGCTGGCGACCGTGTCCTTCTCGTTGACGACGTAGACCGCCACGGCGTTGGGACCGGCCCCGGACCCGGGGTACTCGATGGTCCCCCCGGGCGTGCCGAAGGGGTTGGCGCAGGCGCCGAGCGCGACCGACAGCACCGCCATTGTACCCAGCGTGTGCATCCGGCCGGCCCATCGCGAGGGGTAGCGAAGGGCTTCTTTCATGCCGCCATTGTAATGCAGGACGACTGCGGCGGGAATCGGGCTGTTTTCCTCCCTGCGCGCCAGCGCGGGGAGGTGTCGGCGTCTTCGCCGACGGAGGGGTCATGGGTATCCGTCGAGGGGCTCATGCCCCCTCCGCCCGCTGCGCGGGCACCTCCCCATGCTCGCGCATGGGGAGGAAACTCAGCCCTGTCCCAGCACCGGCAGGGCACCGGCGACCAGGGGAACGAACCGGACCGGCATCAGGGTGTCGCGCTGGAGTCCGTGGTCGGTCTTGACGATGCGCTCGACCACCTGGGCCGTCGGATCGCGGCCGACCGGCACGATCAGGATGCCGCCCACCGCCAGCTGGTCGATCAGGGCCTGTGGCCGCTCCTCGGCGGCGGCGGTGACGATGATGCGGTCGAACGGCGCCTGGGCCGGCCAACCCTTCGAGCCGTCGCCGACGTCGCACACCACGTTGTGGATGCGCAGGTCGATCAGCAGCCGCTCGGCCTGCCGGCTGAGCGGCTTGTAGCGCTCGATCGAGTAGACGCGGCGGGCCAGCTTGGCCAGCACGGCGGCCTGGTAGCCCGAGCCGGTGCCGACCTCCAGCACCTTCATGCGCGGCCCGACCGCCAGCGCCTCGGTCATGGCGGCGACGACCAGCGGCTGGCTGATGGTCTGGCCGAAGGCGATCGGCAGGGCGGTATTCTCCCACGCCCGCTCGGCGAAGGTCGGCGACACGAAGCGCTCGCGGTCGACCGCGGCGATGGCGCCCAGCACGCGCTCGTCGGTGATGCCCGACTGCCGAAGCTCGGCGATCAGGCGCTGCATGGCGGGGACGTTCACGGCCCGCCCCTCCCTCAGGCCGGCGGCAGCGGCGCGGCGAAGTGCTGCGCCAGCTTGCGCCGCGTCGCCTCGTGGGTGAGGTCGAGGTGCAGCGGCGTGACGGAGATGTAGCCGCTGCGTGTCGAGGTGAGATCGCTCTCGTCGTCGTGCTCGTGCTCGCCGGGCGCGTAGGCGATCCAGTAGTAGGTGCCGCCGCGCGGGTCGGTGCGCTCGACGATGTGGCCACCGAAGCCACGCACGCCCTGTCGCGTCACGCGCACGCCCTTGACGTCGGCCGGGGCGACGTCGGGGAAATTGACGTTGATCAGCACGTTCTTCGGGATGCCCATGGCCAGCGCGCGGCGCGCGACCTCGGCGCCGTGGGTCGTGGCGGTTTCCCAGCGCGGCGAATGCGGGTGGGCATAGGGCTGGCTGAAGGCGATCGACGGGATGCCGAGCAGGCAGCCTTCCATCGCGCCGGCGATGGTGCCCGAATAGGTGACATCGTCCGACATGTTGCCGCCGCGATTGACGCCCGACAGCACGATGTCCGGCTTGCGGTCGCGCAGCAGGTGCTTGACCGCGAACAGCACGCAATCGGTCGGCGTGCCTTCCAGCGCGAACCTGCGCTCGCTGAGCTCGCGGGCGCGCACCGGGTGGGTCAGCGACAGCGAGTGGCCGGCGCCGCTCTGGTTGTACTCGGGTGCCACCACCCAGACGTCCTGCGACAGCTGCGTGGCGATGTCGATCATCGCCTCGAGGCCGGGAGCGTTGATGCCGTCGTCGTTGGTGACGAGGATTCGCTTCTTCTGGATATCGGCGGCCTTCATGGCTCCCCCGTCACTGCTTACCAGTCACTTGCCCGGCGCCGGCAGCGCCTCGAGGCCGCCCATGTAGGGCAGCAGCGCCTCGGGGATCGTCACCGAGCCGTCCTCGTTCTGGTAGTTCTCCAGCACCGCGATCAGGGTGCGACCGACCGCCAGGCCGGAGCCGTTCAGCGTGTGCACGAAGCGCGTGCCCTTGCCCTCCCTGGGGCGATAGCGCGCGTTCATGCGCCGGGCCTGGTAGTCGCCGCAGTTCGAGCAGCTCGAGATCTCGCGGTAGGTGTCCTGGCCGGGCAGCCACACCTCGATGTCGTAGGTCTTGCGCGAGGCCGGCCCCATGTCGCCGCCGCACAGCACGATGGTGCGGAACGGCAGGCCGAGACGCTTCAGCACTTCCTCGGCGCGGCCGGTCATGCGCTCGTGCTCGGCCGCCGACTGCTCGGGCGTGGTGATGCTGACCAGCTCGACCTTGGGAAACTGGTGCTGGCGGATCATGCCCTTGGTGTCCTTGCCGGCGGCGCCGGCCTCGGAGCGGAAGCACGGTGTCCACGCGGTGAAGCGCAGCGGCAGGTCCTTCTCGTCGAGCAGCGCGTCGTTCACCAGGTTGGTGAGCGGCACCTCGGCGGTCGGGATCAGCCAGAAGCCGTTCTCGGTGTGGAACATGTCCTCGGCGAAGCGCGGCAGCTGGCCGACACCGTAGGCGGCGTTGTCGCGCACCATGAACGGCGGGTTGACCTCGGTGTAGCCGCCCTCCTCGCTGGTGTGCAGGTCGAGCATGAACTGCGCGATGGCGCGCTCGAGGCGGGCCAGGCTCTTCTTCAGCACGACGAAGCGGGCGCCCGACATCCGCGCCGCGGCGCCGAAATCCATCATGCCCGTGGCCTCGCCCAGCGCCACGTGGTCCTTGGGGGTGAAGGCGAAGCTGCGCGGGCTGCCGGAGCGGCGCAGCTCGACGTTGCCGGTCTCGTCGACGCCGTCCGGCACGTCCTCGAACGGCAGGTTCGGCAGCACCTCGAGGCGACGGGTCAGCTCCTCGTCCAGCCGCCTGGCGTCGGCCTCGCCCTGCTTGAGCGTGGCGTCGAGCGCCTCGACCTCGGCCATCAGCGCCTCGGCCGGCTCGCCCTTGGCCTTGGCCTGGCCGATCTGGCGGCTCAGCGCCTTGCGCTTGGCCTGCGCGGCCTCGCTTTCCGAGATGGCGGCGCGGCGACGGCGGTCGATCTCGACCAGCTCGGCCGACAGCGGCGCGAGGTGGCGCTTCTTCAGGCCGGCGTCGAACGCCTCGGGATTGTCGCGGATGGAACGGATGTCATGCATGGGATCAGCTGCCCGTGGTGCCGCCGTCGGCGGCGTTCTCGGCTTCCTCGGCCTTCCTGTCCTCGGCGGCCTGCTTCCGCTCGATCCAGCCGCCGATCAGGATGCTGAGTTCGTAGAACGCGATCAGGGGAATGGCGAGCGCCAGCTGGCTGACCACGTCGGGCGGCGTCAGCACCGCCGCGACCACGAAGGCGATGACGATGGCGTAGCGGCGCTTGGACTTGAGGCCCTCGGTGGTGACGATGCCGACGCGCACCAGGAGGGTCAGCAGGACCGGCACCTCGAAGGCGAAGCCGAAGGCGAACACCAGCTGCAGCACGCGCTCGAGGTAATCGGACGAGCGCAGGGTCTTCTCGATGTCGGGCGGCGCGTACTGCGTGAGCATGAAATTGATCACGTACGGCATGACCAGGTAGTACATGACCGCGCAGCCGGCATAGAACATGAACGGCGTGGCGACCAGGAACGGCAGGAAGGCGCGCCTCTCGTGCCGGTACAGGCCGGGGGCCACGAACAGCCAGATCTGCGACGCGATCAACGGGAAACCGACGATCAGCGACACGAACGCCGACAGCTTCACCGTGACGAAGAAGAACTCGAAGATGTCGAGGACGATGACCTTGTAGCCGTCGCGCACCGCCGGCTGGATCAGGAACGAGAAGATCGGCTTGGCGAAGTAGAAGGTGATGAAGAACACCAGCAGGAAGCCGAGCAGCGCGTAGATCATGCGCTTGCGGAGCTCGATCAGGTGATCGAGCAGCGGCATCGGCTTGTCGTCTTCGGGTCCGTCGTGAGCTTGGGTCAAGGCAGCAGGCCTTCGCGGCGTGGGAGCCGGGTTATGCCGCCCTTTGACGGCCAATTCAAAGCGCTATTTGGCGCCCTCACCCGACCGCGGCGGCCCTGGGCTTGTCGTCGGCGCTGGCCGTGACGGGCGCCGGGGCCGCCGAGGGTTCCGGGGACGGCGCCGGAAGGGCCTCGGTCGTGATGGCGGCGGGCTCGGCCGGCGCCGCAACCGGGGACGGGTCGACCGCGACCTGCGGCGCCGATTCGGGCTCGACCAGCGGGTTGTCGATCGCCGCCTTGGCCTCGGCCAGGGCCTTCTCGCCCTCGGACATGCCTTCCTGGATGGCGCTCTTGATCTGCCTGGTCGGGTCGAGCGCCTGGAGGTCGAGGCCGGGCGCCGAATCGAGCTGCTTCTTGATGTCGTCGAGTTCGGACTGGCGCACCATCTCGTCGACATGGCCGCGGAATTCCGATGCCATGCCGCGCATCTGGGCCATCCACTTGCCCCAGGAACGCAGCATGCCCGGCAACTCCTTGGGTCCGATCACCACCAGGGCGACGATCGCGATGACCAGGAGCTCAGGACTGTCGATGCCGAACATGTATCAGCCTGCAGTCAGCGGGCCGGTCAGACCTTGGCGGCGCTGTCCTGGCGGGCGCCGTTCGGCGACGTGGTCGAGGCCTGGGCCGAGATCGGCTTGGCCGTGTCGCCCGGCTGGCCGGCGGTGGCCGGCGGGGTCTCGTCCTGTCCGCCGACGCCCTTCTTGAAGGCCGAGAGGCCCTTGCCGAAGTCGCCCATCAGCTGGGAAATCTTGCCCCGGCCGCCGAACAGGAGCAGCACGACGGCCAGCACGATCAGCCAGTGCCAGATGCTAAAGCTACCCATGAAAACGTGCTCCCAATGCGAATTCTGACGGCCGCGATCTCACGCGGCGCGATGCGAGTGTCGGGACCGATTATGGCACCCCGCTGGAAGCCCCGGCAACAAGCCGAATAAGGCTCTTTGGTGGCCCGGCGGGGCCGTCTCAGTCCGCCTTCGGTGTCGAACCGGGCGGCGTCGAACCGGGGGCGGTGTCGTCGGCCGCCAGCGGTTCGTCCTCGTCCTCGGTCGGCTCGAGCGGTAGGTCCGGCTCCTCGGGCCGGAAGATGGGGGGCTGCGAGCGCGGGTCGAGCAGGCCCGCCGCCTTCAGTTCCTCCTGGCCCGGCAGGTCGTCGAGGCTGCCCAGCCCGAAATGCTCGAGGAAGAAATCGGTCGTGCCCCACGTCACCGGCTTGCCGGGCGCGCGGCGGCGGCCCATCGGCTTGATCCAGTTCTGTTCGAACAGCAGGTCGAGCGTGCCCTTGCTCAGGCCGACGCCGCGGACCTGCTCGATCTCGGCCCGGGTCACCGGCTGGTGGTAGGCAATGATCGCCAGCGTTTCGACCGAGGCGCGCGACAGCTTGCGCGTCACCGGCTTCTCGATCTTCAGCTTCTCGGCGAGGTCCGGCGCGGTGCGGAAGGCCCAGCCGCCCGCCACCTTCACGAGGTTGACGCCGCGACCGGCGTACATCTCGGCAAGGTCGGCGAGCAGTTGCGGGATGTTGGCATCGTTCGGCAGCCGATCGACCAGGTCCTTCTCGTCCAGTGCCTTGTCGCCCGCGAAGATCAGCGCCTCGAGCAGGCGCAGGTGCTGGGCGTGGTCCGGCGAGATCACGACCTCGGTGAGCGCCACCGCGACGGCGGCCGGCTCGGCCAGGACCTCGGTGACCTCGACGATCTCGGCCTCGACGACCTCGACGATTTCCTCGTCCCCGTCGTCTTCCCCGTCGTCGTCGTCCTCTTCGTCGTCCTCGTCGTCCTCGTCGTCTTCTTCGTCTTTCGACGCCCCGACTTCGCCGTTCTCCTCGTCTTCGTCTTCGTCGTCTTCGTCGTCGTCTTCTTCTTCTTCGTCGTCGCCGTCACCGGCGCCGTCGTCTTCCGACTCCTCGTCCTCGCCGTCCTCTTCGTCGGCGTCCTCCTCGTCGTCCGAGTCGTCCTCGTCCTCGTCGCCCTCTTCCTCGTCGCCCTCTTCCTCGTCGTCGAGTTCGTCCTCGAGTTCTGCCTCCTCGAGTGCCTGCTCGTCGTCGGCGCGCGTGGCCTCCTCGGCAGCGGTCGGCGCGTCGGCCTCCTCCGGCTCGGGCTTCTTCGGGTCGGACTTTTTCTCGGACATGGACTGGACCGTCACCGTTGCTCGGTACGCTTACGCAGGAAGATGGGGCCGAAGCGCTCGGTCTGGCGCAGCTCGATCGAGCCGTCCTTGGCGAGCTGCAGGCCGGCGACGAAGGTCGAGGCGATCGCCGAGCGGCGCTTCGTCGGGTCGGTCAGGCCGGCCGGCAGGAAGGCCTCGAGCGATTGCCAGTCGATGGCGATGCCGAGCATGCGCCCCAGCCGCTCGGCCGCTTCCTCGACCGAGAAGAACTGCATCGGCTGGATCTCGTAGGTGTCGCCGCCCTTGGGCTTCACCTGGTGCCCGTAGGCCGCCAGCAGGTCGTACAGCTTGACGTCCCAGACGGCGCGGCGGACCACCACCACGCCCTCGGGCATGCCGCGCGGGAACACGTCCTTGCCGAGCTGCGGGCGCGCCATCAGGCGCACGCCGGCCTCCTGCATGGCCTCGAGCCGGCGCAGCTGCCACTGCAGGGCGTCGGCCATTTCCTGGCCGGTCGGCTGCTCGTCGGCCGGCGGCTCGGGCAACAGCAGGCGGGACTTCAGGTAGGCCAGCCAGGCCGCCATCACGAGGTAGTCGGCGGCCAGTTCCAGCCGCATCCGGCGGGCCTGGTGGACGTGGGCGAGGTACTGGTCGACCAGCGCCACCATCGAGATGCGGCGCAGGTCGACCTTCTGGTCGCGCGCCAGCGTCAGCAGCAGGTCGAGGGGGCCCTCGAAGCCCTCCAGGTTCAGGATCAGCTCGCCCTCGCCGGGCGCGATCACGTCCGGACCGGTGGCGGCGAAGCTGTCGACGGGAGGGCTGTGGGCATCACTCATGCAGCCCCCCGTTTAGGCCATCGGCGGCGGCCCCGGCTACTGTATTTGGCCGCGCCTTATCCCCATTCGGGGAGCAGTTCGGCCAGCCGGCGGCGGGCCTCGGCGAGGCCCTCGGGGCCGGCCGGGGCGCGGGCCCGGGCCAGCGCCGCCCGGCCGTCGCGGAAGCGGCGCCAGGCGGCCGCGGTCATCGCCCCGGTGCGGCCGGCGATCTCGGCCATCTCGTCGGCCAGGCCATTGCAGTGCAGGGCGATGTCGCAGCCGGCGGCCAGCGCCTTGTCGGCCCGGTCGCCGAGGCTGCCGCCCAGGGCCTGCATCGACAGGTCGTCCGACAGCAGGAGCCCGTCGAAGCCGATGTGGCCGCGGATGATCTCGCGAACGCCCCGGGGCGACACCGTGATGGCCGCGTCGGGATCGATGGCGTCGAACAGGAGGTGGCCGGTCATCGCCCACGGCAGGTCGGACAGCAGTTGGAACGGCAGGAAATCGACCCGCTCGAGCTCGGCCCGGGAGGCGCCGACGCGCGGCAGCGCCTCGTGGCTGTCGACCGTGGCCCGGCCGTGGCCGGGAATGTGCTTGATCACCGGCATCACGCCCTCGGCCATCAGGCCCTCGGCGGCGGCCCGGCCCAGCGCCGCCACCGGCTCGGGCCGGTCGGCATAGGCGCGGTCGCCGATCACGGCGTGGGTCTCCGGGAAGGCGACGTCCAGCACCGGCAGGCAGTCGACGTCGACGCCGACCGACAGGCAGTCGGCCGCCAGCAGGCGGGAATTCAGCTGCGTCGCCTCGAGGCCGGCCGCCGGGTCGCGGGCGTACAGGTCGCCCAGCGCGCGGGCGGGCGGCGCCTTGCGCCAGTGCGGCGGCCGCAGCCGGGCGACCCGGCCGCCC
This sequence comes from uncultured Reyranella sp., assembly GCA_964420105.1. Lineage (GTDB taxonomy): Bacteria > Pseudomonadota > Alphaproteobacteria > Reyranellales > Reyranellaceae > Reyranella. The sequence continues at coordinate 483,305 of CAYQRL010000001.1, forward strand.
TCCTGGTCGATCAGCACCGGCGCGTCGGCCCGGCCGACCGCCTCGCGCAGCGACTCGCTCAGCCGCCGGGTGCGCTCGGGCGTATCGACGTTGCGGGCGAACAGGATGAAGCCGAGCGGGTCGGCATCGCGGAAGAAGGCCCGCTCGTCGGGCGACAGGTCCGGTCCGGCGCAGCCGAACAGGACGGCACGCGGCGCGCTCATGCCGGCCGGATCAGCGGGCCGGCGGGATCAGGACGCAGTCGGCCTTGCGGCTGCGCAGCGAGCTGCAGACGCTCTGGGCCTGCTTCTCGTCCAGCGGCCCGCCCTGAACGCGGTACCACACGCCCTTGTCGCCGAGGTCGACGCGGACCGCCTGCATGCGCAGGTTGGCCATGACGTCGCCGTGCGCGCTCTGCAGCCGCGCCCAGGTCGACTTCGCGACGTCCTCGTTCTTGACCGAGGCGACCTGCACGCGCCAGCCGCCGCTCGGGCCGGACATGCCGTCGATCAGGCTGGCGATCGAGGGGCCGTTCTCGGCCGGCTTGGACTTGGGCGCGTCGGCGACCGGCGGCGCGTTGGGCGGCGGCGCCGGGGTGGCCGCGGGCGGCATGGTGGCGACGGCGGGCGTGCTGCCCTGCAGCGGGGTCGGGGTCTTGGCCGCGACCTCGGTGTCGGCCGGCCTGGGCGCCGCCGGCAGCGGCAGGCCGCCGGCCGGCAGCTTCGGCGTCGCCGGGGTCGGCAGCAGCTTCTCCGGCTGGGTCGGCACCGCGTTGGGCTGCAGGCGGTTGAAGACTTCCTTGTCCTGGTTCTGCACCACCAGGCCGCCGGGATTGTCCGGCTTGACCCGGGCCGGAGCGACCGGCGCCTGGACGACCAGCGGCTCGAGCCCGCGGCCACCGGCCTTGACGTCCTGGTTGTGCGCCCACCACACCACCGAGCCGAAGCTCGCGACCGCGGCGATCGACACCATGACCGTCAGGATCTGGCCGCGGCGGCGGTTGACCCGCGACAGCAGCGAGTCGCGCGGCGGCGTCGGGATGGATTCGGGCTCGTGCGCGACGGACGACCGACCCGGCGTATCGAGCCGGACCGAACTTACCGACTCGTTGGGCCGGTAGATCGTTGGACCGTCGCCGGAGGGGGACCGGCGGATGTGCATTCGTTATCTCATTTCCTCGACGGGTGTTACGCCGAAGATCTTGAGACCCGATCCTATCACAAATCCGATTCCCTGTACCAACGCCAGTCGCGCCCGGGTCAGTTCGGGGTCGCCCTCGACCACGAAGCGCAGGCCCGGCTCCTCGCGGCCCCGGTTCCAGTGGGCATGGAAGGCGGCGGCGAGGTCGTACAGGTAGAAGCCGACGCGGTGGGGTTCGTGGGCCGCCGCGGCGGCCTCGACCTGGCGCGGCCACTGGGCGAGCAGGCGGACCAGCGACAGCTCGCCGGCGTCGCCCAGTCGATCCAACGGAGTGCTGTCCAACCCGTCGATCGCGACGCCGGCGGCGGCTGCCTGCCGCAGCACGGAGCGGGTCCGTGCATGACCATACTGGACGTACCAGACCGGGTTCTCGCGTGACTGTTCTGTGGCCTTTACGAGATCGAAGTCGAACGGCGCGTCGTTCTTGCGGGTCAGCATCGTGAACCGCACGACATCTGGTCCGACCTCGTCCAGCAGGTCGCGCAATGTAACGAATGTACCAGCGCGCTTGGACATCCGGACCAGCTCGCCGTTGCGCATCACGCGCACCAGCTGGCACAGCTTGACGTCGAGCTCGCCCTTCTTGCCGGTGATGGCGCTGACGGCGGCCTTCATGCGCTTGACGTAGCCGCCGTGGTCGGCGCCCCAGATGTCGATCATGTCGGCGAAGCCGCGCCTGAACTTGTCGTGGTGGTAGGCGATGTCGTTGGCGAAGTAGGTCCAGCTGCCGTCCGACTTCTTGAGCGGGCGGTCGACCTCGTCGCCGAACTGGGTGGCGCGGAACAGGGTCTGCTCGCGGTCCTCCCAGTCGTCGGGCTTCTGGCCCTTCGGCGGCTCGAGGCGGCCCTGGTAGATCAGGCCCTGCGCCGTCAGCTCGGCGAAGGCGCGGTCGACCGCGCCCGACTCCACCAGCGCACGCTCCGACGAGTAGACCTCGATGTCGACGCCGAGCGTGCCGAGGTCGGCCTTGATCTCGGCCATCAGCGTGTCGATGGCGAAGGCGCGCATCGCCGGCAGCCACTCTTCCTGCGGCCGGTCGATCCAGCGCGCGCCGTCGCGCCGGGCGATCGCGGCGCCGACCTCCTTCAGGTACTCGCCGGGATAGAGCCCTTCGGGGATCTCGCCGATGGTCTCGCCGAGCGCCTCGCGGTAGCGCAGGTAGGTCGACTGGCCGAGCTTGTCGACCTGCGCCCCGGCGTCGTTGATGTAGTACTCCTTGGTGACGGCGTAGCCGGCCTTCAGCAGGAGATTGGCCAGGGCGTCGCCGACGACCGCGCCGCGCGCGTGCGCGACGTGCAGCGGGCCGGTCGGGTTGGCCGACACGTACTCGACGTTGACCCGGCGCCCCTGCCCCAGGGTCGAATCGCCGTAGGCGATGCCGGCGGCGAGGCAGTCGCGCAGGCGGGCGCGCCAGAACCCGTCGGCGATCTTGAGGTTGATGAAGCCCGGCCCGGCGACCGCGCCGTCGACCACGTCGGGGTCGGCCTTCAGCCGCGCCAGCAGCGGCTCGGCGATGTCGCGCGGCTTCCTGCCGGCGGCCTTGGCCAGCACCATGGCTGCGTTGGTGGCGATGTCGCCGTGGGCGGGATCGCGCGGCGGCTCGGCGGTGATGGCGGAGAAGTCCAACGGCGCCGGCAGTTCGCCCGCGCCCTGCATGGCCTGCAGCGCCGCGGTGATCACGCCGATGAAATGGCGGTAGGGGTTCATGGGGCCGGGGTATTGCCGAAACCGGGCCGTTTGTCACCCTTCGGCGGGGCTGGCGGCGCCCGGCCTTCCTCCCTGCGCGCCCGCGCGGGGAGGGAAATGCAGGCGTCAGTTGTAGAGGTCGAACAGGCGACGGTGCTCGTCCATGGCGTAGCGGTCGGTCATGCCGGCGATGTAGTCGGCGACCAGCCGGGCGCGGGCCGGCGGCTCGGCCGCCTCGGCCCGCTCGCGCCACGGCGGCGGCAGGCAGTCGGGCTCGGCGAACAGCAGGCCGAACAGGTCGGTGACCACCCGCCTGGCCTTGGAGTGCGAGCGGTTGAGGTGCCAGTGCTCGTACATCCGCTTGTACAGGAACTTCTTCACCACCCGGTCGGTCTCGGCCATGCGCTCCGAGAAGGCGACCAGCGGCCGGCCCAGCGCGCGGATGTCATCGACCGACTTCGGGTCGGCCTCGGCCAGCCGCCGCCGCGTCTCGGCCATGACGTCCTCGACCATGGCGTTGATCACGCGGCGGACCGCCTCGTGGATCAGGCGGGTCTCGTCGAGGCCGGGATACTTGTCCTGGACCAGCGCGAACATGGTGCCGACCAGCGGCAGCTCCATCAGGTCGCGCACGCCGAACAGGCCGGCGCGCAGGCCGTCGTCGATGTCGTGGTTGTTGTAGGCGATGTCGTCGCTCAGCGCCGCGACCTGCGCCTCCGGGCCGGCATGGCCGCCGAGCTCGAGGTCGTGGTCGCGGCTGTACTCGACGATCGCCGCCGGCAGCTCGGCCAGCGCGCGGCCGTCGCGCAGCAGCGGGCCGTTGTGCTTGACCGCGCCCTCCAGCGTCTCCCAAGTCAGGTTGAGGCCGTTGAACTCGGCGTAGCGCTCCTCGAGCTTGGTCAGGATGCGCAGCGTCTGGGCGTTGTGGTCGAAGCCGCCGAACGGCTTCATCGCGGCATGCAGCGCATCCTCGCCGGCATGGCCGAACGGGGTGTGGCCGAGGTCGTGCGCCAGCGCCACCGCCTCGCCGAGATCCTCGTCGAGCCGCAGCGCGCGGCAGATCGTGCGGGCGATCTGCGCGACCTCGAGCGAGTGGGTGAGCCGCGTCCGGAAGTGATCGCCCTCGTGGTACACGAAGACCTGGGTCTTGTGCTTGAGGCGACGGAAGGCGGTCGAATGGATGATGCGGTCGCGGTCGCGCTGGAACGGGCTGCGGCTCGGGTCCTCGGGCTCGGCGTGCACCCGGCCCCTGCTCTGCCAGGGCAGCGTGGCGTAGGGCGCCAGCGCCTGGTGTCGCCACAACTGGTCGGCCAACGACGAACCTCCTCGCGGGAACGGCGGATTTCTACGCCGTCCCGGGGCGTCCAACAACCGAGCCTTACTTCACCAGCGTGACGGGGACCTTGACGTAGGCGATCACGTCCTGCGCCACCGAGCCCAGCAGCACGCCGGCCAGCCCGGTATGGCCGCGGGTGCCCAGCACCACCAGCCCGGCACCGATCTTGTCGACGAAGTCGCTCACGATCTCGCCCTGGCGGCCGACGCCGATGTGGACCCTGGCGTCGATGCCGGCCTTCTTCGCCAGCGCCACGGCGGAGGCGAGCCCCTTCTGGCCCTCCTCGCGGTGGTGAGCGTCGATCTGCTCGCGCGACACGAAGCTGGCGATCGCGCCGCCGAGGTTGGGCTGGACGTTGAGCAGGTGAAGCTCGGCGGCGAGGCCTGCCGAGATCAGGTCGATGGCATGGCCGACGGCGCGGTCGGAGGTCTCCGACCCGTCGACGGCGACGAGGATGGCTTTCATCTTGGCCATGGATGCTACTCCTTGTGCCCGTTGGAAGCGAGGTCGACCGGTTCGGCGTGCTTCTTCGCCCTGGCACGGCGCTGCAGCCAGAACCCGAGCACGACCACGATGACGGCGCCGCCGACCTCGAACACCGTCTTGGCGTGCGGCAGCATGGAAGCCAGCTTCTCGGCATAGGCCGGGTCGGTGGCCAGCACCTCGCCGGCGATGTAGCCGAGCAGGGCGCCGCCGGCGATCACGATGATCGGGAAGCGGTTGAGCAGCATCATGATCAGCGTGGCGCCGAAGATGATCAGCGGGATGCTGATCAGCAGGCCGAGGATGATCAGCGTCGTGTCGCCGTTGGCCGCGGCGGCGATGGCGATGGCGTTGTCGAGGCTCATCACGGCATCGGCGATGATGATGGTGCGGATGGCTCCCATCAGCGAGCCGGCCGCCTTGACGCCGTCGCCGTGCTCTTCCTCGCCCTGGACCAGCTTGACGCCGATCCACAGCAGCAGCAGGCCACCGATCAGCTTGAGGTAGCCGATCTTCAGCAGCTGGTCGACGATCAGCACGAAGATGATGCGCAGCACGATCGCGCCGCCGCTGCCGATCAGGATGGCCGGCTTCTGGTAGCGCTTCTCGAGGTTGCGGCAGGCCAGCGCGATGACCAGCGCGTTGTCGCCGGAAAGCACGATATTCACGAGGATGATCTGGAACAGGCCGCTCCAGAAGGCGGGGGTCAGTTCGAATCCCATAATTCCCGCAAGCTCCGTTCCTGATTTCCGATGCGCGGCCCGTCGTCCGAACTTCATTGCGCCGGTCGAAGGTGTTAGTTCAGCGTTTGCCGGGGAGCAAGCCAAACCGGACAGGGCAGGAGACGAATTCGCATGGCGGGCAGTGCTGGCTACAACAGGATGTTCCCGGTCTCGTGGACCGAGTTGCACCGCGATGCCCGGGCCCTGGCCTGGCGCCTGGCCGACCTCGGGCCGTTCAGGGGACTGGTGGCGGTGACCCGCGGCGGGCTGGTGCCGGCGGCGATCATCGCCCGCGAGCTCAACATCCGCCTGATCGACACGATCTGCTGCTCGACCTACGACCGCATGGAGCGCGGCGCCAAGGTCGAGCTGCTGAAGGGCAGCCAGGCCGAGCAGGAGCAGGGCGAGGGCTGGCTGATCGTCGACGACCTGGTCGATACCGGCGTCACCGCACGGGCCGTGCGCGCGCTGCTGCCCAAGGCGCATTTCGCCACCGTCTACGCCAAGCCGGCCGGCCGGCCGACCGTCGACAGCTACGTCACCGAGGTCAGCCAGGACACCTGGATCCTGTTCCCGTGGGACCAGGAGGCGGTGATGGCCAAGACCGTGGTCGAGCTGAAGGGAGCCCAGTGATGAAGGCCTGGGTCATCCCCGCCCCCAGGGGCATCGACTCGCTGACCCTGGTCGAGCGGCCCGAGCCGACGCCCGGCCGCGGCCAGCTGCTGGTGCGGGTGCGCGCGACGTCGCTCAACTACCGCGACCTCATCACCGTCGAGGGCGCCTATGCCCGCGCCGCGCCCAAGCCCGACCTCGTGCCGCTGTCGGACGGCGCCGGCGAGGTCGTGGCGGTCGGCCCCAGCGTCGGCCGCTTCAAGGTCGGCGACCGCGTCGCCGGCTGCTTCATGCAGGACTGGCCGGGCGGCGCGATCGACGACGCCGCCTTCGCCTCGGCGATGGGCGGGGCGATCGACGGCATGCTGGCCGAGCTGGTGATCCTGGAAGAGGACGGCGCGGTACGCCTGCCCGACCACCTGACGTTCGAGGAGGGCGCCACCCTGCCCTGCGCCGGCGTCACCGCCTGGCACGCGCTGGTCGAGATCGGCGAGACCCGGGCCGGCGACATCGTGCTGGTGCAGGGTTCGGGCGGCGTCTCGATCTTCGCCCTGCAGTTCGCCCGCCTGATGGGTGCGCGCGTCGTCGCCACCTCGGGGTCGTCGACCAAGGCCGAGCGGCTGATGGCGCTGGGCGCCGAGACGGTGATCGACTACCGCGCGACGCCCGGCTGGGACCAGGCCGTGCTGGCCTACACCGGCGGCCGCGGCGTCGACCTCACCGTCGAGGTCGGCGGCGCCGGCACGCTGCCGCGCTCGTTCCAGGCCACCCGCATCGGCGGCCGCATCGCCGTGATCGGGCTGCTGACCGGGCCCGGGGCGCAGGTCGACCCGATGCCGATCCTGCGCCGCAACCTGCGCGTCCAGGGCCTCTACGTCGGCCATCGCCGCATGTTCGAGGCGATGAACCGCGCCATCGCCGCCGGCGGGCTGAAGCCGGTGATCGACCGCGCCTTCCCGTTCGCGGCGGCGCCCGACGCCTACCGGCACCTCAGGAGCCAGGCCCACTTCGGCAAGATCGTCATCACGCACGCGTAGGGGAAATCGTCATGCAGAACCTGTGGTCCGACAGCGACGCGCGCGCCGCCATCGCCTGGCACGCCGAGCGCGGCATCGGCGAGGACCTGGCGCTGCGCGTCTACACCACGCGCCTGCTCGGCGGCGAGCCGCGGCTGGTGCTGCACGGCGGCGGCAACACCTCGGTGAAGACCAAGGTCGCCGACATCACCGGCGCGCCGGTCGACGTCCTGTGCGTCAAGGGCAGCGGCTGGGACATGGGCACCATCCAGGCGCCCGGCCTGCCGGCGGTGCGGCTGGCGCCGCTGCAGGAGCTGGTCGGGCTGCAGGCGCTGTCGGACGAGGACATGGTCAACGTCCAGCGCTGCAACCTGCTCGACTCGAAGTCGCCGAACCCGTCGGTCGAGACGCTGCTGCACGCCTTCCTGCCGCACAAGTTCATCGACCACACCCATTCCAACGCGGTGCTGGCCCTGACCGACCAGCCCGACGGCGAGGCGCTGGCCGCCGACCTCTACGGCAGGCGCGCCGCGCTGGTGCCCTACATCATGCCGGGCTTCGCGCTGGCCAAGAAGGCCAACGAAGTGTCGCGCGCCAACCCGGACGTCGAGGGGCTGGTGCTGCTGAAGCACGGCATCTTCTCGATGGGCGCGACGGCGGAGGAAGCCTACGTCCGCATGATCGACCTGGTGACGATGGCCGAGCAGCGGCTGGCCAAGGCGACCCGCAAGGTGTTCCCGGGCGCGACGCTGCCCAAGGCGATCGCGCCGGTCGCCGAGGTCGCGCCGATCCTGCGCGGCCTGATCGCGCTCCCGTCGAAGGATGGCGGCCGCGAGGCGGCGCAGCGCTTCGTCTTCGAGTTCCGCACCGGGCCGCAGGTCCTGGCCTTCGTCGGCGGCAAGGAGATCGGGCGCTACAGCCAGCAGGGACCGGTGACGCCCGACCACGCCATCCGCACCAAGGGCGTGCCGCTGGTGGTGCCGGCGCCCGAGGCGGGCAAGCTCGATGCCTTCCGCGACGGCGCCAAGGCGGCGCTCGACCGCTTCGTCGCCGACTACCACGCCTATTTCCAGCGCCACAACGCGCGACAGGTGCCGCCCAAGACCGAGCTCGATCCGATGCCGCGCGTCGTCATGGTGCCGGGCCTCGGCCTGTTCGGCCTGGGCAAGTCGGCCAAGGACGCGAAGATCGCGGCCGACCTCGCCGAGACCACGGTCGAGGTGATCGCCGACGCCGAGAAGCTGGGGACCTACGAGTGCATTCCCGAGCCCGACATCTTCGACATCGAGTACTGGTCGCTGGAGCAGGCCAAGCTGGGCGGCGAGGTCGAGAAGCCGCTCGCGCGCCGCGTCGCGGTGGTGACCGGCGGCGCGTCCGGCATCGGCGCGGCCACGGCGGCGGCGCTGGCGAAGGAAGGCGCCGAGGTCGTCGTGCTCGATCGCGACGTGTCGTCGGTCAAGGGCGCGGCGATCGCCTGCGATGTCACCGACAGGTCGCAGGTGCGCGCCGCGTTCGACAAGGTCGCCGCGACCTTCGGCGGCGTCGACATCGTGGTCTCCAACGCCGGCGCCGCCTGGCAGGGCCGCATCGGCGATGTCGACGACAAGGTGCTGCGCGACAGCTTCGAGCTGAACTTCTGGGCCCACCAGTCGGTGGCGCAGGAGGCGGTGCGGATCATGCGGGCCCAGGGCCTCGGCGGCTGCCTGCTGTTCAACGCCTCCAAGCAGGCGGTCAATCCCGGCCCGGACTTCGGCCCCTACGGCCTGCCCAAGGCGGCGACGCTGTTCCTGTCGCGCCAGTACGCGGTCGACCACGGCGGCGACGCCATCCGTTCCAACGCCGTCAATGCCGACCGCATCCGCTCCAACCTGCTGACCGACGAGATGATCGCCCAGCGCTCGAAGGCGCGTGGCCTCAGCGAGCGGCAGTACATGGGCGGCAACCTGCTGGGCCTCGAGGTCACCGCGGCCGACGTCGCCCAGGCCTTCGTGGCGCTGGCCAGGTCGCCCAAGACCACCGGCGCGGTGATCACCGTCGACGGCGGCAACATCGCGGCGGCGCTGCGCTGATCGTCACGAGGTCCCTCCGCTCGGGGCTTCGCCGCCCGGTCGAGATGACGTAGTGTCGTGGCCATGCCGATCGAGATCACGCCGCTCACGACGCACATCGGGGGACGCCTGACCGGGATCGACGCGCGGCGGGCGCTGGTGCCCGCGGAAGTCGCGGCGATCGAGGCCGGCATGGACAGGCATGCCGTGCTGGTCCTGCCGGGCCAGGCGATCGACGACGCCCAGCAGCTCGCCTTCACCGCCAACTTCGGACCGTTCCAGGACGGCGCCAACGCGACCGAGCGGCGCGAGGAGCTGCGGCTCGATCCCGCCTTCGCCGACGTCTCGAACCTCGACAGGGACGGCAACAGGCTGTCGCGCGACGACCGCCGCCGCATGGCCTCGCTGGCCAACCGGCTGTGGCACTCCGATGCCTCGTTCCGCGTCGTGCCGGCGCGCTACTCCATCCTGAGCGGCCGCATCGTGGTGGCCAGGGGCGGCAACACCGAGTTCGCCGACATGCGCGCCGCCTACGACGCGCTCGACGACGCGACCAGGCGCGAGGTCGAGGACCTGGTGTGCGAGCACTCGCTGATCTACTCGCGCGGCCAGCTCGGCTTCGAGGCCTACCGGCCGGACGAGCTCGCCCGGATGAAGCCGGTGCGCCACCGGCTGGTGCGCACCCACCCGGTCACGGGCCGCAAGTCGCTGTTCCTGTCGTCGCACATCGGCACCATCGTCGGCTGGCCGCAACCCGAGGCGCTGGCCTTCATCCGCGACCTCGCCGAGCACGCGACACAGCCCGCGTTCGTCTACTCGCACCGCTGGACGCAGCACGACCTCGTGATGTGGGACAACCGCACCACCATGCACCGCGTCCGCCGCTTCGACGATCTCAACAGCGTGCGCGACCTGCGCCGCACGACCACGCGCGGCGAGGGACCGACCGCCGAGCAGGAGGCCGCATGACCACCCTTCCCAGCCGCCGCGTCGGCCGGACCGCGATCGAGGTCACCACGCTCGGGCTGGGCGGCGCGCCGATGGGCGGCTTCCGCGCCACCATCTCCGACGCCGAGGCGCTGGCGCTGACCGACGCCGCCTGGCAGGCGGGCGTGCGCTACTTCGATACCTCGCCCTTCTACGGCTACGGCCGCAGCGAGCTGCGCATGGGCGCGGCACTGCGCGACAAGCCACGCGGCGAATTCGTGCTGTCGACCAAGATCGGCCGCATCCTGCACGCCATGAGGCCGGGCGAGACGCCGCCGGCCGACTTTCGCCAGAACGGCCTGCCGGGTTTCGCGCCGGTGTTCGACTACAGCTACGACGGCGTGATGCGCTCGCTCGAGCACTCGACGCTGCGGCTCGGCCTGTCGCGCATCGACATCGCGCTGGTCCACGACGTCGACTTCTGGACGATCAAGGATCGCGCGGTGCTCGACGAGCGCTTCCGCACGGTCATGGACTCGGGCTACCGCGCGCTCGACGAGCTGCGTCGCGCCGGCGTGATCGGCGCGATCGGCGTCGGCATCAACGAGGCCGACACCAGCCTGCGCTTCATCCGGGCCGGCGACTTCGACTGCATGCTGCTGGCCGGCCGCTACACCCTGCTCGAGCAGGGTGGCCTGGCCGAGTTCCTGCCCGAGTGCGTGACGCGCGGCGTGTCGGTGGTGCTGGGCGGCCCCTACAATTCCGGCATCCTGTCCGGCGACGTCAGGCCCGGCGTCACCCACGACTACGTCGCCGCGCCGCCGGCGCTGGTCGAGAAGGCGCAGAGGATCGAGGCGGTGTGCCGCCGCCACGCGGTCGAACTCGGCGCCGCGGCGCTGCAGTTCCCGCTGTTCCATCCCGCCGTCTGCTCGGTCATTCCCGGCGCGCTGGCCGTCCGCGAGGTGACGCAGAACGCCGCCCGCCTGTCGGCACCGATCCCGGCCGACCTGTGGAGCGAGCTGAAGCGCGAAGGCCTGCTCGATCCGGCCGCGCCGACGCCCAACTGACCACCCTCAGCCGGCCTCCACCACCAGCGCCTTGATCGGTCCTTCGATCGCGCCGGTCCCGAACTTCCGTTCGAGCGCCTCGGCCGCGCGCGTCGTCGCTTCTTCCAGCCGGGCGGCATCGCGCGCCTCGATCTCGCCGCGCAGCGGCGTGCCCTTGCACAGCGCGGTCGCGACCTCGCGGGCCGAGCCGCCGCGGCTGATCATCTCGATCGGCTCGATCTCGATGTCGCCATAACCCGCGGCCGCGAGGTCGGAACGGATGCGGGCGCGATCGGCGTAGCCGTGCGGCGTCCGCGCCATGAAGCGCGGCGGATCGTCGGGAAAGACCGCGGCCAGGACGTCTGTCACCGTGGCGCTGAAGATATTGGTCTCGAGCGTGTCCCAGACGTTGAACAGGTAGCGCCCGCCCGGCCTCAGCACGCGCCGCGCCTCGCGGAAGCCGGCCGGCCGGTCGGGAAAGAACATGGCACCGAACTGGCAGGCGACGACATCGAACGACGCCGCCTCGAACGGCAGCGCAAGCGCGTCGGCCGGCCGGAAGTCGACCGGGCGACCCTTGCCCTGGCGCTCGGCGGCGCGCGCCAGCATCGGCGGGTTGAGATCGGTGGCGACCAGCCGGCACGCCGCCGGCAGGGCGCGCGACAACGCCCGCGTGAGCGCGCCGGTGCCGGCCGCCGTCTCCAGGACGTCGCGCGGGTCGAGCGCCGCGACCCGGCGCGCGAGGTCGTCCGCGTAGGGTGCGAAGATCAGCGGCACCAGCAGCCGGTCGTAGAGTTCGGGGATCGATCCGGCGAAGACCTTGTCGGTCGCTTCCATCGACGTCTCCCTCGCTGGCGGGAATTGCCGCTACTATGCGCCCCGGGAGGAACGCCATGAAGATCATCGACGCCCAGATCCACATCTGGTCACAGGCCGTGACACCGCCCAGCGGGACCCATCGCAAGGTCGAGAAGTTCACCGCCGAGCAGGCGCTGGCCGAGATGGACGAGGCCGGGGTCGATGCCGCCCTGATCCACCCGCCCTACAGCTGGGACCCGACCTCCAACCGGTTGGCGCTCGATGCCGCCGCGAAGTATCCCGATCGCTTCGCCGTCATGGGCCAGTTCGACCTCGACGACCCGGCCAGCCGCCAGCGCATCGTCGGCTGGCGCCGGCAGCCCGGCATGATGGGACTGCGGTGGGCGCTGCTCTATCCCGACCAGCAGAAGGCACTGCACGAGGGCAAGCTCGACTGGGTGTGGCCCGCCGCCGAGAAGGAAGGCATCCCGGTCGCGACCATGGCCGGCCTGTTCCTGCCGACGTTCCGCAAGATCGCCGAGGCCCACCCGCGGCTGAAGCTGATCATCGACCATTGCGGCCTGCTGCGACTGGAGAAGGACGAAGCCGCCTTCGGCAACCTCGACGAACTCTGTTCACTGGCGAAGCTGCCCAACGTCGCTGTCAAGGCGACGGGCGCACCGGGCTACTCGACCCAGCCCTACCCCTTCCGCAACCTGCACGACGGCCTGCATCGCATCTTCGACGCCTACGGGCCGGACCGCTTCTTCTGGGGCACCGACATCACCCGCATGTCCTGCAGCTACCGCCAGTGCGTCACCTTCTTCACCGAGGAACTGCCGTGGCTGAAGGGCCGCGACCTCGAGACGGTGATGGGCCGCGGCCTAGCCGCCTGGATCGGCTGGGACTACCGCTTCGACTGACGCTACTTCGGCTCCGCCGGCTTGAAGGCGAAGGGCTCGGCGGGCTGGAACCTGGACGCGACGTTGCCGGCGTAGACCTCGGTGCCGTCGGCCAGCTTCAGCTTCCTGACCGGCGCGCCGGCGTTGAAATCGACATCGGCCAGGTCGACCCAGAAGACGTTGGGGCTGCGCGTCGATTCGAAGAAGTAGCGGCGGTTCTTGTGGTCGCCGACCGTGCGCCACAGGGTGGCGGCGATGTTGGGCTGGCCCGGCGGGCCCTGCACGCCGAGCGGCACCGAGGCATTGCGGATGATCGAGAAGGCGGTGGCGACCGCCTCGACCGGGTCGGCCGTCTTCTTCGCCGCGCCGGTGTAGTAGGACGCGCGCACGAACCGGTCGGAGGCGCGGTTGGTGCCGGGCAGCATCGCCTGCCCGCCAACCGTCTGCCAGTAGGCGTTGAGCGCCAGTTGCTGGTCGAACGGCGGCGAGTTGGTCATGACCTGGTACTGGCGGCCGTGATGGATCACCAGCTTGCCGTCGAGGTACTCGAAGACCGCGGAATCGCCGCTCGGATCGGTGAGGGCGAGGTGGACCTGGCCGGCATGGCCGTCCGGGGTCATGGTCGGCAGCACGTAGAACGTGTCCTTGCGCAGCGCCTCCACCGCCTCGGCGACGGTGGCGTAGCTGTCGAGCACGTACTGCAGCCAGGCCGTGATCGAGATCGCGCGGCGCTTGTCGCCGGCGACCGGTGTCACGTAGCCGGACTCCGCGAGGTACAGCAGGTTGGCGACCAGCCCGCGCTCGTTCATCCCGTCGGTCGAGGCGGCGTCGAAGCCGGACGTGACGACGCTGCCCCAGGTCGACGTCCATTCCAGCGAGTTCGCGCCGGCGGCGCCGTTGCGCTTCAGGCCGCGCGGGAAGATCCACATGTCGGAGTAGATCGGTCCCATCCAGTCCATGCTGCGCGCCGTCGCCACCTGGCCGTCGTCGCCGAGGTAGACGACCCGCGTGCAGGCCGCGAGCTGCTCGACCGGCAGCAGGGCAGCCGACAGCGCCGCGAGCGCGGCGTAGAGCCTGGTCTTCATTTCAGGGATCCTCTCTCTCGCTCTAGGGTCTCGTCGCGGCCGGCACGATCTGGCCGCGGATCTCGCCGCCGGGATACTGCAGCGTCGACACGCTGACGTACCAGCGGCCGGCCAGCAGTTCCGCCGCCTGCTCGCGCGTCAGCGTCGCGCCGTCGCGGATCGTGTAGTCGTAGATCGGGATGTTGATCGGTGCGATCGCCGGCGCGACCTGCCCCGGCGCGGCCGGGCCATGCAGCGCGCCACCGGTGATCGGGCCGCCGAGACCCACGAGGTTCAGGCGGTACTCGAAGACCTGGGTCGAGGGCCGGTAAACGCCCTCGAGGTAGCCGGTGGCGCCGCTGGCGGTCGGCGGCACGACAGCGGCGGCCGACAGCGTCGCGCGGAAGTCGGTTCGCTCGACCCGCGGCTCGCCCACGTAGAACGAACACGACGCCGCGAGCATGGCGGCGGCGGCGGCGAGGCTGGCGCGAACGGGACGAATGGACATGCGGCGGCGGTGCTCCTCACCCGTCATACGCGGCCAGGCCGGTCCGCCTCCCCTCAGACGCGGTGATGGACCGATGCGCGAGCGTAGACCGGTGTCGCCAGCCCTTCCAGCCGGGCCTTGAGTTGCAGCGCCAAATAGCGCGAATAGTGACGCGACTGCATGAGGTTGCCGCCGTGGAACCACAGCCCCTCCTGGGCCGTCGGCTTCCACATGTTGCGCAGTTCGCCCTCCCACGGGCCGGGATCCTTGGCCGTCTGCGAGCCCAATCCCCAGACCTTGCCGACCTTGTCGGCGACCTCCGGCGAGATCAGCGCCGCCGCCCACTGGTTCATCGAGCCGTAACCGGTGGCGTAGACCACGAGGTCGGCCGGCAGCTCGCGGCCGTCGCGCAGGACCACGCCGGTCTCGGACAGGCGCTCGACCTCGACGCCGGAGCAGAGCGCGATCCTGCCGTCGGCGATCAGGTCGGAGGCGCCGACGTCGATGTAGTAGCCCGAGCCGCGCCGCGCATACATCGGCCCGATCCCCGACTCGTCCTCGCCGAAGGTCAGCCGGAAGCCCGCCGCCTCGAGCCGGCGGTAGAACGCGGCATCGTCGCGCCGCACCTGGTCGACGAACGGCTTCACCGCCGCGGGCTGCAGCGCGTAGGGCAGCGACGCCGTCATCAGGTCGGCCCTGTCGACATCGATGCCGTTACGCACCGCGTCCTCGGAGTAGAGCGTGCGGCCCTTGACCAGCGAGTCCGAGCGCATCACCAGGGTCGGCGAGCGCTGCACCATGGTGACGTCGGCACCGTGCTCCCACAGGTCGGCGGCGATGTCGTGCGCCGAGTTGTTGGCGCCGATCACGACCGCCTTCTTGCCCGCCCAGCCCTCGCCACCCTCGTGGGCGCTGGAGTGGTGCTGCTTGCCGCGGAAGCGGTCGGCGCCGGGGAAGCGCGGGATCTCGGGGAAACCCGACATGCCGGTCGCCAGCACGATGTGCCTGGGGCGCAGCGTCAGCGTCCGGCCGTCGCGCTCGACCTCGACCGTCCATTCCCTGGCCCGCTCGTCCCATGTCGCCCGCCGGCAGGTCGTCGACGACCAGTAGTCGAGTTCCATGATCGACGTGTAGGCCTCGAGCCAGTCGCCCATCTTGTCCTTGGGCGTGTAGATCGGCCAATGGTCGGGGAACGGCAGGTACGGCAGGTGGTCGTACCAGACCGGGTCGTGCAGGCAGAGCGACTTGTAGCGCCGCCGCCACGCATCGCCGGGACGCGGCAACTTGTCGATCACCAGCGCCGGTACACCGATGCGCTTCAGCCGGGCCGCCAGCCCGATGCCACCCTGGCCGCCGCCGATCACCAGCACGAAGGGCTGGCGGGTGATGCCGAGTTCGCTGGTGTCGGCCTGGCGGCGATCGGTCCAGGTGACGCGGCCGCGGATGGCGCCGTGCTGCACGCCGGTCTCGCGTGTCGGGCCGGCCTTCTCCTCGAAGCCCTTCAGCTCGCGCAGCGCGGTGAACAGCGTGTGCGCGCGGCCGTCGCGCAGACGCACGTGGCCGCGTCCGCGTCCGGCCGCGGTCTCGAAGGTGAACCAGCCATCGTCGCCGTCGAGCGCGAAGCCGCGCGGCGCGACGTCGGCCAGCCGCGCCGCCAGCATGCCGGCGATCGCGGCGCGATCCTCGAAGGTGACGATGTTCCAGGTGAAGGCGACGAGGTCGCGCCAGTAGCCGGGATCGTGGAACAGCTCCGTCGCGGCCTTGATGTCCTTGCGGTCGAGGGCCTCGGCGAACGCGCCGAGCCAGCGGGAGAGATCGGTCATGGCGCGAGTGTAGCGTCTTCCGGGAGCCGGCATGCTAGGAATGTCGGGCCATGCTCTCCTCTTCCCATCGCCTGCGCGTGCCGCTGCTGACCGGGCTGGCGATGCTGGCCTTCGCCGGCAACTCCCTCCTCTGCCGCGTCGCTCTGCGAGACACCGCGATCGACGCGGCAAGCTTCACGGCCATAAGGCTGGCCTCGGGGGCGCTGGTGCTGGTCCTGTTGCTGCGGAAGCGCGGCGTGCGCCCGACCAGCGGCGGCAGCTGGCCGATGGCGGCCATGCTGTTCGCCTACGCCGCGCTGTTCTCGTTCGCCTACCGGGACCTCACGGCCGCGACCGGCGCGCTGCTGCTGTTCGGCGCGGTCCAGCTCACGATGTCGGCGTGGGGCCTGTGGCAGGGCGAACGCATCGCCGGCACACGGCTGGGCGGGCTGGCGATCGCGGTCGGCGGGCTGGTCTACCTGCTGCTGCCCGACCTCGCCACGCCGGCGCTGCTCGATGCCGTGTTCATGCTCGGCGCCGGCATTTCCTGGGGTGTCTACTCCCTGCTCGGCCGCACGGCCGGCGAGCCGGTGGCGGCCACCGGCGGCAACTTCCTGCGGGCGGTGGCCTTCGCCGCCGTCCTGGTCCTGGCGACGTCGGCCCAGCAGGGCATCCCCCCGGTGGGCGCGGCCTACGCGGTCGCCTCTGGCGCCATCACCTCGGGCCTGGGCTACGTGCTGTGGTACGCCGCCCTGCCCGCGCTGGCCGCCACCACCGCCGCGACGGTGCAGCTGAGCGTGCCCGCCATTGCCGCGCTGGGCGGCGCGGTGCTACTCGCCGAACCGTTGACCCCGCGGCTGCTGCTGGCCTCGGCGGCCATCCTGGGCGGCATCGCGCTCACGATCCGCAAGAAGGCCTGAGGAAGAAGCATGTTCGAAGTCGCCGAGCGCCTGCGCAACGTCAAGGTGTCCGCCTCAGCCGCGATGACCCGCAAGGTACGCGACCTGCGTGCCCAGGGCGTGTCGATCGTCGGCCTGTCCTCGGGCGAGCCCGACTTCCCGACGCCGCCGCACGCCATCGAGGCGGCGCATCGCGCCGCGCAGGCGGGCGACACCAAGTACCCGCCTATGGACGGCGTGAAGCCGCTGAAGGAGGCGATCCAGCGCAAGTTCCGGCGCGACAACGACCTCGACTACGCGATCGACGAGATCCTGGTTTCGAACGGCAGCAAGCAGATCATGTACAACGCGCTGATGGCCAGCGTGAACCCGGGCGACGAGGTCATCATCCCGGCGCCGGGCTGGATCTCGTACGCCGACCAGGCGACCGTGGCCGGCGCCACGCCGGTGCCGGTGTCGTGCCCGGAGAACAACCACTTCCGCCTGCGCCCGGCCGATCTCGCGGCGGCGATCACGAAGAAGACGAAGTGGGTGGTGCTGAACTTCCCCAACAACCCGACCGGCGCGGTGTGCTCGCGCGACGACATGCGCAGCATCGCCGACGTGCTGATGGCCAACCCGCACGTGCTGGTGATGTCTGACGACGTCTACGAGCACCTCGTCTACGACGACTTCGGCTTCTGCACCGTGGCCGAGGTCGAGCCGCGCCTCAGGGACCGCACGCTGACCGTCAACGGCGCGTCCAAGGCCTACGCCATGACCGGCTGGCGCGTCGGCTTTGCCGGCGGGCCGCGCCCGCTGATCGCGGCGATGACCAACATGCAGGGACAGATCGGCTCGGGCATCTCGACCATCAGCCAGGCCGCCGCCGCGGCCGCGCTGGACGGACCGCAGGACCTGCTGAAGGAGCGCGCCGCCGACTACCAGAAGCGGCGCGACGAGGTCGTGTCGATGCTGCGCGCCGCCAAGGGCGTGACCTGCCACAAGCCGGAGGGCGCGTTCTACGTGTTCCCCAACATCGCGGGGTGCATCGGCAAGACCACCCGCGCCGGCCGGCACATCGCCAGCGACACCGACTTCGTCGCCGCGCTGCTGGAGGAGAAGCACGTCGCCACGGTCCAGGGCGCGGCCTACGGCATGAGCCCCTACTTCCGCATCTCCTACGCGACCGACATCGAGAGCCTGCGCGAGGGCTGCAGGCGCATCCAGGAATTCTGCGGCGAGCTGGAATAGAGAGGGCCGCGCATCGCGCGGCCCCGGTTCCGGCGAACGGCGGCGACGAAGGTCAGTAGGCCTGCGCCTGGTTCGACATCGTCTTCACGGCGGCGAGCTGGTCGCGCAACCCGATCTTGCGGGCGCACAGCGGCCAGTGATGCGGCTCCTCGAGATCGAAGATCATGTACTTGGCGAGCGCCGAGGCGCGGTCGTAGTCATGCGCCAGTTCGGCCGCCTCGGCGCGGCTGAGCTGCATGCCGTCGCGCTTGAGCTGGTAGCTGATCACCGTCTGGACGGTGAACTGCAGGCGGCCGTGGTAGGCGCCGCGTCCGCCGATGATGCGCCGGTCGGACGGACCCCATCCGCCGCTCTCGCAGTGCGCGAGCTGGCGAATGACCTCGTCCTTGCGGTCGTCGATTTCCTTTTGCCGCAGGTCCACCTGCGGATCGAAGCCGGCCGTCGTCGGCGGCTTCCCTCCGAGCTGGCATCCGGAGACAGCGAGGGCGACGGCGAGGAGGCCGACACCGGCGATGGTGGAGCGCAGGTTGGTCACAGCGGCGTCTTGCTGCCACGATCGGGCGGCGAGGTAAACCCTGCGGCCGCGAGATTCGCACAGGCCCTCACAACCGGCCTGGGCGCGAACGCGTCGAGAACTTCCGGTCAACGGTCCTCGGTTACAATTGAAACGATCGGCGAAAATTCTTTGATAGCGACAACTTAGGCGACACAGTTGGGATGAATCTCGCATCTGCGTGCAAGCAGATCGTGAGCAACATCACTCGTGATGCGCCGTATCGCATCGCGTCCGATCACGAAAAAATTTTCAATACCACCGAAGCGACGCGGGAAATGTCAGCCCACCTGGCGGCTTTGGCCGGCCCAGAACTTCGCGCGCAGCACCTTCTTGTCGATCTTGCCGACCGCGGTGAGCGGCAATGCATCGACGAACTCGACCTGCTTCGGCGCGTGCGTGCTGCCCTTGCGATCCTTCACGAGTTGCATGAGCACTTCCGCGTCGATCGATGCGCCGGGCTTGGCGACGACGAGCGCGGTGACCGCCTCGCCCCACTTCTCGTGCGGCACGCCGATCACCGCGGCCATCGCGACGTCGGGATGCGACGACAGCACGTCCTCGACCTCGCGCGGGAAGATGTTGAAGCCGCCGGACACGATCATGTCCTTCTTGCGATCGACGATGTAGAGGTAGCCGCGCTCGTCGGCGCGCGCGATGTCGCCGGTGTGCAGCCAGCCTCCGGCGAAGGTTTCCGCCGTCTGCTCCGGTCGCTTCCAGTACTGCTCCATGACATGCGCGGCCTGCACGCAGATCTCGCCGGCCTCGCCGCGCTCGACCTCGTTGTTGTCCTCGTCGCGCAACGACACGCGGCAACCGGCAATGGGAAAGCCGCACGACGCGAACAACTCGGGCCGGCGCGCATCGTGGTCGCCCTTGCGCAGCACGCTCACCGGGTAGCACTCGGTCTGGCCGTAGAGCTGGCTGAACACCGGCCCGATGCGCTCGAGTCCCTCGACCAGCCGCGTCGGCGACATCGGCGAGGCGCCGTACAGCACCAGCTCGAGCGACGACAGGTCGGTGCGATCGAGCGCCGGGTGGTCGAGCATCACGTAGATCATGGTCGGCACCATCAGCGTGAAGTTGATCTTCTCGCGCTCGATGGTGTGGAGGAAGCGTTCGGGGTCGAAGCCCTTGAGCAGGTGCACGGTACCGCCGCGCAGCAGCGTCGGCAGCACCTTGGTGCCGGAGACATGGGTGATCGGCGCCGCCGCGAGGTAGCGTGGCACCGCGGGGAACTCGAAGTCGGACGAGGTCGCCAGCACCGAGGCAGCGACCGATCGATGGCGACGGATCGCGCCCTTGGACTTGCCGGTGGTGCCGCCGGTGTAATTGATGATCGCGTGGTCGTCGGCGGTGGCGAGATCGATCGGCGTCGCGCTGCCGATCGCCTCGCCCGCCGCCATCACGTCGCGACCGAAATCGGCCTTGCCCATGGTCAGCACGATGGCCAGCCGGTCCGCCGCCTGCGCCGCCAGCTCGGCGCCGCGGCCGGCGTGGGTGCGCGGGTCGACCACCAGCGCGGTGGCGCCCGAGTCGGCGATGACGTCGAGGTGGTCGGCCAGCGCGCCCAGCGGGTGCAGCCACGTGACCACCAGCCCGAGGCCCTGGGCGGCGACGCCGGCGCACCAGGTCTCGGCGCTGTTGGCGCTGAGGAACGCCGCGGTCTGGCCCTTCCGCAGCCCGGCCGCATTCATCGCCGCCTGCAGCCGGCCGACCAGGTCGAGGGCGGCGCGGTAGGTGAGCTTGCCGCCGTCCCAGACGAAGGCATCGCGGTCGGGAAAGCGCGCCAGCGCGCGCAGGGTCATGGTGGTGCCGGTCGGCAGGTCGTGCAGCGAGGTCATTCCAAGAGCCTACCATGAATGGCTCCCCGGGCTTCGCCATGGAGACCGATCCCTTGCGCCCGGCACTGCCGATACCCACTTGCGTCGTACGGAGGTTCCCGTGTCCGATTCGCTGATCGTCGCCTGCCCGTCCTGCAACACGCTCAACCGCGCGCCGCGCGAGCGGCTCGCCGCCGGCGGCGGCAAGTGCGGCCAATGCGGCGCGGCGCTGTTCGAAGGCCACCCGGTGGCGCTCGACGACCGCGGCTTCGACAGCCACGCCGCCAAGTCCGACGTGCCGCTGCTGGTCGATTTCTGGGCACCGTGGTGCGGCCCCTGCCGATCGATGGCGCCGCAGTTCGAGAAGGCCGCCGCCGCGCTCGAGCCGTCGGTGCGCCTGGCCAAGGTCAACACCGACGAGCAGCAGGCGCTGGCCGGCCGCTACGGCATCCAGAGCATCCCGACCATGGTGCTGATCCACCATGGCCGCGAGGTCGCCCGCCGCTCCGGCGCCATGAGCGCCGCCGCCATCGAGAGCTGGGTTCGCGGCGCGATCGCCGGCTAGGTCTCAGCCCTTCGCCGGGTGGACCTTCTGCCAGTGCCGCGCGATCTCCTCGCGCGTCGCCACCCAGACCTTCGGCTTCGACGCCACGTAGTCCATGAAGCGCGCCAGGGTCGCGGCGCGGCTGGGTCGGCCGGCGAGCCGGCAGTGCAGGCCGATCGACATCATCTTCGGGCTGCGCGCGCCCTCGGCGTAGAGCACGTCGAAGCTGTCCTTCATCGACTGCAACCAGCCGTCGCCGGCGGTGAAGCCCGGAGCGACGCCGAACTTCATGTCGTTCACTTCGAGCGTGTAGGGGATGATCAGGTGCGGCGTGCCCTCGACCCGCACCCAGTAGGGCAGGTCGTCGCTGTAGGAGTCGCTCGAGTAGAGGAAGCCGCCGTGCTTCACGACCGCCGCCAGGGTGTTCATGCCGAAGCGGCCGGTGTACCAGCCGACCGGCGGCTTGCCGGCGGTCTCGGCGATGACCTTCACCGCCCGGCGCATGTGGTCGAGTTCCTGCTCGAGCGTGAAGTCCTTGTAGCTGATCCAGCGCCAGCCATGGCTCGCCACCTCGTGCCCGGCCTCGGCCATCGCCTTGCCGGCCGCCGGGTTCAGCTCGAGCGCCCGGCCGACCGCCCACGAGGTGAAGCGCATGTTGCGCTCCGAGAACAGCCGCAGGATGCGCCAGAAGCCGGCCCGGCTGCCGTACTCGTAGATCGACTCGGTCGAGAGGTCGCGGCCGCCCTCGATCGGCGTGCCGCCCGGGGTCTCGGTCAGGAAGACCTCGGACGCCGGGTCGCCGTTCAGGATGGTGTTCTCGCCGCCTTCCTCGTAGTTCAGGACGAAGCTGACGGTGACGCGCGCCTCGTTCGGCCATTGCGGGTCGGGCGGGTTGGGGCCGTAGCCGATCAGGTTGCGGTCGAGGTGGTTGTGCATACGGTCCTCCCGATTGAAGCGAGACTATGGGGCCGCTATAGCTCGGCCAACAAGGGCGGAGAGAATGCATGAGCGGTGCCAAGGCCGTTCGCGAGGATCGTCTGTGGCAGCGGCACGTCGACATGGCGCGGCTGGGCGGCCTGCCCGGGGGCGGCGTCAACCGCCAGGCCCTGTCGGCCGAGGACGCGGCGGCGCGCAACCTGCTGGCGTCGTGGGCGGCGGCGCGCGGCTTCGCGATCTTCACCGACGCCATCGGCAACCTGTTCGTGCGTCGCGAGGGCAGCGATCCCGCCGCCGCGCCGGTGATGAGCGGCTCGCACATGGACAGCCAGCCGACGGGAGGCCGCTACGACGGCATGTACGGCGTGCTGGCCGCCTTCGAGGCGCTGGAGGCGCTTGAGGACGCCGGCGTCGCCACCCGCCGCCCGGTCATCGCCGTCGCCTGGACCAACGAGGAAGGCTCGCGCTTCCAGCCCGGCGCCATGGGCTCGGCGGTGTTCGCCGGCCAGTACCGGCTCGACGACATGCTGGCGCAGAAGGACTGGGAAGGCGTCGTCCTCAAGGACGCGCTGGCCGCGACGCTGAAGGTCGCGCCGGCGCCGCTGCGCGACGGGCCGCCCGGCTTCCCGGTCGCCGCCTACGTCGAGGCCCATATCGAGCAGGGACCGCGGCTCGAGAACGACGCCCGGACCATCGGCGTCGTCACCGGCATCCAGGGCAGCCGCCGCTACATCGTGTCGATCGCCGGCGAGGAAGCGCATGCCGGCACGACGCCGCGCGCCGCCCGCAAGGATGCCTACGCCGCCGCCACCCGCATCGCCGCGGCGATGTACGAGGCCACCACCGACGCCGACGACATGCTGCGCTTCACGATCGGCCGGGTCGAGGTGCTGCCGGGCTCGCCCAACACCGTGCCGGGCAAGGTCACCTTCACCATCGACATGCGCCACCCCGACGATGCCGTCCTCGAGACGCACGAGGCGGCGCTGAAGGAAATCGTCGGTCGGCTCGCCGCGCCCTGCCCCGCCGGCATCGAGCGCGTCACCAACGTCGCCCCGACCGTGTTCGCCCGCGAGGTCGTCGATCTCGTGCGCGCCAAGGCGGCGGCGTTGCAGCTCACGCACATGGACATGCCGTCGGGCGCCGGCCACGACGCCATGCACGTCGCCCATCTCTGCCCCACCGGCATGATCTTCGTGCCGTGCGAGCGCGGCATCAGTCACAACGAGGCCGAGAACGCCACCCCGGCCGACCTCGCCGCCGGCACCCGCGTGCTGGTCGAGGTGCTGGAAGAACTGGCCAACCGCTAACCGAGAACCGAGGACTGCCGATGTCGAAGAAGCTCGCGACCGACCTGGTCGCCATCCTGTCGGACCTGATCGCGCTGCCGAGCCCCTACCCGCCCGGCACCTCGGTCGAGATCTGCGCCTACGCCGCCAGGCGCCTGCGCAAGGCCGGCTACAAGGTCGAGATCGCGACCAGGACCAAGGGCGTCGACAACGTCGTCGCCCGTCTCAAGGGCAAGGGCAAGGGTCCGGTCGTCGCCTTCAACGCCCACGTCGACACGGTCGGCGTCGGCGAGCGCGCCAACTGGAAGAGCGATCCGTTCAAGGCGCTGGTCAAGGGCGGGCTGGTCTACGGGCTGGGCGCCGGCAACTGCAAGGGCAGCATGGCGGTGCAGCTGTGGCTGGCCGAGGAGATCGCCCGTCGCGGCGGGCCGCAGACCGGCGAGCTGATCTTCACCTTCGTCGCCGACGAGGAGAACCTCGGTCCCGACGGCATGGAGTTCCTGCGCAAGAGCGGCCGCGTCCGCCCGGACGCGCTGATCCTCGGCGCCCAGACCGAGAACAACCTGATCGTCGCCGAGCGCGGCGTGATGTGGGCGAAGATCACGACCAGGGGCAAGGCCGCCCATGCCGGCAACCCGTCGGGCGGCGACAACGCCATCCTGCGCATGATGCGGCTGGTCGGCGCACTGCAGGCGCACTACGACAAGGTGCTGCCCAAGCGCGTCAAGGGCGCCATGAAGTCGACGGTCAACGTCGGCATGTTCCACGGCGGCCACAACACCAACGTGGTGCCGTCGGCCTGCACCGTCGAGATCGACCGCCGGCTGCTGCCGAACGAGAAGGTCAAGGACGCCTTCAAGGAGCTGAAGTCGGTGATCGACAAGGCCGGCGAGCCCAAGTCGATGGTTTCGGTCGAGTTCCTGACCGGCACCAACGGCTTCTTCGCGCCGGAGAACGGCCGCGCCGTCGCCGCCTTCGAGGCGGCGGTCAAGGCGCACTCGCGCCGCAAGGTGAAGTTCCTGAACGCCACCGGCGTCAGCGATGGCCGCTACTACGCCGACGACGGCATCGAGATCATCAACTTCGGCCCGGGCTCGGGCGTCCAGGGCCACGCCGCCAACGAGTCGGTGCCGGTCGCCGAGATGGTCGCCGCCGCCGAGATCCAGCTCGACGTCGTGCGCCGCCTGGTCGGCCTGCGCTAGCCTCCTCCCTGCGCGCGAGCGCGGGGAGGTGTCGCCGTCATCGGCGAGCTGCGCGGACACCTCCCCACGCTGCCGCGTGGAGAGGAAAGGAAGAAGAAGGGGGAGATGCCATGCCGATCTACCAGCGCGGGCCCGTCAGCATCCGCTACGAGGAGACGGGGGCGGGCTTCCCGCTGCTGGTGATCCCGGGCGGCGGCCTCAACTCGACGCTGGCGGGCCTCGACGCCACGCATCCCTTCAACGCCATGAAGGAGTTCGCGCCGGACGGTTTCCGCTGCATCGGCGCCGACCTGCGCAACGCCAACGGCGGCCAGTCCTCGGGGCCGCTCGAAGCCGACCGGCCATGGGACGCCTTCACCGACGACCACCTCGGCCTGATGGACCATCTCGGCATCGACCGCTTCATGGTGCTCGGCTACTGCATCGGCGGCCCGTTCATCTGGAACCTGCTCAGGCGCGCGCCGGACCGCGTGGTCGCCGCCGTGCTGACCCAGCCGAGCGGGCACCGGCCGGAACTGCCCGACCAGTTCTTCCAGAACAACAGCGCCAACTGGGCGCCGGCGCTGCGCGCGCGGCGGCCGGAGATCACCGAGGCCGAGACCGACGCCTTCCTCGAGAAGATGTACCGCGCCAACGCCGACTTCGTGTTCACGGTCAGCCGCGACTTCGTCAGGGCGTGCCGGACCCCGGTGCTGATCCTGCCCGACGACATCCCGCCCCATCCCTACGCGGTGGCGATGGAGTCGGCGATGCTGGCGCCCAGCGCGCAGGTCAGCCTCTACCCGTGGAAGGACATCCCCGAGCGCATCCCGCTGGCGTTGCGCCACATCCGGATGTTCCTGGAGGCGAACCGGCCGTAGGCCGGTTACGCCGTCTTGGCCGCCTTCAGGCCCAGCTTCTGGATCGTCTGCTCGCGCATCACGAACTTCTGGATCTTGCCGGTGATGGTCATCGGGAACTCCGGCACGAACTCGATGTAGCGCGGGATCTTGTAGTGGGCGATCTCGCCCTTGCAGAACTCGCGGATCTCGTCGGCGGTCGCTTCCGACTCCTCGTGCAGCTTGATCCAGGCACAGATCTCCTCGCCGTAACGCGGGTCGGGCACGCCGATCACCTGGACGTCCTGGATCTTCGGGTGGCGGTACAGGAACTCCTCGATCTCGCGCGGGTACACGTTCTCGCCGCCGCGGATCACCATGTCCTTCAGCCGGCCGACGATGTTGACGTAGCCGTCCTCGTCCATGGTCGCGAGGTCACCGGTGTGCATCCAGCCAGCCTCGTCGATAGCCTCGGCGGTCTTCTCGGGATCGTTCCAGTAACCCTTCATCACCGAGTAGCCGCGGGTGCAGAACTCGCCGGTCTCGCCGCGCGCCACCGCCTTGCCCTCGGCATCGACGATCTTGATCTCGATGTGCGGCAGCACCTGGCCGACCGTCGCGACGCGCTTCTCGACCGGGTCGTCGGTGGCGCACTGGGTCGAGACCGGCGAGGTCTCGGTCATGCCGTAGGCGATGGTGACCTCGTGCATGTGCATGTGGCTCTGCACCTTCTTCATCACTTCGATCGGGCAGGGCGAGCCGGCCATGATGCCGGTGCGCAGGCTCTTGAGGTCGAACCTGGCGAACTCGGGATGGTCGAGCTGGGCGATGAACATGGTCGGCACGCCGTACAGCGCCGTGCAGCGCTCTTCCGCCACCGCCTGCAGCGTCGCCAGCGGATCGAACACCTCCGCCGGGTAGATCATGGTCGAGCCGTGCGTCAGGCAGCCGAGGTTGCCCATCACCATGCCGAAGCAGTGGTAGAGCGGCACCGGGATGCACAGCCTGTCGGCGGCAGTGAGCTTCAGCCCCTCGCCCACGAAGTAGCCGTTGTTCAGGATGTTGTGGTGGCTGAGGGTCGCGCCCTTCGGATGGCCGGTGGTGCCCGAGGTGAACTGGATGTTGATCGCGTCGTCGAACTGCAGCCTGGCCGCGAGGTCGGCCAGGATCGCCTCCTGGGCCGCGCCGCCGGCGGTCGCGACGTCGTCGAAGTTCAGCATCCCGGGCGTCTTCTCGGCGCCCAGCCGGATCACGTGCCTGAGATGCGGCAGCTTCCTCGCCTTGACGAGGTCGGAGGTGATCTCGAGGTAGTTCGAGGTCTTGAGCGACGGCGCCAGGACCAGTGCCTTGCACTCGACCTTGTTCAGCGCGTACTCGAGCTCGGCCCGGCGGTAGGCCGGGTTGACGTTGACCAGCACCAGCCCGGCCTTCGCGGTGGCGAACTGGGTCAGCGTCCACTCGTAGCGGTTGGGCGACCAGATGCCGATGCGGTCGCCGCGCTCGAGACCGAGCGACAGCAGGCCCGCCGCCAGCTCGTCGACGCGGCGGCCGAGCTCGCCCCAGGTCCAGCGAATGTCCTGGTGGCGCACGACCAGCGCCTCGCGGTCGCGGTGGGTCGCGACCGTGCGGTCGAAGAAACTGCCGATGGTCTCGCCGATCAGCTTCTTGGTCGACACGCCGTGATCGTAGGAAATGCGGCCGCTCTTGGTGTCCATCCCGGTGCTCTTCTTGCTGTTTGACGGGCGAAAGCTTAGCGACCCGGCGGCCGGCTCTCAATCGACCGACCTCGCGGCGTGCGTTGCATTTTGGGACCGGGACCCGCTCGAAGCCGCCGCATTCGCAATTCGCAATTCACAGGACGGCCCCCGCGAAGGGGCGAAAAGCCCCGGATTTCAAGGCTCCGAGGCCTCGCGCGCCGAACTGTGACGGGCGGCACCGGACTTGCTGCCACGGGGCCGAAGCCCGGCCGCCGGCCAGGCCGCACGACGAGTGTTTCCTTCGATGTCGCCTCCCCTCGCAGACGCAGCGCCCGCCCTCGGCGGTGCCGCATCGGCCGCCAGCGCGCCGCCGCTGGTGTTGCACTGGGTATTCGGGCACCTGCGCAAGCGCGGCTCGTTCGAGGACTACCTCGTCGCCGCCGGCCGCGTCGCGCGGCAGCGCGGCCTGGCGATGCACGTCGTGGCGCGCAGCGAGATCGAGCCGCAGGTCCGCACCGACCTCGCCGATGCCGGCGTCGCGGTCGACTGCGTGCCGGACGACGACCTCAACGCGCTCGGCTTCTTCGTCCGCACCGTGCGGCGGCTGCGCCCGGCGCTGGTGCACTGCCATTTCGGCTCGCCCTCGACCTCGCTGGCGCTGGCCGCCAAGGCGCTCGGGGTCAAGCGCTTCGTCTTCACCGACCACGGCTCGCGCACGGTGCTCGAGGATGACGCGGCACCGATTTCCGCAGCCGATCGCGCCCGCCACCTGCGGCGGCGCCTGCTCGCCCGCTTCATCGATCTCTACCTGCCGGTATCCGGCTTCGTCGGCGCCCAGGTGCGGCGCGAGGTCGGGGCCCCGTCCGCCAAGGTCCGGCGCCTGTTCAACGGCATCGACCTCGCGCGCTTCGCGCCGATCGAGGACGAGAGCGAGCGCGATCGCCTGCGCCGGACCCGGTTCGGCGTGCCGGCCGGGCGGCGCTGCGTGCTCTACGTCGGCCAGCTCACGGCCGCCAAGGGCGTCGACGACCTGCTGGCGATCCAGGACACGCTGCTGCAGCGCCACCCCGACGTCGCCTTCGTCTGGATCGGCGACGGCGCGCTGGCCGACGAGGTCCTGCGCCACGGCTCGGCCCGCGCCATCCATCTCGGCCTGCGCAGCGACGTCGATGCGCTGTTGCCCGCCGCCGACCTGATCGTGGCGCCGTCGCGCTGGCACGAGGCCTTCTGCCTGACCGTCGCCGAGGCCGCCGCTGCCGGCGTGCCGGCCGTCGCCACGACCGTGGGCGGCGTGCCCGAAGTGGTGGCCGCCGGCGAGACCGGCCTGCTGGTGCCGCCCGGCGACCGCGACGCGCTGCTGGCGGCGATCGACGGGCTGCTGGCCGACGAGCCGCGGCGCCGCGCCATGGGCCGGGCCGCGCGCCGCCGTGCCGAGGGCGAGTTCAGCCTGGCCGCCATGGTCCACGCCACCTTCAACCACTACGGCGCGCTCGGCGTGCCGTCCGCCTCCCCGTCGCGCCAGGAGACCTGAAATGACCATCGTCGCCACCATCGATGCCGAGGCCGACCGGCTGGTCGCCCTGCTTGAAAGGGACGGCATCGCGCCGCTGCCGGCGATGCTCGCTCCCGCGGCGCTGGCCGGCCTGCAGGAGTCGTTCGAGCGCGTGCTCGAGCGCCCCGCGTTCAACACCTGGTACGGCTACGAGCAGAACGAGAAGTGGCGCCTGCTGGTCGAGAACGCCTTGACGGTCGACCCGGCCGTGGTCGAGCTGGCGCTGCACCCGGTGCTGAAGGCGGTCCTGCACCGCTACATCGGCGCCGCCTACGCGCTGACCGAGGCGCGCGGCTGGCGTACCATCCGCACCACCGCCGACTTCCACGGCTGGCACAACGACGCCTGGTGCGACGAGGCTGTCGTCGACCTCGCCCGGCGGCCCCGCGAGATCAAGCTCGCGATGTACCTGACCGACGTCGAGTCGGGACACTTCAGCTACATCGCCGGCACCCACCGGCACACCGGCCCGTCGCGTCACTGGACCGAGGCCGAGGTCGCACCGCTGGTGGCGCAGCGCCGCGACATGCTCGGCCCGGCGGGCTCCGCCTTCCTGTTCGACACCGCCGGCATCCATCGCCAGACCACGCCGGTGCTGAAGCCGCGCAACGTGCTGTTCCTCAACTTCCACGACCCGGCGGTACGCATCCAGCCGCTCGACGTCGAGCACGGTCGCTACCGCCCGCTGCTGCTGAACGCGGCGTTCCTGCCGGAGATGGACGCCGACGACCGGCGCATCCTCGGCTTCGGTGTCCGCAAGGGTCGACCGGTGCGCGATTGCATGGTCGGCCGCGCCAACCGCCGGCGCTACCCGGCGCTGCACGGCGCCGTCGCCGCGACGCTGGCCGCGCGGCTCGAGGTCCAGGAACTGCAGCGCCAGGTCCGGCGCGTCACCGGCGGCATCGGCCGCCGCCTGCGCCGGCTCGTCCGCCCCGATGCGGCGAAGCCGTCCAGCGGCCTGGCCCTTGACGCCGCCCCGGCGCCGCGGTCCTGACCATGGTTCCGCGCCTCGCCATCGTCATCCCGGTGCGCAACGGCGAATCGTTCGTCGCCGGCGCCGTCGCCAGCGCGCTGGCGCTGCCGATCCGGGACATCGAGATCCTGGTCATCGACGACGGCTCGACCGACGGCACGCCGGCGGTGCTGCAGGCCCTCGCCGCCAGCGACCCGCGGATGGTCACGATCCGGCGCGACAGCGATCACGGAGCAGCGGCGGCGCGCAACGAGGCGATCCGCCGGGCCCGTGCGGCCTACATTTGCTTCCTCGACGCCGACGACTCGCTGCGCCCCGCGGTCGCCGACCGCCTGCTGTGGCACGAGCGTCATCCCGAGACCGTGATGAGCTTCTCCGACCACGAGACGCTGCTGCCCGACGGCACGATCGAGCCGCGCCACGTCGCCTCGTGGCCGCGCTTCCAGCGCTTCCTCGGCAGCGCGCGCGGGATCGTGATGCTGGGCGACGACGGCTTCGGCCTGCTGTTCGGCGAGAACCCGGTCTGCACCACCGGCACCATGGCACGGCGCGACGCGCTGCTCGGCGCCGGCGGCTTCGCCCGCGACCTCCGCCAGGCCGAGGACTGGGATCTCTGGATCCGCCTCGCGCGGCGCGGCGAGATCGCCTACTCGACCCGCGCCGAGGTGCTGCATGCCGTCCGCCCTGGCTCGCTCAGTACCGAGGTCGACAGCGTCAGCCGCAACGTCGCCGAGGTCGTCAGGCGCCACTGGCGAGAGGCCGCGCTGCGCCACCCCGGCGCCCTGCTGTCGGCGCTGTCGGCGGTGCAGGTCTCGCGGGCCGAGCAGGCGCGGCTTCGCTGCCGCAACGTCCGCGCGGCCGTGTACTACGCCGCCGGCCTGCTGCTGCAGCCGGGAACGGCGCTCGCCCGCGATTTCGCCCGCGCGCTTGCCGTGCTGGCCGGCCTGCGGCCGCCCGGCGCACCCCCGGTCGAGGAACGCGCCCGCATCGCCCGCGCCGCGATGCCCTGACGCAGCGCCGAGGCACAGACTTTCTCATCCGCGGGCCAGCAATTCTCGCTGCGCCCGCGCCGGCCGGCCCGCTACCGTCGGGCCATGAAAGTCGCCTTCCAGACCGTCGACGTCTTCACCGACACCCGCTTCGGCGGCAACCCGCTCGCCGTCATCCCCGATGCGAGCGGCCTCGACGGCGCGCGGATGCAGGCCATCGCCGCCGAGTTCAACCTCTCCGAGACGACCTTCGTGCTGCCGCCGCGCGACCCGGCGCACACCGCCCAGGTCCGCATCTTCACGCCGCGTGCCGAGCTGCCGTTCGCCGGCCATCCCAACGTCGGCACCGCCTTCGTGCTGGCCCGCGCCGGGACCTGCCTCGGCCGGGCGATCACCGGCGACCGGCTGGTGTTCGAGGAGATTGCCGGCCTCGTGCCGATGGACCTGCGCCGGGATGGCGGCGTCGTGGTGTCGGCGCGGCTGGCGGCGCCGAAGCCGTTGGCGCTCGGCGACACGCTCGACCCGGCGGCGGTCGCGGCGATGGTCGGCCTCGACGCCGCCGACATCGTCACCACCCGCCACCCGCCGGTCATCGCCTCGTGCGGCAACGACTTCCTCTACGTCGAACTGGCCTCGCGCGCCGCGCTGTCGCGCGCGGCGGTGCGCACCGACCGGCTCGCCGAGCACTTGCCGATCAAGCGCGCGGTCGGCGTCCACCTCTACGTCGCGTCGAACGAGGACGGCATCGCGATCCAGTCGCGCATGTTCGCGCCGCTGCACGGCGTGCCGGAGGACCCGGCCACCGGCAGCGCCAACGTCACGCTGGTCGGCCTGCTGGCCCACGCCCGGCCCGAGCGCGACCTCGACCTGTCGCTGGTCATCGGCCAGGGCTTCGACATGGGTCGGCCGAGTCGGCTCGAGGCGCGGGCCGAGAAGAAGGACGGCCGCGTCGTCGCCACCTACATCGGCGGCCAGTGCGTGCCGGTCATGAGCGGCACGATCGAGCTCGACTGACAAGCGCACGGCACCATGACCTCTCCGTCGCCGCTCTGCGGCGACACCTCCCCGCGCTCACGCGCGGGGAGGAAGGCTCATCTGTCCTCCCCGCGCGCAGCGGGGGGAGGTGTCCGCGCAGCGGACGGAGGGGTCAGGTTGCCTTGCCCGCCGCCAGCGGCAGGGCGGCGCCCTGCTTGACCGGCCGCAGCGCGAACGAGCTGCGGATCTGGGCGATGCCTGGGATCTTGGTGAAATCCATCACGAAGCGCTCGTAGGCCTCGAGGTCGGGCACGACGATGCGCAGCAGGTAGTCGCTGTCGCCGGTCATCAGGTAGCACTCCATGACCTCGGGCCGCGCCGCCGCCGCGCGTTCGAAGGCCTGCAACGCCTTCTCGACCTGGGTCGACAGCGACACGCTCATGAAGACGTTGACCGACAGGCCGACCGCGCGGGCATCGACCTGGGCGGCGTAGCCCTTGATCACCCCGGCCTCTTCCAGCGCCTTGACGCGCCGCCAGCACGGCGAGGCCGACAGGCCAACCTGCTCGGCCAGTTCGGCGTTGCTCAGCCGGCCGTCCTTCTGCAGCCGGTCGAGGATGCGCCGGTCGATGGCATCGAGGGAGATCATTGCTTCAAAGTTCCCTTTGCCGGTAGACTCTACCCTATACAGGGTCATTCACGGTCCGAACGCAAGGATTTTCCCCGCTTCGAGGCGCATACCTTGTCCATGACCACCCTCGCCCCCGTCCAGCGCCTGAAGCTGCTGCGCGAACTCGAGCGCAAGGTCCTGTGGCTGAGCGCCTGGACCGTGCACCACGCCAACCACGTGCGGCCGAACCGCGACGGTCTCAAGGTCGGCGGCCACCAGGCCTCGTGCGCCTCGCTGGCGACGGTGATGACGGCGCTCTACTTCTCGGTGCTGCGGCCCGAGGACCGCGTCGCGGTGAAGCCGCACGCCTCGCCGGTGTTCCACGCCATCCAGTACCTGTTCGGCAACCAGGAGCGCGAGAAGCTGGAGAACTTCCGTGCGCTCGGCGGCGCGCAGTCCTACCCGTCGCGCACCAAGGACATCGACGACGTCGACTTCTCGACCGGCTCGGTCGGGCTGGGCGTGGCGATGACGCTGTTCTCGTCGATCGTCCAGGATTACGTGCGCCTGAAGCAGCTCGGCGACGGCCAGCGTCCGACCGGGCGCATGGTGGCGCTGGTCGGCGATGCCGAGCTCGACGAGGGCAACATCTTCGAGGCCCTGCTCGAGGGCTGGAAGCACGACGTGCGGAACCTGTGGTGGGTGATCGACTACAACCGCCAGAGCCTCGACGGCGTCGTCAACGACCGGCTGTTCGGCCGGATCGGCGAGATGTTCGAGCTGGTCGGCTGGCGCGTCGTCACCCTGAAGTACGGCAAGCTGCTGGAGTCCGCGTTCGCGCAGGCCGACGGCGATCACCTGCGCGCCTGGATCGACGACTGCCCCAACTCGCTGTACTCGGCGCTGGTCTACAAGGGCGGCGCCGGCTGGCGCGAAGCGCTGACCCGCGACCTCAACCAGTACCCCGGCATCCGCCGCATCCTCGAGCAGCACGACGACGACAGCCTGCACCGGCTGATGACCAACCTCGCGGGCCACGACATGCAGGCCGTGCTCGACGCGTTCGAGGGTGTCGAGGGCGACCAGCCGACCTGCTTCATCGCCTACACCATCAAGGGCCGCGGCCTGCCCTTCGCCGGTCACAAGGACAACCACTCCGGCCTGATGACGGTCGAGCAGATGGCCGGCTTCAAGCAGGGCATGGGCATCGCCGACGGCCAGGAATGGGAGAAGTTCGCCGGCCTCGCGGCGGCACCCGCCGAGCTGCAGGCGTTTCTCGACGGCGTGCCGTTCAACGCCACCGGTCGCCGTCGCACCACCGCGCCGGTGGTCGAGATCCCCGCCCTGCCGCGGCCGCGCGATGCCAGGGCGAGTACCCAGGAAGGCTTCGGCAAGATCCTGAACGCGATCGCCGCCGAGGACACCGAGCTGTCGCGCCGCATCGTCACGACCTCGCCCGACGTCACCGTCTCGACCAACCTCGGCGCCTGGGTCAACCGGCGCGGGCTGTGGGCCCACACCGAGGCCGAGGACGTGTTCCGCGAGCTCAAGGTGGTGTCGGCCCAGCTGTGGAAGAAGACGCCGGGCGGCCAGCACGTCGAGCTGGGCATCGCCGAGAACAACCTGTTCCTGCAGCTGGCCGCGATGGGCCTCAGCCACCAGCTGTTCGGCGCCCGGCTGCTGCCGATCGGCACGCTGTACGACCCGTTCATCGCCCGCGGCCTCGATGCCCTGAACTACGGCTGCTACCAGGACGCCCGCTTCATGGTGGTGGCGACGCCGTCGGGCGTGACGCTGGCACCGGAGGGCGGCGCCCACCAGAGCATCTCGACGCCGCTGATCGGGCTCGGCCAGCCCGGCCTGCTCAGCTACGAGCCGACCTACGTCGACGAGCTGGCGGTGATCATGCGCCATGGCCTGCAGTACATGCAGCAGGACAAGGGCGGCTCGGTATACCTGCGCCTGTCGACCCGCAGCCTGCCGCAGCCGCAGCGCACGCTCTCGCCCGAGCAGGAAGCCGACATCGTCAACGGTGGCTACTGGTACGTGGCCCCCGAGCCGGGCGCCGACATCGCCGTCGTCGCCATGGGCGCGGTCACGCCCGAGGCGATCGCCGCGCACGAGAGCGTGGCCCACGACTTCGCCGGCGCCGGCCTGCTGGTGCTGACCTCGCCCGACCGCCTGCACGCCGACTGGCTGGCCGGCCAGCGCAACCGCGGCCGCACCGCCGGCATCGTCGACCGCAGCCCCAGCCCGGTCGAGCGCCTGCTGGCGCCGCTGTCGCGCGATGCCCGCATCGTCACGGTGCTGGACGGCCACCCCCTGACGCTGAGCTGGCTGGGCTCGGTACGCGGCCAGCGGGTCGTGCCGCTGGGCATCGAGGGCTTCGGCCAGTCGGGCGACATTCCCGACCTCTACCGGACCTACCGGCTCGACGCCGCCGCCATCGTCGACGCGGTGGCGCGGTCGATCTGACCGCGCCGGATCGCTCGACCTGACCGCGCTTGACCTGACCGCGCCAGCGCCCCTATCTCCGGGCGCATGAAAGTCGACGGCACGCCCTATCGCACCATCTGGCTCGCCGCGGACGGCACCACCGTCCAGGTGATCGACCAGACGCTGCTTCCGCACCGCTTCGTGGTGCGCGACTGGCGCACCATGGAGGAAGCCGAGCACGGCATCCGCGCCATGATCGTGCGCGGCGCGCCGCTGATCGGCGCCGCCGCCGCCTATGGCATGGCCCTTGCGATGGCGACGGACACGTCCGATGCCATGCTGACCAAGGCCTACACCACCCTGATGGCGTCGCGTCCGACCGCGGTGAACCTGCGCTGGGCGCTCGACGACCTGCACGAGCGGCTGGCGCCGCTGCCGCCGGGCCAGCGCCGCGCCGCGGCCTACCGGCGCGCCGCCGAGATCGCCGACGAGGACGCCGAGATCTGCCGCCGCATCGGCGAGAACGGGCTCGGCCTGATCCGACGGCTGAAGCCGCGCAAGGGCGAGCGGTTGAACGCGCTCACCCACTGCAACGCCGGCTGGCTGGCGACCGTCGACTGGGGCACCGCGCTGGCGCCGATCTACCAGGCCCACAACGCCGGCATCCCGATCCACGTCTGGGTCGACGAGACGCGGCCGCGCAACCAGGGCGCCAGCCTGACGGCGTGGGAGCTGGCCAAGCACGGCGTGCCGCACACCGTGATCGCCGACAATGCCGGCGGCCACCTGATGCAGCACGGCCAGGTCGACTTCTGCATCACCGGCACCGACCGCACGACGCGGCGCGGCGACGTCTGCAACAAGATCGGCACCTACCTGAAGGCGCTGGCGGCGCACGACAACGGCGTGCCGTTCTACGTCGGCCTGCCCTACCCGACGATCGACTGGACGCTCGAGGACGGCCGCGACATCCCGATCGAGGAACGCAGCGCCGCCGAGGTCTCGCGCATCGCCGGCCGCGGTCCGACCGGCGAGGTCGTGACGGTCGACATCCTTCCCGAGGGCAGCCCCGCCGCCAACCCGGCCTTCGACGTGACCCCGGCCCGGCTGGTGACGGCGCTGATCACGGAACGCGGCGTCTGCCCGGCGAGCGAGGCCGGGCTGCTGTCGCTGTATCCCGAAAGAGCCCGGGCGGCGTGACGCTCTCGCCCGCTGTCCGGGCGACCGCCGGCCTCGGCTTCACGCAGATCGTGGGCTGGGGCACGACCTTCCTGATGCCCTCGGTGCTGGGCCGCCACATCGGCGAGTCGCTGGGCCTGGCCAGCGAGGTGATCTTCGCCGGCATCACCGTGATGTTCGGCGTCGGCGCGCTGGCCGCGCCGCGCGTCGGCCGCCTCATCGACCGCAGCGGCGCGCGCGGCCTGATGGCCGCCGGGTCGGCGCTCTATGCCGTCTCGCTGGCGGCGCTGTCCTTCGCACAGGGCATGACCAGCTACCTGCTGTGCTGGGCCCTCATGGGCATCGCCTCGACGCTGGCGCTCAACACGCCGTCGAGCATCGCGCTGGCCCAGATCGCCGGGCCGGCGGCGCGGCGCGCCATCGCCGTGCTGGCGATCATCGGCGGCTTCGCCTCGACCGTGTTCTGGCCGCTGTCCGGCGCGCTCGACGTCGCGGTCGGCTGGCGCCACACGCTCCTGGTCTACGCCGCGATCCACCTGTTCGCCTGCATACCGGTCCACCTGCTGGTGCTGCCGCGCCGGCCGCCGGTCCACCCGGTCGCGGCCGGCGGCACGCCGCCCCCGACCGGCGTGCCGGCACAGGTCCAGCGGCGGGCCTACTTCCTGCTGTCGCTGACGCTGGCGAGCGGCGCCTTCGTGTTCACCGGCGCGATGGTGCACATGATCGAGATCATGCGCGGGCTCGGCCACGCGCCGGCGACCGCGGTGTTCCTCGCCTCGATGATCGGCCCGGCGCAGGTGACGGTGCGGCTGGTCGAACTGGTATTCGGCCATCGCTACTCGATCATGACCTCGGCGGTGTTCGGCTCGGCGATGCTGGTCGCCGGCATCGCGCTGGCCCTGATCGACGGCGGCTCGTTCCTGCCGGCGCTGCTGTGCGTCGTCGGCTACGGCATCGCCAACGGCCTCAAGGCGGTACAGCGCGCGACTTTGCCGCTCGCCCTGTTCGGCAGGGCGCAGTTCGGCGCCTACATGGGCCGGCTGGCCCTGCCCCAGGGCATCGTCTCGGCCTCGGCCCCGCCGGTGATCGCCGCCGCGCTCGGCCTCTATGGCACGACCGGAGCCCTGTGGCTGATTTTTGCAGCGGCGGCCCTGTCGCTGGGATCGATGATCCTGCTGGCGCGGCTGGCCCGGAGCGTTCGATAGTGGACGCCCCACGAGGGAGTACAGCGATGCGCCAACGACCCGTCATCGTCCTGCTCGCCGCGGCCGGCCTGGTGGCGGCGGCAACCGCGCCCGCCCGGGCCGATGCCATCGACGGCGACTGGTGCTCGGACGACGGCAAGCGCCTCACCATCAACGGCCCGGACATCGTCACGCCGGCCGGTCAGCAACTGAAGGGCGACTACGACCGGCACCACTTTTCCTACGTCGAGCCGGGCAGCAGCGGCACGATCTCGATGGCGCTGATCAGCGAGATCCGCATGCGCCTGAAGCCGCCGGCCGGCGAGGAGCAGTTGTGGCGCCGCTGCGGCAAGCCGGTGAGCTGACCGCCCACCCTCGACACCGGCGCCATCGCGATGGTTAAGTGACGTCACCGGCGGCCCTCCCACCCGCGCCGGCCAGGGGGATCATTTGCTGAGCAGACTCCATCGCCGCGTCGAAGCCCTGGACTCGGCCTGCCTGCGCGCCCTGGGCCATCCCAACGACCCGGCCATTCGCCAGGAACTGCTGAGCGCCCTGGAGTGGGAGGATTCCTGCAACCCCACGCATGCGCGCTCGGTCATCCGCGAGACCTTCCAGTCGGTTGTCCACCACTCGATGGACCTCGCCCATCACCTGCGGCCCGGCGCCGACGCGGCGGCCGACCCCGCCGCGCCCGTGGTGCCCCGCATCGAGAAGCTGCGGGCGAGCCTCGCCCGCCTGGCGCACGTCCTCGCCACCCGGCACGAGACGCCGCCCAACGACTGACCACCGGGGGAACCGGCCATGACGCAGGATCGCCCGACCGTTCTGCTGCAGGCCCGCGACGCGGTCGGATGGATCGAGTTCGCGCGGCCGCCGGTCAACGCCTTCACCCGCGCCATGCTCGACGCGACCCACGACGCCATCGCGGCGGCGCTGGCCGACCCGGCGATCCGGGTCGTCGTGCTGGCAAGCGCGGTCGACCGCTACTTCAGCGCCGGTGCCGACCTCGCCGCCTTCCAGGGCATGAAGGGGCCGCAGATGCGCGACTGGACGCTGCGCTGCCACGAGGTCGTGCGGCTGCTGCGCGGCTCGCCCAAGCCGGTGCTGGCGGCGATCAACGGCACCGCGGTCGGCGGCGGCCTCGAGATGACGCTGCATTGCGACCTGCGCTTCGCCGCGCGCGATGCCCGCCTCGGCCAGCCCGAGATCAACATCGGTTTCCTGCCACCGATCGCCACGACCCAGGCGCTGGTCCGGCTGATCGGCCGCCCCCGTACCATCCGCTACCTCTACGACGGCACGCTGGTCCCGGCCGACCAGGCGCTGGCCTGGGGCCTGGTCGACGAGCTGGTCGAACCGACGGCGCTGCGCGACCGCGTGCAGGCCTACGCCGAGGGCCTCGCGGCCAAGTCGCCGGCCGCCCTGGCCGCGATTCGCCGCACCGTGACCCTGGGCGGCGGCATGACGTTCGAGGACGGGCTGGCGCTCGAACTCGAGACCGTGGTGTCGCTGGCCGACGGGCCCGACTTCGCGGAGGGCGTCGACGCCTTCCTGGCCAAGCGCCCGCCGCGCTGGACGCGCTAGGCGTTCGGCAGCCCCTTCCCCGGGCCCTTGCGCGCCTCGGCCTGGGCGCGGCGTTCCTCGCCCGCCTTCAGCAGGGCTTCGCGCGCCGCCGGATCGACGCGGCCGTAACGCGCGCGCCATGCCGGGTCGTGCCAGGCCAGCGGCAGCCGCACGGTGGTGCGCGGCGCCGTGGCTTCCTCGAGCAACTGCAGGGCACGCGACACGACCGTGCGCTGGATGTCGCGCCGGTCGGGCGGGCCGCAGGGATTGCCCAGCGGGTAATCGGTGAAGACGAAGCGCGGCACGCCGCAATGCTCGACCACGTCGAGCGCCGAGCCGATCACGACGGTCGGCAGTCCGTTGTCCTCGAGGTGACGGGCGACCAGACTCACGGTCTGGTGGCAGACGGGTCAAAGCGGACAGAGGATCGCCGCGTCGGCGCCGTCGTCGCGCAGGCGGCGCAGCACCTGCGGCGCGTCCTCCTCGATCGTCTTGCGCTGGCTGTACTCGGTCGGCACGCCGTGGAAGTGCGCGGCGAGGCCGCCGACCCGGCCCTCGCGGACCAGTGCCGACACGGTGTCGATCGGCAGGAAGCTCTCGCGGTCGCGGGTGTGGGTCGATTCCTTGTCCCAGGCGAGGTTGGCGGTGAAGAGCTCCTGCGGCGGCGGCGCCACCGGCCCCGACCAGACCCGCCGGACATACCCCGGACCGTGGGCAGCCGGGTCACCGGCGCTGGCCGTGGTGACGAGGCCGATCCGGCAGTCGGCCAGCGGCTTGGCGAGGGGCGCGAACGGCACGTCGTCGTAGGTCGACCAGACGTAGTCCTTGGCGTAGCCCAGCGCGCGGTAGTAGGCGCGCGTGCGGTCGATATAGCGGACGGGCGCGGTGTCGTCGGTCATGGTCTCGCGTCTCTCTCTTTGCACCTACCCTACGCTTCCGGGTGCGGCGTTGCATCGCTGACGCGGGGTCCGCGAGCGGCGATAATGGTCGCATGCACCTGCCGCAGAGCGAGATCATCGGCTTCCTCGTGGCCCTCGGGATCGGCCTGCTGATCGGGATCGATCGCGAGCGCCGCAAGGGCGAGGGACCGCTGCGCCACGCCGCCGGCCTGCGCACCTTCACCCTGGCCGCGCTGCTGGGCGCGGTGGCCTGGGCGATCGGCAGGGAACTGCTGCTGGCCGCGATGGCGCTGGGCATGGCGGGGTTCGCCGGCCTGTCGTACTGGCGCGCGCGCGAGGGCGACCCCGGTCTCACGACCGAGACCGCGCTGGTCCTGACGACGCTGATCGGCGGCCTCGCCATGACCGAGCCGGAGACGGCCGCGGCGCTCGGCGTCGCCACGGCGGTCCTTCTGACGGCACGACCGGCGCTGCACCGCTTCGTGCGTTCGATGCTGAGCGGCGAGGAACTGCGCGACCTGCTGATCTTCGCCGCCGCCGCCCTGATCGTGCTGCCGATGCTGCCCGACAGGCCGATCGGTCCGTACGACGCGCTCAACCTGCGCACGATCTGGACGGTCGTCATACTGGTGATGGCCGTGAGCGCGCTGGGCTACGTCGCCGTGCGCCTGGTCGGCTCGCGGTTCGGCCTGCCGCTGGCCGGCCTCGCGTCGGGCTTCGTGTCCAGCAGCGCCACCATCGGCGCGATGGGCGCGCGCGCCCAGGCCGATCCCGGGGTGATGAAGCCCGCGGTCGCCGGCGCGGTCCTGTCGTCGGTCGCCACCGTGGCGCAGCTCGCGATCCTGATCGCCGCCATCAGCCTCGAGTCGCTGCGCGCGCTGGCACTGCCGCTCGCCGCGTCAGGCACCGTCGCGGTGCTCTACGGCGGCGCCTTCACGCTGTGGGCACTGCGCCAGCGCACCCACGACGGCGCGCCGCCGACCGGCGCCCTGAACCTCGGCACCGCCCTTACCTT
Organism: uncultured Reyranella sp.; assembly: GCA_964420105.1. Lineage (GTDB taxonomy): Bacteria > Pseudomonadota > Alphaproteobacteria > Reyranellales > Reyranellaceae > Reyranella. The sequence goes on from CAYQRL010000001.1 coordinate 523,785, forward strand.
CGCCGCGCTGCTGGCGGTGATCGTGGTCGTCTCGGCGGTGGCCCAGGACTGGTTCGGCGCGCGCGGCGTGCTGGTGGCCGCGTCGCTGGCCGGTCTCGCCGACACGCACTCGGCCGCGGTCTCGGTCGCCTCCCTGGCGGCGGAAGGCCGGATCACGCCGACCCAGGCGGTCGTGCCGGTGCTGGCCGCGATGACGACCAACACCTGCACCAAGATGTTCTTCGCGCTGTCGAGCGGCGGGCGGACCTTCTCGCTCTACGTCATTCCCGGCCTGCTGCTGATGGCGGCCGCGGCCTGGGCCGGGGCCTGGCTGACCGGCCCGCTGGTGCCGTGACCCGCAGGCGCGCCGCCACCGCCAGCAACCGTTCGTCCTCGCCCGGACCGGCGACGAGGCCGAGCCCGAGCGGGTAACCTGCGCGGGTCGCCAGCGGCACGCTGACCGCCGGCAGCCCGGCGTGGCCGGCGACCGATCCCAGCGTCAGCGCCGCGTCGTAGAACGCGCCGGCCGCGGCACCGCGCAGGAAGCGGCGCGGCGCGATCGACGGCGCCGACGGCAGCAGCAGCACCGTGCCGGGCGGCAGCAGGCGGCGCAGCCTCGCCGTCGTCTCCTCCCGCCACGCCCGCCAGCGTGCCGCCGTTGCCGGCCCCGTTCCCGGCCCCGTCGCCGCCGCGAGCGCCCGCACGCCGTCGAAGCGCGGCTGCAGGGTCGGCCCGAAGCGCGGTGCGGTCGCGAGGAAGTCGCCCAGCGACGCCGCGATCTCCAGCCCCTGCAGGGTGACGTAGGCCTCGCGGAAGCTGTCCGCGTCGCCGTCGAACACCGCGATCTCCTCGATCGTGCCCCATCCCGCCAGCGCCGCGCGCACCGCGGCCGCCGCGTCCGGCTCGGCCAGCGCCAGCGCATCGCCGGCCAGCAGGAAGCGCGGCGCGACCGGCGTCGCCGTCGTCGCTTCCGGCACCGTACCGAGCAGGACCTGCGCGCCGCGCCGCAGCAGCCCGCCGTCGCGGGCCAGCAGGCCGACCGTGTCGTAGCTGGGCGCGAACGGCACGACGCCGTCGAGCGGCACCCGGCCATGCGTGGGCCGCCAGCCGTAGACCCCGCAGAAGCTGGCCGGCACGCGCACCGAGCCGCCGGTGTCGGTGCCCAGCGCGAGATCGGCGAGGCCGGCCGCCACGGCGACGGCGGACCCGCTCGACGAGCCGCCGGGCAGGCGATCGGGCGCGCGCGGGTTGATGGGCGTGCCGTGATGGTGGTTCTCGCCCTCGAGGCTGAACGCCAGCTCGTCGGTCACGGTCTTGCCGACCAGCGTCGCGCCGGCGCGCAGCAGGCGCTCGACCGCCGGTGCCGATGTCGTCGCCGGACTCTGGCGGCGCCCCCAGTCCGGATTGCCGCCGCCGGTCACCGTGCCGGCGACGTCGAGCAGGTCCTTGACCGCGACGGCGAGGCCGTCGAGCGGTCCCGACCCGGTCGGCGCCCGCCACGCCCGCGGGCCGGGCACGAAGGCGCCGAACTCGTTCACCCGAGGGCGCGGACGATCGCCCCGGTCGACGCGGTCCAGCCGACGATGCCGCCCTGGGCCCTGATCATGGCCAGCGTCGCGGCCTTGAACTCGGGGAAGTAGCTCTCGGTCGCGTCCTCGGCGAGCAGGCACTCGTAGCCGCGGTCGTTGGCCTCGCGCATCGTCGTCTGCACGCAGACCTCGGTGGTGACGCCGGCAAGCACCAGGTGGTTGACGCCCAGCCGCTTCAGCAGCGTGTCGAGCGGCGTGGCGTAGAACGCGCCCTTGCCCGGCTTGAGGATCACCGTCTCGCCCGGCAGCGCCGCCAGCTCGGGCACGAGGTCGTTGCCGGGCTCGCCGTCGACCAGGATGCGGCCCATCGGCCCGGCATCGCCGATGGTCAGCGCGCCGCGGCCGCGCGCGCGCTTCGACGGCGGGCAGTCGGACAGGTCGGGAACGTGGCCCTCGCGGGTATGGATCACCGGCAGGCCGGCAGCCCGGAAGGCGTCGAGCAGGCGGCGCACCGTCGGCACGATGCGCGCCAGCGGCCGCACGTCGTTGCCCAGCACCGAGCCGAAGCCGCCCTCCTCGATGAAATCGCGCTGCATGTCGATCACGACCAGCGCCAGCTTGCCGGCGGGAAAGTCGTAGTCGTAGGGCTGGGCGGCGATCGTGGACATGTCTATTTCCCGCGCTGGAACGGCAGGGTGAGCGAGGTCGGCGGCTCGAGCCGGCCGACGATGCCGGCGACCGCCAGCAGCGCCAGCAGGTAGGGCAGCATCAGCAGGAAGGCGGTCGGCACGTTGATGCCCATCGCCGGCAACTGGAACTGCAGCGCCGTCGCCGCCCCGAACAGCAGGCAGGCGGCGACCGTGCGGCCGATGTTCCAGCCGCCGAAGATGACCGCGGCCAGCGCGAGGTAGCCGGCGCCGTTGGTCATGTTCTCGGTGAAGGTGTGGATGTCGGCGATCGACACGAAGGCGCCGGCGACGCCGGCCATGAAGCCGGTGACCAACACCGCCTTCCACCGCGTCGCGGCGACCGGGATGCCGGCCTTGTCGGCGCTGCGCGGCTCGTCGCCGACCGCGCGCACCGCCAGCCCGAACGAGGTGTGGTTCAGCGTCACCCAGATCAGCACGATCAGCGCCAGCCCGGCGTAGACGATCACCGACTGCTGGAAGAAGGCCGGCCCGGCGAACGGCAGGTCGCTCAACCCCGGCACCGCCAGCTTGGGCAGGCCGGGGATCTCCTCGCGCGACAGGCCACCGAAGATGATGCGGTAGAGCAGCGTCGTGGCGCCCAGCGCCAGGATGTTGAAGCCGATGCCGACCACCAGCTGGTTGGCGCGCAGGTTGACGCTGAGCCAGGCCTGCGCCGCCGACACCACGACCGCCGCGGCGATGGCGCAGGCGACGCCGAGGTAGGGATTGCCGGTCGCCCACGACCCCAGCGCGCCGAAGAACGCGGCGGTCAGCATCATGCCCTCGAGGCTGAGGTTCAGCACGCCGGCCCGCTCGGAGACCAGTTCGCCGCTGGCCGCCAGCATCAGCGGCATGCCGAGACGCAGCGTCGAGGCGATGAAGATGGCCAGCGTCTCTTCCATCAGCGGCCTCCCTGCAACCGTTCGACCACGATCACCGAGCCCGCGACCGCGATCACGATCAGGCCCTGGATGACCAGGGTCAGCGCCGCCGGCACGCCGGCCATGATCTCCATCGAGATGCCGCCCGAGCGCAGGAAGCCGAAGAACAGCGCGCCCGCCAGCACGCCCAGCGTCGAGCCGCGCGACAGCAGCCCGACCACCAGCCCGTCGAAGCCGTAGCCCGAGGAGAACCCGGTCTTGAGGTAGTACTGCTCGCCCTGCAGCATGATGGCGCCGGCCAGCCCGCCGAACGCGCCGGCGAGGGCCAGCGCCACCACCAGCAGGATGCCGCCCGGCATGCCGGCCCGCCGCGCCGCCAGCTCGTTCAGGCCGATGGCGCGCAGCCTGAGCCCGAAGGTCGAGCGCTGCAGCACCACCGCCGTGGCCAGCGCCAGCACCAGGCAGATCACCAGCCCGACGTGCAGCGGCGATTCGGGATCGCCGGTCAGGCCCGGCAGCTTGACCGCGGCCGGCACCGGCAGCGATTCCGGCAGGGTCGCCGACGAGGTCTGCGGCTGGCGCAGCAGCGCCGTCGACTGCACGCACCAGTAGACCGTCAGCAGCGCGATGAAGCCCAGCAGCAGCGTGCTGATGACCTCGTTGGTGCCGAACCGCACCTTCATGACGCCGGCGATGCCACCCCAGAAGGCACCGGCCAGCGTGCCCCCCAGCAACGGCACCAGCACGGCGAGGCCGAGCGGCAGGCCGGCGACCGGCGGCCACAGGCCGAGCGCGGTGGCGGCGATGCCGCCGACCGCGATCTGGCCCTCGCCGCCGACGTTGGTGAGGTTGGCGCGGAAGGCGAGGACGAAACCCAGCCCGACCAGCGACAGGGCGACGGCGCGGTTGATCGAGGCGCCGACCGCGAACGAGGTGCCGAAGGCGCCGTCGAGGAACGCCTCGATCGCGTCCGGCACGTCCTTGCCGCTCAGCGCGATCAGCGCCAGGCCGACCAGCATCGAGCCGACCACGGCCGCGAACGGCACGGCGACGCCGACGAGGCGGCGGCGGTCGGGCAGGCGCAGCGCGAGGTCGCTCATGCACCCTGCCCCGACATCAGCGCACCGATGGCGGGACGCTCCTGCGGGCGCGCCGGCCGCTCGCCGACGAGGCGGCCGCGGTACAGCACGGCGATGCGGTCGGCGACGGCGATCAGCTCGTCGAGCTCGCTCGAGATCAGCAGCACGCCGACGCCGCGCCGGGCAGCGGCGCGGATCTGGCGATAGACCGCCTCGACCGCGCTGACGTCGAGGCCGCGGGTCGGTTGCGCCGCGACCAGGGCGACCAGCGGGTCGAGGGTCAGCTCGCGCGCCAGCACCGCCTTCTGCTGGTTGCCGCCGCTCAGGCCGGAGAAGGCGACCTCGGGGCCGGCGGCGCGGACGTCGAAGGTCTTCATCTGCGCCGCCGCCGCGGCGTTCAGCGCCCGGCGCTGCAGCAGGCCGAACCGCGTGAAGCCGCCGAGCTTGTTCAGGTACATGTTCTCCGCCACCGACAGCGCGGTGACGCAGGCCACGGCGTGGCGGTCCTCGGGCACGATGCCGCCGCCCGCCGCCGTCACCGCGGCGGCGCCGGCATGCGTGAGCTCGGTCTCGCCGATGTAGAAGCGGCCCTCGGTCGGGCGCTGCAGGCCGGCCAGCACCATGCCGAGCTCGCTCTGGCCGTTGCCCTCGACGCCGGCCAGCCCGACGATCTCGCCCGGCCGGATCTCGAGCGTGAAGTTGTCGAGCCTGAGCGCGCCGTGGCGGTCATGCACCGTGAGCCCGTCGCAGACCAGGGCGAAGCCGCGCGGCTCGCCCGTCACCGCTGCCGGCCCGGGACCGCCGTCATCGTCGCCCTCGGCGAGGGCGACGTCGAGCGGCCGCAGTTCGCGCCCGACCATGGCATGGACCAGCGCGCCCATGTCGGCGCCCGACATGTCCTCGTCGGCGACCTTGCGGCCGGTCCGCAGCACCGCGACGCGGTCGGCGACGCGGGCGATCTCGGCCAGCTTGTGAGTGACCATGATGACCGCGCGCCCCGAATCGGCGACGCGCCGGCAGATGTCGAGCAGCGCCCCGATCTCGCCCGGCGGCAGCACGGCGGTGGGCTCGTCGAGCACCAGGAGCTTGGGATCGCGCATCAGGCACTTCACGATCTCGGCCCGCTGGCGCTCGCCGACCGAGAGTTCGCCGACCACCGCGTCGGGATCGAGCGTGAAGCCGAAGCTCTCGGCGATGTCGCGGATGCGGGCGCCGAACTCGTGGCGCCTCAGCAGGCCCGAGACCTGGCCCAGCATCAGGTTCTCGACCACCGTCATGCGCGGCACGAGGCTGAAGTGCTGGTGGACCATGGCGATGCCGCGCTCGAGCGCCTCGGCCGGGCTGCGCGGCGACCAGGCCGCGCCGTCGAACGCCATGCTCCCGGCGCTCGGCTCGTAGACGCCGAAGATCAGGTTGCACAGCGTCGACTTGCCGGCGCCGTTCTCGCCCAGCAGGCAAAGGACCGAGCCGGCCGCGACGTCGAGGTCGATGCCGCCGAGGGCCTGCAGGGAGCCGAAGCGCTTGCCCAGCCCCCGGAGCGACAGCAGCGGCGATCGCGTCGATCCGTCCATCGCCGCTGCCCCGGGGTCCCGCCAGGCTTCCCGCTAGGCGTCGAGGACCTTGATCTTGCCGGACAGGAGTTCCTTCTTGATCTCCTCGAGCTTGGCCTTCTGCTCGGCCGTGGCCTTGCAGATGATCATGTCGGAGGCCTGCGGCCCCATCGCCAGGCCGAACGGCTTGAACTCCGGCTTCCACGTCCCGGCGACGGCCTGGTCGATCGCGTACTCGACCTGGAAGCCGACGCCGGTGATCGAGTAGGCGACGTAAAGCGGGTCCGTGCCGCAGCGGTCGGTGTAGCTGCCGATGATGTGGGTGCCCTTCTCGCGCGCGGCCTGCTCCATGCCGCGCAGGCCGAGGTTGAGGATGTGGTAGTGGATGTCGGCGCCCTGGGCGATCGCCGCCAGCGTCGCTTCCTTGGCCTTGGCGACGTCGTCGAAGTCACCGGTGTAGCTCTCGAAGTACTTGATCTTCGGGTTGATGAACCTGGCGCCGTTGCCGAACTCGATGCCGGTGTTCTTGATCGCCGGGATCTCGAGGCCGCCGACGTAGGACACCGCGCCGGTCTTGGACAGCATCGCCGCCGCCGCGCCCGCCACGAAGCCGATCTCGGCCTGGCGCACGTCGTAGCCCGAGACGTTGTCGGGCTTCTTCGGGTCGGCGTTGCCGCCGACGATCGCGAACTTCACCTTGGGAAAGCGCGGCGCGACCTTGAACACCGAGGCCTGGGTCTGGCCGCCGACGCCGATCACCAGCTCGTTCCTGCCGGCCAGCGTGACCAGCACCTGCTCCATGTCGCCGAACTTCACGTTCTCGATGAACTTCACCGAGACCTTGCTGCCGAGCTTCTTCTCGACCGCCTTGATGCCGTCGTAGCCGGACTCCATCCAGCCCTTGTCCGACTTCGAGCCGGGGATCAGCACCCCGACGTTGAGCGGTCCCGCCGCCCGGGCCGGGCCACCCAGCCCGCCCAGCATCACGAGCCCTGCTGCACCGGCCGTGCCCGCCAGGAATCCACGACGATCGAACTTGTTCATGGCTCTGCTCCCCCGCCTGCCGGCGATTGGTCTGCCGCCACGAGAGGCAAGCCGCGTGCCAACTGGCAGAAGAATTGCACCCCGGCGGAGAGATCAACCGGCTGGGGAGCGACATGGCCAAGAAACTCAATCCGCTGGGCGCCCGCCGCGCCGACGTCGTGTGGGGCGCGAATGCCCGCGAAGTGGACATGGCGCTGCCCACGGCACGCCCCCGGCCACTCAGGATCGCGGCCGCCCCCCAGAACGTCACCCTCGACCTGCGCCGTACCGCGATGATCGTCATCGACATGCAGAACGACTTCTGCGCCAAGGGCGGCCTGTGCGACGCGATGGGCGTCGACATCGCCCCCGACCGCAAGCCGATCAAGCCGCTGCAGAAGTTGCTGCCGGCGCTGCGCCGCGCCGGCGTCCCGGTCATCTGGGTGAACTGGGGCGTGCGGCCGGACCAGGCCAACATGCCGCCCAACCAGTTCCACCTCTACAAGCCGCTGGGCCGGGGTGTCGGGCTGGGCGACCCGGTGCCCGGCAAGGGCGGCAACGTGCTGGAGAAGGACAGCTGGCAGGCCGCGGTGGTCGACGAACTCGTGCAGGAGCCCGGGGACATCCTGGTCGACAAGCACCGCATCTCCGGCTTCTGGGACACGCCGCTCGACTCGATCCTGCGCACGATGGGCACGCGCACCGTGCTGTTCTCGGGCGTCAACACCGACCAGTGCGTGCTGCACTCGCTGACCGACGCCAACTTCCTCGGCTACGGCTGCGTCCTGGTCGAGGATTGCTGCGGCACCACCTCGCCCGATTTCTGCACCGAGGCGACGGTGTGGAACGTCAAGAAGTGCTTCGGTTTCGTCACGGATTCGGGGAAGATCCTGCGGGCCCTGAAGAAGTAGAAGTCACCGCTTGCGCCATCTCGTCCTGCTGCCCGGCTTCATGTGCGACGAGGATCTGTGGACCGACATGATCCCGGACCTCGCCGCGCTCGGCCGCATCCACTTCGGCAACGTCTTCGAGGACACCTCGCTGGAAGGCATGGCGCGGCGCGTGCTGGCGCTGGCGCCGGAACGCTTCGTGCTGGTGGGCTTCTCGATGGGCGGCTTCGTGTCGCGCGTCCTGGCCCTGATGGCGCCCGAGCGCGTCGCCGGCATCGCCTTCGTCGCCTCCTCGGCGCGCGGCTACTCCGACGAGGAGATCGCGCGGCGCAAGGCCGGCTACCGGCCCGGCGACCGGCCGCCGCGCGCCGGCGACGCGCCCAGCGTCGCCATCGGCCTGCACCCCGACCGCGAGACCGACCCGGTCCTGCTGGCGCGGCTGCGCGGCATGCAGCGGCGGCTCGGCCGCGAGGTCCGTGCCCGCCAGGCCGGCATCGCCCGTCCCGACGGCTACGGCGTGCTGCCCGGCATCACCTGCCCGACCTTCGTGGTCGCCTGCCGCCAGGATCGCCTGCGCACCATGGCCGAGGCCGAGCGCATGGCGCAGTGCCTGCCCAACGCCCGCTTCGCGGTGATCGAGGATTGCGGCCACATGGCGCCGCTCGAGCGGCCGCGCGAGCTCGGCCGCCTGCTGGCCGACTGGATCGCGGAGGCCGGTCTCTAGCGCTTGTCGTCGACGACGTGTCGCTGGCGCAGCGAATCGACGATGGCGACGAGGCGGCTGCCCTGCGGCGTCGCCGGGTCGAGCAGCTGGTCGCGCGGCGTCGTCTCGGCCAACCGGCTCAGCTCCATCAGCGCCCGCACGTGTTGCCGCCGGGTCAGGCGATGCTCGCTGGAGCGGTGGCGGAACAGCAGGCGCAGCAACTGCCCCTCGCCCATCAGGTCGCCGATCTCGGTCGCCGTGACGTAGACGAAGAAGCTGGTGAAGATCCAGATCTGGACGGCAACGAAGCGGTGCCAGCTGAAGGTCTCGACCTCGGACTCGAGCGCCCAGCGGAAGCCGTGCTCGTCGATGGCGAAGTGGAGGAAGCGCTCGACGAAGCGGACCACGAACACCACGAGCGTGTAGAAGATCGTCTTGTAGAGGATCGGCTGGATCAGCGGCGCACCGCGGTAGAGGTGGATCCACCTCATGTGGTTGGCGACCAGCACCGCCTTGCCGACGATCAGCGCCGTGGTCGTGGCCAGCAGGAAGGCCGACAGCTTGAACCAGTAGTCGTGGATCATCAGGTTCGTCGTGAAGACGATCAGGTTGAAGGCCACGAAGAAATAGACGGTCGGCGGCAGGACCTCGCGGAACGCCCTGGCCACGTGGCCCACCACGCCGCGGCCCGGCCCGTGCGCGCCGCTCACATCCGCCCGCCGTCGACCACGAAGTTCTGTGCCGAGACCAGCCGGCTGTCGTCGGCCGCCAGCCACAGCACCATGCGCGCGATGTCGGGCGGGTAGAGCTTTTCCTTCAGGCACTGGACCTTGAGCAGGTCGGCCTCGCCCTCCGGCGTCAGCCACAGGTCGACCTGGCGCTGGGTCATGATCCAGCCCGGCGTGACGATGTTGACGCGGATGTTGTCGGGGCCGAGGTCGCGCGCCAGCCCGCGGCTCATGCCGACGACCGCGGCCTTGGCCGCCTCGTAGACCGACAGGCGGGGCGCCAGCGCGTGGTAGCTGACCGAGCTGAAGTTGACGATCGAGCCGCCGCCGGCACGACGCATCCCCGGCAGCACCGCCTGGATGGCGAAGTAGTGATGGCGCAGGTTCACGGCGATGCGCTCGTCCCAGTAGGCCTCGGTGACCTCCTCGATCACGTGGCGGTCGTCGCGCGCCGCGCCGTTGACCAGCACGGTGAAGTCGCCGGTGCGCGCCGCCAGCCCCGCGATCGCCGCCTGGTAGGCCGCGGTGTCGCGCACGTCGCAACGGGCGAACGCCGGTGCCGGGTGACCCGCCGCCGCGATCCGCGCCACCAGCGCGGTCGAGGCCGCCTCGTCGAGGTCGACGAAGCCGACCCGCGCACCCTGCGCCGCGAAGTGCTCGACGATCGAGGCGCCGATGCCCGAACCGCCGCCCGACACGAGCACCGCGCGGTCCTTCAGGCTGGGATAGGAAGCGAACGCGGTCATGGATCCTCTCGCGACAGGGACAGGCGGAAGTCGATCGTACCCGACAGGGTGGCCCCGGCGGCGAGCCGCGTCGCGGCGATCGCGCCGTTGGCGTGGCTGACCGGCTCGACGCAGAAGTAGTCGCGCCCGGGCGGCGTGTAGACGACGGCATGGCGGAACGGTGCCGAGGCGCGGAGGTCGAGGCGCCAGCCGCGGCGCGGCCAGGCGATCGTCGCGGCGCCGTCCCAGCCGTCGAAGCAGTTGTCGAGCCCGGTCACCACCGGCCGCGACGGCTCGTGCGACCATCCCGGCGGCACCGCGACGCGCTCGACCGGCAGGACCTCGCGGTCGCCCAGCCACACCGCGGTGGCGCGCAGGGCCAGGGTGGTGTCGGCATCGCGCACGAAGAACGGGTGCAGCCCAAGGCCGGCCGGCACCGGCCGGGGCTCGAGGTTCTCCACCGCCAGGCCGATCGCCAGCCCGCCGGCATCGAGCCGGAAGTCCTGCCGGGCGCGGTAGCGGAACGGCCAGCTGCCAGAGGCTTCGTACTCCTGGACCAGGGTCGCCGAGACGGCGTCGCTGGCCGCGACCTGCCACGGCCGGCTCCAGCCCTCGCCGTGCATCGGGTGGACCGAGCCCGGCCAGTTGGGGGCGAGCCGGTAGGCCTTGCCGTCGACTTCCAGCCTGCCGTTCGCGATGCGATTGGAATAGGGCACCAGCGGGTAGGCACTGGCGGCGCTGGCCTTGGCCGCGGCCAGCGCCTCGGCCGGCATCGGCCGCAGCAGGTCGGCGCCATCGACGGCGAAGCGCGCGATGACGCCGCCCACCGAGGGCGCGAGATCGACCGCGAGGACCCCGGCCCGCAGCGACAAAAGCGTCACCTATTTCTCCGTCGCTGTGTACACTCGGCCCCTCTCAAATCTCCCGGGGAAACGCTGCGATGTCGTCCAACATGCTGAAGAAGCGCCTGCAGGCGGGCAAGGCCTGCGTCAACGGGTGGCTCGCCATCCCGAGCGGCTTCGCGGCCGAGACCATGGCGCAGTGCGGCTGGGACAGCATCACCGTCGACATGCAGCATGGCGTGCAGGATTACCAGTCGATGGTCTCCTGCTTCCAGGCCATGGACAAGTACCCGGTGACGCCGCTGGTGCGCGTGCCGTGGAACGAGCCCGGCATCGTCGGCAAGGTGCTGGATGGCGGCGCCTGGGGCGTGATCTGCCCGATGGTGAACAATGCCGCCGAGGCCAGGGCGCTGGTCTCGTACGCGCTCTATCCGCCCAAGGGCAAGCGCAGCAACGGCCCGATCCGGGCCGGCGCCTACGGCGAGGCGACGCCCTACCAGGCGACCGCCAACGACGAGGTGCTGATCATCCCGATGATCGAGACCCAGGAAGCGATCGACAACATCGACGCCATCCTCGACGTGCCGGGCGTCAGCGGCATCTACATCGGCCCCAGCGATCTCGGCCTGTCGCTCGGCCTGCCGCCGAAGCTCGATCGCGAGGAGCCGCAGGTGCTGGCGATCTACGACAAGCTGGTGGCCGCGGTGAAGAAGCGCGGCCAGTTCGCCGGCATCCACAACGGCACGGCGTCCTACTCGGCGCGCATGATCGCCAAGGGCTTCCAGCTCTGCACCATCGCCAACGACGCCTCGCTGATGGCGCTGGCCGCCCGGACCGCCGTCGCGCAGACGCGCAAGGAAGCCGGCGCGATCGCCGACAAGTAGACCGCGGCACCGGAGGGGCGCGACCGTGCGCATCGCAAACGCCAGGCTCGTCGACGGCAGCCTGCGCGACATCGACGTCGTCGCGGGGCGGATCGCCGCCCTGCAGACGGCTTCCGGCGCGCCCGTCTCGGGCGACGACATCGACCTCGGCGGCGCGCTGGCGTTCCCACCGCTGGTCGATGGCCACGTCCATCTCGACAAGACGCTGCTCGGCCTGCCATGGGTACCGAACCAGGCCACCGGCGACCGCGTCATCGACCGCATCGAGGCCGAGCGGCGGGTGCGCGCCGCGCGCACCCTGCCCGAGGTCGAGACCGGCTCCAACCTCGTGCGCCAGGTCGTGGCGCACGGCACGCTGCACCTGCGCACCCACGTCGACATCGACAACCAGTTGGGCCTGCGCAACCTGCACCAGGTGTTGCAGATCCGGGAACGCTTCCGCGATCTCGTCACCATCGAGATCGTGGCCTTCCCGCAAAGCGGCATCCTGCGCTCGCCGGGCACCGCCGAACTGCTCGACGCCGCGATCGCCGAGGGCGCCGACCTGGTGGGCGGCCTCGACCCGACGGGGATCGATGGTGACATGGATGGCCACCTCAACGCCGTGTTCGCGGTGGCGGCGCGGCGCGGCGTCGGCGTCGACATCCACCTGCACGACGGCGGCGAAAGCGGCCTCGCCCAGATGCGTGCGATCGTCGAGCGCACCCGCGCGCTCGGCCTCGCCGGCAAGGTCGCGATCAGCCACGCCTTCGCCCTCGGCTCCGGCCCGCCGGACCAGGTCCTGCGCACCGCCACCCTGCTCTGCGAGGGCGGCGTCAGCATCATGACCCACGGCCCCGGCGGCGCGACGATGCCGCCGCTGCGGCTGCTGGCCGAGCAGGGCGTGCGGCTGTTCTCGGGCTCGGACAACATCCGCGACGCCTGGTCGCCGTTCGGCAACGGCGACATGCTGGAACGCGCGATGATGGTCGCCTACCGCGCCAACTTCCGGCACGACGCCGATCTCTTCGCCGCCTTCGCGATGGCGACCGACCGGGCGGCGCAGGTGCTCGGGCTCGCGAGCTACGGCATCGCCGTCGGCAACCCCGCCGACCTTGTGGTGGTCGACTCGCCGTCGCTCGCCGAGGCGATCGTGGCGCGTCCCCGCCGCAAGCTGGTGCTCCGGGCCGGCCGGGTCGTGGCCCGCGACGGAGTGTTCACCGGATGAGCGCTTCCCCCGTTCCGCGGCGCCTCGTCGTCGGCATCACCGGCGCCTCCGGCATCATCTACGGCATCCGCACCCTGCAGGCGCTGCGCGTGCTGGGCGTCGAGAGCCACCTCGTCGTGTCGCGCGCCGGCGACCAGACCCGGGCGCTCGAGACCGACCTGTCGGCCGAGGCGCTGCGGGCGCTGGCGGACAAGGTCTATGCCCCCGGCGACATCGCGGCGGCGATCTCCAGCGGGTCGTTCCAGACCCTGGGCATGATCGTCGCCCCCTGCTCGGTGCGGACGCTGAGCGAGATCGCGACCGGCGTGACTTCCGGCCTGGTGTCGCGCGCCGCCGATGTCTGCCTCAAGGAGCGGCGACGGCTGGTGCTGATGTTCCGGGAAAGCCCGCTGCACGCCGGCCACCTGAAAAGCATGCTGGCGGTGACCGAGATGGGCGCCATCGTCGCGCCTCCGCTGCCCGCCTTCTACGCCAAGCCGGCCTCGCTCGACGAGATGGTCAGCCACTCGGTGGCCCGGGCGCTCGACCTGTTCGGCCTCGACACCGGCTCGTTCCCGCGCTGGACCGGCCCGGCGCGGGCCTAGGGTTCAGCTCACGATCTCGCCGCGGAAGGCCCACCGGGTCATCCGCTTCTCGACCATCGCGCAGACCGCGTACATCAGCACGCCCATGATCGCGATCGCGAACAGGCCGGCGAAGGTGGTCGGGGCGTCGTTGCGGGCGCTGGCCGACAGCATCAGGAAGCCGATGCCGTTGTTGCCGCCCACCGTCTCGGAGATCACCGAGCCGATGAAGGCGAGCGTGATCGCCACCTTGAGGCTGGCGAACAGGTAGGGCATGGCGCGCGGGATGCCGACCTTGGTCAGGATCTCGGTGCGCGAGGCGCCGAGGCTGCGCAGGACGTCGCGCATCTCGGGCTCGATGGTGGCCAGCCCGGTCGCCACGTTCACGACGATCGGGAAGAAGCTGATGACGAAGGCGGTGATGACCGCCGGCAGCGAGCCGACGCCGACCCAGATCATCAGGATCGGCACGATCGCCACCTTCGGGATGGCGTTGAAGGCGATCAGCAGCGGGTAGAGGCCGGAATAGACGAACGGCGACGCGCCGATCGCCAGGCCGAGCAGCAGGCCGAAGCCGATCGCCAGCAGGAAGCCGACCACCGTGGTCCACAGCGTGTCCCAGCAGTAGGCCATCAGGATGTCGAAGCGGGCGACGAAGACCGCGAAGATCTTGGTCGGCTTCGGCAGGATGATCTCGGGAATCGCGAACACGATGCAGCAGATTTCCCAGATCACCAGGAAGGCGGCCAGGACCAGCCACGGCATCGCGTGCTTCAGGATCTCGCGCTGCAGGGCGGTCACGGCGCGTGCTCCTGGTGGATGCGATCGCGCAGCTCGTGGACGAGATCGACGAAGTGCGGCTCGAAGGTGGTCTCGAGCGTGCGCGGCCGCGGGATGTCGATCTTGCGCGACAGCACGATCCGGCCCGGCCGGCGGCTCATCACGTAGACGGTGTCGGCGAGGTAGACGGCCTCGCGCAGGTCGTGGGTCACCAGCACGCCGGTGAACCGCTTCTCCATCCACAGCGCCTGCATGACTCCCCACAGCTCCTCGCGGGTGAAGGCGTCGAGCGCACCGAACGGCTCGTCGAGCATCAGCAGCTCGGGCTCGTGGATCAGGGCGCGGCACAGGTTGGAGCGCTGCTGCATGCCGCCCGACAGCTGCCACGGGTACTTGGCCGCGAAGTCGGACAGGCCGACCGTCTTCAGGAGCGCCATCGCCCGCTCCTCGTACTCGGCGCGGTGGCGGCGGAAGCGGCGCTTGTGCGGCTCGACCACCTCCATGGGCAACAGGATGTTGTCCATGGTGGTGCGCCACGGCATCAGCGTCGGGTTCTGGAACGCCATGCCGACGCCCTTGATCGGCCCCTTCACGACGCTGCCGTCGACCCTGACCTCGCCACCGGATGGCGGCAGCAGCCCGGTCACGAGCTTCATGATCGTCGACTTGCCGCAGCCGGACGGCCCGACCACGGCGATGAACTCGCCCTTGCCGATGTCCATCGTGGCATCGGCAAGGGCGAGGGTCGTCTCCTTGCCCAACCGGTAGGTCAGGCTGACGTTCTTGAGCTCGACGAAGGCCACTACTTGGCGATCATCCGGTCGGCCTTGGGCGGCAGGTACTTGTCGGTGAAGACCTTGTCCGGCGCCGGCGCGGCCGGCAGGCCGAACGCCTCCGAGACCAGCTTGACCGAGCGCGCGAAGCGATCCTTCTGCACGTCGCCCATGCCGTTCTCCTTGACGTACGGCGTCAGCACGTTCTGCTGCAGCGAGATCTGCAGGCGCTCGAGCTCGAGCGCTTCATCGATGAGTGGATCGCGCTTCTTGGCGGCGGCGATGCCGAGCTTGTTGTCGGCGATCACGTCCTTCCAGCCCTTGATCGTGGCGTTGATGAAGCCCTTCACGGCCTTCTCATCCTTGGCCATGTCGGCCGAGATCACGATGCCGTTGCCGTAGACGTCCATGCCGAAGTCGACGTAGCGCATGGCGACGATGTCGTCGAACTTCACGCCGCGCGCCTTGAGGTCGAGCATCGACGAGAAGTAGTGGCCGGAGATGAAGTCGACCGTGCCCTGGACCAGGCTCTGCTCGCGCAGCTGCGGCGTCAGGTTGACGTGCTCCCACTTGGTGACGCCGTTGATCTTGGCGAAGGCCGGGAACAGCCGGAAGCTCGCGTCGAACACCGGCGCGCCGAGCTTCTTGCCCTCGAGGTCCTTCGGCCCCTTGATGCCGCTCTTCTTCAGGGCGTAGACGCCGAACGGCGCGAAGTCGTAGGCCATGAACACGCAGAGCACTTCCTTGCCCGGGTTCTTGGCGTTGTACTCGATGGTCGCGTTCACGTCGGCGAAGCCGATCTGGTAGGCGCCGGTGGCGACGCGCTGCACCGCGCCGGCCGAGCCCTGGCCGGGATCCATGGTGACGTCGAGGCCCTCGGCCTTGTAGTAGCCCTTCTCCAGCGCCACCAGGAACGGCGAGGTCGGTCCCTGGAACACCCAGTCGAGCGTGAACTTGATGGGGGTCTGTGCCTGCGCCGGCAGCGTGCCCAGCGCCATCGCGAGGGCGGCGGCGCCGCCCAGCCAGTTGATGACTTTCTTCATTGCCTGATGCCCCTCGTGAATTCCCCGTGGGTCCGTCTTAGGCGGACAATTCCCGTCCGCCAAGGGGGATCAGGCAGATTCTATGCCAGCCTGCTGGGTCGCCACGAGGCGCGCGAACGGGCCATCCTGCGCCACCAGCGCGTCGTAGCTGCCCTGCTCGACGACGCGGCCGTGTTCGAACACGACGACGACGTCGGCCTTGCGGATGGTCGATAGCCGGTGGGCGATGACGAAGGTGGTGCGGCCGGCCATCAGGGTCTCCAGCGCGCGCTGGATCCGCGCCTCGGTGACCGAATCGAGGGCACTGGTGGCCTCGTCGAGAATGAGAATTGGTGGATCCTTCAGGAGCGCCCGGGCGATCGCCAGCCGCTGGCGCTCGCCGCCCGACAGGGTGGCGCCGCGCTCGCCGACCATGGTCTCGTAGCCGTTGGGCTGCCGCATGATGAAGTCGTGCGCCTCGGCTAGCCGGGCCGCCCGCTCGAGCTCGGCCTGGGTCGCGTCGGGCTTGCCGATCCGCAGGTTGTCGGCGATCGAGCGGTAGAACATGGTCGAGTCCTGGAACACCACGCCGATGTTCCGGCGCAGCGACTCCAGCTTGATGTCGCGGGTGTCGATGCCGTCGACCCGGATGACGCCGGACTGGGCGTCCCACATGCGGTGCAGCAGCGACAGCGCCGTGCTCTTGCCGGCGCCGGTCGGGCCGACGAAGGCCATGGTCGTGCCGGCCGGGACCTTGAGGGAGAAGTGCACCAGCGCCGGCCGCTTGCCGTCGTAGGAGAAGTTGATGTCGTCGAACTCGACGTCGCCCCTGGCCCGGCCGATGTCGAGGCCATTGGGCTTGTCGGGCACGGTCGACTGCGAGTCGAGCACGCGGAAGAAATCGGCCAGCGCCGGCATCTGGAAGAAGATGCGGCTGACGAAGCCCGAGGCCTGGTCCATGCGGCCGATCAGCATGGTCGCGAAGCCCATGAAGCTGACGATCTCGCCGACGCTGGCCTGGCCCTGGGTGTAGAGCCAGGTGCCGAGCACGAAGATCAGGATCACGGTGATGGTCGAGGCGGCGCGCGTCAGCACCGACAGCAGCGCCCACCAGTTCAGCACCGGGTACTGCGCCGCCAGGGTCTCGCGGATGATGCGGTTCATCTCGCCGGTCTCGGCGCCCAGCCGCACGAAACTCTGGATGAGGTGGATGTTGCCCAGCGCGTCGCCGGCGCGGCCGGCCAGTTCGCTGTGGCGTTCCTCGACCGCGTGCTGCAGCCGGTCGGTGCGTCCGACCACCCAGGCGTTGGTGACGGCGAAGAACGCGATCAGCACGATCAGCAGCAGGCCGAGCTTCCAGTTCATGAACAGGCTGAGCGGCAGCATCACGAACAGGGCGACGAAGGTCGCGAGGTTCTCGCGAAAGAACGACAGCCAGATGCCGAACAGGTGATCGACGCCGGTCAGCATGATCTTGAGCAGCCGGCCCGAGTGCTGGCCGTGGTGGAAGGCGAAGGGCAGGACCAGCACGTGCTCGAAGAAGGTCGCCATCGCGCCCAGCCGCCGGCGATGGGCCATGCGGTCGGCCTGCAGCGACACCAGGATGTTGGCGAGGATGCCCCCCAGCCCGACGATCCCCCACAGCAGCAGCAGTTCGCGCGCCTGCCGCCACAGCTCGTCGGTCGACTTGTCGCGGGCGTTGGCCAGCAGGTCGACGACGCGGCCGAACAGCACCGGTTCGTAGAACTGCAGGGCGGCCACGGCGATGTTGGCGAGCGCCAGCACGATCGCCAGCTTGCGCTCGGCCTTCAGCAGGCCGATGACACGGCCGTAGACCCGCAGGAACTCCATCGCTTCGGCCGCCCTCTCCCGCCCCGCTTCAGCCGGCGCCGCGCGGGTCGAGGAACCGCTCGACCGTCTGCACGAAGAAACTGACCCCGAACGGGATCGCCATGTCGTTGAAGTCGTAGCGCGGGTTGTGGAGGCTGACCGCTCCGGGCCCGCCGCCGTTGCCCAGCATCACCATCGCGCCCGGCACCTGCTCCAGCATGTAGGAGAAGTCCTCGGCACCCATGCTCGGCTTGACGTTGTCGTCGACCGCGTTGACGCCGCATACCTCGGCCGCGACGTCGAGCGCGAATTTCACCTTCTCGGCGTCGTTGATGGTCGGCGGGTAGCCCGGGCGGTGCTCGACCTCGATCTTGACGTTGTGCATCAGCTCGGCGCCGCGGCAGATCTCGTCGATGCGGCGGCGCACCAGCTCGCGGTTGGCCGGCGTCGTCGTCCGCGTGGTGCCGCCGATGTGCACGTCGGCCGGGATCACGTTGTAGGCCGAGCCCGACTTGAAGAAGCCGACCGTGACGACGGTGGCGTCGAGCGGGTCGATGTTGCGGCTGACGATGGTCTGCAACGCCACCACCAGGTTGGCGCCGACCACCAGCGGGTCGAGCGCGAGGTGGGGATGGGCGGCGTGGCCGCCCTTGCCGGTGATGCGGATGTCCCAGCGGTCGGCGGCCGCCAGCAGGGCGCCCGGGCGGGTGACGATGTGGCCGAGCGGCACGCCCGGCTTGTTGTGGATGGCGAACACCGCGTCGCAAGGGAACTTCTCGAACAGGCCGTCGCGGATCATCTCGCGCGCGCCGCCGCCGCCCTCTTCCGCCGGCTGGAAGATGAAGTGGACGGCGCCCTCGAAGTCGCGCTTCTCGCTCAAGAGCTTGGCCGCGCCCAGCAGCATGGCGGTGTGGCCGTCATGGCCGCAGGCATGCATGCGGCCGTTGTTGCGCGAGCGGTGCTCGAATTCGTTGGCCTCGTCCATCGGCAGCGCGTCCATGTCGGCGCGCAGGCCGATCGAGCGCAGCGAGTTGCCCTTGCGCAGGGTGCCGACCAGGCCGGTCCTGCCGAGCCCCCGGGTCACCTCGAGGCCCCACTCCTGCAGCTTGGCGGCGACGATGTCGGAGGTCCGCGTCTCCTCGTAGGCGAGCTCGGGATGGGCGTGGATGTCGCGGCGGATCGCGGCAATCTCGCCCTGGATCTCGAGCGAACGCGGCAGGACAGGCATCGGCTACTCCGGTTGGAACCGCCGGCATCTTAGCCCAAAGTGCGGCGATGTTGACCCTGCAGGAAATCGAGGACGCCGCGCGCGTCGTTCATGCCGCGATGCCGCCGACGCCGCAGTACGCATGGCCGCTGCTGGCCCGCCGGACCGGCTGCGAGACCTGGGTGAAGCACGAGAACCACACGCCGATCGGCGCCTTCAAGGTACGCGGCGGCCTGGTCTACATGGACCGGCTGGCCCGAGCCTCCGGCCGCGCCGTGGCCGGCGTGGTCAGCGCCACCCGCGGCAATCACGGCCAGAGCATCGCCGTCGGCGCCGCCCGCGCCGGCATCGCCGCCACCATCGTCGTGCCCCACGGCAACTCGGTGGAAAAGAACGCCGCGATGCGGGCATTCGGCGCCGAGCTGATCGAGGAGGGCCACGACTTCGACGCCGCCCGCGCTGCCGCCGAGCGGCTGGCCCGGGAGCGCGGGCTGCACATGGTGCCATCGTTCCACCGCGACCTCGTGGCCGGGGTGGCGAGCTACGGGCTGGAATTGTTCCGCGCGGCGCCGCCGCTCGACACCGTCTACGTGCCGATCGGGCTGGGCTCGGGCATCTGCGGCACGATCGCGGCACGCGACGCGCTGTCGCCATCGACCCGGGTGGTCGGCGTCGTGTCGACCGGCGCGCCGGCCTACGCGCTGTCGTTCGCCGCGGGCAAGGTGGTGGCGACCAACAGCGTCGACACCATGGCCGACGGCATGGCGGTGCGCGGGCCCGACGCCGAGGCCCTGGCGGTGATCCTGAAGGGGGCCGACCGGATCGTGTCGGTGAGCGACGCCGAGGTCGAGGCGGCGATGCGCGCCTACTTCGAGGACACCCACCAGGTGGCGGAGGGCGCCGGCGCGGCGGCGCTGGCGGCGCTCTGGCAGGAGCGCGACCGCCTCGCCGGCCGCCGCGTCGGGCTGGTCCTGAGCGGCGGCAACATCGATCGGCCGGTCTATCGCCGCGTCCTGGGCGATGCCTGAGCCGGGGGCTGGGGCGAAGGCTGGGGCGCCCAGGCCAGGTCGCTCTTCACCGCCTGCATGATGAACGACGAGCGCGTGCCGCGAACGCCGGGCATGCGCAGCAGCGCCTTCATGGCGAAGTCGCTGAAGCTCGCGAGATCCGGCGCCTGCACGTGCAGCAGGAAGTCCATGTCTCCCGTGACGGCGTAGCAGGCCACGACCTCGGGCCGCGCCCGGATCTCGGCCTCGAAGGCCTCGACCACCGCCTCGGAATGGTCGTCGAGCGTTACCTGCACCAGCGCCTGCAGCCCGAGGCCGAGGGCTGCCGGCGGCACCAGGGCGGCGTAGCGGGCGATCACCCCGGCTTCCTCGAGCCGGCGGACCCGGCGCTGGCACGGCGTCGGCGACAGGCCGACCCGGTCGGCGAGGTCGACGATCGGCAGTCGCCCCTCGGCCTGCAGGGCGGCGACGATGCGGCGATCGATGGCATCCATCTCGACCATGGCGATTTTCTCCAATGAATCCCATATTTATAGAGAATAACCTCGCACAAGGCGTCCCGACAGGTCGACTTCGCCGGGATTCACCGGGTCGGCGTCCCCATACTCAAGCCATGCAAACCGCTCCCCTCGACACCCTGCGGGGCGACTACGCCGCGATGGCCGCCGACTGGACGGTGCCGCAGGACGGTGCCGCCTACGGCGCGGAAGACCATGCCGTGTGGCGCCTGCTGGTCGATCGCCAGACGGCGCTGGCCCGGCGACACGCCTGCCCGGAGTTCCTGCAGGGGCTGGAGGCGCTGGGCATCGATCGCGCGATCCCCGATTTCGCGACGGTGAGCACGCGGCTGGCGGCGCGGACCGGCTGGCGGCTGGTCGGCGTGCCGGGCCTGATCCCCGACGCCGCCTTCTACGATCATCTCGCCCACCGGCGCTTCCCCGTGACGGTGTGGATCCGCCGTCGCGACGAGCTCGACTACCTGGTCGAACCCGACCTGTTCCACGACTTCTTCGGCCACGTGCCGCTGCTCGCGCACCCGGTGTTCGCCGACTACATGCAGCTCTATGGCCAGCGCGGCGTCGAGGCCGGCCCGGCGGTCGGCCGGCTGGCGCGGCTCTACTGGTACACGGTCGAGTTCGGCCTGATCCGCACCGACCGCGGGCTCAAGGCCTACGGCGCCGGGATCCTGTCCTCGGCCTCGGAAGTGCGGCACGCGCTGTCGTCGCCCGACGTCGAACGCCTGCCGTTCGACGCCAGGACGGTGATGGACCGGCCCTACGAGATCGACCGGCTGCAGAACACCTACTTCGTGCTCGACGACTTCCGCCAGCTGTTCGACGCCGCCACCGCGCGCGTCGACGCGTAGGTCAATCGAGCACCACCAGCCCGTCGACGGCGACGACGCCGTCGCCCTCGCGCTTGACCAGCAGCGGGTTGATCTCGGCCTCGGCGACATCGGCGAAGGCGGCGTGGGCCAGCGTCGAGAAGGCGGCGATGGCGCGCGCCAGCGCCGCGACGTCGCCGCGCGGCAGGTTGCGGTAACCGCGGATCGTCGCCAGTCCCTTGACCTCGCCGACCATGCGCAGCGCCTCGGCCTCGTCGACCGGCGCCAGTCGCGTCGCGGCGTCCCTGTAGATCTCCGCCAGCACGCCGCCCAGGCCCACCGTCACGGTCGGACCGACCAGCGGGTCGCGGCGGAAGCCGAGGATCACCTCGGCCAGACCGCGCTCCATCTTCTGGACCAGGAAGCCGTCGAGCCGCGCCTGCGGATGGTGCGCGCGCACCCGCCGCTCGATCTCGCGCGCCGCGACCGCCGCGGTCGGGCCGTCGGGCACGCCCAGCGCGACGCCACCCGCCTCGGTCTTGTGGGCGACGTCGGGCGACAGGATCTTGAGCGCCACCGGGCCGCCGATCTCGTTGACCGCCGCGACGATCCGCCTGGCATCGGGCACCGCCACCGAGTGCGCCACCGGCACGCCCAGCGCGGCGAAGAACTCGGCGGCGCGGCGCTCGTCGAAGCCCGACGCGCGGCCCGCCTCGAACGCGTCGCGCGCCGCGCGCGACGGCTCCGCCAGCGCCGGCTCGGGCTGCGGTGCGCCGCGCAGCAGGCACACCGCCATCGCCTCGGCGCAGCTCTCGGGGTGACGGAAAGCCGGGACGCCGGCGGCCGTGAGCAGCGCCAGCGACTTCTCCGCCGACGGCGTCAGCGCCACCGCGAACGGCTTTTGCGAGCGCGCGAACTGGACCAGCGGCTCGACCGCCAGCTCGGGGTTGAACTGCGCCGACGAGCCGACCACGAAGATCACCGCGTCGTTGCCGTCGTCGGCCAGCAGGTGCTCGATCGTGCCGGCGACGATCGCCGGCTTGGCGCCGGCCAGCGTCAGGTCGACCAGCTTGCCGTCGCCGGCCGCGATGCCCTGGGGCTTCAGCCAGTCGACCAGGGCCCGCGGCGGCCCGGCGATGTCGAGACCGGCCACCGCCATTTGGTCGACCACCATCGCGGCGCCGCCACCGGTCGTGGTGGCGACGGCGACGCGCCGGCCGCGCGCCGGCGGCCGATCGACCAGCAGGGCCGGCACGTCGACCAGCGATTCGAACATCGAGACGCGGGCGATGCCGTGGCGCAGGCAGAAGGCGTCGAAGGTCGCGTCGGAGCCGGCAATCGCGCCGGTGTGCGAGCGAGCCAGTTCCTGGCCGATGTCGGACCGGCCGAGCTTGTAGGCGATCACCGGCTTGCCGGCGGCGTGGGCTCGGCGCGCCGCGCGGGCCAGCCGCGGCCCGTCGCGCAGCGTCTCCATGAACAGCAGGATCGCCCGGGTCCTGGGGTCGTCGACCAGCAGGTCGGCCAGCTCGCCGACCGCGAGGTCGACCTCGTTGCCGACCGAGATCAGCCGCGAGAAGCCGATGCCGCGCGCGTCGGCCCGCGACAGCAGCGCGCCGATCAGGCTGCCGCTCTGGCTGACCACGGCCCAGTTGCCGGTGCGCAGCCGGTCGACCGCGAAGGCGGCGTTGGCGGTCAGCGCCATCGGCGGGTCGGTGCTGACCGTGCCGATGCTGTTGGGACCGACCAGGCGGATGCCGGTGTCGCGCACGATGCGCTGCAGTTCCTCCTGCAGCGTCGCCCCGGCCGCGCCGCCGTCGGCGAAGCCGCCGGCCAGGATCGACGCGACCTTGACGCCGCGACGGCCGCAGGCCGCCAGCGCATCGACCGCGGCCCGGCCGTTGAGCAGGATGTAGGCATGGTCGATTTCGCCCGGCACGGCGTCGAGATCGGGCCAGGCCTTCTCGCCCAGCACCTCGGAACGCGACGGGTTGATCGGCAGGATCTCGCCGGTGAAGCCGTGCTTGCGCAGGAAGCGCTGCGGCCGCGAAGTCGTCTTGCCGGTATCGGCGGAAGCGCCGACCAGGGCGATGCGGCGCGGTTCGAACAGCGAGTGGAACAGCGGATTCATGGGCCGCAGTACACCACAGCGGGCCGAGCGGTTATATACTGCCGCCATGTTCAATCGCCGTACGCTCCTCGCTTCGCTCGCCGCCGCCGCGGCGCCCCTGCCGGCCCTCGCCCAGGCTGCGCCCTGGCCGTCCAAGCCGATCAAGCTGGTCGTCCCCTACGCGCCGGGCGGAACCACCGACGTGGTCGCCCGCGTGGTCGCCGAGTCGCTCGGCAAGCGGCTGGGCCAGAACATCATCATCGACAACAAGCCGGGCAAGGGCGCGATGGTCGGCACGGCGCTGGTCGCCAAGTCGCCGCCCGACGGCTACACGCTCCTGATGTCGGTGATCTCGGGCCTCACCATCTCGCCGACGCTGTACGGCGGCAGCGACTTCGACCCGATGGCCGACTTCGTCCACGTCTCGATCGCCTCGCGCAATCCCAGCGTGCTGGTGGTCAACGACGGCTTCAAGGCGAGGACCTTCAAGGAATACGTCGAGATCGCCAAGGCCGACCCGGGCAAGCTCGCCTACGCGACCTCTGGCGCCGGCTCGAGCAACCACCTGCTGGGCGCCCAGCTCGAGAAGGTGATCGGCGCGGCGCTGGTCCACGTTCCCTACCGCGGCGCCGGGCCGGCCATGGTCGACGTCATCGCCGGCAACGTGCCGTCGATGTTCGACTCGCTGCCCTCGGCCGCGCCGCACATCAAGGCCGGCAAGGTGCGGGCGCTGGCGGTCAGCGGCGAGGAACGCAATCCGGCCTTCCCCGACGTCCCGACGATGAAGGAGCTGGGCTATCCCGACCTGGTCTCGTACTCGTGGTTCGGCATCTCGGTGCCGGCGAAGACGCCGCAGCCGATCGTCGATCGCCTCGCCACCGAGATGCAGGCCGTGCTCAGGGAGCCGGCGGTGGTCAAGCGCTGGGAGGAGATCGGCGCCGAGGCCAGCACCATGACGCCGGCCGAGGTGACGAAGTTCATCCAGGCCGAGATCGACAAGTGGACGCCGGTGGTGAAGTCTACCGGCGCCAAGCCGGATTAGCCGGCGCCATCCCGGGAGGACCTGCCATGTCGATCCGCCGCGTCACCTCGCCCGCCGCGCCCGAGCCGCCGCCGGAACGCTGGTCGAACTGCCTCGTGGTCGACGGCATCGCCTACGTTTCGGGCATGACCGCGCGCAGCGCCGATCCGAAGGCGCTGGCCGGGCTCGACGAGTACGCGCAGGCCAAGGTGATCTTCGGCAAGATCAAGGGCCTGGTCGAAGCCGCCGGCGGGGCCATGTCCGACATCGTCAAGATCACGATCTACGTCACCGACATCGCCAACAACACCAAGGTCTGGCAGGCCCGCCGCGAGTTCTTCAGCGGCGACTTCCCCGCCTCGACGCTGGTCGAGGTGAGCGCGCTGGCGGCACCCGAGATCCTGGTCGAGATCGACGCCATCGCCCATGTCGGCAAGGGCAAGCGCTGAGGGTCGACGGGACCACCGCGCGCCTCCGGCGCGCTCGCGAGGCACGCGGGACGCGCGCGGTCCCACTCATTCTCAATTCTGGAATCTCTTCTCCAGCGCCTGCCAGCGCTCGTTCTCGAACAGCGACCACAGCTGGCCATGGTCGAGCATGCGGTCGGCCATCGCCGCCGTGTTGCCCGTGCTCCGGAGCGAGGCCAGCAGCTCCTGCCCGGCCTTGGCGAACAGCCGGGTCAGCGAGTTGGGATAGATCGCGACCTTGAAGCCCATCTGCTCGAGCTTCGGGAACGGCAGCACCGGCGTACGCCCGCCCTCGACCATGTTGGCGAGGCAGGGCACGCCCAGGCGCTTCGGTACCTCGGCGAGGTTGGCCTCGCTGGGCGGCGCCTCGACGAACAGGATGTCCGCCCCGGCGGCATGGTAGCGCGCCGCGCGCTCCAGCGCCGCCTCGAAGCCCTCCGAGGCGATGGCGTCGGTGCGGGCCACGATCAGCACGTCGGCATCGACGCGGGCGTCGGCCGCCGCCTTGATGCGCTGCTCCATCTCGAAGGTCGAGGCGACGCGGCGACCCGGCTCGTGGCCGCACTTCTTGGGCCATTCCTGGTCTTCGAGCTGGACGGCGCTGACGCCGGCGCGCTCGAACTCGCGCATGGTGCGGATGACGTTGAGCGGCCCGCCGTAGCCGGTGTCGGCATCGGCGATCACCGGGATCGAGACCGCGTCGCAGATCCGGCGCACGCGGTCGAGGATCTCGCCGAAGCTGAGCGCGCCCATGTCGGGCGCGCCGAGGGCGCTCATCGAGACGCCCGAGCCGGTGACGTAGAGGGCGTCGAAGCCCGAGACCTCGACCAGCCGCGCGCCGATGCAGTCGTAGGCGCCGGGCGCCACCACGATGCCGGGCGCGGCGAGCCGACGGCGCAGGGCGCGGTGGCGGGTCGGGGCATCCTTCAGGCCGGTCGGGTAGGCGGCGTGGCGATCGCCTGTCATCGGCTCGTTCTCCTCATGGCGGGGCGCTCATGTGCCGGGGCAGCCACAGCGCGATGTCAGGCCACACCACCAGCATGATCAACAGCACGAACATCAGCAGGTGGAACGGGATCGTGCCCCAGACGACATCCTTCAGCTTGCCGTCCCAGATGCTCTGGATGACGAACAGGTTGATGCCGATCGGCGGCGAGATCTGGCCCAGCTCGATGAACAGCACCAGGATGATGCCGAACCACACCGGGTCGATGTTGTACTTCAGCAGCACCGGGTAGAGCAGCGGCACCGTGATGACGATCATGCCGAGGCTCTCCACCAGGCAGCCGAGCACGGTGTAGAGGATGAACAGCGCGAAGAAGAACTCGAGCCGCGACAGTTGGAGCTTGACCATCCAGGTCGTGAGATCCTCGCCCACCCCCGCCACGCTGATCGCGTAGGAGAAGACGAAGGCGGTGTACACGATCAGCAGGATGTTGCCGCTGATCATCACCGACGAGGTCATGGCCGCGCGCAGCTCGGCCCAGCCGAGCTTGCCCCAGATCACCGAGACGACGAAGGCGGCGAGGCAGCCCACGGCCGCCGCCTCCGTCGGCGTCACCCAACCGAGGTAGAGGCTGCCCATGGTGCCGCCGATCACCACCGCGAACGGCACGAGGTCGCCCAGCGCCTGGCCCCACTCGCCGAGATTCTGCGGCCCCTTCTCGCGCGGCGCGATCTCGGGCTTGAGCAGCGCGTGGACGAGGACGTAGGCCATGAACAGCCCGGTCAACAGGAGGCCCGGCACGACGCCGGCCATGAACAGCTTGGACACCGAGGTCTCGGTGAAGGTGCCGTACACGATCATGGCGATCGACGGCGGGATCAGGATGCCGAGGGTGCCGCCCGCCGCCAGCGAGCCGGCGGCCAGCGGCCGGTGATAGCCGCGCCGGAGCAGCTGCGGCAGCGCCACCGTGCCGATCGCCGCGGCGGTCGCGACCGACGAGCCCGAGATCGCCGCGAACAGCGCGCAGCCGGCGATGTTGGTCTGCAACAGGCCGCCCGGGATGACGCAGACCAGCCGCGACAGCCCCCGGTAGATCCGGAAGCTGAGCCCGGAGTGCTGCATGATCTCGGCCATCAGGATGAACAGCGGGATCGCCGTCAGGGCGAAGCTGTTCATCGAGCCCCAGCTCATCAGGCCGATGCCCTTCAGGGCCGGCATGCCGCCGTGCAGCAGCAGGTAGACGATGGCCGGCACGCCGATCGCGAACGGGATCGCCATGCCCGCCGCCAGGAGGCCGAGGAACACGACCAGGACGATGAAGACCTCGAGGCCGGCGGTCATGCGAACAGCTTCCGGAGATCGCCGAGGATCGCGCGCCCGAGCGCGACCAGCAGCAGGGTGGCGCCGACGATCATCACCGTCTCGGGGATCCACAGCGGGGTCGCCAGCACCGTGCTGGCCATTGCCTCGCGGCGGTACGAGCTCATCACGAACTGCACGAAGTACCAGTCGGTGATGGCGATGTAGACGAAGGACAGGAGGTTGAAGACCAGCGACGACACCAGCTGGCCGCGCGGCCCCAGCCGCATCTGCACCATCTCGACGCGGTGGAAGGCGCCGCGGGTCTGGCACAGCGCCAGGCTGAGGAAGGAGACGCCGACCAGCAGGTAGCCGACCAGCTCGTCGGAATGCTCGGTGGTGGAATTGAAGACGCCGCGCAGCACGATCTCGGCCAGCATGAGCACCGTCATGCCGACCATGCAGACCGCGGACGTCCACAGGCTCACCCGCTCGAGCCAGTCGAGCGGGCGGCTCTCGGCGGAGGCCGACATCAGCGACCCAGCGCCTCGCGCACCTTCTTCAACGCTTCCTGGGTCTCCGCGCCCTTGGGCTTGGCCCACTCGTCCCAGTAGCTCACCATGCGCTCGGCGCCGCGCTTGTAGTCGGCCGGCGTGGCATCGGTCTGGACCATGCCCTCGGCCTTGCGCTTGGCCTTCTCCTCGCCTTCCTCGGTGAACAGGATCTCCGTCATCTTCGGCGTCATCTCGACGATCGCCTTGACGAGGACGTCGCGCTGCGCCGGCGGCAGCTTGGCCAGCGCCTCCTTGTTCACGACGATGTTGGCCTCGAAGAAGTTCAGGCCGAGCTCGTAGCAGTACTTCAGCAGGTCCTTCCACACCTTGCCGCCGCCGGCGTTGGCCGTCAGCACGCCGTCGACGACGCCGCGCTCCAGCGCCGACGGCACCTCGGCGCCGCTGACCGTCAGGCCGTTGGCGCCGAAGCGCTTCAGGAACTCGATCTGCTCGGGCGAGGTGGCGCGGATCTTCTGGCCCTTGAAGTCGTCGAGCGAGGTCAGCTTCTTCGACGACCACGCGATCTGCAGCGGGTAGTAGTAGGTCGACAGCAGGGTCGCGCCGCGCTTGTCGTACGCCTTGTCGACGTAGGGCTTCATCACCGCCAGCGCCTTGTCGAACTCCTGGCGGTTGGTGACCAGCATCGGCAGGCGCAGGATGCCGGTGATCGGCACGTTGCCCTGCTGCATGCCGTCGTCGCCGATCTGGATGACGTTGTCGCCGACCGCGGTGGTGATGTCGGTGCCCTTGATCGTGAGCGCGCCGCCGAGGTGGTACTTCAGCTGCAGGCCGCCGTTGGTCTCCCTGGAAACGCGCTCGACGATCTCCTGGAAGACGCGTGCCGGCGCCAGCGTCGCCGCCGGCACGTAGCTGTAGACGATCCAGGTGGTCGGCGCCTGCGCGCGCAGGACGGCGGGCGCCGCGACGGTGGCGGCGGCGGTCGCCGTGGCGGCGACGAGGGTACGGCGGCGGGTGATCATGGACGTTTCCCCAACGGTGTTCGTTGGCGAAAGCCTAGACCGCCGCACTCCGCCCGGGAACCACGGCCTTCCGCCTACCGGTCGAAATGCCCGCAGGTCGAGCGGTTCATGCCGCCCTGATCTCGCGCTCGGCCTTCAGCGCCCGCACCGTGCCGCGCAGCGCCGCGACCGTCTTCTCGATCTCCGCGCCGCCGTGCGTCGCCGAGACGAAGCCGCCGGGCGCGCCCATCACGTCGACGCCGTGGCTCATCAGGCCCATGCGGATCTTGCCGCTGAGCGCGCTCGACTTGGCGCCCTTGAGCTTGGCGAAGCCCATCGCCAACGGATCGAAGGTCGCCGGATCGACGTCCTCGCCGGTCGGATTGGGATAGATCAGGAAGGTCGAGGACTCGCCGTAGATGCCCCACGGCACGCCCTCCTCCACCAGCACCGCGCGCAGCGCCGCCCGCAGTTCAGCTGCCGTGCGATTGGCCTTCTCGGCGAGGTCCTCGTCGCGCAGCAGGGTCAGCGCCGTCACCGCCGCCGCCGCCGACAGCGGGTTGGCATTGTAGGTGCCGGGGTGGGAGACCTTCTCGCGCTTGCGGCCGGCCTGGACCTGGAAGTCGATCTGGTCGAGCAGCTCGCGCTTGCCGGCGACCGCGCCGCCCGGCAGGCCGCCGGCCACGATCTTGGCGAGGATGCAGAGGTCGGGCGTGACGCCCAGGACCTTCTGCGCGCCGCCGGACGACCAGCGGAAGCCGGTGATGACCTCGTCCATCAGCATGATCACGCCGCGCCGGGCGGTGACCTCGCGGATCGCCTGCGCGAAGCCCGGCGGCAGCGGCACCTGCCCCCACGACGCGCCCGACGGCTCGAACATCACCGCGGCGATGTCGTCGCGCGACTCGATCAGCTTGACCACCGCGTCGACGTCGGCGTCGGGCATCAGGATCGACAGGTCGGTGATGCCCTGCACCACCCCCGGCGGCGAGCCGCCGTCGTAGTGCGAGGTGGCGCCGGCCGCGACGTGGTCGTGCCAGCCGTGGAAATGGCCGACGAAGCGCACGATCTTGTCCTTGCCGGTCCAGGCGCGGGCCAGCCGGATCGCCATGTGCGAGGCCTCAGTACCGGAGGCGGTGAACCGCACCTTCTCGGCGCTGGGGATCAGCTCGTTGACCAGCTCGGCCCAGCGGACCTCGAGCTCGTGGCTCGAGCCGTAGTGGGTGCCCAGCTCCATCTGCCGCTTCACCGCCTCGACCACGGCCGGGTGCGAGTGGCCCAGGAGCATGGCGCCGTGGCCACCGAAGTAGTCGACGTACTCGTTGCCGTCGACATCCCACTTGCGCGGGCCGATCGCCCGGGAGACGTGGATCGAGTAGGGATCGAGGTAGCGGGCGTCGTGGGTGATGCCGCTCGGCAGCACCTTGCGGGCGCGCTCGAACAGGGTCGCCGAGCCCGGGGTCCGCGCCTTGTAGTCGGTCACGATCGCGGAATTGGTCGGCGTCGGCTTGTCGGCTGCGCTACTCATTTTGCCCTCGCTTGTCTAATGCCGCAGCATTGCAAGCCTCGCTTGCGCCGCCAAGGTCCGCGGCCCTATGGTCCGGCGCTATTTTCGACGGGAGGTATTCCTTGAACGCCCCGCTCAACGCCCGGCCCCGCGGCCGCCAGTTCTTCAACAATCCCGGCCCGACCAACATCCCGGACCGGGTCCTGCGCGCCATGGACCGCCCGGTCGTCGACTTCATGTCGGACGAGTTCGTGGCCATCCACAAGGCCTGCCACGCCGGCGTGAAGCGGGTCCTGAAGACCGACCAGGGCCTGTACATGTACAACGCCAGCGGCCACGGCGCCTGGGAAGCGGCGCTCGCCAACCTGTTCACCGCCGGCGACACGGTGCTGATCGTCGAGACCGGCTACTTCTCGGTGAGCTGGGCGGAGATGGCCGGGAACCTCGGCCTCAAGGTCCAGACCGTCGCGGCCGACTGGCGCAAGGGCGCCGAGGTCGCGAAGATCGCCGAGACGCTGGCGGCCGACAAGGCGCACGCCATCAAGGCGGTGCTGTGCGTGCACAACGAGACCGCGACCGGCATGGTGCTGCCGCTGGCCGACATCCGGCGCGCCCTCGACGAGACCCGTCACCCGGCGCTGCTGCTGTCCGACACGATCTCGTCGCTCGGCTCGATGGAATACAAGATGGACGCGTGGGGCGTCGACGTCACGGTCGGCGGCAGCCAGAAGGGCCTGATGCTGCCCACCGGCATGTCCTTCACCGGCGTCAGCAACAAGGCGCTCGAGGTCTCGCGCCGGAACAAGGCGCCGCGCCACTACTTCAACTGGGAGCTGATGAACGGCCGCGCGCCGCAGAAGTTCATGGGCACGGCCCCGGTGCACATGTTCTTCGGCCTCCAGGAGTCGCTGAAGATGCTCGAGGAAGAAGGCCTCGACGCGGTGTTCGCCCGCCACGCCCGCCTCGCCGAGGCGACGCGTGCCTGCGTCCGCGCCTGGGGCGCCGGCGGCAAGGGCCCGCAGCTCTACTGCCAGGCGCCCGACCGGCTCTCCAACTCGGTGACCGCGGTGCTGATGCCGGAGGGCATGAGCTCCGACCCGATGCGCAAGGCGGCGATCGACCGCTTCAACCTGTCGCTGGGCGGCGGGCTCGGTCCGCTCATGGGCAAGGCCTTCCGCATCGGCCACATGGGCGACCTCAACGAGCCGATGCTGCTCGGCGCGCTGGCGACGACGGAGCTGGCGATGAAGGCGGTCGGCGTGCCGTTCAGCCCCGGCGTCAACGCCGCGATCGACGCGCTGTCGGCCTAGAAGGTCGAGGTCAGAACGCGGGGCGCGCCGCGAACGCCTCGAGCAGGCGGGCCGGCGCGATGTCCGACAGCGCCGTGCCGCGCAGCACGGTCGGCCGCACGCTGATGCCCTGCACCGCCTCGAAGGCGGCGGTCGCGGGGTTGAAGGCGTAGAGCTGGCCCTCGGTCATGTTGAACCACCAGGCGTGCAGGGCCAGCGTGCCGGCCTCGACCCGCTCGGCGATCCAGCGGAAGCTCATCAGGTTGGTGACGCTGTTCAGCACCGCGCCCTGCTCGACGGCGCGCGCGACCTCGTTGCGCGAGCGCCCGGCCAGCCGCTTGACGGCGCTGTCGCGCACCTCCTGCGCGATCGCCATCCAGGTCGACATGTAGTCGTAGCTGGCATAGATGCTGTCGCGGCCGTCGACCAGCGCGCCGATGCCGCCGCACAGCGCGTGGCCCAGCACGACGATGTGCTCGACCCCGAGCCCGCGCACCGCGAACTCGACGGCCGAGGAGATGCCGTGGTGGCGGTTGTCGGGCGGGTATTGGGCCGGCGGCACCATCGCGGCGACGTTGCGGATGGTGAAGATGTCGCCCGGCTTGGTCTGGGTCAGGATGCCCGGATCGACGCGGGCGTCGGCGCAGCCGACGATCAGGATCTTGGGGCTCTGGCCCTCGCTGGCCAGCTTCTCGAACAGGTCGAGATACTCACGGTAATACCCCGTGCGGAAATCACGGAAACCGCGGAGAAGTCGTTCCAACGCCATGGCGTCTCGCCTACGATGAAGCGACCTCAACGGCAAGGCGAAATGACCGACGAACTCCTGTACGAGACCCGCGACGACATCGGCTGGGTCACCTTCAACCGCCCCCGGGCCCGCAACGCGCTGACCTTCGCGATGTACGAGGGCCTGGCCGAGATCTGTGGACGCGTCGGCAAGACCGGCGAGGCCAAGGCGCTCGTGATCACCGGCGCCGGCGACAAGGCCTTCGCCGCCGGCACCGATATCGCGCAGTTCCAGGCCTTCAAGGACGGCGAGGATGGCATCGCCTACGAGCGCAAGATGGACGTCATCCTCGACACCATCGAGCGCTGCCCGGTGCCGACCATCGCCGCGATCGTCGGGTTCTGTACCGGCGGCGGCGCCGCGATCGCCGCGGTCTGCGACCTCCGCATCGCCACGACCGGCGCCCAGTTCGGCTTCCCGATCGCACGCACCCTCGGCAACTGCCTGTCGATGTCGAACTACGCCCGGCTGGCCACCCTGATCGGCCCGCAGCGGGTCAAGGAGATGGTCTTCCTGGCCAGGCTGATGGACGGCCCCGCGGCGCTGGCCAGCGGCCTGGTCAGCGAGCTGCTGCCCGACCAGCCGGCGCTGCTGGCGCGGGCCGGCGAACTTGCCCGCACCGTGGCCGACAACGCGCCGCTGACGCTCCGGGTCACCAAGGAGGCGCTGCGCCGCCTGCAGGCCCGGCTGGGCGACGACAATATCGACGACCTCATCCGCTTGGCTTACGGTAGCGCCGACTTTCGCGAGGGCATGGCCGCGTTCCTGGCCAAGCGGGCGCCGAAGTGGTCGGGGGCGTGAGCGCCGTCCGACGGGGATCAAGGAGGGATTTGATGAAGCGAATTGCCACCATCGTGGCGCTGCTCGGCACCGGCCTCGTCGCCGCGGGCTGCCAGACCACCAAGAGCCAGGTCGCGAGCAAGGAAGACGTCATGACGGCGTCGGGATTCAAGTTCATCCCGGCCAACACGCCGGAGCGGCAGATGCAGTTCCGACAGTTGCCGCCGCACAAGTTCTCGCGCCAGATCCGCGACGGCCGCGTGTTCTACGTCTACCCGGACCCGACCGTCTGCGTCTGCCTGTACGTCGGCGACCAGAACGCCTACGCCACCTACCGCAAGAACATGTTCAGCAAGCAGCTCGCCGACGAGCAGCAGCTGACCGCCCAGGAAATGGAGTTCAACAGCTTCGATTGGGGCCCGTGGGGCGGCTGGCCCTACGGCTGGTACTACTAGCCCGGAGCCGAAGGGCGATCGCCGCGAATTGTGGCGATTGCCCCCTCTCCCGGGTCGGGAAACCGGACGCGGCCTGGCGTGTTGTCTCCGTACGGAATGACACGCAAGGGAGTCCCGCGATGCAGATCCCCCGCATTGCCGCCGTCCTGGTTGGCGGCCTCTTCCTCGCCACCGCGAGTTTCGCCCAGGGTCCCGGCCGGGCGCCGGGCGCCATGGCGGGTACCGATCTCGCCTACGCCACGCCCGCGCCGCGCGGCGCGATGCTGGTGGTGCTCCAGTCGGACAACACCGTGCCCGCCAGCGCCCTGCCCGCCATCGAGCGCGCGGCGGCCGCGGCCAAGGCCGGCCGAACCGTCGAGGTGTTGGGCAGCCAGGTTCCTGCCGACATCGTCCGCCGCGAACTGTTGCGCGAAGGCGTGTCCGCCAGCGCGATCGTTGTCGCCCGCGACCATCGGCCGGCTCCGCGGCCGCTCGACCCGCTCGACGACATCGCGCGCCGCGCCGTGACGCTGCGCTACTAGAAGCGGGCCTCGACCGACCCGAGCCCCGGGAACGTGCCCCGCGCGTGCGTTCCCGGCGGGTAGTAGCGCAGGCCCGTCCACGAGCCGGTGGTGATCGCCTGGCCCCGGGCGATACCGCCGCGCAGCCGCACGGCATGGTCGATCATCCACGCCAGCGGCCGCACCGGGTCGATGGCGCCGAGGCCGCCGACCTGGTCGATTTCGACCTTGCCGTCGATCTCGAGCCGCACCGGCAGCGTCGCCCAGTCGAGGCCGCGCCACCCGGCGATCGCCTAGCCGACCACGAGCGCGTGGTTCATCTGGTTGTCGGCCAGCAGCCACTCCGGATCGGCCGCGCGGAAATCGCTGAGCCGCGTGTCCACGACTTCCATGCCGACGAAGGCGTCGCCGACCGCGGCCAGCGCCTCGTCGCGGCCGACCGGTTCGGCGCGCGCGGCGATGTCCCGGACGATGTGGAACGAGATCTCGACCTCGACCCCGATCATGTTCATGGCGCGCCCGTCGAACCGGGCCGGAGACGGCACCAGCGCGCCGGCCAGCAGCGGCGCCGGGTTGGGCTCCGCGGTCGGCGTGCGTGCTCCCACTTTCCAGCCTGCCACCGGCCCGGTCGCCCGCGCCACGCCGTCCTGGATGGCGTAGACCGCGGCCCGGTCGGGCAGCGCGAACGGCGGGGCGACCTGGCGCCCGCTGCGCCGCGCCTCGAGCAGGGCCTGCACGGCGTTTGAAATGTCGGGGTTCATGCTAGGCTCGCGTCACAAGAACAAAAGTCCGGAGGAACAATGCCCTACGCCAGCGGGCGCGTCATTCACGACGCCGACGCGCACATCATGGAACTGCCCGGCTTCCTCGAGCCTCACCTCGAGGCGAGGTTCCGCGGCCGGGTGAGCGACGAGGTCCTGTTCCCGCGCCGCGAGGGCTTCCACAGCCACCTCGACGAGCGACACCGCCAGGGCGGAGGCACGGCTGGCGGCGCGGCAGGCGAGGCGTTCGACGACAGCCGCATCATGCTGGCCAAGAACTGGGACGCGCTCGGCAGCTACGCGCCCCAGGACCGGCCGCGCTCGATCGACCTCCTCGGCTTCGCCAGCCAGCTGATGTTCACGACCGCGCTGCTGAACTACTCGACCGTGCTGGAGGCCGGGCAGGATCTCGACCTCGCCTACGCGGTGGGCCGTGCCCACACCCGCCACATGGTGTCGTTCTGCTCGGTCGATCGCCGCCTGCTGCCGACCGGCTACGTGCCGATGCTCGACTTCGAGCGCACCGCCCGGGCGGCGCGCGATGCGATCGAAATGGGCGCCAAGGCGCTGCTGATCCCGGCCCGCTGCCCGGACCGGCACTCGCCCAGCCACATCGGCTTCGACCCGCTGTGGGCGGCCGCCGAGGAAGCCGGCCTGCCGATCGTCCTGCACGTCGGCGGCGGCGGCAAGCTGCTGGAGGACGCCTACTTCGAGAACGGCCTGCCGCCGGTGCCCGACTTCCACGGCGGCGACGACAACTTCAAGTCGATCGACTACATGGCGATCGCCTACCCGGTGATGAAGACGCTGACCGCGCTGGTCGTCGACCGCGTGCTCGACCGCTTCCCGCGGTTGAAGTTCGGCGTCATCGAGCAGGGCGCCTCGTGGCTGCCGGGCTGGATGCGCAACATGGATTCGGCCCACAACGCCTTCTACAAGAACGAGGAGCGGCTGCAGAAGATGTCGCTGCGGCCCAGCGAGTTCGTGCGCCGCCAGGTCAGGGTCACGCCCTACCCGCACGAGGACGCCGGCTGGATCATCGCCAACAGCGGCGACGAGGTCTGCCTGTTCTCGTCCGACTACCCGCACGTCGAGGGCGGGCGCAACCCGATCAAGCGCTTCGAGGTCTCGATGGACGCGGCCGGCATCTCGGCCGCCCAGAAGGACCGCTTCTACTGCCACAACTTCGTCGACCTGATGGGCGCCGGCCTCGCGCCCGAGCTGAGGCAGGCGGCATGAAGGACTACGAGACCCTGCTGACCGCCCGCGACGGCGCGGTGCTGACCATCACCTGCAACCGGCCGGAGGTCCTGAACGCGCAGAGCCGCATCCTGCTCGAGGAACTCGACGACGCCTTCCTGCGCGCGGTCGACGACGACGCGGTGCGGGTGATCATCCTCGCCGGCGCCGGCAAGCACTTCTCGGCCGGCCACGATCTCGGCACGCCGCAGGAGGTCGAGGACCAGAAGAAGACGGCGCTGCGGCCCGGCTTCCGCGGCGAGTACGAGCGCATCTTCGAGCGCTTCTTCGAGAACACGATGCGCTGGCGCGACCTGCCCAAGCCGACCATCGCCCGGGTCCAGGGCTACTGCATCATGGGCGGCCTGATGATCGCCTCGGCCTGCGACCTGATCGTCGCCAGCGAGGACGCGCTGTTCGCCGACCGCATGGTCAAGTGGGGCGGCGCCCACATCCAGTACTTCTCGATGCCGTGGGACTTCGGGCCGCGCAAGACCAAGGAGTACCTGTTCACCGGCCGCTTCGTGACCGCCGCCGAGGCCGAGCGCGCCGGCCTCGTGAACCGGGTCGTGCCGCGCGACCGGCTGGAGGCCGAGACCATGGCGCTGGCGCAGGACATCGCCGAGCGCGACCCGTGGGCGCTGATGATGGCCAAGAAGTCGGTCAACGAGACCATGGACCACCAGGGCTGGCGGCAGTCGCTGGAGGGATCGTTCAAGAACTACATGATCACCATCCCGCACCGCATGGAGCTCGGCACCTACGGCCCCAAGGCGCGCGAGAAGTCGGCCAGGGACCGGTTCGCCAGGCTCAACAAGAAGTAGCGGCGGCCGGGCCGCGATCGCGCCGGCCGTGTGCTATGATCGCGGGCGATGACAACGGGGACCTACCCGTGGAGCGCGGGCTTTCGCTCCCTCGACCGCGAGTATTCCTACCGCCTGGCCGAGGTCGAGGGCACGGTGCCGGCGGCCCTGCGCGGCACGCTGCTGCACAACGGGCCGGGCCGCAACGCGCTGGCCGGCCAGTGGTTTCCCCACTGGTTCGACGGCGACGGCATGCTGACGGCCTTCCGCTTCGCCGACGACGGCATCCACTTCCGCAACCGCTACGTCGAGACCGAGGCCTACCGCGCCGAGACCCGGGCGCAGCGCGTGCTGACGCGCGGCTTCGGCAAGATGCGTCCGGGCGGCATTCTGGCCAACGCCTTCCGCTTCCCCGCCAACGTCGCCAACACCTCGCTGGTGCTGGAGGACGACCGGATCCTCGCGCTGTGGGAGGGCGGCGCCGCCTACGCGGTCGACGCCGCGACGCTCGCCACGCGCGGCCGCGAGGACTTCGGCGGCAAGGTCGCGGCCTTCTCGGCCCATCCCAAGCGCGATCCCGACACCGGCGAGCTCTGGAACTTCGGCCTCGACTACGGCCTGCGCTGCACCATCACGCCCTACCGGCTGGCCCGCGGCACGCTCGCGGCGTTGCCGCGGATCGTGCTGCCCTACCCCGTGATCAACCATGACTTCGTGCTGACGCGGCATCACCTGGTGTTCTGCGTCGGCCCGGTGCTGTCGGACACGCTGGGCTTCCTGCTCGGCGCCCGGAGCCTCGACGCCAGCCTGCGCTGGGATCCCGGCAAGCCGACCCTGGTCGTGGTGGCGCCGCGCGACGGCGGACCGGCACGCTTCCTCGAGACCGAGCCGTTCTTCCAGTTCCACTTCGCCAACGGCTACGAGGAGGACGGCACGCTCCACCTCGACCTCGCGCGCTATCCCGACTTCGCCGCCATCGGCAAGGCGCTGCGCGAGTTCTGGCACGCCGAGTTCCCGGCCGCCGGCCAGGGCACGATGACCCGGCTCAGCCTCGACCTCGCGACCGGCAAGGCCGCGTTCCGCGCCTGGGACGGCGACGGCCACATCAACGAGTTCCCGTTCGTCCACCCGGCACGGGTGAGCAAGCGCCACCGCTTCGCGTACTTCCTGCGCAACCCGCCGCAGCGGCTGCGCGGGCTGCCGCAGCAGGTCGCGAAGCTCGACTGCGACAGCGGCGCGATCGTCGCCCACGACTTCGCGCCCGACGGCTGGCCGGGCGAGCCGTGCTTGGTGCCGATGGGGCCCGACGAGGACGACGGCATCGTGCTGGTGATCGTGTTCGACTCGACGCGGCAGCGCACGAAGATCGTCGGGCTCGACGCCCGCGACATCGCCGCGGCGCCGCTGTTCACCGGCTGGCTGGACCAGGCGGTGCCGTTCCAGCTGCACGGGCTGTTCACGCCGCGGCAGGTCGGGGCGGCATAGGCGCGCGCGCGGCCAGCACCGCCACCGCCGCCAGGACCGCCAGCGCCGCGAACACCGACAGCGACAGCGTGTAGGTACCGGTGAGATCGCGCAGTACGCCCGACAGCACCGGGCCGACCGCCTGCGCCACCACCTGAAGCGACAGCGCGACGCCGCGGATGGCGCCGTAGCTCTCTCGCCCGAAGTAGTCCGCCCATGCCATCGGCAGCAGCGTCAGGGCGCCGCCGATGCCGAGCCCGAACAACCCGGCGAAGGCATAGGCGAAAACCGGCCCGTCCACGGCGATCAGGCCGAGCGTCCCGGCGCCGACCAGCAGCGCGGTGCCGCTCAGCGCCCGGCGCAGCGCGACCCGGCGCGGCAGGAAGCCGATCGCGAAGCTGGCCAGCGCCGACATGGCGGAGAAGAAGCTGATCACCGTCGCGGCGACGACCGGGCTGAGACCGCGCTCGATCAGGTGCGGGGCCTGGTGCAGGCTGACCCCGGCCTGCACCGGGAACAGGAACACGGTGTAGAGCGCGATCATCCAGAAGGCGCGGGTGGCGAGCGCCTCGGCGCGGCTGAAGCGCGGCTCGATGGTCGCGCCGCCGCCACCGCTGCCGGCCGGACCGCGCGGCGCGAGGCCGTCGGGCGCGAGGCCGAGATCCTCCGGCCGCCGCACCACGAACAGCCACACCGGCAGGAAGCCCACGACCAGCACCGTGGCCCCGACCGCCACCCAGCCGGAGCGCCAGCCGCCGTCGGCCATCGCCAGCTGGGCGACGATCGGCAGCGCCACCAGCCCGGCCATCTGGGCAAGGCTGGCGATCGAGTTGGCGCGCGCCCGCCGGGCCACGAACCAGTTGTTGAGCGCGCCGTAGAGGCCGAGGTCGAACGGCCCAGCCCAGACCATGCGGGCGAAGCAGAACAGGCCGTAGAAGCCGGCCAGCGTGGTCACCAGCGACAGGCCCATGGTGGCGAGGCCGGTGCCCAGCACCGCGAGGCCCAGGATCAGCCGCGCGCCGCGGCGGTCGAGCACCGGGCCGAGCGCCGGCGACACCACCGCCGCCAGCACGCCGCCCAGCGACACCGCGCCGGCCATCTCGGTGCGGGTCCACCCGAACGCGTCGGTCATCGGCACCATGAACACCGACAGCACCGCGACCGCCGGCCCCTGCCGCGCGAAGCCGGCGAGGCAGACGCAGGCCAGCACCACCCAGCCGTAGAAGAACGGCAGGCGCGGCGCCAGCAGGCGCGGCAGCGGCGGCGGACGCATCCTCAGCCGAGACCGTGATGGCCGGCGTAGGCGTTGCGCGGTGGCGACGTCCAGCCGTCGAGCGCGCCCGGCGCCGGCCGCAGGATCTCGACCTTGAGCGGGTGGCAGGCGGCGGCGTCGCTGGAATGGCTGGCGCTGCAGTCGCCGCCCGGGCAGGCGCTGAGCGCGCCCAGCAGGTCGATCTCGGCGAACAGCTCGAGGAAGTCGCCGGGCCGCACCGGGCTCGCCTTCATGAAGTAGCGGTGCCGGTCGCGGGTGAAGCCGGTGCACATGAAGACGTTGAGGACGTCGTGGACATGGCGCTCGGCCGCTGCCGGCGGCAGGGCGCGGGCCGCCGCCAGGGCCCGAACCAGGTTGGAATGGCAGCAATGGTGGTAGTCGACACCGCCCAGCAGGCGCTGGGTGTAGGGATCGCAGCGGGTGCCGATGACGTCGTGGACGCCGCCGCCGTCGGCGTCGAAGCCGTACCAGCCGAGCGTGTCGTGGGTGATGGTGGCGAGCGGCCTGAGCGCCGGCAGGCTGCTCCACAGCCGGTCGCCGGTGGTGACGTGGGTGGCGTGCAGGGCCCGGGTCTTGCCGCTGAAGAAGCGTTCCTCGAGGTTGTGGGCGTTCCACAGGTTGAGGTCGCCGACCTGCGGCCCCTCGATGCTGACGATGCGGAAGAAGTGCCCGGCCGGCACCTCGAACGTGCGGGCCTCGCGCGGCGGCACGATCACCTCGGCGACCGCCTCGAGTCCCTGCCGCGCGCGCTCGTAGAAGCCGCGGTCGATCGGCGGCAGCCGGTCGGCGGCGTAGCAGACCACGGGCCGGGCGGCGCAGCGGGAATCGGCATCGGCGGGAGGCGCAACAGGCACGGATCGCTCCGGGGCAGCAGACGGGGATAGGCCCCGCAGGATGCCCCACCCCGCCACCGCGAGGAAACAAGCATGGTGCTCCAGGTCGATGGCGGTGGGCGGGCTGCTGCGCCTTCGCCGCGCCAGCGTGGGCGCCGTTCTGAACCCGGCACCGCACCCGACCCGGGCTGCGCCATCTGGTCCCCGGCGCTCTTCTGCAGGAGCTCTACCAGCCGATGCCCGGAAAGTACGTCACGTGCGCCCTGTCGCCGAACAGGACGCGGCAACTGTAGGCGCTAGCGCGGCACGAAGTCGGGCCGAGGGACGCCGGGCATGAAATCGTAGACCTTCAACAAGGTTTCTTCTGCCGTCTTAGTGACACCACTGTCGAAGTAGATGGCCTTCAGCCACAGAGCCGGATCAGTTCGTCCTCCGGGCTCCCGGAAGAAATGGGGCATCATGCTCGAATTGAGCATGGAGGCACCCTGCTGAAGGAATGCCGCGTCGCGCGACTTGCCAGAAGCCAGATACTCGCAGGCCCAGATCCCGAACTTCATGACGGGGCGCTCCGAGCGTACAGGACGATGCGTGCCGACCTCCCGGATGACGAGCAAACCATCCGTCGGATTGCCCGCCCCGATCGCCACCGCCAAACGTTGAGACAGGTTGTATTGGTTCGCTTCTCGCCAATCCTTCACCCGGTCAGGAAGGGACTGGCGCCAGCTTTCCACCACGACGTTCAAGGCCCTAGAGAATTCGACGGTCCCGGCTTCGCGGTCCAGCAGCCACTTCGCAAGACCGAGCGTCCTCCACCAGCTGTAGTGATCGTAGTGGAAATCAAGCCAGCTACCGCCCTGGCGGTTGTAGACTGCAGCTTCAGGCGGCATGTGTTGCTGCATCCAGTCGACAATAGATGCCAACCTGGGTTTCGCCTCTTCGACAAGCCCGAGCCAGTAGCACTGAAGCAGGAGATCGACACAAGAACTAGCCTTCTGAGCGATGGCGGAGGGACGAAGACCGCTGGGCTTAAAGGTCCCGGCTTGCGGCAGCGCTACCCCCAGCATGAGGTGTCGTTCGTAAGCCGGGTCGAAGATTGCTGGTGTCACTACGGAATCCTCCTGATGGCGCCAGGTTGGCCGTTGACGACTTGCTGCACCACGCCGCTATGGGCATCACCGGTTCCAATTGTATTGATGAAGAAGTTCCCCTCCGACGCGTTCCTTAGCGCTGTCATGGCATCCACTCCATCGAGATTGCCCCGGATGTGCGCATCCCAGACAATACGGCGAACCTGCTCCACCAGAGCCTCCAGAGATTCTTTGGACTGGTGCCCCCGCATCAACTGGGTGATAGAGCGAACCGATCCTCGCCATTTCGAATCCCAAACGGTTATTGTCCCATTCTTGCTGACGGAGATGATGTCGGCACCGGTCTTCCCTCCCGGAATCCCATAGTAGATAACCGTCTCGCCGGGAATTCGCTCGACGGCCCTGTTTGCGAGATCGAATTCTCCGACCGCACCCTTTTGCTGGTTCTTCGTCTTCGGAACGTAGTGTTGCGGCATCAAGGGCGTCGGAAGCTTATCGGACAGCGGTACGCCAAGCCGATGCGGCCCACCCGGTGCCAGTTCGGTGATGTTGGGCGATTCACTTCCAGGGAGCCTGACCGTTGGAGCGATCCGCTCGATATGTTGGTTGAGTTGCGACTCGTGTTCCCACTG
Source organism: uncultured Reyranella sp. (assembly GCA_964420105.1). Lineage (GTDB taxonomy): Bacteria > Pseudomonadota > Alphaproteobacteria > Reyranellales > Reyranellaceae > Reyranella. The sequence goes on from CAYQRL010000001.1 coordinate 565,767, forward strand.
CCATAGGAGATCTACGGCTTGGTTCATCGGCATGTGGCGAAGAAGTTCCACGAAAAGCTGCGCCCACGGCGATAGCCGCATCGGGCGTGGAGACGCCTGTTGCGGACGGTCCGGGGACGGACGTGGAAACCGCTCTACTTCGGATAAGTCGTTTGGCAGCGGGCTAGGCGGACCATTGTGGTTCGATGGGGGGCGCGAACCAGGTTTCGAACGCCAAGCGTCGTCGGGGGGCACACTCGGAGAATCGCCAGAGCCGGCTTTGTTACTGACTTTGACGACATGATCTGAAGCAAGACCATCAGCACGAAGTAGTTGCCTTTCAGCATTGGTGCGGCTGTCGCTCGTCGTGTCTGGATCTGGCCACGGTTGAGGAGCAGGCCCAGAATTCTCAGACTGCCTGTGCTCCTGCCAAAGACGGTCCTGTTGTGCCGGGCGCGGAAATCCCCGGGGGGCCGCGATTCGGTTGAGCGCCTCGGACACCCAGTCCCGCCAAGGAATTGGCGGCAAGGGGGCTGGCGGTGTGGGACTTGGGAAGGGCGGAAGCGGCGCAGGCACTGGTTCCGGGGCGGGTTCCGGATCCGGGTCGGAGACTTCCGGCTCCGACGAAGGCGTCTCCGGAGGCGGCGGTGCCGGCGTCGGCGCGGGAGCATCGTCGACGGGGATGCCACCAACGCCGGGGGGGATTCCGGAGCTCGTACTCTTGTTCAGACGGCTCCGGCTGTGGCGGTTGGGAGACCTCGCTCGGAGGCGCCGGTTCTTGCGGCAGCGGCGCTTCGGACCAGTCGCCTTCCGGCCAAGGCTGGTAAGCCCGTGCAGCCGCCTGGATGAAGCCCGCCAGAGGCAGCGATTGCACGCTGAAGCCGGGCAGCTTTCGCTGCTCGTCTTCGGGTGTCACGTAAAGCCACGGGAAAGGAGGCCGGACGTTGAACATGCATTGTCCCCGAGCAATCAAGGGAAGGGCTCGCCTGCGGGCGTCTGGGCGCGGTGGTGCGGCAGCGACCCCGAACAATACTACAGTCATTGTTCTTCGTCAATTACCCCCGTGCTATTCGCGTAGCCTCCCTCATTGAATGCGGTTCCGGCCGGTGGATTAGAACGCAGCGCTGGTTCGCTTGGCCTCTGCGGTCATGCCGGGCCCAAGGGCGCCACGCCGGGCATCAGGTCATAGGCGCGCAGGATCGTCTCCTCGGCGGTCGCCGTGATTCCGCTGTCGAAGTAGATGGCCTTCAGCCAGAGCGCCGCGTCGCCCATGTCCGGCATGAACTGGAAGTACTCCGTCAGCGTCTCGCGAAGCATGGCCTCGCCGGCGGCGACGAACGTGGCGTCGCGAGCACCGCCGGCGTCGAGGCGCTCGCAGGCCCAGCGACCGAATTCCAGGGCGGGCCTCGCTCCCCACTGAGGAGTCCGCTGGGTGCAGAGGGCGTCGAGTTCCCGCCCGATCGCCGGAAGACCGGCGGAAAGGGCCATGGGAAGGACCTTGCCCAGCGCCTGCTCGAGACGATCCTGCCCGAACGCCAGCGCCTCCGCGGGCGCCAGCGCCCACGCATCCCGCTCGACTTCGACAGCCCGGGCGAACTCGACGGTTGCCGGACCGTCGTAGACCAACCAGCGGGCGAGCGCGGCCGCCTCCCACCACAAGAAATGATGGATCGCGGCAGCGCGCCAATGCTCCGAACGCGCCGCCCACACGCCCCTGTGCGGCGGAGATTGGCCATTCATCCAGTCGAGGATCGCGCGCAACTTCGGGCGAGCGATGTCGGCCAGGCCGACCCAGTAGCACGCGGCAAGTTCTCCGACACAATCGTGGACATGCCCGACGATCCGCGTCGGGGGCTGGCACCACGGCTGGAAGTCGAGCATCGGCAGGCTCAAGGCGAGCAGGATCTCACGCTTTGCCTCGGGATCGAACCCGCTCACAGGAAACTCTCCCGCTTCGGCAGGAACCCGGGGCGCCTCCAGCTTTCCACGTCGTACTCTCGCGCCACCGCCTCTTCGGCCGTGGCAGCCAGGCCGGTGTCGAACCACACCGCCTTCAGCCAGAACAGGTACTCGTCCGATGGCCCCCACGCACGGGGCTCGGTCGCGAACTCCCGCAGGACATCGATGCCCGTCCGGACGTAGTCACCGTCACGGGCACCGCCGTGCGCCAAGTGCACGCACGCCCAGTGCCCGTACCGCGTTCTGAAGCGATCCCGGTCTCGCGGGTCCCAGTCCTCCACGAGGTCATACATATGGGCCCCGAATTCAGGCCGCTTGGCCGCCAGCGCCAGAGCCAGGGTCCGGGACATGAAGGCCTGGCGACTGCCGAGTTCCGGCGCGTGCTTCTCGGGGCGCAGCAATTGCCACTGGTCCCACGTGGCGAACAGGGCCTTGCCCAGCTCCTCCGAGCTGTCCTCGTCCCGTGCCAGCCACTTGCAGAGGCCCAGCGTTTCCCACCACGACACCTGGGACTCGGGCACGACCAGTTCCGTCCCCCTGTGAGTTTCTCCCGGGCACGAGAACTCCGCCGGATCCTGCCGTTCCATCCAGCCGATCATCTGCTCCAGGCGCGGCCGCGCCTCCTCCGCGAGCCCGACCCAGTAACACCGCGCCAGTCGGCTGAGCAGCGTCCCCAGGTAACTGGTCAGCATGTGCGGCGCAGTCATCGGGATCCGGTCGGGCCAGAAATCCATGAACAGCGGCAGGCCGAACTCGAGCAGGCAGCGTCGTTCGTTGAGCAAATCGTCCGTGGCGCTCACGCCGGGCCTCCCATCCGTTCCCCGCTCGCTCCAAGGGACGTGGTCAAGCGCTCGTGCGTTACAGGGCGGCATGGGGGCTGCTAGAAGGGGGACGGTCCAAACACGACGAGACGAGGATTGCGAGATGAGCGAACCGACCATTGCCGCCAAGGCGCCGAACAAGGTCGCGCTGGAGGCCGGCAAGGATTACTGGTGGTGCACCTGCGGCAAGAGCGCCAAGCAGCCGTTCTGCGACGGCAGCCACAAGGGCTCCGACTTCGTGCCGAAGAAGTTCACCGCCGAGAAGACCGGCGACGCCTGGCTTTGCGCCTGCAAGCATACCAAGAACGCGCCGTTCTGCGACGGCTCGCACAAGAACCTGCCGTAAGGTCCGGTTGCCTAGGCCCGGGCCCGGTTCGCCGGCGCCCGGGCTCCCGGGACGCCGGAATCAAAAAAGCCGCCCTCGCGAGAGGACGGCTTTTCGATTTGGTTGCGGGGGCAGGATTTGAACCTACGACCTTCAGGTTATGAGCCTGACGAGCTACCGGGCTGCTCCACCCCGCGGCAAAGAATTCCCAAGCGAGGGGAAGACATCGTTTCGGAAGAGGATCTCCGTGCGCTTGGAAGACCTGGCAGCGACCTACTCTCCCGTGCCTTAAGACACAGTACCATTGGCGCTGAGGGTTTTCACGTCCGAGTTCGGAATGGGATCGGGTGCAAGCCCCTCGCTAGAACCACCAGGTCGTCGAAGCGCAAAGAGGTATCTGAAAGTCCGTGGGACAAGGCCGGCAGCGGATGTCGACCGCTGCACGGAACGAATGAGATCAAGCCGATCGAGCTATTAGTACCGCTAAGCTGAATGCATCACTGCACTTGCACATGCGGCCTATCAACGTGGTGGTCTACCACGACTCTCAGCGAGACCTAGTTTCGAGGCGGGTTTCACGCTTAGATGCTTTCAGCGTTTATCCCTTCAGTACATAGCTACCCAGCGCTGCGACTGGCGTCACAACTGGTACACCAGAGGTACGTCCATCCCGGTCCTCTCGTACTAAGGACGGCTCCTCTCAAGTCTCGAACACCCACAGCAGATAGGGACCAAACTGTCTCACGACGTTTTGAACCCAACTCACGTACCACTTTAATCGGCGAACAGCCGAACCCTTGGGACCTGCTCCAGCCC
>CAYQRL010000002.1:0-312331 GCA_964420105.1 uncultured Reyranella sp.
GACGAGAACTTGGGGTCGGGCACCTTGACCGACAGCACGCAGGTCAGGCCCTCGCGCATGTCCTCGCCGGTCGGCGCGACCTTCTCCTTCTTGAGCAGGCCGCTCTCCTCGGCGTACTTGTTCAGCGTGCGCGTCAGCGCGCCGCGGAAGCCGGCGAGGTGGGTGCCGCCGTCGCGCTGCGGGATGTTGTTGGTGAAGCACAGCATCGTCTCGTGGTAGCTGTCGTTCCACTGCATCGCGACTTCGACCGAGATGCCGTCGCGCTCGCCGCGGATCGACACCGGCGGGCTGTGCATCACCTGCTTGTTGCGGTCGAGGTACCTGGCGAAGGCCTCGACGCCGCCCTCGTAGAACAGCTCCGACACCTTGGGCTCGGCGCCGCGCTCGTCGGTCAGCACGATGCGCACGCCGGAGTTCAGGAAGGCGAGCTCGCGCAGCCGGTGCTCGAGCGTGGCGAAGTCGAACTCGGTCCTGGTGAAGGTGCCGGTCGAGGGCAGGAAGGTGACCTCGGTGCCGTGCCTGTCGGCCGGCGCCTCGCCGACCACCTGCAGGTCGCCCTCGGGATCGCCGTGGCGGAAGCGCACGAAGTGCTCGCGGCCGCTGCGCCAGATGCGCAGGTCGAGATGCTCGGACAGGGCGTTGACCACCGCCGCGCCGACGCCGTGCAGGCCGCCCGACACCTTGTACGAGTTCTGGTCGAACTTCCCGCCGGCGTGCAGCTGGGTGAAGATCACGATCGCCGCCGACACGCCCTCTTCCTTGTGGGTGTCGACCGGCACGCCGCGGCCGTTGTCGCGCACCGTCACCGAGCCGTCGCCGTGCAGCACCACGTCGACCCGGTCGCAGTAGCCGGCCAGCGCCTCGTCGATGGCGTTGTCGACGATCTCGTAGACCATGTGGTGCAGGCCGGTACCGTCGTCGGTGTCGCCGATGTACATGCCCGGACGCTTGCGCACGGCGTCGAGGCCGCGCAGCACCTTGATCGAATCGGCGCCGTAGTCGTCGGCCCCGTGGGTCAGGTCGGGAGCCGGGTCGGGAAGGCCGTTGGGGTCGTTGGTCTGGTCGGTCATGGGGCTTCTTTCGGAAACGGGGTCAGGCCGCGGCGACGGCGCCGTCGGTGACGCGCAGCACCTGCGCGCGGCGGCCGAGCGGGGAGAACAGTTCGGCGTCGGTGCCGGTCATCCAGCATTGCAGCCCGAGCGCCACGACCTCGTCGAACAGCGCGGCGCGGCGCTCGGCGTCGAGGTGGGCGGCGATCTCGTCGAGCAGCAGCAGCGGGGCGCGGCCGCGCGACAGCGCGACCAGCCGGGCATGGGCCAGCGCGATCGACACCAGCACGGCCTTCTGCTGGCCGGTCGAGCCCTCGGCGGCCGGCAGGTCGAGGTCGAGGTGGCGGACCGCGAGGTCGCTGCGGTGCGGCCCGCACAGCGTCGTGCCGGCCTCGCCGTCGCGGCCGCGGTTGGCCGCCAGCGCCGCGCGCAGCCGGTCCTCGGCGTCGATCGCCGCCATCGCCGCGACCCAGCCGTCGACCTCGCCGGCCATCGCCAGCGCGGCGCGCGGGAACGGGCCGATGCCGAGCCGCGCCGCCGCGTCGAGGCGCTGCACGGTGTCGGCGCGGGCGGCGGCCAAGGCGACGCCGTGGCGGGCCATGGTGTCCTCGAGCGCCCCGAACCAGTGCGGGTCGCGGTTGCCCTCGCCGAGCAGGCGGGCGCGCTGGCGCAGCGCGTTCTCGTAGGCGGCGACGTCGCCGGCATGCTCGGGATGCAGCGCCGTGACCAGGCGGTCGAGGAAGCGGCGGCGCTCGCCCGGCCCGTCGAGGAACAGGCGGTCGAGCTGCGGCGTCAGCCACACGGCGGCGACGTGGAGGCCGAGCGCGGTCTGGCTGGCGGCCGGCCGGCCATCGATCCGCACGGCGCGGCGCAGGCTGCCCTCGGCGCGGCCGGCCTCGAGACCGGTGCCGATCGCCAGCCGGCCTTCCGGCGTGTCGAGCGTCGCCGCGACCGCCCAGCTGGCAGCGGAACCGGCCGCGCCGCCGTCGGCCTCGGCACCGCGGGCGCGGCGGCAGACATCGTCGAGCCGGGCCCGGCGCAGGCCACGGCCGGGCGCCAGGAACGACAGCGCCTCGAGCAGGTTGGTCTTGCCGGCGCCGTTGGCGCCGACCAGCACGATCGGCTCGGGCCCGCAGTCGAGGCGGAGCTGGCGGTAGTTGCGGAAATCGGTCAGCCGCAGCTGGCGCACGGCCAGGGGGGCCGGCGCTGCGCCGCTTGCGGCGTCGGGGGCATAGGCGAAAGCGCTGCTCGGCGCCGTCATACCCGCATCGGCATGAGCACGTAGAGCGCGCTTTCGTCGGCCCCGTCGCGCACCAGCGTGGGCGAACCGGCATCGGCCATCAGGAAGCGCGCCTCGGACCCGGCGATCTGCTCGGTGATGTCGAGCAGGTAGCGCGAGTTGAAGCCGATCTCGAGCGGCGAGAAGCCGTAGTCGACCTCGATCTCCTCGGTCGCGCTGCCGGCGTCCGGGCTGGTCGCCGACAGGGTCACGACGCCCTTGGCGACCGCCAGCTTGATGGCGCGCGACTTCTCGGTCGAGATCGTCGAGACGCGGTCGACGGCGTGCGCGAACTCCTTGCACGGCACGTTCAGGACCTTGTCGTTGCCGGTCGGGATGACCCGCTCGTAGTCGGGGAAGGTGCCGTCGATCAGCTTGCTGACCAGGGTGACGCCGCCCGAGGCGAAGCGGATGCGGGTGTCGCTCAGCTCGACGTCGACCGAGCCGTCGCTCTCGTCGAGCAGCTTGCGGACCTCGTTCACGGTCTTGCGCGGCACGATCACGCCGGGGATCTCGGAGGCGCCCTTGGGCAGCGGCACCTCGACCCGGGCGAGGCGATGGCCGTCGGTCGCGACGCCGCGCAGGACGGCGGTGCCGCCGGCGGTGGCGGCGTGGAAGTAGATGCCGTTCAGGTAGTAGCGGGTCTCCTCGTTGGAGATCGCGAACCGGGTGCGGTCGATGATGCCCTTGAGGTCGGTCGCCGGCAGCTGGAAGCGGTGCGGCAGGTCGCCCTCGGCCATCGCCGGGAAGTCGGCCGGCGGCAGGCACTGCAGGGTGAAGCGCGAGCGGCCGGCCCGGATCACCAGGCTGTTGCCGTCGGTCGCGACCTCGAGCTCGACCTGGGCGCCGTCGGGCAGCTTGCGGACGATCTCGTAGAGCGTGTGGGCGGGCGCCGTGGTCGACCCGGCCTTGCCGACGCTGGCATCGACCTGCTCGGTGATGGCGAGGTCCATGTCGGTCGCCGCCAGGCTCAGCCGGCCCTTCTGGGCGGTGATCAGGACGTTGGACAGGATGGGGATCGTGTTCCGCCGCTCGACCACGCTCTGGACATGGGCCAGCGCCTTGAGGAGGGCTGCCCGTTCGATCGTCAGTTTCATGGATGGGTCGCTGTACCGAGGGGGCCAAAAAGCGTGTTTCAGACACCCCGTTTCGCGCATCCCGACGGACGCGGCGGAACGGTTGCAGACTATAGCACGGCCGGCCCCGACGGGAAGCGATTTTGCTCGCGATTATAGGCGTTTAAGGCCCGCCGCGGCGGGCCGGACGGGGCCCCTCGGGGTCCCGTCCGCGGGCAGGGAGGGGGCGACCCTCAGCCCTGCAACTGGCGCTTGAGCAACTCGACGTCTTCCGCAATCGACAGGTCGGAGATCTTGAGTTCCTCGATCTTGCGCACGGCGTGCATGACCGTGGTGTGGTCGCGGTTGCCGAAGCGCTTGCCGATCTGCGGCAGGCTGAGCGTGGTCAGCTGCTTGGCGAGGTACATCGCGACCTGGCGCGGCCGCGCGACCGAGCGGGCACGCCGCGGCGAGCTCATCTCGGCCAGCTTGATGTTGTAGTGCGCCGCCACCCGCTGCTGGATCTCGTCGACCGTGACCTTGCGGTCGGCCTGGCGCAGCAGGTCGTGCAGCACGTCCTGGGCCATCTCGACGGTGATCTCGCGGCCGATCAGCTGGCCGTGCGCGACGACGCGGTTGAGCGCGCCCTCGAGCTCGCGGATGTTGGTGCTGATCTTGTGGGCGAGGAACTCCAGCACCGACGACGGCACCGGGACGCGGGCGTTCTCGGCCTTGGTCTGCAGGATCGACAGTCGCAGCTCGTAGGTCGACGAGTGGATGTCGGCGACCAGGCCGCTGCCCAGCCGCGAGCGCATGCGCTCCTCGATGTCCTGCAGCTCGCTCGGCGGCTTCTCCGACGACAGCACGATCTGCTTGTTCTGCTCGACCAGCGAGTTGAACGTGAAGAAGAACTCGTCCTGGCTGGCTTCCTTGCCGCAGATGAACTGGACGTCGTCGACCATCAGCACGTCGACGTTGCGGAACAGCTCCTTGAACTGGCCGGTGTTCTTGGTCCGCAGCGCCTGGATGAAGCGGTTCACGAAGCTCTCGGCCGTGAGGTAGAGCACGCGCTGCTTGGGATCGCGCTCGCGGATGGCGTGCCAGATCGCGTGCATCAGGTGGGTCTTGCCCAGGCCGACGCCGCCGAAGATGTAGAGCGGGTTGCGCTCCGGCAGCGGCTTGTCCTGCTCGGCGATGTTGCGCGCGGCGGCGTAGGCGAACTCGTTCGGCTTGCCGACCACGAAGTTGGCGAAGGTGTAGCGCGCCTCCGGACCCTGGAAGCCGTCGTCGGCGCCGCGGCCGATCGCCGGGCCGAGCCGCGGCATCGCCGACTGGTAGCCCTGCGGCGAGCTCGGCACCGGCGGCATGGCGATGATCTCGTTCGGGCGGCGCGGCGCCGGCGGCGGCACGAGGTTGACCTCGACGCTGCTGACGCCGGCGTTCACCGACTGCCAGTAGGCGAGCACGCGGTCGCCGTAGTGCCGCGCGACCCAGTCGCGCACGAAGCGGGTCGGCGCGTAGAGGCGCAGCTTGCCGGTCTCCAGCTTGCCCAGCTCGACCTCGCCGAACCAGGTCTTGAACGCCTTGTCGCCGATTTCCTTGCGCAGCCGGTCGCAGACGCGCACCCAGTGCGCTTCAAGCTCCTTCCGGCCCGCAAGTTCTTCCATATTGGCCCCCACCATTGTCTTTTGTTCGTACGATGCGATGTTGTCGTTGCCGCCCAGCGGCGCCTGGATGCGGTTCATGACTGCCTCCAGGGAAGTCCGGAGGCCTTCCAGCCCCGTGTCGAGCCGCGCTTCGCGGCGGCGTCGAGCGGGCCTTCGAACCCGTCCGTCACGTTGAGGCAGTTGGCGTAGCCCGCCGCGGTCATGGCCTTGGCCGCCGCCGCCGAGCGCACGCCGCTGCGGCAGAGGAAGAGGAGCGGCGCCGCCTTGTCGGCGAGCGCGCCCGACAGTGCGCTCACGAACTCCGGGTTGACCTGCATCGACGGGAAGACCTGCCACTCGATCAGCGCCGGCTTGTGGCCGAGCGACTCGAGGTCGGGCAGGCCGACATAGTTCCACTCGGCGCGGGTGCGCACGTCGATCAGAACCGCATCCTTGCGATCACCGAGGAGCTTCCAGGCTTCCGTCGGGGCGATGTCGCCGGCGTACCCGCCGGCCGGAGACACTCGATACCTGCCCGCGATGTCTTCCGTATTCGCCATGGCCCCCGCTCTTCATTATGCGGAGCTCCTCGATGCGAGCCGCTGCCGACGATGGACACAATCACGGAGGAAGACGGCGATCGGGAAGCGCCATAGAGGAAACGCTTCGCACGCATCGATCGACTGTCGCTTCGTGGCTGTGCTTGTCTCCCTCGTTGGTCACGCGGCGAGGAAAGAAGCCCCCATCCCTCGCCGTGGCTCGCGTCTCGGCGCCCCACGCTCCGTCGCGATGACGCGACTCTTAGACAGACTCCCCATGACTCGCAAACGCTTCGACCCACCATCGAGGAACATGATTCAACATCTCCCCTGTGCGAGTCGATTGACATCGCGGCGATTCCGATTTCGACGCGAACCTCGCGCGACGAGTCGCTCTACATCTTGCGCTCGCCCGACGATGGGCTTCGATAAAAGCGAATCGTATGTCGTTCGGCGGTTTGCCGACCAAATGTTCCGACGACATCGAAGCGAAAAAAAAAACGTCGCGACTCCGTCGCGTCGTCGCGAAGCCGAAAAAGAAAAACGCCGCTCGTGCGAGCGGCGTTCACAACGTCTGAGGCGAGGAGAGACGGGATGTCGTCTCAGGCCATCGCCTTGATGCGCGCCGACAGGCGCGAGACGCGGCGCGAGGCGGCGTTCTTGGTGACGATGCGCTTGGTGGCGCCGCGCTGGATCTCCGGCTGCGCCGCGCGCAGGGCCTCGGCGGCCGCCTTCTTGTCGCCCGACTTGATCGCTTCCTCGACCTTCTTGATCGAGCCGCGCACGCGGCTGCGGCGCGCCGTGTTCACGGCGGTGCGGCGCTTCGTCTGGCGGGCGCGCTTCTCGGCCGACTTGTGGTTTGCCATTGAATTCCTCGTCTAACGGAAGGGCGGGTGTATACGGGCCGGCCGGCAGCCGGTCAACCCCGCCCCGGCCGCCCAAAACGGCCATTTACCGCCGTTCAGCGGTGTTTCCAGCCCGCCTTGCGCTTGTCGGCGAAGGCCGCCATGCCCTCGGCCCGGTCCTCGAAGGCGAAGGTGGCGTGGAAGGTGCGGCGTTCAAACCGGATTCCCTCGGCCAGGGTGGTCTCGAAGGCCCGGTTGACGGCCTCCTTGGCGACCATGGTGGCCGGCAGGCTCATCCCGGCGATCTTCTCGGCCGCGGCCAGGGCCTCGGTCATCAGGTCGGCCAGCGGGACCACCCGGCTGACCAGGCCGCAGCGCTCGGCCTCGGCGGCGTCCATCATCCGGCCGGTCAGGACCAGGTCCATGGCCTTGGACTTGCCGACGAAGCGGGGCAGGCGCTGGGTGCCGCCGGCCCCCGGGATGGTGCCCAGGGTGATCTCGGGCTGGCCGAACCTGGCATTGTCCGCGGCGATGATGAAATCGCACATCATGGCCATCTCGCAGCCGCCGCCGAGGGCGTAGCCGGCGACCGCGGCGACGATCGGCTTGCGGACCTGGCTGACCTTCTCCCAGCCGACCGTGATGAAGTCCTTCAGGAACACGTCCTGGTAGGACTGGTCCTTCATCTCCTTGATGTCGGCGCCGGCGGCGAAGGCCTTGTCGCTGCCGGTCAGGACCATGCAGCCGATGCCGGGATCGGCCTCGAAGGCGTCGAGCGCCTGGCCGAGCTCGCGCACCAGGTCGGCGCACAGCGCGTTCAGCGCCTTGGGACGGTCGAGGCGGATGATGCCGACGCGGCCCTGGGTCTCGGTCTTGATGTTCTGGTAGGCGGTCATCGTTTCCTCCGGGGTCTGGTCATTATCTAGCGCTGGCAGCGCGTGCAATAGAAGGTCGAGCGGCCGGCCTGGACCAGCCGGCGCACGGCCTGGCCGCAGCCCGGGGTCGGGCAGTTGGTGCCGGCGCGGTCGTAGACGTTGAAGCGGGTCTGGAAATAGCCCAGCTCGCCGCCCGGCTGGACGTGGTCGCGCAGCGTCGAGCCGCCGTCGGCGATCGATCGCTCCAGCACCTGCCGGATCGCCGCCGCCAGCCGGGCGGCGCGGTCGCCCTGGACGGTGCGGGCCGAGCGCCGCGGCGAGATCCCGGCCAGGAACAGCGCCTCGCAGGCGTAGATGTTGCCGACCCCGACCAGCGTCTTCTGGTCGAGCAGCGCCGCCTTGATCGGGGTCTTGCGGCCCGCGAGGCGGGCGGCCAGCGCCGGCCCGTCGAACGCCGGGTCGAGCGGCTCCGGTCCCAGGCCGCGGAACATCCTGTGACCGGCGACCGCGTCGTCGGCCAGCAGCACCATCAGGCCGAAGCGGCGGGCGTCGTTGAAGCGGACCTGCCAGCCGGCGTCGGTCTCGAACACCACGTGGTCGTGGCGCTCGAACGGGTGCTCGGCGGCGCTGGCGGCGTCGTGCAGGGTCATGCGGCCCGACATGCCGAGGTGGACGACGAGGGTATGGCCGTCGTCGAGCCGCAGCAGCAGGTACTTGGCGCGCCGGTCGATCGCCCGCACGGTACGGCCCTCGACCCGCTCGGCGAAGCGCGCCGGCAGCGGCACCCGGAGGTCGCGGCGGCGCTGGACCAGCCGGACGATGCGGCGGCCGACCAGCTTCGGAACCAGACCCCGGCGGACGGTTTCGACCTCGGGCAGCTCGGGCATGGCGCCGGGTCAGGTCCCGCGGGAGCCGAACAGGGCGGTGCCGACGCGGACATGGGTGGCGCCCAGCCGCACGGCGGTCTCGTAGTCGGCGCTCATGCCCATGCTCACCCGGTCGAGGCCGTTGCGCGCCGCCATCTTGGCGAGCAGGGCGAAATGCAGCGACGGGTCCTCGTCGACCGGCGGGATGCACATCAGCCCGACCACCGGCAGCTTGTGGCCGTCGCGGCACGACGCCACGAAGGCGTCGACCTCGGCCGGCAGCACGCCCGCCTTCTGCGGCTCCTCGCCGGTGTTGACCTGGACGTAGCAGGCCGGGCGGCGGCCGGCGCGCTCCATCTCCCTGGCCAGGGTCGCGGCCAGGCGCTCGCGGTCGACCGACTGGATGACGTCGAACAACGCCACCGCCTCGCGCGCCTTGTTGGTCTGCAGCGGCCCGATCAGGTGCAGCTCGAGGTCGGGATACTCGGCCTTGAGCGCCGGGAACTTGCCCTCGGCCTCCTGGACGCGGTTCTCGCCGAACACGCGCTGGCCGACCTGCAGCAGCTCGCGCACCCGGTCGGCGCCGTGGGTCTTGGACACCGCGACCAGGGTGACCGTCGCCGGGTCGCGCCCGGCGGCGCGCGCCGCCTCGGCGATGCGGCGGCGCACCTCGTCGAGGCGGGCGGTGGCGTCGCTCATGGTTGCGTCATGGCCTCAGTTGGGGGCGCTGAGCTTGACCAGCGCGTCGAGCGCCTCGGCGTTGTTCGGGTCGGCCGCCAGCGCGGTGTCGAGCGCCTCGCGGGCGCGGTCGGACTCGCCCAGCGCGGCGAGGCAGATGCCGAAGTGGCCGAGCAGCCGCGAATCGCCGGGCAGCAGGCGCAGCGCCTTCTCGTGCAGCGGCTTGGCCTCGGCGGCGCGGCCGAGATCGACCAGCACGCAGCCGAAGTTGGTCAGCAGGAACGGGTCTTCCGGGGCTTGCCGGACCGCCTTCTTGAGCGTGCGGCGGGCCTCGTCGAAGCGCTTGAGGCCGCGCAACGCGAGGCCCTGGTTGTTGAGCGCCCGGGCGTCCGACGGGAAGGCCTGGAGGTAGGGCTGCAGCACCGCCAGCGCCTCCTCGTGGCGCTTGTCGGAGATGCGCAGGAACGACAGCTGCAGCACGATGTCGACGTTGGTCGGCGCCCTCGCCAGCGCCTGCTGCAGCAGGGCCTCGGCTTCGCCGGCCTGGCCCAGCGACTGCTTGGCCAGCGCCAGCGTGCGCAGCGCGGCGCTGAAGTTCGGGTCGCGCTGCAGCGCCTGCTCGATGAACGGGATGGCCTCGGCCGGCTTGCCCGCCAGCTGCAGCACGTAGCCCATGATGTGGCGGACCGACGGGCTGTCCGGCGCCGCCTCGAGCGCCTGCTGGGCGCCGGCGATCGCCTCGTCGTGGTGGCCGAGCGCGCTCAGCGCCAGCGCCCGGTCGCCCAGGATCTGGCCGCGCCGCGCGCCGTCGTCGCCGGCATCGTGCAGCGCGAGGTCGAGCATCTCGATCGCCGGCGAATGGTGGCCGAGGCGGTAGAGCACGTAGCCCAGCATGTTGCGGGCGCGGGCCTGCAGCGGCTTCAGCTTCTCGCCGACCTCGCCGCCCTTGTGAATGGCCTCGTCGACGTTGGTGACGAACTCGCCCAGCTCGCGCTCGGCGGCGGCGAAGCGGCCGAGGTCCATCAGCACCGAGGCGAGGCCCAGCCGCGCCTCGACGTGGCCCGGGGCGTTGCGGATGGTGTCGCGGAAGTAGCGCGCGGCATCGTCGAGCTTGCCCTGCGCCCGCACCGCCAGCGCGAGGTTGTAGGACAGCATCGGCTCCTTGGGGTCGCGCGCGATGGCGCGCCGCCACAGGCCCTCGGCCTCGACCACGGCGCCGCGCTGCGCGAGGCAGACGGCCAGGAAGTGCAGGATGTCGGGACGGTCGCCGTGGCGCCCGAGGGCGGCGCGGAACAGCGGCTCGGCGCGGTCGAACCAGCCAGCCTTGAGATACTGCAACCCGGTCTGGAGATCGGGATCGGGTGCCGGCGGCGATTGCGACGGCGGAGGAGACGCCTGTGCCATGGCGGGCTGTGTAGACCCACCCCGCGGCCAAGGCTACACGAAACAGCCATGGTCAAGGATGCCGACCTCTTTGCCGCGGCGATGGCGGACGTGAAGCCGCTGCGCGCGCGCCGGCGCGCCGCGCGGCTGGCGGCGATGCCGAAGAAGCGCGCCGCCGCGCCGGCCAGGCAGCCCGACGAGTCGCCGGCCGCGGCGACGGCGGAGGAGCTCGCCGCCCGGCTGGCGGCGCCGCGGCCGCGCCGGCCGGCGGCGCCGGTACGTCCCGAACTGTCGGTCGAGGACCGCGCCTTCGACCGCGACGTCTCGCGCTCGCTGTCGCGCGGCAAGCTGGTGCCGCAGGCCTCGATCGACCTGCACGGCATGACGGTGGCGGCCGCCGAGCGCGCGGTGACGCGCTTCCTCGAGGACGCGGCGGCGCGCGCGCTGCGGGTCGTGCTGGTGGTCACCGGCAAGGGCGTGCGGCTGGAAGGCGGCCGCGTGTTCGGCGGCCGCATCCGCGGCGAGTTCGTCGGCTGGCTCAACCGCGCCGACAACCGCGACCGCGTGCGCGCGGTGCGACCGGCGCACCCGCGTCACGGCGGCGGCGGCGCCTTCTACGTCCTGTTGCGCCGGCGCTCGTCGGCCAGCAACCGCTCCTTGCGCGCCACGCCCCAGCGATAGCCGGTCAGGCCGCCGCCGGCGCCGACCGCACGGTGGCACGGGATCACGCCGGCCGCCCGGTTGGTGGCGCAGGCGCGGCCGACGGCGCGGGCGGCGCCCGGCGCGCCGATGCTCGCGGCGATCTCGCCGTAGGTCCGGGTCTCGCCCGGCGGGATGCGGGTCAGTTCCTTCCAGACCTTCCACTGGAAGGCGGTGCCGATGATGTCGAGCGGTGCGTCGGCCGCGTCGAGCGCGGTCGGCCTGCGGCCCGACAGCCGGGCCAGCACGGCCTCGACCCGCGGCGCGAGGCCGGCATCGTCGCGCGCGATCTCGGCCGCCGGGAAGTCGCCGCGCAGTTCCTTCTCGAGCGCCCGGTCGTCGTCGCCCAGGAACACCGCGGCGATGCCGCGCGGCGTGGTCGCGACCAGCACGCGGCCATAGTCCGAGGCCGCGGTGGTGAAGCCGATGCGCGCGCCGGCACCGCCCCGGGCGTAGGTCGCGGGCGTCATGCCGAGCGCGGCGTCGGCGCTCTCGTAGACCCGGCTGGGCGAGCCGTAGCCGGCGCCGTACAGGGCGTCGGCGACCGATTCGCCGCCGCGCAGGGCGCGGCGGAACTTCTGGCGCTTGCGCGCCGCCAGCCAGTCGCGCGGGTTGACGCCCAGCTCGGCCACGAAGCGCTTGCCCAGCGCACCGGGCGACAGGCCGACGCGGCGGGCCACCGCGGCCAGCGACGGCGGGCCGTCGCCGTCGGCGGCGTCGAACAGGGCGCAGGCGCGGGCGACCGGCCGGCTGAGGCCGGACTCGGCCTGCCAGTCGCGCGGCTTGCAGCGCTTGCAGGCGCGGAAGCCCGCGGCCTCGGCGGCCTCGGGCGAAACGTGGAAGGCGACGTTGCGGCGCAACGGCGGCCGGGCGGCGCAGGACGGCAGGCAGTAGACGCCGGTCGAACGCACCGAGAACCAGAACCGGCCGTTGTAGCGGCGGTCGCGGTCCTGGACGGCCTGCCAGCAGGTGGCCTCGTCGGGGATCGGGGGGACGGGCACGGCGGGGGAGAAAGCGAGGGTGGGTTGGGTCATGGGCGCAGGTTAGGCGCCCCCGACCACCCTGCTCTATCCGCCGCCCGCCGGCAATTGCCGGGCGGGCCGGCGGTTACGCAGCCCGGCCGTTACAGCCGGTAACCCTTCGCCGCTTCCTGGCGCGCCGACATGCGGTCGAGGCCGATGTCGCGCAGCAGGCGCTCGTCGAGCTGGGCCAGCTGGCGTCG
This sequence comes from uncultured Reyranella sp., assembly GCA_964420105.1. Lineage (GTDB taxonomy): Bacteria > Pseudomonadota > Alphaproteobacteria > Reyranellales > Reyranellaceae > Reyranella. The sequence goes on from CAYQRL010000002.1 coordinate 12,137, forward strand.
CGACCGGGCCAGCTCGGCGCGGCTCATGACCGTCTCGAAGGCGACGGCGACGATGCCGGCCAGCAGCGCCACGGCGCGGCCGATCGAGAAAGCGGGGGTAGCCGGGCGGACGAAGGTCCGCACGCTGGACAGGGACGACATGACTTAGCTCCGTTCGGGGCGTCCGGGCCGAATTGCCGGGAAGCACCTCGTTTGCTTGCCCTATTTGCGCTAAGGTACCGCTGTGCGCAAAGGACGATTGCTCGGGGGAGACTTAGAATAACTATGATCTCGGTATCGCGATGAGCCGTTCCCAGCTGCCCCTCAACGCCCTGCGCGCCTTCGAGGCGGCGGCGCGTCACGCCAGCTTCACCCACGCCGCGGAGGAGCTCCACGTCACGCAGGCCGCCGTCAGCCACCAGGTCAAGGCGCTGGAGGAGCGCCTCGGCGTGGCGCTGTTCGTGCGCCGTCCGCGCGGGCTCGAGATCACCAGCGAGGGCGAGGCGCTGCTGCCCGACCTGCGCGACGCCTTCGACCGCATGACCAACGCGCTCGAGCGCGTCGGCCGCAAGGCCAACTCCGGCACGCTCAACGTCAGCCTCGTCACCACCTTCGCGCTTGGCTGGCTGGCGCCGCGGCTGCACCGCTTCCAGGCCAAGCATCCCGAGATCGAGGTCCGCATGACGACGACGCAGCGCCGCGTCGACTTCGCCCGCGAGGACTTCGACTGCGCCATCCGCTTCACCGTGCAGCCCGAGCCGGAACTGCATGCCACGCGGCTTTTTTCCGACGTGCTGACGCCGCTGTGCGGGCGCCGCTACCGCGACAAGCTGAAGACGCTCGAGGATCTCAAGCGCGTGCCGTTCATCGACATGACCTACGATCCCGAGTGGTCGATCTGGCTGCGCGCGGTCGGCATGGGCGACTTCAAGCCCAAGCGCGTGCTGACCTTCGACTCGACCATGATCGCGGTCGAGGCGGCGATGGAAGGCGCCGGCGTCGCGGTCGGGCCGCCGCAGCTGTTCCGCGAGGAGCTGGCGTCGGGCCGGCTGTTCCAGCCGTTCCCGCAGATCGTCGACTCGGGCAAGGCGTGGTGGTTCGTCTGCCCGCCCGCCGCCGCGACGCGGCCCAAGACCCGGGCGTTCGAGGAGTGGCTGGTCGAGGAGCTGAACGCGCCGCAGTCGCGCTCGAACCGGACGGCGATCGCCGCGGTCGGGCGCCGCTAGGACGACGGCCGCCGCGCCGCGGCGCGGTTGCCCAAGTTCGGTTCATGGCGCGGCCGGTCGCCGCGCGGGCTGGACGTCCGGCGCGAACCGGTGCAGTTGAAAGAAATTCTAATGGAGCGCATCCCCGCGATGAGTTGGTTCAAACGCAAGGCCGAGAAGCCCGAGGCCCCGTCGCCCGCGGCGGCGACGCTGGGCGCGATCGAGATTCGCAAGCCGTGGGCGCGCGGCTCGTCGGACTTCCCCGGCGTTGCCGGCGCCTTCTTCTCGCTGGTCAACACCGGTCCGGCCGACGACCGGCTGGTCGGCGCGACCTGCCCGCAGGCGACCTCGGTCGAGCTGTGCGGCATCAAGGTGGTCGGACCCGACATCGAGATGCGGCCGCTGGCCAACGGCCTCGGCCTGCCGGCCGGCGAATCGCGCGAGCTCAAGCCGCGCGGCTACCACGTACTGCTGAACGGGGTCACCGGGGCGCTGCCGACCGGCGGCCGGCTGCCGCTGACGCTGCAGTTCGAGAAGGCCGGAACCATCGAGATCGGCTGCGTCATCGAAACGCCCGGCCCGGTCGGCTTCGCCGCCCTCGACCAGTCGCGGCAGTAGACCTCACCCCGGGTAGGGGTGCTCGCCGCCGAACGGGTCGCGCACCCGCAGGGCGGCGTCCGGATCGTCGCCGAGGTAGCCGGGACCGATCGGCACCTTGCCGTGCCCGCCCGGCACGTCGAGCACGTAGGTCGGCTGCGCCAGCCCGCTCAGCCGGCCGCGCAGCGTCCGCATCAGCGCCTGGCCCTTCTCGATCGTCACCCGGAAATGACCGGTGCCGCGCACCAGGTCGGGATGGTGCAGGTAGTAGGGCTTGACCCGCGCGGTCACCAGCCCGCGCATCAGCGCGTCGAGCGTGTCGGCGTCGTCGTTGACCCCGGCCAGCAGCACGGTCTGGCCGATCAGCGGCAGGCCGGCGTCGGCCAGCCGCGCGAGCGCGGCGCGCGCCGCCGGCGCCAGTTCGCGCGGGTGGTTGCAATGCACGGCCAGCCAGCGCGCGGCGCGGCGCGGGCGGAGCGCCTCGACCAGGGCATCGCCGACGCGGCCGGGATCGACGATCGGGACGCGGCTGTGCAGGCGGATGACACCGACATGGTCGATCGCGTCGAGCGCGGCCAGCAGCTCGGCCAGCCGGCGCGGCGCCAGCATCAGCGGGTCGCCGCCGGTCAGGATGACTTCCCAGATCGCCGGCCGTTCGCGGATGTAGGCGATCGCCTGCGCCATCTCGGCGGCCGACAGCGCGTCGCCACCCGGCCCGACCTTCTCGCGCCGGAAGCAGAAGCGGCAGTAGACCGGGCAGGCGTGCAGCGGCTTCAGCAGCACGCGGTCGGGATAGCGATGGACGATGCCCTTGACCGGCGAGCGCGCCTCGTCGCCGATCGGGTCGGCGAGCTCGCCGGGCGCGATCTCGGTCTCGGCGACGCTGGGCACGAACTGGCGGGCGATCGGGTCGGCCGGGTCGTCGCGTCGGATCAGCCCCAGCATCTCCGGGGTGATGGCGATGGCCATGGCCTCGGCCGCCGCGGCGAGCCGCGGATCGGCCGAAACCAACCCCTCGCGTTCGAGGGCGTCGAGCGTGCGCAACGTCTCCATGGCGGCGGCTGACATAGGCGGTGCGCCCGCCGGTGGCAATTGCCCCGTCACCCCCGCTCGGGATGACGGAGCGACCCTACTCCGCCGCCTGGCGCTGGCCGGCCGGGGTGCGGCCGAGCGCGAAGCCCTCGTAGCCGTTCGCGGCGATCGCCTCGCTGTGCTTCTTGTAGCGGTCGAAGCCGCCGACGTAGGGCATGAACACCCGCGGCTTGCCCGGGACGTTGGCGCCGACGTACCAGCTGTTGGCCAGCGGGTAGAGGGTGCTGTCGGCGACCTGGTTGACGTGCTCGACCCAGCCGCGCTCGGCCTCCGCGGTCGGCTCGATGCGGTCGAGGCCGTTCCTCGCGAGGTGGTCGAGGCAGTCGGCGATCCAGTCGACGTGCTGCTCGATCGAGGCGATCATCTGGGTCTTCACGCCCGGGCTGCCCGGGCCGGTGACGATGAACATGTTGGGGAAGCCCGACACCATCAGGCCGAGGTAGGTGAGCGGCCCGCCCGCCCAGTGGTCGCGCAGGCTGACCTCCGCCGCGTTGCCGCCGGTGGTGCGGATGTCGATCTCGCGCAGCGCCCCGGTCATGGCGTCGAAGCCGGTGGCGAACACGATGGCGTCGAGCTCGAACGACTGGCCGCCCTCGGTCCGGAGGCCGCTCTCGGTGATCTCGGCGATCGGGTCGGAGCGCACGTCGACCAGGCTGACGTTGGGCCGGTTGTAGGTCTCGTAGTAGTTGGTGTCGAGGCACAGCCGCTTGGTGCCGATCGGGTGATCCTTGGGCGCCAGCAGCTCGGCGGTGCGCGGGTCCTTCACCGTCGCGCGGATCTTGTTGCGCACGAACTCCGACGCCGTCTCGTTCGACTGCCTGTTCACCAGCAGGTCGGTGTAGGCGTAGAGGTAGCTGATGCTGCCGCCCTCCTGCCACTTCGACTCGTAGGCGCGGTTACGCTCCTCGTCCGAGACCTCGAGCGCCGAGCGCGTCGGCCTCGGGTGGCCGCCGATCGCGAACGGCGTGTCGTAGGCGGCGATCCGGCGCTCGCGGTAGTTGGCCTTGTGCCGGCGCTCGCGCTCGGCCTCCATCGGCGCGTTGCGCGCCGGCAGGCTGAAGTTCGCGGTGCGCTGGAACACGGTCAGGTGCCTGGCCTGCTGCGCGATGATCGGGATCATCTGCACGCCCGACGAGCCGGTGCCGATGACGCCGACCCGCAGGCCGCTGAAGTCGACGCCCTCGTGCGGCCACAGGCCGGAGTGGTACCACTTGCCCCTGAAGCTCTCCAGGCCCTTGAAGTCGGGCAGGCGCGGCGTCGACAGGTTGCCGGCGGCCATGATGCAGTAGCGCGCCTCGATGGTCTCGCCGTCGCGCGTGCGCAGGGTCCACAGGCCGCTGTCGCGGTCGAACGTCGCCGTCTCGATCCGGGTGTTCAGCTGGACGTCGCGGCGCAGGTCGAAGCGGTCGGCGACGTGGTTGATGTACTTCAGGATCTCGGGCTGGGTGCCGTAGCGCTCCGGCCACTTCCACTCCTGCTGCAGCTCCTCGGAAAAGCTGTAGGAGTACTCGAGGCTCTCGACGTCGCAGCGCGCGCCCGGGTAGCGGTTCCAGAACCACGTGCCGCCGATCCCGGAGCCCTGCTCGTAGGCCCGCACCGACAGGCCCATCCTGCGCAGGCGGTGAATCGCGTAGAGGCCGGCGAGGCCGCCGCCGACGATGGCGACGTCGAGCCGGCGCGGGCTGGAACCGTGAGAAGCGTCTGGCATGGTGGGCGTTCCCGAAATGTTTTTGTTGGGCGGGCGGCTGGCGCCGTCCCGGGACTGAAACGTCCCGCGCCGGCCGGCGGTTGGCAAGCGGCCGGGGCCGCCAGTCGAGAGCCCGGCATGCGCGGGAAGCGTTCCTGCATGCTGTCCGCGCCGATGGTGGAGGAAATGTTTCCGCCCTATGATTCTTGGATGACGTTCTCCCGGCCGCTCGCCCGGTAACCCCGACGTGGACCAGACGGTACCCCCGCCGGCCGCGCGGTCCGTGGCCACCCCGGCCGGCCAAACCCCGGTCTCGCCCCCGGTTTCGCCCCCAGTCTCGCCCGCGGTTTCTGCCCCGCGGCTGCGGCCGCCCCTGGTCCGCCGCCTGCGCCTGCCGCTCGGGCCGCGCACCTTCGCCATCCTCGCCGTCGTCCTGCTGGCCCTCGCCTGGGGCGGGCGCGAGCTCTACCTGCGGCTGACCCACATCTACGAGTACGACGCCCGCGTCACCGCCGACGTCGTCACCATCTCCAGCCGCGCCGACGGCTGGGTGGTCGAGATGCCGGCGCTCGAGGGCAAGCGCGTTGCCGCCGGCGACATCGTCGCCCGCATCGACGACCGCGCCGCCAGGCTGCGCTCCGACGGGCTGAAGGCCCAGATCGAGGGCGTCCGCGCCGAGCGCACGCGCCTGCGCGCCGAGCGCCGCCTGGCGCTGGCCCAGACCGAGGCGATCTCGCGCACCCGCACCTCGGTGGTGCAGGCCAAGGAGAAGGCGATGGCGGCGCTCAAGGCCGACCTCGACTTCGCCAAGGGCGAGCTCGAGCGGCAATGGTCGCTGTTCGAGCGCCGCGTCGCCAACGAGCGTGCCCTGCAGGTGGCGCAGTCGGCGGTCGAGAAGCTGGAGAGCCAGCTGCAGCAGGCGCGGGCCGAGCACGAGCAGGCCAAGGGCAGCCTCGAGGAAGCGCGCATCGACCAGGACAAGATCACGGTGATCGACGCCCAGATCGCCGCGCTCGACCACCAGGTCGCCAACCTCGCGGCGCAGATGCACCAGCAGGACGTCGACGTCGGCGACCGCACCATCAAGAGCCCGATCCCGGCCGTGATCGACCGCACCTTCGTGCTGCCGGGCGAGTATGTGCAGGCGGGCCAGCGCATCCTGCTGCTGCACAACCCGGCCGAGGTCTGGGTCGAGGCCAACATCAAGGAGACCCAGGTCGGCCGCCTCAAGATCGGCCAGCCGGTGCTGGTCACCGTCGACGCCTATCCCAACGAGCGCTTCGTCGGCCGGGTGGCGCGCATCGGCAGCGCCACCACCGCGCGCTTCGCGCTGCTGCCGACGCCCAACCCGTCCGGCAACTTCACCAAGATCACCCAGCGCCTGCCGGTCAAGATCGACATGGTCGAGATGCCCAAGCCGCTGACGCCGGGCATGATGGTCGAAGTCGAAATTGACGTCCGATAGCCCCGTCATCCAGACGGCGCAGGTCCTGAGCGAACGCTACGGGCCGTCCTACCGCTGGCTGGTGACGATCTCGGGCATGGTCGGCGTGGTCTCGATGGTGCTGGCCATGACCACGGTGAACGTCGCCGTGCCCGACGTCATGGGCGCCTTCGGCATCGGCCAGGACAAGGCGCAGTGGATGTCGTCGGCCTACATGGCGACGATGACCGCCGGCATGCTGATCAATGCCTGGCTGACCGGCATCTTCGGCGAGCGCCGGGTGTTCGTGACGGCGCTGTGCGCCTTCTCGCTGGGCGCGGTGCTGGGCGGCTCGGCGCCGACCGAGGACTCGCTGATCCTCGCCCGCATCCTTCAGGGCTTCAGCGCCGGGGTGGCGCAGCCGCTGGTGATGGCGACGATCTTCACCGTGTTCCCGCCGGAGCGGCGGGGCAGCGCGATGGGCGTGTTCGGCCTCGGCGTGGTGTTCGCGCCGGCGATCGGGCCGACGCTGGGCGGCCTGATGATCGAGTACTTCTCGTGGCGCTACGTCTTCTTCATCTCGCTGCCGTTCTGCGTCATCGCCGCGGTGCTCGGCCTGTTCTTCATGCCGACCCGGCGCATCCCGCGCGAGATCCCGCCGTTCGACTGGCTGGGCTTCGGGCTGCTGTGCGTGGCCCTGTTCGGCCTGATGACCGGCATCGCCGACGGCCAGCGCGAGGGCTGGGGGTCCGACATCATCGTGCTGCGGCTCACCGTCGGCACGGTCGCCGCGGTCGTCTTCGTGCTGTGGGAACTGCACACGCCGCGCGCCATGCTCGACGTCCGGATCTTCAAGAACATCGAGTTCTCGGCCGCCGCCATGATCGCCTTCATCTTCGGCGCCGGCATGATGGGCTCGACCTACATCATCCCGGTGTTCGTGCAGACCATCATCGGCTTCACGCCGCTGCTGGCCGGCCTGATGATGATGCCGGCCGGCATCATGCTGGCCTTCATCTTCCCGCTGGCCGGGCGGCTGAGCGACGCCTTCCCGGCCTCGGCGATGATCATCGTCGGCCTGCTGCTGTTCGCGCTGGGCTTCGCCTGGATGACGATCGCCGACATCGACACCACCTTCTGGACGCTGGTCGCCATGATCATGGTGTCGCGGCTCGGCCTCGGCCTGATCAACCCCAGCCTCAACGCCTCGTCGCTGAAGGCGCTGCCGCCCGACAAGGTCCGCCAGGGCTCGGGGGTCGCCAACTTCATGCGCCAGCTCGGCGGCGCCTTCGGCATCAACCTGATGGTCGCCTTCTTCGAGGTCCGGACCCGCTTCCACGCCGACGCCCTGACCGCGACCCAGTCGTGGGACAACAAGACGACCGAGCGGCTGCTGCACCAGGTCCAGCAGCTGCTGCAGCGCTCCGGCCTGCCGTTCCAGCAGCAGAAGGCCGGCGCTCTCGAGTACCTCGGCACCATCCTGAACATCAGCGCCCAGGAGATGGCGTTCTCCGACACCTTCGTGGTGGTCGGCATCGTCGCGCTGGTCGCGCTGGTCCCGGCGGCGATGCTGTCGCGCTCGCAGCGCCGGGCACGCAAGCTGGCCTTCAGCTAGACGATCCGGCCTAGACGATCCGACTGGTCTTGTTGCCCCAGTAGCGGTCGCGCAGCAGGCGCTTGTACAGCTTGCCGGTCGGCAGGCGCGGCAGCTCGGCCTCGAAGTCGATCGAGCGCGGCACCTTCTGGCGCGACAGGTGCTGGCCGCAGAAGGCCAGCAGCTCGTCGACCGTCTGCTGCGTCGCCGGCACGCCCGGCATCAGCTGCACCACCGCCTTGACCTCCTCGCCGAGGTCGGCGTTGGGCACGCCGAACACCGCCGCGTCGGCGACCTTGGGGTGGGTGATCAGCAGGTTCTCGCATTCCTGCGGGTAGATGTTCACGCCGCCCGAGATGATCATGAAGGTGGCGCGGTCGGTCAGGTAGAGGTAGCCGTCGGCATCGACGTAGCCGACGTCGCCCACGGTGCTGAGCGCGTTGTCGGCCGAGCGCGCCTCCCGGGTCTTCTGCGGGTCGTTGAAATACTCGAACGGCGTCGCCGTCTCGAACCACAGCGTGCCCGGCGTGCCGGCCGGCACCGGCTTCATGTCGTCGTCGAGCACGTGCAGCTTGCCCAGCAGGACGCGGCCGACCGTGCCCTTGTGCGCCAGCCATTCCTCGGAGTTGCAGGCGGTGAAGCCCAGCCCCTCGGTGGCGCCGTAGTACTCGTGGATGATCGGGCCCCACCACGCGATCATCTGCTCCTTGACCTGGACCGGGCAGGGCGCGGCGGCGTGGATCGCGATCTCGAGCGACGACAGGTCGTATTTCCCGCGCGTCGCGTCGGGCAGCTTGAGCAGGCGCGACAGCATGGTCGGGACCAGCTGGCTGTGGGTCACGCGGTACTTCTCGACCAGCTGCAGGTAATGCTCGGGGTCGAACTTCTCCATGATGATCACCGTGCCGCCGACCCCGATGGTCAGGTTCACGGCCGCCTGCGGCGCGGAGTGGTAGAGCGGCGCCGGCGACAGGTAGATCATGCCCTCGCGGTAGTGCCACAGCTTCGACAGGAAGCCGAACAGCGGCAGCTTCTCGGTCGGCGGCTGGTCGGGCAGCGGCCGCAGGATGCCCTTGGGCCGGCCGGTGGTGCCCGAGGAGTAGAGCATGGCGGTGCCCAGCGCCTCGTCGGCGATCGGCGTCGCCGGCAGCCCGGCGGTCGCCTCGTCGAGGTTCAGGACCTTGTCGCCGTCGCCGGGACCGTCGACCACCAGCACCAGCTCGATGCCGGGACAGGCCTTCGCCGCCTCCAGCGCGACCGCGCGCTTGGCCTGCGAGGTCACCAGCACCTTCGACTGGCTGTTGGTCAGGATGTAGGCCAGCTCCTCGGCCGTGAGGAACGAGTTGACGCAGGTGTAGTACAGGCCCGAGCGCTCGCCGGCGGCGCAGCACGGCACGTAGGCGGCGTTGTTCTCCATGAAGATGGAGAAATGGTCGAGCCGCCTGAGGCCGTGCTTGCGCAGCAGGTGGGCGAGCCGGTTGCTGCGCGCCTCGAGCTCGGCGTAGGTGATGGTCTCGCCGCTGCCCGCCATGATGACCGCGGGGTGACCGGGTTGCGTCTTCGCGTATTTGCCGGGGTACATCGTTGGTTTCCTCCGACGCGACTATAGACGCGGTTTCGGGGCTGCGCCAAAGTCCGCGCATGCTCGACTCATCCCTGAAGACGCAGATCATGAACGAGGTCGATCGCCAGTTCGACGACCAGACCAAGGTGCTGGCCGACCTGGTGAAGATCCCCTCGACGCGGTTCCGCGAGGCGCCGGCGCAGGACATGATGGCCCGGCTGTTCAAGGAAGACGGCCTGTCGGTCGACCGCTGGCAGATCAGGATCGACGACCTCAAGCACCTGCCGGGCTACTCGCCGCACAGCCAGGACTACGACGACGCCTGGAACGTGGTCGGCGCCTGGCGGCCCAACAACCCCAAGGGCAAGAGCCTGATCCTCAACGGCCACATCGACGTCGTGCCCGAGGGGCCGCACGAGATGTGGAGCCGCAACCCGTTCGAGCCGGCGATCAAGGACGGCTGGATGTACGGCCGCGGCGCCGGCGACATGAAGGCCGGCATCATCCTGAACCTCTTCGCCCTGCGCGCGCTGCGGGCGCTGGGCTGGCAGCCGGCGGCCGACGTCTACCAGCAGTCGGTGGTCGAGGAGGAGTGCACGGGCAACGGCGCGCTGGCCTGCCTCCAGCGCGGCTACCGCGCCGACGCCGCCCTGATCCCCGAGCCGTCGGCCGGCGTGCTGACGGTCGCCCAGGTCGGCGTGATGTGGTTCCAGGTCAAGGTCACCGGCCACCCGGTCCACGTCTACAAGGCCGATGCCGGCTCCAACGCCATCGAGTCGGCGTTCCGCCTGATCCAGCAGCTGCGCGAGCTGGAGAAGAAGTGGAACGAGAAGAAGGCGCACGACAAGCACTTCTGCGACCACCACCACCCGGTGAACTTCAACGTCGGCAAGATCGCCGGCGGCGACTGGGCCAGCTCGGTGCCGGCCTGGTGCACCTTCGACATGCGCGTCGGCGTGCTGCCGTCGCAGACGCTGAAGGAGTGCCGGCAGGAGATCGAGGACCTGGTCCGCACCGCCGCGGCGCGCGACCCGTTCCTCGGCAACAACCCGCCGACCGTGACCTGGGAAGGCTTCCAGGCCGAGCCGTTCGTCCTGAAGAACCACGAGCACGTTCGCGCCGTGCTGGCGGAGGCGCACCAGACGGTGTTCGGCAGCGCGCTCGAGGACAAGACCTCGACCGGTACCGCCGACAACCGCTTCTTCGGCCTCTACGCCGGCATCCCGGCGCTGGTGTACGGCCCGCAGTCCGACGACATCCACGGCTTCGACGAGCGCGTGAACCTGGAGTCGATCCGCAAGATCACCCAGTCGACCGCGCTGTTCATCGCCGAGTGGTGCGGGCTGCAGAAGAAGTAGTCGTCATCTCTCCACGGCGCCTCGCTGCGCGAGCCTCGGGTCGGGATGACGCCTCTTTTCACCGCATCCGTCGCGTCGAGGCGAACAGCCCCAGCGCGACGCCGCCGAGCACGATGACGACGCCGACCAGGCGCAGGCCGCCGACCGGCTCGCCGGTCAGCAGCGACGAGAAGGCGAGCGCCGCGCACGGCACCAGCAGCGAGATCGGGCCGACCTTGGCCGCCGGGTAGGTGCGCAGCAGCGTCCCCCAGATCAGGTAGCCCAGCCACATCACCGGCACGGCGGTGTAGAACAGCACGCCCCAGCCCCGGAGCGTCGGCGCCAGCACCGGGGCCAGCAGCGTCGTCGGCCCGTCGATCGCCAGCGCGGCGAGGCCGAGCGGCAGCGGCGGCAGCAGGCTCGCCCACACCGTCACCGCGAACATCGACACGCCGCGGGCCGAGCGGAAGAACAGGTTGCCGGCCGCCCAGGTCAGCGCCGACATCAGCGCCAGCGCGACCGCCACGACGCTGACGCTGCCCTCGACCGAGCGGGTGATCACCAGCACGCCCAGCGCCGCGACCGCGAGGCCGAGCCATTGGCCGCGCGTCGCGTGCTCGCGCAGCAGCAGCGCCGCCAGCACCACGGTCAGCGGTCCCTGCAACTGGACCAGCACCGAGGTCAGGCCCGGCGGCAGCCCGGCCTGCATGGCGAAGAACAGGAAGATGAACTGGCCGGTGAACATGAAGCCGCCGATCCCGGCCAGCGTGCCCCACGGGATCGCCGGGCGCTTCACGAACAGGATCGGCAGGGCGCTCAGGAAGAAGCGCCAGGTCGCGAAGGTGAAGGGCGTGTACTCGTCCAGCCCGAACCGGATGACCGTGAAGTTCAGGCCCCACATCGCCACGATGGCGAGCGCGGCGGCGGTATGGAGCGGGCTCAAGCGCTCACAGCCAGACCCACGGCCGGGCGGCGCGGTCGGCCGCCTGCCAGGCCTCGATCTCGCCCTTGCGCGCGAGCGTCTGGCCGATGTCGTCCAGCCCGTTGAGCATCGCGTGCTGGCGGCGGGCATCGACCTGGAAGGGAACGACGCGCCCCGTCGGCGACACCACCTGGCAGGTCTCGAGGTCGACGGTGACGCGGGCGTTGCCGGGCGAGGCCTTCATCTCGTCGGCCAGCTGCTGTACCTCGGCCAGCGGCAGGACGACCGGCAGGATGCCGTTCTGGAAGCAGTTGTTGAAGAAGATGTCGCCGTAGGACGGGGCGATCACCGCCTTCACGCCCATGCCGGCCAGCGCCCACACAGCGCCCTCGCGGCTCGAGCCGCAGCCGAAGTTGTCGGCCGACAGGATGATCGGCGCGTCGCGGTACGGCGCCTGGTTGAGCACGCAGTCGGGGTCCTCGCTGCCGTCGGGCCGCAGCCGGATCTGCTCGAAGCAGTAGGGGCCCAGCCCCTTGCGGCCGGTGTTGTTGACCAGCCGCTCGATGCGGATGATGAGGTCGGTGTCGACGTTCTCGCGCATCAGCGGGGCGGCGACGCCGGTCACCTTGGTGAACTTCTCCATGGCGGCCTTCTCCTACAGCTTGCGCACGTCGGCGATGGCGCCCTTGATCGCCGCCGCCGCGGCCATCGCCGGGCTGGCGAGGTGGGTGCGCGCGCCGGGTCCCTGGCGGCCGACGAAGTTGCGGTTCGAGGTCGAGACGCTGCGCTGGCCGGGGCCGACGCGCTCGCCGTTCGAGGCGATGCACATCGAGCAGCCGGGCTCGCGCCACTCGAAGCCGGCATCGCGGAACACGCGGTCCAGCCCCTCGGCCTCGGCCTGCTTCTTGACCCGCTCCGAGCCCGGCACGATCCACGCCGTGACGTGCGGCGCCTTGTGCCGGCCGCGCGCGATCTCGGCGGCGGCGCGCAGGTCGCTGAGTCGGCTGTTGGTGCACGAGCCGATGAACACCCAGTCGACCTTCGTGCCCTCGATCGGCCGGCCGGGTTCCAGCCCCTGGTACTGCAGCGCCGCGCGCCACGCCTCGCGCTTGTCCTCCGGCCCGGTCGCGGGATCGGGGATGGCGCGGTCGACGGCGATCACGTGCTCGGGGCTGGTGCCCCAGGTGATCTGCGGCGCCACCCGCGCCATGTCGACGGTGTGCTCGCGGTCGAACGCGGCGTCGGGATCCGACGGCAGGGTGCGCCAGTGCGCGACCGCGCGGTCCCACAGCGCGCCCCTGGGGGCGTAGTCGCGGCCGTGCAGGTAGTCGTAGGTGACGTCGTCGGGCGCCACCATGCCCATCCGCGCGCCCATCTCGATGGTGAGGTTGCACAGCGTCAGCCGGCCCTCGGCCGACAGCGCGCGCACCGCCGAGCCGGCATACTCGACGGCGTAGCCGGTGCCGGCGGCGGTGCCGAGCTCGCCGATCAGGTGCAGGATCATGTCCTTGGGCGTGACGCCCGGCGCCAGCGCGCCCTCGAAGAACACGCGCATGCGCCGGGGCTTGCGCTGCACCAGGGTCTGGGTCGCCAGCACGTGGCCGAGCTCGGAGGCACCGATGCCGAAGGCCAGCGCGCCCATGCCGCCGTGGGTGCAGGTATGGCTGTCGCCGCACACCAGGGTCGTGCCCGGCAACGTCAGGCCCTGCTCGGGGCCGACCACGTGGACGATGCCGTTGCCGTCCTGGCCGATGTCGAACAGCCGGATGCCGGTCCGGGCGGCGTTGGCGCGCAGGTCGCGCAGCAGCGGCGCGCCCGGCGCGAAGGTGTCCTCGGTGCGCCCGGGCATGGTCGAGATCGCGTGGTCGGGCGTCGCCGCGATCAGGTTGGGATGCGGCGGGACATAGCCGTTCTCGAGCGACTCGCGCAGCGCCCGCGCGCCCGACAGGTCGTGCAGCAGGATGCGGTCGATGTGCAGCAGCACGAAGCCGTTGCCGAGATCCGAAACGACGTGGCTGTCCCAGATCTTGTCGAACAGCGTTTTTGCCATGGTGCCTTTCCTCCGCGCGGGAGGGATATCAGCACCTCGAGAGCCAGCCCGCCAGCGCCGTGGCGTCGTCGCGGTCCTGCACCTCGAAAGACGCATACCAGCCCGACGGGCCGTTCCTCAGCCCGAGCAGCAGGTTGTCGGGGTCGGAGCGCAGCAGCAGCGTCGGCCGCCCCAGCGCCGCGGCGCGGTGGGTCGCGGCAACATCGTCGCCGACCACGGCGCGGCAGGTCTCGACACGCGCCGGGTCGCGCTCGACCGACAGCCCCTCCGGCGCCGGTACGGTGCTGAACCAGCCGATGCGGTCGCCGGCGGAGTCGCGGGGCGCGGCCAGCGCGGGCGGCGGCGGCAACGCCATCGGCGACCAGCCGAGCAGGAACGGCAGGCTGCGCAGCGGCACGGCGGCGACGAAGTCGTCGAGCGCGGCATCGCGCGCCACGGTCGGCACGGCCAGCCACGCCGCGGCCCGAGCGCCGGCCTGCACCGCCGCGTCGATGCCGTCGAGGCCGCGCGCCAGCATCAGCGTGTCGCGCAGCGCGGCGTCGGCCTCGATGTCGGCCTGCTCCGGGTAGACCAGCAGGCGGCCGATCGCCAGCGGCTCGCCCTGCCATCGCGGCAGCGCAGGGGCGTGGCGCTCGGCGGCCGAATCGAGCCGCGCCTCGTAGTCGGGCAGGCCGCGCATCCAGTCGTCCTGGCCCAGCAGCAGCGCGGCGCGGCGCAGGCGCAGCACCGGGTCCTCCGGGCGGCTGGTCAGGGCCATGTCGAGGTCGGCCAGCGCGGCCATGATGTCGCCGCGGGCCGCCGCCAGCATCGCCCTCGCCGACAGCGCCGGCGCGAGGCGGTGGTCGATCGACAGCGCCTCGTCGTAGGCAGCCAGCGCCGCGTCGGGCTGGCCCAGCGCCTCGAGGCAGCGGCCGCGGTTGTAGAGGATCGCCGCATCGCCCGGCTTCAGCTTGACGGCGCGGTCGAGGAAGAACAGCGCGTCGGTATGTGCGCCCAGCATCATCAGGCAGCCGGCGGCATTGACCTGCGCGGCGGGATCGCGCGGCAGGAAGCGGGCGCCGCGCTCGAGCGGTTCGCGCGCGTCGGCGAAGCGGCCGAGCTTGAGCCGCGCCTGCCCGAGCAGGGCCAGCGCCTGGCCGCCGTTGGGACGGGCCTCGACGATGTCGGCGAGCAGCCGCTCGGCGGTCGCGAAGTCGCCGCCGGCCGCGGCCTGCATCGCGTCGCGGCCCATGGTCTGGATCTGGAGGTCGGTGAGCGCCACGCGCGGCCTCTACCAGAGGCGCGGGGCGAGGGCAAAGACAGGGGTGAAAGAAAAAGCCGGCGGTCGACAAGGGAGGCTGGAGGTCGACCGCCGGCAGGGGTCCGGAGGGGGTTGGGGCCCGGGCAGGGTAATCCGGGCCGGCTCCGGAACGCGAGATCAGTCGCGCCAGAACGGCTTGTTGGCCTCGAACTGGACCTGCGACACGCTCAAGCCCAGGTCGCGCAGCGCGCGGTGGTCGAGCTTGGCCATCTCGCTGCGCTCGCGCGCCCGGCGCCGCCAGGTCTCGACCAGGCGGGCGGCGGCGACGAACGGGGCCACGGCCAGCGGCGCGGCGACGGGACTGCGGTGGTGAAGGGAAAGGTCGACCATGGGATGTCTCCCCGGGTGAGAGTGGACGTTGCTGTCCCCGAATTGGTCCTGCCGGCGGTCCTTTACAAACAACCGTTTGTCCTGTTTTGATAAGTATTGCTCATGTGAAGGGACTGCCATGAAGCGAACCCTGCCGCCGCTCAACGGATTGCGCGCCTTCGAAGCGGCCGCACGCCATATGAGTTTCACCGATGCCGCCGAGGAACTGTCGGTGACCCAGGCCGCGATCAGCCACCAGGTGCGGGGGCTCGAGCAACGTCTCGGATTAAAATTGTTCGTGCGCCGCAATCGCTCGCTGCTGCTCTCCGAGGCCGGCCAGGCCTACCTGCCGACGGTGCGCGCCGCGTTCGACCAGCTGAGCGAGGCGACCGAGAAGCTGCTGCAGAAGGATCGCGGCGGCCACCTCACGGTGACCACGACCTCGTCGTTCGCGGTCAAGTGGCTGGTGCCGCGGCTCGGCGGCTTCCAGCGCCTGCATCCCGAGATCGATGTCCGCGTCAGCACCGGCACCGGCCTCGTCGACTTCGGCCGCGAGGACGTCGACATCGGCATCCGCTACGGCCGCGGCCACTGGCCGTCGCTGACCTCGGAGCGGCTGGTCAGCGAGGACATCATGCCGGTGTGCGCGCCGTCGCTGGTCAAGGGGCCGAACGGCCTGAAGAAGCCGGCCGACCTCAAGCGCTTCAACCTCCTGCACATCGGCCCGTTTCCCGACGACTGGCAGGTCTGGTTGACCGCCGCCGGCGTCAAGGGCGTCGACTTCTCGCGCGGCGTCTCGTTCGACTTCGCGCTGGCCGCCTACCAGGCGGCGATGGACGGGCTGGGCGTCGCGCTCGGCCGCCACGCGCTGGTCGCGCCCGACCTCGAGGCCGGTCGGCTCGTGGTGCCGTTCGACTTCAAGATGTCGTCCGAGGCGGCCTACTACCTCGTCTACCCGCCCGAGGCGATCCGCCGGCGCAAGATCAAGGCGTTCCGGGACTGGATCGTGACGCTCACCGGCTGATCATTTGCATTTACAAGTTTCCGCCCCATGCGCCAGCATGGGCAGGTGTCGGCGCCTCCGCCGACGGAGGGACGCGCCATGAAATTCGGCTACTTCACGCTGAGCGACAACCGCTATCCCGGCAACACGCGCTCGGCCGAGGATTTCGTCCGGGACATCTACGCCGAGGCGCTGTGGGCCGAGAAGGTCGGGCTGAACTCGGCCTGGATCGGCGAGCACCATTTCAACCTCCTGGGCGTCAACGCCTCGCCGCTGGCGATCCTGGCCCAGCTGGCCGGCGCCACGACGAAGCTCAGGCTGGCGCCGGCGGTGACGCTGCTGCCGGTGCATCACCCGCTGCACGTCGCCGAGGAGTGGGCCACGCTCGACCTGCTGTCGGGCGGCCGCGTCGACTTCGCCGCCGGCCGTGGCTACGACCGCAAGGAGTACGAGCCGTTCCAGACCCCGTTCGAGCATTCGTCGGAGCTGTTCGCCGAGGGCATGGAGATCCTGTGGCGGGCCTGGACCGAGCCCGGCAAGTGGTCGCACAAGGGCCGCTTCTACGAGTTCAAGGACGTCGAGGTCCGGCCGCGGCCGCTGCAGAACCCGCTGCGCCCCTACGTCGCCTGCTTCTCGCGCCCGTCGATGGAGCTGGCGGCGAAGAACGACTGGAACGTGATCTACGCACCGTTCGCCGCCGCCATGGTCTACGGCTCGCTGGCCGACGCGGTGCGGGTCTACCGCGACACCTGCGAGACCACGTTCAAGCGGCCGATGCGCCGCGCCATGTGCTCCTACTTCGTGCACATCGCCTCGACGCCGGCGGAGGAGCAGTACGGCAAGGAAGCGCTGGTGCGCTACTTCCAGGACGCGCTGGTCGCGGCCTTCCCGTCGTCGTCGGGCGAGAACGTGCCGCCGACCTACAGGTACTTCGTCGAGATCGTGAACATCCTGCGCGACATGCGGCCGGAGAAGCTGACCGACAAGTCGATCCTCTGCGGCAGCCCGCAGCACATCGTCGACACGCTGAAGCAGGTCGAGGCCGCCGGCATCGCCGAGGTCATCCTCTACTTCAACTACGGCCAGAAGCCGCACGCCCAGGTGAAGGAGCAGATGCAGCGCTTCATGACCGAGGTCGCGCCGCACTTCGCCTGAGGCGCCGGCCGTGGGACCGCTCGACCACTACCTGCCGTACCTGCTGAACCGCGCCGGCGCGCGGCTGGCGGCGTCGTTCGAGAAGGACGTGCGGCCGCTGGGCGCGTCCCTGCAGACCTGGCGCGTGCTGGCGGCGCTGCGCGCGCGCGACGGCCGCCGCATGGGCGACCTCGCCGAGACCACGGCGATCGAGGTCTCGACCCTGACCCGGCTGGTCGACGGCATGGAGCGCCGCCGCCTGGTGAAGCGGCAACGCGATCCCGCCGACGCGCGCGTCGTGTTGCTGCACGTCGCGCCGGCCGGCCGGCGGCTCACCGAGCGCCTGCTGCCGATCGCCGATCGCTACGAGCGCGTGGCGCTGGCCGGCTTCTCGACGCGCGAGGCCGAGGCGCTGCGGCGCGCGCTGCGCCGCCTCTACGCCAACATGGACGGCCTGTCGGGCTGACCGGGCGGGGCCAGTTGCGTCCCGCCGGGAGAGGCGCGACAGTGGCTGCGAACCCCTCGCAAAAGGAAGTCGCATGGCCCGCCTGACCTCGCTCGCCGACCTGCGCCGCGTCATCGGCGAACCCAAGCCCACGACCAGGGCCAAGATCCTCGACGCGCTCGACCAGCAGTCGATCGACTTCCTGAAGCGCTGCCCGTTCGCGCTGCTGGCCACCACCGCGGCCGACGGCACGGTCGAGGTCTCGCCCAAGGGCGACGAGCCCGGCTTCATCCGGGTCGAGGACCCGAAGACGCTGGTGATCCCCGAGCGTGTCGGCAACAACCTCGCCTTCGGCCTCAGCAACATCCTCGACAACGGCCGGATCGGCCTGATCGCGCTGGTGCCGGCGACCGGCGAGACGCTGCGCATCTCCGGCACGGCGGAGCTGCACGACGATCCCGAGCTGGTGGCGTCGCTGGGCTCGGCCGGCAAGCCGGCGCTGCTGGCGACGCGGGTCCGCATCAAGCACTGCTACTTCCACTGCGCCCGCTCCGTGGTGCGGGCCAAGCTGTGGGAGCCGGCGGCGTGGCCGGCCCCGGGCCGGGTCTCGTTCGGCCGCATCATCGCGCCGCGCGTCGGCGGCGACGCCGCGCTGGCCGAGCAGATCGATGCCGGTGTCGCCGGCGCCTACACGACGCGGCTGTGGAGCAATACGTAACGTCATCCCGACCGAGGAGCGAAGCTCCGAGCGGAAGGACCTCGCTTCGGCCGGCAGGCGGCTGACCGTCGGGAGAAGGCCCCTCCGCTACGCCTCGCCGCGCGAGGCTCCGGTCGGGGTGACGGCCTTGCGACCACCCCGGCCGCCGCGCCGGCGGCGCGTGCCGGTGGACGATGCCGGCGGCGGCGCGCCCGGCTTGAGGCGGATGCGCAGCGAGCCGCCCTCGGTCTGGTCGACCTCGAAGGCGCCGGCCTGGCGGATCAGGTCCGAGAGCTTGCGGCAGCCGTAGGTGCGCGGGTCGAAGTCAGACGCGATGTTGGCGAGCCGACGGCCGAACAGGCCGAGCCCGACCCAGCCCTCCTGCTCGGTCTCGATCTGGGCCAGCGCCTTGGACAGGAGCGGCACCGCCGCGCTGGCCGGCTGGCGACCGCTGCCGGCGCTCTTCTCGCCGGGGGCGGCGGCCTCGGCCTCGGGCAGCAGGTTCTCGGTGTAGATGAAGCGGCGGCAGGCCTGGCGGAAGCTCTCGGGCGTCTTCTGGGTGCCGAAGCCGTAGACGTCGGCCCCTTCCTCGCGCAGACGCGAGGCCAGCCGCGTGAAGTCGCTGTCGGACGAGACCAGGCAGAAGCCGTCGAAGCGGCGCGAATGCAGCAGGTCCATGGCGTCGATCACCAGCGCGATGTCGGACGCGTTCTTGCCCGAGGTGTAGGCGAACTGCTGGTAGGGATCGATCGCGTACTTCTGCAGGATCTCGGTCCACGAGCGCAGGCGCGGGCTCGAGAAGTCGCCGTAGATGCGGCGGACGCTGGCCTCGCCGAACCGGGCGATCTCCTCGAACAGCCCGCCGGCGATGCGCGGCGAGGTGTTGTCGGCGTCGATCAGGACGGCGAAGCGGCGGGTGCGGTTGTCGTCGGCCATGGGGCTCCTGTCTGGCTGCGGCATCGCGCTCTCGCGGCAAGGCCGCGGCACCCTACGATGGCGCCGCGTTTGGCGCTACAGTTTGCGCGGTTAGAGGGCGTAGCGATGAAGCGTGTCGTCGTCTTCGGCACGACGGGATCGGGCAAGAGCTGGCTGGCCGAGCGCCTCGCGGCGCGCACCGGCCTGCGCGTCGTCGAGCTCGACGGACTCTACTGGGGGCGCGACTGGCAGCCGGCGCCGCTCGAGCTGTTCCGCCACCGCGTCGAGTGCGAGATCCGCGACGGCGGGGGCGACGATGACGGGCAGGGCTGGATCGTGGTCGGCATCTACGGCCAGGTCCGCGACCTGACCTGGAGCGCGGCCGACACGCTGGTCTGGCTCGACCTGCCGCGGCCGCTGGTGATGGGCCGCCTGCTGCGCCGGACGGTGCGGCGCATCCGCAGCCGCGAGGACCTGTGGGGGACCGGCAACCGCGAGACCTTCCGGCAGGCGTTCCTCAGCCGGCAATCGATCCTGCTGTGGGCGTGGCGCACCCATCGCTCCAACCGCGACCGCTTCGCGCGGGCCTGCGCCGACCTGCCGGCCGGCAAGACGGTGGTGCGCCTGCGCTCGGCCCGCGAGGTCGAGCGGTTCCTGGCGTCGGCCTGACGCCGCGGCCTACTCCGCGGCCTTCGCTGCCGCCGCCGGCGCCCTGATGCCGCCGCGCGCGATCATGGCGTCGATCTCGGCGGCGCTGTAGCCCATGTCGGCCAGGACCTCGCGGCCGTTCTCGCCGATGTGCGGCGCGTGCCGCTGCGGCGGGTGCTCGCCGGCCGGCGGCAGGCCGGGGATGTTGGCGACCGGCATGCGGCCGAAGCCGTCCTGCTCGATCCAGTCGATCGCGCCCGTCTCCTTGACGTGCGGATGCTCGAGGTAGTCCGAGTAGTTGTTGACGCGTTCGCAGAACACTTCCTTGGGCTGCAGGATCGCGATCCACTCCTCGGTGGTCTTCTTCGGCATCTCCTCCTGCAGCGCCTTGATGATGCGCGGCGCGTTGCGGATGCGGCCCTCGTGGCTCTGCAGCTCGGGATCCTCGGCGATGTCGGGCCGGCCGATCAGCTCGAACAGCGCCTTGAAGTGGTGCGGCCGCATCGCGCTCAGCATGATGTAGCCGTTGGCCGACTTGTAGCTGCCGGCCGGCATGTAGAGCGGCGGCGGCGTGCCGTTGGAGAACACCCACTCCATCAGCTTGGCGCCCTGGTAGGCGGCGGCGGCGCGCATCAGGCTGGAGTCGATGTAGCTGCCCTCGCCGTAGCGCAGCTGGCGCATGATCGCCGGGGCCAGCGCCTGGAAGGTGTAGAGGCCGGTGGTGACGTCGACGGCGATCATGCCCTGCCGCCACGGCGTGCCGTCGGGCAGCCTGTTCATCACCATCATGCCGCTGAAGGCCTGGATCAGGCCGTCGACGGTCGGCCGCTTGCTGTAGGGGCCGGTCTGGCCGAAGCCAGAGACCGAGCAGTAGACGACGCGGCTGTTGACCTTCTTCGCGTCCTCGTAGCCGAAGCCCAGGCGCGAGATCACGCCGGGCCGGAAGCTCTCGACGATGACATCGGCCTTGGCCATCAGCTTCTGCACCACGGCGCGGCCGTCGGCCGACTTGAGGTCGAGCGCGATCGAGCGCTTGCCGCGGTTGAACGCCACCGAGTGGGCGCAGTGGTCGCCCTTGAGTTCGCCCAGCGCGCGGCCCCAGTCGCCCTCGGGCGGCTCGATCTTGATGACGGTGGCGCCGTGCAGCGCCAGCAGCATGGTGGCATGCGGCCCGGCCACGCCCTGCGTGAAGTCGAGCACGGTCAATCCGTCGTAGGCGCCCTTGATCATGAAGCGGTCGTTCCTCCCTGAGGCCGCGACCCTACGGCCCGCGACCGCGGTCGAGCAAGGTCTCGCCTGCAAGGCCGCCTTTCAGGAAACGACGGGCAGCGCCGCGATGGTGTAGCCGTGCGACAGGGTGCGGCCCAGCACCGGGTCCTCGATCTCCATGTCGAAGCGGGTCGAGGGCCGGATGCCGCCGATCGCCGGCAGCGTGCCGCAGAACATCGCCACGCCCGCGGGCAGCCGCTTGTCCCCGCGCCAGCCGGCGACCAGGTCGCGCGCCGGGCGGATCTTGCCCAGCAGCCCCTCCTGGTACGGCACCTTCTTGCCGTTCTCGGCGATGAAGCTGCGCAGGATCAGCTGGTCCCAGTGCGGCTCGACGTCCTCGAAGCGCCACGCCGAGCGGCCGACCACCTTGGCGCAGGCCTGCTTCGACGGCGCGACCCCGTAGGTCTCGAGCCTGCGGTCGGTGTGGTCGGAGCCGACCGTGACCCACAGCCGGTCGGGCGTGCCGACCAGGACCGGCTCGGCCTCGCCGGAACTGTCGTCGCCCAGCACCTCGATCGCGTCGGCCTGCGTCAGCAGGCTGGCGGCGACGCGGTAGTAGAGCGGCACCGACGACGGCGGCTGAACGCCGATCGCCTTCAGCTCCTCGATGTGATGCTCGAGCGCGGCGACGTCGCGGCCGGTCCAGCCGGCGATCACCAGCGTATCGACGTCGCAGGCGCGGCCGTCGAGGTCGAGGCGCACCATCGTCACAGGACGGCGAGGCGCGCGTTCAGGAGATCGGTCACCAGCATGTAGCCGGGCGCGTGGGTGATGCAGAACTCGGGCTTCACCGTCGCCACCACCGACTGCGGGGTGACGCCGCACGCCCAGAACACCGGCAGCTCGTCGTCGCGCACCGGCACGGCATCGCCGTAGTCGGGCTTGGCGATGTCCTTGATGCCGATCATCTCGGGCTTGCCGAGATGCACCGGCGCGCCGTGCACCGACGGGAAGCGCGTCGTCACCTGGACGGCGCGGATCGCGTCGGCCGGCCGGAACGGCCGCATCGACACCACCATCGGCCCGTGGAACGGGCCGGCCGGCGTGCACTCGATGTTGGTGCGGTACATCGGCACGTTCACGTTGCAGCTCTGGTGGCGGATCTCGAGGCCGTTCTCGACCAGCGCCTCCTCGAACGAGAACGAGCAGCCGAGCACGAACGACACCAGGTCGTCGCGCCACACCTTCTTCAGGTCGTCGACCTCCTCGACCAGCTCGCCGTTCTTCCAGACGCGGTAGCGCGGGATGTCGGTGCGGATGTCGAGGTCCTCGCCCAGGGTCGGCAGGCGCCAGTCGCCCGGCTCGGACTGGCCCAGCAGCGGGCAGGGCTTGGGGTTGAGCTGGCAGAAGCGCGCGAAGTCGGCGGCCAGTTCCTTCGGCAGGATCGCGAGGTTGCCCTGCACGTAGCCCGGCGCCATGCCCGAGGTCGGGTGCCGGAATGCCCCGGCGCGGATGCGGCGGCGCGCGTCGCGCCCGGTTTCGCCCTTGATGCTGGTGAGCGTGTCCATCGCTTGCTTGCTCCTAGACGTGCTGGCCGCCGTTGATCTGAATCTCGGCCCCGGAAACGTAGCTCGCGCCCTTCTCGCACAGGAAGTGGATCACGTCGGCGACCTCGTCCGGCGTGCCGAGGCGGCGCATCGGGATCTGTTCCTCGACGATCTTCTCGGTGCCGGGGGACAGGATCGAGGTGTCGATCTCGCCGGGCGCGATGGCGTTGACGCGGATGCCGCGCGGGCCGAAGTCGTGCGCCATCTCGCGGGTCAGCGCCGCCAGCGCCGCCTTCGAGGTGGCGTAGGCCGAGCCCGCGAACGGGTGGACGCGGCTGCCGGCGATCGAGGTCACGTTGACGACGCAGCCCTGCGCCGTCGACAGCTCGTCGACGAGGCCGCGGGCCAGCGCCACCGGCGCGAAGAAGTTGACGTTGAACACCTGTCGCCACAGGTCGAACGGCGTGTCCATCGCGCCCAGCCGCTCGCCGCGCTTGTTCTTGGGCGAGATCGCGGCGTTGTTGACCAGCGCGTCGAGCCGGCCGCCGGCCAGACGGGCGCGGATCTGCTCGATGCCGCGGCCGATGTCGACCGGGTCGGCGAGGTCGAGCTGGACATGGTTGTCGCCGCCGCCCGGCCACGGGCACAGCGCGCTGAACGGCTGGCGCGAGATCGTGATCACCCGCCAGCCGCTGGCGTTGAACTTCTTCACGGTGGCATGGCCGATGCCGCGGCTCGCGCCGGTCAGCACCAGGGTGCGCACGTTGTCATGGCGGGCGGTTGGCTTCATCGAACGATCCTACTCTGCCTCGGGGCCGGGCGCGCGACAGATATTGGGAGCGCGGCCGACGACCATAAGAGGTGGCTCGCGGCCGAGCCTACCCTAGCTGTTGTGGCTTCGTGTGACATGCTAGTGAAGTTGGATAAGTAATTGCGAATGAAACATTTTTCTTGATCGTGGCAACTTGGTGGCGTAGGGTTCGCGTCGGTCTGGCCCATCATTCAGGGCCGTTCGGCCACGAGTTTTCGAGCAGTCATTACGGGGGTCCGTATGTCGGACATTCAGCGCGTTGCGGACTTGCCGCGGGCCAAGGAGCCGGCGCCAGTCCTCCGCACACGACCTGCAACCATGCTGACGGCGATCGGCCTGTGCGTGTTCATCATGATCATGCAGTTGTTGCCCGAGTTCCGCGACGGCGGCCTGCCGCGCTTCAGCCCGACCCAGCCCGCCAGCATCGTCTCGCGCTGAGTCCGGGGCGCTTGTGCGCCCCGCCGGGAACGCGCATCTAGGGTCGAGGTGCGCGTGCCGATGTCCCACGACAATGTCCAAGCCCTTCCCGCCGGCACGCTGCTCGGCGATTTTCGCCTCGACGCGGTGATCGGCCACGGCGGCTTCGGCATCACCTACCGCGCCTTCGACACCCAGCTCGCCAAGATCGTCGCCATCAAGGAATACCTGCCGGTCGAGTACGCGGTGCGCGACGCCGGCGGCACGGTGGTGCCGCGCGGCAGCCGCTACGCCGACGACTTCGCGTGGGGCCGCGAGCGCTTCCTCGACGAGGCCCGCGCGCTGGCCCGCTTCCGCCACGTCCACATCGTGCCGGTGCTGCGCTACTTCGAGGCCAACGGCACCGCCTACACCGTTATGGAGTTCGAGGACGGGCGCAGCGTCGCCGACCTCCTGCGCGCGCCCGACCAGCGGGTACCGGCCGACGTCGTGCGCCGCCTCGCCGAGGGCCTGCTCAAGGGCCTCGCCACGGTGCACGCGCAGGGCTTCCTGCACCGCGACATCAAGCCGGCCAACATCATCGTGCGGCGGACCGACGGCGTGCCGGTGCTGATCGACTTCGGCGCCGCGCGCCAGGCGATGGGCGGGCGCACGCGCACGCTGACCAACGTGATGACGCCGCAGTACGCGCCGATCGAGCAGTACGCGATGGACGGCAAGCAGGGACCGTGGAGCGACATCTACGCCGCCGCCGCCGTGCTCTACCAGTGCATCGCCGGCCGGGCGCCGCCCGAGGCGGCGGCGCGAGTCGGCCACGATCCCTACGTGCCGCTCGCCGATCTCGGGGACGACCGCTTCGACCGCGCCTTCCTCGCCGCCATCGACCGCGCGCTCGCCTTCGCCGCGCCCGACCGGCCGCAGACGATCGCCGAGTGGGCGGCGCTGTTCGGCCCGACCATCGGTCGCGTCGCCGACGCGCCGACCCAGCGCCTCGAGCCGCCGACGATGCCGAACCCGGCGGCCGGGCCGACGCCGCGGCTGGGCGGCGCGCGCCGCGCCCCGGCGCCGGTGGCCGTCGCCGAACCGGCGCCGCGCCGCCGCCGGCCGTGGCGCTGGCTGGTGCTGGTGTTCGTGATCGTGCTCGCGGCCGGCGGCATCCGTCGCGTGCAGCCGCTGGTCGATCGCCTGTGGGGCGAACTGCTGCCGGCGCCCGCCGCCTCGACCGCCTCGACTGCGACGACCGCGTCGGTACCCGCGACCCCGGCTCCGTCGCCCACGACCGCATCGACGCCGCGTCCGCCGCTGGCAACGCCCGCGCCCACACCGACGTCGACACCGAAGCCGGCGCCGAGGTCCGAACTGGTCGAGGCCGCCACCCAGGCCGCCGCGGCGGCGCGCGCCCTGCAGGAGCGCGCCGAGGAAGCGTCGGGTGCGGCCCGCGCCATGGCCGGCGAGGCGCGCATCGTCGCCGCGCGCGCGGCGCGGCCCGACCTGTCCAACGCCGAGCGCCTGTCGACCGACGGCGTCGCCTATGTCGGCCAGGTGCTCGACGGCAAGCGTCACGGGCTGGGCGTCGCCGAGCTCGCCAACGGCGAGCGCCAGGCCGGCGATTTCAACGACGACCGCCTCAACGGGCTGGGCACGGTGCGGCTGGCCGACGACACGCGCTATGCCGGCCAGTGGCGCGACGGCCAGGCCACCGGGCTCGGCGCGCGCGAGAAGCCGGGCGTCGAGCGCGCCGAGGGCGGCTTCTCCGGCGGCCGCTTCGACGGTCTCGGCACGCGCCGCACGCTGGCCGAGCCGGCGATCGTGCAGGCCGGCGAGTTCCGCAACGACCTGCTGGAAGGTCCGGGTGTCGAGCAGGTCGGGGCCGAGCGTTACGCCGGTGGCTTCCGCAACGGCCGGCGCCACGGCTACGGCCAGGTGACGCTGCCCGGCGGGACCGTGCAGTCGGGCCGCTGGGACGACGGCAAGGTCGTGGAGACCGCGCCCTAGGCTCACGACGAGTGGCACGGTCCTTGCGCCCCGCGGTGCGTTGTGACCAAGGCGCTGTCCGTCCTGCTGATCGACGACAACCCGGCCCGGGCGGAGATCGTGCAGGCCGGGCTGGCGGCGGCCGGTTATCGGCTGCTGGCGCGGCTCGACGGTACGCAGGACCTGATCAGCCGCGTCCGCGACCTCGAGCCCGACGTCGTGGTCGTCTCGATCGACAGTCCCAGCCGCGACACCATCGAGGACATGCGGCGCACCACCGACCAGGCGCCGCGGCCGATCGCGCTGTTCGTCGACGAATCCGATCCCGCCACGATCGCGGCGGCGATCGACGCCGGCGTTTCGGCGTACGTCGTCAAGGGCGTGGCGCAGGACCGCGTGCGGCCGGTGGTCGACGTCGCGGTGGCGCAGTTCAACCGCTACCAGGCGATGCGCGAGGAACTCGACCGCACGCGGCTGTCGCTGGTCGAGCGCAAGACGGTCGATCGCGCCAAGGGCCTGCTGATGGAACAGCGCGGGCTGGGCGAGGAGGCGGCGTACCGGCTGCTGCGCAAGCTGGCGATGGACCAGAACAAGCGCATCGGCGAGGTCGCGCGCGACTTCGTCACCTACGCGCGCGTGCTCAAGGGCTGACGTCGGGACCGCGCGCGTCCCGCGCGCTCGCGAGCGTGCCGGAGGCGCGCGGTCGCAGGCATCGCCCTGCCCGTCGCAGGGGCATCGCCTGCACAGCGAGGCGGCAACGTCGCCGGGCCGCCCTCGTGCACGCGACGTCGCACAATCCCGTCGTTTCAACGACTTGAGGCCGTCGCGCCCGCTGGCACGCTTCCTGCTGCTTCGTCCGCGAGCCCAATGGCGGGCTCGCTCTTTGTGATGGCGGACCAACGACGGTCCGTCGCCCGGACAACGGCGTCCTGCACGGTCGGCAACTCCTCCTTGCCCGGCCGCGCGGGGCGCCGTTTCTCGTTTGAGGTGCGGACGGCATGGCCGAACTGGAGCGTGCGACCATCAGGGTCGGGTTCATCCCGATCATCGACTGCGCGGCCATCGTGCTGGCCGAGGAACTCGGCGCCTACGAACGCCAGGGCCTTGAGGTCGAGATCGTGCGCGAGGTGTCGTGGGCCAACGTCCGCGACAAGCTGGCGCTCGGCAAGCTCGACGCCTCGCACATCCTCGCGCCGCTGCCGCTCGCGCTGACGCTCGGCATCGACAGCGTCGGCGTGCCGCTGGTCAACGCCATGACGCTGCAGGTCAACGGCAACGCGCTCACCCTGTCGACGGCGTTGTGGCGCGAGATGGAAGAGGTCGCGCCCGACCTCGTCGCCACGGACGGACCGCTCGACGCCCGCGCGCTGGCCGCGGTGGTGGCGAGGCGCAAGGCCGCCGGCGCCAGGCCGGTGGTGCTGGCCTCGGTGTTCCCGTACTCGGCGCAGAACTACATGCTGCGGCTGTGGCTGTCGTCGGCCGGGCTCGATCCCGACCGCGACGTGCGCCTGGTGGTGGTGCCGCCGCCGCACACCGTCGCCTACCTGTCGGGCGGCGCGATCGACGGCTACTGCGTCGGCGAGCCGTGGAACCAGCAGGCACAGGCGCTGGGCATCGGCCGCATCGCGCTGACCGGCCCGGACATCTGGACCGGCATGCCGGAGAAGGTGCTGGGCTGCACCGAGTCGTGGGCGGCCAACAATCCCAACACGCTGCGCGCCCTGGTCCGCGCCCTGATCGAGGCCTGCCTGTGGCTCGACGAGCCGGCCAACCGGCCCGAGGCGGCGCGCATCCTGTCGAGCCCGCGCTACCTCAACATGCCGGCCGAGGTCATGGCGCGCACGCTCGAGCGGCCGGGCTTCCACTGCTTCCAGCGCGACTTCGCGAACTTCCCGTGGCGCAGCCACGCCGACTGGTTCCTGGCGCAGATGGTGCGCTGGGGCCAGGCGCCGGCCGACACCGACATCAAGGCGGTCGCCGACCGCGTCTACCGCACCGACCTCTACCGCGCCGCCGCGCGCGACATGGGCATCGCCTGCCCCGAAACCGACCGGCTGCCGCCGGGCGGGCACGGCGAGCCGCTCGTTTCCGTCGAACCCGACACCGCACCAGGGACTTCAGCGCAGGAGATTGCCAATGGCTAGCAAGACCGTCTCGTTCGGCCGCCGCCGCCTGATCAAGGGCGCCACCGCCACCGCCGCGCTGCTCGGCGCCGTGCGCACCGCCTTCCCGGCCGGCGCCTTCGCCCAGGCCGGCGGTCCGGAGACCAGCAAGGTGACGCTGGGCTTCATCGCGCTGACCGATGCGTCGCCGCTGATCATCGCCAAGGAAAAGAAGCTGTTCGACAAGTACGGCATCACCGACGCCAACATCGCCAAGCAGGCGTCGTGGGGCACGACCCGCGACAACCTCGTGCTCGGCGGCGGCGCCGGCGGCATCGATGGCGCGCACATCCTGACGCCGAAGCCGTACCAGATCTCGCTCGGCACCACGACGCCGGAGAACAAGCCGGTGCCGATGTACATCCTGTGCCGCCTCAACTACGACTGCCAGGCGATCTCGGTGGCCAAGGAGTTCAAGGGACTCGGCATCACCGTCGATTCCAAGGCCTTCAAGGAGCCGCTGGCGAAGAAGAAGGCGGCGGGCAAGGAAGTGAAGGCCGCCATGACCTTCCCCGGCGGCACCCACGACATGTGGATCCGCTACTGGCTGGCCGCCGGCGGCATCGACCCCGACAAGGACATCTCGACCATCGTCGTGCCGCCGCCGCAGATGGTGGCGAACATGAAGGTCGGCAACATGGACGCCTTCTGCGTCGGCGAGCCGTGGGGCGACCAGCTCGTCAACCAGGACATCGGCTTCACCGCCTGCATGACCGGCGAGATCTGGAAGGATCACCCCGAGAAGTCGCTCGGCATGCGCGCCGACTGGGTCGACAAGAACCCGAAGGCGGCGCTCGCCGTGCTGATGGCCGTGATGGAGGCCCAGCAGTGGTGCGACAGGATGGAGAACAAGGACGAGCTCGCGCAGATCATCAGCAAGCGCCAGTGGTTCAACGTGCCGCCGGCCGACATCGCCGGCCGCATCAAGGGCACCATCGACTACGGCGACGGTCGCAAGATCACCGGCTCGAACCAGCTGATGACCTTCTGGGCGCGCGGCGCGTCCTATCCCTTCCAGAGCCACGAGCTGTGGTTCCTCACCGAGAACCAGCGCTGGGGCAAGCTGCCGATGGACCTCGACACCAAGGCGATCATCGCCAAGGTCAACCGCGAGGACCTGTGGCGCCAGGCCGCCCGGAACATCTCGGCCGCCGAGGCCGACATCCCCAAGACGACGTCGCGCGGCACGGAGACCTTCTTCGACGGCAAGGTGTTCGACCCGGCCGATCCCAAGGCCTACCTCGCCTCGCTGCAGATCAAGAAGGTGGCGTGATGGCAACGGTCGGCAAGTCGACCGTCGCGGTCGCAGCGACCGCCGCGGTCGCGACGGACATGCCGGTGCCGGACGCTCCCGCCCGCTCGGCCGAGGTGGTCGCGTTCCGGCCGCCGGTGCGGCCGGCGCTGGAGCGGCTGGGCGAGATCGCGCGGCACGTCGCCAGCGTCGTGCTGCCGCCGCTGATCGTGCTCTGCGTCACGCTGCTGGTGTGGCAGCTGCTGTGCTCGGAGCCCGGCGCGCGGCTGCCGCCGCCGACCAAGGTGGTGGCCGACGCATGGGACTTCATCGCCGACCCGTTCTACGACAACGGCGGCGTCGACAAGGGCGCCTTCTGGCAGATCAGCAAGAGCCTCGGCCGCGTCGCGATCGGCTTCTCGATCGCCGCCGTGGTCGGCATCGCGCTCGGCGTGCTGATCGGCCAGAGCACCTGGGCGATGCGCGGCCTCGACCCGATCTTCCAGGTCCTGCGCACGGTGCCGCCGCTGGCGTGGCTGCCGCTGTCGCTGGCCGGCTTCCGCGACGCCCAGCCCTCGGCCCTGTTCGTGATCTTCATCACCTCGATCTGGCCGATCATCATCAACACCTCGGTCGGCGTTCGGAACATCCCGCAGGACTACCGCAACGTCGCCGCGGTGATCCGGCTGTCGTGGTGGGAGGTGTTCTGGAAGATCACGCTGCCGGCCAGCGTTCCCTACATCTTCACCGGCCTGCGCATCGGCATCGGGCTGTCGTGGCTGGCGATCGTCGCGGCCGAGATGCTGATCGGCGGCGTCGGCATCGGCTTCTTCATCTGGGACGCCTGGAACAGCTCGCGCATCAGCGACATCATCGTGGCCCTCGTCTACATCGGCATCGTCGGCTTCCTGCTCGACAAGCTGATCGCGATGGTCGGCCACTTCGTCGGCCACGGCGTATCGGCGCAGTAGGAGGCGGGCCATGGATCACAGCTATCTCAAGTTCGAGCAGGTCGGCATGAGCTTCCGCCGCGGCGCCATGGCCACGGAGGTGCTGCGCGACATCGACCTGGCCATCCGCCAGGGCGAGTTCGTGTCGCTGATCGGCCATTCCGGCTGCGGCAAGTCGACCCTGCTCAACATCTTGGGCGGCCTGCTGACCTCGACCACCGGCGAGGTCTTCCTCGAGGGCAGGGTCGTCGATGCGCCCGGTCCCGACCGCGCCATCGTGTTCCAGAACCATTCTCTGCTGCCGTGGCTCACGGTCTACGGCAACGTCGCGATCGCCGTCGACAAGGTGTTCGGCGCGAGCAAGAGCAAGGCCGAGCGCCACGACTGGGTGATGCACAACCTCGAGCTGGTGCAGATGGCCCAGGCCCGGGACAAGCGGCCGCACGAGGTCTCGGGCGGCATGAAGCAGCGCGTCGGCATCGCCCGCGCGCTCGCCATGCAGCCCAAGGTGCTGCTGATGGACGAGCCGTTCGGGGCGCTCGACGCGCTGACCCGCGCCCACCTGCAGGACAGCGTGATGGAGATCCACGCCCGCCTCGGCAACACGGTGATGATGATCACCCACGACGTCGACGAGGCGGTGCTGCTGTCCGACCGCGTCGTGATGATGACCAACGGCCCGTCGGCGACGATCGGCGAGGTCCTGACCATCGGCCTCGAGCGGCCGCGCCGCCGGCTCGAGCTGGCGACCGACGCCGAGTACGCGCGTTGCCGCGCCGCCGTGCTGGAGTTCCTCTACGCCCGGCATCGCGTGCCGGCCCGCGCCGCCTGAGACCGGCCGTGCAGGCGTTCGACGACGCGCAGAAGCAGTGGCTGCAGGGCTTCGTCAGCGGGCTCGAGGCGCGCAAGGCGGCCGACCGGCTGGCCGGGCGCGCCGCCGCCGCCATGGCGGGCGACGCCCCCGCCAACGCCGCCGACGCCCTGCAGCTCGCCGCCCAGGACCGCGCGCTGGCCGCCGGCGGCAAGCTGGTGCCGGAGGAGACCGCCAAGCGCCAGAAGCATCCGCTCGACCGCCGCGACGAGGTCGAGACGCGGGCGCGCGAGGGCAGGTTCCCCAAGGGCATCGACGTCTTCATCACCAAGTACCAGGGCCTGTTCTACGTCGCGCCGGCGCAGGACTCGTTCATGTGCCGGCTGCGCATCCCCAACGGCATCCTGGCGGCGTGGCAGTTCCGCGGCCTCGCCGACGCCGCCGCGACCCTGGGCGGCGGCTACGCCGACGTCACCACCCGCGCCAACCTGCAGGTGCGCGAGATCGCCGCCGGCGATGCCATCCGCTTCCTCGACGCGGTGACCGCGCTGGGGCTCACGGCGCGCGGCTCGGGCGCCGACAACATCCGCAACGTCACCGGCAGCCCGACCGCCGGCATCGACCCCCAGGAGCTCCACGACACGCGGCCGCTCGCCCATGCCATGCACCACTACATCCTCGACCACCGCGAGATGTACGGCCTGCCGCGCAAGTTCAACATCGCCTTCGACGGCGGCGGCCGCGTGCCGGTGCTGGAGGACACCAACGACATCGGCTTCGTCGCCTGCCGTGTCATCGGCGGCGCCGGGAGCGGCGATGCCGTGCCGGCCGGCGTCTGGTTCCGCCTCGAGCTGGGCGGCATCACCGGCCATCTCGACTTCGCCCGCGACACCGGCGTGCTGCTGAAGCCGGAGGAGTGCGTGCCGGTCGCGGCGGCGGTGGTGCGCGCCTTCATCGCCCACGGCGACCGCACCAACCGCCAGAAGGCGCGCCTGAAGTACGTGCTCGACCGGATGGGCCACGACGCCTTCCTGGCCGAGGTCGAGAAGGAGTACGGCCAGCCGCTGCGCCGCGCCGAAGGCGTCGAGATCGCGCCGCGCCTGCCGGCCGACAAGCACGGCCACGTCGGCGTCCACCCGCAGAAGCAGGCTGGCCGCCACTACCTCGGCGTGGTGCTGCCGGTCGGCCGGCTGACGGCGGAGCAGATGCGCGGCATCGCCGAGATCGCCGAGCGCTTCGGCAGCGGCACGATCCGGCTCACGGTGTGGCAGAACCTGCTGATCCCGGACGTCGCCGAGCGCGACATCGGCGTCTGCATCGCCGCCATCGACGCGCTCGGGCTGGGCGTCGAGGCCAGCCCGGTACGGCGCGGCCTCGTCGCCTGCACCGGCAACGCCGGCTGCAAGTTCGCCGCCGCCAACACCAAGGGCCACGCGCTGCGGCTGGCCGACGCCCTCGAGGCGCGCCTGGCGATCGACCAGCCGGTCAACATCCACCTCACCGGCTGCCACCATTCGTGCGCCCAGCACTACGTCGGCGACATCGGCCTGCTGGCCACGAAGGTCGAGCGCGGCGACGACGGCGTCGAGGGCTACCACGTCTTCATCGGCGGCGGCGCGGCGGCGACCAACGAGCAGGCGATGGCGCGCGCGTACGCCCGCGACGTCGCCTTCGACGACCTGCCGGCGCTGCTCGAGCGCCTGCTCGGGGCGTGGCTGGCGCACCGCGCCACGCCGGCCGAGTCGTTCTTCGCCTTCGCCGGCCGCCACGACATCGCCGCGCTGCGGGCGCTGGCCGAGCGCGCGCCGCACACCGCGGGGTCGTCCGCCCTCCTGTCCGCGGCGGCATCGTGAACGAGATCACGCCGATCCCGTCGCTGGTCCCGGAGAGCGCGCCGTTCTCCGACGAGCAGCGGTCGTGGCTGAACGGCTTCTTCGCCGCCTACCTCGGCGTCGCCGGCCCGGGCGCGGAAGGCGGCGATGCGGCCGGTACGGCGGCCGAGCCCGGGGAGGACTTCCCGTGGCACGACGCGGCGCTGCCGCTGGCCGAGCGGCTGGCGCTGGCCGAGGGCCGCGCGCCCGAGCGCCAGCTGATGGCGGCGATGGCGCAGCTCGATTGCGGCCAGTGCGGCTACCTGTGCCAGACCTACGCCGAGGCGGTGTGGTCGGGCGCCGAGGCCGATCTCGGCCGCTGCGTGCCCGGCGGCAAGGAGACCCAGCGCAAGCTCAAGGACCTGGTGGCGGCGCTCGAGCCGCAGCGCGGCGGCGTCGCGCCGTCGGCGCCGGCGTCGAAGGCCGGCGCCCCGGTCGGCTCGCGCGACCGCCCGGCGCTCGCCATCCTGGTCGATGCCTACCCGCTCAACCGGCCGGGTTCGGGCAAGGACGTGCGCCATGTCGTGCTCGACCTGTCGGCCACCGACCTCGCCTACGAGGCCGGCGACAGCCTCGGCGTGTTCGCGCGCAAGAACCCGGTGCTGGTGCAGGCGGTGCTCGACCGGCTCGGCGCCACCGGCGAGGAGATGGTGGCGTTCGACGGCGACGCCCTGCCGCTGCGGCAGGTGCTGCTGAGCAAGGTCGACATCGCGCGGCCGAGCGACGACTGCTTCCTGTTCCTGGCCGAGCGCGCGTTCGACGGCGAGGAAGCGCTGAAGCTGCAGGCGCTGGCGCGCGGCGAGGGGCCGGCCGAGCTCGCCGAGGCCGACCTGCTCGACATCCTGCTGGCCTTTCCCTCGGTGATGCCGTCGCTGCCCGGCCTCCTGAAGTCGCTCGACCGGCTGCAGCCGCGACTCTACTCGATCGCCTCGTCGTCCAAGGCGCATCCCCGCGAGGTCCACCTCACGGTCTCGGCGGTGCGCTGGAGCAGCAACGACCGCACCCGCACCGGCATCGGCTCGTGCTACCTCGCCGACTTCGCCAAGCCCGGCGACGTCATCCCGGTGTTCGTGCAGAAGAGCCACGGCTTCGGCCCGCCGTCCGACGACGGCGCGCCGGCGATCATGGTCGGGCCGGGCACCGGCATCGCGCCGTTCCGCGCCTTCCTGGAGGAACGCGAGGCGCGCGGCGCCACCGGCCGCAACTGGCTGTTCTTCGGCGACCAGAAGCGCTCCAGCGATTTCCTCTACGAGGACCAGGTGCTCGACTGGCAGCGGCGCGGCGTACTCACGCGGCTCGACCTCGCCTTCTCGCGCGACCAGGACGAGAAGCTCTACGTCCAGCACCGCATGCTGGAGAACGCGGCCGAGCTGTGGCGCTGGTTCGAGGACGGTGCCCACTTCTACGTCTGCGGCGACGCCAAGCGCATGGCCAGGGATGTCGAGGACACGCTGCTGCGCATCGCCGTGGAGCAGGGCGGTCGCGACGGGGCGGGCGCCCGCGCCTGGCTGGACGGGCTGGCCAAGGCCGGCCGCTACCAGCGCGACGTCTACTGACGGCCGATGGTGCGCACCACCTGCCCGTACTGCGGCGTGGGTTGCGGCCTCGAGATCCGGCCCGACGGGCGCGGCGGCGCCGCGGTCGCCGGCGACCCCGCCCATCCCGCCAACGCCGGGAGGATCTGTTCCAAGGGCGCGGCGCTGGGCGAGACGCTGTCGCTGGGCGATCGCCTGCTGCACCCCGAGATCGACGGACGGCGCGTGTCGTGGGAACGTGCCCTCGACACGGTGGCCGACGGCCTGCGCGACACGGTCGAGCGCCACGGCCCCGACGCCGTCGCCTTCTACGTCTCGGGCCAGCTGCTGACCGAGGACTATTACGCCGCCAACAAGCTCATCAAGGGTTTCATCGGCAGCGCCAACATCGACACCAATTCGCGGCTCTGCATGGCCTCGTCGGTGGCCGGCCACAAGCGCGCCTTCGGCAGCGACACCGTGCCGGGCCGCTACGAGGACTTCGAGCAGGCCGACCTCGTCGTCCTGGTCGGCAGCAACCTCGCCTGGTGCCACCCGGTGCTGTTCCAGCGCCTCGAGGCGGCGAAGCGGGCGCGGCCGTCGCTGCGCATCGTCGTGGTCGATCCGCGCCGCACCGAGACCTGCGACATCGCCGACCTGCACCTGGCGCTGCGGCCGGGCAGCGACGTCGCGCTGTTCAACGCGCTGCTGGTCGCGCTGCACGATCGCGGCATCGTCGACCGGGACTTCGTGGCGCGCCACACCGGCGGGCTCGACGCGGCGCTGGCGGTGGCGCGGGCGAGCGACGTCGCGGAGTGCGGCCTGCCGGCAGGCGACGTCGCGACCTTCTTCGACTGGGTCGCGCGCAGCGAGCGGACGGTCACGCTCTACAGCCAGGGCGTCAACCAGTCGAGCGCCGGCGTCGACAAGGTCAACGCGCTGATCAACGGCCACCTGCTGACCGGGCGGATCGGCCGGCCGGGCATGGGGCCGTTCTCGATCACCGGCCAGCCCAACGCGATGGGGGGACGCGAGGTCGGCGCACTGGCGACGACGCTGGCCGCGCACATGGACTTCGCCGCCGCCGACGTCGACCGGGT
Organism: uncultured Reyranella sp.; assembly: GCA_964420105.1. Lineage (GTDB taxonomy): Bacteria > Pseudomonadota > Alphaproteobacteria > Reyranellales > Reyranellaceae > Reyranella. The sequence continues at coordinate 47,635 of CAYQRL010000002.1, forward strand.
CGGCCGCTTCTGGGGCAGCGACCGCGTCGCCGCGCGCCCCGGCCTCAAGGCGGTCGAGCTGTTCGAGGCGGTGCGCGCCGGGCGCATCAGGGCGCTCTGGATCATGGCGACCAACCCGGTCGACAGCCTGCCCGACGCCGACGCGGTGCGCGCGGCGATCGCGGGCTGCGCGCTGTCGATCGTGTCGGAGGCGGTCCGGCGCAGCGATACCGTCGACGCCTGCCGCATCCGCCTGCCGGCGCTGGCGTGGGGCGAGAAGGACGGCACCGTCACCAACTCCGAGCGCACGATCTCGCGCCAGCGCCCGTTCCTGCCGGCGCCGGCCGAGGCACGCGCCGACTGGTGGATCGTGGCCGAGGTCGCGCGCCGCCTCGGCCACGGCGCGGCCTTCGCCTGGCGTGGCCCCGCCGACCTGTTCCGCGAGCATGCGCGCCTGTCGGCGTTCGAGAACGATGGCCAGCGCGCCTTCGACATCGGCGCCAGGGCCGACATCGACGACGATGGGTACGAGCAGCTGGCGCCGTTCGCGTGGCCCGCGCCGCGCGGTGCTTCCGCGCGCGAACGCCTGTTCGCCGACGGCGGCTTCTTCCATGCCGACGGCCGCGCCCGTTTCGTCGCCACCGCGCCGCGCCCGCCTGCCCACGCGGCCGGCGGCGCCTTCCCGCTCAGGCTCAACACCGGGCGCGTGCGCGACCACTGGCACACCATGACGCGCACCGCGAAGTCGCCGCGGCTGGCCGGGCATCGTCCCGAGCCGACGCTCGAGCTCGCCGCCGCCGACGCCGCCGCGCGCGGTCTCGCCGACGGCGACATCGCCGAGGTCGCCAGCGCCTGGGGCCGCGCCACGCTGCGGGTGTCGGTGTCGTCGGCGCTGCGCGCCGGCGAGGCCTTCGCGCCGATGCACTGGACGGCGCAACTGTCGCGCGCCGGTCGGATCAACGCCGTCGTCAACCCGGCGGTCGACCCGGTGTCGGGCCAGCCCGAGCTGAAGCACACGCCGGTCGAGGTGCGCCGCGTGACCGTCGCGTGGCATGGCACGATTCTCGCTCGCCGCCCGGTCATGCTGCCGCAGGTTGCGTACTGGTCCCGCCTCACGGGTGCCGACGGCTTCGTCTACCGCGTGGCGGGCGAGCAGCCCGCGGCCGCGGCGCGGCGCGCCCTGTCGGCGGCGCTGCGCGCCACCAATCCCGGGTCCTGGGTCGAGGCCGACGACGGTCTCGGCCTGGTGCTGGGCGACGATCGCCTCGAGGGCGCGCTGCGGCTGACCGACGGCGCCGACGATTCGCTGCGCGACCGGCTGATGCCGTTCCTCGCGTTCGACCGGCTCGACGCGGCGCAGCGCGACAGCCTGCGGCGGGGCGGCGACGCCACGGCGCGCGGCGGCGAGATCTGCGCCTGCCTCGGCGTCTCGATCGCCGCGGTCTCGGCCGCGATCGCCGGCGGCGCCTCGTCGTTGAGCGCGGTCGGCGCGGCGACCCACGCCGGCACCAGCTGCGGGTCCTGCCGGCCCGAGATCCGCGCGCTGCTGCGCGCGGCGCGGCCGCGACAGGCGGCGTGACGGCGGCGGCGATGCAGTCCTTCCCGATCTTCCTCACCCTTCACGACCGCCGCGCGCTGGTGGTCGGCGGCGGCGAGCCGGCGGCGCGCAAGGTCGAGCTGCTGCTGGCGGCCGGCGCCCGGGTCAGCCTGGTCGCCGAGACGGTGGTGGGCGACCTCGCGTCCCTGATCGCCGAGGGCCGGATCTCGTGGGCCGGGCGCGGCTTCGACGAGGCCGACCTCGACGGCCTGTCGCTGGCGATCGTGGCCAGCGACGACACCGCGCTGGCCTTGCAGGTCAGCCAGGCGGCCCAGCGCCGCGGCGTGCCGGTCAACGTCGTCGACCGGCCCAGGCTCTCCAGCTTCATCATGCCGGCGATCGTCGACCGGTCGCCGATCACGATCGCGATCTCGACCGGCGGCGCCGCGCCGGCACTCGCCCGCCGCATCCGCGCCGAGATCGAGCGCGCGCTGCCGGCGGCGCTGGGGCGGCTCGCGCGCTTCGCCGAGATCTTCCGTGGCCAGGTCCGGCGCACGCTCGACAACGCGCGCGACCGCCGCCGCTTCTGGGACCGCGTGTTCGGCGGCCGCATCGCCGAGCTGGCGCTGGCCGGCGACGAGATCGCGGCGCGGCGCGAACTGATCCGCCTGCTCGACTCGGCGCGCCACGACGGCCCGCCGGCCGGCATGGTGCACCTGGTCGGCGCCGGGCCGGGCGATCCCGACCTGCTGACGCTGAAGGCGCATCGCCTGCTGCAGCACGCCGACGTCGTCGTCTACGACCGGCTGGTGTCGCCGGAGGTGCTGGCGTTGGCGCGGCGCGACGCCGAGCGGCTGTTCGTCGGCAAGCGCCGCGGCGCGCACGCGCTGTCGCAGGAGGCGATCAACGACAAGCTGGTGACGCTGGCCCGCGCCGGCCTCAGCGTGGTGCGGCTGAAGGGCGGCGACCCGCTGGTGTTCGGTCGCGGCGGCGAGGAGATCGAGGCGCTGGCCCGCGCCGGCATCGCGGTCGAGGTCGTGCCCGGCATCACCGCGGCGCTGGGCTGCGCCGCCAGCGCGGCGCTGCCGCTCACCCATCGCGACCATGCCCAGGGCTGCCTGTTCGTCGCCGGCCAGCTGCGCGACGGCGCCCTGGCGCTCGACTGGCCGACGCTGGCGCGGCCGCGCCAGACCCTCGTCTTCTACATGGCGCTGGAAAACCTCGGCACGATCGCCGAGCGGCTGGTCGCGCACGGGCTGGCGGCCGACACCCCGGCCGCCCTGGTCGAGAACGGCACCCGGGCGGACGAGCGCCGGGTCGTCGGCACGCTCCAGACCATCGCCACCCAGGCCCGGCAGGCCGACCTCGGCGGGCCGACGCTCTTCATCGTGGGTGAAGTGGTCGGCCTGGCCCTGGCCCGCCGGCCTGAATTTCACTTTGTGTCGGGAATCAGTCTCTGATACGAAGGGGTTGTGGCAAATCTGCAACAGCAGGGACGTCGATGCGCAGCTATTGGTTAGGACTGACGGTCACGGTTTCCTTGTCTGCGGCGGTCTTCGGCCCCGCTTTTGCCCAGAATTCGGGCATGCCAAAGGTGGTGCGCGGCGCGAGTGCAGAATCCACCAAGCCCGCGACCAAGCCCCCGGTCCAGCGCGCCGCCGCGTCCCGGTCGGTCGCGCCGCAGCGCCAGGCGCCGCAGGCCCAGCGCCGCAACGCCGCCCAGCCGGAAGCCCTGCGCGGCTCGCGCTACGGCGGCTTCGCGCCGGCGCCGTCCGGCCCGCCGCCGGAACTCGACACGACCAGCCCGCGCACGCTCAGCCTGGTCAACTACAACACCCAGGACACGCTGACCGTGACCTACTGGTCGAACGGCGCCTACCACCGCCAGGCGCTCGACCAGCTCAACCAGTTCCTGCGCGACAGCCGCGAGAACCAGGCGACCGAGATGGACCCGCTGCTGTTCGACGTGCTGTGGCACACCACGCGCATCGTCGGCTTCAGCGGCAGCATCGAGGTGCTGTCGGCCTTCCGCTCGCCCAGCACCAATGCCTGGCTGGCCAGCGTCAGCCGCGGCGTCGCGCGTGACAGCCAGCACATGAACGGCAACGCCATGGACATCCGCATGCCGGGCGTGCCGGTCTACCAGATCCGCCAGGCCGCCTACGCGCTCAACATGGGCGGTGTCGGCTTCTACCCGCGCTCGGGCTTCGTCCACCTCGACACCGGCCCCGTCCGCTACTGGTAAGCGCCCGCGGCACCTTCCATGCCGCGACTCGAGATCATCGAAGGCGACATCACGCGACTGGACGTCGACGCGATCGTCAACGCCGCCAACGAATCGTTGCTGGGCGGCGGCGGCGTCGACGGCGCCATCCACCGCGCCGCCGGTCCCGGCCTGCTCGAGGAATGCCGCGCGCTGGGCGGCTGTCCGACCGGCGAGGCCCGGATCACCCGCGGCCATCGCCTCAAGGCGCGGCACGTCATTCACACCGTCGGCCCGGTCTGGCGCGGCGGCACCGCCGGCGAGCCCGACCTGCTGGCGGCGTGCTATCGCAACAGCCTGGCGCTGGCCGAGGCGCACGGCCTCGCCAGCCTCGCCTTCCCGGCGATCTCGACCGGCGTCTACGGCTACCCGTGGGACGAGGCGACCGAGATCGCCGTGCGCGCGGTGCGCCGCCATGCCGGCGACCGGCACGTGATCTTCTGTTGCTTCGGCGCCGAGATGGCGGCGCTCTACCGCGCCGTCACTGCCCGAAGCGGTCGGCCGTCCTGAGGTAGTCGAGCTCGGCATCGGTCGAGGCGCGGCCGAGCACCTCGTTGCGGTGCGGGAAGCGGCCGAAGCGGGCGACGATGTCGCGGTGGGCGACCGCGTACTTCAGGCTCTCGGCATCGTCCAAGCTCTCGAACAGCGCGCAGGCGAGGTGCTGGTCGCCGAGGTCCTCGCTGTGCTCGAACGGCATGTAGAAGAACTGCCGCATCGGCACCGGGTAGACCGCCGGGTAGTGCCGCGCCAGCGCCAGCCGCGCGACCTCGCGCGCCTTGGTGTCGCCCTCGAAGGCGCGGGCCGAGCGGCGATGGATGTTGCGCGGGACCTGGTCGGTGAGGATGACCAGCGCCAGCGCGCCGTCGGGCGACTTCGTCCACGCGTCGAGCCCGCCGGCGATGGCATGGGCCGAGGCCGGCCCGAACCGGGTCGCGAGGTCGGCGTCGAACGCGGGCGTGCTCTTCCACCACAGGTCGCGCTTCCGCCCATGCCCGGGATCGTCGAGCGGCAGGAACCATTCGTCGAGCACGTCGCGGATCGTCGGAAGGGTCATGCGAGGTCTCCGGTGCCGAGGGTCGAGAGCAGGCCGGCGAACAGGCGGGCGCGCGGCACCAGCTGCGACACCAGCACGTGTTCCTCGAGCGTGTGCGGGCCGGCGCCGACCGCGCCCAGCCCGTCGAGCGTCGGGATGCCCAGCGCGCCGGTGAAGTTGCCGTCGCTGCCGCCGCCGAACGTGCCGTGCTCGAGGGTGAAGCCGATCTCGGCGGCGCAGGAAGCGGCCTCGGCGTAGAGCCGCAGCGTGCCGTCCGACGGTTCGAACAGCGGCCGCTCCGGGCCGCGCTCGACCTCCAGCGTCACGCCCTCGAGCGGCGACTGGAGCCGGGCCATGAAGTCGTGCACGAAGGCGAGGTTGTCGGCCGACGAGGCGACGCACAGCACCTCGGCGGTGCACTCGGTCGGCACGACGTTGACGAACAGGCCGCCGTGGATGACGCCGACGCTGAACGACACCAGCCGGTCCATGTCGGTCGCGCCCTCGACCGTCTCGACCAGCCGCGCCATGGCGCGGATGGCGCTGCGCCCGGCGCGGTTGTCGGCGCCGGCATGGGCCGGCTGGCCGCGCGTCACCAGGCGGTAGCGCGCGAAGGCGTGGCGACCGGTGATGACCTTGCCCTGGCGCGCCGGCTCGGGCACCAGCACCCAGCGATGGCGCCGGGCCTCGGCCTCGATCAGCGTCCGCGTCGCCGGGCTGCCCAGCTCCTCGTCGGGGATCAGCAGGAAGGTCACCGGCAGCGGCGTGTCGCCGTCCTCGGCGCGCAGCCGCTTGAGCGCGTGCAGCGCGAGGCAGAGCCCGCCCTTCATGTCGAGCACGCCCGGCCCGTACAGCCGGTCGCCCTCCTGGCGCAGCCTCAGCCGGTCCTCGATCGTGCCGACCGGGTGGACGGTGTCGAGGTGGCCGAGCACGAGGATGCCCGGTCCCGGTCGTCGCCCCGGGAACGCGGCGCGCAGCACCGGCGCGCCGGACGCCGTGCCAGAAGCCACGGTCGTGCGCTCGATGGCGGCGCCGGCGCCGCGCAGGTCGGCCTCGGCGAGATCGACCATCCGCGCCACCGCCTCGGGCGTCACCGAAGGGCTCTCGACCGAGACCCAGCGCACGATGTCGGCGACGATCTCGCGCTCGGAGAAGCGGTTGGCGGCGGTCGGGGGCAGGGGCATGGCGCGATCCTAGGGCGGGTGTTCAGCGCGGCGCCAGCGGTCCCGGCAGCGCCGCCTCGGCGCGCTCGATCAGCCGGCGCTCGTGGCGGCGCGCCAGCAGCAGGCAGACCGCGACGCCGACCACGGCCGCGACGACCAGGCCGACGCGCACCGGCCGCGTCGCCGCCGCCAGCTCGTGGCCGAACAGCCAGGCGCCGCCGCCGACCAGCACCGCCCAGCCGACCGCGCCGGCGCAGTTGGCGACCACGAAGCGCGGCCACGGCATCGCGTTGATCCCGGCCAGCACGGCGGCGAGGGTGCGCAGCAGCGCGATGAAGCGGCCGAGGAAGACGATGGTGCCGCCGTGGCGCTGGAACAGCCAGCGCCCGAGCTTGAGGCGCGGTTCGTCGAGCCCGATGCGCGGACCCCATCGCAGCGCCAGCGGCAGGCCGAGGCGGCGGCCGACCAGGTAGCCGATGTTGTCGCCGACCATCGCCGCGGCGGCGGCGGTGGCGATCACGGCGACGATGTCGAGATGTTGCGTGGCGCCGGCATAGAGCGCGGCGCTGACCAGCGCGGTCTCGCCCGGCACCGGCACGCCGACGCTCTCCAGCGTCACCAGCGCCATCAGCGCCCACAGGCCCCACGCGGCGATCAGCGCGTCGGGCGACAGCGAGGCGGGCAGGGAAACCAGCAGGTCCACGCCGCAGCATAGCGGAGTCGCGCCACCGCGACGATGCGGGCATATTGCGGCCACCGGCGGCGAGGGAGGGAAGGCGGCTTGGGCAAGGTCAGGAACGTCCTGTTCATCATGTGCGACCAGCTGCGCGCCGATCACCTGTCGTGCGCCGGCCACCCGCACCTGCAGACGCCGGCGATCGACGGGCTGGCGGCGCGCGGCGTGCGCTTCCCGCGCGCCTACGTGCAGTCGGGGGTCTGCGGCCCGTCGCGCATGAGCTACTACACCGGCCGCTACATGACGAGCCACGGCGCCACCTGGAACCGCGTGCCGTTGTCCCTGCGCGAAAAGACCATCGGCGACTTCCTGCGCCCCGCCGGCATCCGCGTCGCGCTGGCCGGCAAGACCCACGTGCTGCCCGACCTCGAGGGGCTTGAGCGCTTCGGCATCGAGGGCGGCTCGGCGCTGGCGGCGCTGATGCAGGCCGGCCGGTTCGAGGAACTCGACCGCTACGACGGCCATTCGCCGCCGGGCGGCGAGAGCGGCTACGCCGACTACCTGCGCCGGCACGGCTACGACTCGGCCGATCCGTGGAGCGACTTCGTGATCTCGGCCGACGGTCCCGACGGGCCGGTGTCGGGCTGGCACATGCGCAACGTGCACCTGCCGGCGCGCGTCGCCGAGGAGCATTCCGAGACCGCCTACATGACGCGCGAGGCGATGCGCTTCATCGAGGACCAGGGCGAGCGCCCGTGGTTCCTCCACCTCAGCTACGTCAAGCCGCACTGGCCCTACATGGCGCCGGCGCCCTACCACGCGCTGTACCAGGCCGCGCAGGCGCTGCCGCTCAACCGCGTCGAGTCCGAGCGCGCGGGCGAGCACCCGGTGCTCGCGGCCTACCGCTGCCACGAGGAATCGCGGTCGTTCCAGCGGCCCGACGCGGCCGGCATCGTGCGGCCCGCCTACATGGGGCTGATCCGCCAGATCGACGACTGGCTCGGCCGGCTGTTCGCGCTGTTGCAGAAGCTCGGCCGTTTCGACGACACGCTGATCGTCTTCACCTCCGACCACGGCGACTTCCTCGGCGACCACTGGCTGGGCGAGAAGGAGATGTTCTACGAGGAGGCGCAGCGCGTGCCCTTCATCGTCTACGACCCCGACCCGGCGGCCGACGCCACGCGTGGCCGCATCGACGAGCGCTTCGTCGAGGCCGTCGACGTCGTGCCGACTTGCCTCGCCGCGCTGGAGCAGCCGGCGCAGGACCACCTCGTCGAGGGCCGCTCGCTGTTGCCGCTGCTGCGCGCCGCGGGCGGGAACGGCGGGTCGCCGTCGGCGCCGTGGCGCGACGCGGTGTTCTCCGAGCTCGACTACGCCTTCCGCGAGGCCCGGCTGATGCTCGGCCGCAAGCCCAACGAGTGCCGCGCCATCATGGTCCGCGACGATCGCTGGAAGTACGTGTGGTGGCAGGACTTCCGGCCGATGCTGTTCGACCTCGCCGACGACCCGCGCGAGCTGCGCGACCTCGGCGGCGAGGCCGGCCACGACGGCGTGAAGCGCGCGATGGAGGACCGCATCGCGGCGTGGCTGAAGGGCCGCAAGACGCGGGTCACGGTCGACGATGCCTACGTCGCGGCGCGCACCAACACGCACCGCAAGCACGGCATCCATTTCGGCGTCTGGTAGAGAGCGGGGAGAACAGCGTGTACCGATCGATCATGGCGGTTTCCGAGGGCGGGCCCGATGCCGAGCCGTCGTTCCGGCTCGCCGCCGCGCTCGCGACGTCCTTCGGCGGCACCATCGACGCGGTGCATTTCACCGAGGACATGCCGCACGACGCCGACATCGCCAACCAGTCGATGCCGTTCCTCGCCCGCCTGTCGCGCGAGCGGCTGGTGGCGCGGGCCGAGGAATCGCGCCGCGCCTTCGCTTCCGTGGTCGCGGCGCTGCCCGGCGCGACCTTCACCGGCGACAAGCCGATGACCCGCGACCAGCTGGTCCACCTCGGCCGCTTCGCCGGCCTGATCGTGATCGGTCGCCCCGGCGCCGACCCGGAGAACGTCGCGCCCGAGACGGTGAAGGCGGCGCTCTACGAGTCGGCGCGGCCGGTGGTGATCGCGCCGCCGCGGCCGGCTCCCGGGACCCTCTCCCGCGTCGTCATCGCGTGGAACGGCAGCGCGCCCGCGGCGCGCGCCGTCGGCGCGGCTATGCCGTTCCTCGCCCGCGCCGGCCTGGTGACCGTGCTGGTGACCGATTCCGATCCCGCCGCGGTCGGCGCGCCGCTGCTGGTGCGCCTGCTGGCGCGGCACGGCATTTCCGCGACCGTCGAGGCCGCGAAGCTGCGCGCGCTGACCGGGCGCGGCCGCGGCCGGGCGCTGCTGGCGGCCGCGGTCGAGCGCAAGGCCGACCTGCTGGTGATGGGCGCCTACGGTCACGGCGAGCTGTCGAATTTCCTCGGGCTGGGCGGCGCCACCGCCAAGGTGATCGCATCCTGCCCGATGCCGCTGCTTCTGGCCCGCTGAGTTGGGCGCTTTGGAGGGAGGAGTGAGATGAAGACGGTTCAATCGATGCTGGAGGAAGCCAACGCCGCGGTGCCGAAGATCGGCGTCGAGGAGGCGAAGGCGTTGGTCGGCAAGGCCGACGTGCTGTTCCTCGACGTGCGCGAGCCGCCGGAAGTCGCGGCCTCGGGCAAGGTGCCGGGCGCTCTGGCGGTGCCGCGCGGCCTCGTCGAGTTCCGCGCCGATCCCGCCTCGCCGATGCACGACAAGGCGTTCGACCGCGCCAAGACCGTGGTCGCCTACTGCGCCTCGGGTGGCCGCTCGGCGCTGGTGCTGAAGACGCTGAAGGACATGGGTTACGCCAAGGTGGCGAACCTCGGCGGCTTCCAGGGCTGGGTCGCCGGCGGCGGCGCGGTCGAGAAGTAGGAACGCGAGGAAAAGGGTCCCTCGCTACCGCTCGGGATGACAGTGAAAAGCTGTCAACCCGGGCGCGGCGAGGGACCTTTCGTTCACTCCGCCGCGATGGCGTCGTTGACGAACTTCCTGGCGTCGAAATCCTCGGCCACGCGCATGTCGTTGGCGATCAGCTGCTCGACGTCGATGTCGGCGTAGCCCATCACGCCCATGTCGCCGAGCGCCTTCTGGACCTTCGGCCCGAACAGGCCGATCTCCTTGAGGATCGGCACGATGCGGGTGAACAGGCGGGTGCGGAACGACTGCATCGCGCCCGAGTGGTAGGCGTACTCGAGCATCTCCTTGACCGGCAGGCCGGAGCGCATCCAGACCTCGCCCTGGTTGAAGCGGTCGCGCATGAAGTACAGCGCCTCGACGGCGAACTCCTCGCGCTCGGCGCGCTCGGCATCGGAGAGCTGCGGGTAGTAGTCGCGCAACGCCAGCCGGCCGAAGGTCACGTGCCGTGCCTCGTCCTGCATGACGTAGGCGTTGACCGACCCGGCGAGGTTGTTCCTGGCGGTGTCGCGGATGCGCTGGAACGCCGCCAGCGCCAGCCCTTCGACCAGCACCTGCATGCCGAGGTAGGTGAAATCCCAGCGCCGCTCGCTCAGCGTCTGCTCGAGCAGGTTCTTGAGCGAGTCGGTGATCGGGTAGGCCTGCTTGAACTTCTCGTGGATCAGCCGCTTGTAGCTCTCGACGTGGCGGGCCTCGTCCATCACCTGGGTGGCGGCGTAGAACTTGGCGTTCATGTCCGGCACCGTGGCGACGATCTTGGAGGTCGCGATCAGCGCGCCCTGCTCGCCGTGCATGAACTGGCAGATCGAGTGGCACTGCAGGTTGAAGCGCAGCCAGTTCTTTTCCTTCTCGGTCATCTTGTCCCAGAAGGGCGAGCCGAAGATGGGAATGGTCTGGTCGTCCATGCCCATCGGGTTGTCCTCGAACAGCTCCTGCGACCAGTCGATCCGGGTGGTGGCGTCCCACTGCTGCTGCTTGCCCTTCTCGTAGAGCTTCAGCAGGTCGGCCGAACCATCGTCGTATTCCCAGTTGAACAGCACCTCGGTCTTGCCGTCGAAGTGCCACTCGGTGATGTCGACCGGGAGCTGGTAGATCGTCTGCGTGGTCATCGGGTCCGTTTCCTTCCGTGGCGCCGTGCCGAAGTTGACGCTTCGGTCATCTTTTCGACGGTACAAGGCCCCGAAGCGGAGCCCTTGATCCAGATCAAGAGGTCAGGGCGCCGGGTCAGGGCGCCGACTCAGGGCGATTGACCGTCCCAGCGATGCGCCAGGCTGGCGACGTGGACGTCGAGGTCGCCGTCGGAGAAGGCGACGATGTCGCTGTGGCCGAAGCCCTTGGAGTAGTCGACCAGCGAGAACACCTCTGGCGTGATGCGCAACAGCACCACCGAGCGGGTCGGCGGCTGCGGCAGCATGCGGGCGCCGCCGTTGCTGGCCTCGGCCGGCGAGATCGAGGCGTACTCGGGGTAGCGCAGCATGCGCAGCCGGCTGACATGGTCGAACTCGCGCTGGTCCTCGACCGCGGCGGCGCGGCCGGTGAAGGACAGGCCCTTGATGTCGAGCGGCTTCAGCGCGTCGCTGGAAATCGCGGCGGAGACGCGGTCGTCGCGCCGGATGTTGGTGTGCTTCTGCGAGTTCGAGGCGATGAAGCAGTAGACCAGGAAGCCGTCGTTGACGTAGCCCACGGACGTGACGTGCGGCCACCCGTCCGGCCGGTTGGTCGCGAGCGCCAGCAGGCGATGACCCTCCAGCAGGTCGAGTATGAGATGCTTCCGTTGCTTCATCCGCAGTCCGCCGCCGGGCATCCTGCCGGTCGCGGCTCCGCGTCCCCTTGATCCAGATCAAAGGGCCGGCCGACGGCGTTCCGCGGTACGGTTCAGTTCGCCGCGGAAGACGCGGCTTCTGTCCCACTCGCCGCGACCGTGCCGGTCGCTTCGGCCTGCCAGGCCTGGATGCGGCGGTACAGGGTCGAGGGGCTGACCTGCAGCGCGGCGGCGGCCCGGCGTCCCGCGCGTCGGCCTCGCGGTCAACGCCGGTCGCGGTCGCCCGGCCGAACGGCAGCTCGAACCAGAAGGTCGAGCCCTCGCCCGGCGTGCTCCGAACGCCGATGGCGCCGCCCATGGCGTCGACGATGCGCTTGCAGATCGCCAGGCCCAGCCCGGTGCCGCCCTTGAGCCGGGCGAGCTGGGCGTCGCCCTGCTGGAACGGCTGGAACAGCCGCGCCTGGATCCCGGGGGCGATGCCGACGCCGGTGTCGGCGACGGCGAAGTGCAGCCGCAGGCCTGGCCCGGGTGACGCGGCCACCGTCGCCGACAGCGTGATGCGGCCGCGCTCGGTGTACTTCACGGCGTTGCCCAGCAGGTTGATCAGGACCTGGTTGAGCCGGTCGCCGTCGCCCGACAGCATCGCCGGGACGTCGTCGGCGATCGCCAGCCCGATCTCGAGCCGGTCGGCGCCGGGCAGGCCGCGCGCGATCTCGATCGCGCTCTCGGCCAGCGCGCGGAGATCGAAGTCGGCGGTCTCGATCACCATCCGGCCGGCCTCGATGCGCGACAGGTCGAGGATGTCGTTGATGATCTCGAGCAGGTGGCCCGCCGAGTCCTCGATGATGCGGACGTAGCGCCGCTGCGGCGGCGCCAGCTCGCTCTCGGCGAGCAGGCTCGACATGCCGATCACCGCGTTCATCGGCGTGCGGATCTCGTGGCTCATCATCGCCAGGAACTCGGACTTGGCCTGGGTCGCGCCCTCGGCCTCGGCGCGGGCCTGGCGAAGCGCGCGCACGGTCGCCTCCTGGCGGGTCAGCAGCGTCGCGATCCAGGCGGTCAGGCCGAGCAGCAGCAGCGCGAACAGGAAGGTGCCGGTGCCGATCATGGTCGCGATGGTGCGGTAGACGGCCAGGAACAGCGTCTCCGTGGCGGTGATGTTGACCACCAGCGGGTAGTCCTTGAGCGCCCGCGGCGCCACGATGCGCGTCTGGCTGGCACCCTGGTCGGCCAGCCGCGGGCTCTGGGTGATGACCGCGCCGGCGGCGTTGCCCTTGCTGATGACGTCGCGGAACACCGGCTGGTCGGCGAACGAGGTGCCGATCAGCTGGTCGCGCACCGGGTAGCGCGCCAGCAGGATGCCGTCGCTGCGGAACAGCGAGATCGCGCTGTCCTCGCCGATGTTCACCGCCTTGAAGAAGCGCTCGAAGAAGCTGCTCTCGATGCCCGTCAGCACGAGGCCGAGCATGCGGCCGTCGCGGTTGCGGATCTTGCGCGCGAGGTAGAAGGTCCAGGTGCCGGTACCGCGGTTCTTCACCGGCGCGCTCAGGATGACGTCGAGCGCCGGGTCGGCGAGGTGCGCCTTGAAGTAGTCCCGGTCGCTGAGGTTGATCGGCGGCGGCGGGTAGGCGCGCGTGAAGTTGATGACGTCGCCGTTGAGCGCGACGATGGTCGCGACGTCGATCTGCGGCACGCTGCTGGCGCGGTTGCGCAGCATGTCGAAGATCTCGCGCGATCCCATGTCGCGGCGCAGCTCGGCGTCGTCGGGGATGTCGGCGTCGTTGACCCGGTCGACGATGCTCTTCAGCACGAGGTCGGCGGCGTGCATCGTCTGGTCCGTGGTCTCGGCCAGCGTCACCGCCATGTTCGACAGGGTGATCTTCCATTCCTCGATCTCGCTCTCGCGCTGGTGCCACAGCATCAGCACGGCGCCGGCGCCGACGACCACGATGGTCAGCAGTCCGGCGGCGATCACCGACAGGCCGCGCCGGCTCAACCGGAAGCGGCCCGACGGCGCGGGTACGGGGAAGGAGGTGGTCACGCCCTGGGTCTCGGCCGGCATGATACCGGCCCGCCCGGGCGCCCGACAGCGGCTACTTCAGCGCGCCCAGCACTTCCTCGGTGTGCTCGCCGAGCTTCGGCGACGGTCGCGCCGGGTCCGGCCGCCGGCGGTCGAACGAGATCGGCAGGCCGACCACCCTGGGGCCGCCGCCGGGCAGCTCCTTGACCAGACCCGAGGCGGCGAACTGCTCGGTGCGGGCCAGCTCGCCGATGTCGTTGACCGGCGCGCAGGGCACGCCCGCCTTCTCGAACGCGGCGATCCAGTCCTCGCGCGGGCGCGTGCGCATCGCCGCGGCGATCATCGGCAGCAGCTCGGCCTTGTTTTGCACCCGCGCTGCACTCCGGGCGTAGCGCGGGTCGGTCGCCCACTCCGGCTTGCCCAGCACCTGCGCGCAGCGCGCCCACAGGCGGTCGTTGCCCGGCGCCAGGCAGAGCGGCTTGCCGTCGGCGCAGTCGAAGGTCTGGTAGGGCACGATCACTGCGCCGCCGGTGCCGTGGCGCTGCGGGATCGCGCCCGAGGCGAGGTAGTTGTTGACCTGGCCCTCGACCCAGTGGACCGCGGAGTCGAACAGCGAGGTATCGACCAGGCAGCCCTTGCCGGTGCGGTCGCGCATCCTCAGCGCCGCCAGCGCGCCGATGGTGCAGAACATGCCGGTCGCCTTGTCGTTGATCGAGGCGCCGCAGAAGGTCGGCGGATCCTCGGCCCGGCCGGTCACCGACATCATGCCGCCGTAGGCCTGCAGCAGCGGGTCGAAGCCCGGCTTCATCCGCAGCGGTCCCTCGTAGCCGAACGCCCAGATCGAGCAGTAGATCAGGCGGGGGTGGCGCGCGAGCATCGCCTCCGGGCCGATGCCGATCTCGTCGACCACGCCCGGCCGCAGGTTCTGGATCAGGATGTCGGCCGTGGCGCACAGCTTGTCGAGCTTCTCGATGTCGGCCGCCGACTTGAGGTCGAGGGCGACCGAGCGCTTGTTGCGGTTCTGGCCGTAGAAGTAGAGCGAGGTCACGCCGTCGGGGCCGAACGGAGGGCCCCAGATGCGGGCGTCGTCGCCGCCGTCGGGCTTCTCGATCTTGATCACGTCGGCGCCCATGTCGGCCATCAGCACCCCGGCCAGCGGGCCGGCCAGCGCCTGGCCGACCTCGATGACGCGCACTCCTTCCAGCGGCAAGGTCACGGTTCGTCCCTCGTTTTCTCTCGGTTATGCCGGCTCGTACTTCTCGATGAGCCACGGTTCGTTGGCGGCGGCATCGACCCACTCCTTCATCGGCGGGTAGGCGAGCACCGCCTTGCAGTAGGCGTCGGCGTCGGTGTCCATCGGCACGGCGTAGGTGCGCAGCCGCGTCACCACCGGCGCATACATCGCGTCGGCGGCCGAGAAGGCGCCGAACAGGAAGCCGTCGTCGCGCGGCGCGGCGCCGGCGAAGCGCTTGCGGCAGTCGCGCCACATCGAGGTGATGCGCTCGATCTCGGCCCGCACCGCCGGCGTCATGCCCTTGCCGGGCATCGAGGCGCGGATGTTCATCGGCATGTTCTGTCGCAGCTCGGTGAAGCCGGCGTGCATCTCCGCCGACACCGCGCGCGCGTGGGCGCGCGCCGACACCGAGGCCGGCCACAGCCCGGCCTCGGGATGGATGTCGTTCAGGTACTCCGCGATCGCCAGCGACTCCCACACCGCCAGCCCGCGGTGCAGCAGCACCGGCACGCGGCCCGACGGCGAGTGCTTGCGGATCGTGGCCTGGCTGTCCGGCAGGTCGAGGGGAACCACGATCTCCTCGAACTCGATGCCGGCGGCGCGCGCCATCAGCCAGCCGCGCAGCGACCACGACGAATAGTTCTTGTTGCCGATCACGAGCGTGAAGTCGGCCATAAGCCCTCCTTGCCAGTGCTGCACTTTGACCGGCAATGTTACGCGTTGCACCAGAGAATCGTGAGCATGTCCATGGCACTGCCGTTCGTCGACCGGTCTTCCACCGCGCTGCCCGTCCAGATTGTCACGCCTGCCGGCTGGCGCCGCTGGGTCGACAAGCAGTCCGCCGCGCGCCGCGCCTGGCTCGACTCGACCGGCGTCAAGGGCAAGGCCGGTGACCTTTCGGTGCTGCCGGCGCCCGACGGCAAGGCGGCGGGCGCGGTGCTCGTGGTCTCCGACAAGCCGGTGCTGTGGGACTACGGCGCGCTCGCGACGCGGCTGCCGCCCGGCACGTGGCGGCTCGAGGGCAACACCGCGCCGGTGTCGCCGACCGACGTCGCGGTGGCGATCGGGCTGGGCGCGTGGCGCTTCGAACGCTACCGCACCCGGGCGAAGCCGGCCGCGACGGCGCGGCTGCTGTGGCCGGCCGGCGCCGACAAGGCGCGCGCCACCGCCATCGTCGAGGCGATCTCGCTGGCCCGCGACCTGATCACGACGCCGGCGTCCGACATGGGGCCGGCCGAACTGGCGGCCGCGGTCCAGAAGGTCGGCCGCGCCCACCGCGCCAGGGTCCGGGTGATCGTCGGCGACGATCTCCTGAAGCGCAACTTCCCGATGATCCACGCGGTCGGCCGCGCCAGCGCCCGCGCGCCGCGCCTGATCGACCTCGCCTGGGGCCGTCCCGGCGATCCCAAGGTGACGCTGGTCGGCAAGGGCGTGTGCTTCGACTCCGGCGGCCTCGACCTCAAGCCGACGTCGGGCATGCTGATGATGAAGAAGGACATGGGCGGCGCCGCGACCATGCTGGCGGTCGCCTCGATGGTGATGGCGCTGCGCCTGCGCGTGCGCCTGCGCCTGCTGATCCCGGCGGTCGAGAACAGCGTGTCGGGCAACGCCTTCCGGCCGA
The DNA here is from genome assembly GCA_964420105.1 of uncultured Reyranella sp. Classification (GTDB taxonomy): domain Bacteria; phylum Pseudomonadota; class Alphaproteobacteria; order Reyranellales; family Reyranellaceae; genus Reyranella. The sequence continues at coordinate 63,889 of CAYQRL010000002.1, forward strand.
TGGACGTGGTGCCGACGCGCAAGGGCATCACCGTCGAGATCGGCAACACCGACGCCGAGGGTCGCCTGATCCTGTGCGACGCCCTGCACGAGGGCGCGTCGGAGAAGCCGGCGATGATGATCGACTGCGCCACCCTCACCGGCGCGGCGCGGGTGGCGCTCGGCACCGACCTGCCGGCGCTGTTCTGCAACGACGACGGGCTGGCCGCCGACCTCGTCGCGGCCGGCATCGCGCACACCGACCCGATGTGGCGGCTGCCGCTGTTCCCCGGCTACCGCCGGCTGCTCGACAGCAAGGTCGCCGACATCAACAACGCCCCCGGCGTGGCGTTCGGCGGCGCGATCACCGCCGCGCTCTACCTGCAGGAGTTCGTGCCCGACGACGTGCCGTGGGCGCACTTCGACATGATGGCGTGGAACAACGCCAGCCGGCCCGGCCGGCCCGAGGGCGGCGAGGCCCAGGCCGCGCGCGCCATCCTCGCGGCGATCGAGAAGCGGGTCCGCTGAGGCCGGCTAGTAGCCGGTCTTCGGGTCGACGCGGTGGATCAGCTCGCGGCCGGCGCGCAGGCGCTTGATGTTCTCGATCACGCCGGGCGAGGCGGTGCGCGGGTTGGTGGCGCCGGCGATGTGCGGCGTGACGTGGACCTTGGGATGCGTCCAGTAGGGATGCCCGGCGGGTAGCGGCTCGACGTTGAAGACGTCGAGCGCCGCGCCCGCGAGGTGGCCCGAGTCGAGCGCCGCCAGCAGCGCCTCGTCGACGACGTGGCCGCCGCGCGCCATGTTGATGAAGTAGGCGCCCCTGGGCAGGCGCGCGAACGCCGCGGCGTCGAGCAGGCCGCGGGTCTCGCGGGTCAGCGGCAGCACGTCGACCAGGATGTCGCAGCGGGCGAGGAAGCGCTCGAAGCCGTCGCTGCCGTGGAAGGTCTCGATGCCGTCGAGCGTGCGCGCGGTGCGGCTCCAGCCGGCGGTCGGGAAACCCATGGTCGCGAACTTGCGCGCCGTGTCCTGGCCGATGGTGCCCAGTCCCATGACGCCGACCCGGCGGTCGATCGTGTCGACGAAGTCGAGCGGCTGCCACGTGCCCTGCTTCTGCAGCGCGGCGTAGCGGTCGATCTCGCGGTGGTGGCGCAGCGCCCAGTACAGCGCGTACTCGCTCATCTGGCCGACCAGTCCGTCGTCCATGATGCGCACCATCGGCACGTCGGGCAGGGTGTCGTCGGCCAGCAGGTGATCCACGCCCATGCCCAGCGAGACCACCAGGCGGACGTTGCGGAAGGTCCGGATCAGGCCCCTGGGCGGCTTCCACGCCAGCGCGATCTCGATGTCGTCGGTGTTGCCGAGCGCGTCGATCGGGCGGAAGTCGATCGGGCCGAGCCCGGCTTCGAGGACCTTCTTCCACGGCTGGAAGTCGGAATCGCGGCTGATGTAGGCGATGGCGTTTGGCACGCGGCGGAGATTACTTCGGCTGCGCGCCCGGGTCGAGCTTGATGCCCTTGTCGCGGTAGTAGCGCGCCGCGCCGGGATGGAAGGGCAGGAACGCGTCGCGGGCGGCGTTGGCCGGCACGGTCTCTCGCGCCGCCGGGTGCGCCTTGACGAGCGCGGCGTTGTTCTCGAGCACCGTGCGGGTGACGAGGTAGGCGATGTCGTCGCCCATGTCCTTGTGGGCGATGGCGAAGTTGAACAGGCCCAGCGTCTTCTGGTCGGCCGCCTGCTGGCGGTACAGGCCCTTCGGCACGATCGCGACGGAGAATTCCGGCATCGCCTTGCGGATCGTCGCGAGGTCGTCGTCGGCGAAGGCGAAGAAGTTGACCGGCTGCGCGGCGTCGAGCTCGGTGAAGGCCGGTACCGGCAGGCCGGCGCCGAAGCAGAAGGCGTCGATCACGCCGTCGTTGAGCTGGTTGGCCATGTCGGCGCTGGTGCCGTAGCGGACCTGCGCGGTCATGCCGAGCGCGGCGAAGATCTGCGGGAAGTAGGTGCCGGTGGTGCCGGCCTTGGGGCCGACGCCGACCGCCTTGCCCTCGAGCTGCCGGAAGGCGGTGAGGCCGGACTTCCCCAGCGACAGGCACTGGACCGGCGTGTCGTACATCGGGAACAGGGCACGGATGTTCTCGAAGCGGCGGCCCTTGGTCCACGCGCCGGTGCCGGTCACGGCCTGGCGCGCGACGCCCAGCGTCACCATGCCGAGGTCGAGCTTGCGCTCGTCGACCATGACGATGTTCTGGCTCGGCCCCTGCGTCTGCTGCGTCTCGACGCGCAGTCGCGCGCGCTCGTTGAGAACGCGGGCCACGGCCTCGCCGTAGACGTTGTAGGTGCCGCCCTGCGACGCCGTGCCGAGCGTCATGATCGGCTGGGCCCGGGCCGCGGTGGCGGCGGCCAGCAGCGAGGCCGCGAGCAGGACGAGCGCTCCGTAGCGGACGCGGCGGTTCATCGTCGTTCCTCCCCTGAAGCCCGCCGAGTGTGCCGGATTCGGGCCACGAGTCCATCGCGGGGACTTCGGTGGGACGGAAACTAGTTGGCGTCTGCCGCGCTCTCGTTCTTCGTTCCCGCGCCGGCGCGGGGACGGGGACTCAGGTCGCCACCGCGCCCTTGTCGGCGCCGATCGCCTCGAGGTTGAAGGCGGCGGCGATCAGGGCCTGGGTGTAGGGCGTCTGCGGCGCCTCGAAGATCTGGCGCGCCGGGCCGCGCTCGACCACCTTGCCGTGGCGCAGCACCAGCACCTCGTCGGCCAGCGCCCGCACCACCTTGAGGTCGTGGCTGATGAACAGGTAGGCGAGCCTGTGGCGCGCCTGCAGGTCGCGCAGCAGGTCGACGATCTGCGCCTGCACGCTCATGTCGAGCGCCGAGGTCGGCTCGTCGAGCACGATCAGGCGCGGCTTCAGCACCACGGCGCGGGCGATCGAGATGCGCTGGCGCTGGCCGCCCGAGAACTCGTGCGGGTAGCGCTCGCGCGCCGACGGGTCGAGCCCGACCTCGCGCAGCGCCTGGTCGATCATCGCGCTGCGCTCGGCCGGCGTGCCGATGCGGTGGACCTCGAGCCCCTCGCCGACGATCTCGCCGACCGACATGCGCGGGCTGAGCGAGCTGAACGGGTCCTGGAACACGATCTGCATTTCCCGCCGCAGCGGCCGCAGCTCGCCCTGGCGCATCGCCTGCAGGTCGCGGCCGTCGAACACGATCGACCCGGTGCTGCCCTCCAGCCGCAGCAGCGCGAGGCCGAGCGTGGTCTTGCCCGAGCCCGATTCGCCGACCAGCCCGATGGTGTGGCCGGCCTTGAGGCTGAGGCTGACGCCGTCGACCGCCTTGACGTGCCCGACCGTGCGCCGCATCAGGCCGCGCCGGATCGGGAAGTGGACCTTGACGTCGTCGAGCCGCAGGATCTCCGGCGCCTCCGGGTCGGCCGTCGCCGGCCGGCCCTTCGGCTCGGCCGACAGCAGGTGGCGCGTGTAGGCGTGCTGCGGCCGGTCGAACACGTCGGCCACCGGTCCCTGCTCGACGAGGCGGCCCTGGGTCATGACGCAGACCCGGTCGGCCATCTTGCGCACGATGCCGAGGTCGTGGGTGATGAACAGCAGCGCCATGCCGTAGCGCGCCTGCAGCGTCTTCAGCAGCTTCAGGATCTGCGCCTGGATGGTGACGTCGAGCGCCGTGGTCGGCTCGTCGGCGATCAGCAGGTCGGGCTCGTTGGCCAGCGCCATGGCGATCATGACGCGCTGGCGCTGGCCACCCGACAGCTGGTGCGGGTAGGCGTCGAGCCGCGACTCGGCGTCGGGGATGCCGACCTGCTCGAGCAGCTCGAGCGTGCGCCGGCGCGCCGCGGCGCGGCCCAGCCCCTTGTGCAGGATCAGCACCTCGTTGACCTGCCGCTCGATCGTGTGCAGCGGGTTGAGCGAGGTCATCGGCTCCTGGAAGATCATCGAGATGCGGTTGCCGCGCACCGCCAGCAGGTCGCGCGGCGCCGCGCCGACCAGTTCCCTGCCCTGGAAGCGGATGCTGCCGGTCGGGTGGCGGGCCATCGGGTAGGGCAGCAGCTGCAGCACCGACAGCGCCGTCACCGACTTGCCCGAGCCGGACTCGCCCACCACTGCCAGGGTCTCGCCGCGATGGATGTCGAAGCTGACGTCGCGCACGGCGTGCACGGCCTTGTCGCCGGCGCCGAAGTCGACCGAGAGGTCGCGGACCTCGAGCAGGGCGGGCTCGCTGGTGCCGGTCGAGCTCATGCCAGCACCTTGCGCGGGTTGAAGGCGTCGCGCACCGCCTCGCCGATGAACACCAGCAGCGACAGCATCAGCGCGATCACCACGAAGCCGGTGAAGGCCAGCCACGGCGCGTTGAGGTTGTTCTTGCCCTGCAGCAGCAGCTCGCCCAGCGACGGCGAGCCGACCGGCAGGCCGAAGCCCAGGAAGTCGAGCGACGTCAGGGTGGTGACGGAGCCGGCCAGGATGAAGGGCAGGTAGGTGAGGGCCGCGGTCATGGCGTTGGGAAGGATGTGCCGGAACATGATGCGGGCGTCCAGCATGCCCAGTGCCCGGGCGGCGCGGACGTAGTCGAAGTTGCGGCCACGCAGGAACTCGGCCCGCACCAGCCCGACCAGCGACATCCAGCTGAACAGCAGCATGATGCCCAGCAGGACCCAGAAGCCGGGCTGGATGAAGCTGGCGAGGATGATCAGCAGGTAGAGCGTGGGCATGCTCGACCAGATCTCCATGAAGCGCTGGATCGACAGGTCGACGAGGCCGCCGAAGTAGCCCTGCACCGCGCCGGCGACGATGCCGACGACCGAGCTCAGCAGCGTCAGCGCCAGCCCGAACAGCACCGAGATGCGGAAGCCGTAGATCAGCCGGGCCATGACGTCCCGCGCCTGGTCGTCGGTACCCAGCAGGTGGCGCCACGACGGCGGCTGCAGCGCCATGCGGCCCTCGCCCTTCAGCACGGTGTTGTAGCTGTAGGGAATCGGCGGCCACAGCATCCAGCCCTTGGCCTCGATCAGCTTCTGGACCTCCGGGTCGCTGTAGACGGCGTTGGTCGGGAAATCGCCGCCGAAGGTGGTCTCGGGATAGTCGCGGACCAGCGGCGCGTAGAGGCCGCCATCGTACCAGACCAGGATCGGGCGATCGTTGGCCAGCAGCTCGGCGAACAGCGACAGGAAGAACAGCAGGCCGAACACGGCCAGCGAGCCCATGCCGCGCCTGCTCGAGCGGAAGGCGGCCAGCCGCCGGCGGTTGAGCGGGCTCATCAGCCGCGACCCTCGAAGTCGATGCGCGGGTCGACCACCGTGTACATCAGGTCGCCCAGGATCCCCATCACCAGCCCGATCAGGCCGAAGAAGTAGAGCGTGCCGAACATGATCGGGTAGTCGCGGTTGAGCGCCGCCTCGAAGCCCAGCAGGCCGATGCCGTCGAGCGAGAAGATCACCTCGATCAGCAGCGAGCCGGTGAACAGCACGCCGACGAAGGCGGCCGGGAAGCCGGCGATCACGATCAGCATGGCGTTGCGGAAGACGTGGCCGTAGAGCACCCGCCGCTCGGCCAGGCCCTTGGCCCGCGCGGTCAGCACGTACTGCTTGTGGATCTCCTCGAGGAACGAGTTCTTGGTCAGGAAGGTCAGCGTCGCGAAGCCGCCGATCACCATCGCGCCGATCGGCAGCACCATGTGCCACAGGTAGTCGAGGACCTTGTCGACCGGGCCCATCTGGCTCCAGCCGTCGGACACCAGGCCGCGCAGCGGGAACCACTTGAAGTAGCTGCCGCCGGCGAACAGCACGACCAGCAGCAGCGCGAACAGGAAGCCCGGGATGGCGTTCAGCACGATCAGCGTGGTCGACGAGGCGAGGTCGAAGCGCGAGCCGTCGCGCACCGCCTTGGCGATGCCGAGCGGGATCGAGATGAAGTAGACCAGCAGCGTGGTCCACAGGCCGAGCGAGATCGAGACCGGCATCTTCTCGATCACCAGGTCGACCACCCGCTTGTTGCGGAAGAAGCTCTCGCCGAAATCGAAGACGAGGTAGTTCTTCATCATCAGCACGAAGCGCTCGAGGATCGGCTTGTCGAAGCCGTACATCTTCTCGATGCGCTCGATCAGTTCCTTGGGCAGGCCGCGGGCGCCGCGGTAGGCGCCGCCGCCGCCGCCCGAGGTGTCGGCCGACGCCGAGCGCACGGTCTCGCCGCCGCTCGAGCTGCCCGAGAAGCGCTCGGTCGCGTCGACCGAGGTGCCCTGGATCTGCGACAGCATCTGCTCGACCGGGCCGCCGGGCGCGGCCTGGATGACGAAGAAGTTGATCACCATGATGCCGAACAGGGTCGGCACCACCAGCAGCAGGCGGCGGAACAGGTAGGCCAGCACGCGGGCGCCCCCTAGTTTTCCTCCCCATGCGGCAGCATGGGGAGGTGTCCGCGCAGGGAGGAACGGAAAGCCGTCGTCACTTCTTCTCCCCGCCGCGCTGCAGGGCCTTGTCCTTGGCCTCGTCGATCCACCAGGTGTCGAAGGCGACCGGGGCGTAGCGCGCGCTCCTGGCCGGGCGGCCGAAGCGGTTCCAGTAGGCGACCATGGCCTTGGGGTTGTGCCAGTTCGGCACCACGAAGTGGCTCCACAGCAGCACCCGGTCGAGCGCCCGGGTGGCGGCGATCAGGCTGTCGCGGTCGGGCGCGGCGATCAGGGTCTCGACCAGCCGGTCGATCGCCTCGTTGCGCACGCCGACCGAGTTGCGGCTGCCCGGCGTCCCGGCCGCCTTGGAGCCCCAGTAGTCGCGCTGCTCGTTGCCCGGCGACAGCGACTGGCCGAAGCCCTCGACCACCATGTCGAAGTCGAACTCGTCCATCCGGCGCTTGAACTGCGCGGTGTCGACGGTGCGCACGTTCATGTCGACGCCGATGCGCTCGAGGTTCTGCTTGTAGGGCAGCGCGACGCGCTCGAAGCTGGCGTCGTTCAGCAGCATCTCGAAGGCGAGCTTCCGGCCCGTCTTCGTCTCGGTCATCTTGCCGTCCTTGACCTCCCAGCCGGCCTCCTTGAGCAGCCCCAGCGCGCGCCGCGCCAGCTCGCGCACGTTGCCGGTGCCGTCGGTCTCGGGCAGCGAGAACTCCTTGCTGAAGACCTCGTCGGGGATCTTGCCGCGCAGCGGCTCCAGCACCTTCAGCTCGGCCGCCGTCGGCAGGCCCGAGGAGGCGAGCTCGGAGTTGCCGAAGAACGACACGTTGCGCTTGTACATGCCGTAGAACAGGTTCTTGTTCGACCACGCGAAGTCGAACATGGCGGCGATCGCCTCGCGCACGCGGCGGTCCTTGAACATGTCGCGGCGCGTGTTGAAGGCGAAGCACTGCATGCCGGTCGGCAGCTCGTGCGGGATCTCGGCCTTGATGATCCTGCCGTCGCGCACCGGCGGGATGTCGTAGGCGGTGGCCCAGTTGCGCGCGATGTTCTCCTGGCGCAGGTCGATCTCGCCGGCCTTGAAGGCCTCGAACTGGACCGAGACGTCGCGGTAGTACTCGTAGCGCATGGTGTCGAAGTTGTTGCGCCCCCGGTTCATCCAGAGGTCCTTCGCCCACCAGTCGGGCACGCGGCGGTAGCTGATCGAGCGGCCGACGTCGAAGTCGTCGACCTTGTAGGGACCGCTGCCCAGCGGCAGCTCCAGCGTCACCTTCTCGAAGTCGCGGGTCGCCCACCACTTCGACGACAGCACCGGCAGCTGGCCGACGATCAGCGGCAGTTCCTTGTTGCTCGAGTCGCGGAAGGTGAACAGCACCTTGCGCTCGCCGACCTTCTCGGCCTTGAGCACGTCGTGGTAGTAGAAGGCGTAGTTGGGCGAGCCCTTGGCCTTCAGGATGTCGAAGGTGAAGATCACGTCCTCGACCGTCATCGGCGAGCCGTCGTGGAAGCGGGCCTGCGGCCTGAGCGTGAAGGCGACCCACGAGCGGTCCTCGGGCCACTCGATGGTCTCGGCGACCAGCCCGTACTCGGTCGAGGCCTCGTCGCGCGACGACCAGCACAGCGTGTCCCAGATCGCGGTGATGCCGGCCGCCGGCACGCTCTTGACGATGAACGGGTTCAGCGAGTCGAAGGTGCCGCGGGCACCCAGCCGCACCGTGCCGCCCTTGGGCGCGTCCGGGTTGACGTAGTCGGGCGGGCCGGAATCGGCCGCGTGCTTCGGCGTGCCGTGCATGGCGAAGCCGTGGCTGACGTTGACCTTCTGGCCAGTCGCGGGCTGTCCAGTCGCCGGCTGGGCCCGCAGGATCGCGGGCGCGCCCACGAACAGGGCCGTGCTGCCCAACAAGATGCCACGCCGTCCGATGGCCATGCGATGCGCTCCCCGAAGCCGCGTCCCGTGTCTGTCGTCGCCGGTTATATAGCGCGGCGGAGTTGGGCGGCACTATGGCCGCAGGATCAACTCGGGTTCAGCTATCGCCCTTGATGCCGGCCTCCTTCACCAGCTTGCCGTAGCGCGCGAAGTCGGCCTGCCACATCGCCAGCACCTCGGCGGCGCTGCGCGGCGCCGGGACCTCGCAGCCTGCCTGGGCCAGCCGGGTCCGGGTCTCGGGGTCCTTGAGCGCCTTCAGCGCCGCCGCGTTCAGCCGCTCGACGATCGCCGGCGGCGTGCCGGTGCGCACGGCGATGGTGTACCAGCTGGTGACCTGGGCATCGCCGAAGCCGGCCTCGGCGAAGGTCGGCACGTCGGGCAGCGACGGCAGGCGGGCGTCCGCCAGCACCGCCAGCGCCCGCAGCTTGCCGCTCTGGACATGCTGGATGGCCAGCGGCCCGGGCAGCAGCCCGACCTGCAGGCGGCCTTCCATCAGGTCGGGGATTCCCGGCGGCACGCCGCGGTAGGGCACCGAGGTCATGTCGAAGCGGTACTGGTTCTTGAGCAGCTCGGACGACAGGTGGATCGACGAGCCGTTGCCGGGGTTCAGGTAGTTGAGCTTGCCGGGGTTGGCCTTGCCCCAGGCCACCAGCTCGGCCAGCGTCTTGACCGGCAACGCCGGGTTGACCACCGCGATCGAGGTCGCGACCGCGACCAGCGCGACCGGGCGGAAGTCGGCCAGCGCGTCGTACGACACCGCCTGCAGGTGCGGCACCACGACGTGGCTGATGGTGGCCATCAGCCAGGTGTAGCCGTCGGCCGGCAGGGTCGGGATCATCGCCGTGGCCAGCGTCGAGTTGCCGCCCGGCTTGGGCTCGACGACGATCGGCTGGCCGAGCTCGGCCTGCATCGGCTCGGTGACGGCGCGGGCGACGATGTCGACGATGCCGCCGACCGGGTAGGGCACCAGCAGCCGCATCGGCTTGCTCGGGAACGCCTGCGCGAAGGCGCCGGGCGCCAGCGCGGTGGCGGCGCCGGCCGACACCAGCGCGCGACGAGTTATGGTGTTCATTCCTGCCTCCCCAAGCCCGTCATCTCGCGCCATGCGCACGGAAAAAGCATTCTGGCCGTCTGCCCGGAAGGCTAACGCATAATGGAGGCGTCCCGAAGCGGACGATGGCTCATTCCGGCATCACGAGCCGCCGTCGCTCCACCAATCCTCGATGGCAAGCCCGGGAACCCGTTGAAACTCGCGCCGATTGTGTGTGACCAGCACCAGGTGCCGCGCCAGCGCCTGTCCCGCGATCAGGACATCGTAGGGACCGATCGTCTGACCTTGTCGCGACAGATGTGCGCGCACCTCGCCAGCGGCCTGGGCATCCTCGCGGTCGAGTTCGAGCGTCGAGAACTGCAGCTCGTCCAGCAATGCCACGTTCTCTTGGGGGCGGGCGCTCTTGTAGGCGCCGTAATAGAGTTCGTGAATCACGATCGCCGACACCGCGACGTCGGAGGGGGCCAGCCGCCGCAATTTCCGGCCGGGCGCCGACCTCGGCTGAGCCAGGATGTCGATGACGGCATTCGTGTCGAGCAGGTACTTCAAGGACGGAACAACTTGTCGAGCCCCGGCCGCTTCTGCGCCGGTGGCTTCTCGAGGGCCGCGACTTTCACGTCCGGATCGAGTCGTCCCGACACGGAATCGAGCCATGACCAGTCGCGCGGCAAGGGTTCGAGAACGATCGCCGCGCCGCGCCGGCGAATGCGAACCGTCGTTCCACTGAGCCGGAACTCCTTGGGAAGCCGGACGGCTTGGGACCGGCCGGTCCAGAAGACCTTTGCCGTGTTCATTCCTGCATCACCGCTGATATCTATCTTTCATATATAGCATGTGAGGCGGCGCCTTGCCACCGCCTGTCGGATCGATCCAGCCCGTCGAATTGACTTCATGGACGCCCAGCCGCACGCTCATTCGATGGCCGACACCATGGACTTCGCGCCCGAGCACGATGCACCGCTCGAGTACATGCGCCGCACCCGCGAGTATTACCTCGCGCTGGGCTACGACAACCCGTACCGCTGGGCGCACTACACCGACGCGCCGTTCCAGCCGCTGAAGAAGAAGCTGGCCGACAGCACGATCGCGCTGATCTCGACCGCCGCGCCCTACCAGCCCGACAAGGGCGACCAGGGTCCGGGCGCCGCCTACAACGCCTCGGCCAAGTTCTACACCGTCTATTCCGGCGACACCGCGGTCGACCACGACACCCGCATCAGCCACATCGGCTACGACCGCAAGCACACCACCGCGACCGACAGCGGTACCTGGTTCCCGCTGCCGCTGATGCGCGAGTTCGCCAAGCAGGGCCGTTTCAAGCTGGCCAGGCGCTTCCACGGCGCACCGACCAACCGCAGCCAGCGCGTCACGCTGGAGACCGACGCGCCGGAGATCCTGGCGCGCTGCCGGCAGGACCAGGTCGACGCCGCGCTGCTCGTCCCGACTTGACCCGTCTGCCACCAGACCGTGAGTCTGGTCGCCCGATACCTCGAACGGAACGGCATCCCCACGATCGTGATGGGTGCCGCCAAGGACATCGTCGAGTGGTGCGGCGTGCCGCGCTTCCTCTACAGCGACTTCCCGCTCGGCAACTCGTGCGGCAAGCCGCACGAGCCGGACACCCAGGCCTTCACGCTCGACCTCGCGCTGAAGGTCCTGGAGAGCGCGGTCGGCCCGCGCACCACGGTGCAGTCGCCGCTGCGCTGGAACGAGGACGGCGACTGGAAGCTCGACTACAACAACCTCGCGCGCATGCCGCCCGAGGAAGTGGCCAAGCGCCGCGCCGAGTTCGACAAGATCAAGCAGGTCGCGGCCAACCAGCGCAAGCAGGCCGGCGTCGGCTGACCGTGCCGCCCCGGCCGCTTCGCGGCCCGGGACGAGAAGTCTTCAATCCCGCGCTTTACGCCGAGCCCGCGGCGTAGCAAGGGGGAGGTCATGCCCGACCTCGCCACCTTCGCGCTTTTCCTCGCCGCCGCCGTCGTGCTGGCGATCACGCCCGGCCCGGGCCTGTTCTACGTCGCGGCCCGGACGCTGGCCGGCGGCCGCGGCGAAGGCCTGGCGTCCAGCCTCGGGACCGGGCTGGGCGGCAGCGTCCACGTGCTGGCCGGCGCGCTCGGTGTTTCCGCGGTCGTGATGGCCAGCGCCGAGCTGTTCGCCGCGCTCAAGCTGGTGGGCGCGGCCTACCTCGTCTGGATCGGCGTGCGCACCATCGTCGATGCGCGCCGCGCCGCGGCGATCCCCGGCGCCGCCGTCGCCCGCGTCGGCATCCACCGCGCCTTCCGCGAGGGCGTGCTGGTCGAGGCGCTGAACCCCAAGACCGCCGCCTTCTTCCTCGCCTTCATCCCGCAGTTCGTCAGCCCCGCGGCCGGCCCGGTGGCGCTGCAGTTCGTGGTCCTCGGGCTGGTCTCGGTCGCGCTCAACACCCTCGCCGACATCGCGGTCGCCTTCGCCGCCGGGCGGCTCCGCGACGGCGCGGCGGCCCGCCCGGGCCTGGTGCGTCGGCTGCGCACCGCGTCGGGCGCGGCGATGGTCGCACTGGGGCTGGGATTGGCGGTGACCCGGCGGCCGGCGGGATGACGCTGCAGCTCGTGTCCCTCCTGACCTTCGCGCTCGCCGTCGCCCTCGCGACGGCCTCGCCGGGTCCGACCATCGCCGCCCTGCTCGCGCGGGTGCTGAGCCGGGGCAGTGCCGGCATGCCGGCCTTCTGCGCCGGGCTGGTCGTCGGCGACATGGTCTGGCTGGGCGTCGCGGTGTTCGGGCTGGCGGTGATCGCCCAGGCGGCGCAGCCGGTCTTCGCGGTCGTGAAGTATGCCGGCGCGGCCTACCTTCTATGGCTGGCGTGGCGGCTGTGGACCGCGCCCGCGACGGTCGCCGAGGCGACCGGGGCGCTGCCGCCGGGAGAGGGCTGGCGGCTGTTCGCCGGCGGCTTGGCGCTGGCCCTCGGCAATCCCAAGACCATGATCTTCTACCTGTCGCTGGCGCCGGCGCTGGTCGACCTCTCGCACCTCGCCTGGTCCGAGTTCGCCGTCCTCCAGGCCACCCTCGTGGTCGTCTACGGCCTGGTGCTGTTGGCCTACGTCCACGGCGCCGCCCGGGCCCGCCGCCTGGTGCGCGACAGCCGCACGCTGCGGCTGGTCAACCGCGCCACCGGCGGCGTCATGGCCGGGGCGGCGGTGGTGGTCGCCACTCGCTGAAGAAACCCCTGGCCACTGTGCGGACAAAAGCCGCGCGAGATGGGCCCTTACGGTACGCAAAAATTCCCGCTGGTTGCGTCGGCAGATAACTTAAGTTATCATCCGCCTGCGCTCGATGTGGCCCGCCGGGTCCGGCGCAAGCCGCCAGGATGGCCCGGGGAGATTCCGACCGGTCGGTCCGTATCCCCCTGGTGAACGTAAGACGTGCGTCGGGAATTGGTCAGGTAGGCATGAATCGGCTGCGGACCCTGTTCGGGATCGGCGTGGGGCTGGCGATCGTCGCCGGCGCCGGCTGGTACATTGCGCAGAATGCCCAGACTCCGCCGGCGCGCCAGGCCGGCCGCTTCGGCGCCGGCCAGCCGACCCCGGTCGGGCTGGCGACCGCCGCCAGGGGCGAGATCCCGGTGGTGCTGCGCGCGCTCGGCACCGTGACGCCGCTGCAGACCGTCAACGTCAAGACCCAGATCACCGGCCAGCTGGTGAAGGTCGACTTCAAGGAAGGCCAGATGGTGCAGAAGGGCGACCTGCTCGCCCTCGTCGACCCGCGGCCCTACGAGGTCGCGCTGCAGCAGGCGATCGGCCAGCAGCAGCGCGACGAGGCGCTGCTCAGGAACGCCCAGACCGATCTCGAGCGCTACCGCAAGCTGGTGGCGCAGGATTCGATCGCGCGCCAGCAGCTCGACACCCAGCAGTCGCTGGTGCGCCAGTACGAGGCCGCGCTGGTGATCGACCAGGCCGCGGTCGACGCCGCCCGCCTCAACCTCGACTACACCCGCATCGTCGCGCCGATCACCGGCCGCATCGGCCTGCGCGGCGTCGATCCCGGCAACCACGTGTCGATGGGCGACACCACGCCGATCTGCATCCTGATCCAGCTGCAGCCGATCTCGGTGGTGTTCACCATCCCCGAGGACGCGCTGCCGCCGGTGCGCGACCGGCTGAAGGCGGGCGCCCGCCTCGACGTCCGCGTGCTCGACCGCAGCCAGAAGAACGAGCTGGCGACCGGCCGGCTCGACACCCACGACAACGTCATCGACACCACCACCGGCACGGTCAGGCTGCGCGCCATCTTCGACAACAAGGACGAGGCGCTGTTTCCCAACCAGTTCGTCAACGTGCGCCTGCTGGTCGACACGGTGAAGGACGCCACGGTCGTCCCGGTCGCCGCGATCCAGCGCGGCCAGCCCGGCACCTTCGTCTACCTCGCCAGGGCCGACGACACGGTCGAGATCCGGGTCGTCGAGCTCGGCCCGACCGACGGCGAGAAGGTGCAGGTGGTGAGCGGCCTCAAGCCCGGCGACCAGGTCGTGATCGACGGCACCGACCGCCTGCGCGACGGCGCGAAGATCCGTCGGCCCGGGGCGGCGCCGCGCGGCGCCGGGGCGCCGGTCGCGGCCGCGCCGCCGGATGCGGCGAAGGACGCCGCGCCGAAGGACGGCCAGCAGCGCGGGCGTCCGCCCGGCGCGGGGGCAGGCGGGGGCGGCGGCGAGGGTCGTCCGGCCCGGTCGACCCAGTAGCGCGGCCCGCGACATGAACCCGTCGCGGATCTTCATCGAACGCCCGGTCGCGACCTCGCTGCTGATGGTCGCGCTGATGCTGGTCGGCGCCATCGCCTACCGCTTCCTGCCGCTGTCGGCGCTGCCGCAGGTCGACTACCCGACCATCCGCGTCCTGACCCTCTATCCCGGTGCCAGCCCCGAGGTCATGACGACCTCGATCACCGCGCCGCTCGAGCGCCAGTTCGGCCAGATGCCCGGCCTGACCCAGATGAGCTCGACCAGCTCGGCCGGCGCCTCGTCGATCGTGCTGCAGTTCGACCTCGGGCTCGGCCTCGACGTCGCCGAGCAGCAGGTCCAGGCGGCGATCAACGCCGCCTCCAACCTGTTGCCCTCCGACCTGCCGGCGCCGCCAATCTACGCCAAGATCAACCCGGCCGACGCGCCGGTGCTGACGCTGGCCGTGACCTCGAAGACCGAGCCGCTGACCAGGGTCCACGACCTCGTCGACACCCGGCTGGCACAGAAGATCTCGCAGCTGCCGGGCGTCGGCCTGGTCAGCCTCGAGGGCGGACAGAAGCCCGGCGTGCGCATCCGGGCCAACCCGACCGCGCTCGCCGCCTACGGGCTCAACGTCGACGACCTGCGCACCACCATCGCGACCGCCAACGTCAACACGCCCAAGGGCAACTTCGACGGCCGCGAGCGTTCCTACACCATCAACGCCAACGACCAGATCACCGACCCGTCGCTGTTCAGGGACCTCGTGGTCGCCTACCGCAACGGCGCGCCGGTCCGCCTGTCCGACGTCGCCACGGTCGAGGACGCGCAGGAGAACAACAAGCTGATGGCCTGGGCCGATACCACCCAGGCGGTGATCGTGAACGTGCGCCGCCAGCCCGGTGCCAACGTCATCGAGGTCGTCGACCGCATCAAGGCGCTGCTGCCGCAGTTGCGCGAGACCCTGCCGCGCTCGCTCGACGTCGCGGTGCTGACCGACCGCACCGTCACCATCCGCGCCTCGGTGCACGACGTCCAGGTCGAGCTCGGCTTCGCCGTGGTGCTGGTGGTGGCGGTGATCTTCCTGTTCCTGGGCGACTGGCGGGCGACCCTGATCCCCAGCCTGTCGGTGCCGCTGTCGCTGGTCGGCACGCTGGCCGTGATGTACCTGGCCGGCTACAGCCTCAACAACCTGTCGATCATGGCGCTGACCATCGCCACCGGCTTCGTGGTCGACGACGCCATCGTCATGATCGAGAACGTCGCCCGCTACATCGAGCGCGGCGACCCGCCGAAGCAGGCCGCGCTCGAGGGCTCGCGCCAGATCGCCTTCACCGTGGTCTCGCTGACGGTGTCGCTGATCGCGGTGCTGATCCCGCTGCTGTTCATGAGCGACGTGGTCGGCCGGCTGTTCAGCGAGTTCGCGGTCACGCTCTCGGTCACCATCCTGATCTCGGCCCTGGTGTCGCTGACCCTGGTGCCGATGATGTGCGCCCAGCTGCTGCGGCAACGCCCGGGCCCTGCGGGCCCGGGCGGCGCCCCGGGCGCCGCGGCGGCGCCGGCCCACCACGAGGTCATGGGCAGCGGCTGGTTCGCCCACCTGGTGCGGCTCTACGACCGCGCGCTGGTGGTGGTGTTCCGCCACCAGGGCCTGACCCTGCTGGTGGCGGTCGGCACGGTGGTGCTGACGGTGGCGCTCTACGCCGTCATCCCCAAGGGCTTCTTCCCGGTCCAGGACACCGGCCTGATCCAGGCCGTGACCGAGGCGCCGCAGGCGGTGTCGTTCGAGGCGATGGCCGAGCGCCAGCGCCGGCTGGCCGAGGCGATCCTCGAGGATCCCGACGTCCAGAGCCTGTCGTCGTTCGTCGGCGTCGACGGCACCAACGCGACGCTGAACTCCGGCCGCATGCTGATCAACCTCAAGCCGCGCGAGCAGCGCCGGTCGAGCGCCACGGAGGTCATCCGCCGGCTGCAGCGCGAGACCGCCTCGGTGCCCGGCATCACGCTGTTCATGCAGCCGTCGCAGGACCTCACCATCGACTCGACGGTCAGCCGCACCCAGTACCAGTTCGTGCTGCAGAGCGTGCGCTCCGGCGACTTCGACGAGTGGGTGCCGAGGCTGCTCGACCGGCTGCAGCGCCTGCCCGAGCTGGCCGACGTCGCCACCGACCTGCAGGGCAAGGGCCTGTCGCTGTTCATCCGCATCGACCGCGACGCCGCGGCGCGCTTCGGCATCACCGCCGCCTCGATCAACAACGTGCTGTACGACGCCTTCGGCCAGCGCATCGTCTCGACCGTCTACACCCAGTCCAACCAGTACCGCGTGATCTACGAGGTCGAGCCGTCGATGGGCCGCTCGATCGACTCGCTGGCCAACCTCTACATGCCGGGCTCGGGCGGCAAGCAGGTGCCGCTGTCGGCGATCGCCACCTTCGAGGAGCGCAACGCGCCGCTGCGCGCCGACCGGCTGGGCCAGTTCCCGTCGGCCACGATCTCGTTCAACCTCGCCCCCGGCTACGCGCTCGGCCAGGCGGTCGACGCGATCGTGGCGGCGCAGCGCGAGATCGGCATGCCGGCCTCGATCACCACCCACTTCCAGGGCGCCGCGCTCGCCTTCCAGAAGTCGCTCGACAGCCAGCTGCTGCTGATCCTCGCCGCGATCGTCACGGTCTACATCGTGCTGGGCGTGCTCTACGAGAGCTACATCCACCCGATCACGATCCTGTCGACGCTGCCCTCGGCCGGCATCGGCGCGCTGCTGGCGCTGATGCTGGCCGGCTCCGACCTGACGATCGTCGCCATCATCGGCATCGTCCTGCTGATCGGCATCGTGAAGAAGAACGCGATCATGATGATCGACTTCGCCCTCGACGCCGAGCGCAACGAGGGCAAGACGCCGCTGGAGGCGATCCACCAGGCCTGCCTGCTGCGCTTCCGGCCGATCCTGATGACCACCGTGGCGGCGCTGGTCGGTGCGCTGCCGCTGATGCTCGGCAGCGGCACCGGCTCGGAGCTGCGCTCGCCGCTCGGCATCACCATCGTCGGCGGCCTGGTCGTCAGCCAGGTGCTGACGCTGTTCACCACGCCGGTGATCTACCTCGCCTTCGACCGGCTCGGCCGCCGCCTGCGCGGCGTGCCGCTCGACGCGCCGGCCAACCCGGCGCTGCGCGCGGTCGACGCGGCGACGGGCGAGAAGCCGCTGACGTGAACCTGTCGGCGCCCTTCATCGCGCGGCCGGTGGCGACCACGCTGCTGACCATCGGGCTGGCGCTGGCCGGGATGGTGGCGTTCTTCAAGCTGCCGGTGTCGCCGCTGCCCAAGGTCGACTTCCCGACCATCCTGGTCACCGCCAGCCTGCCGGGCGCGTCGCCCGAGACCGTGGCGACCAGCCTGACCACCCCGCTGGAGCGGGCGCTGGGCGCGATCGCCGGGGTCACCGAGATCACCTCGACCAGCACGGTCGGCAATGCCCGCATCGTGCTGCAGTTCGACCTGTCGCGCGACATCGACGGCGCGGCGCGCAACGTCCAGGCGGCGATCAACGCCGCCCGCATGGAGATGCCGAGCGACCTGCCCAGCAACCCGCAGTACCGCAAGCTCAACCCGGCCGACGCGCCGGCCTTCGTGCTGGCGGTGACCTCGAACACGCTCGGACCCGGCCGGCTGTTCGACGCCGCCTCGAACGTGCTGCAGCAGAAGCTTTCACAGGTCGGCGGCGTCGGCCAGGTGACGCTGGGCGGCAGCTCGCTGCCGGCGGTGCGGGTCGAGGTCAACCCGACCGCCCTCAACAAGTACCGGATCGGGCTGGAGAGCGTGCGTGCCGCGCTGGCGGCGGCCAACGCCAACTCGCCCAAGGGGGCGCTGGAGATCGGCGACCGCCGGTTCCAGATCTATTCCAACGACCAGGCCAGCACCGCGGCCGAGTACCGCTCGCTGATCATCGCCTGGCGCAACGGCGGCCCGGTGCGCCTGTCGGACGTCGCCGAGGTCATCGACAGCCAGGAGAACATCCGCAACGAGGGCCAGGCCAACGGCAAGCGCTCGGTGCTGGCGATCGTCTACCTGCAGCCCAACGCCAACGTGATCGAGACGGTCGACGCGATCCGCGCCCTGCTGCCCGAGCTGCAGGCGGCGCTGCCCAACGACGTCGACCTTCAGGTCGTGGCCGACCGCACCGTCACCATCCGGGCGTCGCTGAAGGAGGTCGAGACGGCGCTGCTGGTCAGCATCGTGCTGGTGGTGCTGGTGACCTTCGCCTTCCTGCGCTCGGCGCGGGCCGGCTTCGTCGCCGCCGTGGCCGTGCCGGTGTCGCTCCTCGTCACCTTCGGCGGCATGTACCTCCTGGGCTACAGCCTCAACAACCTGTCGCTGATGGCGATGGCGATCGCCGCCGGCTTCGTCGTCGACGACGCCATCATCGTGCTCGAGAACGTGTCGCGCCACATCGAGGCCGGGATGTCGCGGGTCGACGCGGCGCTGCGCGGCGCCCGCGAGGTCGGCTTCACCGTGGTGTCGATGAGCGTGTCGCTGATCGCCGTGTTCATCCCGATCCTGCTGATGGGCGGCATCGTCGGCCGGCTGTTCCGCGAGTTCGCGGTGACGCTGTCGATCGCCATCATGGTCTCGATGGTGGTGTCGCTGACGACCACGCCGATGATGTGCGCCTGGGTGCTGCGGCCGCACGACACCAGGGCCGAGGGCCGGTTCACGCGCTGGAGCGAACGCGGCTTCGCCGCCCTGCAGCGCGGCTACGGCGCCAGCCTGCGCGTGGTGCTGCGCCACAAGCTGCTGACCATGCTGGTGTTCCTGGCCACGGTGATCCTGAACGTCGACCTCTACGTCACCATCCCCAAGGGCTTCTTCCCGCAGCAGGACACCGGCCGCATCGTCGGCGGCATCCGCGCCGACCAGAGCATCTCGTTCCAGGCGATGCGGCGGAAGTTCCGCCAGTTCATGGAGATCGTGCGCGAGGACCCCGCGATCGAGAGCGTCGCCGGCTTCACCGGTGGCTTCTCGACCAACTCGGGCTTCATGTTCGCGACCCTGAAGCCCCTGTCGGAGCGCAAGGTCTCGGCCGACCAGGTGATCGCCCGGCTGCGCCCCAAGGTCGCCCAGGTGCCGGGTGCCCAGCTGTTCCTGCAGGCGGTGCAGGACATCCGGGTCGGCGGCCGCCAGGGCAACGCCCAGTACCAGTTCACGCTGCAGGCCGATTCTCTGCCCGACCTCTACACCTGGGGGCCGAAGCTGGTGGAGGCGCTGCGCCAGGACCAGTCGGTCATCACCGATGTCGATTCGGACCAGCAGCAGCGCGGCCTGCAGGTCGACCTCGCGATCGACCGCGACGCCGCCGCGCGGCTCGGCGTCTCGACCCGCTCGATCGCCCAGACCCTGTACGACGCCTTCGGCCAGCGCCAGGTCTCGACCATCTACAACCCGCTGAACCAGTACCACGTCGTCCTCGAGGTGGCGCCGGAGTACTGGGCGAACCCCGAGCGGCTGAAGGACATCTACGTCAGCACCAGCGGCGGCGCGATCAGCGGCGCCCAGTCGACCGGCGCGATCGTCTCGACCACGCCGCTGGCGGCGGGCGCGGCCGACCCGGCGGCGGCGGTGCGCAACCAGCGCACCAACCAGATCGCGGTCAGCGGCCGCGGCTCGGCCTCGACCGGCGCGGCGGTCTCGACCGTGCCCGAGACCATGATCCCGCTGACCCAGCTGGTGAAGGCCGAGATCGGCACGACGCCGCTGGCGGTCAACCACCAGGGCCTGTTCGTCGCCAGCACGGTCTCGTTCAACCTGGTGCCGGGCAAGACGCTGAGCGATGCCGTCGCCTACGTGAACGCGACGATGCACGAGATCGGCATGCCGGCCACCATCCACGGCGCGTTCCAGGGCACGGCGCGGGCGTTCCAGCAGTCGCTCGGCAACCAGCTGCTGCTGGTGCTGGCGGCGCTGGTCGCGGTCTACATCGTGCTCGGCATCCTGTACGAGAGCTACATCCACCCGATCACGATCCTGTCGACCCTGCCGTCGGCCGGCGTCGGCGCCCTGCTGGCGCTCAAGGTCACCGGCGTCGAGTTCAGCCTGATCGCCATGATCGGCGTGCTGCTGTTGATCGGGATCGTGAAGAAGAACGCGATCATGATGATCGACGTGGCGCTGGACAAGGAACGCGGCGAGGGCCTCGCGCCGGAGGAAGCGATCCGGCAGGCGGCGGTGCTGCGCTTCCGGCCGATCCTGATGACGACGCTGGCGGCGATGCTGGGCGCGCTGCCGCTGGCCGTCGGCTTCGGCGACGGCGCCGAGCTGCGCCAGCCGCTCGGCATCTCGATCATCGGCGGCCTGCTGGTCAGCCAGGTGCTGACGCTCTACACCACGCCGGTGATCTACCTTTACCTCGACCGCTTCCGCCGCCGCGACCGGCCGAGCGCCGGCACGCCGGCGATGCGGAGCCAGCCGGCATGACCCCGGTCCGCACCCCGCTCGCGGCCGTGCTGGCGCTGGGCGTCGCCGGCTGCGCCGTCGGTCCCGACTACCGCCGGCCGCCGCCGGCCGACACGCCGCCGGTCGCCTTCAAGGAAACCGCGGGACCGATCGTCGGCGCCGCCGCCGTCTTCCAGCCGGCGCGGCCGCGCGACGACATCGACCGCGGCCCGTGGTGGACGATGTACGACGATGCCGGCCTCGACCGGCTGGCGGCGCAGATCGACATCTCCAACCAGACGCTGATCCAGGCCGAGGCGGCCTACCGCCAGGCCCGCGCGCTGGTGCGGCAGGACGCGTCGGGCCTCTACCCGACGATCAGCAGCAGCGGCGGCTACACCCAGAGCGGCTCCGGCAGCGGCACCAGCCGCGCCGTCCAGGGCGGGGTGGTGAATTCCAGCGCCGGCAGCGTCGCGCAGTGGAGCACTGGCCCGGGCTTCGCCTGGGAGATCGACGTCTGGGGCCGCATCCGCCGCCAGGTCGAGAGCGACTCGGCCGCCGCCCAGGCCAGCGCCGCCGACCTCGCCAACGCGCGGCTGTCGGCGCAGGCGCAGCTCGCCATCAACTACTTCTCGATGCGGATCTCCGAGCAGCGCACCCGGGTCTACGAGGCCTCGGTCGCGGCCTACGCCCGCTCGGTCGAGATCGTGCAGAACCAGCTCGATGCCGGCGTCGTCAGCCGGGTCGACCTCGCCCAGGCGCAGGCCCAGCTCGAGCAGACGCGCGCCCAGCTGGTCGCCGAGAACATCACGCGGGCGCAGTTCGAGCACGCCGTCGCGGTGCTGATCGGCAAGGCGCCGGCCGAGGTCAGCATCGAGCGCGCGCCGCCGCCCTCGGTGATCCCGACGCTGGCGCCCGACACGCCCTCGACCCTGCTCGAGCGCCGCCCCGACATCGCCGCGGCCGAGCGCCAGATGGCGGCGGCCAACGCCGCGATCGGCGTCGCCCAGGCCGCCTACTATCCCAACATCTCGCTGGCCAGCACGGTGACGCTGGTGGGCTCGAGCCTCAACGCGCTGCTGTCGCTCAGCAACGCGGTGTGGTCGGTCGGGCCGGCCTTCTCCGGCACCTTCCTCGACGGCGGCAAGCTCAAGGCCCAGGTCGAGGGCGCGCGGGCGCGCTACGATTCGCAGGTCGCGGCCTACCGCCAGACCGTGCTGGTCGCCTTCCAGCAGGTCGAGGACGCGCTGGTCCAGCAGCGCGTGCTGGAACAGCAGGAGAAGGTGCAGCGCGCCGCGGTGACGGCGGCGCGCGAGGCCGAGCGGCTGTCGCTCAACCAGTACCGGCTCGGCACCGTGCCCTACACCACGGTGGTGCAGACCCAGAACGCGGCCCTGTCGGCCGAGCAGACGCTGCTGACCATCCGCCTCAACCGCCTGACCGCCAGCGCCAACCTCGTGCTGGCGCTGGGCGGCGGCTGGCGCGACAGCGACCTGCCGGCACCGACGCCGGTCGGCGGCATCGACCAGAAGCCGCAGCCGGCGGTGCCGACGCCGCAGAGCCTGGCGCCGCAGAAGCCGTGGTGGCGGGTCTGGTAGTAGGATCGGTCCCGCCATGGCCGAGCCCGAGGTCCGCCCCGAGATCCGCAAGATCATCCACGTCGACATGGACGCCTTCTACGCGTCGGTCGAGCAGCGCGACGACCCCGCGCTGCGCGGCCAGCCGGTCGCGGTCGGCGGGCGGCAGCGCGGCGTGGTGATGGCGGCATCGTACGAGGCGCGCAGGTTCGGCGTGCGCTCGGCGATGCCCTCGACCACCGCCAAGCGGCTGTGCCCCGGGCTGGTGTTCGTGAAGCCGCGGTTCGACGTCTACAAGGAGGTGTCGCGCCAGATCCGCGAGATCTTCCTCGACTACACGCCGCTGGTCGAACCGCTGTCGCTCGACGAGGCCTACCTCGACGTCACCACCAACCTCAAGAACATGCCGCTGGCCTCGGAGATCGCGCGCGAGATCCGCGCCCGCATCCTCGAGCGTACCGGGCTCACCGCCTCGGCCGGCGTGTCGTACAACAAGTTCCTCGCCAAGCTCGCCTCCGACCATCGCAAGCCCGACGGCCAGACCGTGATCCCGCCGGAGAAGGGACCGGCCTTCGTCGAGGGGCTGGAGGTCGGCAAGTTCCACGGCATCGGGCCCAAGACCGCCGAGAAGATGAACCGCCTCGGCATCCACACCGGCGCCGACCTGCGGGCGCAGACGCTGGAATTCCTCGAGCAGTACTTCGGCAAGGCCGGCACCTGGTACCACGCGATCGCGCGCGGCCAGGACCATCGCCGCGTCGTGCCCGACCGGCCGCGCAAGTCGGTCGGCTCGGAGACCACGTTCATGGAGGATCTCGGCCGGCCGGCCGAGATCGAGCAGGGCATCGCCTCGGTGCTCGACGACGTGTGGTCGTGGTGCGCGCGCACCGGCATGCGCGGCCGCACCGTGACGGTGAAGATCAAGTACGCCGACTTCCAGATCGTGACCCGCAGCCGCACGCTGGCCGGCCCGGTCGACAGCCGCGAGGCGCTGGAGCGCACCAGCATCGAGCTGGTCCGCACCATCTACCCGCCGCCCAAGCGCATCCGCCTGCTCGGCGTCACCCTGCACAACCTCGGCCCGGCCGGCGACGCGCCCGCGCCCGAGCCGCAGATGACGCTGGCGTTCTAGGGCGAGAGCTCGGCGACCAGCCGGCGTCGCTGGTCGGCGTCGGGCAGCGGACCGCTGCCGGCCTGGACGTTGTCGCGCAGGTGCCCGGGCTTGCTGGTGCCGGGCACGACGCAGGTCACCGCGGGGTGGGCAAGGACGAACTTCAGCAGCAGCTGCGCCCAGCTGGCGCAGCCGATCTCGCCGGCCCAGCCGGGCAGCGGCCGGGCCGACAGGCGGCGCAGCAGGCCGCCGCCGCCGAACGGCTGGTTGACGATCACCGCGGTGCCGCGCTCGGCCGCCAGCGGCAGCAGGCGGCGCTCGACCGCGCGGTCGTCGAGCGCGTAGTTCAGCTGCACGAAGTCCCAGCGCTCGGCGCGCAGCACCGCCTCGAGCTCGTCGTGGGCGCTGTCGGTGTAGTGGGTGACGCCGAGGTAACGGATGCGGCCTTCCTGCTTCCACGCCCGCAGCGTCGGCAGGTGGGCGCGCCAGTCGACGAGGTTGTGGACCTGCATCAGCTCGACGTGGCCGGTGCGCAGCAGTTGCAGCGAGCGCGTCATCTGCTCGATGCCGGCGGCGCGGCCCGAGGTCCAGACCTTGGTGGCGATGAAGGCGCTGTCGCGCGTGCCGGCCGTGGCCAGCAGGTCGCCGACCACCGCCTCGGCGGCGCCGTACATCGGCGAGGTGTCGATCACCGAGCCGCCGGCCTCGAACAGCAGGCGCAGCACCTCGGCCAGCGGCGCCCGCTCCTCGGGACGACGGCCGACGTCGAAGGTGCGCCAGGTGCCGACGCCGATCACCGGCAGCATCGCGCCGGTCGAGGGGATCTTGCGCTGCTGCATGCGGCCTCCGCTCTGTGCCCGCGCCGTCGCCGCCAGCATCGCCGCGCCGGCCATCGCGAGGAAGCCCGCGCGGGTCGGGCTCATGGTGCCAGCACCACCTGGAAGGCGGCGCCGTCGGCGCGGACCTCGGCCGGCTGGCCGTTCAGGCTGACCCGGGGCGGGGCGTCCAGTCCTGTAACGATCAGGGTCTTCGCCGCGTCTCTCGGGTCCTGGTCGGCCTTCAACGCGTGCGTGATCTCGAAGCTCCTGTCCCCCGGCCGGTACTCGGCCCGCAGCAGCCCGACCTTGCCGTCGGCGCGCAGCGTCGTGCCGTCGCGCGCCGTCAACGCGAACGGCTGCAGGTCGGGCAGGGGGTTGTAGCCCACCGCCGCGCCGCTCAGCGGGTCGGCCAGCAGGTAGGCCTTGCGGCCGGGCTCGGTCAGGAGCACGGCGCCGTTCTTCTCCAGCCGGCCGGTCGTGCCCTGCTGCGCCCAGCCGGAATCGCGCTCCAGCCCGGCCGGCAGGTACGGCCACGCGCCGTTGAGGCGGCGGTAGGGAATGGCGCGCTCCTGCTGGCCCGGGTCGATCGCGTAGTGGTCGGAGTTCGACTGGCCGAAGTCAGTGCCGAAGCCGGCCTCCATCAGGTCGCCGCCGCTGCGGTACGCGACCTCGAGCTGGCGCCGGCCCTCGTTCCACTCGGCCTTCAGCTCGGCCGCCGCGATGTGGCGGGCGAACGCCTCGAAGCTGCCGTGGCTGGCCTCGTCGCCCAGTTCCAGCACCAGCCCGTTGTAGGTGCGGCTGGTGACGGCGCGCAGGTCGAGGTCGCGGGCCGCGACCGGCGCGGCGCGCAGCAGGTTGAACAGCGACACGGTGAGCGCCGGCGCGACCTCGGCGCCGGTCGGCTCGGCCTTGCCCGGCACGCCGGGCGCGATCTCGATCGCCGCGTCGCGCCCGAGGTCGCTGGCCGGCAGCGGCAGGATCGCGAGGTAGGTGACGCCGTCGTGGACCACGATCCGTTGCCCGGCCTTGCCGCGCCACGGGAAGGTCTCGATGCGCTGGCCGTCGGCGTAGAACCTCCACGCCTTCGTCGCCGCGAAGTTCCACAGGCCGACCACGGTCGCCAGCCGCGACACCGGCGCGCCGTCCAGCGCCGCCAGGAACTTGTCGCGGTTGGGATGGGGCTTGGCGAAGACGATGGCGCGGTTGCGGCTCTGGAAGGTGAGGGTGAGGCCGGCGGTCCGGGTGACGCCCTCGTGCGTGGTGGTGAGGTCGGGACCGTTGGCGGCGTAGCGCACCGTCAGCGTGCCGAGGTCCTCCATCCGCGTCGCCACCCGCGGCGCGCGCACCCATTGCGCCAACACGTCGACGGTGCGCGAGCGGATGTCGGTGCTGGCGAGGCCATGCCACTTGCCGAGGTAGCTGCGCCGCCACAGCGGCGGCTTGAAGTTGCCGCGCAGCGTCTCGGCCGCGGTCTCCTCGAACGGCAGCGGCTTGTCGTCGATCAGGCCGGCCACCCACTCCGGCGCCCACGGCGTCGCCAGCCCCTGGATCGCGGCGCGGCCGGGCGGGAAGTCGTAGCCCCACACCGGCATGCCGTGCTCGCGCGCGTCGGCGGGGCGATCGAGGTAGTTGGCGGTACCGGCGCGCGAGGCGGCGTGGATGGCGCCGTAGACGCCGTCCTGCTCGACCAGCATGCCCGACAGGCGGGCGCGGCCGGACGACGACACGAAGCGGCGCAGCGCCGGGTGGTGGACGCTGACCAGCAGCTCCATCGTGCGATCGACCAGGACGCGTCCCATCAGCCGGTCGACCGGCAGCGGCGCGTAGTCGGCGAACATCTTCTGCGCGCTGAGCGTGATCGACAGGTAGTAGTGGTCGAGCATCTCCTGGGTGGTGCCGTCGAGGAACGCCCAGAAGCGCAGCGCCAGGGTCTCCAGCCCGTGCCGCCCGTCGGCCATCGGGTAGGCACCGTCGATCATGGCGCCGCCCAGCAGCGCGCCCATCGCCGCGGTGTGGTTGAAGTTCTGGGTGCTGACCGAGAAGTTGTAGCCGTCGCGGAAGAACGAGGCGCGGCCGCGCCAGTCGCGGTTGCGCCGCCAGTAGTCGATGGCGGCGGCGCTCTGCGGGTGGACGAAGGCGCTGGTCGGCAGGTCGGGCTGCAGCCAGGCCTGCCAGTAGCCGCGCATGTGGTCCTGCACCGGCGCCGGCAGCAGGTCGCGGAACACGTACCAGACCAGCAGCAGGTCGGCGACGCTCCAGCCGACCCAGTAGCGCGGCGGCATCGCCATGATCTCGTCCAGCCGCCGTTGCCATGCCTTGTACCCGGCCTCGCCGGCGACGTCGGCCCAGTCGGCCACCGCGTCGCCGCCGACCTTCTGCAGCTCGCGGAAGCGCCGGCGCTGCCACTCGGTCAACCGCTCGAGGCCGGCGTCGAGGCTGCGCGCGGCGCGCTGCGCCAGTTCGGCCGGCGGGAAAGGAACGGCGGTGGGGCGCGAGCCGTCGGGCTTGCGGGCCGCGGCGTCGTCGCGCGCCGGCAGGCCGATCGCGACGGTGCCGCCGCCGGCCAGCGGCCGGCAGGTCAGCAGCAGGCGCGGCCGGGCGAAGTGCAGGCCGTGGCCGCCGATCGGCATCGCCCACTCGTAGGCGTCGGCCTGGCGGTAGCGGGTGTCGTAGGTCTCGACCTTGCGCAGCAGGAAGCCGCACTGCTCGAGCACCAGCAGCCGCGCCCCGGCGTCGCGCGCCAGCACGTCGGTCGCCAGCAGGCGGGTGATGTCGAACAGCGCCTCGGGGCGCGCGATCGACAGCTCCTGCACCTCGCCGAGCTCGGCGAAGCGGTCGCGCGCCGGGTCGGTGGCGCCGTAGCGCCCCCAGTAGCGGCGGCCGTTGACCGCGGCGTTGAAGGTCGGCCCGGTCACCGGGTCGGCGCTCCACGGCTGGCGCAGCGGCCACGCCTGCACGTGCCACGTCGGCGGATCGCGCGTCCACAGCGGCCGGCCCAGCGCCTCGCGGCAGGTGTAGCCCTCGGGCACGATCTCGTAGCCGCTGTACTGCAGGCCGAGCTCGGCCTTCACCAGCACGCGGCCGCGGTGCAGCAGCAGGGCGATCGTGTCGGCGGCGCCGGGAAAGCGCAGCAGCACCGAGCGGTGCACGGCGTCGATGGTCATGCCGCCGACGAACGGCTTGTCCCAGGCGCGGCCGTCGATCGTCGCGGTCTCGCTGTCGGTGACCTCGAACAGTTCCTCGCCGCGCGCTTCGGCGGCGAGCGGCAGGGACGCGGCGCCGAACGCCGCGCCGCCGCGCAGGAACCCCGATCGTGTGAGACGCGCCGACATCGAAACGTCATTGTCCCGTCAGGCTGCCGTCAACGCCAGCGAGGAAAGTGCGCGCACGCCATATTGATGCCCCACGAGCAGTGTCTGCTGCGGGTCCTCGGGAATTCGACAGGATCGTTCCTTGCCGGAACGGTTCGTCCTTCCCATCTCGAACGGACAGAAGGAGGTTCAGCCCATGATGCAGCCCGTCATGCCCGCCGTGACCGAACCCTTCGTGGTCGAGGTCTGGGGCAAGCTCGCCGGCGTCGTCCTCAAGGACGGCGAGGCCTTCCGCTTCCACGCCGTCGCGCCGCCGTTCCAGGAACTGGACGGCTGCTCGTTCGCCAAGCCCGGCCATGCCCGTCTCGCGGCCGCCCGGCTGGAGCGCGACGCCTTTCGCTGATCGGCAGGGTTCCCCGGCGCGCGGTGGCGCGCCCGGGGCGAGGCGCTACAGTGGCGCCTCACCCCGAGGGAGGAAGACCGAGTGATCAAGCGCAAGCAGCGCATTCCCCTGCGCGACCTGTCGACCCTGAGCGCCGAGGACCGCGCGATGGTCGAGAAGAACGCCATGAACGGCCAGGTCTTCAACATCTTCAAGGTGCTGGCCCATCACCCGGGGCTGGTGAAGCGGTGGACGCCGTTCGCCGGTCACATCCTGTCCAAGCAGACCCTGGCGTTCCGCGACCGCGAGCTCCTGATCCTGCGCATCGGCTGGCTGAACCAGGCCGAGTACGAGTTCGCCCAGCACGAGCTGATCGCCAAGCGCGGCGGCGTCACCGAGGCCGACATCGAGCGGCTGAAGGAAGGCCCCAAGGCCAAGGGCTGGAGCGAGCACGAGGCGGCGCTGCTGCAGGTCGCCGACGACCTGTTCGAGAACTCGGTGGTGTCGGACGCGACCTGGGCGACGCTGTCCAAGACCTGCTCGACCGAGCAGCTGATGGACGCGGTGTTCACGGTCGGCCAGTACAACCTGGTGTCGTGGGCCCTCAACAGCTTCGGCGTGCCGCTCGACGACTTCCTGCCCGGCGCCAGGAAGTAGGACGCCCCGGCGGCGGCGCGACGGTGAAGCGGGTCTTCGTCGAGAGCGAGTTCGCGCCGCTGCGCCGCGTCGTCGTGGCCGCCTGCGAGATGCGGCTGCCCGATCCCGACTTCGCGGTCCCCGCGTTGCTGGCGGCCGAGGCGGCGATCCTGCCCGAGGCCGAGCGGGCGCTGGCGCTGCGGTTGATGGGCCGCGACCACGCCGAGGCGATGCCCGACCGCCAGCGCGCCTGGGAGGCCGAGCGTGCCGCGCTGTGCGCCGTGCTGGAAAGGCACCGCGTCGAGGTGTTGCGTCCCGACCCGCTGACCCCCGCGCAGAAGGCCGCCGGCGGCAAGGCGGGCTGGGCCAACGCCTTCGTGCGCGACCCGTGGTTCACGGTCGGCGACACCGTGGTCGAGGGCCGCCTGCGCTTTCCCCATCGCCGGCTGGAGATGCTGCCGAGCCGCGGCCTGATGCAGCGCGAGGTCGTGCCGTCGAACGCCGCCTTCGTGGCGATGCCGCCGCCGGACTGGCTCGAGGGCGGCGACGTGCTGGTGCTGGGCCGCCACGTCTTCGTCGGCCAGTCGGGCCGCGCCTCGTCGCCCGGCGGGGCAGCGTTCCTCGACCGCCTGCTGGCGCCGCGCGGCTACACGGTCGAGCCGGTGCGGCTCGCGCCCACCGTGCTCCACCTCGACTGCGCGCTGGGGCTGGTGCAAGAGGGGCTGATGGTCGTCTGCCCGTCGCTGCTGCTCGACGGCGTGCCGGCGCGGCTGTCCGGCTGGGACCGCATCGAGGTGTCGGAGGCCGAGGCGATGGGGCTGGCGACCAACGGTCTGCCGCTGTCGCCGGAGCTCTACGTCACCGACCCGGCCTTCCGGCGCATCGGCGCCGAGATCGCGCGCCGCGGCATCGCCGTCGAGTACGTCGACTTCCGCATTTCCCGCGCCTTCGGCGGGGCCTTTCGCTGCAGCACGCAGGCGCTGCTGCGCGAATAGACGTTGCCCCGGCCCGGCGGGCGGCCGATCATCCGCGCCTTCGGAGGACTGCCATGAACATCGCGACCAACGCCCAGCCCGCCGCGACGACCGAGAGCACCGTGCCGCGGCTGACCGAGCTGGCGCGCTTCGCCGGCTGCGCCGCCAAGATCAGCCAGGCCGACCTGCACAAGGCGCTGGCCGGGCTCCCGGTCGCCGCCGATCCGCGCGTGCTGGTCGGGCACGACACGTCCGACGACGCCGCCATCGTCAAGCTGCGCGACGACCTCGCGCTGGTCGAGACGGTCGACATCTTCCCGCCGATCGTCGACGACCCCTACGACTACGGCCGCATCGCCGCGACCAACGCCTTGTCCGACATCTACGCCATGGGCGGCACGCCGCTCAACGCGCTCTCCTTCGTCGCCTGGCCGGTCGAGCGGCTGGGCACGGCGCCGCTGCGCCGCGTGCTCGACGGCGCCGCCGCGATCTGCACCGAGGCCGGCATCGCCATCTCGGGCGGCCACTCGATCGTCGACGAGGAGCCGAAGTTCGGCCTGTTCGTCACCGGAACGATCGATCCGCGCCGCGTCGTGTCGAACGCCGGCGCCCGCCCGGGCGACGCGCTGGTGCTGACCAAGCCGATCGGCACCGGCGTGCTGACCACGGCGGTCAAGCGCAACGCCGCCCCCGAGAGCGTGCTGGCGGCCGCGATCGCCTCGATGACGACGCTGAACCGGCACGGCGCCGAGGCGATGAACGCCGCCGGCGCCCATGCCGCCACCGACATCACGGGGTTCGGCCTGCTCGGCCACCTCGGCAACATGCTGCGCGCGTCGTCGACCGCGACGGGATCGCCGGTCGGCGCGCGCCTGTCCTACGCCGCGGTGCCGGTGTTCGAGAAGGTGACAGGCTTCCTCAAGGACGGGCTGTGCCCGGGCGGCACCCGGCGCAACCTCGAGTACGCCGCGCCCAACGCCCGCTTCGACGCCGCGCTGGCGGAGCCGCAGCGCCTGCTGCTGGCCGACGCGCAGACCTCGGGCGGGCTGCTGATCGCGGTACCGCAGGATCGGCTGCAGGGGCTGCTGGCCGACCTGCGCCAGCGCGGCACCCCGGCCGCCGCGGTGATCGGCAGCGTGATCGCCGCCGACGCGCCCGGCGTGATCGAGGTCACGCCGTAGGACGGCTCAGGCCGGCAGCCGCGTCGCCTGGCTGACCGCGAGTTGCCAGCCATCGCGGCCCGTGACGTACACCGCGACCCAGCGGAAGTCGTACGGTCTCTGCTCCTTGACGTTCAGGATCGGGCTGAGCCCGGTGACGATCACGGTGGGGCCGGCGAAGACGCGGAAGCCGAGGTCACTCGCCGGCGCGTTCTCGATCATCGGCTCGCCGGCCATCGCCGAGACGATGCGGGCGTTCTTGTCGTCGACCTTGCCCGAGCCGTGGGTGTGGGTGAAGGCGTCCGCGTAGACCGCGCGCAGCGTCGCGAAATCCCCGTCGGTGACCGCCCTGGCGATACGCTGGCGGAACGCCTTGATCTCGTCGATCAGGCTTTGCGATTCGGCCGCGTCGGGCTGGCGCGGCGGGTGGGCGAGGACCGGCCCGGCGGCGAGCGCGGCCGGAACGGCGAACAGCAGGCGGCGTCTAACCATCCTTCGAGCTTACGCCCGCCTCGGCGAAGGTCGCCATGCCGTTGTGGCAGGCCGCCGCCGCCTTGAGCAGCGGCACCGCCAGCGCCGCGGCCGAGCCTTCGCCCAGCCGCATGCCGAGGTCGAGCAGCGGCTTCTGGCCGATCGCCTCGAGCAGGCGCGTGTGCCCCGGCTCGGCCGAGCGGTGCGCGACCAGGCAATGCGCCAGCGCGCGCCGGTCGAGGGCGTAGAGCACGGCTGCCGCGGCGGTGCAGGCGAAGCCGTCGAGCAGCACCGGGATGCGGCCCATGCGGGCCGCCAGCACGGCGCCGGCGATGGCGCAGAATTCCTCGCCGCCGACCGCGGCGAGCAGGCCGAGCGCGTCCTTCTGCTCGACCAGCGCGCGGTGGCGCGCGAGGCCGGCGTCGATCGTCTCGATCTTGCGCTGGAGCGCGGCGCCCTGCACGCCGGTGCCGGGGCCGGCCCAGTCGGCGCCGCTGCCGCCGAACAGCGCCGCGCACAGCGTCGAGGCCGCGGTCGTGTTGGCGATGCCCATCTCGCCCAGGCACAGCACGTCGATGCCGGGCTCGGCCGCCATCATGCCGTAGGCCATGGCGTTGGCGGCGCGCGCCTCGCTCATCGCCGGGCCCTGCGTGAAGTCGTTGGTCGGATGCTCGAGATCGAGCTCGTAGATGCGCAGGTCGGCGTCGATCGCGCCGGCCAGCTGGTTGATGGCGGCGCCGCCCTTGAGGAAGTTCTGCACCATCTGCCCGGTGACCTCGGGCGGGTAGGCCGAGACGCCGCGCGCGGCGACGCCGTGGGCGCCGGCGAACACCGCGACCCGCGGGCGATCGACCTTGGGCTGGGCGCGGCCCTGCCAGCCGGCCAGCCACTCGGCGAGGTCCTCGAGGCGGCCGAGCGAGCCCGGCGGCTTGGTCAACTCGACCTGGCGGGCAACGACCCGGGTGACGGCCTCCTGGTCGGGGGCCGGGATCTCGCGCAGGATGCGCCGGAGCTCGTCGAAGCTCGGCGCGTCGGATTTGGGGGGCTGGGCATTCATGGCGGGCGCGGACCATCCTATATTTGTCCCATCATGACCAGCCCCGGCGCGCCCCCGACCGCCCGACCGGCCTCGTTCGACGAGTGGCTCCAGGCCCTGCGCGAACAGGCCACCTTCTTCACCGGCCTGCGCCTCGACGTCGGCGCGCCGCGCTGGCAACTGGCCGACGTGCTGCCGGTGCTGCCGGTGATCGGCGCCGGCGTCGGGCTCGCCGCCGGGTTCGTGTTCGCGGTGGTGCAGGCGCTGGGACCCGGCTGGCTGGCGGCGGTCCTCGCCGTCGCCACCGCGGTGCTTCTTACACGCGCCCTGCACGAGGACGGGCTGGCCGACACCGCCGACGGGCTGGGGCCGCATGGCCTCGACACGCCGCGGCGGCTCGAGATCATGCGCGACAGCCGCAACGGCACCTTCGGCGTGCTGGCGCTGGCGCTGTCGGTGCTGGCCAAGGTCGGCTGCATCGCCGGCTTCGGCGGCGCCACCGGCGTGGTCGTGCTGATCGCCGCCCACGCGGTGTCGCGCGCCGCGATCGCCTACCCGCTGCTGGCGTTCGGCCCGGCCCAGTCGAACGGGCTGGGCGTGCGCGTCGGCAAGCCGACCGACAACGACGCCTGGGCGACGGTGGCGATCGGGATCGGGCTCGCCTTCCTGCTGCTGCTGGGCAACGGCGTGTTCGTCGCCGTGCTGGCGCCGGTCGCCGCCATCGCGGCCGGCGTGGTGGCGGCGCGCTGGATCGCCGAGCGGATCGGCGGCTACACCGGCGACACGCTGGGCGCGGTGCAGCAGGTCGCGGAAATCGCCTTCCTCGTGGTGGCGGCGCTGCTGATCAGCCGCTAAACCGGCAGCGGTTCCAGCGAGGAGACGACGCGATGGCGACGGGCGCCAAGATCACGGGAGCGGTGACGCGGTGGTGGTGGGTGCGGCACGCGCCTGTGCCCAACCCGGAGGCGCGCTGCTACGGCCAGTCCGACAAGGACTGCGACGTCAGCAACCATGCCCTGTTCCAGCACCAGGCCAGGCTGCTGCCCAAGGGCGCGGTGTGGTACGCTTCGAACCTGCTGCGGGCGCGCAAGACGGCCGAGCAGCTGGCGCAGCACGGCGCCGACATGCGCGAGCTCAACATCGATCCCAACCTCGCCGAGCAGCACTTCGGCGACTGGCAGGGCCTGACCTACGTCGAGATCGCCGAGAAGTACGCCAACAACCACCTGTTCTGGCTGGGGCCGCCGGAGTACCGGCCGCCCGGCGGCGAGAGCTTCGTCGACCTGCGCGACCGCACGGTGCGCAGCATCGACCGGCTGACCGAGGAGCATCGCGGCCGCGACATCGTCGCCACCGCGCACGGCGGCACCATCCGCGCCGCGCTGGCGCACGCCTTCGACCTCCATCCCGAGGCGGCGGTGCGGTTCGAGATCGACAACGTCTCGGTGACCATGATCGAGCACTTCGAGCAGGCCGACCCGGCGCATGCCTGGCGGGTCGCGTTCGTGAACTACATGCCGCGCGACCTCGTGGTCGCCCGCGCCGCGGCGCTGGCATGAGCGGCAGCGCCGCCGACCGGGCCGCCGAGCTGGCGGCCGAGCAGGCCGCGTTCTGGAACGGCCCCGGCGGCACCGGCTGGCTCGCCGCCTACGAGCGCATCCAGCGCTCGATCGCCGACATCGGCGACCTCGCGCTGGCCGCCGCCGCGCCGCGTCACGGCGAGCACGCGATCGACGTCGGCTGCGGCACCGGCGGCACCACCGCGGTGCTGGCGCACGGCGTCGGCCTGTCGGGCCACGTGCTGGGCGTCGACATCTCCGAGACGCTGGTCGGCGCGGCCCGCGCGCACCGGCTGGACAACGCCACCTTCGTGGTCGGCGACGCCGCCACGCACCCGTTCCGCGAGGCCGCCTACGACCTCGTCTTCTCGCGCTTCGGCGTGATGTTCTTCGCCGAGCCGGTGGCGGCCTTCCGCAACCTGCACCGGGCGCTGAAGCCCGGCGGCCGGCTGGTGTTCGTGGCCTGGCGCAGCGCCGGCGAGAACCCGTGGAGCACCGCGCCGGTGCGCGCCGCCGCGCCGTTCCTGCCGCCGCTGCCGCGTCCCGGCCCGGAAGATCCCGGCCAGTTCTCGTTCGGCGACCGTGCCCGGGTCGAGCGCATCCTCGGCGGGTCGGGCTTCCGGCACCTGCGCATCGAGCCGGTCGACCGCGCGATCTGGATCGGCGACTCGGTCGAGGAGGTGGTGGCGAGCAGCGAACGCTTCGGCGCGCTGGCGCGCGCCTTCGCCGGTGCCGCGCCGGAGGCCGTCGCGCGCGCCAAGGAGGCGGTCGCCGCGGCGGTGGCGCCGCACCTCGGACCCGAGGGCGTGCGCCTGCCCGGCGCCTGCTGGCTGGTCGAGGCGAACGCCGCCTGACCGCGGCAGCACGCCATGGAACACATCGCGACCTTTCCGTTGCCGCCGGTGACGCTGGTGCTGGGCGGCGCCCGCTCGGGCAAGAGCACCCACGCCGAGAAGCTGGTGACCGGCACGCTGTACGGCGGCCCGCCGCGACCGGCGGTCTACGTCGCCACCGCCGAGGCCGGCGACGTCGAGATGGCGACCCGCATCATGGCCCACCGCGCCCGCCGCGGCGGCGCCTGGACCACGGTCGAGGAGCCGCTGAAGCTGGCCGAGGCGGTCGAGACGGCGGCCGGCCACGGCCAGCCGATCCTGGTCGACTGCCTGACGTTGTGGCTGTCGAACCTGATGCATGCCGGCGCCGACCTCGACGAGGCCGCCGACGACCTGGTGCGGACGCTCGACGAGGTCCGGGTGCCGGTGGTGATGGTGAGCAACGAGGTCGGGCTGGGCATCGTGCCCGACACGCCGCTCGGCCGCGCCTTCCGCGATGCCCAGGGCCGGCTCAACATGCGCATGGCGGCGCGCGCCGACCGCGTCGTCCTGATGGCCGCCGGCCTGCCGCTGACCATGAAGGACCGGCCGGCCGGGCGTGCCTGAGGCGTCCCCGGCCGGCTTGTGTTCTTTCTGAGGCGATGGCGCCAAGGGCCTGAAATCAGGCCCGATTCATGGTACGCTGGTGCAGTCTGTGGCCATCGCGGCGCTGCCCCGGCGCCGGCCGCACGTCCAACGGAGCAAGACATGAAGCTCGATCGCCGTAGCCTCCTGGCCGGCGGCACGGCCGCGATCCTCGCGCCGCTGCCGTTCGCCGGACCCGCCCGTGCCGACGCCAAGCGCCAGGCGCTGGTCGACTCCTCGCTCGAGGCGGCCCGCAAGATCCTCGCCGGCAAGGACTACCCGGACGCCGCCAAGGTCATGAAGGATGCGCGCGGCGTGCTGATCGTGCCCGAGCTGGTGCAGGGCGGCCTGATCTTCGGCCTCGCCGGCGGCCGCGGCACGCTGATGACGCGCGGCAGCCGCGACTGGAGCCCGCCGGCCTTCTACGCCATGGGCTCGGGCAGCGTCGGCTTCCAGATCGGCGCCAAGGTCTCGGAGGTGCTGTTCATCATCCGCACCGAGAAGGGCCTGCAGGCCCTGCTCGACAAGAAGTTCAAGTTCGGCGCCGAGGCCGGCGTGACGCTGGCCGTGGTCGGCATCGGCGTCGAGGGCGCGACCACCGGCGCCGGCGGCGCCGACATCGTCGCCTTCGCCAGTTCGCAGGGCCTGTTCGCCGGCATGTCGGTCGAGGGCTCGTACATCGATCCCGACAACGACTGGAACGCGCTGTACTACGGCGCCGGCGCGACCGCGCGGGACATCGTGATCGACCGCAAGTTCACCAATCCGGGCACCGAGCCGATCCGCCAGTTCATGGCGAAGTACTAGGACCGGGAGACGCGGGGCCTCAGGGCTTCGGCGCGACCCGGGCCCGCCACTCCCACGGCGTGAGGCAGCCATGGCGGTGGACGCCGCGGCCGGCCTTGGCGGCGGCCTCTTCCTGCGTGATGTAGCGCGCCGAGCGCGGCACGAAGGCCAGCGCCATGCCGCCGGTCACCATGGCGGCGCCGACGTCGACGCCGTCGGCATGGCAGATCGCGTCGGTCTCGGTCCGGTCGGGCTGGTCGACCGGCGTGCACTCCACCGTCTTGCCCTCGACCAGGCGCGACAGGTAGGCCTCGGCCTCGAAGCCGGCGGGCCAGCCGTCGGCGCAGATCTGGTCCTCCTCCGGGGCGGCGATGCCGTACAGCCGGTAGGTCTTGCC
This sequence comes from uncultured Reyranella sp., assembly GCA_964420105.1. Classification (GTDB taxonomy): domain Bacteria; phylum Pseudomonadota; class Alphaproteobacteria; order Reyranellales; family Reyranellaceae; genus Reyranella. The sequence continues at coordinate 100,014 of CAYQRL010000002.1, forward strand.
CTTGAGGGTGATGGTGTCGCCGTCGACCACGCCCTGCGCGGTGGCGGGAACGGCGAGGGCGGCCAGCAGGAGGGCGATGAGGGGCGTCGAAATCTTGTTCATGCGGATCCCGAAGGTCCGGTGCGTCGGAGAGTTGCTGCGGCCGTTGAGCGCGCCCGGGAGGTATTGCATCCGCCCGCCGCGGGTCAACACTGCGACCAAGAAAAGACGGAGGAAAACATGGCGGGACTTCTCGACGGCCACGTCGCCGCGGTGACTGGCGGCGGCTCCGGCATCGGCCAGGCGATCGCCGAGGCCTATGCCCGCGAGGGCGCCCGCGTGATCGTGCTCGATGCCAACCCGGAGGGCGCGCAGGAGACCGTCGACCTCGTCGCCCGGGCGGGCGGCGCCGCCTCCGCCGTCACCCTCGACGTCACCGACCGGGCGGCCTGCCGCAGCGTCGCGGCGCAGGTCGGCAAGGCCGCGCCGATCTCGATCCTGGTCAACAACGCCGGCATCGCGCGGCGCAACCCCTTCGTCGCCGACCCCGACACGGTGGCGCGCGACTGGGACGACATCCTGGCGATCAACCTCGACGGCATGTTCAACGTCACCCGGGCCTTCGTCGACCAGCTGCGCGCCACCCGCGGCCGCATCGTCAACATCGGCTCGATCCAGTCGTTCGTTCACGCCAGCTGGCCGAACTCGTTCGCCTACACGACCTCCAAGCACGGCGTGCTGGGCTTCACCCGCGCGCTCGCCGCCGAGCTCGGCAAGGACGGCGTGCGGGTCAACGCGATCGGGCCGGGCCTGATCGAGACCCGGCTCAACGCCGAGGCCCGCGCCCGCAATCCCGAGATGGTGGCGACCGTGATGCGCCACACCCCGCTCGGCCGCGCCGGCCAGCCGCGGGACGTCGCCGGGCCGGCGGTGTTCCTCGCCTCCGACCTCGCCGCCTACGTCACCGGCAGCATCGTCATGGCCGACGGCGGCTTCCGCACCATCTGACGCCGCGTTACCGTTTCCCCGAACCCCGCCCTCCGATCCCCGAGGCTTCGTCATGCAGGACCGTTACCTTCGCACCGGCATCTTCCTCGCGCCTTTCCACGCGCTCGGCGAGAACCCGACGCTGGCGCTCGAGCGCGACATGGAGCTGGTCGAGCACCTCGACCGGCTGAACTACCACGAGGCGTGGATCGGCGAGCACCACTCGGGTGGCTTCGAGATCATCGCCTGCCCGGAGATGTTCATCGCCGCCGCGGCGGTTCGCACGCGCAACATCCGTCTCGGCACCGGCGTGGTGTCGCTGCCCTACCACCATCCCTTCACGCTGGCCTCGCGCATGATGCAGCTCGACCACATGACGCGCGGCCGCGCCATGTTCGGCGTCGGGCCGGGTTCGCTGATCTACGACGCCGACAAGATCGGGCTGAAGGCCGCAGACCAGCGCCGCCGCATGGCCGAGTCGCTCGACTGCATCGTCGAGATGATGAACGGCAGGAGCGTCACCGAGAAGACCGACTGGTTCACGCTCAACCAGGCGCAGCTGCAGCTCAAGCCCTACAGCCCCGGCGGCATGGAGATGGCGGTCGCCTGCTCGCGCTCGCCGGTCGGCGCGGTCGCCTCGGGCAAGCACGGCATCGGCATGCTGTCGATCGGCGGCACCTCCGACGAAGCGCTGCAGGCCCACGCCAGGAACTGGGCGATCCACGAGGAGGCGGCGGCCAAGGCCGGCAAGACGCCGGACCGCTCGAAGTGGCGCATCGTCACCTTCGCGCACGTCGCCGAGACGCGCGAGAAGGCGCGCGCCGACGTCGCCTACGGGCTCGCCGACTTCTGCCGCTACTTCACCGACGTCGCGACCTTCCCGATCATCCCGCCCGGCATCGCCGACCCGGTCGAGTACCTGACCAGCAGCGGCGTCGCCTGCATCGGCACGCCCGACGACTGCATCCGCCACTTCGAGCGGCTTTGGCAGGGCTCGGCCGGCGGCTTCGGCGCGGTGCTGCTGCTGGCCCACAACTGGGCCGACTGGGAGGCGACGAAGCGCAGCTACGAGCTGATGGCGCGCTACGTCCACCCGCACTTCCAGCGCAACGCCAACACGCTGCGCGTGGCGAGCTACGACGACGCCACCGCCAAGCACGAGACCGCCGGCGCGGAATCGGCGCAGGCGGTGATGAGGGAGATCGAGAAGTACAACAAGGCCAAGGGCGAGCCGGTCGCCAAGCGCGCGTGGTGAGCGCCACCGAGCGCCGGCTGGCGCGCCTGCTCGCGGCCCTGCGCCGCGATTGCCGCCAGCAGAGCGGCCTCGACCCGGCGCTGCTGCCGGCCGACCGCGATGCCGCCTACCGGGTCGCCGGCCTGGTGGCGGAAGAGCTGGGCCTCGAGGTCGTCGGCTGGAAGATCGCCGCGGCCAAGGCGGAGATGCAGCGCCAGCTGCGCACCGACGCGCCGATCTACGGGCGCGTCTACGCCGGCCACGTGCGGCCGTCGCCGGTGACGGTCGAGCATGCCCGGCAGTGCAGCCCGATCCCGGAGGTCGAGTACATGGCGCGGCTCGGCGCCGACCTGCCGCCGCGGTCTCGGCCCTACACGGTCGAGGAGGTCGGCGAAGCGGTGGCCTCGCTGCATCCCGGCATCGAGCTGGCCGAGTGCCGCTTCGTTCACGACGCACAGTTCCCGCCGCTGGCGGCGGTGCTGGCCGACGGCGCCGGCGGCGGCACGCTCTGCCACGGGCCGGCGATCGAGGGCTGGCGCGACCGCGACATCGCCGGCCAGGAGGCGACGCTGTCGTGCAACGGCGTGGTGCGCCGGCGCGGCACGGCGGCCGAGGCGCTCGACCACCCGCTGGTGCCGCTCGCCTGGCTGGCCAACGAGCTGTCGCGCACCGACGTCGGGATGAAGGCGGGCCAGCTGGTCAGCACCGGCACGCTCACCGGCATGCTGCGGCCGCGCGCCGGCGAGACCTACGTCGCCGACTTCGGCCCCTTCGGCAGCGTCGCCGCGACCTACGCCTGAGCGGCGCGACCGTCGTCGCGCAACAGCACGTAGATCGCCGGGATCACCAGCACGGTCAGCGCCGTCGACGAGGCCAGCCCGAACACCATCGAGATCGCCAGGCCCTGGAAGATCGGGTCGGTCATGATGAAGGCGGCCCCGATCATCGCCGCCACCGCCGTCAGGAAGATCGGCTTGAAGCGGATCGAGCCGGCCTCCAGCAGCGCGTCGCGCAACCCGGCGCCGGCCTGGCGGCGATGCTGGATGAAGTCGACCAGCAGGATCGAGTTGCGCACGATGATGCCGGCCAGCGCGATGAACCCGATCATCGAGGTCGCCGTGAACGGCGCGCCGAACATCCAGTGGCCGAGCACGATGCCGATCAGGGTCAGCGGCACCGGCGTCAGGATGATCAGCGGCAGCTTGTAGGAGCCGAACTGGGCGACCACCAGCAGGTAGATGCCGAGGATGGCGATGCCGAAGGCCGCGCCCATGTCGCGGAAGGTGACGTAGGTGACCTCCCACTCGCCGTCCCACAGCAGCGACGGCTTGCCCTCGTCGGCCGGCTGGCCGTGGTAGTGGATGGCGGGCGGGCCGGCGGTGCCCCAGTCCTGCTTCGCGACCTGGTCCTGGACGGCCAGCATGCCGTAGATCGGCGCCTCGAAGCGGCCGGCGACCTCGGCCTGGATCATCTCGGCGAAGCGGCCGTCGCGGCGGAACAGCATGTGCGAGGCGGGTTCGCGCTTGACCGTGACGACGTCGCCCAGCTCGACGTTGGCGCCGGCGCGGTTGGTGCCGCCGGCCGGCAGCGGCGTCGACAGGATGCGCTCGCCCAGCCACTCGGCCGAACGCGGCAGCTTGACCACGATCTCGACCGGCTTGGCGCCGCTGCCGCGCTGCGAGTAGCCGACCTTCACGCCGCCGATGATGGCGGCGATGGTGTCGTACACCGCCTGCTCGTCGACGCCGTGGAACTCGAGGTTCTCCTGGTTGATCGAGAAGCGCAGCCGCTCGGCCGGCTTGTGCAGCGTGTCGTCGATGTCGACGACGAACGGCACGGCGGCGAAGGCCTCGCGGACCTTGAGCGCGGCGGCGCGGCGCGCCTCCGGGTCGGCGCCGTAGATCTCGGCCAGCAGCGTCGCCAGCACCGGCGGACCCGGCGGCACCTCGACCACCTTGACCACGGTGCCGGGCGGCCGCGGCAGGTCGGCCAGCCGCTGCCGGACGTCCAGCGCGATGGCGTGGCTGCTGCGCTTGCGCTCGCCCTTGGGCAGCAGGTTGACCTGGAGATCGCCCTGCTCCGGGTTGGTCCTGAAGTAGTAGTGCCGCACCAGGCCGTTGAAATTGAACGGCGCGGCGGTGCCGGCATAGAGCTGCAGGGAGGTCATCTCGGGCAGGTCGCGCAGCTTCTCGGCGGCGGCGGTCAGGAACCGCTCGGTGCCTTCCATCGTCGTCGACTGGGGCATGTCGACCACCACCTGCAGCTCCGACTTGTTGTCGAACGGCAGCAGCTTCACGGTCACGTCGCGGGTCGCGAACAGCACGCACACCGCCACCGTGGCGACGCCGACCGCGGCGAGGAACAGGCCGCTGCGGCGGCGCCCGGCGAGGAGCGGGCGGGCGACGGCGAGGTAGCCGCGGCCGAGGCGCCCGACATCGTCGTGGCCGTGCGCCCCGTGCCCCTGCGCCGCCGACCCGGCGGCCGCGAAGTGGCGGCCGGCGAAGCGGTAGAGCAGCCACGGCGTGATGGTCACCGCGACGAAGAACGAGAAGATCATCGCCATCGAGGCGTTGGCCGGGATCGGGCTCATGTAGGGGCCCATCAGGCCGCTCACGAACATCATCGGCAGCAGGGCGACCACGATGGTGAGAGTGGCGACGATGGTCGGGTTGCCGACCTCGGCCACCGCCTCGACCGCGGTTGCCTGGAGGTCGCCGCCGCGTCGCATCTGCCAGTGGCGCACGATGTTCTCGACCACGACGATGGCGTCGTCGACCAGGATCCCGATCGAGAAGATCAGGGCGAACAGGCTGACGCGGTTGATGGTGTAGCCCATCAGCCAGGCGGCGAAGAGGGTGAGCAGGATCGTGGTCGGGATCACCACCAGCACCACCAGGCCCTCGCGCCAGCCGACCGCGACGGTGATCAGCAGCACGATCGACACCGTCGCCAGCGCGAGGTGGAACAGCAGCTCGTCGGCCTTCTCGGTCGCGGTCTCGCCGTAGTTGCGGCTGACCGTGACCGTGACATCCTCCGGCACCAGCCGGCCGCGCACCGACTCGAGCCGGTGCAGCAGCTCGTCGGCGACGACGACGGCGTTGGCGCCGCGCCGCTTGGCGAAGGCCACCGTCACCATCGGGCTCTTCTGCAGCTCGTTGCCGGCGGTGCGGGTGAGCATCCAGCTGCGGTTGCCGGTCTCGGCGCCGCCGACCACGACCGTCGCCACGTCCTTGACGTAGACCGGTCGGCCGTCGCGCGCGGTCAGCAGCAGCAGGCCGATGTCGGGCACGCCCTGCAGGGTCTGGCCGGCGACCACCGGCACGTTGCGATCGACCTGGCGGAAGGCGCCGACCAGGAACGAGCGGTTGGCGTTCGCGAGCTTGTCGACCAGCTGGTTGAGCGTGATGCCGTACAGCGCTAGGCGCTCGGGATCGGGCTCGACCCGGATCTGGTTGCGGCTGCCGCCGACGATGTAGCTGGTGCCGACGTCCTCGACCTTCATCAGCTCGTGGCGCAGTTCCTCGGCGATGCGGTGCAGGCCGTTGTCGGTCCAGCGCGCCGCCGCCGCCGGCTTCGGCGCCAGGGACAGGGTGACGATGGCGACGTCGTTGATGCCGCGGCCGACGATCAGCGGCTCCGGGATGCCCTTGGGCAGGTCGGGGATGTTGGCGCGGATCTTCTCGTGCACGCGCAGCAGCGCGGTGTCCTCGTCGGTGCCGACCTTGAACCGGACCGTGACAAGGACGGCGTCGTCCTGGGTGAAGGAGTAGACGTGCTCGACTCCGTTGATGCTCTTGGCGATGGTCTCGAGCGGCTTGGTTATGAGCTCGATCGCGTCATCAGCCTTGTAGCCGTTGGCGGTGACGGCGATGTCGACCATCGGCACGCTGATCTGCGGCTCCTCCTCGCGTGGCAACGCGACCAGCGCCAGGATGCCGACCAGGATGGCCGCGACCAGGAACATCGGGGTCAGCGGCGAGGCGATGGTGGCGCGGGTCAGCGCGCCGGAAATGCCGAGCTTCATGGCTTCACCACGACGTCGCCGTCGCGCGCGCCGGACAGCAGCTCGACGCCGCCGTCGACCGGCAGGCCGACCTGCACCGGCACCTCGGTGCCGTCCTTGAGGCGGACGTAGCTGACGCCCGACCGGCGGTAGACGTAGTCGGCCGGCACCACCAGCGCCTCGCGCCTGCCGGTGCCGACGTAGACGCGCGTGCGCTCGCCCACGAAGTAGTCGCCCAGCCCCTCGACCACGGCGTCGGCGACGACGCGGCCCTGCTCGATCTGCGGGTAGACCAGCGTGACGCGGCCGCGGCGCAGCGTCTCCTGGTCCTGCGGCTGCAGCCCGCGGCTGCCGACCAGGATCTCGTCGCCGGCCTTGAGCGAGCGCGCGTGCCGCTCCGGCAGCTGCAGGCGCAGGATGTAGTGGTCCGCCGCCAGGGTGGCGATGGTCTCGCCCGGCATGACGACGCTGCCGACGGCGACCGGCACGGTGAGCACGCGGCCGGCGCCGGGCGCGAGGACCTCGCCCTCGGTCGATTGCTGCTCGACGACGTCGCGGTCGGAGCGCAGCGCCCGCAACAGGCGCTCGGCGTTGTCGAGCCGGGTGCGGGCCTGGTCGAGCTGGGCCTGCGACGAGGTCCCGGTGGTGCGCAGCTGCTGGACGCGGTCGAAGTCGATCCGCGCCTGCTCGAGGTTGGCCTTCTGCGCCTCGAGCCGCGAATCGAGCGCCTGGATCTGCAGCGCCAGCTTGGGGTCGACCACCAGCGCGATGCGGGCGCCGGCGGCGACGCCGTCGCCCTCGCGCACCGCCAGTTGCGTGACCGTGCCGCCGATGCGGGCGCGCGCCTTGAGATCGCGGACCGGCGACACGGTGGCGATGACCGCCTTGCGGTCGTCGACTTCGCGCCGGACCACCGGCTGGTCGGTCGCCGCCGCCGGTCCGGCCAGGACGGCGGCCAGTCCGAGGGCAAGGGTGGTTGTGCGAAGCATGGGCGGGGGCCTTTCGGGTGGCTGTGCTTGACTTATATATTAGAGAAGACTAAATTAGCAAGCATGGATATAAGAGAAATCGCCGGCCGGGCCGACGAAGCCGCCGGTTTCCTGAAGTCGATCGCCAATCCCTGCCGCCTCGTGCTGCTGTGCGAGCTGTCGAAGGGCGAGCGCGCGGTCGGCGAACTCGAGGTCGTCGCCGGGCTCAGCCAGTCCGCGGTTTCCCAGCACCTCGCGCGCCTGCGCGAGGCTGGTCTCGTCAAGACGCGCCGCCGCGCCCAGACGGTTCTCTACTCGCTGGAAAGCGACGGCGCGCGCCAGGTCATCGAGGTCCTGCACGACCTCTATTGTCGCAAGCCCTGAACCAAGGAAAAGGAGAAAACGATGTCGATCGATCGCGCGGTCATGGCCTTCGCCGGCCTCATGATCCTGCTCAGCCTCGCGCTGTCGCAGCTGCACAGCCCGTACTGGCTGTACTTCACGGCCTTCGTCGGCCTCAACCTGGTCCAGGCGTCGTTCACCGGCTTCTGCCCGGCGGCGATCGCGTTCCGCATGCTGGGCGTGAAGCCGGGCGCTGCCTTCCGCTGAACCGGCGGCCTCGTCTAGGGTCGCGGGCATGACGACGACCGCCGCCGACCCGGTGCGCCTCGGCGCCGAGAGCCGGCGCAACCTCGCGCTGCTGACCGCCTGCCAGTCGGTCGGGCAGGCGGGCAACGTCATCATGCTGAGCGTCACGGCGCTGTCGGTCATCACCTTCTTCCCGCACCGCGAGCTCGCGACCCTGCCGGCAACGCTGCAGCACCTCGGCGTCATGCTGTTCGTGTTCCCGGCGGCAGCGCTCATGATGCGGCGTGGACGCGGCTTCGGCTTCCGCGTCGGGTCGACCTTCGGCATGGCCGGCGCGGCTCTGTGCGCGCTCGGCCTCTACACCTCGACCTTCCTGCTGATGTGCGCCGGAGGCCTGCTGCTGGGCTACGCCGTCGCGGCGCTGCAGATGTACCGCTTCGCCGCCGTCGAACTGGTGCCGCCGTCGTACCGGGCGCGCGCGATCTCGTGGGTGACCGCGGGTGGCGTGCTGGCCGGCACCATCGGCCCGGCCCTGACGCGGGCCACCTTCGACACGCTGATGCCGATCTACCTCGGCACCTACCTGTCGATGATCGCGATCCACGTCGTGGTGTTTGTGATCATGGGCTTCATCCGCTTCCCGCCGGTCAACGACCCGGCGGCGGGCGCGGCCGGCGAGCCGCAGCGGCCGCTGTGGCAGATCGCGCGCCAGCCGCGCTACGCCATCGCGGTGGTGATCGGCATGGCGTCGTGGGCGACCATGATGTTCCTGATGAGCTCGTCGCCGCTCGCCATCGTCGGCTGCGGCCTGCCGGCGACCGAGCCGCCGTTCGTGATCTTCCTCCACGTCATGGGCATGTACGTGCCGTCGTTCTTCACCGGCAGCCTGATCGCGCGGTTCGGGCTGGTCCGCGTCATGGCGGCCGGCGCGCTGATCCTGATGGCCGCCGTCGCGGTCGCGCTGACCGGGCTCGACGCCTGGAACTTCCGGATCTCGCTGACCCTGAACGGGGTCGGCTGGAACTTCCTGTTCGTCGGCGCCACCGCCCTCGTCACCACCTGCTACCGGCCGTCCGAGCGCGGCAAGGCGCAGGCGCTGAACGACTTCCTGATCTTCGGCACGACCGCCTCGGCGAGCTTCCTCGCCGGCTTCCTGCAGGAGCGGATCGGCTGGATCGCGCTCAACTGGGCGGCGTTCGGCCTGATCGCCATCGCGCTGGTGGCGGTGCTGTCGCTGGCCGCCCAGCCGGCGCCGCGGGCGGCGGCGGCGCGCTGATCAGCGGTCGATCCAGACGTCCTCGAAGCGCCAGTTGTTGTAGATGCTGTTGCTGTGCAGCACGACGCCCTTGACGTGCGGCTGCCAGCAGCCGGCGATTCGGCCGTAGGCGATGATCGGCCGGGCGATGTCCTCCTGCAGGCGCCGGTCGATCTCCCACACCATCTCCCGCCGCTTCTTCGGATCGAGTTCGCGCGACTGCGCCTCGATCCGCTTCGTCATGTCGGCGTCGCAGTAGTTGTTGTAGTTGCGCAGCGAGCCGCAGGCATAGCCCTCGAAGAACACGACGTCGGGATCGTCGACCGCGGCGCCGGTCAGGTTCAGGGCCACCACGTAGTCCTTCTTGAAGACGCGGTTGTAGTAGACCGAGGTGTCGATGATCTCGAGCTCGCCGTCGACGTAGATCTGCTTCAACTGGTCGATCAGGATCACCGCCGGGTCCTTGTAGGTCGCGATGTTGCGGGTGCTGACCTTGAGCTTCAGCCGCTTGTCGGGACCGTAGCCCGCCGCCCGCATCAGGGCGCGCGCCTCCTCTCGGTTCTTCGCGACGTCGCCGTAGCCCAGCACGGTCTTCAGCATGTCGGGCGGCATGCCCCAGACCCCGTCCGGCGGCGGCAGCATCGCCGCGCTCGGGCGGCCCTCGCCCTCGGCGAGGATGTCGATGAAGGCCTGGCGGTCGAGGGTCAGCGCCAGCGCCCGCCGGATGTTCTTGTCGTCGAACGGCGGCACCTCGCGGTTGACGATCAGGTTCGAGTTCACGCCGCTCTCGCGCATCGTGCACTGGACGTGGGGCGCGTCCTTCCTGAGGTTCTTCAGCAGCGGCACGGTGACGTCGGCCGGGAAGGTCATGTCGTACTTGCCGCTGGCGAACGACAGCATGCGCGTCGAGCGGTCGGCGATGATCGTGAACTCGATGGCGTCGAGGTAGGGCCGGCCCGGCTTCCAGTAGTCGGGGTTCTTGGCCAGCTTGATGCCCTCGTTGGTCTTGAAGTCGACGAAGCGGAACGGGCCGGTGCCGACCGGTCGCCGCCGCATGTCGGCGGTCGAGACATGGCACGGGTACATCGGCGAGTAGCCCGACGCCAGCATGGCGAGCAGCGACGGCTGCGGCTGCTTGAGGTGCAGGGTGACCGCGTGGTCGCCGTCGCGGGTCACCTTCTCGATGTTGGCGTACCAGCTCTGGCGCGGGTTGCGCCGCAGCTTGTCGCTGGCCCCGGTCAGCATCTCCATGGTGCAGACGACATCGTCGGCGGTGAACGGCTTGCCGTCGTGCCAGCGCACGCCCTCGCGCAGGCGGAAGGACAGCGCCCGGCCGTCGGCCGACCACTGCCACGAGGTGGCGAGGTCGGGCACGATCGACTCCGGGCTGTTGCGCGCGACGTTCTGGTCGTAGACGACGAGGTTGTTGTAGACCGCCATGAAGGGCACCGCGACCGAGACGGTGGCCTCCTCGTGCATCGAGGCGCTGGGCGGGCTGTCCATGTGCTGGATGCGGAGCGTGCCCCCCGCCTTCTGGGCCAGCGCGCCGGGCGCGGTGAGCAGTCCGGCCAGCAGCAGCGCAGCGGAACTCCATCCGAATCGACGGCTCGTCATGCAGTCCTCCCATTTCCACGGGCGACGCAGGCGCTTTCGACTCGGGCGCCCTTACACGGCCGCACGCAAGCCTCCCCAGTCTAGGCGCGCCGCGCCAGTTGCAGAAGGGGTGAATTCAAGAATTGCAGAACGCGACGGCGACCGCGGGGCGGACTTTGCAATCTGCGAGTCCGGCGCGGGCGGGGCGGCGAATACCCGCGAGAATCGGCGGTTCCGACCGTCCCCGGGCGTGGAACGTGGCTTGCAGGCCTGGGTCCAACCGAGGGGGCCGACATGGCAGCGACTTTCATGGCAGTGGGCAGGCAGGCGTTGACAGACAGCCAGGCGATGAACCGCCTGGAGCGCGCCATGGTGTACCTCATCCCGGTCCTGCTGCTGGCGGGAGAGGCCATGGCGTTGGCGTTCGACCGGTCGATCGCGCCGCACCACGCCCTGCATCCCCTGAACGGGCAACTGCTCTTCACGGCCACCGCCGCGACGATCGCCCTGATGACGACGCGGCGCATCGAGATCGGCGACCTGAGCGGCTTGACCGGCCTGATGGCCGCCGTGATGTTGCCGGTCTGCTACGCCTTCGGGGCGCGCGGCCTGACCCTGTTGTCGATCTTCGGCGAGTGCCTGTGGCTGGCGTCGCTGCTCCTGGCCGCCCGCGCGGTCGTCGCGACGCGCGGCGAGCAGCGTCTCCAGTCGCTCGACCTCCTGGTCATCCGCTTCTCGCTGCCGATCTGCCTGCCCCTTCTGCAGGTCATGCTGTGGCTCCAGAGCCGGCACCTGGCCACCGTGTACGATCTCCACCTCTATGCCTTCGATGGCCTGTTCGGCGCCAGCATCGTGAAGGAGGTGGCGATCTGGGTGCGCTCAGTCCCCGGCCTGCTCACCCTGCTGTGGATCATCTACCAGAGCCTGGTTCCCGCCGTCGCCTTGTTCGTCGTCCTGCAGCGCACCGGGAACGGCTTCGTGCAGGGCAAGCTGCTGAGCCGGTTCCTGATCGCGGCGGCGCTGGGCTACGGCCTCTATGCCTTGATGCCGGGCATCGGCCCGATGATGACCTTCATCGACGTCTTCCCCTACGGTCTGCCCGAGGCGGGGGGCGTCGTTCCCGGAGACTTCGCGGAGTTCGACGGCGCACCGCGCAACGCGATGCCGTCGCTGCACACCGCGTGGGCGCTGCTGGCGTTCTTCGCCGCCTGGCCGATGGGCCCGTGGCTGCGCCTGCTGGGCGGCGTCTTCCTGGTCGGCACGCTGGGCGCCACCCTGGCGCTCGGCGAGCACTACCTGGTCGACCTGATCGTCGCGGTACCGTTCGTCGTCGTGGTCGAGGCAATCGCCGCCAACCCGTTCGCGCCGCAACACCGCGGTCCGAAGCTGCAGGGGCTCGTCGGCGGCGTGGTGATGATCGCGATTTGGCTGGTCGCGATCCGGTTCGGCGCGGTCTTCCTGCAGGGCCTGCCGGTGGTGCCGTGGCTGATGACCGCGGCAACCCTTGGCATCTCTCTGCGCCTGTTGTCGCCATTGCTGGAGGCGCCGGTGTCGAAGGCGGTGCCGACGCCCTCGTCCGACGCACCCCGGCGCCCGGCCGGCCGGTTGGTGCCGGCCGCCTGAACGAGGGATCGCGCATGCTGATCGTCCTCAACCCCGCGGCGGGCCAGCGGCATCGGCAACGCCTGGGCGGCGTGCTGGCGGCGCTCGCGGCGCGCGGCGTCACCGCCGAGGTGCGCGCCACCCGCCATCCCGGGGACGCCGTCGAGATCGCCCGCGACGCGGCGCGCGCCGGCGCTTCGCTGGTGGTCGCCGCGGGCGGCGACGGCACCGTGTCGGAAGTCGTCAACGGCCTGCTCGCCGAGCCTCCCGCTCCGCGCCGGCCGGCGCTTGGCATCCTGCCGCTCGGCACGGCCAACGTGCTTGCCCACGAACTGGCGATCCCGACCTCGCCCGCCGACATCGCCGACCTGCTGGTGCGTCGCACGAGCCGGCCGATCTGGCCCGGCGTGCTCGACCAGGCGGCCCGGCCGCGCTTCTTCGTGCAGATGGTCGGCGCCGGGTTCGACGCCGACGTCGTGCGGCGCGTCAGCCCGCCTCTGAAGCGGTGCATCGGCGGGCTGGCCTACGCCTGGCAGGGCCTGGTCGAGGCGCTGCAGTATCCGTTTCCCCGCATCGAGGTCGTCATCGACGGCGTGGCGACGACGACCCACGGCGTGATCGTCAGCAACGGCCAGCTCTACGCCGGCCGCTACCGCCTCGCACCCGACGCCAGCCCGCTGCACTCGGGCTTCAGCGTCGTGCTGTTCGACCGCCCCGGCGCCCTGTCGGCGCTGGCCAGCGGGCTCGCCCTGCCGCTGGGCCAGGTACTTCGGTTGCCGGGCGTGCGCGTGGCGGCGGCGCGGCATGTCAGCGTGCCCGGCGGCGCCGCGCCGATCCAGGCGGATGGCGACCCGGCCGGGGTCGGCGGCTTCGAGGTCTCGACGGCGAGCCGACCGATCGACGTCGTCATGGCCTGACGGGGGGATGGCGGCGGCCGACCCTCAGGGTCGCCATGCGGCCCTTGAGGTAGGCGCCCAGGGCCGCGACGTCGCCCTCGCGGTGGTACGACTTGCGCCACACCAGCCCGAGGCGGCGCGGCGGGCTGTCCCTGGCCAGCGGCTTCAGCCCGATGCCGGCGCCGCGCCCGAGTCCGCCGGTGATGGCGATCTCCGGCAGGAACGTCACCCCGAGCCCGTTGGCGACCATCTCGACCAGCGTGTAGAGGCTGGTCGCCTGGAAGCGGTCGCCCCGGGTCCCGAGGCCGAGGTGGCAGGCCGACAGCGCGTGGCCGCGCAGGCAGTGCCCGTCCTCCAGCAGCAGCAGTTCCGACGGGTCGACGTCGGCCGCCGACACGGTCTTCGCCTTCGACCGGATCAGCGGGTGGTCGCGCGGTGCCGCCAGCCAGAACGGGTCGGGGCCGAGGTCGAGCACGGCGAAGTCCGAGACGTCGTAGGGCAGGGCGATCAGCGCGGCCTCCAGCTCGCCGCGGCGCAGCCGCTCGAGCAGGTTGGCGGTCAGGTCCTCGCGCAGGAACAGCTTGAGTCCGGGGTAGGCCGCGCGCAGGCCCTCGAGCACGCGTGGCAGCACGAACGGACCGATCGTCGGGATGGTGCCCAACCGGAACGGCCCGGCGAGCGGCGTGCCGCCGGTGCGCGCGGTCTCGACCAGCCGCTCGGCCGCGGCCAGCAGTCCGCGCGCCTGCTCGGCGATCTCGACGCCGAGCGGCGTCGGCAGCACCTTGCGCCTGGTGCGCTCGACCAGCCGCGCCTGCAGCACCGCGTCCTCGAGCTCCTTGAGACCGGCCGACAGGGTCGACTGGGTGACGCGGCAGCGCTCGGCGGCGCGGCCGAAGTGGCGGGTGTCGACGACGGCGACGAGGAACTGCAGCTGGCGCAGCGTGGGCAGGACGGCCATGGTCATTGATCGATCAGATCGATCAGAGAAGTCAATATTATTCGTTTCCGTCGATGAACGCGACGGCCTATCTGGAACTCCGAGGCCAATGGGGCCGCAACGACCAACCCGGAGTTCCCGATGTCCGTCATCAACAGCGAGATCAAGCCGTTCAAGGCCCTGGCCTTCCAGCAGGGCGAGTTCATCGAGGTCACCGACCAGACCCTCAAGGGCAAGTGGTCGGTCCTGTTCTTCTACCCGGCCGACTTCACCTTCGTCTGCCCGACCGAGCTCGAGGACCTGGCCGACAACTACGGCGAGTTCAAGAAGCTGGGCGTCGAGGTCTACAGCGTCTCGACCGACACCCACTTCAGCCACAAGGCGTGGCACGACACCTCGCCGGCGATCGGCAAGATCGAGTACCCGATGATCGCCGACCCGACGCACGCCCTGTCGCGCAACTTCGACGTCCTGATCGAGGACGCCGGCATCGCCGACCGCGGCACCTTCGTGATCGACCCGCAGGGTCGCATCCAGATCGTCGAGATCACGGCCGGCGGCGTCGGCCGCGATGCCAAGGAACTGCTGCGCAAGATCCGCGCGGCGCAGTACGTCGCCGCCCACCCCGGCGAGGTCTGCCCGGCCAAGTGGCAGGAAGGCCAGAAGACCCTGGCCCCGTCGCTCGACCTGGTCGGCAAGATCTGACGCCGCGCCCCTTCGGCCGGATCCCCCCGATCCGGCCGGAGGACCTCCTTCCTTCCCTCCCGCCCTTCCCTTCAACCGGAGATCGCCATGTTGGACGCCGCCCTCAAGTCGCAGCTCAAGGATTACCTGGCCCGCCTGCGCGAGCCGGTCGAACTGGTCGCGTCGCTCGACGACGGCGCCCCGTCGCGCGAGATGGCGGCGCTGCTCGACGACATCGCCTCGCTTTCGGACAAGGTCACGGTGGTGCGGCGCGACGACGACGCCCGCCGCCCGTCCTTCGCCGTGACGCGACCCGGCGCCGACGTCGGCGTGCGCTTCGCCGGCCTGCCGATGGGCCACGAGTTCACCTCGCTGGTGCTGGCGCTGCTGCAGGTCGGCGGCCATCCGCCCAAGGCCTCGGCCGAGACCCTCGAGCGCATCCGCGGCCTCGCCGGCGACTTCGTCTTCGAGACCTACTTCTCGCTGTCGTGCCAGAACTGTCCCGACGTGGTGCAGGCGCTGAACCTGATGGCGGTGCTCAACCCGCGCATCCGCCACGTCGCCATCGACGGCGCCCTGTTCCAGGCCGAGGTCGAGGCGCGCGGCGTGATGGCCGTGCCGGCGGTGTTCCTGAACGGCGCGCCGTTCGCGCAGGGCCGCATGAGCCTCGACCAGCTCGTGGCCAAGCTCGACACCGGCGCGGTCGCGCGCCAGGCCGAGGCGATCAAGGCCAAGCAGGCGTTCGACGTGCTGGTGGTGGGCGGCGGCCCGGCCGGCGCGGCGGCGGCGATCTACGCGGCCCGCAAGGGCATCCGCACCGGCGTCGCGGCCGAGCGCTTCGGTGGCCAGGTGCTCGACACCATGGGCATCGAGAACTTCATCTCGGTGCGCCACACCGAGGGTCCGAAGCTGGGCGTGGCGCTCGAGGAGCACGTGCGCGAGTACGGCGTCGACATCATGAACCTGCAGACCGCCACGGCGCTGGTGCCGGCGTCGGAGCCGGGCGGGCTGGTGACGGTCGAGCTGGCCTCGGGCGCGGCGCTGCAGGCGCGCAGCGTGATCGTCGCGCCGGGTGCGCGCTGGCGCACCATGAACGTCCCGGGCGAGGACCAGTACCGCAACAAGGGCGTGGCCTTCTGCCCGCACTGCGACGGCCCGCTGTTCAAGGGCAAGCGCGTGGCGGTGATCGGCGGCGGCAACTCCGGCGTCGAGGCGGCGATCGATCTCGCCGGCATCGTCAGCCATGTCACCCTGTTCGAGTTCGACGGCAAGCTGCGCGCCGACGCGGTGCTGCAGGACCGGCTGCGGGCGCTGCCCAACGTCACCATCCTGACCTCGGCCCAGACCACCGAGGTGCTGGGCGACGGGCAGAAGGTGACCGGGCTGGCGTGGAAGGACCGCGCCAGCGGCGCCGAGCACCGCGTCGAGCTCGAGGGCGTTTTCGTCCAGATCGGCCTGGTGCCCAACACCGAGTGGCTGAAGGGCACGGTGGCGCTGTCGCCGCGCGGCGAGATCGAGGTCGATGCCCGCGGCGCGACCTCGGTGCCGGGTGTCTACGCCGCCGGCGATGCCACCACGGTGCCGCACAAGCAGATCGTGATCGCGATGGGCGAGGGCGCGAAGGCGGCGCTGTCGGCCTTCGATCACCTGATCCGCAGCGCTGCTCCCGCCGCCGCGCCGGCGCTCGCGCAGGCGGCGTAGGACGCCGGCCCGGCCACGTCAGACGTGGCCGTGGCGGCGTCGGACGCGGCCCGGCCACTTCAAACGCGGCCTTGGCGGCCGAGGCCTCAGAAGGGCAGCCGCGGGCGGCTGCCCTCCTCGAAGTCGCCGCTGGCGGCACCGGCGTGGCAGGCGAGGCAGTTCGATTTCGTCACCACCTTCGGATCCCGCCACGTGCTGTCGGGAAAGGGATGCTTGCGCAGGAAGGCCGGGTTCTCGGTGATGCGCAGCGGCGCACCGTCCGGACCGATCCAGCGCATGTACTTCCGCGCCAGCCCGCGCCCGGCGGTGTCGCCGGCATTGGCCACCAGGTAGGCGCCGATCAGGTCCGCGGTCGCGGCCGGCAGGGCGAGATCCTCGCCGAAATGGTCGGCACGCTCCGCCAGCAGCCGCGTCCACGACCGTGCCGGCAGCAGGCCGGGCGGAAACACCATGTGGCAGCCGCCGCACTCCTGGCGGACCACCGGGTCGGATACCGGCGGCACCCGGTCGTCGGCGCGGGCGGGCGCCGTCGCCGCCGCTGCCATCAGCGCGAGGGGCAGCAGGACGAGGGCGAGCGCGAGGCGCTTCATTGGCCGGCCAGGAAGGCGACGTAGTCGCCCTTCTCCAGCGCCGTGCACTCGCGGCCGAGCACGCTCTTGCAGTCGCGAACGAAGTGCTTCTCGACGGTGGCGCGGTCGGTGAAGCGGGCCGGGTTCGCCGACACCGCGACCGGCTCGATCGGTCTTCCGGTCTTGGCGTTCTGGCCGGGCTGGCGCGGGTTGGCGGTGTGGCAGGCCGTGCACGACGCCGTGCGCGGATCGCCGCCCTTCCAGGTGGCGCGGTAGAAGGTCTCGCCACGCTGCGGCGAAAAGGCGGTGAAGGCGGGGTCCTGGGCCTTCGCCTGCGCGGCGTACTCGGCCAGCAGCGCGTCGCGCTTCGGATCGCCGGCGAGCGCCAGCACCGGGAACAGGGCGGGGGCGAGCATCAGCATCGCCAGGATCGCCGGGCGGCGGGTCACGGCAGGCTCCTCTTGTGCGTGTCGAGCGGGGACAGCAGGGCGGCGAGCCGGGCGCGGCCCCAGTACATGTAGACGACGAAGGCGACGTGACCGCCGATCAGCCACAGCGACGCCTCCGCGATCGCCTCGTGCGGATGCTCGAGGCGCGGCAGGAAATCGGCGACCGCGCCGGTGAGCGCCGCCAGCCCGACCGCCGCGAGCAGGGCGAGCGCGAACACGGCGAACAGCGGGTTGCGGCCGCCGCCGCCGGCGCGCCACCGCCGCAGCGCCTCGAGCGGGCGCGGCAGGCGCAGCGGGCTGCGCGCGCCGGCGACCAGGCCGAGCGCGAGGCGCGCCGCGATGGCGGCCAGCACGGCGTAGCCGGCGAACTGGTGCATGGCGAAGGTGTCCTCGCCGGCCGTCAGGTAGGCGACCAGGAAGCCGCCGGCGAGGGCGGCGTGCCAGGCCTTGAGCACGGTCATGGCGGACCGTCCGGTCAGCCAGCCGGGGGCGCGCTCAGTCATGGCGCGTCTGCCCGCGCTCGCCGCGACGGCGGTCGTCGTGCCGGTCGTGGTCGTGATCCTTGACCTTGCGGGTGTCGCGATCGCCGCGCTCCGGCGTCGTCGCGTCGCGCGGCGCGACGGTGTCGCGCGGCGCGACGGTGTCGCGCGGCGCCGAGAGGTAGCCGGAGTCGCGGACCTGGGCGTAGGCGGCGGCCGCGCCCCCGATCACCAGGGCGGCGAGGACGCCCTGCCACAGCATCGTCTTCAGCATGTCGTGTCTCCTTGTCCGGCCGCGCCACCGGGCGCGACGGCAGGGACACTAGGCGGCGGGGCCTGAACGGAGGCTGACCGGCCCGTTCATTCCCGGTTCAGGAACGCCGCGCTAGATTGGGCCATGCGCACCTTCCTGTCCTGGCTGCTGGCGGCGACGCTCGGCTGCGCCGTCGTGGCGATGGCCGGCGTGACGATGGCCAGCGTGGCGATGGCCAGCGACGGCCACGACCAGGACCGGGCGCGGCGCGCCGTGCAGCAGGGTACGATGCTGCCGTTGCGCGACATCATCGCGCGGGCCGAGGCCGAGGTCGGCGGCGAGGTCGTCGAGGCCGAGCTGGAGGACGAGCGCGGCGGTCCGGTCTACGAGATCAAGCTGCTGACGCGCGCCGGCCGGCTGGTGAAGGTTCGGTACGACGCGCGCACCGGCGCGGCGCTGCCCGGCGGCGAGGGGAAGAAGCGATGAGGGTGCTGGTCGTCGAGGATGAGCCCGCGCTGGCGCTGCGCCTGCAGAAGGCGCTCGAGGCGGCGGACTTCGCGGTCGACGTCGCCTACGACGGCGAGGAGGGCTGTCACCTCGGCGACACCGAGCCCTACGACGCGATCGTGCTCGATCTCGGCCTGCCCAGGATCGACGGCCTGACGGTGCTGCGGCGCTGGCGCCAGGCCGGGCGCACGACGCCGGTGCTGATCCTGACGGCGCGCGGCCAGTGGTCGGAAAAGATGGCCGGCTTCGATGCCGGCGCCGACGACTACGTCACCAAGCCGTTCGAGCTCGACGAGATCGCCTACCGGCTGCGCGCCCTGATCCGCCGCGCCTCGGGCCATGCCAGCCCCGAGCTGGTGTGTGGCCGGCTGCGGCTCGACACCCACTCCGGCCGCGTCACGGTCGACGGCCAGCCGGTCCAGCTGACGGCGCAGGAATTCCGCATCCTGTCCTACCTCGCCCATCATCCCGGCCGCGTGGTCAGCCGCACCGAGATGATGGAGCACGTCTACGATCGCCACTTCGATTCCGATTCCAACGTGCTCGAGGTCCTGCTCGGCCGCATCCGCCGCAAGATCGGCGCCGACCTGATCGTCACGGTGCGCGGCCAGGGCTACCGGCTCGCCGGCGACGCGCCGTGAGCCGGCCGTCGCCCAGCCTCTCGATCAGGCTGGTGGCCGCGGCGCTGGTCTGGGTCGTCCTGCTGCTGGCGGCCGGCGGCGGCGTCCTCGCGCTGGCCTTCCGGGGCGCGGTCGAGGAGGAGTACGGGCGGCGGCTCGACGCGGTGCTCAAGACGCTGGTCGCCTCGGTCGAGGTCGCGCCCGGCGGCGCGCTCGAGATGACGCGGCCGCTCGGCGACCCGCGCTTCGACCGGCTCTACTCCGGCTGGTACTGGCAGGTCACCGCGCCCGACGGCCAGCAGCTGCGGTCGCGGTCCCTGTGGGACGCGACGCTGGCGCCGCAGCCCGGCGGCCCGGACCTGCAGCTGCGCGCGCTCGACGGTCCCAGGGGTGAACCGCTGCTGGTCGCCGAGCGCGACGTGCGGTTCGCGGGACAGGCCGCCGCCACGCACGTCCTCGTCGCCGGCGACCGCCGCGAGGTCAGCGACGGCGTCCGGCGCTTCGACGTCCTGCTCGCGGCATCGCTCGGGCTGCTCGGGCTCGGCGTCATGGTCGCCATCGTGCTGCAGGTCCGGTTCGGCCTGCGGCCGCTGCGCGCCCTGCAGTCGGACCTGCGCGCGGTGCGCCAGGGCGATGCGCCGCGGCTGTCGGGACGCTACCCGGTCGAGGTCGCGCCGCTGGCCGAGGGCTTCAACGAGGTGCTCGACCGCGATGCCGAGCTGATCGAGCGCGCCCGCACCCATGTCGGCAACCTCGCGCACGCGCTCAAGACGCCGCTCGCGGTGGCATCGGCCGAGGTCCAGGGCGAGCGCGACGCCGCCACCCTGCGCGCCCAGGTCGAGACGATGCGCCGGCTCGTCGAGCACCACCTCGCGCGGGCGCGCTCCAGCGTCGGCGCCGGCCGCTTCGCGCCGCGCGTCGCGGTGCGGCCGGTCGCGGAGGCATCGGCGGCGGTGCTGTCGAAGGTCTATCGCGATCGCGGCCTGTCGATCGAGATCGTGGCCGACGCCGCCGCCGCCTTCCGCGGCCACCGCGAGGATCTCGAGGAGATCGTCGGCAACCTGATGGAGAACGCCTGCAAGTGGGCGACGCAGCGCGTGCGCCTGGTCGCGGCGGACAAGGACGGCGGCCTGGTCCTCGAGGTCGAGGACGACGGGCCCGGCCTCGACGCGGCGCGCGAGGCCGAGTTCGTCGGCCGCGGCAAGCGCCTCGACGAGAAGGTGCCGGGCTGGGGGCTCGGCCTGTCGATCGTGTCCGATCTCGTCGACGTCCACGGCGGCACGCTCGGCTTCGCGCGCTCGTCGCTGGGTGGGCTGCGCGTGACCGTCGCGCTGCCGCGCGAAGGGACCGCGTAAGGACGCTGCCTAGTCGATCAGCTCGTCGGCGCGGGCCATCACCGACGGCGGCACCGTGAGCCCGATCGCGCGCGCGGCCTTGAGGTTGATGACCAGCTCGAAGCGGGTCGCGTTCTGCACCGGCAGCTGTCCGGGCCGGGCGCCGTTCAGGATGCGGTCGACGTAGAGCGCGGCCTGGCGATGCAGGTCGATGTTGTCGATGCCGTAGAAGGCCAGGCCGCCGGCCTTCACCCAGTAGCGGAACGGGTAGACCGCGGGCAGGCGCAGCTCGGTGACGAGGTCGACGACCGACTCCGGCCGCACCGACAGCGACGGCCCGGGCAACACGATCAGCCCGCCGTCGGGCCGGCCGGCGGCGCGCACCGCGGCCTCGATGCCGGCCGGGTCGGCGGCGGCGCGCTCGACGACCTGGGCCTGGAAGGTGGTCGCGCCGGAGAAGATCTCGGCGCGGTAGCCGGCGGTCGCCGGGTTCTGCGGATCGTAGAGCACCGAAACCGTCCGGGTCGTCGGCGCCAGTTCCTCCAGCAGCTCGAGCCACTTCAGGCCGATCGAGAACTCGTGCTGGGTGAAGCCGGTGATGTTGCCGCCGGGCTTGGCGAGGCTCTTCACGAAACCGGCGCCGACCGGGTCGGTGACCTGGGCGAACACGATCGGGATCTGCGTCGTCGCCTTCTGCAGCGCCGCCAGCGCCGAGGTCGCCGACGCGACCAGCACGTCGGGACGCGCCGCCACCAGCGTCATCGCCTCCTGGCGCAGCCGCTCGGGATTGCCGTCGCCGTAGCGGACGTCGAGCTGCAGGTTCCGGCCATCGACCCAGCCGTAGCGCAGCAGCCCGTCGCGCAGCGCGGCGACCCGGCTCGTCGCCTCGGCGCTGCCTTCGAACTGGGACAGCAGGACGCCGACCAGGCGCACCCGCTGGGCGCGCACGACCGTCGGCGCGGCCAACAGGGCCGTCGCAGCCGCCACCAGGTTCCGTCGCTTCACGCCCAAGATCGTCGTCCCGTCCCGCTTTCCCCGCTGCGGCGATTGTGTCGGGGGCCGGCGTTGGCCGCAACACGGCGGGTGAATTTCCGGCATTGCCCCGGCTCCGCGTTTCTCCTATCTGCCGCCCGTTGCGTGCGTACGGGGAGGCAGCGGTGAGGGTCGGAAGGACGCGGGTGGCCGTGTGGGCGCTCGGTGCGCTGGTGGCCGGCACGCTGTCCGCGGTCGCGCAGCAGCCTCCGCCCTCGGGCTTCGGCGCGCGCCGGCCGGCGATCATCGGCATCACTTCCGACACCAGCGCCGAGCGCGCCTTCCGCCTGCTCACGACGCATGGCGACCTGTGGGGCGCGCGGTCGAAGGTGCTGCGCGAGGACAAGGCCGCGTCCTACATCCAGCGCCTGACCCTGCAACTGTCGCCGCAGTCGGCGGACGAGCGCACGCGGTTCGGCGGTTCCGACACGATCCGCGTCGACTTCACGCCGCGGTCGGCCGGCAACACCGCCGTCTACGTGTCGCGCGAGCTCAGCTTCACCGGCATGGCGACGCCGCCGACGATGGCCGAGTACGTCGGGCGAATCCTCGCCGACCACGGGCCGCCGACGATCGTCGCCGACGGGCGCCTCTTCTACCTGTACGGCAAGGGCGGGCAGCTGGTGTCGGCCGGCCGCTCCTACACGCCGGCCAGCGCGACCGCCGCCCTGTCGTCGCCGCGGCTGCCGGCCGAGCCGCCGGTGATCGACGCGGCGCTGGGCGTCGACGTCGGCAAGTGCATGCGGGCGTTCGAGGGGCCGCCGGTCGCGCGCGACTACGCGCGGCTGCTCGCGGAGTCGACCTGCGACGCCGCCTTCGTGGTGTCGCTGTCGGGCATGCCCGACCGGCTGCGCGCGGCGACCTTCCAGCTCAACGACCTGGCCCGCCGCGCCGCCGCCGCCGCACCCTGAGACCGGCGATAGTTTCGCAGCCTCCGAAGCATTCGATACCGAAAATCAAACAAAGGATACAAAGCCGGGCATTACGCGCGGCAGTGCCCGCCATATCGTGGGACAGGTCCGCCGTTTGGAGCCATCTCATGTTGTCCCAACTCCGTCGCCTTGCGCAGGCCGATCGCGGCGCAACCTCCATCGAGTACACGCTGATCGCCTCGCTCATCGCCATCGCGGCGATCGCGGCGATGCGGACCGTCGGCACGTCGCTCAACGCCGTGCTCAGCAACGTCGCCAATTCCCTGGGCTGAGGTCATCATGCTGTTTTCGCGAAGCGACGCGGAGCAGCGGAAGCTGGACGCTTCCGCGATCAAGTACACCGTGCTCACCTGGATGATCGCGATCGCCGGTCTCGCCTCCCTCTACTCCGCCGGCGGCATCGACTAGGACACCGCCGGCCGTCGTTGCGGCGCCCCGCCTTCGCCTAGCGCGCCGCGAGCCTGGCGGCGATCGCCGCGACGTGTCGTCCCTGGAAGCGCACGCCCTCGAGTTCGACCGCCGAAGGCTGGCGGCTGCCGTCGCCGCCGGCGATGGTCGACGCGCCGTAGGGCGAGTTGCCCATCACCTCGGCCGTGCCCATCTGGCCCTGGAAGGCGTAGGGCAGGCCGACGATCACCATGCCGAGGTGCAGCAGCACCGGGTGGAAGGTCAGGATCGTCGATTCCTGGCCGCCGTGCTGGGTCGCCGTCGAGGTGAAGACCGAGCCGACCTTGCCGACCAGCTTGCCCTGCGCCCACAGGCCGCCGGCCTGGTCGAGGAAGTTCTTCATCTGCGCCGTCATGTTGCCGAAGCGCGTGCCGGTGCCGAACACGATGGCGTCGTACGACGGCAACTCGTCGATCGTCGCCACCGGGGCCGGCTGGTCGAGCTTGTAGTGCGAGGCCCTGGCGACCTCGGCCGGCACCAGCTCGGGCACCCGCTTGACGACGGCTTCGGCGCCGGCCGCGCGCGCGCCCTCGGCGGCAGCGTAGGCCATCTTCTCGATGTGGCCGTAGGACGAGTAGTAGAGAACGAGGACCTTGGTCATGGCCTGCTTCCTGTCTTTGGAGGGGGGTCAGCGGGTGCGGAAGACCAGCGCGTCGAGCGAGTAGCGGCCGCCGCCCCGGGCGACGAAGGCCAGCGCGACGAGGCCCCACATCAGGGGGTACTCGTAGCCGCCCGCGGTCCAGAAGAAGCCGGCGCCGAGGTGGACCTTGAAGGCGGCGACGAACATCAGGCCGGCGACCAGCAGCGCCGCCAGCCGCGTGCCGAGGCCGAGCGCGAGGGCGAGGCCGCCGAACACCTCGATCACCCCCGCGACCAGCGCCAGCGACGCCGGCAGGCCGAGCTTGGCGGCGAAGAACTGGCCGGTCGCCTCGAGGCCGTAGCCGCCGAACCAGCCGAACAGCTTCTGGGCGCCGTGCGGCACCAGGAACAGGCCGATGGTGGCGCGCACCAGCGGCTCGGCGAACGGGGCGAACGGCCGGGCGAGGCGGTCGAGGACGGGGCCGGACGGGACGGCGAGGGCTTGGCTCTGGCTCATGGAGGTCTCCTGTCGAGAGGGAACGGTCGACTTCCGAGGTACGGCTTGCCGATATCCGGAACAATCCATGCCTTCCGCACCAGATTGTTGCTAATATCGCGACAATGGATCGCTTGGTTGCCATGGAGGCCTTCGTCCGCGCCGCCGACAGCCGCTCGTTCTCGCAGGCGGCGCGGCAGATGCGCCTGTCGCGGTCGGTGGTCAGCCGCCACATCGCCAGCCTCGAGGGCGCGCTGGGCGCCCGCCTGCTGCAGCGCACGACCCGGACTCTGACCCTGACCGAGGCCGGTCGTCTCTACCTCGAGCGCGCGCGCCGGGTGCTGGCCGAGGTCGAGGACGCCGAGCGCTCGGTCGGCCGGCTGAGCGACGCGCCGCGCGGCCAGCTGCGGGTCAGCGCGCCGATGAGCTTCGGATTCCTGCACCTCGCGGCGGCGATCCCGGCCTTCCTCGCGCGTCACCCCGACGTCACCGTCGACATGAGCCTGACCGACCGCTTCGTCGACCTGGTGGAGGAAGGGTTCGACGTCGCGGTGCGCATCGGCCGGCTGCGCGATTCGAGCCTGATCGCGCGCCGGCTGGCACCCAGCCGTCTGGTCGTCTGCGCCAGCCCCGACTACCTCGCGCGCCGCGGCGTGCCGCGCACGCCCGACGACCTCGCCGCGCACGACTGCCTGCACAACACCAACATCCCGGGCCAGTGGGCGTTCGCGCTGCCCGACGGCGGCGTGCGGATGGTGGATGTCGCCGGAAGGCTGTCGGCCAACAACGGCGACGCGTTGCAGGCGGCGGCGCGCGCCGGCGCCGGTCTCGTCTACCTGCCGTCGTTCATCGTCGGCGAGGACCTGCAGGCCGGCCGGCTGCAGTGCGTGCTGGACGGGTTCACCATGACCGGCGCGACGGTCAGCGCCGTCTACCCGCACGCGCGGCACCTGTCGCCCAAGGTGCGGGTGTTCGTCGACTTCCTCGCCGAACGGTTCGGGCCGGAGCCCTACTGGGACGCGCCGCTGGCGCGGCGCGCCCCGTGAGCGTCTCTACTTGAGGTGCTCGAGGCAGGCGCCGGCCTGCTCGGCGGCGGTGCGGCCGGCCTCGCGCGACAGCGAGCCGTTCATCACCATCGGGCGCACCACGGCGGTCAGCGCCTCGCGCAGGTCGGTCTTCGGCGTCACCGTCGGCGCGACCTTGGCGTAGACCGTCTGCGCGTCCTTCGACAGGTTGGCGGAGCAGGCCTGGGCCGCGGCCTGGTCGGCGGCGGTGGCGGCGAACGGCAGGACGGCGAGCGGCAGCGCGATCGCGAGAACGAAGCGGGTCAATCGAACCTCCTGGACTGGGAGAGCCCTGTTAGCGTCGAACCGCCGTGCGAAGCCATCGGAATTTATTGCTTCCAGTTTGGCGGAATCGCGCGCGCGGCGGTGCTAGCCTCGCGTCGACCAGTACGAAGCGCGCGGGGGAAAGATGCAGGGCAGCAGTCCGGAAACCTTCGACTACATCGTCGTCGGCGCGGGATCGTCGGGCGCCGTGGTCGCGGCGCGCCTGTCGGAGAACGGCCGCCACCGCGTGCTGCTGCTCGAGGCCGGCACCGAGGGCTCGAACTACCTGTGGTCGCGCATCCCGGTCGGCGTCTCGAAGATGATCGACCATCCGGCGGTCAACTGGTGCTTCTCGTCGGAGCCCGACGAGGGCTCGGGCGGTCGCCGCATCGAGGTGCCGCGCGGCAAGATGCTGGGCGGCTCGAGCTCGATCAACGGCATGGTCTACATCCGCGGCCAGGCGCAGGACTACGATCACTGGGCGCAGCTCGGCAACCGCGGCTGGAGCTGGGACGACGTGCTGCCGCTCTACAAGCGCATGGAGCGCTACGACGGCGGCGCCGACGAGTTCCATGGCCGGTCGGGACCGCTGCGCGTCACCGACACGCCGCGCCACAAGGTGCCGCTGCTCGAGAAGATGATCGCGGCGGCGGAGAAGATCGGCCTGCCGTTCAATCCCGACCTCAACGGTGCCTCGCAGGAAGGCATCGGCATGAGCCAGGTGACGATCGCGCGCGGCCGTCGCCAGAGCACCGCCTACTGCTACCTCGACCCGGCGCGCGGTCGAGCCAACCTCGCGATCCGCCAGGGCGCGCTGGCGCGCACGCTGGTGCTCGAGGGCAAGCGCTGCGTCGGCGTGCGCTACGCCGTCGGCGACCGCGAGCACGAGGCGCGCGCCACCCGCGAGGTGATCGTGTCGAGCGGCTCGATCAACTCGCCCAAGCTCCTGGAGCTGTCGGGCATCGGCCGCGCCGACCTGCTGAAGTCGCTGGGCATCGCGCCGGTGCACGAGCTGCGCGCGGTCGGCGAGAACCTGCGCGACCACTACTCGCCGCGGGTGAAGTTCGCGATCTCGACGCCCGGCGCGACCTTCAACGACAACGCCCGCGGCTGGCGGCTGGCGCGCGAGGCGATCAAGTACGCGCTGTGGGGCGAGGGCTTCCTCGGCATGACCTCGGTGCCGATCCGCCTCTACTTCCGCACCCGGCCGGGGCTGGAGACGCCGGACGCCACGGTCTCGATCCTGCCCTTCCTCTACGAGCGCGTCGGTCACGAGCGGCGCATCTCCAAGCGCCGTGGCATCACGATGAACGTCAACGTGCTGCGCTCGGAGAGCCTGGGCTCGATCCACGTCAAGTCGGCCGACCCGGCGGAGGCGCCGGCGATCCGCTTCAACTTCCTCTCGGCCCAGGCCGACCGCGACGGCGTGCTGGCGGCGATCCGCAAGGGCCGCGAACTGATGTCGACCTCGCCGATGCGCGAGATCGTGTCGGAGGAGATCGCGCCCGGCCCGCTGGTCCAGAGCGACGACGAGCTGCTCGACTGGGTGCGCCACAACGCCGAGACCACCTACCACCCTGTCGGCACCTGCCGCATGGGCGTCGACCCGGCCGGCACCGTGGTCGATCCCGAGTTGCGGGTGCACGGCATCGCCGGCCTGCGCATCGCCGACGCCTCGATCATGCCGACGCTGACCAGCGGCAATACCAACGCGCCCTGCATGATGATCGGCGAGAAGTGCGCCGCCATGGTCCTCGCAACAGCATGAGTGCAGAATCTTGGGGGTTTGTGACGCGAGTCACAGACCTCGGGCGGCGACGATGGCACCCTTCGGGGATGAGCATCCGGCAGGAAATCGGTCGATCCAAGGTCCCGCCGCGGCCGCCGGTGGCGTCACCGACGGCGCAGCAACTGGCCTCGCGCCTCCTGATCGAGCTCTACCGCGTGACCCGGGGGCGGGCCATGCAGCACCATCGCATCGAGTTCATCGCCGCCGCCGCCGGCATCGTCGAGCGGATCCACCAGGAAGCCGCCATCGCCCACGGCGTGGCGTCGGGCCTGATCGAGGTGATCGAGGGCCACAGCATCTGCCTGACGGACGAGGGTCGGCTGCTGCTGCGATAGGCTAGGATGGGGGTCCGTCCCACCGTCCGGAGTGCCTGCCATGCGTACCGTCAAGGATGTCACGTTCGACCTCTTGCGCCGGCTCGGCGTGACGACCGTGGTCGGCAATCCCGGTTCGACCGAGGAAACCTTCCTCAAGAACTTCCCGGCCGACTTCGACTACGTGATGGCCCTGCAGGAGGCCAGCGTCGTCGGCATCGCCGACGGCCTGTCGCAGGGCCTGCGCAAGCCGGTGATCGTCAACGTCCACACCGGCGCCGGGCTCGGCAACGCCATGGGCTGCCTGCTCACGGCCTACCAGAACAAGACGCCGCTGATCGTCACCGCCGGCCAGCAGACCCGCGAGATGCTGCTGCTCGAGCCGCTGTTGACGAACATCGATGCCACGACGATGCCGCGGCCGTGGGTGAAGTGGGCCTACGAGCCGGCCCGCGCCGAGGATGTCCCGGCCGCCTTCATGCGCGCTGTCGCCACCGCCCTGCAGCCGCCGGCCGGGCCGGTGTTCCTGTCGCTGCCGCTCGACGACTGGGACAAGCCGCTGGCCGGCTCCGCCGTGGTGCGCGCCGTCGCGACCCGGGTCGCGCCCGACCCGGCCCTGGTCGCCGCCTTCGCCGAGCGCATCAACGCCGCCAGCGACCCGGTGATCGTCTACGGCTCCGACATCGCGCGCAGCCAGGCGTGGGACGAGGCGATCCGCTTCGCCGAGACGCTGGGCGTGCCGGTGTGGACCGCGCCGTTCGCCGAGCGCACGCCGTTCCCCGAAACCCACCGCCAGCATGCCGGCGCGCTACCGGCGGCGATCGGCCCGCTGGCCGAAAAGCTCGCGGGCCACGACCTCGTGATCGTGATCGGCGCGCCGGTGTTCCGCTACTACCCCATGGTCGCTGGCGACTACCTCGCCGCCGGCACGGCCCTGCTGCAGGTCACCGACGATCCCGGCCTCGCCGCCAAGGCGCCGGTCGGCGACAGCCTGCTGGCCGACGCCCGGCTGTTCCTCGACGCGGTGCAGCCCCTCGTGAACAAGCGCAGGCCGGTGGTCACCGCGCCGTTGCGGGCCGCGCCGTCGATGCCGGACATGACCGGCCAGCCGCTGTCCGGCGACGCCATCATGGCGGCGGTGCGCGCCGCCTGCCCGGCCGAGTTCGTGCTGGTCGAGGAGGCGCCGTCGGTGGTCGGCGCGATGCAGGACCACTTCCGCATCGACCGGCCCGACACCTTCTACACCTTCGCGTCGGGCGGGCTGGGCTGGGACATGCCGGCGGCGGTCGGGCTGGCGCTGGCCGAGCGCCAGTCGGGGCGCGGCCGGCCGGTGATCGCGGTGATGGGCGACGGCTCGTTCCAGTACTCGGTGCAGGCGCTGTACACGGCGGCGCAGCAGCAGGTGCGCGCGGTGTTCGTGGTGCTGCAGAACCACGAGTACGCGATCCTCAAGAACTTCGCCGAGCTGGAAGAGACCCCGGACGTGCCCGGCCTCGACCTGCCGGGCATCGATCTCGAGGCCCTGGCCCGGGGCTACGGCGTGCCGTCGCGGCTGGCCAGGACGGCGGCCGAGGTCACGCAGGCGGTGGCCGAGGCGCTGGCGCGCCCCGGCCCGTCGGTGGTGGTGGTGCCGCTGACGCGCAAGCGGCACTCGCTGCTCGGCTAGCTCAGTCGAGGCCGCGGCGGCGGCGCTCGGCGTCGTCCCACGCGGTCAGGGCCTGGTAGTCGGGCACGAAGCCCAGGCCCTTGCGCGCGTCCGAAGAGATCGCGCTCTGCGAGGTCACGACGTCGACCACCGCCGGCGCGTTGGCCAGCGCCCGCGCGATCGCCGCCGGCAGGTCGGCCGGGCTCTCGACGCGCTCGCCGTGCGCGCCCAGCGCCCTGGCCATCGCGGCGTAGTCGGAGTGGCGCAACGTCGTGCCGACGACGCGGCCGCCGTAGTTGGCCTCCTGGTCGTAGCGCTCGATGTTCCACGCCGCGTTGTTGGAGACGATGAACACCGCCCTGGCGCCGTGGCGCACGGCGCTGTCGATCTCCATGGCGTTGATGCCGTAGGCGCCGTCGCCGTTGACCGAGATCACCTGCCGGCCGGGATGGGCGAGCGCGGCGGCGATCGCGAACGGCACGCCGACGCCGAGGCAGCCGAAGGCGCCGGCGTCGAGGTAGGTCGACGCGTCGAGGCCGACGCGGGCGAAGCTCAGCAGGTCGCCGCCGTCGGCGATGCCGATGTAGTCGGGCGCCGCGTGCCGTCGGATCGCGTCGAAGATCGCGTTGGGATGGATCTTGCCGTCGTCGCCGGTCTGCGGTCCCGGCTGCGCCGCCTTGGCCGAGCGCTCGAGATGCCTGGCGCGCAGGCCGCCGGTCCAGCCGGTGTCGGCCTCGCTGCGCCGGTTGCCGGCCGCCTTGACCAGCGCCTCCAGCGCCAGCGCCGGCGTCGCCAGAAGCTCGGGCGAGCCGCGCCGGTTGTCGACCAGTTCACCGGCGGTGTCGGCGATGCGCACGAAGCGGGCGTTGGGGAACACCGCGGGCGAACCGTAGCCCAGCTGGTAGTCGAGCTTGCGGCCGAGCACGAGCACGGTGTCGGCCTCGCCCATCGCCACGGCGCGCATCGCGCCGACCACCGACGGGTGCTCGGCCGGCACCAGTCCGCGGCTCTCCTGGGTGTCGAGGTAGACCGCGCCGGTGGCGTCGAGGAAGCGGACCAGCGCCTCGCCGGCGCCGCGCGCGCCGCGGCCGGTCACGACCAGCAGGCGCCTGGCCTTCCACAGCACGTCGACCGCCTCGGCGACCGCCGCCGGGTCGGGCGTCACCAGGCGCGGGCCGCGCGGGCGCATCCACTCGTCCAGCACCAGGTTGGGCGCGACGTGGGTGCGCAGCACGTCGGTCGGGACCTCGATGTAGGACGGGCCGGGCTCGCCGAGGTCGCCGAAGGCGCGCGCCACCGCCTCGTCGAGCTCGCGCATCACCTGGTCGGCGACGCGCGCGGTGCGGGCGTAGCGGCACACCGGCTTCAGGATGTCGACGTGCGGGATGTCCTGCAGCGGGCCCATGTTGGCCTGCGGCCGCGAGGTGCAGCCGCCGATCAGCAGCACCGGCGCGCGCGCCAGGCTGGCATTGGCCATCGCCGTCACGGTGTTGGTGACGCCGGGGCCGGCGGTGACCATGGCCACGCCCAGCTGGCCGGTCAGCTCGGCATGGGCGTGCGCCATGTGCACGGCGGCGCCTTCGTCGCGCACGTCGACGATGCGGATGCCCAGCCGGGCGACGTTGTCCCAGATCGGCTGGATGTGGCCGCCCTGCAGGCCGAACACGCGGTCGACGCCGCGGTTCCTGAGGAAGTGCGCGATCCAGGCGGCGCAGGCTTGCGGGTCTTGGTTGAGGTCCATGGCGGTTCCTTGGGTTCGGGTTCGGTCGATCAGCGGCGATCAGCGGGTTGGGCGGCCAGCAGGTCGCGCAGTTCGCGGTGCAGGACCTTGCCGGTGGCGGTGCGCGGCATCTGCTCCTCGCGCAGGAAGGTGACGGCGCGCGGCCGCTTGAAGCCGGCGATGCGGTCGCGGCACCAGTCGAGGATCTCGGCCTCGGTGGCGGTGGCGCCGGCGTGCAGCACGATCACCGCGTGCACCGCTTCGCCCCACTTGGGGTCGGGCACGCCGACCACCGCGACGTCCTTGACCTTGGGATGGCCGCCGAGCAGGCCCTCGACCTCCGACGGGTAGATGTTCTCGCCGCCGGAGATGATCATGTTCTTCTTGCGGTCGATCAGGCGGATGTAGCCGTCGCCGTCGCGCAGCGCCATGTCGCCGACCGAGCAGGCGCCGTCGCGGAACGCCTCGGCCGTCTTGTCGGGCAGGTTCCAGTAGCCGTCGAAGGTGTAGGGCGTCCGCGAGTAGAGCTCGCCGGGCTGGCCGTCGGGCACCTCGTTGCCGTTCTCGTCGAGCAGGCGGATCGGCGCCGAGCCGATGCACTCGCGGCCGACCGAGCCGAGCTTGTCGAACTGCTCGTGCGGGTGGAGCATCGTCACCCAGCCGGCCTCGGTCGAGCCGTAGAGCTCGAACAGGCCGGAGTTGGCGAACATCGCCATCACCGCGCGCTTGGTGTCCTCGCGCGCCGGCGCCGACGAGATCATCAGCTTCGACACGCGCTCGCACGGGAAGCGCTCGCGCACCGCCGCCGGCAGGCCCAGCATCATGATGTAGTGGGTCGGCACCAGCGAGGTGAAGCTGGCGCGGGTCTCGCCCAGCGTGCGCAGGCAATGCTCGGGGTCGAAGTTCCTGCGCGAGTAGATCGTGTTGGCCGCGCCGGCATACAGGAACGAGCCGAAGAAGTTCAGCGAGTTGGCGTGGCACATCGGCATCACCAGCAGCGCGTCGTCGGTCGCGCCGACCGACAGCTCGAGGTCGGAGACCAGCGCCAGCTGCGCGGCGGCGATGTGGCTGCGGACCGCGCCCTTGGGCTTGCCGGTGGTGCCCGAGGTGTACATCAGCGTCCACGGGTCGGCGCCGCGCACTGGCCGGTCGGGCTCGCCGTCGCGCGCCGCCGCCAGCAGCGTCTCGTAGTCCTGCCAGCCGCCGCCCCGGCCGGTGCCGCCGAAGCGGATGATCCGCGCCGCCGGCACCGGCAGGTCGCTGCCCAGCTCCTCCAGCGCCCCGGCCAGCTCGTCCTGCACGATCATCGCCGCGGCGCCGCAGTCGCCGACGATGTAGGCGATCTCGCGCGCCACCAGCCGGAAGTTGATCGGCACGATCACCAGCCCGGCCTTGGCGCCGGCGAGGTAGATCTCGGCCCACTCGACGCAGTTGTAGGCCAGCACCGCGACGCGCTCGCCGGCGGCGAGGCCGAGCCCGGTGAGCGCGTTGGCCAGCCGGCAGGCGCGCCGGTTCCACTGCGACCACGTCATCGAGCGCTCGAGGTCGCGTACGCCCAGGCGGTCGGGGTTGAGACGGGCCTGCGCGCTCAGCGCCTGGCCCAGGGTCATCAGCTCGTTCATGGTCGTGGGTCCAGGCTGTCGCTATGGAGTTGGATCAGGCCGCGGTCGCGCGCTGCAGGGCATCGGCCAGGCGGTCGGCCGCGCCCTCGACGTGGGCCGCCGCCAGCGCCTGTGCCCGCGTCGCGTCGCCCGCGACCACGGCGGCCAGGATCTCGGCATGCTGCTTCCAGATCGCCGCGCCGGGCGCGGCGTGGCGCAGCACGTCGGCCATCACGCGGCGCAGGTAGCGCCAGTGCGGCTCGGCGGTCTGGGCCAGCAGCGGATTGCCCGAGGCCTCGTACAGGAAGCGGTGGAAGTCGACGTCGCAGCGCACCAGCCGGCGCACCGGCCCTCCGGCGGCGGCCTTGCCGGCCTGGACCAGCGCGCGGCCGCGGCGGTCGATGTCGCGCGCGCCTTCGGCCGAGGCCGCGGCGCGCTGGGCGGCACCGCGCACGGCGAGGCCGTCGAGCGCGGCGCGGATCTCGTAGTGCTGGCGCATCGCGGCGGGGTCGAGGGCGGCGACGCGCAAGCCGCGGGTGCCGATCTCCTCGACCAGCCCGTCGCTCTTCAGCAGCGCCATCGCCTGCTGGATCGGCTGGCGCGACACGCCGAGCCGCGCCGCCAGTTCCTCCTGCACGAGGTGGGTGCCGGGGGTCAGGGCGCCGTCGCAGATCTCGTCGAGCAGGGCCTGGTAGGCCTGCTCGGCACGGCCGGGGGTGGGTGGGATCGGCTTCATGGAACTCTGAATTCAGAATTCCATATCCCTTGGCCCGCGCCCGGTCAAGCCGCGACAGGCCACGCCCGGTACTCTCCGCGATACACCCCGGATACACCGCGGCGGTGCCGTCTCCGGTTGAACCGGCGGCGGCGCGACGGCACCGTCCGCGCGTCGTCGGCCACCGGGGAAGAATGAAGATGCTGTCGTTGTTCCGCGCCCTCGGGCGCAACCAGGGCGGGTCCACCGCGATCGAGTACGCGGTCATCGCCTCGCTGGTCGCGATCGCCGGCGTCACCGCCTTCCGCGTCGTCGGCGGCAAGTTGCAGAACACGCTGACCAACGTCGCCAACGCGCTGGGCTAGCCGCCGGCCTGACAGTTCGCCGACGCCGGGCGTCGATCGCGACACGCTTTATACGGCGCGGGGCCGCTCGCACACGGTCGATACAATCCGACGCGCAATGATACACGGAATGATTTTATCTGCTCAACGAGCGCAGTTACCTTCACATCAATTCAAGTCTCTTGAAGGCGAGGCAATTCCCAGTCGGCCTCGGCACAGGTCAAACGTCTGATTGATTTGGAGATTTAACATGCTGTCCATTTTCCGCCGCCTGATGAAGCACGAAGGTGGCGCCACGGCCATCGAGTACACGCTGATCGCCTCGCTGATCGCCGTCGCCGCCATCGTCGCGATGCGCACGGTCGGCACCAAGGTCAACGGCGTCCTGAGCAACGTCGCGAACGCGATGGGGTGAGTGGGGAGCCGGTTCCGGCTCGAGGGAAGGGCGGCCTTGGGGCCGCCCTTTCTTTTTGCCCGCGCGCCGGGGGAGCGGGCGAAGGGAAGGGGGAACCGGATGCCCGGCTCCCCTTTCTTGCTTCCGGCGGTTCAGTGAACCTTGGAGCCCTGCAGGGCGACCCAGTAGGCGCGGGCGAGGCTGGCGACGCGATGGGCCTGGGTCATGTCGCCGACGGTGCGGCGGGCGCCGACCCAGTCGATGGCGCCCGGTGCGAAGTAGGTCGAGATGCTCTCGCCGGTGAAGGCACCGGCCTCGAGCCCGGCCAGCAGCACCTCGGCCGCGGTCTCCGGGTCGAGCAGCTTCTCCGGCTCGGCGACCAGGTCGATGCCGCACAGGTCGGAAGCCTTGGCGTAGAACGCCTGGCCCGAGGCGCAGACGAAGCCGCGGCCACGCCACGGCGACTCGGCGCTTTCCTCCAGCGGGCGCAGCGCGCCGCCGGTTTCCCACGTCGCCGTCGCCAGCGCGTAGGCCAGCGCGCGGGCGCAGGCGCCGCCGCGGGCCTGGCCGCGCTCGAGCAGCGCCACGCAGGTGGCGCGCTGTGCGTCGGTCAGCGGCCGGCCGAAGATCCCGCGCTGGACGGCCTTGAGAAACAGGTGGCCATCGAACGACGGCTCACGCGCAACGGTGATCGCTTGCATGTCGGTCCCCACTTTTCCCTGCCGGTGCGGACGGCCCCACCCGTTACCCGCACCGGTCCCCTTCGAACGATTTCGAAGCACCCGGGGACACACTATCGTCGGCATGCAGCGTCGCAATCGACGCGATGTATCAAAGACTCGCTCTTGGTAACGAATCTCTCTTCCGAGTCTCCGACAATACCCGGCGCGCGGCGCCGGATTCGCCCGCGAATCCACGATTCCGGCGTCGGGCAGTCCCACCTTGTATCGGCGGGTGACGAACCTCTGATACGCAATGCCAGCCATTGATACAGCGGCCGCGTTGCGACGCGGGCGTCGTCCGCTAGGGTGGCGACAGGTATCTCGAAGCGTTCGACGAGAACGTCCGGGTCAGCACCCGGCGAGGGGCAAGTGGGAAGGGCGGTCTGGGGGCCGCCCTTCTTGATTCCGGCATGGTGCCGGAGCGGGCGCGACTACTCCGCCCTGGCCTGCGTCTCGAGATGGCTGCGCGACACCACGTAGGCATTGCGGCCCATCACCTCGATCAGACCCCGGCGTCGCCAGTCGCTGACCGTGCGGCTGACGCTCTCGCGCGCCACGCCGG
Organism: uncultured Reyranella sp.; assembly: GCA_964420105.1. Taxonomy (GTDB): domain Bacteria; phylum Pseudomonadota; class Alphaproteobacteria; order Reyranellales; family Reyranellaceae; genus Reyranella. The sequence continues at coordinate 135,272 of CAYQRL010000002.1, forward strand.
CCAGCGCCGCGATGTCGCTCTGTCGCATGTCGTGGCGCACGACGATGCGGTCCGGGTCGGTCCTCGACTTCTCGCCGAGATGCTCGGCGATCTGCAGCAGCGCGCGGGCGACCCGCGACGGGACGTTGAGGAAGCTCGCCGCCGCGGCGTCCTCGTCGGCGTTGCGCAGCCGCGCCGCCAGCGTGCTGACCAGGTACTCGTGGATGTTGGGCTCGCGTTTCAGGGCCTCGAGGAAGGCCGAGCGCGGCACGAACGAAAGGCGAGAGGGGCGCAGCGCCACCACCGTGGCCGAGCGCGGCAGGCCGTCGATCATCGCCAGCTCGCCGACGATCGCGCCCGGACCGAGCACCGCGAGGATGCGCTGTTCGCCGGTCTCCGAGCGGCGCGCCACCTTCAGCACGCCTTCGTGGACGAAGTAGCAGCCATCGCCGGGCTCGCCATGCTCGAACAGGACCTGGTCCTCGGCCAGGGTCAGCGTCTTGGCCGCAACCTGCAACTGCTGGACGAACGGCTGGGGCAATCCCAGCTGCGGGCGGTCGGCGCGCAACGGCAGGCGGTCGGTAGCCATCGAACTCACCCCAAGCCCCGTCTGTAGTCTTGATCTCGTTGTCGGCGCGCTCGTCCCATCGAGCACGGGTAGAATAGCGAGAGAGGTCTGCCGCGTGCTGTGATCTTCGTCACAGGCGCAAGGGTGCTTGGCCTGTCGGCACGGCGATGAAGCCACGGTGGCTTGCCTGTACCCGCTTACGAGCGGCCCTCGGGCCGCCCGATTTCATTTCAGCGCCACGCTGTCGATGAACAGCCGCACGTCGCTCTCCGGCAGCGCGCTGCCGGGCGGGGCGCACAGGATGCCGCCGATCACGAAACCGTAGCCGCCGCGCTGCGGCGGGCCCAGCCGGCGGAAGCCGGTGCAGGTGCGGTTGCGCGGCGGGTCGCGGAAGGTGACGTAGTCGGCCTGCTTGTAGCGCGCGACCGGCGAGACGCCGGTGACGTCCTTGCCGTGCTCGAACATCCAGCGCGCGAACTCGGCCGTGGTCTCGTCGGCCGACAGGTACGAGAAGCCGTTCTGCGCCTCCCACAGGAACAGGTGGGCGTAGTAGCCGCCGCGCCCCGATCCGACCGCTGCCCACTGGCGAAACGCGCCGACATTGCCCTCGTTGGTCACGACGTTGGTGGCGCGGCAGCGCAGGCCGCTCCACGCCGCGAGCCGCGACTGCCCGCAGTCGATGTCCGCCCATGCGTAGCGGCGTTGCTGCGCCTCGGCGCCGCCGCCGGTCCCGAGCGCGGTCCCGAGCCCGAGCACGAGCAGCGCGAGGGCTGGCATGACCGCCCGCCTCATGGCTGGCTCGCGTAGGCGATCGGCACCACGAACGACAGCCGGTCGGTCGCCGAGTCGCGCGGCAATGGCGCGAACGGGGCGGCGGCGCGCACCGCGTCGAGCACGCGCCGGTCGAGCGCGGTCGAGCCGCTGGCGCGCACCAGGCCGACGCCGACCAGGGCGCCGTCGCGCGCCACGGTCAGCCGGACCACCAGCACGCCCGCCGGGTCGCCCGGCTCGCCGGGCTCGATCGAGACCTGCGCGCCCGACAGCCGGCGCACCACCTCGAGCACGTAGTCCTGGCGCGCCCGGTCGGTCAGCGCGGCGCGCTGCACCGGCGGGGCGGGCGACGCCGGGCGGGGCCGCAACTCGCGCGCCGCGACGGGCGGCGGCGGATCGGGAGGCGGCAGCAGCGGCTCGTGCTTCGGCGCCTCGACGATCGTGGGAAAGGCCGGCAGTGGCGGCGCAACCGGCAGAGCCGGGTCGGGCGGCGGCGGAGCCTTCGCCGGCGCCTCGAGCGTGACGTCGACCGCCACCACCGGCTCGAATGCGCCGTCGCCCTGCAGCGGATCGAAGCGGAAGGCCAGCACCAGGAAAGCGTGCAACGCCAGCGAAACGACCAGCGCCGCCGCGCGGATCAACGGCAGACCTCGAGCGGCAGCCTGTGGCTGGCCGCGGCGGTCAGGCAATCGGCCGGGCTGCTGTACCGCTCGGGGCGGAAGTAGATGGCGTCGAGCCTGTAGGACCGGGCGGCCGCGGCGCGGATCGTGCCGCCGCGCGCGCCGGAGAAGACCGGCCAGCCGCTGTCGGCGCCGTCGCCGCCGCCGACCCCGTCACCGGCACCATCGCCGCCGCCGATGCCGCCGGCCGCGCTGGTCGACAGGCCCGAGGCGACGCCGCCCCCGAGATCCTGCGCCGCGGACGGCCCGACCGCCGCTGCCGAGGGACCCGCCGCGGCCGTGCCGGTCGCCGCGCCCGCTGCGCCGGTCGCCGCCGCCGCGCTGCCGGGACCCGCGCCGGCCGCGCCCGTGCCTGCTGTCCCGGTACCCGCGGTTCCGGCACTCGCTGTCCCTGCGCTGGCACTTCCCGTGCTGGCGGCACTGGCGCTACCGGCACTGGCGCTACCGGCACTGGCGCTACCGGCACTGGCGCTGCCGGCACTGACGCTGCCGGCACCGGCCGCGCCCGCGGTCCCGGCGCTGCCGGCCGAGGCGCCCACGCCCCCGGCGCCGCCGCCGCCACCACCGGCACTCGCGCCCGCACCGCCACTCCCTGCACCCGCGCCCGCGCCGCCACCGGCACTCGCGCCCGCACCGCCACTCCCTGCACCCGCGCCCGCGCCACCACCGGCACTCGCGCCGGCACCGCCACTTCCTGCGCCCGCACCGCCACTGCCACCGGCACTCGCGCCGGTGCCGCCCGCGCCCGCGCCGCCGGACGCGCCCGCCCCGCCGCCGGCGCCTGCACCGGCCGAAGCACCCGCGCCGCCGCCTCCGGCGCCGCCGCCCGCACCCGCGCTCGCGCCGGCGCCACCGGCCCCGGCACCTGCGCCGGCTCCTGCCGATGCCCCGGCCCCGGCGCCCCCTGCGCCCGCTCCGGCGCTGGCCCCGGCACTCGCCCCGGCGCCACCCGCACCCGCGCCGGCCGACGCGCCGGCACCGGCACCGGCACCGCCGGCGCCGCCCGCCGCACCACCCGCCGCACCACCCGAGGCGCCACTGCCTGCGGCGCCACCGGCTCCACCGCCCGCGCCGCCGCTACCACCGCCGGCTGCCAGGCCGTCGATCGTGAAGGCGCCGAGCGCCAGCAGCGTCAGGGTCGAGACAAGCGTGATGCGTCGCAGCGATGCCATGGCCACCTCCGTGGCCGAGAAACGTCAGCGCGGGTCGCACCGGCCTGTGGCCATTCGGGGTCGCCGCGCGTGGCCTCCCTGCGGGCTTCCTTCTGGCGAAAAGCAGGTCTGCGTCGGGGGACGGTCAGGGTCGCGAGGACGCCCGGCCTCGGTGCGAGACCGTGCGCGCGCGCGTGCTAGCGTCGATGGCAGGAGGAAGCACCAAATGACACTGTCACTCGACCGTCGCCGGCTGCTCGCCGGCGCCACCGTCGCGCTCGGCACGGCCGCGTTCGGCGGATCCGCCGGCGCGCAGGCGTACCCGACCAAGCCCATCCGGTTCATCGTGCCTTACGCGCCGGGCGGCAACGTCGACGTCACGGTGCGCCTGATCGCCGAGCCGATGCAGCGCCTGCTCGGCCAGTCGGTGATCGTCGAGAACCGGCCCGGCGCCGGCGGCATGGTCGGCCAGGAAGCCGCGCTCAACGCGCCGGCCGACGGCTACACCATCGTGTCCGGCGCCTTCGGCTCGCTGTTCGTCGCGCCGTTCATGGCGGGACGGCCGCCGATGCTGCCGAACTTCGCGCCGGTCAGCATGCTGTCGACGGTGCCGATGGTGGTGGTGGTGCCCGAGAACAGCCGGTTCAAGACCTGGGCCGAGCTGGTCGCGGCGGCGAAGGCCAAGCCCGGCGGCGTGTCGCTCGGCCACGCCGGCAACGGCACGCCCAACCACACCGACATCCTGCGCATCCAGATGAACGACGATGTCAGCTTCGCCATCGTGCCCTACCGCGGCTCCGGGCTGGGCCTGAACGACGTCGTGGCCGGCCAGATCGACGGCTACGTCGACCAGCTGACCTCGTCGATGCCCTACATCAAGTCGAACAAGGTGCGGCCGCTGGTGGTGATCGCCAACCAGCGCATCCGCGACCTGCCCGACGTGCCGATCCTGACCCAGGCCGGCGGCTCGAAGGACTTCGACGGCGGCACCACGATCGGCGCGCTGGTCCGCGTCGAGACCCCGCAGCCGATCATCGACAAGCTCAACGCCGCCATCGTCGGCGCGCTCAAGGACCCGGCGGTGTTCAACCGGCTGACCGAGCTCGGCGCCGTTGTGCGGCCGTCGACCCCGGCCGAGTTCGCGGCGGTGATGAAGGCCGACGAGGAAAGCATCGGCGATCTCGCCAAGCGCGGCCTGCTCAAGGCCGACTGAGCCGGCGTCGCCGCTCAGGCCGGGGGCCGCGCCAGCCCGTAATGGTCGCGCAGCGTCGTGCCCTCGTAGGCACGGCGGAACAGGCCGCGCGCCTGCAGGATCGGCACGACCTCGTCGATGAACACCTGCAGCATCGAGGGCAGCAGCGGCGGCATCAGGTTGAAGCCGTCGGCGGCGCCGTCGGCCACCCACGCCGCCATCAGGTCGGCGATCTGCTCGGGCGTGCCCGCCGTGGTGAAGTGGCCGCGCGCGCCGGCCAGGATCGCGAGCAGCTGGCGCAGTGTCGGCTGCTGCGACCGGACCACGCCGAGGATGACCTCGGTGCGGCTGCGCGCCGCCTCGACGGTCTCGGGCGCGGGGAAGTCGGCCGGCGTCAGCGGCCGGTCGAGCGGCAGGTGCGAGAAGTCGTGGCCGCCGAAGCGGCCCGACAGGCGCTTGCGGCCGACCTCGGGGTCGGTGAGCTCGTTGAGTTCGCGCGCCAGCCGCTGCGCCTCCGCCTCGGTCGCGGCGATCACCGGGCTGAGCCCGGGCAGGATCAGCACGCCGTTCGGGTCGCGGCCGAGCGCGGCGGCGCGCGCCTTGAGGTCGGCGTAGAAGGCCTGCGCCGTCGCCTTCTCGAGGTGGGCGGTGAACACCGCCTCGGCGTGGCGCGCGGCGAAGCCACGGCCGGTGTCGGACGAACCGGCCTGGACCAGCACCGGCCGGCCCTGCGGCCCGCGCGGCAGGTTGAGCGGGCCGGCGACGCGGTAGTGCGGCCCGGCATGGTCGATCGGCCGGATGCGCTCGGGCCGGGCGTAGCGACCGCCGGCGCGGTCGTCGAGCACGGCGTCGTCGCCCCAGCTGTCCCACAGGCCGTTCACGACCTGCATGAACTCCTCGGCGCGGGCATAGCGGTCGGCGTGGCTCGGCTGCCGCGTCTCGCCGTAGTTGCGGCCGGCGCCGGGTGCCCACGAGGTCACGATGTTCCAGCCGACGCGGCCGTTGCTGATGTGGTCGAGCGAGGCGAACTGGCGGGCGAGGTTGAACGGCTCGGTGTAGGTGGTCGACGCGGTGGCGATCAGCCCGATGCGCGTGGTCGAGGCGCTGAGCGCGCCCAGCACCGTGATCGGCTCCAGCCAAGTGCGGCCGGCATGGGCGACGTCCTCGCCGAGCGACAGCTGGTCGGCGAGGAAGATCGAGTCGAACAGCCCGCGCTCGGCCCGCTGCGCGAGGTCCTGGTAGAAGCGGATGTCGGTCAGCGGCAGCGGCGAGGCGTCGGGATGCCGCCACGACGCCTCGTGGTGGCCGCGGCTCTGGATGAAGAGGTTGAGGTGGAACGGGCGTGCCATGCCGCCATCGTCGCATGCCGCCCGGCGACTGGCCAAACGCCCGGTCTCGCCTAGTGGCAGTCGCCGTCGGTCTGGGCCTCGGGATCGGGCGCGACCAGCACGCGGTTGCCCTGGCGCAGCGGCGGCCCGCTGCGGTGGTCGCGGGTGGCGTAGCCGTCGAGCGGCATGAACGCGGTCGGCTGTCGCGCGAACAGCTCGGGCGTGCGCTGCTGGTCGAGCGACCACACGCCCAGCCAGTAGAGCTGCGGCAGCAGCAGCAGCGCCAGCAGGCCGGCGCCGAGTCGCGGTGCGCGCGCGGCCAGCGCCAGCCCGACCGCCGGCACCAGCAGCAGCGGCAGGAACAGCACGAAGCGGCCGCCGATCGGCACGTAGATCCAGGCGAGGTTGAAGAGCGCGTAGATCGCCGCCGCGACCAGCGCGCAGTAGGCGGTGGCGAAGCGCACCAGGCCCTTGCCGGCGGCACCGGCCGCGAGGACGAGGGCGGCGAGCCACAACGCCGCGACGGCGGCGATCGCGCTGCCGAGGCGGTCGGGCACGATGGTGCGGCCGGGGCCGCTGAACAGCTGCACGGCGTAGTCGAGCGCGCCGTAGCGGCCGACGCCCCAGCCGACGCAGTGGCTGCCGGCCTGGCCGAGCGCGAGGCGGACACCGATCCAGGCGGCCGCCGGCACCGCCACCACCAGCACCGCCAGCGCCAGCCGGCGCGGCGACCGCAGCTTGCCGAGGCCGATCAGCGCGGCGCCGGCGCCGAGGAAGGCGAGACCGGTGGTGTGGGTCAGCGGCAGCAGCAGGCCGAGCGCCACCGCTTGCGCGCCGCGCCTCTCGTCGCGCACCACGATCCGCCAGGTCGCGCCGAGGAACAGCGGCAGGATGACGTAGAGCAGGCTCTGCGCGAACGGGTAACGCTCGTGGGCGGCGAGGAACAGGCCGACGAAGACGGCGACGAGGAGCCAGGCGGCGTCACCGGGCTCGAGGCCGGAATCGCGGCCCATGGTGCGCAGCAGGCGCAGCCACAGCGCCGCCTGCACGACCACCAGCGCGCCAGTCGCCACCGTCAGCACCCAGCCGTGCGGTCCGGCCACGACCACCCACAGCGCCAGGTAGGCCGAGTACAGCGGCGGCCATGCCTCGATGCGGTTGCCGGAGAAGTAGGTGTAGCCGTGGCCGGTGGCGAGCGAGACCGCGCCCTCCCAGTAGGCCCAGCTGTCGGCGATCATCCCGGTGCCGGTCCGGTGCAGGGCGGCGTAGGCGACGAGCGCGACGGCGGCGGCGAGCGCGGCGAGCCGGTTCGTGGTCAGCGGCATGCGCCCTCGATCTCGGGTTCCTGGTAGGGTGCGACCAGCAGGCGGCCGTCGCGGCGCACCGGCGGACCGGTCAGGTAGTCGCGCGAGGCCTCGCCCTCGAGCGGCAGGTAGCCCATCGGCGCCTGCGCCAGCGCCGCCGCGGCGGCCGGCAGGTGCAGCGCGCCGACGGTCGTCCAGTAGGCCTGCGGCAGCAGCGCCAGCGCCAGCAGCGTCGCCGCGACCGCCGGCCGGCGGGCGCCGGCGAGCAGGCAGAGCTGCGGCACCAGCAGCAGCGGCAGGAACAGCAGGAAGCGGCCGCCCAGCGGGGCGAAGATCCAGGCGAGGTTGAACAGCGCGAACAGCAGCGCGGTCGCGACCGCGCCGAAGGCGAGGCAGAAGCGCAGGCCGCGCGCCGGCCGCGTCGTCGCCAGCGCCAGCGTCGCGACGCCGAGCAGCGCGGTGGCGACCAGCGGCGCGCGCACCCGGTCCGGCACCAGCAGGCGGCCGAGCCCGTCGGCCAGCTGCAGCGCGTAGGTCGCGGGATCGAACCGCGCCACGCCCAGCCCGACGCAGTGGCTGCCCGACTGGCCGAGCCAGGCGCGCTCGCCCGCCCAGGCCAGCAGCGGCAGCGCCACGATCGCGATCGCGGTGACGAGGCGGCGCGGCGCGCGGCGGGCGGCGACGGCGACCGCCAGCGCCCCGGCACCGAGGAAGGCGATGGTCGAGGTGTGGGTCAGCAGCAGCAGCACCGCCAGTCCGACGGCGGCGCTGTCGGCGGCCGACGGCACCCGGCGCGGCGGCGGGTCGGCGACCATCTTCCAGACCGCCAGCACGAACAGCGGCAGCAGCAGGTAGACCAAGCCCTGGCTGAACGGCACCTGCTGGTGCACGGCGACGAACAGGCCGACGAACAGCGACACCAGCAGCGACAGGCCCGGCGACGACGCGGGCGCGAGGCCGCTGTCGCGCGCCAGCACCAGCGCGAGGTGTCGCCACAGCGCCGCCTGCCCGGCGATCAGAACGGCGTTGGCCGCGACCAGCACCCAGCCGTGCGGGCCGAACGACGCGACCCACGCCGCGAGGTAGGTCGCGTAGAGCGGCGGCCACGACACGATCGGCAGGCCGGTCAGGTAGGTGTAGCCGTGCCCGCTGGCGATCGAGATCGCGCCTTCCCAGTACGCCCAGCTGTCGGGGGCCAGGGCGACGCCGTTGCGGTGCAGGGCGGCGTAGGCCAGCAGGGCGACGAGCGGCGCCGCCAGCCCCGCGGGGCGGCCCGGCCGGCGCGCCGGGACACCCATCGGGATCGACGGAGACGGCATCGCCTGAAGTGTACCGCTAGCCGATGCGGATGTCGGCGACCTTCACGACCTTGCGCCGCGGGTCACCGTTTCCCCCGGGGGGCCTCGTTCTCGTTGGCCAGTCGCCTCGCGCGGATGCTATCAGCCCCTCGTCTCCACCGTTCACTCCCGTGTCCGACCGATGCCCCGAATCCTCGTCTTCAACGGCACGCCCCAGGCGCTCGAAACCCGGCTGGTCGAGGGCGGCTCGAAATCCTACGAGGACATGATCCGCGACTCGCTGGCGCCGCACCGGCCCGCCGGGTGCGAGCTCGAGTTCTTCTCGCTGCGGGTCGCCGACGGCGAGACCTTCCCGCAGGGCCTCGGCCTCGGCGATTTCGACGGCGTCTGGATCTCGGGCTCGCCGCACAACGTCTACCTGCTGGACCAGCCGTCGGTGCGCGAGCAGATCGACCTCGCCCGCGCCGTCTGGGAGGCCGGGCTCCCGGCCTTCGGCTCGTGCTGGGGCCTGCAGGTCATGACCGCGGCGCTGGGCGGCACGGTGCGCTTCAATCCCGACGGGCGCGAGATCGGCATCGCCCGCCGCATCGCGGTCACCGAGGCCGGGAGGGCGCACCCGATGTACCGCGACAAGGGACCGGTGTTCGACGCGCTGTGCGTCCACGAGGACGAGGTCGAGACGCTGCCGTCCGGCGGCACGGTGCTGGCGTCCAACGCCATGAGCCACGTCCAGGCGGCGGTGATCGAGGACGGCACGCGTCGCTTCTGGGGCGTGCAGTACCACCCGGAATTCTCGTTCGCGACGATCGCGGCGATCATGGCGGCCCGGCCCGAGATGATGCTGGGCGAGGGCTTCGCGCGGTCGACCGAGGACACCCACGCCATCGTCGAGAAGTACCGCGCGCTCGATGCCGATCCCGGCCGCAAGGACCTCGCCTGGCGCCTCGGCGTCGGCCCCGACGTGCTCGACCCGGTGCAGCGCACGCGCGAGTTCGGCAACTGGCTGCAGGCGGACGTGCTGCCGTTCGCGGCGCGGCGCTGACGGGGAGCGGGGCGATGGATCTCGGCGCGCTCGAACGGCAGATGACCGCGTGGCGGCGCGACCTCCACGCCCACCCCGAGTTCGGTACCGAGGAGCGGCGGACCAGCGCCTTCGTCGCCGCGACCCTGCGCTCGTTCGGGATCGAGGACGTGGTCGAGGGCGTCGGCGGCACCGGCGTCGTCGCCACGATCCGCCGTGGCACCGCCAACCGCGCGATCGCGCTGCGCGCCGACATGGACGCGCTGCGCCTGACCGAGCGCGCCGGTCGTGCCCACGGCTCGACCGTGCCCGGCACCATGCATGCCTGCGGCCACGACGGTCACACCGCGATGCTGCTGGGCGCGGCGCGCCTGCTGGCCGGGCCGGCGCGGTTCGACGGCACCGTGCGCCTGGTCTTCCAGCCGGCCGAGGAGTGGGGCAAGGGCGCGCTCGCCATGCTCGACGACGGCCTGCTCGAGCGCTTCCCGTTCGAGGAGATCTACGGCCTGCACAACATGCCGGGCCTGCCGGTCGGCCACTTCCAGACCCGGCCGGGCCCGCTGATGTCGGCCGAGGACAACTTCGAGATCGTGCTCAAGGGGCTGGGCGGCCACGCGGCGCGGCCGCAGCTGACCTCCGAGGTGCTGGTGGCGGCCTGCGCCACGGTGATGAACCTGCAGACCATCGTGTCGCGCCGGCTCGACCCGACCGACATCGCGGTGGTGTCGGTGACCGAGCTGCTGACCGACGGCGTGCGCAACGCCTTGCCCGGGACCGCCCGCATCCTCGGCGACGCCCGCAGCTTCCGGCCCGAGGTCAGCGCCGAGATCGAGCGGCAGATGCGGATCGTCGCGCGGGGCACCGCCGAGACCTACAACCTCGAGGCGGTCGTCACCTACACGCGCGAGTTCGTGCCGCTGGTCAACGACCCGGCGATGACGGAGGAGGCGCTGGCGGCGGCGCGCGACGTGTTCGGTCCGGCCCGCGCCGGCGTGCGGGCGGAGCCTTGGACGGCGTCCGAGGACTTCGCGCAGTTCCTGCGCCGCGTGCCCGGCTGCTTCGCCCTGGTCGGCAACGGCACCGACTCGCTGCCGCTGCACAACCCCGGCTACGACTTCAACGACGACGGCCTGGTGCTGGGCGCCCGCTGGTTCGTGGCGCTGTGCGAGCGCCGCCTGCCGGTGCCCTGACGCCGCGCTACTTGTTGCGCGCCGCCGACAGGACCTCGGTGTTGATGACGGCGTCGCGGTCGACCTTGCCGGACAGGAAGTCGAGCACGTTGGCGGCCGAGTGGACGGCCATGCGCTGCAGGCCCTGCGCCGTGCTGGCGGCGACGTGCGGCGTCACGATCACGTTGTCGAGCCCGACCAGCGGCACCGGCTCGATCATCGGCTCGACCGTCAGCACGTCGACGCCGGCGGCCGCGACGTGGCCGGACTTCAGCGCCGCGACCAGCGCCGGCTCGTCGACAAGGGTGCCGCGGGCGGTGTTGACCAGGATGGCGCCGGGCTTCATCGCCGCCAGGAACGCCTCGTTGACCATGCGGCGGGTCCTGTCGTTCGACGGCACGTGCACGGTGACGATGTCGGCGGTGGCGAGGCCGGCGTCGCGCTCGACCACGGCCTCGTAGCCGGCGCCGCGGATGGTGCCGGCCGGGATGTAGGGATCGTGCACCAGCACGCGCATGCCGAAGGCGGCGCACAGGCGCGACACGCGGGTGCCGATGCGGCCGAAGCCGATCACCAGGACGGTGCGGCCGGCGACGTCGAAGGTCGGCGACTCGCCGCGCACCCGCCAGTCGCCCTGCCGGACCAGCGTCGACACCGGCACGACCCGGCGGGCGAGGCTCAGCATCAGCATCAGCGCGTGCTCGGCGACCGAGGCGGCGTTGGCCTCCGGCGTGATCATCAGGGCGATGCCGCGGGCCGTCAGCGCCGGCACGTCGACGAGGTCGTAGCCGACGCCGTGGCGACAGACGACGCGCAGCCGGTCGGCCTGCGCCAGCAGCGCGTCGTCGACCACGGTGCCGCGCACGATCAGCCCGTCGGCGCCGCGCAACCGCTCGGCCAGCGGCCGGCCGGCGGCGGTGCCGGGATGGTCGACGGTGACGCCGGGGGTCGAGAACAGGCGCTCCATGCCGTCGGGGTGGATCGGATCGGCAACGACGATGTGCGGCATGTCGGTCTCGGGCTCGCGGGTGGATCGGACCCCGTTCCTCGCATGTTGTGCCGGCGCCGTCGCGGTGGAAGTGTGCGGCCATGACCGACTGGCGCGCCATGACCGAAGCCGACCTTGCCGCGGTGCAGGCGCTGGCCGACGCCGCCCATCCCGGCCTCGCCGAACGTCCCGAGGTGTTCGCCGACAAGCGCGCCCGTTTTCGCGACGGCTGCCGCGTGCTGGCGGCGGGCGAGGCGGTGCTCGGCTACGGCTTCGCCCACCCGTGGCGGCTGCACGCCGTGCCCAAGCTCGACGCGCCGCTGGGCGCGCTGCCGGCCCGCCCGGACTGCCTCTATCTCCACGACGTCGTGGTCGCGCCCGCCGCGCGCGGGCACGGCGCCGCCGCGGCCTACGTCGCGGACATGGCGGCGCTGGCGCGGGCGCGCGGGCTGCCGACCCTGGCGCTGGTCTCGGTCCACGAGACCTGGCCGCTGTGGCAGCGGCAAGGCTTCGCCGTCGTCGACCGGCCCGGATTGGTGACGGTTCCCCGCGACTACGGCCCGTCGGCGCGCTACATGGTGCGGCCATCATGACCGGCCCGAAATTCCTCGCGACGCTCCTGCTGGCGACGACCGTCGCCGGCGCGGCCCACGGACAGGCGCAGGCTCCGTCGCCCGCCGACGACGCCGCCTACTGCACCAAGCTCGGCGACTACGCCACCCGCTACCTCGGCGATCCCGGCGGCCAGGGCGGCACGCGGCCGGACTTCGACATCATGGAAGGCGTCGCCGACTGCCGGAAGGGCCGCACCGCCGAGGGCATCGCGATCCTCGAGAAGAAGATCCGGTCCAAGGGCTTCACGCCGCCGGCGCGCGGCTAGCGCGCCCAGGGGTTGGCTTACCGCCGTCCCGGTCGGTTGACCGGGCCGCCGCGGTTCACGCCGGCATCGTTGTCGATGCCGGGACCCGGGGCCCCGACCCCGGCGCCCGGCGCGACGCCGACACCCGGGGCGCCCGCGCCGACGCCCGGCGCCACGCCGACACCCGGCGCGCCGACCCCGACCCCGGGGCGCACGCCCGGGCCGGGGGCGCCGACATCGGGCCGCACGACGCAGCCGGCCGGGAAGCCGGGACGCGTGCAGTAGACCTCGGCCTGGACCGGGACCGTCATCGCGACGAGGGTGAGGGCGGCCAGCGCCGCGGCCTTGGCGGTGTTCATGCCCCGCCTGTAGCGCGCGCCGGGGATGGTAACCATGACGATTGCCGCCATTCCGGTTGGATATTTCTCAGGCGCCCGGCCAGCGCACCAGGCCGACCGCGCGCTCGATCGCCGCGCCCGCCTGCAGCAGCAGGTCCTCGCGCCAGCGCGCCGCGACCAGCTGGACGCCGGCCGGCAGGCCGTCGGCGAGACCGGTCGGCACCGCCAGGCCGGGCAGGCCCAGCATCGCCGTCCCCAGCATCGGCGACTGCGCGCGCAGCACGCCTTCCAGGCTCTCGGCCGACGCCGTGTCGGCGCCGATCGGCAGCGGCGGCTGCCACGACACCGCCGTGAGCAGCAGCGGGGTGCGTTCGAAGAACAGGTTCCAGGCGCGGCCGATCGCCAGCCGCCGGCCCAGCGCCACCAGGTAGGCGTCGCGGTCCATCTCGCCCATGCCGGCGAGCACGTGGCGGTACATGGTCTTCACCGCCGCGTCGCCGATCCTCTGCATGGTCGGCAGCAGCGAGCGGCGCATGTCGTCGTGCACCAGCGTGCGCCACAGGTGCGAGGCCTCGTCGACGTGCGGCGGCGCCGCCTCCTCGACGGCGTAGCCGGCGTCGGCGAGCAGGCGCGCCGCGCGGTCGATGGCGTCGAGCACGGCTGGCGCCGGCGCATCGCCCGGCGTGCCCTTGTAGACCGCGACCCGGATCGGCGCGGCGGGCGGCGGGCCCTCGAGCGGCACCGGCACCCAGTTGGGATCGCGGGCGTCGCGGCGCGCCATCGCCACGAGCCCGAGCCGCGCGTCCTCGACGCTGCGCGCCAGCGGTCCCTGCACCGACATCAGCTGGGGCGCGATGCTGCGTTCTTCCGTGGCGCTGGGATTGAAGGCCGGCACGCGGCCGGGGCTGGGGCGCAGGCCGACGATGCCGCAGCAATAGGCGGGGTAGCGGATCGAGCCGCCGAAGTCGTTGCCGTGGCCGATCGGGCCCATGCCGCCCGCCACCGCCGCGGCGGCGCCGCCGCTCGAGCCGCCCGGCGTCACGCCGTCGTTCCACGGGTTGAGCGTGCGGCCGTGCAGGTCGTTGTCGCTGTACCAGCGGATCGAGAAGGCGGGCACGTTGGAGCGGCCGACGATCACCGCGCCGGCGGCGCGCAGGTTGGCGACCGGCGGGCTGTCCTCGGTGGCGACCAGGTCCTTCAGCGCGACCAGGCCGTTGGTGGTGGGCAGGCCGGCCTGGTCGACGTTGACTTTGGTCGTCACCGGCACGCCGTGCAGCGGCCCCAGCGTCGCGCCCGCGGCGACGGCGCGGTCGGCGGCGTCGGCGGCGGCGCGGGCCGCGTCGGCCAGCACGTAGGGCAGCGCGTTCAGCCGCGGGTTCAGCGCGGCGATGCGGTCGAGCACGCTGTCGACGGCCTCGCGGCTCGTGATCTTCTTCGTCCGGATGGCCGTGGCGAGATCGCTCGCGGTCCACGACCAGAGGGGGGCAGTCATCGGGCTCTCCTGGCGCAAGGTCGATCGAGACTTAGAACGGCACGGCGGACTTCTCCATCGTCCTGGCGGCTTGATCTGGCGCAACCCGCAGCCGCCGGCGCGGCCCTAGGCTGCCCGGAGGTGGAGGTCGTGACGTGAAACAAGCTGCCGCGCGGGTCCTCGCCCTGCTCCTCGCCCTGCTCCAGGCGATCGCCTCGATGCCGGCGATCGCCGCCGACCCGTACGGCTACTGGTCGGTGGCGACATCGCCCGGCCAGGTCAAGCTCGGCCTGGTGTTCCCGGATTTCTCGCCCAACGAGTTCGCCGGTGTCCTGTTCACCTGCGCACCCGGTCAGACGGGGATCGACCTGGTCGTCGACCTGCCCGACCCGAAGCCGGCGGGCTCGACCGTCGAGATCGTGCTGTCGTCGCCGCGCGATGCCGCCCGCTACCGCGGGCGCGTCGAGGTCCTGGAACTCGACGACCGCGTCGTGGCCAGGGCGATGACCACGGTCGAGGACCCGGTGTTCGAGGGCATCGCCGCGGCGACGGCGCTGACATTGACGGCCGGCGGGCGAAAGATGGGCCTGCCGGTGCGCGGCGCCGACAAGGCGACGCCCCGCTTCCTGGCGGCCTGCCGGGGCTAGGCGACCTTTTCCGTCACGTTCGGCGCGATCGCCAGCCTGGCCTTGGTCTTGGCCTTGACCTCGTCGACCGTGACGCCGTCGGCCAGCTCGACCAGGGTGACGCCGCCGTCGCCGTGCTTGTCGATGGTGAAGACGCCGAGCTCGGAGATCACCATGTCGACGACGCGCTTGCCGGTCAGCGGCAGGGTGCATTCCTGCAGCAGCTTCGACGCGCCGTCCTTGGAGACGTGCTCCATGGTGACGATGACCTTGCGCACGCCGGCCACGAGGTCCATCGCGCCGCCCATGCCCTTGACCATCTTGCCCGGGATCATCCAGTTGGCGAGGTCGCCGTTCTCCGACACTTCCATCGCGCCCAGGATCGACAGGTCGATGTGGCCGCCGCGGATCATCGCGAAGCTGTCGGCCGACGAGAAGTAGGACGTGCCCTTGAGCTCGGTCACGGTCTGCTTGCCGGCATTGATGATGTCGGGATCGACCTCGTTGTCGAGCGGGAAGGGGCCGACGCCCATCATCCCGTTCTCGCTCTGCAGCGTGATGTCGACGTCTTCCGGCACGTAGTTCGACACCAGCGTCGGGATGCCGATGCCGAGGTTGACGTAGAAGCCGTCCTTCAGCTCCTTGGCGGCGCGCGCCGCCATCTGCTCGCGGGTCCAGGCCATGGTCGCCTCCTAAGCCTTGCGGGTCGTGCGTTGCTCGATCTTCTTGTCGTATGGCGCACCGCAGATGATGCGCTTCACGAAGATGCCGGGCGTGTGGATGTGGTCGGGATCGAGCGCGCCGACCGGCACCAGCTCCTCGACCTCGGCGACGCACATCCGCGCGGCGGTCGCCATCATCGGGTTGAAGTTCCGCGCCGCCTTCCGGTAGACGAGGTTGCCGGCGGTATCGCCCTTCCACGCCTTGACCAGCGCGAGGTCGCCGAACAGGCCGCGCTCCATCACGTACTCGACGCCGTCGAAGACCTTGGTTTCCTTGCCCTTGGCGACCTCGGTGCCGACGCCGGTCTTGGTGTAGAAGGCCGGGATGCCGGCGCCGCCGGCGCGGCAGCGCTCGGCCAGGGTGCCCTGCGGGTTGAACTCGATCTCGAGCTTGCCCTCGAGGTAGAGCTTGGCGAAGGTCTTGTTCTCGCCGACGTAGCTGCTGATCATCTTCCTGACCTGGCCGCTCTCGAGCAGCAGGCCGAGGCCGTGGCCGTCGATGCCGGCGTTGTTGCTGACGCAGGTCAGGTCCTTGACGCCCGAGTCGCGCAGCGCGTGGATCAGCTTGTCGGGAATGCCGACCAGGCCGAAGCCGCCGCACATCACCATCATGCCGTCCTTGACGATGCCCTCGAGCGCCGCCTTGGCATCCTTGTAGACCTTGTTCGCCATCGAAACCCCTCTTGTCCCACCGGTCATACGGCGGCGGAGGGGGAGTCGGCAACTGTCTCCGGGAGCTGCGCTGCCTATGCCGCTTTCTTGCCGTGGTGGCTGTGCAGCTTGGCGCCCAGCACGCGGCGGACGGCGTTGAACTCGGGGCTGGCGACGTCGCGCGGCCGCGGCAGGTCGAGGCGGTTGTCGCTCTCGATGCGGCCCGGCCCCGGGGTCATGACCACGACCCGGTCGGCGAGGAAGATCGCTTCCTCGATCGAGTGGGTGACGAACACCACCGTCAGCCTGGTGCGCTGCCAGATGTCGAGCAGCTCGTCCTGCAGGCGCTCGCGGGTCATCGCGTCGAGCGCCCCGAACGGCTCGTCCATCAGCACCAGCTCGGCGTCGTTGGCGAGCACGCGGGCGATCGCCACCCGCTGCTTCATGCCGCCCGACAGCTGGTGCGGGTAGGCCCTGGCGAACTTCTGCAGGCCGACCAGCTCGATGAACTTGTCGACCGTGTCGCGGACCTCGCCGCTCGACAGGCCGCGCGCCGCCGGGCCGAAGCCGATGTTGTCGCGCACGCTCAGCCACGGGAACAGGGCGTAGTCCTGGAACACCATGCCGCGCGACGGGTCGGGCCCGTCGATCGGCTTGCCCCACATCAGCGCCTCGCCGGCCGTCGGCTTCTCGAAGCCGGCCATGATGCGCAGCAGGGTCGACTTGCCGCATCCCGAGGCGCCGATCAGGCACACGAACTCGCCCTTGGCGATGCTGAGCGTGGCGTCGGACAGCGCCTGGATGGCCTGGCCCTGCAGCTCGAACGCCTTGAAGACGCGGCGGATCTCGACGATCGGGGTGGTCGCCTCAGCCATGGTGGTTCGGGCTCCAGCGCAGCAGGCGGTTGCCGACCATGACGACGACGCGGTCGGACAGGAAGCCGGCCAGGCCGATCACGATCATGCCGCAGATCACGAGGTCGGTGCGCGACAGGGTGCGGGCATCCATGATCACTGCGCCCAGCCCCTGCGGCACGCCGGTCATCTCGCCGACCACGATCACGAACCACGCCAGGCCCAGACCCAGGCGCAGGCCGGTGAAGATCGACGGCGCCGCAGCCGGCAGCACGACCTTGAAGAACTGTGCATTGCCGCGGCAGCCCAGCATCGAGGCTGCCTCGAACAGCTTGGGATCGACCGAGCGCACGCCGAAGATGGTGTTGAGCAGGATGGGGTAGAAAGCGCCGAGGCAGACCAGCGCGAACGCCGACTTGGCGCCCAGCCCGAACAGGATCATCGACAGCGGCAGCCAGGCGGTGACCGGGATCGGCCGCATCACCTGCAGGAACGGGTCGAGCAGCATGCGCGCGGTCGGCACGCGGCCGACCAGCATGCCGATCGGCAGGGCGAAGGCCGCGGCGAGGAAGAAGCCGCCGTAGACGCGGCTCATCGAGGCGAGCAGGTGGGTCGCCAGCGTCGCCGAGTAGGCATCGTCGTAGATGCCGCCCTTCGCGAAGTCGACCATGTAGATCGCGACCTCGGCCGGCGTCGGGATCAGCCGCGTCCACTGCTGGGTGGTCGCGACCTGCCAGAAGGCGAGCAGCAGCAGCGGCACGATCATCGCCAGCACGACCGGCCGGGCGCGCGTCCACAGCGCCCCGGTCGTCGATGCCCTTGGCGCGGCGACCGCGACGGCGCTTCCGCCGCCGGTCGTGTCTGCGATGGCCATGGCTAGCTGTTGGCGATCTCGTTGGAGAACTTCGGGTTCAGGAAGGTCTCGAACTTGGGCAGCGCCCGGATCTGCTTGAGGTCGAGCATGTGCTGGGCGTAGGTCCTGGCCTGGCCCTGCACGGTGTCGTCCAGCTTCCACACGTACTCGACGTTGTTGGCGCCCAGCGCCTGCTCGACCGCGGCGCGGTTGGCGCCCAGCTTCTGCACCGTGGCGTCCACGACCGCCGGCTTGTTGGCCATCATGGACTCGACCGCCTGGCGCTGGATCTTCAGCATCGCGCGCACCAGGTCGGGATTCTTGGCGACCGTGTCCTCGTGCGTGCCGAGGATCATGTTGAGGCCGCCCATCGCGGTCGAGTACGGATACTCGACCAGCTGGCCGACGCCCGAGGTGATTGACAGCGCCGGGCCCGGCTCGGCGCCGACGTAGGCGTCGATGTCGCCGCGCGCCAGCATCGCCGGCATCTCGCCGAACGGCACGCGCACCGGGGTGATGTCCTTGATCGACATTCCTTCCATGCGCAGGCGCTCCATGATGAAGACTTCCTGCGTCGAGCCCGGCCAGATGCCGACCTTCTTGCCCTTGAGATCCTTGACCGTCCTGACGTCCGAGCCGGCCTTGGAGACCACGCCCATGCCCTTGTTGGACATCGCGCCGAACACCACCACCGGCTCGCCGACGGCGCCGCCCAGGATCGCCGCGGCGATGCCGAAGGTGCCGAAGTCGACCGACTTGGTGACCACGGCGTTCTTGCCGTCGGTCGGGCTGTCGAACACCACGACCTCGATCTTGAGGTCGGCCGGCGCGAACTTCTCGTAGAAGTACGGCGGCATCGAGTGGACGAGGCGCAGCGCCCCCATCTTCACGGTCTTGGGCTGGGCGCGCAGCACGGCGGGCGCGGCCAGCGTGGCGGCGGCGAAGCCCGCCCCGGCGAGCAGTCGGCGACGATTGAACATGTGAACCCTCCCACTAGGTCGAGGGAGGGGAGGCAACTGTCGTGCCAACTGCGGCGCGGCCTCTCTCTTCCTCCCCGCGCTGGCGCGCGGGGAGGAGGGTCAGGCGAGCAGGAGAAGCTGTCGCGTCAGGATGCCGTCGGCGTCGCGCAGCTCGTGGGTGATGGTGAAATGGTCGGCCCCGGCGACCGGGATCAGCGGCCCGGCGAGGTGCTGCGCCGACCGCGTTTCGTGCAGGGCGCGGCTGTCGCCGACCAGCGGCGGCAGCTCGGCCGTGCCGTAGGTGATGGCCAGCGGCTTGTTCACCATCGGCAGGCGCAACGGCGACAGGGTCGCCAGCTCGCGGTCGCTCAAGTGCAGCTTGTCGTTGAGGTAGGTGTCGCGGATCGGTCCGAGTTCGTACACGCCGGACACCGCGAGGCCGGCATGGACCCGCCCGTGGCCGAGGCACATGGCGGTGAGATGCCCACCGGCCGACCAGCCCGACAGCACGACCTTGCCCCGGATGCCGTGGGCGGCGCCGTTGGCCGCCAGCCAGTCGAGCGCGGCCTCGATCTCGGCCACGATCTCGGTGAGCGTCGCGTCCGGCGCCAGCGTGTAGCCGGGCAGGGCACCGGCCCAGCCATGGGCGTGGACGCCGGCCACCAGGCTGGCGAACTGGTCGCGGCTGTTGCGCTGCCAGTAGCCGCCGTGGATGAACACCAGGCAGGGCGCGTCGGGGTCCTTGGCCGGGAACAGGTCCCAGACGTTGCGCTCCTTCGGGCCGTAGCGCAGGTCGAGATGGCCCGGGTGGGCGGCGCGGAACGCCGCCGAGGCGGCGATGCGCTGCTCGTTCAGCGTCGCGCTGTTCTTGACCGCGTCGGTGTTGTTGTAGGCCGCGTCGCGCTCGGCCTTGGTCATCATGCCCCAGTTCAGCATCGTCCCCGTTCCTCAGTCCCTGATCGTGCGCGTGCCGGCGACGAACTCGGACATCAGGCGATGGCCGTCGTCGCTGACCGCGAGGTCCATGAACAGCGTGCGCTCGCGCGCCAGCCCGTCGGCCAGCGGCGTGTCGAGCGCCGAGCGCACCAGGTGCTTGATGTAGGCGACCGCGCGCGGCGGCTGGCCGGCGAGCCGCGCCGCCACGGCCAGCGCGTGGTCGAGCACCGGCGCGTCGACGGCGGCATGCACCATCCCGAGCGCCGCCGCCTCGTCGGGCGACACGGTGCGGCCCAGCAGCGACAGCTCGAGTGCCCGCGCCGGCCCGACCAGGCGGGCGAGGCGCTGGGTGCCGCCGGCGCCGGCCAGGATGCCGATGTTGACCTCGGGCTGGCCGAGGTGGAACGGGCCGCGCTGGGCGAAGCGCAGGTCGCAGGCCATGCAGAACTCGAAGCCGCCGCCCATCGCCGTGCCGTTGATCGCCGCGATGGTCGGCTTGGGCGCCGCCTCGAGCTTGGCCAGGGTGCGGTGGAACGGGCTCTCCGGTACCGGCCGGTCGGCCGAGAAGCGGGCGCCCTTGGCGCGCATGCGGGTCGACAGCGCCAGCAGTTCCGAGACGTCGTAGTGCTCGATGAACACGCCCTCGAGCGCGCCGGTGAAGACCAGCACGCGCACGCCCTCGTCGGCCAGCAGCGCGTCGACCGCCGCCTCGAGGTGGCCGACCATCTCGGCGTTCATGTAGCCCTTGGGCGGGTTGTCGAAGCGCAGGAGGGCGACGCCGTCGCGCCGCTCGAGATCGATACGGGCCATGGCCTCAAGGGTGGCGGTCGAGGATCACGATGGCAATGCCGGCGATCACCAGCGCGGTCCCGAAAGCGAGGCTGGCCGTGATCGGCTCGCCCAGCAGAACCGCGGACGCGGCGATGCCCAGCAGCGGCGTGCCCAGCATGCCGAGCGAGCCGGTGACCGGCGGCAGGGCGCGCGCCACCGACACCGCGGCCCAGGTGCCGAGCGGCCCGGCGAACGAGCCGATGTAGAGCAGCGCGATCCAGAGCTGCGGCTTCGACGGGTCGAGGTAGCCCCGCGGCTCGATCGCCACGGCGAGCGACCACAAGAGCACGCTGGCCACGCCCATCTGCCACGGCAGCACGTCGAGCGGCGTGGCGCGCCAGCGGTGGCGGCGGGCGTGCAGGATGGCGACGGCCCACGACAGGCCGGCCAGCAGCAGCCAGGCATGGCCCTCGATCACCGCGCGATCGGACCAGTCGAGCCGCCCCGGCTCGACCAGCACGACGATGCCGGCCATGCCGAGCGCGACGCCGGCGAAGCCGCGCCAGCCGACGCGCTCGCCGACCAGCAGCGACAGCGGCACCAGCCACAGCATCGCGGTGTAGCTGAGCACGCCCGAGCGCCCGGCCGGCACGTGCTGCAGCCCGAGGTTGGCGAGCGAGAAGTAGAGCGTCAGCTGGAAGGCGCCGACCGACAGCACGATCGGCCAGTCGGCGCGGTGCGGCCAGCGCAGGCGGCCGAGCGCCGCCAGCAGGACGAAGGCGGTGAGCGCCGCCAGCGAGGCGCGGCCGGCCGCCAGCCACACCGGCGTGCTGGCCTGCAGCCCGACCTTCAGCGCCGGGAACGCCAGCCCGAACGCGACCACCGCGGTCGCGAGCTGGAGGTAGGCGGTCCTGTTCGTCGTCATCCCGACCGGAGGCTCGCGCGGCGAGGCGGCTTCGCCCCTCGGTCGGGATGACGGGTCACGATGCCCGCTTGGCCTCGTTCTCGCCGAGCGGCACCGGCAGGCGCGACAGCATCTCCTTCGGGACGACCTGCCAGAAGCGGTCGACCTCGCGGTCCCAGTCGTTCAGCAACCGGGCGCCGAGCGGCGAGCGCGTCTCGGCGACGTGCTCCTCGACCAGGCCGCGCAGCACGCCTTCCCAGTGCGGGTGGGCGACGCGCTGCCACACCACCGTCTCGGGATTGACCTTGAGGCGGAAGGCCTCGTCGGGATCGTAGACGAAGGCCATGCCGCCGGTCATGCCGGCCGCGAAGTTGATGCCGACCGGGCCGAGGATCACGGCGGTGCCGCCGGTCATGTACTCGCAGCCGTTGCTGCCGACGCCCTCGACCACGGTGTCGGCGCCGGAGTTGCGCACGGCGAAGCGCTCGCCGCCGCGGCCGCAGGCGAACAGCTTGCCCGCCGTCGCGCCGTACAGCACGGTGTTGCCGATGATGGCGTTGTCCTGCGGCACCAGCGGGCTCGACACCGTCGGCCGCACCACGATGGTGCCGCCGCTCAGGCCCTTGCCGACGTAGTCGTTGGCGTCGCCGAAGACCTCGAGCTTCATGCCGCGCACCGCGAAGGCGCCCAGCGACTGGCCGGCGGTGCCGCGCAGCCGCACCGTCACGGTGTCGGGCTGCAGCCCGTCCATGCCGTACTTGCGGGTGATCATCGCCGCCAGCCGCGTGCCGACCGCGCGGTGGGTGTTCCGCACGCTGTACTGAAGCTGCATCTTCTCGCGGTGCGTGAACAGCGGCTGGGCGTCGCGGATCATCTGCGCGTCGAGCGTGTCCGGCACCTCGTTGCGGCCCTCGACCATGCAGTGCACGGCGCCGCGCCCGCCGTCGGCGCGGGTCAGCAGCGGGTTGAGGTCGAGGTCGTCGAGCGTGCGGGCGCCGCGGCTGACCTGCTTCAGCAGGTCGGAGCGGCCGACCACCTCGAGCAGCGAGCGGTAGCCGAGCTGGGCCAGGATCTCGCGCACCTCCTCGGCGATGAAGCTGAACAGGTTGACGACCTTTTCCGGCGTGCCCTCGAACTTGGCGCGCAGCGCCGGGTCCTGGGTGCAGACGCCGACCGGGCAGGTGTTGGAGTGGCACTGCCGCACCATGATGCAGCCCATGGCGATCAGCGACGCCGTGCCGATGCCGTACTCCTCGGCGCCCAGCATCGCGGCGATCACCACGTCGCGACCGGTCTTGATGCCGCCGTCGGTGCGCAGCAGCACCTTGTCGCGCAGCCGGTTCAGCGTCAGCACCTGGTGGGTCTCCGACAGGCCCATCTCCCAGGGAATGCCGGCGTACTTGATGCTGGTCTGCGGGCTGGCGCCGGTGCCGCCGGAATGGCCCGAGACCAGGATGACGTCGGCCTTGGCCTTGGCGACGCCGGCGGCGATCGTGCCGATGCCCGAGCGTGCCACCAGCTTGACCGTGACCCGCGCCTCCGGGTTGATCTGCTTGAGGTCGTAGATCAGCTGCGCGAGGTCCTCGATCGAGTAGATGTCGTGGTGCGGCGGCGGGCTGATCAGGGTGACGCCGGGCGTCGAGTGGCGCAGCCGCGCGATCATCTCGGTGACCTTGAGGCCGGGCAGCTGGCCGCCCTCGCCGGGCTTGGCGCCCTGCGCGACCTTGATCTCGAGCTCGCGGCAGTTGTTCAGGTACTCGGCGGTGACGCCGAAACGGCCCGACGCGACCTGCTTGATCGCCGACGAGGCGTTGTCGCCGTTGGCGCGCGGCCGCGAGCGCGACGGATCCTCGCCGCCCTCGCCGGAATCGGACTTGGCGCCGATCCGGTTCATGGCGATCGACAGCGTCTCGTGCGCCTCGGGGCCGAGCGCGCCCAGCGAGATGCCGGGCGCGACCAGGCGCTTGCGCAGCTCGGTGATCGACTCGACCTCGTCGATGGCGATCGGCGCCCGGTCGGTCTTGAAGTCGAGCAGGTCGCGCAGGTTGATCGGCGGCAGGCGGCGGACCTGCTCGCTGTAGCGACGGAACTTCTCGTAGGACTCGGTGTTGACCGCGTCCTGCAGCATGTGGATGAGGTTGCCCTCGAAGTTGTGGCGGTCACCGCCACGCCGCGACTTGTAGAAGCCGCCGATCGGCAGGCTGACGACGTCCTCGTCGAAGGCGCGCCGGTGCTGCTCGGCGATCTTTTCCTGGATGCCGCGCAGGCCGATGCCCGAGATGCGCGACGGCATGCCGGGGAAGAACTCCTGGACCAGCGAGCGCGACAGGCCGACCGCCTCGAAGTTGCAGCCGCCGCGGTACGACGACAGCACCGAGATGCCCATCTTCGACATCACCTTGAGCAGGCCGTCGTCGAGCGCCTTCTTGTAGTTGGCGAGGCACTGGGCGAGCGACTGCCTGCCGAACAGGCCGCGCCTGTGGCGGGCCGCGATCGTCTCCTCGGCGAGGTAGGGGTTCACCGTGGTCGCGCCGACGCCGATGATGACGGCGGCGTAGTGGACGTCGAGGCACTCGGCCGAGCGCACGTTCAGCGAGGTGAAGGTGCGCAGCGACTGGCGCACCAGGTAGGAGTGGACGCAGCCCGCCGCCAGGATCATCGGCAGCGCCGCCCGGGTCGGGGAGACGTTGGCGTCGGTCAGCACGACGTGCAGGCAGCCCGAGCGGACGCCGTCCTCGGCCTCGCGCGCGATGCGCTCGAAGGCCTGGCGCATGGCGTCGAGCCCGCCCTCGATCTCGAAGGTGCAGTCGATGCGGCAGGCGGTGTCGCCCATGTACTTGCGCATCGCCTCGAACTCGGCGTTGAGCACGATCGGCGACTGCAGCGACAGCATCTCGCTCTGGTCGGGGCTCTCGTCGAGGATGTTACCGAGGTTGCCGAGCCGCGTGCGGATCGTCATCACGTTGCGCTCGCGCAGGGAATCGATCGGCGGGTTGGTGACCTGGCTGAAGTTCTGCCGGAAGAAGTGGTGCATGCCGCGGTAGGTGTCGGACAGCACCGCCAGCGGCCCGTCGTCGCCCATCGACCCGACCGCCTCCTTGGCGTCCTCGACCATCGGGTGAAGGATCGACTCGAGGTCCTCGATCGACCAGCCGACCGCGAACTGGCGGCGGCGCAGCTCGTCGGCGGCGAAGCGCTCGCCGGCCGGCGTGTCCTGCTTGATCAGCGAGTCGAGCTCGACCGTGCGCTGCGTCCACGCCGCGTAGTCGTGGGTGTCGGCCAGCATGTCCTTGAGCTCGCGGTCCTTGTAGAGACGCGGCTCGTCCATGTCGACGGCCAGCATCTCGCCGGGACCGAGCCTGCCCTTCTCGACGATCCGCTTCTCGTCCTGCGGCACCATGCCGGCCTCGGAGCCGGCGACCAGCAACCCGTCGGAGGTGCGCACGTAGCGCAGCGGCCTGAGCCCGTTGCGGTCGAGCCCGACCAGCGCCCACTTGCCGGCGACCGCGGCCAGCGCCGCCGGCCCGTCCCACGGCTCCATCACGCCGTTGACGTAGTTGTACATGGCGCGGTGCTTCGGCGGCACGTTGGGGTTGGTCGCCGAGGCCTCGGGGATCATCATCGTCTTGACCATCGGCAGGTTGCGATGGCCGCGCACCAGCAGCTCGAAGACGTTGTCGAGCGCCGACGAGTCGGACGCGCCCGGCTGGATGATCGGCTTGAGGTCCTCGATCGCCCGGCCGAAGCCGTCGTGCGCCAGCCGCGCCTCGTGGCTCTTCATCCAGTTGACGTTGCCGAGGATGGTGTTGATCTCGCCGTTGTGCGCCAGCACGCGGAACGGCTGCGCCAGCTTCCACTGCGGGAAGGTGTTGGTCGAGTAGCGCTGGTGGAAGATCGCGAAGCGCGAGACGAAGCGCTCGTCGAGCAGGTCGGGGTAGAAGGCCGACAGGTGCTCGGCCAGGAACATGCCCTTGTAGACGACCGAGCGGCAGGAGAGCGAGCAGACGTAGAACTCGCCGATGTTCTCGGCCAGCGCCGCCTTCTCCATGCGCCGGCGCAGGATGTAGAGCTGCTTCTCGAACTCGCGGTTGTCGAGCTGCGGGTCGCCGCGGCCGATCAGGATCTGCTCGATCTCCGGCCGCGTCGCGTTGGCCTTCTCGCCGATCACCGAGATGTCGACCGGGACCTGGCGCCAGCCGAGGATCGAGTGGCCGAAGCGCAGGATCTCGGTCTCGACGATGGTGCGGCAGCGCTCCTGCGCGCCGAGGTCGGTGCGCGGCAGGAACACCATGCCGACCGCGATGCGGCCCGACTGCGGATCCTCGCCGCTCGAGTCGCGGATGTGGTCCTTGAAGAAGTCCTGCGGGATCTCGACGTGCAGGCCGGCGCCGTCGCCGGTCTTGCCGTCGGCGTCGACGGCGCCGCGGTGCCACACCGCCTTCAGCGCGTCGATGCCCGCCGCCACGACGTCGCGACGCCGCTTGCCGTCGAGCGCCACGACCAGCCCGACGCCGCAGGAGTCGAGCTCCCGGGCGGGGTTGTAGCCGTAGGCCTCGGTCAGGCGGGCGGTGCCGGACGCGTAGTCGCGGACGAACTGCTCGGCGTCGAAGGGGCGTGCGGACATGACATACTCTCCCAATTCGTCGTCTCGACCGAGGGCCGCAGGCCCGAGCGGAGAGATCTTGCCGCGCTCAGGCAAGGTCCCTCGGCTGCGCTGCGCTCCGCTCGGGACGACGGCTACTCAGAAAACAGCTTCCCGGCCTCGGCCCAGTTCTCCTTCTTGACGTCGGTCAGGATGATCTGGACCGCGTCGGGCGTGCAGCCGAGCGCGCGGCAGGTCGCGTCGGTCAGCTCCTTCGCCAGCTTGCGGCGCTGCTCGGTGGTGCGGCCCTCGAACATCTGGACGTTGATCATCGGCATGGCTCTCTCCCTGTTCAGTTCTTGTGGTCGATGGTGACGTGGCCGGGCTGCGCGGCGACGCGCGACAGCCAGACGTTGACGTGCGGGAAGGCGTCGAGGTTGAAGCCGCCCTCGCCGGCGACGTGGGTGTAGGCGTAGAGCGCGATGTCGGCGAGGCCGAAGCGGCCGGCGACGAAGAACGGCTGGCGCGCGAGGTGGCGCTCCATCACGCCCAGCGCGGCGTAGCCCTTCTCCATGCGGCCCGGCAGCTCGGCCTGCTGCAGCGGCGTCAGCTTCGGCAGGTAGTGCTTCCAGAACCGCGCCACCGCGATGTAGGGCTCGTGGCTGTACTGCTCGAAGAACATCCACTGCAGGGTCTGCGCTCGGGCCAGCCGGTCGGCCGGGGCGAGCGGCGTGCCCTCGGCGAGGTACCAGCAGATCGCGTCGGACTCGGCGAGGCAGGTGCCGTCCTCGAGCTCGAGCAGCGGGATGCGGCCGTTGGGGTTGCGGGCCAGGAACTCGGGCGTGCGCGTCTCGCCCTTGAGGATGTCGTGCTCGACCAGCCGGTACGGCAGCCCGAGATGCGCCAGCGTCAGGCGCACCTTGTAGCCGTTGCCGGAGTCCATGAAGTCGTGCAGCGTCAGCACGGCGCTACTCCGCCGCGGCCGGCATCGCCGCCGCCTGCTTCGCGGTCAGCCAGCCGTGGATGCGCTCGGCGGCGTCGCGGCCATCGCGCACCGCCCACACCACCAGCGAGGCGCCGCGCACGATGTCGCCGGCGGCGAACACGCCGTCGAGGCTGGTCATCATGGTCCTCCAGTCGATCTTCAGCGTGCCCCAGCCGGTGGTGCCGAGGTCGGGCGCGGCCATCGCCGCCGGCAGGTCCTCGGGATCGAAGCCCAGCGCCATCAGCACGAGGTCGGCCTCGACGTTCACGTGGCTGTCGGCAATCTCCTGCGGTGCCTGGCGGCCGCTCGAGTCGGGCATGCCGAGATGGATGCGCACGGTGCGGACGTGGCTGACGCGATCCTTGCCGAGGAAGGCCTGCGGCGAGGACAGCCAGACGAACTCGACGCCTTCTTCCTCGGCGTGCTTCACCTCGCGCTGCGAGCCCGGCATGTTGGCGCGGTCGCGGCGGTAGAGGCACTTCACCGAGCGCGCGCCCTGGCGCACCGCGGTGCGCACGCAATCCATCGCGGTGTCGCCGCCGCCGATCACGACGACGTTCTTGCCCCTGGCGTCGAGCGCGCCCGAGTCGAAGTCGGTGACGCGGTCGCCCAGCCCGTGGCGATTGGAGGCGGTGAGGTAGTCGAGCGCCGGCACGATGCCGGGCAGGCCGACGCCGGGCGCGGCGATGTCGCGCGCCTTGTAGACGCCGGTGGCGACCAGCACGGCGGCGTGGCGCTGCCGCAATTCCTCGAGCGTGACGTCGCGGCCGACCTCGCAGTTCAGCACGAAGCCGACCTTCGACTCGCGCAGCAGCGCCTCGCGACGCTGCACGATCTCCTTCTCGAGCTTGAAGTTCGGGATGCCGTAGATCAGCAGGCCGCCGACGCGGTCGTAGCGGTCGTAGACCGTGACCTGGTAGCCCTTGCGGCGCAGCTGCTCGGCCGCCGCCAGCCCGGCCGGGCCGGCGCCGACGATGCCGACGCTCTCGGCGCGCTCGCGGCGCGGCCGGATCGGCCGCACCCAGCCCTGGTTCCACGCGGTGTCGGTGATGAAGCGCTCGACCGAGCCGATGGTCACCGACTCGAAGCCCTTCTCGATGACGCAGTTGCCCTCGCACAGCCGGTCCTGCGGGCAGATGCGGCCGCAGATCTCGGGGAAATTGTTGGTCGCCGACGACAGCTCGTAGGCTTCCTCGAGGCGGCCCTCGGCGGTCAGCTTCAGCCAGTCCGGGATGTTGTTATGGAGCGGGCAGTGGATCTGGCAGAACGGCACGCCGCACTGCGAGCAGCGCGAGGCCTGCTCGGCCGCCCGCTCGCGGGCGTAGCTGGCGTAGATCTCGTCGAAATCGCGCCGCCGCTCGGCCGCCGCCCGCTTGTCGGGCAGCGCCTGCGGCGTGGCGACGAACTTCAGCATCCTCTCGGCCATGGCGGTCCTGCTTGGCGGCGGGTCGGGAAATTTTATTACGCAAGAAGCGAGCCGACCGCGCAAAAGCTGCGGCGGGCACGGCGTTAGAGCACCCCCCGCTATTTAAGTCAATAGAATTGACCTAATTTTCCGTAAACCGATTCGCACCGCCCTGGGCGGGCCACCGCGGGACGGTTCTGCCTCTCTAATAGTTCCGATTGAGGACTATTGGCTTCGGACACACGGCATCCCCGCGAGAAACAGCCTACTGGAAAGGATCAGGCCGGGGCGTGCTGGTTGTAGCGACCGCCGACCCGGAAGCGGTCGAGGTAGGTCGGCAGGATCGACTCGGCGGCGGTCGGCACGATGCCGAGGTCGGCCAGGGTCTTGGCCCCGCCGCGCACGACGTTGTCGCTCAGCAGCAGGTCGACCTGGTCGCGGCTGAACGGCGGCACCGGGGCGAACTCGGCGAACCACCCGGCCAGCCTCATCAGCCCGGCCGGCACGCCGACGATCGGCTTGTCGCGGTCGATCTCGCGCAGCACCAGGGCGGCCAGCTCGCGGTAGGTGTAGACGCGCGGTCCGCCCAGTTCGAACACCGCGCGCGCGGTGTCGGGCCGCGCCAGCACGGCGGCGGCGGCGGCGCCGACGTCGCCGGCATAGACCGGCTGGACCTTGGCGGTGCCGCTGCCGATCACCGGCAGGAACGGCGCCGAGGCGGCGATCTTGGCCATGCGGTTGAAGACCGCGTCGTCGGCGCCGAACACCACGCTGGGACGCAGGATGGTGGCGGTCTCGAAGCCGGCGATGATGGCGTCCTCGGCATCGACCTTGGACTTGATGAGGGGGTTGCGGGTCGAGCGCTCGTCGGCGCCGAGGCCCGAAACGTGGACCAGCCGCGATGCGCCGGCGGCGCGCGCGGCCTCGGCGATCGCCCGGGCGCCCTCGACGTGGACCGCGTGGTAGCGCTGGCGGCCGCGCTGGAACGGGATGCCGGCGGCGTTGATCACGGCCTGGCTGCCGGCGACCGCGCTCGCCACCGAGGCCGGCATGCGCAGGTTGGTGCGCACCGCCACGATCTGGCCGACGTCGCCGGCGGTGCGGATCGATTCGGCCAGCTCGACGCGGCGGCAGGCCACCCGGATCTGGTAGCCCAAGGGGGCGAGGGCGCGAACGATGGCCCGGCCGACGAAGCCCGACCCGCCGAAAACGGTGACCTGCTTGATGTCCATGGGGGTTCGCTATAGCCCAATGCCCGCGCCACGCAAGGGGCCGTGCCGCCGCGGCGGCCGTTGCAGGCTGCGAATCGGCGCCCGGGCGGACGGGGCTGGTGCGATTGCAGAACGCAAATCGCGCGCCGGCGTTGACATTGGCGTCCGCTGGCCCTAACTCACCGCCCTCACGAGCCGCATGCCGTGCCCAGGTGGCGGAATTGGTAGACGCACTAGTTTCAGGTACTAGCGCCGCGAGGCGTGGAAGTTCGAGTCTTCTCCTGGGCACCATGCGCGGCTCGCGAGGCATTCCCTAGATGGCCATCACCCTGCACCGCGGCGATCTCCCCGCGGACCTGTCCTTCGGTCCCGCCGTGGCGGTCGACACCGAGACGATGGGCCTCAATCCCCACCGCGACCGGCTCTGCCTGGTCCAGCTCTCGGCCGGCGACGGCGACGCCCACCTCGTCCAGATCCCGCGCGGCCCGGTGAAGGCGCCGCGGCTGGCGGCGCTGATGGCCGACCCGGCGGTGCTGAAGCTGTTCCACTTCGGCCGCTTCGACATCGCCGTGCTCGAGCACGTATTGGGCGTGCGCTGCGAACCCGTCTACTGCACCAAGATCGCGGCCAAGCTGGTCCGCACCTTCACCGACCGCTGGGGCCTCAAGGACCTGTGCAAGGAGCTGCTGGGAGTCGAGATCTCCAAGCAGCAGCAGACGTCCGACTGGGGCGCCGAGCGGCTCAGCGACGAGCAGCTGGCCTACGCCGCGTCGGACGTGCTGCACCTGCACGCGCTGAAGGCAAAGCTCGATGCCCTGCTGGAGCGCGAGGGCCGGACCGAGCTGGCCCAGGCGGCGTTCCGCTTCCTGCCCAGCCGGGCGCGGCTCGACATAGCCGGCTGGCCCGAGGTCGACATCTTCGCCCACTGAGGCCCGCAGAGCGGCTCGCGGGTGCCCGGCCAAAGGATCGACAGGCCCCAAGCAAATTCCAAGCCGAGACTTGGCACGGCGATTGCATAGCCCCATGTTACGGGGAGGTCGTTCGACCTCGGGGGGGTTCCATGCGTATCGGTCCGAGTCTCATCCTGGCGGGCCGCCAGACCCTGGCGATGACGCCACAGCTCCAGCAGGCCATCAAGCTGCTGCAGTTCTCGCATCTCGAGCTGGCCGCCTACATCCAGCAGGAGCTGGAGAAGAACCCGCTGCTGGCCGAGGGCGCGTCCGACGACGGCCCGGCCAACGAGCCGGAGGCGCCGGTCGCCGAGGCTCCCAACGATACCGCCGACACCCTGGCCGCCGCTGCCCCGGCGCTGGCCGAGGCCGACGACCGCTGGACCCGCGAGTACGCCGACCGCGGCGGCGACTCCGCCGCCCCCGGACCCGGCAATGCCACCGGCCAGCGCGAGGACGGCCCGACCGCCCTCGACTTCGCCGCCGAGCGGCCACGGTCGCTCGCCGTCCACGTGCTCGAACAGATCGAGCTGATGTTCACCGACCCGGCCGACCGCCGCATCGCGCTGAAGCTGGCCGAGGGCCTCGACGAGGCCGGCTACTGCCGCCTCGAGGCGCCGGCCGTCGCCGAGGGCGCCGCCGTCGACGTCGCCCTGGTCGAGAAGGTGTGGGCGCGGCTGCGCCAGATGGAGCCGGCCGGCCTGTTCGCCCGCAGCGTCTCCGAGTGCCTCGCCGCCCAGCTCGCCGAGCGCGACCGCCTCGATCCGGCGATGCAGGCGCTGCTCGACAACCTCAACCTCGTGGCGGCCGGCGAGCTCGGCCAGCTGCGCCGCCGCTGCGGCGTCGACGACGAGGACCTGCGCGACATGCTGACCGAGCTGCGCACGCTCGATCCGCGGCCGGGCCAGGCCTTCGACTACGAGCCGATCCAGCCGGTGGCGCCGGACCTCTACCTGCGCGTCGCCAAGGACCCGGAGAGCGGCGAGGAGGGCTGGCACATCGAGCTCAACACCGACGCGCTGCCCAAGGTGCTGGTCGACCGCAACTACCACGCGACGCTGATGAAGGGCGCGCGCGCCAAGCCCGACCGCGACTTCGTCGCCGAGCGCTTCCAGTCGGCCAACTGGCTGGTCAAGACGCTGGAGCAGCGCGCCACCACCATCCTCAAGGTCGCGCGCGAGATCGTGCGCCAGCAGGACGGCTTCTTCCGCCACGGCGTCAGCGCGCTGAAGCCGCTGGTGCTGCGCGACATCGCCATCGCCACCGAGCTGCACGAGAGCACGGTGAGCCGCGTCACCTCGAACAAGTACATCTCGACGCCGCGCGGCATCTTCGAGCTCAAGTACTTCTTCACCTCGGCCCTGCCGGCGCGCACGCCCGGCGTCGTGGTGTCGTCCGAGTCGGTGCGCTCGCGCATCCGCCACCTGGTCGGCGGCGAGAGCGCCCACGCCCCGCTGTCCGACGACCGCATCGTCGACCTGCTCAAGGGCGAGGGCATCGAGATCGCGCGCCGCACCGTCGCCAAGTACCGCGAGGCCATGCGCATCCCGTCGTCGGCCGAGCGCCGCCGTCTCGGCCGCCTCGGCCTGTCGCGCAGCGCCCCGCCGGTGTCGGTGCAGGGCGGCGCGCTGGCCAGCCAGGCGGCGGTCGGCGGTACCGCCGACTGAGGCCGGGCGGATGGGCCGTCGGACCTTCGCACGGTCACGGCAGGGACGGCTTGACCGCGCCGGACGGGGCGCCTATAGGGGCGCCGTCGGACCGCGGAACGAGCGGACGTTTGTCTGCTAACCTATTGGTGTCATTGTGGAAATTGCCGATTTGCTGGCGAGCCCAGACGCCGTTCTCGCGAGTGTGAAGGCAACCGGCAAGAAAGCCCTGCTGGCCGACCTGGCGTCGCGCGGCGCGCCGTTGCTGGGGGTCGAGGAGCGCCGCCTGTTCGACCGCCTGCTCGAGCGCGAGCGGCTGGGCTCTACCGGCATCGGCGGCGGCATCGCCATCCCGCATGCCCGTCTGGCGTCGGTGACGCAGCCGCGCGGCCTGTTCGCCCGGCTCGGCCATCCCGTCGATTTCGACGCCATCGACGACCGCCCGGTCGACCTGGTTTTCCTGCTGGTGGCGCCCGAGGGCGCCGGCGCCGATCACCTCAAGGCGCTGGCCCGCGTGTCGCGGCTGCTGCGCGACCGCGGCCTGGTCGAGAAGCTGCGCGCCACCGAGGGTGCCGAGGCGCTCTACGCCCTGCTCACCGAGCCGGTGCAGACGCAAAGCGCGGCCTGACGGCGCAGCGCCGCCCAGGCGGCGCAGCGCCGCCCAGGCTTCACCTTTTCAGTGGACGAGGGCCGGCTCGAGATCGTGCTGGCGGACCAGGGCCTGCGCCAGCTCGATCGAGGCGGCGGCGGCCATCGGCTTGCCGTCGGCCGAGAAGATCCCGACCGCGTGCGCGCCGTCCTCGAGGTTGATCGGCCGCACGTAGGCGATGTGCTGGGCGCCGAGGCTCAGGAAGGCCTCGTCCGCCAGCGGCGTGTAGGTCGTCTGTCCAGTATGCATGGCGTCCTCCGGAAGCGTCAGCGCGTGGTGCGCCGCGCCGCGATGTCGATGGTGTTGCCGGCCGGTTGGCCGTCGTCGCGGTTGCCCTCGCCGCCGCCTTCGCCGGCATCGATCTTGATGCGGCGGATGCGCGGTTCCTGGACCGGGCGCACGAGGTCGATGGCGAGCAGGCCGTTGCTGAGGCGCGCGCCCATGATCTCGATGCCGTCGGCCAGCATGAAGGCACGCTGGAACTGCCGGGCGGCGATGCCGCGGTGCAGGTAGACCCGGTCGGCGTCGTCGGCCTGGCGGCCGCGCACGGTCAGCTGGTTCTCGACCAGCTCGATGGCGAGGTCCTCGGTGGTGAAGCCGGCGACGGCGAGGGTGATTCGCAGGCCGTTCTCGCCGATCCGCTCGATGTTGTAGGGCGGGTAGCCCTCGGCGTTCTTGGCGAGGCGGTCGAGGGTGCGTTCCAGCTGGTCGAAACCCAGCAACAGCGGCGAATTGAACATCGGCATCCGACTCATGAACCTTCCTCCGGGGAGCGACGGTCCGGGAATCCCTGAGGCCTTCCCGTGACCAGAATCTGGGGGTTGGCGGAGGCGGTTCAAGGGGCCATCGCCAGAGCCGTTCCGGTCGGGTAGACTGTATCCAACCCCTCAACTGCCCGGTGGCAACGACCGGCGGGCCAAACAACAGAAGCAGATGACGCTGGTTGCCTCAGACGCGCGGCGTTCGGGCGAGCCCCTCGTGGCCGGTACCCGCCCGACCCGTTCGACCCCCGCCCGCCCGACCTCCGCCCGCCCGACTTCCGCCCGCTCGTCCACGGCCCGGTCGATCCTCGCCCGCGCCGCCCGGGTGGCGACCGGCGACCGCCGCCCTCTCGTCCTGCGCTTCCTGCAGTCGAGCCTCTATTCCCTGACGCTCGGCTACGTCTCGCCGCGCTCGTTCTTCGCGGTCGCCCCCGACACCTGGCCGGGCGACCCGGCGCTGGGCCAGCGGCTGGTCGGCGGCGAACTGCTGACCCGCAGCGGCGTCGGCAGCGTGATCCCGGGCTCGGACGACCCGCCGTGGCGGCGGGCCGCCGCCTCGCCGCAATGGCTCGACGCCCTCAACGGCTTCTCGTGGCTGCGCGACCTGCGCGACTGCGGCGAGCCCGGCACGGCGGCGCTGGCGGTGCGGCTGGTCGACGACTGGTCGGAGCGCGAGTGGCGCTGGTCGCCGATCACCTGGAAGCGCGAGGTCCTGGCCGAGCGCATGGTCGCCTGGATCCGCCACTACGACTGGCTGTCGACCGCGGCCGATCCCGAGTTCGCCGCCCGGCTGGTGTTCTCGCTGGCCCGCCAGCGCACCCACCTGCGCCGCACGCTGCGCGCCGGCCTGCACGGCTCGGAGGCGGTCGGCGTGCTCAAGGCCATGGTCTACGCCGACCTCGCCTTCCTGCGCGACGGCAAGCGCTACGAGAAGAGCCTCGAGCAGAACCTGTCGCGGCTGTCGAAGTTCGTGAAGCGCCACGTCATGAACGACGGCATCGTCGCCGAGCGCGCGCCGCACCTGCAGGTCGCGGTGCTGCGCCACCTGATCGACGTGCGCTCGGCGCTGGCCTCGGCCGAGCGCAAGACGCCGCCCGAGATCGCCTCGGCGATCGAGCGCATGGCGCCGATGCTGCGCCTGTTCCGCCACGGCGACGGCGGGCTGGCCCTGTTCAACGGCTCGTGGGAAGGCGACCGCACCGCCATCGACCTCGTGCTGGCGCGCTCCGGCTCGGCCGAGGCGGCGCCGCAGATGGCGCTGACCAGCGGCTTCCAGCGGCTGGCCGCCGGCACCTCGCTGGTGATCGCCGACGCCGGCAGCCCGCCGGGCCGCGGCCTCGACGGGATCGCGCATGCCGGCACGCTGTCGTTCGAGATGAGCGCCGCGCACGAGCGCCTGATCGTCAACTGCGGCTGCTACCCCGGCGCGCCGCGCGACTGGCAGCGCTTCATGCGCTACACTGCGGCGCACTCGACCGCGGTGATCGACGACACCAACTCGACCGAGATCACCGAGCACGGCGCGCTCGAGTACCGCGCCGGCAACGTGCTGGTCGACCGCGCCGACAACGACGGCGCGCAGTGGCTCGACATGATGCACGACGGCTACAAGTCGCTGTACGGCATCGTCCATCGCCGCCGGCTGTGGCTGTCGGCCGACGGCGGCGACCTGCGCGGCGAGGACACCTTCGTCGGCCCCGACGGCAAGCTGGTGTCGGTGCCGGACAAGCGCTTCATCGTGCGCTTCCACCTGCATCCCGCGGTCAAGGCGACGCTGGCCCAGAGCGGCCAGGCGGTGCTGATGCGCCTGCCCAGCGGGCGCGGCTGGCGGCTGCGCGCCTCGGGCGCCGGCATCGGCCTCGCCGAGAGCATCTACCTCGGCGAGGAAGGCCGCCTGCGCCGCACCGAGCAGATCGTGCTGGTCGGCCAGGTCCCGGCCGAGGGCGCCAGCGTCAAGTGGGCGCTGACCCGGATGGAAGGCTGACGAGCCTCCCGAAGCCTCACGGCTTCAGGAAGCCCACCGTCCTGTAGACGTCGGCCAGGATCGGGTCGGCGATGGCGCGCGCCCGCTCGGCGCCGCTGCGCAGGATGGCGTCGACGTGCGCCGGGTCCTTCATCAGCCGCTGCATCTCCGAACCCACCGGGCCGAGCTTGGCGACCGCGACCTCGGTCAGCGCCGCCTTGAAGGCCGAGAACTGCTGCCCGGCGAACTCGCGCACCACGTCGGCCTTCTCGCGATCGGCCAGCGCCGCGAAGATGCCCAGCAGGTTGTCGGCGTCGGGCCGCTTCTCGGCGTCCTCCAGCGTCTCCGGCATCGGCAGCGGGTCGGTCTTGGCGCGGCGGATCTTGAGCGCGATCGCGTCGGCGTCGTCGGTCAGGTTGATGCGCGACTGGTCCGACGGGTCGGACTTGCTCATCTTCTTGGTGCCGTCGCGCAGGCTCATGACGCGCGTCGCCTCGCCGAAGATCAGCGGCTCGGTGACCGGAAAGAAGTCCCTGGCGTCGAAGTCGTTGTTGAACTTGATCGCGATGTCGCGCGTCAGCTCGAGGTGCTGCTTCTGGTCCTCGCCGACCGGCACGTGGGTCGCCTTGTAGATCAGGATGTCGGCGGCCATCAGCGCGGGGTAGGCGAACAGGCCCAGCGAGACGTTCTCGCGGTCCTTGCCGGCCTTCTCCTTGAACTGGGTCATGCGGCTCATCCAGCCCATGCGCGCGACGCAGTTGAACACCCAGGCCAGCTGGGCGTGCGCCGGCACCATCGACTGGTTGAAGATGATGTGCTTGTGGCCGTCGACGCCGGCGGCGAGGAAGGCCGAGGCGATCTCGCGGGTCTGGGCGGCCAGAAGCTTCGGATCCTGCGGCACCGTGATCGCGTGCTGGTCGACGACGCAGTACAGGCACTCGTAGTCGTTCTGCAGGCGGGCGAAGTTGCGGATCGCGCCGAGGTAGTTGCCGAGGTGGAGGTTGCCGGTCGGCTGCACGCCGGAGAGGATGCGGCCCTTGAGGCCCTTGGCCTCGTACTGGGCGAGGTGCGGGTTGGGCGCCGCCGTCGTGGCATCAGACATGGGATTTGGACTCCGCTGGTCGTGGCATGGCGCGGGGTTTGGACCTCCGCGCACCCCGCCGGTGGAAGGCGAGGGCAGGGCGGTATGACGGAGCCGGACCGTGGAATCAAGGCGGCGGCCCCGCGACGGGGCGTTGACGCTGCCGGACCGACCTGATCCCCTCCGTCTTGCACGCATCTTGCAGGATAGCCGGAGCGTCAGGGCAGGAGGGCATCATGGACGAGCGGGATCTCCGAGGTCTGATCGACCGGGTCCGGACGGGACGCCTGTCCCGCCGGACGTTCCTGAGACGGATGGCGGCGGTGGGGGTGGCGGCGCCCTTCGCCAACCAGTTGCTGGCGCTGTCGGGCGTGGCCAGCGCCCAGTCGATCTCGCCGCCCTACAAGCCGACCAGGCGCGGCGGCGGCGGCCTGCTGAAGGTGCTGTGGTGGCAGGGCCCGACGCTGCTGAACCCGCACTTCGCGGTCGGCACCAAGGACCAGGACGGCAGCCGCATCTTCTACGAGCCGCTGGCCGGCTGGGACGGCGAGGGCAACCTGCGGCCGGTGCTGGCGGCCTCGATCCCGAGCCGCGACGACGGAACGCTGGCGGCCGACGGCAAGTCGGTGACCTGGAAGCTGAAGCGCGACGTGCGCTGGCACGACGGCAAGCCGTTCACCGCCGACGACGTGGTCTTCACCTGGGAGTTCTCGCGCAATCCCGAGACCTCGACGGTGACCAGCGGCTCCTACAAGGACGTCTCGGTCGAGAAGGTCGATTCCCACACCGTCACGGTCAGGTTCAAGCAGCCGACGCCGTTCTGGGCCGACGCCTTCGTCGGGCCGGCCGGCATGATCATCCCGAAGCACCTGTTCGGCGACTACGTCGGCGCGAAGTCGCGCGAGGCGCCGACCAACCTCAAGCCGGTCGGCACCGGTCCCTACAGGTTCAAGGAGTTCAAGCCGGGCGACCTCGTCACCGGCACGATCAACACCGACTACCACGTGCCCAACCGGCCCTACTTCGACGCCATCGAGATGAAGGGCGGCGGCGACGCGGTGTCGGCGGCGCGCGCGGTGCTGCAGACCGGCGAGTTCGACTTCGCCTGGAACCTCCAGGTCGAGGACGAGATCCTCCAGCGCCTCGAGAAGGGCGGCAAGGGACGCGTCGCGATCTCGCCTGGCGGCAACATCGAGCACATCGGCGTCAACACCACCGACCCGTGGACCGAGGTCGACGGCGAGCGCGCCAGCCTCAAGACCAAGCACCCGAGCTTCCAGGATCCGGCGGTGCGCCAGGCGCTGGCGCTGCTGATCGACCGCGATTCGGTCGAGAAGCACATCTATGGCCGCACCGGCCAGGCGACGGCCAACTTCGTCAACAATCCCGAGCGCTTCCGCTCGAAGACGACGAAGTACGAGTTCAACGTCGACAAGGCCAACGACATCCTCGACAAGGCCGGCTGGGCCAGGGGGCCGGACGGCATCCGCGCCAAGGACGGCAAGAAGCTGAAGTTCGTCTACCAGACCTCGATCAACCAGCCGCGCCAGAAGACCCAGGCGATCGTCAAGCAGGCGTGCCAGAGGGCCGGCATCGACATCGAGATCAAGGCGGTTACGGCGTCGGTGTTCTTCTCGTCGGACGTCGCCAACCCCGACACTTACCCGCACTTCTACGCCGACCTGCAGATGTACAACAACTCGAGCCAGCCGGACCCCGAGATCTTCCTGCGCCAGTTCTGCTCGTGGGAGGCCGCGACCAAGGCCAACAAGTGGCAGGGCCGCAACATCACGCGCTGGCAGAACCAGGAGTACGACGACACGCACAAGGCGGCCCAGGTCGAGCTCGACCCGGTCAAGCGCGCCGCGCTGCTGATCAAGTGCAACGAGCTGGCGGTCAACAACCAGGTCGTGATCCCGGTGGTCGCCCGCATGGGCGTCGCCGCCGCCAGCCACAAGCTGGTGCTCGAGCTCAGCGGCTGG
Source organism: uncultured Reyranella sp. (assembly GCA_964420105.1). Classification (GTDB taxonomy): domain Bacteria; phylum Pseudomonadota; class Alphaproteobacteria; order Reyranellales; family Reyranellaceae; genus Reyranella. Next base: position 173,880 of record CAYQRL010000002.1, read on the forward strand.
GACAACAACACGTGGGACCTGCAGAACTGGTACCGCGACGCGTGAGTCTTGCGGTGCCGGGATTCGCGCTATAAGCGCGGGTCCCGGAGGCAAGGTATCCATGTCCGACAATCCGCCGATCGAGTACGACTTTCCCGACATCCGTCGCTGGGAGAAGGGCGACGCGCCCTACGTCCACGTGCGCGACAGCGGCAAGCCGGGACCGACCGTGATGGTCGCCTCGCTGACCCACGGCAACGAGGTCTCGGGCGCGATCGTGGTCGACGAGCTGCTGCAGCGCGACCTGCGGCCGACGACGGGCACGCTGATCTTCAGCTTCAACAACCACGACGCCTACCACCGCTTCGATCGCGCCAACCCGTTCAAGTCGCGCATGGTCGAGGAGGACTTCAACCGCACCTGGGGCCGGCTCGACCAGCCGGCGACGACGGTCGAGACGCGGCGGGCGCAGCAGGTGCGGCCCTACGTCGAGCGCGCCCACTACCTGCTCGACCTGCATTCGATGCACGACGACTGCGTGCCGCTGATGCTGTGCGGCCCGCTCGAGCGCGGCGCCGAGCTGGCGCGCCGGCTGGGCGCGCCGGCCGACATCGTCCGCGACCGCGGCCATGCCGCCGGCATGCGCATGCGCGACTACGGCGCCTTCGGCGACCCGGCGAGCGACCGCACCGCGCTGCTGATCGAGACCGGCCAGCACTGGCGCGCCTCGTCGGTGACGGTGGCCAAGGACGTCACCCACCGCTTCCTCGCCGAGACCGGCATCGTCGACGCCAACGACCTGCCGGCCGACTGGCGCCAGCCGGCGCCGCCGGCCCAGCGCGTCGTGCAGGTCACGCACGCCATCGCCACCAAGCGCGGCAACTTCACGCCGGCGCGGCGCTTCCTCGGACAGGAGGTGATCGCCAAGGCCGGCACCGTGCTCGGCCACGACGACGGCGAGCCGGTGACGACGCCCTACGACGACTGCGTGCTGGTGATGCCGGCGGTGACGCGGCCGCTGCGCGCCGGCGTCACGATCGTTCGCCTGGGTCGGCTGGCCTGACCGCCTCGTCGCGCGGACCGGGCGGGCGGCGCACCATCGCCTTGAGCTCGGCCGGCCGCACGATGCCCAGCGCCGCGCCCAGCCCGCCGTAGACGGCGAGGCCGAGGACGCAGACGCCGCCCAGCACCAGCACGCCGGCCAGGCCGGCGTGCGCCAGCCACGGCGCCAGGAAGACGTGGGCGGCCCACAGCACGCCGGCCATGCCGGCGGTCGCGACCGCCATCCGCCACGCCCGCGACGCCAGCCGCGTGTCGATCAGCCAGTGACCGCGGCGGCGAAGCACGCCGCCCAGCATCGCGGCGTTCAGCCAGCCCGACAGCGAGGTCGCCAGCGCGATGCCGACATGGGCGAGCGACGTGCCGTAGAGGAAGGCGACGTTCAGGATCACGTTCACCACGATCGCGACGACGGCGATGTAGAGCGGCGTGCGCGTGTCCTCGCGGGCGAAGAAGCCGGGCGTCAGCGCCTTGACCAGCACGAAGGCCGGCAGGCCGACCGCGAAGGCGGCGAGCGCGCCGGCGGTGCGCCACGTATCCTCGGGTCCGAACTGGCCGCGCTGGAACAGCACCCGGATGATCGGGTCGGCCAGCAGCACCAGCGCCACGGCGGCGGGCAGGCTCAGCACCAGCCCGAACTCGACGGCGCGGTTCTGGTTGGCCATCGCCGACGCCGCCTCGCCGGCGCGCAGCTGGCGGGCGAGCAGCGGCAGCAGCGCCGTGCCGATGGCGATGCCGACGACGCCGAGCGGCAACTGGGCGATGCGGTCGGCGTAGTACAGCGCCGAGATCGTCCCGACCGGCAGCAGCGACGCCCACACCACGTCGAGCATGGTGCTGATCTGCTGCACGCCGCCGCCGATCGCCACCGGGGTCGCGAGCTTGACCAGGCGGGCGACGCGCGCCGTCCAGCGCGGCCGCACCAGCGCGATGTGGACGCCCTCGCGGGCGCAGGCGGCCGCCAGCCACGCCCACTGCAGCAGGCCGGCGATGGCGACGCCGATCGAGGCGGCGTAGCCGCTGTTGGGCAGCAACGGCGTCAGGCCGAGCACCGCGGCGATCAGCGCCAGGTTCAGCAGGATCGGCGTCGCGGCGACGTGGGCGAAGCGGTCGATGCTGTTCAGCACGCCGCCGTACAGCGAGGCCAGCGAGATGAACAGCAGGTAGGGGAAGGCGATGCGGCCGAACTCGACGGCGAGGCCGAAGCTGGCCTCGTCGCGGAGGCCGGGCGCCAGCGCCGCCACCACCCAGGGCATGCCGATCATCAGCACGACCGAGAACGGCACCAGCACCAGCAGCAGCGCGGCGTGGGCCTGGCGGGCGAAGGCCAGCGCCTCGGCCTGGCCCTTCTCCTGCAGCTCGCGCGAGAACAGCGGCACGAAGGCGGCCGAGAAGGCGCCCTCGGCGAACAGGCGGCGGAAGAAGTTGGGCAGCTTGAACGCGACGAAGAAGGCGTCGGCGACCGCGCCCGAGCCCAGCACCGCCGACAGCACGACGTCGCGCACGAAGCCGACGACGCGGCTCAGCAGCGTGAAGCCGCCGACGGTGGCGACCGCCCGGCCGAGGCTCATGCTACTTTCATGGAGGCGGAGGCCTCTTGTCCTCCCTGCGCGCGAGCGCGGGGAGGTGTCCGCGCAGCGGACGGAGGGGTCATGATCATGAAGCTTGCCCCCTCCGTCGGCGAAGACGCCGACACCTCCCCACGCCGTGGTGTGGGGAGGAAGAAAAGCGTGTCACTGCCATAATACCGTCACGGTCTGCCGCCATATTCTCCCTCGGTAGCGGCCGGCGACGTAGTGGCCGGAACAACCGCTGCCACGGCCGGTCCCTCGCGGGGCCGGTTTTGTTTTTCAGGCCCCTTCCTGCTGGCGGCGGTGCAGCGCCAGCAGGGTGTCGCGGTCCTGCATCAGGATCTTCTTGTAGTCGCCCACGATCTGCTCGAGCTCGGCCGCCGGCAGCACGCTCTCGAGGTCGGTGAAGCCGTCCGGCGCGCGCTGCTCGACGATGTCGAGCATGATGTCGATGCCCTTGCGCCGGTTGCCCTCGACGATGCGGGCGTTGATCGGCAGGCGACGCTTCTCGTAGGCCTGCAGCGCCGCCTCGGGATCGGCGCCCGAGGTCAGCTCCTGGGTGATCGCCTCGCCGTCGAGGATGGCCTGCGACGCGCCGTTCGAGCCGATCGGGTACATCGGGTGGGCGGCGTCGCCGAGCAGGGTGATGCGGCCGTGGCTCCAGCGCGGCAGCGGATCGCGGTCGACCATCGGGAACTCGTAGATCGCGTGCGCCGCCTTGATCACCGCCGGCACGTCCAGCCACTCGAACTTCCAGTCGGCGAACTTCGGCAGGAAGTCCTCGAGCTTGCCGGGGCGGTTCCAGTCCTCGCGCGGCAGCATCGCCTGGTCGCCCATGTGCATGTCGCAGATCCAGTTGATCAGCGACTCGCCGCGGTCGGCATGGACGCGGCTGATCGGGTAGCAGACGAATTTCTGGTTGTGGTGGCCGGCCTGCACCATGGTGTTGCCGCCGAGGAACGGCTTGCCGACGGTGACGCCGCGCCACATCAGGATGCCCTGCCACTTGGGCGGGCCCTCGTCCGGGTAGAAGTGGGCGCGGACCGCCGAGTGGATGCCGTCGGCGCCGACCAGGATGTCGCCGGTCGCGGTCTCGACGATGGCGCCGTCGCGGTCGGCGAAGCGGGCGGTGACCGTGTTGCCCTTCTGCTCGAAGCCGGCGATGCGCCGCCCGAACTTCAGTCGGGCGTCGCCCAGCTCGCGCCGCGCCGCGGCCAGCAGGATCATCTGCGCCTCGCCGCGGTGGATCGAGAATTGCGGCCACGGCAGGCCGGCGTGGCGGCCGCGCGGGTCGGCCCAGATGGTCTGGCCGTGGCGGTTGGCGTAGCGCAGCTCGCGTGTCTCGATCGCGACCCGGGCGAGCTCGGGCTCGAGGCCGAGGTTGGCCAGCACGCGCACCGCGCCGGCCTGGATGTTGATGCCGACGCCCAGCGGCCGGAGCTCGCTGACGGCCTCGTAGACCTCGACGTCGAAGCCGGCGCGGTGGAGGCACAGCGCGGCGGTCAGTCCGCCGATGCCGGCCCCGGCGATCAGGATCTTCATGGCTGCCTCAGGAGTCGCGGCTCAGGCCGCGGTAGAGCAGGGCGGCCTGGTAGGCGGCCCACTTGTCGGCGTAGCTGTCGCCGAGCTCGCGCAGGTACGACCAGCTGTAGATGCCGCTGTCGTGACGGTCGTCGAACACGATGCGGATGGCGTAGTGGCCGACCGGCTCGATCGCCTCGATCTTCACGTGGCGGCGGCCGGACACGATCTTCTTCTGGTTGGGCCCGTGGCCCTGGACCTCGGCCGACGGGCTCTCGACCCGCAGGTACTCGGCCGGCAGCGAGTGCGTGACGCCGTCCGAGAACTCGATCTCCAGCCGCGCCTCTTCCTTGAACAGGCGCAGTTCGCTCGGCCACGGCGCGGTGGTCTCGTAGCTGCCCTCGTCGGGCACGGACTTCGGCGGAGCCGGCGGGCCGCTCACGGCACGTCCCTGAGCGGGCGCGCCTCGCTCACCAGCATGATCGGGATGCCGTCGCGGATCGGGTAGGCGAGGCCGGCCTTGCGGCTGATCAGCTCGCCGGCCACGGCGTCGTACTCGAGCGGCCCGTGGCTCGCCGGGCACACCAGGATCTCGAGCAGCTTGGGATCGACGCCGGCACGGCGCGGCGCCGCGTCGTCGGTGGGAGCGGTCATCTTGGTCCTGCGCTTTCCTCTCGCCGCCCTTATACCACGGCCGCGATGACCATGGCGCCGGGCGGCGTCAATTGGCCCGCCGCGGGCGTCAGTTCGCCCGCTTGGGCGGTGCGTCCGGCGCCTGTCCGAACGCCGCCATCTCGAGCAGCGCGATCAGCAGCTTGGCGCGCACCGCGGTGTCGGCGGCCTCGAGCAGGGCCTGCTTCTCGGCCGGGCCGAACGGCAGCGCCATCGCCAGCGAGGTCACGAGGTTGCCGTCGGCGGCCTGCTTCACGGCGTCCCAGTCGGTCGACAGGTTGCGGGCGCGGAAGAACGCCGCCAGCGCCGCCATCAGCCGCTCGCGGTCGAGCGCCACCGCCTCGTCGGCGTGGTCGAGGTCGCCGCGGTAGGGCGAGAACAGCGCCGACACCCGGCGGTAGCCGCCGTGGGCGGGGTCGAGCTCGCGCACGATCTCGAAGCGGCAGACGCCGCTCAGCGCCAGCAGCAGGCGGCCGTCGTCGGTCTCGTTGAAGCTGGTGATGCGGCCGGCGCAGCCGACGCGGTGGACCTTCGGCCGGCCATCGTCCGACGGCAGGCCGTCGCCGGCGAAGCCGCCGGGCTGGACCGGCTGGACCATGCCGATCATGCGGTGCCCGGCCAGGGCATCGAAGATCATGGCGAGGTAGCGCGGCTCGAAGATGTTGAGCGGCAGCTTGCCGCCGGGCAGCAGCAGCACGCCCGACAGCGGGAAGATCGGCAGCGTCTCGGGCAGCTGCTCGAAGCTCGGGTCGAAGGGATTGCGTCCCGGCACCCGGTCGGTCATGCCCGGCCCGCGGTCAGGAGAACAGGATGGTCGACAGCCGCTTGCGGCCGGCGACCGCGAGCGGGTCGGTGAAGCCCAGCGCCTCGAAGAACTTCAGCAGCTGCTGGCGCGCCGCCTCCTCGTTCCACTTGCGGTCGGCCTTGATCATGTCGAGCAGCTCGTCGATCGCTTCCTGGCGCTGGTTGGCCGCCCAGTAGGCCATCGCGAGGTCGAGCCGCGCCTGCATGTCCCTGGGATCGGCGGCCGCCTTCGACTTGAGCTCGTCGAGCGGACCGGCCTCCTTGGCCTTCTCGGCGAGGTCGATCGCGGCCTGCACCGCGGCGACGTCGCTGTTGGTCTTGTCCTTGGCCTCGACCTGGGCCAGCAGCTCCTTGGCCTGCTCGAGGTCGCCCGAGGCGACGTGGTAGCGGGCGATGCCGGCCAGCGCCGTGACATTGGTGGGGTCGAGGCCGAGGATCTCGGAGTAGACGCGGACCGCGAGGTCGAGGTCGTTCTGCGCCACCGCCGCCTTGGCGTGCTCCAGCAGCTCGGCGATCTCGTTGCCGCCGCCGGCGGCGGCGCCGCCGGTCGCCTGCACCAGGTTGTCGACGAACTGCTTGACCTGGCTTTCCGGCACCGCGCCCATGAAGCCGTCGACCGGACGGCCGCCGAAGAAGGCGTAGACCGCCGGGATCGACTGGATGCGCAGCTGCTGGGCCAGCATCTGGTTCTGGTCGATGTTGATCTTTACCAGCTTGACCGCGCCGTTGGCCGCCTTGACCACCTTCTCGATGGTCGGCTGCAGCGTCTTGCAGGGGCCGCACCACGGCGCCCAGAAATCGACGATCACGGGGACGGTGCGCGAGGCCTCGAGGACGTCCTTCGCGAACTTGGTCTGGTCGCTGTCCTTGATGAGATCGGCGGGGGCAGCCTGCGGCGCGGCGCCCTTCAGCATCGGTTCCATGGATCCTCGAAACGGGGGATTGGCTTTCGCCCGCAATGTGGCGTCCGGCCCCAGCAGGCGCAAGGGGGCCGGGCCCGCCCCCCGGATGGCCCGGCCGGAGGACGGTCAGCCGCGGATCTGGTGCTTCATCAGCTCGTCGCCGAGCCGCCCGGTCAGGAACAGGAAGCACATGCGGTAGTCGCTGACCAGGGACCACCACGGCGCGCCGAAGGTCGCCGGCTTGTTGCGCTCGACGAAGAAGTGGGCGAACCAGGCGAAGCCGTAGCCGGCCAGCGGCACGGCCAGCAGCCACCACCACGACTGGGTCGCGATCGCCCACGCCATCACGGCGAGCGAGAGCAGCGTGCCGACGTAGTGGAGCGCCCGGGTCTCGGGCTTGCGGTGCTCCCGCAGGTAGAACGGCCAGAACTCAGCGTAGGTCCGGTAGGTCTGCGGCATGAGGTTTCCCCGTCTCTCGCTGCAGAAGGTGGTCCGGCGGAAAACGGCACGCAAGGGGCAAAATCCGGCTGGACCGGCCGCGGAGGCTGCGGCTTGATTGGATCGAGGCGATCCGGGTCGACGAACATCCGGGCGCTCCCGCACTCATCGGTAGAACGACCCGCGAGGCACACATGGAGTGGGCGAGATCGACCACGCTGGGCGGCGCCACCGAGGTGACGCTGCTGACGCCGATCATGCCGGGGCTGGTCCCGGGCGAGAAGCGGACCTACGAGCAGCGCCTCGCGGCGGCGCTCGAGTCGGTGCAGCGACGGGTCGCGCAGCGCGTGCCGACGGTGATCGGCGCGATGCCGACCATCCACTTCGCGCGCTGGCTGATCCTGCGGCCGGCGCAGTACCTGCAGAAGTCGACGGTCGATCCGCGGGACCCGTCGCTGCGGGCGTGGCTGCTCTTCACCTCGAACTTCGACGGCCAGCTCAAGGATTACCTGCGCGAGTTCTCGGTGTTCCTGGCCGAGGACGTCGACCGCATCTGGGGCAACTGCGAGGGCTGGCCGCAGGCCGGGTCGCGCAGCTTCGAGGAGTACTGGGACTACGCCAAGCGGCACCAGGTCCCGACCCACGCCTTCTACGCCGCCTATCCCGACCTCTCGGTCGGCCGCATCCGCCAGCTGCAGCGCTTCAAGCGCGCGTTCGACGAACTGGTGGCGCGCACGCGCCGGCCCGACGGCACCTCGATCGATGGCATCGGCCCGATGCTCGACCGGTTCCTCGCCGAGAACAGCGTCTACGCCAGCGATTTCCCGCAGGAAGGAGGGACCTATGTCGGCACGGACGCGACCTGATCCCGGTGGCTGCCCCCGGCACGCAGCGGCCGCGCCCGACGGCGAGGTCGTGCTGTTCGCCCCGGCCGCGCGGCGCGGCGCCGAGGCGCCGCCCGCGCCGCCCGCGCCGCGGACGCGGCCGGCGGCGTTGGCCGCGGACGCCGGCACGACCGAGCGCGCGGCGCCGTTCTCGCCCGACGAGGTGCAGTCCAACGTCATCCGCAGCGTCAATCCGGCGCGCGCGCACTACCTGTTCTTCCACGTCGTCGACGCGGCGGCGGCGCGGCGCCTGATCGCCGCGCTGGTCGAACCGCCGCCGGCCGACCCCGCCGGCGAAGGCACGCTGGTGGCGCTGCCGCCCGACGATCGCCGTTTCTGGTCGGAGGCCAGGGCGCACCGCTACGACGCGACGGGCAATCGCCGCGTTGCCGCCTCGACCTGGAACATCGCCTTCACCTGGCCCGGACTGGCCGCGCTCGGGCTCGACCGCAACACGCTCGACAGCTTCCCGGAGGATTTCCGCGACGGCATGGCGGCGCGCGCCGAGCGGCTCGGCGACACCGGGTCCTCGGCGCCCGAGCACTGGGACGGCTGGCTCGGCAGCCGCGAGGTCCACGGCGTGCTGACCGTCAGCCTGCAGGCCGCACCGGATGGCGACGACCTGCCGTCGCGGCTCGAGGTCGGGATGGGGCGGTTGCCCGCCGGCGGCAGGCTGCCCGCGGCTCCCGCCATCGCCGACCTGATCGACGACCTCGCCGGGTCGGGCCTGCGCATCCTCCACGCCGAGGTCGGCGAACGCATCGCCAGCCCGCTCGACCCGGCCCACCGCATCGAGCACTTCGGCTTCCGCGACGGCGTCAGCCAGCCGTTCGTCGGGGCCGAGCTCGACACGCCGCGGCCACCGCCGCCGGGCGGCGGCACGGCGCGGCCCGACGGCTCGTGGGACCCGATCGCGCGCGGCGAGCTGCTGCTGGGCTGGCCGGACGAGGACGGGCTGGTGCAGGCCCGCCCCGCCCATCCCGAGCTGCGCCTCAACGGCACCTACATGGTGTTCCGCAAGCTCGAGCAGGACGTGGTCGGCTTCCGCCGCTACCTCGCCGAGCGCGCCGGCAGCGCCGCCGGCGAGTCGCTGTTGGCGGCGCAGATGATGGGCCGCTGGCCCGACGGCACGTCGCTGGTGAAGTCGCCGGACGGGCCGACGCAGGGCGGCGACGACCGCGCCATCAACGACTTCCGGTACGGCGCGGAGGATCCGCGTGGCCTGCGCTGCCCGCTCGGCGCGCACGCGCGCCGCGTCAACCCGCGCGACTCCAACAACCGCGACGAGTCGCGCCGCCACCGCCTGTGGCGGCGCTCGATCACCTACGGCGACTTCCTGCCCCACGGCGCGCCGGGCGACGGCAAGCCGCGCGGCATCCTGTTCGTGGCGATGTGCGCGCGCATCGACCAGCAGTTCGAGTTCCTGCAGACCCGCTGGATCAACACCGGCGAGTTCATCGGCCAGGCCGGGCTCGGGCGTTGCCCGATCGCCGGCGCCAACCGCGGCGACGTCGAGGACAGCTTCGCGGTCGCCGGCCGGCCCGCGCCCTACAGCCACCTGCCGCGCTTCGTCGCGGTGCGCGGCGGCGACTACTTCTTCGTGCCGTCGCTGCCGGCGCTGGCGCGGCTCGCCGCCGGCGACACCTTCGCCACCGCGCCCGGTCCCGAGCCGGTCAATCCCGGCCTCGACCGCACGCCGAGGATCGATCTCGAGGCGCTGGTCCAGCTCGGCCGCAAGGCGCTGCTGCCCGACGGCGCGCCACCGTGGCTGGAAGTCGACCCGCGTCTCCACCTCGTGCTGGTCGGCCGCCACGACCTGGTGCGGCAGGTGCTGGCCGACGACCGCCGCTTCTCGCTGGTCGAGACCGACCTGCGCATGCGCCGGATCTGCGGCGGCGAACGGCTGATGCTCGGGCTGCCGGAAGGCGACCCCGAGCGCACGCGCCGGGTGAAGATGTGGGCCGACGCGGCGCGACCGCTCGGCACCGCGGCGTGGTCCGCGGTCGCGCGCCAGGCGATGCAGTCGATCCTGCGCCGCCACGCCCCGGCCGGCGCGCTCGACCTCGTGCGCCACGTCTCGCTGGTCGTGCCGATGGCACTGGCCCAGGCCTACTTCGGCGTCACCGGGCCGAACTTCGTGTCGCCGGCCTTCGTCGCTTCGCAGTTCGCCAAGGCGGAGCTGAGCCAGGTGCCGCGCGACTGGCTGCGGGCGCTGCCGCCGGTGCCGCCGCAGGACATCGCCTTCACCACGCTGCAGGCGTGGGCGCAGACCGCGTTCACGCAGGTCTTCGTCAACGTCGTCGACGCCGCCGACCTGACCGGGCTGGCGCGCCGCACCACCGAGGAGTTCTTCCGCCACCTCGACGGGCTGATCGCGGCCATCCGCGCCGGCCAGAACCGCCGGCGCACGCTGCTCGAGAACCTGCTGGCGCTCGATCCCGCCGCCTACGGCCTCGACCCGGCGCGCTTCGACATCACCGTCCGGCTGCTGGTCGCCGAGCTGATCGTGGGCTCGGCCGGCACGCTGGCGCAGGCCCTGCCCAACGTCATGGAGGTCGTGCTCGACCATGCCGACCGCATCCAGCCCGGCCGCTACGGCGATGCCGAGATCGACGGGCTGGTCCGCGAGTGCCTGCGCTTCAACCCGGTGGCACCGGCGCTGTTCCGCCACTGCAACGAGGACACCGACCTCGGCGGCCGCATCGTGCCCAAGGGCAGCATGGTCGCCGTGCTGCTCAAGACCGCGATGTTCGATCCGCGCGTGTTCGCCCAGCCCGACGCCTTCTCGACGGCGCGCGACCCGGCGGGCTACCTCGTGTTCGGCAGCGGGCCGCATGCCTGCAAGGGGGCGTCGATGGCCGAGCCGGTGCTGCGCGAGATGGTGAAGCCGCTGCTGGCGCTGCCCGACCTGCGGCGCGCCGCCGGCCGCCGCGATCTCGACCGCGACCCGCTGAACCGCTGGCAGAAGATGAAGGTTCGCTTCAGCCCGCTGGCGCCGGTCTGACGCGCGGAGTCACTCGGCGGCGCGCTGCGGCGTGTCGGCCGGCGCGAGGCCCAGCTCGACCTTCAGGCGGTGCGCCTCGTCGGCATGGCGCTGGGCCGCGGCGGCATCGCCGGCCGCGGTGCAGCTGCGCGCCAGCTCGGCGAGGCAGCGCGCCGCCAGCGGGCGCATGCCGCGGTCGCGCGCGATCTCGAGCGCGCGCCGGTAGCTGTCGGCGGCGGCGGCGGGACCGGCCTCGGGGTCGGCCGCCTCGATGTCGCCGCGGATGTGCAGCACCGCGGCGAGGTGGCCGAGTTCGCCGGCCCGGCTCGCCAGTTCCTCGGCCCGCCCGATCGCCTCGTAGGCGGCCTCGACGTCGCCGGTCGCCAGCTGCGCGCGCGCCAGTGCCTTGTAGTGGTGGATCCAGTTGTAGATGCCGCCCGACTTGTAGGAGCCCTTGCGCTCGGCCTCGAGCAGCAGGGCGAGGGCGTCGCCGGCGCGGCCGGCCTGGACATAGGCCGTGCCCAGCCAGGCGCAGGCGATCGGCAGCACGATGTCGGACTGCTGCGTGACGCGGTGGGCGGCCTCGAACGAGGCGACCGCGGCCGCGTGGTCGCCGGTGGCCTGCTCGTACAGGCCCTGGCCCATGTAGGCGTAGGTCAGCGAGTAGGGCTCGCGGATGCGGTCGACCAGCGCCATCGCGCGGTCCTTGACCGCGCGCGCCTGCTCGAACTCGCCGAGCAGGACCAGCGACCAGGTGAGCAGGCCGCGGGTCAGCAGGCTCGGGATGCCGGGCCAGCCGAAGCGCCGCAGCTCGAGGTCGCCGCCGAGGCTGGCGAGGATGCCGGCGTAGATCTCGACCGCGCCGCGCAGCTCGCCGGTCGCGTGCAGCAGGTTGGCCTCGGCGAAGCGCGCCGACAGGCGCAGCGCGAAGTCGTTCGCCGCGTCGGCCAGGCGTGCCGCCTCGCGCGCCGAGCCGAGGCCGGCCTCGTGCTGGCCGGCCAGCCACAGCGCCGTCGCGAGCTGGCAGGTCGTGGCCGCGAGGCGGCGCTGGTCGCCCAGCGACTGGGCGAGGTCGGCGGCCTCGCGCATCACCGCGACCAGCCGCTCGACCTGGCCCAGCGCCAGCAGCGGGCTGAACACGTGCAGCCGCACGTCGACCGCCAGCGCCGCGCCGACCGCCGGCGGCAGCCGGCCGATCGCGGTCAGCGCGCGCTCGTACAGCGCCACCGCCTCGTGGTTCGACGAGTTGCGGATCGCCTGGTCGAGGGCGGCGAGCAGGTGCTGGGCGGCCTTGTCCCACGCCTCGGCGCGCTCGGCATGCGAGGCCAGCACGACGCTGCCACCGGTCGCGGCCAGCGAGTCCTGGGTCTCGAGGTGGGCCAGCGCCGCCGCGTGCAGCCGCCGCTTCTCGCTGTTGAGCAGGCCGGCGTAGGCGGCGTCCTGCACCAGCGCGTGCTTGAACACGAGGATCGAGTCGTTGCCCGGCTCGGCCTCCTGCAGCAGGCCGGCGTCGACCGCCTTCTCGATCGCCGCGCGCAGCCCGGCCTCGTCGCCGCCGGCAATCGCCAGCAGGTCGGGCACCGCGAACTGGCGGCCGAACACCGAGGCGACCTGCAGCACCGACTTGGCCTCGCCCATCTTGTCGAGGCGCGCCGCCAGGAGCGCCTGCAGGCTGGTCGGCACCTCGCCCAGCGCCGGGCGGCGGCCGGCCTCGAGCAGCGCCAGCGTCAGTTCCTCGAGGTAGAGCGGCACGCCCTCGGCGCGGCTGGCGATGCCGGCCTGCACGGCGGGATCGAGCCGGTCGCCGGCGATCGCCTGGATCAGCCGGTGGCTGTCGGCGCTGCCCAGCCGGTCGAGCCGCAGCTGCGTCGTCGGACCAGCCTCGTGCCAGCGCGCCGGGAACGGCTCGCGGCTGGTCGCGAACAGCATCACCGGCCGGTCGCGGGCGTTGGCCATGAGGTCCAGCACCAGCTGTTCCATCGTCGGGTCGATCCACTGCACGTCCTCGACGATGGCGAACACCGGCCGGTGCGCGCCGAGCGCGAAGAACTTGTCCGACAGCATGGCGACGATGCGGTCGCGCACCACCCGCGGCGGGTCGGCGAGGCGATGGTCGGGCGAGTCGATCTGCAGCAGGTGGCAGAGCAGCGGCAGGTCGTCGCCGGCCTCGAGGCCGGCCACCTTCAGCCACGCCAGCACGCGCGCCACCTTCTGCTCGGCGGTCTGGTCGGCGGCGAGGCCGGCGGCGCGCGAGATCTGGTAGACGACCGGGAACAGCGCGATGTCCTGGTGCAGCGGCGAGCATTGGTAGCTCAGCACCGTGGCCTCGCCGATGCGTGCCCGGGTGGCGCGCAGCAGTCGCGACTTGCCGATGCCGGCGTCGCCCGACAGCAGCGCCACCTGGCCTTCGGAGTCGATGGCGCGGCGCCAGCGGCTGAGCAGCAGCTCGACTTCCTCGCTGCGGCCGACCAGCGGCGCGCCCGAGCGCGAGCGCAGCGCCTTGAAGCGGTTGAGCGACGAGCGGGTGCCGCTGACCTCGAACACTTCCATCGGCTCGGCGATGCCGCGCAGCGTGCGCCTGCCGAGGCTGCGGTAGCGGAACGAGCGGCCGGCCAGCTGAACGGTCAGCGGCGCCACCACCATGCCGTTGGGTCCGGCCTCGGCCTGCAGCCGGGCGGCGATGTTGGGCGTGTCGCCGGCGATGCCGCCGTCCGGCGCGCCGGCGCCGTAGCCGATCGCCACCAGGCCGGTTGCCGCGCCGACGCGCACGCGCAGGCGCTGGCCGGCGACGGCCGGCAGGCGCGACACCGCCTCGATCAGCTCGAGGCCGACCGCGACCGCGCGCTCGGCGTCGTCCTCGCGCACGGTCGGCCAGCCGAAGTAGGCCATCACGCCGTCGCCCAGCAGGCGCGCGACGTGGCCGCCCATCTGGCGCACGGTCTCGCCGACGCGGGCATGGTAGCGGTCGATGATCGGCGCCAGTTCCTCGGGATCGAGGCGGGCCGACAGCTCGGTCGAGCCGACGAGGTCGCAGAACAGCACGGTGACCTGCCGGCGCTCGGCGCGGGCCGGGCCGGGCGGGTCGGCCGCGGGCGCGGCGCGCAGCTCGGCGATCGCCTTGAGCAGCCGCTTGCGGTCACCCAGCAGCGTGATGCCGATGCTCTGGAGGTCGGCGTCGGTCAGGTCGCCGACGATGTCCATGCCGACGGCGTGCGCCGCGAAGGCCGGCGCGTACTGGGCCAGTCCCAACGTCTCGAGCCAGGCGGTCAGCGCGGTCGGCATGACGTCACTGTAGCCCGCCGTTCGCGGCTTATCACCTACCCGAGGGCGCCCTGCCGGCGCAGGGCCGCGATCTCGTCCTCGCCGTAGCCGAGCTCGCGCAGCACCTGCTCGCTGTGCTCGCCGACCTCGGGCGGCGGGCCGGCCTTGCGCGGCTTGGCGAAGCCCAGCCGGATCGGCGTGCTGACGGTGCGCGGGATCGCCGGGTTGGCGGTCTCGGCGAACAGGCCGGCGTGCTCGGCCTGCTCGTCGACGACGACGTCGGCGACGCGGCCGATCACGCCGAACGGGATGCCGGTCGGGGCGAAGCGCAGCTCCCACTCGGCCCAGGTCCGGAGCGCGAACACCGCCGCCAGCTCGCTGCCCAGCGCCAGCGCGTTGGCCCGCCGCGTCTCGCGCTCGGCGAAGCGCGGATCGGCCTCCAGCTCGGGCCGGCCGATGGCCTGGCAGAAGGCCGGCCACAGCCGGTCGTCGCGCACCACCAGCAGCTGCAGCCAGCGATCGTCGGCGGTGCGGTAGAGGTTGGTCAGCGCGTTGCGCGGCTTGTCGGGACCGTGGCGCACCGGCAGCGACGCGCCGACCAGGGCGCCCGCCACCGTGGTGCCGTTGGCCCACACGCCGTTGGCGTAGAGCGAGGTGCCGACCCAGCAGCCCTTGCCGGTGCGGTCACGGTGGCGCAGCCCCATCAGGATGGCGGCGACCAGCGTCATCGCGGTGGCGCGGTCGCCCTGCGCCGGCAGGGAGATGCCGGGCGGCCCGCCCTCGTAGCGCGCCGCGTCGAGGATGCCGGAGCGGCCGAAGTAGGCGCTGATGTCGAAGCCGGGCCGGTCGCGGTCGGGGCCGCTCTCGCCGTAGCCGGTGAGCGAGCAGTAGACCAGCCGCGGGTTGAGCGGCTGCACGTCTTCCCAGCGCAGCCGCAGGCGCTCGCGCGCCGGCGGCGGGAAGTTGACGATCATGACGTCGGCGCGCGCGATCAGCCGCTCCAGCACCGGGCGCGCGCCGGGGTTCTTGAGGTCGAGCGACAGCGAGCGCTTGTGCCGGCCGTCGAGCTGCCACGGGAAGTTCCGGTCGCTCTGCGGGTAGCCCGGGTTCTTCCAGTTGTGGCGGTGCGGGTCGCCCTCGCCGGGCGGCTCGACCTTGATGACATCGGCGCCGTAGTCGGCCAGCGCCACCGCCGCCGCCGGCGCGGCGATGAAGGAGCTGATGTCCAGGACCCTGAGGTCCGAGAGCGGCAGTTCCTCCGCCGGGTCGAGCGGTGCGTCGCTCACGACACCGCCCCGGCGGCGCGCAGCGCGGCGATCTCGTCGGCGCCGAACCCGGCCTCGGCCAGGACCTGGTCGCTGTGCTGGCCGAGATCGGGCGCCGGCCCGGCGATGCGCTGCTCGGCGAAGCCCAGCCGGATCGGGTTGCTGAGGGTGCGCGCCATGCCCGGGATCCCGGTCTCGACGACGGCGCCGCAGGCCACCGCCTGCTGGTCGTCGGGCACGTCCTGCGGCCGGCTGATGACGCCGAAGGTGATGCCGTGTTGGCCCATCTCGACGCGCCAGTGCTCGTAGTCCTGGCGGGCGAAGGCCTCGCGCAGGATGGCGGCCAGCTCGGCCGAGTGGTGGCGTCGATCCGCGACCGTGGCGAAGCGCGGGTCGGCCAGCAGGCCGGGCTGCTCGATCGCGGCGCAGATGCCCGGCCACATCTTGTCCTCGCGCACGATGGTGAGCTGCAGCCAGCGATCGTCGGCGGTGCGGTAGATGTTGCCCAGCGCCGAGCGCGGCCGCTCCGGCGGCGGCCGGTGCGGCAGGAAGGCGCCGACCAGCGCGGCCTGCGCCACCACCCCGCACGACCACAGCCCGTTGCCCAGCAGCGAGGTCCCGACCCACGAGCCCTCGCCGGTCTTCATGCGCTGCATCAGGCCCATCAGGATCGCCGAGACCAGGGTCATGGCGGTGGCGCGGTCGCCCTGCGCCGGCACCGGCACGCCCGGCGGGCCGCCCTCGTAGCGCTGCGCGTCGAGCAGGCCCGAGCGCGCGAAGTAGGCGGTGACGTCGAACCCCGGCCGGTCGCGGTCCGGCCCGGTCTCGCCGTAGCCGGTCAGCGAGGCATAGATGATGCGCGGGTTGACCGCCTTCACCGCGTCGTAGCCCAGCCGCAGCTTGTCGCGCACCGGCGGCGGGAAGTTGCAGATCAGCACGTCGGCGGTCGCGATCAGCCGGTCGAGCGCGGCCCGCGCCTGCGGCTTCTTGAGGTCCAGCGCGATCGAGCGCTTGTTGCGCGAGTCCATCTGCCAGGGATAGTTGACCTCGCCCTTCGGGTAGTTGGACGAGTCGTGCATGATCCGGCGGTTGGGGTCGCCGTCCGGTCCCTCGACCTTGATGACGTCGGCGCCCCAGTCGCCGAGCACGACCGCCGCCGCCGGGGCGGCGATGAACGAACTGATGTCCAGCACGCGCAGTCCTGCCAGCGGCAGCGCAGTCTCGGTCATGAAATTCCCTCGGAACTCGGTCGGCCGATTAAGGGCAAGAGGCTCCGTCCGGCGTCAAGGTCGCCGGTCCGCTGCGCGGTTGCCAAACCGCGTCGCGGCGCGTATCGGGGGCGCCATGGGATACAGAGTCGCCGTCGTCGGCGCGACCGGCAATGTCGGGCGCGAAATGCTGCAGATCCTGGCCGAGCGCAACTTCCCGGCCGACGAGGTCGTGGCGCTGGCGTCGTCGCGCTCGGTCGGCAAGCAGGCCTCGTTCGGCGACCACGGCACCCTCAAGGTCCACGACCTCGCCAAGTTCGACTTCAAGGGCATCGACATCGTGCTGAGCTCGCCGGGCGCCAAGGTCTCGGCCGAGCACAGCCCGCGTGCCGCCAAGGCCGGCGCGGTGGTGGTCGACAACACCTCGTACTGGCGAATGGACCCGGACGTGCCGCTGGTGGTGCCCGAGGTCAACCCGCAGGCGATCGCCGGCTACAAGGCGCGCGGCATCATCGCCAACCCGAACTGCTCGACCATCCAGATGGTGGTGGCGCTGAAGCCGATCCACGAGGCGGCGACCATCCGGCGCGTGGTCGTGTCGACCTACCAGTCGACGTCCGGCGCCGGCAAGGACGCGATGGACGAGCTGCTGAACCAGACCAAGAGCTTCTTCGTGAACCAGACGCTGGAACCGAAGAAGTTCACCAAGTCGATCGCCTTCAACGTCATCCCGCACATCGACGTCTTCATGGACGACGGCTCGACCAAGGAAGAATGGAAGATGGTGGTCGAGACCAAGAAGATCCTCGACCCCAGGATCAAGGTCCATGCCACCTGCGTGCGCGTGCCGACCTTCGTGGGCCATGCCGAGGCCATCAACCTCGAGCTCGAGCGGCCGCTCGACGAGATCGAGGCGCGGCGCGTGCTGGCGGCGCAGCCCGGCGTGCTGGTGGTCGATCGGCGCGAGAACGGCGGCTACGTGACGCCGCAGGAAGTCACCGGCCAGGACGGCGTGTTCGTCAGCCGGGTCCGCGTCGACCCCACGATCGACAACGGCCTGTCGCTCTGGGTGGTCAGCGACAACCTGCGCAAGGGCGCCGCCCTCAACGCCGTGCAGATCGCCGAAGAGCTGATCAAGGGCTACATCTAGTAGACCGCCGCGGGCCCTCCACAGCGCCTGTACAATTGTTCTATGTCTATGAATCTAAATGAAAATCTTTATTTTTCAGATGTTTGTGCGCGAATATTGATGTAATCTTCGATCGTGCACGACACCCCGTCGCTCTATCCGCTCCGGCCGGAATCGCAGGCGTCCTCGGCGCCGACGCCGCTCTTTGGCAAGGACGACACCTTCGTTCAGCAGCTTCGCCTCGCCGCCCAGGCGCACCGCGCCGGCCGGCTCGAGGAAGCCATCACCGCCTACCTGCGCCTGCTGGCGGTGCGGCCCTACCATGCCGAGCTGCACAACAACCTCGGCGTGGCGCTGCGGCTGGCCGGCAAGCTCGACGCCTCGGTCGGCCATCATCGCCTCGCGCTGGCGGCCGATCCCGACAACCCGGCGCTGCATTCCAACCTCGGCAACGCGCTGCGCGCGGCCAACCGCCTCGACGAGGCGGTGAAGTACCACTTCCAGTCGATCACGCTGAACCGCGACTACGGCGAGGGCTTCTTCAACCTCGCCCTCTGCCTGCGCGACCTCGGTCGCGTCGAGGAAGCGATCGGCTGCTTCGGCCGCGCCCTGGCGCTCAACCCCGACAACCGGCGCGCCCGCGTCGAGCTCGCGATCACGCTGCTGATGCGCGGCGAGCTGGCCGAGGGCTTCGCCGCCTACGAGACGCGCAAGCGCCTGCCCGAGACGCCGGTGCCCGACTTCACGCAGCCGGCGTGGGACGGCGGCCCGGTCGGCGGCAGGCGCATCCTGCTCTACCCCGAGCAGGGCCTTGGCGACGTGCTGCTGTTCATCCGCTTCGCGCGCGAGCTCAAGCGCCGCGGCGCCACCGTGATCGTGCTCTGCCAGGCGCTGCTCAAGGAGCTGCTCGGCACCGTCGACTTCATCGACCAGGTGGTCGCCGAGGGCGAGCCGCTGCCGGCCTTCGACCTGCATGCCTCGATGGTGTCGCTGCCGCATCTCTGCCGCGTCGACTTCGGCTCGCTGTCGCGCGAGCCGTACCTGCGCGCGCCGGCGACCAGCCGCATCAAGCTCGGCCACCTCGACCGCGCCAAGCTGCGCGTCGGCATCTACTGGGCGGGGACGCCCGGCCGGCCGCAGGACCGCCAGCGCTCGGTCGACTTCTCGCGTTTCATGGACCTGGCCGGCGACCCCGACCTGCTGCTGTTCAGCCTGCAGGGCGGCGTCCACCAGAAGGACATCCAGCAGGCCGGCGCCGGCGGGCTGGTCCACGACGTCGGCCGCGGCATCTTCGACTTCGCCGAGGCCGCGACCGCGCTGTCGCAGCTCGACCTGCTGATCTCGATCGACGCACCGATCGCCCACCTCGCCGCGGCGATGGGCCTGCGTACCTGGGTGCTGCTGCCGTCGGCCGCCGACTGGCGCTGGCAGCTGGGCGGCAACCGGGCGCCGTGGTACCCGACCGCGCGCCTGTTCCGGCAGGCACGTCCGGGCGACTGGGACCAGGTCTTCGCCACCCTGCGCGGCGAGCTCGCGCAGCTGAAGGGCCGCTAGCCGCTCCTTCTCACAGCCCGATGCCGCGGCCGATCTGCTTCCATGGCAGCGGCAGCAGCGACACCAGGGCCGCCACCCCGAAGCCCAGGATGACCGCGCCCGAGATGCGGTTCAGCCACACCAGTCCCGAGCCGGTGAAGCGGTGGCGCATGGCGACCGACACCGCGCAGATGATCGTCCACCACGCCAGCGCGCCGCAGAACACCGCCGCGACCAGCAGGCTGGCGTCGGGCAGGCTGGCGCCGACGCCGGCGAGGTTGCGGCCGGCGAAGGCGGCGCCGAAGGCGATCACGGTCAGCGGGTTGAACACCGTGATGAAGAAGCTCGAGGTCAGGTAGTGGATGTGGGTCAGGACCTCGTGGTCGCGATCGTCGGCCACCGGGTCGCCGACCGTGCGCGGCCGGTGCCGCATCGTCATCCAGCCCATCACGATCAGGCCGATGCCGCCCAGCCCCAGCAACCACGCCTCGCGCTCGACCACGAACTGCTCGACGATCGACAGGCCGAAGGCGGCGACCGCGCCGAACACCGCGTCGCCCAGCGCCGCGCCGATCCCGGTCACGTAGCCGGCCATCGCCCCGACCGTGATCGAGCGGCGGATGCACAGCACCGCCGCCGGGCCGACCGGCACGGCGATCAGGAAGCCGATCGCGGCCCCCTCGATGGCCAGCGACAGCGGGTTGAAGGCGAAGCCCGGAACGCTCATCGCCCGTCTACAACGCCTCGGCCGCGAATCGCTGCGGCGGCGCCACCAGCCGGTCCTGCGCCGCGACCACCTGCAGCTCGCGCTCGGCCATCGCGTGGGTCGCCTCCAGCACCGCGTACACCGACGAGGCGGCATGGCCCAGCGCCGCCGCGGCATCGCCGCACCCGGCCCAGTGGGCGGCGAACAGCGCCGCCACCATGTCGCCGGTGCCGTTGGGCGCGATCTCGAAGCCGATCATCGGCGTGGTCACCCGCCACGCCGCGTCGCGCGCCACCGCCACCATCTCGATCCGGTCGGCGGGCGCGTCGGCGCGTCGCAGGCTGGTCACCAGGGCGAGCCGGGGGCCGCCGCCCGGGCGGCCGTCGCCCAGCAGGCCGCGCGCCGCCGCCAGCGCCTCCGGCAGGGTGGCGATCCGGCGGCCGGTCAGGTGCTCGAGCTCGAAATGGTTGGGGGTCACGAGGTCGGCGACCGGCAGGGCGCGGTCGCGGAAGAAGGTGTCGATGCCCGGCTTGACGTAGATCCCGGTGTCGACGTCGCCCAGCACCGGGTCGCAGCACCACAGCGCCGCCGGGTTGGCTTCGCGCACGCGCCGCGCGGTATCCAGCACGACGTCGCCCAGCGCCGCGTCACCGACATAACCCGTGAGCAGGACGTCGCAGCGCGACAACATGCCCAGCGCGGCGATGCCGTCGACGATCTCGGCGACCTGCCCGGCCGGCGCGGCGCGGCCCCGCCACGCGCCGTAGCCCGTGTGGTTCGAGAATTCGACGGTATTCACCGCCCAGACCTCGTGGCCCAATCGTTGCAGCGGGAACGTCGCAGCCCGGTTGCCCACGTAGCCGTAGGCGACATGGCTCTGGAGCGAAAGGAAGCGCATGGCCGCGGCCACCTTGCCACAAGGAGGCCCGCCATTATAGTCCGCCGCGTTTTCGGGGAGCCCGCCATGTCCAACGCCGTCCGTCCGCGCCGAAGTGTCCTCTACATGCCCGGCGCCAACACCCGCGCGCTGGAGAAGGCGCGCACCCTGCCGGCCGACGCGCTGATCTTCGACCTCGAGGACGCCGTCGCCCCCGACGCCAAGGAAGCCGCCCGCACCAACGTCGTGCTGGCGGCCGAGAGCCGGGCCTACGGCAAGCGCGAGATCGCGATCCGCTGCAACGGCCTCAACACGCCGTGGGGCGAGGCCGACATCGCCGCCATCGCCGGCTCGGGCGCCGACGCCCTGGTCGTGCCCAAGGTCGAGAGCGCCGCCCAGGTCACCCACGTGGTGTCGCTGCTGGACACCGCCGGCGCGCCGGCGTCGATGCAGGTCTGGGCGATGATGGAAACCCCCAGGGGCATCCTGCGGGCCGAGGAGATCGCCGCTGCCCACCCGCGGCTCAGCCTGTTCATCATGGGCACCAACGACCTCGTGAAGGACATGCGGGCGCGGCACACGCCGATGCGCCTGCCGATGATCACCGCGCTCGGGATCGCCATGCTGGCGGCGCGCGCCAACGGCCTCACCATCCTCGACGGCGTCTACAACGACATCCAGGACGCCGAGGGCTTCCGCGCGGTCTGCCAGCAGGGCCTCGAGATGGGCTTCGACGGCAAGACGCTGATCCATCCCAGCCAGGTCGAACCGTGCAACGCGGTGTTCGCGCCGTCCGAGGCCGAGCTGGCGATGGCCGCCAGGATCGTCGAGGCGTTCAAGAAGGCACAGGCCGAGGGCAAGGGCGTGGTCACGGTCGATGGCCGCATGATCGAGAACCTGCACGTCGAGCAGGCCGAGCGCGCGCTGGCGCTGGCGGCCGCGATCCGCGAACTGCAGGGGGCAGCATGACGACCTCACCCGCCAAGACCGCGCCGGCCAAGACGGCGACCGGCAACTTCTTCGAGGATTTCCGGGTCGGCCAGGAGTTCCACCACGCCACGCCGCGCACGCTGACCGAGGCCGACGCGGCGCTGAACGTCGGCCTCTACGGCTCGCGCTTCGCCGTGAACTCGTCGGACGAGTTCGCGCGCGCGATCGGCCTGCCGCGCGCACCGCTCGACGACCTGCTGGTCTTCCACGTGGTGATCGGCAAGACCGTGAACGACATCTCGCTCAACGCGGTGGCCAACCTCGGCTACGCCGAGTTCCGCTGGGGCGTGCCGGTCTACCCGGGCGACACGCTGTCGGCGCGCTCGACCGTGCTCGGCCTGCGCGAGAACTCGAACAAGGCCAGCGGCGTCGTCTGGGTGCGCTCGGTCGGCACCAACCAGAAGGGCGAGATGGTGCTCGACTACGTGCGCTGGGTGATGGTGCACAAGCGCGACCCGGCGGCGCCGGTCGGCGAGCCGGTGGCGCCGAAGACGGCGGCCGCGGTCGCGCCGGCCGACCTGGTCGTGCCGGCCGGCCTCGCGATGGCCGGCTACGACGACGTCGCGGCCGGCTCGCCGCACCGCTGGGAGGATTACCAGCCGGGCGAGCGCATCGACCACGTCAGCGGCATGACGCTCGAGGACAGCGACCACATGTTCTCGACCCGCCTGTACCAGAACACCGCGCGCGTCCATTTCGACGCCTTCGCCGGCAAGAGCACCCGGTTCGGGCGGCGGCTGGCCTACGGCGGCCACATCATCTCGCTGGCCCGCGCGCTCAGTTTCAACGGCCTGGCCAACGGCTTCCGGCTGGCCGCCATCAACGCCGGCAGCCATGTCGGCCCGACCTTCGGCGGCGACACCATCTACGCGTGGTCGGAGGTGCTGGAAAAGGCCGAGCTGCCGGGCCGCCGCGACCTCGGCGCCCTGCGGTTGCGGCTGGTGGCGACCAAGGACTGCCCGGCCGCGTCGTTTCCGGGCAAGGGCGCCGACGGCAAGTACCACCCGGCGGTGGTTCTCGACCTCGACTACTGGCTGCTGATGCCGCGCCGGGCCTGACCCGGGCCGGCCCCACGGCGGGCCCCGAATTTCGCTTGGAAATCCGGGGCTTACTGCAGCCGATGCGGCGGCGACTTCCGTTGACTTGGGGGCGCCGGGCGCTATTTAGAATGCAGCCAACGTGGCAATAGGGGTTCCGCGCGATGAGCGTCGCCAATCGGCCGGCCAACCGGCCGCTTTCACCGCATCTGCAAGTCTACCGTCTTCCGATCACCGCCCGCCTGTCGATCCTGCACCGCGCCACCGGCGTGGCGCTGTCGCTGGGCGCGCTCTACCTGGTGGCCTGGGTGGTCTTCGCCTCGGCGAGCCCCGGCACCTACGCGAAATTCCAGGCCTTCAACGCCTCGATCTTCGGCCGGATCGTGCTCGGTGGCTGGCTGTTCTGCCTGTTCTACCACCTGTGCAACGGCATCCGGCACCTGTTCTGGGACGCCGGCATCGGCTTCGAGATCAAGGAAGCCGAGAAGGCCAGCTACGTCGTGATCGCGGTCGCCGTGATCGCCACCCTGGCGTCGTGGGCCGTCGGCCTGCGGCTGGCGTGAGGAGGGCGAGATGAAGAGCAGCGATCTCCGCACCCCGCTGGCCCGCGCCCGCGGTCTCGGTTCGGCCCATTCCGGCCTGCACCATTGGTGGATGCAGCGGCTCACCGCCATCGCGCTGGTGCCGCTGGTGGTCTGGTTCGCCGTTTCGCTCGTAATGATGAGTGGCGCCGACCAGGGCGTCGTGCGGGCCTGGATCGGCTCGCCGTTCGTCATGGTCCTGCTGATCCTCACCATCGTGGTCGGCCTGCATCACGGCCAGCTCGGCCTGCAGGTGGTCATCGAGGATTACATCCATGGCGAGGGCCGGAAGCTGGCTTTGATCCTTCTGGTCCGTTTCGTCGCAGTGTTGTCGGGACTGGCCGCGGTCGTGGCCATCCTGCGTATCGGTTTCGGAGGCTGAACATGGCCGAGGCGAGCAACGGCAAGAGCAACGGCGCCGCGCCGGGCACCGTGAACATCGGCGGCAGGGCTTACACCGTCATCGACCACGAGTACGACGTCGTCGTCGTGGGCGCCGGCGGTTCCGGCCTGCGTGCCACCTTCGGCATGGCCAGCAAGGGCTACAAGACGGCCTGCATCACCAAGGTGTTCCCGACCCGCAGCCACACCGTGGCGGCGCAGGGCGGCATCTCGGCGGCGCTGGGCAACATGGGCCCCGACGACTGGCGCTGGCACATGTACGACACGGTCAAGGGCTCCGACTGGCTCGGCGACCAGGACTCGATCGAGTACATGTGCCGCGACGGCATCCCGGCGATCATCGAGCTCGAGCACTTCGGCGTGCCGTTCTCGCGCACGCCCGAGGGCAAGATCTACCAGCGTCCGTTCGGCGGCATGACCACCGAGTTCGGCAAGGGCATCGCGCACCGCACCTGCGCCGCCGCCGACCGCACCGGCCACGCCATCCTGCACACGCTGTACCAGCAGTCGCTGCGCAACCACGCCGAGTTCTTCATCGAGTACTTCGCGCTCGACCTGATCATGGACGAGGGCGTGTGCCGCGGCGTCATGGCGTGGAACCTCGACGACGGCACCATCCACCGCTTCCGCGCCCACCAGACGGTGCTGGCGACCGGCGGTTACGGCCGCGTCTACCAGACCGCGACCTCGGCCCACACCTGCACCGGCGACGGCGGGGCGATGGTGCTGCGCGCCGGCCTGCCGCTGCAGGACCTCGAGTTCGTGCAGTTCCACCCGACCGGCGTCTACGGCGCCGGCTGCCTGATCACCGAGGGCGTGCGCGGCGAGGGCGGCTACGTCACCAACGGCAACGGCGAGCGCTTCATGGAGCGCTACGCGCCGTCGGCCAAGGACCTCGCCTCGCGCGACGTCGTCAGCCGCTCGATGACCATCGAGATCCGCGAGGGCCGCGGCTGCGGCCCGAACAAGGACTACATCGAGCTGCACATCGAGCACCTCGACCCGAAGATCATCCAGGAACGCCTGCCCGGCATCGCCGAGACCGCCCGGATCTTCGCCGGCGTCGACGTGACCCGCCAGCCGATCCCGATCCTGCCGACCTGCCACTACAACATGGGCGGCATCCCGGCGAACTATCACTGCGAGGTGATGACGGTTAAGGACGGCAACCCGAACACCCCGGTGCCCGGCCTGATGGCGCTGGGCGAGGCGGCCTCGGTCGGCGTCCACGGCGCCAACCGCCTCGGCTCGAACTCGCTGCTCGAGCTGGTCGTGTTCGGCCGCTCGGCCGCCAACCGCGTCGAGCAACTCCTGAAGCCGGGCGAGTCGCACAAGCAGCTCAAGGACGCCGGCGCCAACTCGATCGAGCGCCTCGACCAGGCCCGCCATGCCAACGGCGGCACGCCGACGGCGCAGCTGCGCGCGCTGATGCAGAAGACCATGCAGAACGACTGCGCGGTGTTCCGCACCACCAAGAGCCTCGCCGAGGGCTGCGCCAACATGGACAAGGTGTTCGCCGGCAAGGACGACATCCGCGTCAAGGACCGCTCGCTGATCTGGAACTCCGATCTCATGGAGACGCTGGAGTTCCAGAACCTGATCATCCAGGCGCAGGGCACGATCTACTCGGCGGCCAACCGCCAGGAGAGCCGCGGCGCCCACGCGCACGAGGACTTCCCCGAGCGCGACGACAAGAACTGGCTGAAGCACACCGTGGTGTGGGTCGACGAGAAGACCGGCAAGACCCGGATCGACTATCGCCCCGTCAACCTCCAGCCGATGAGCAACGACGTGCAGTCGTTCCCGCCCAAGGCCCGCGTGTACTAAGGCGAAGTTTCGAGAGGAAGCGATGGCTGAGTTCGCACTGCCCGCCAATTCCAAGATCGGAACGGGCGAAACCTACAAGGCGCCGACCGGCGCCAAGAACATCCGCACGTTCAAGGTCTACCGCTGGACGCCGGAGGACGGGAAGAACCCGCGTGTCGACTCCTACGAGGTCGACATGGACACGTGCGGCCCGATGGTCCTGGACGCGCTGATCAAGATCAAGAACGAGATGGACAGCTCGCTGACCTTCCGGCGGTCGTGCCGCGAGGGCGTCTGCGGCTCGTGCGCGATGAACATCGACGGCGGCAACACGCTGGCCTGCACGAAGTACATCGCCGACGTGAAGGGCGACATCAAGATCTACCCGCTGCCGCACATGCCGGTGGTCAAGGACCTGGTGCCCGACCTGACCGTGCCGTATGCGCAGCTGCAGTCGATCGAGCCGTGGCTCAAGACCACGACCCAGCCGCCGACCCGCGAGCGCCTGCAGTCGCCGGAGGAGCGCGCCAAGCTCGACGGCCTGTGGGAGTGCATCCTGTGCTTCTGCTGCTCGACCTCGTGCCCGTCCTACTGGTGGAACGGTGACCGCTACCTCGGCCCCGCGATCCTGCTGCAGGCCTACCGCTGGCTGGCCGATAGCCGCGACGAGGCCAAGGGCGAGCGCCTCGACCAGCTCGAGGACCCGTTCCGGCTGTACCGCTGCCACACCATCATGAACTGCACCAAGACGTGCCCGAAGCACCTGAACCCGGCGAAGGCGATCGCCGAGATCAAGAAGCTGATGGTCGAACGCACCGTCTGACCGGGGCGCGTTCTTTGCTATGCTGGCCCCATCACCAACGATGGGGTCAGGGATGTTTCGTAAGTTTCTCGCCGTAACGGCGTTCACGGGCGCGGCCGCCACGGCCGCGCTGCCGGCCTCGGCCGGCCAGACCTTCGACGCGGTCAAGGCCAAGGGCTTCGTCCAGTGCGCGGTCAACACCGGCCTGGCCGGCTTCTCGATGGCCGACAGCCAGGGCAAGTGGACCGGCCTCGACGTCGACCTGTGCAAGGCGATCGCGGCGGCGATGTTCGGCGATGCCGAGAAGGTCAAGTTCACGCCGACCACCGCGCAGCAGCGCTTCGTCGCCCTGCAGTCGGGCGAGGTCGACGTCATCACCCGCAACGCCACCCAGACGCTGCTGCGCGACACCTCGCTCGGCTTCAACATCGCCGGCGTCAACTTCTACGATGGCCAGGGCTTCATCGTGCCGGCCAAGAGCGGGATCAAGAGCGCCAAGGAGCTGGGCGGCGCGACGATCTGCGTGCAGCCGGGCACCACCACCGAGCTCAACCTCGCGGACTACTTCCGCAAGCAGAAGATGAGCTTCAAGCCGGTGCTGATCGAGAAGCTCGACGAGTTGCTGCAGGCCTACGCGGCCGGCCGCTGCGACGCCTACACGACCGACGCCTCGGGCCTCGCCGCGGTGCGCGTCGCCCAGCTCGCCGGCAAGGGCGAGCACACCATCCTGCCGGAGCGCATCTCCAAGGAGCCGCTCGGCCCGATCGTGCGCCACGGCGACGACCAGTGGCTCGACCTCGTGAAGTGGACCCTGATGGGCATGATCGAGGCCGAGGAGATGGGCATCACCTCGAAGAACGTCGACGAGATGCTGAAGAGCGAGGATCCGACCATCAAGCGCTTCCTCGGCGTCACGCCCGGCTTCGGCAAGGCGGTCGGCGTCGACGAGAAGTGGATGTACAACGTGATCAAGCAGGTCGGGAACTACGGCGAGAGCTACGAGCGCAACGTCGGCACCGCGACGCCGCTGAAGCTCGAGCGCGGCCAGAACGCGCTGTGGACCAACGGCGGCCTGATGTACGCGATCCCGTTCCGTTGAAAAAAAGCCGTCATCCCGACCGGAGCGCGCAGCGCGGAGCGGAGGGACCTCGCTTCGACACGGAGGCGCCTGCCGCCTGAAGCGAGGTC
This sequence comes from uncultured Reyranella sp., assembly GCA_964420105.1. Lineage (GTDB taxonomy): Bacteria > Pseudomonadota > Alphaproteobacteria > Reyranellales > Reyranellaceae > Reyranella. Next base: position 201,478 of record CAYQRL010000002.1, read on the forward strand.
TCTCCGCTCGGGCCTGCGGCCCTCGGCCGAGATGACGGTTATGGGACGCGGTCGAACCGCATCCGCTTGATGCGGCCCGTCGACACCTCGATCGCCTCGACGCGGCCGGCGCGGTCGCGCAGCAGGCGGGCGAGCTGGGTGCCCTTGATCCAGCCGCCGGCCATCTCGGTCTCGACCGTGTCGGCGTCGATGCCGCGCACCGACCACGGCGCGCCGCCCGCGACCAGCGGGCCGCTCACCGCCACCGTCCAGTCGTCGCCGTCGCGCCGGAACTCCCAGGTCGCGCCGCTGTCGGCCGAGACGTAGCGGCCGGCCAGCGCCGCCGGCACCGCCTTGCGCTTGCCCAGCTTCGCGAACGGCAGCACCCGGCCGGCGCCGAGGTCGACGCGCAGCCCGCCCTTGACGGGCTTGATCCTGAATTCGAACGAGCCGCGCTCGGCGCCGAGCCAGCCGTCGGCGCGGCGGCCGAGCACGAACGGCAGGCCGTTCTGCGTCACCACCGCCTCGCCGTCGCGCCACGCCAGCTCGAACAGCGACGGCTCCTCGGCGTTGAACCAGGTGCCGGCGAGGGGGCGGATTTCCTCGGCCGCGATCGCCGGCAGCGCCGGCCGGGCGCGGCGGTCGCCCTCCAGCGCCAGGCTGGCGATGGCATGGGCCTGCCGCCACGGATCGATGGTGGCGAGGTTGGCGATCACGATCACCGCCAGGTCGGCCGCCGGCACGCGCAGGAACTCGGTGCGGAAGCCGGGCCACAGGCCGCCGTGGCCGACCGTCTCCAGCCCGCGCACCGCGCCGACCTGGACGCCGCGGCGGTAGGCATTGGCATGGCCGCCGGCGAGCGCCTTCGGCGCCGTCAGCAGCCTGGGCAGGTCCTTGCCCAGCACCGGCCTGTCGTAGTGCCGGCTCCAGATCAGCAGGTCCTCGACGCTCGAGGTCAGGCCGCCCTCGCCACCCTGCGGGTAGGCATGGGCGGCGCGTCGAAAGCCGGTCTTGGCATCGCCGAGGTAGCCGGTCGCGAGGTGCGGGATCACCGCGTCGATGTCCGGCTCCAGCCGCGTCGCGGTCATGCCCAGCGGACCGAACACGCGCTCGGCGAGGAAGGTGCCCAGCGGCTTCCTCGCCAGCTTCTCGACGATCAGCCCGAGCAGCAGGAAGTTGGTGTTGCTGTAGAGGAAGCGGCTGCCCGGCGCGAAGTTGAGGTGGCGATTGCGCGCCGCGGCGGCGAGGAAGTCCTCGGCCCGCGCCGGCTTGTCGAGACCGTGGCCGCCCAGCCGCAGCAGCTCGAGGAAGTCGGGCAGGCCGCTCGAGTTGCGCATCATCTGGTCGATCGTGACCGGCAGCGGCTTCAGGTCGCGCAGGTAGCGGTGGGGCGGCGCGGCGAGGTCGAGCTTGCCCTCGGCCGCCAGCATCAGCGCGGCGGTAACCGTGAACTGCTTGCTGACCGAGGCGATGCGGAAGCGGGTGTGCGGCGCGATCGGCACCTCGTGCTCGAGGCTGGCGAGGCCGTAGCCCTTGCACAGCGCGATCTCGCCGCCTTGCGCCACGGCGACGACGGCACCGGGCGAGCCGGGCTGGGTGTAACGGGAGAACAGCGCGTCGACGCGCCGCTCGAGCGACAGGAAGGACAGGGATTTCGACATGCGTGGGCAGTCAAGCCAACGGGCTCGCGGATGTAAAGCGGGCTCGCTAGGCTTCGGGCCGAACCGGGAGGCAGCGCATGGATCGCACGTTCGTCAAGGTCGAGAAGGGCCTCGGGCCGCAGGGCCGCATCGCCGTCGTGCGCTTCGACCGCGGCGACAACGTCAACGCCTTCAGCCAGAAGGCGATGCGCGAGCTGCGCGACGTCACGCGCGACTTCGAGGACGACCTCGAGACGTCGGTGGTGATCCTGACCGGCTCGGCCAGGGCGTTCTCGGCCGGCTTCGACCTCAAGGACCCCGAGGGCCAGGCCCGCCAGGCCGCCTCGATCGGCGAGCGGGTGCATCGCCAGCGGCTCGGACCGAAGATGTCGCGCGCCTGGGAGGAGATGGAGCCGGTGACGATCGCGGCGATCGAGGGGCATTGCATCGGCGGCGGCGCGGCGCTGGCGGTCTCGCTCGACTTCCGCTTCTGCGGCCGCAGCGCCCACTTCCGTATCCCCGAGATCGAGCTCGGCATGAACATGAGCTGGGGCTCGCTGCCGCGCATGATCGCGCTGATGGGGCCGGCACGCACCAAGCAGGCAGTGATCCTGGCCTCCGACCGCATCTCGTCGGCCGACGCGCTGGAGTGGGGCCTGGTCGAGAAGGTGGTAGAGGACGGCCAGGCGCTGGCCGCGGCGATGGCCTTCGCCGAGCGCATCGCCGCCCAGCCGCCGCTGCCGGTGCGCATGACCAAGACCACGATCAACCGCTTCACCACGGCGCTGCACGCGCTGGGATCGCACATGGACGCCGAGCAGAACGTGCTGACCGGCCTGACCGAGGATTACCGCGAGGGCACGACGGCGTTCCGCGAGAAGCGCAAGCCGGTGTTCCGCGGCCGCTGACGGCCCGGCCTAGCGGCTCGCCAGCTGGTCGATGACCTGTTGCCGGGCGGCGTCGTCCATCGTCATCCAGCGCGCGATCTCGTCGACCGTGCGCTTGCAGCCGAGGCAATGGCCGCGCTTGGGATCGAGTGTGCAGATGCCGATGCAGGGCGACAGGACCCGGCGTTGCGGGGTGGCCTGGGCCATGGCGTCGCTCAGGACTTCTTGCTGAGTTCGGCGAGCTGGTTCTGCAACTCGTCGAGCTTGCGCTTGAGATCGTCGATGCGGCCCTCGCCGACGCCGCCGGCCGCGTCCGCCTTCTCGGCGGTCGGCTCGTTGGCGGCGCTGCTGCCCGGCATCGGCGTGCCCGGTGCGCCGGGAACCGAAGGTCCCCCGGGGACACCGGGTCCCCCTGGCGGGCGCTGGAACGGGTTGAACATCCGCATGGCCTGCTCGAACATCGCCATGTTCTGCTTGCCCATCGATTCGAACTGCTGGAACGGGTTGAAGCCGAATGCATTCTGCAGGTAGCTGCGCATCTGCTCCTGGTTGCGCGCGAACTGCGTCATCGACATCTCGAGGTACTGGGGCACCACGCCCTGCAGGCTGTCGCCGTAGAACGAGATCAACTGGCGCAGGAACGGGATCGGCAGCAGCGTCTGGCCGCCCTTGCTCTCTTCCTCGAAGATGATCTGGGTCAGCACCGGGCGCGTGATGTCGTCGCCGGTCTTGGCGTCGTAGACGACGAAGTCGGTCTTGTCCTTCACCATCTGGGACAGGTGATCGAGGGTCACGTAGGCCGAGGTCGCCGTGTTGTAGAGCCGCCGGTTCGCGTACTTCTTGATCACCACCGGGGCGGGTTTCGGGCCGCCCTCGGTACCTGCCTGATCGGCCATTACGCAGCGCTCCTTGCCGGACGCGAGTGAACGTCCGTTCATCGCGGACGCCAGACCTTACCGCCGATGCCGCAGTGCGACAAGGTTGGGTTTGCGCCTGCGAAAGGGGCGTTCGGCGGGCGATCTTGTATAGTGCGGCCATGGCCTCCGACACCGACGACAGCGGCAATCTCGATCGCCTCGCCCGGCGTTACCTCGACCTGTGGCAGAGCCAGCTTTCCGGGCTGGCCGCCGACCCGGCCGTCACCGAGCAGATCGCCCGCCTGTTCGCCGCCGCCAACAGCCAGATGGCGAACGCGATGCAGGCCGCGCAGGGAGCCCCCAATGCCTCCTTCTTCTCCGCCCACCCGGCTGGGGCCGCGGCCGCTGCCGCTGCACCTGGGAACGGCCCTGATGACCTGGGCGAGCTGCGAAAGCGCGTGGAAGCTCTCGAAGCCCGGGTCGCAGAGCTCGAATCCCGCCTCGCCGCCCGCTCCTGAATCGGTAGCGGCGCTGCTGCCGGAGATCGCCGCGGCCGAGGCAACGGCAGGCGCCGGCGCCTTCGACCGCGCGCTGGAACGCGAGATCCGTCGCCGCATGGGCCGGCTGGCCGACGGCGTGATCGCCTATCGCCGCCACCCGGTGACGCGCACCCTCGAGAATCCGCCGGTGGCGTGGAGCGAGGGCAACACGCGGCTGCTCGACTACGGCGCCACCCATCCCGCGGCGCGCAAGCGCGGCACCCGTGCCGTGCTGGTCGTGCCGTCGCTGATCAACCGCTGGGAGGTGCTCGACCTCACCGCCGAGAAGAGCCTGCTGCGGGCGATGGCCGCCAACGGCCTGCGGCCCTACCTCGTCGACTGGGGAACGCCCGACGACGCCGAGCGCCGGTTCGGCACCACCGAGTACGTCGGCCGGCTCGAGCGCGCGCTCGACTTCGTGCGCCGCAGGGCGCGGCGGGCGCCGGCGGTGATGGGCTACTGCATGGGCGGCACGCTGTCGGTGGCGCTGGCGGCGCGCCAGCCGCGCCGCGTCGCCGGCCTCGCGCTGCTGGCGGCGCCGTGGGACTTCCACGCCGACCGCACCGGCCAGGCCTTCCTGCTGTCGGCCGGCCCGATGCTGGCCGAGATGGCCGACCGGCTGGGCGAGCTGCCGGTCGACATCCTGCAGACCCTGTTCTGGTCGCTCGACCCGTGGCTGGCGGTGAAGAAGTTCGGCCGCTTCCTCGGCCTCGATCCCGCCGGCGACCCGGCCCGCGAGTTCGTGCTGCTGGAGGACTGGCTGAACGAGGGCGCGCCGCTGGCCGGCCCGACGGCGCGCGAGTGCCTCGTGGCCTGGTACGGCGACAACCAGCCCGGGCAGGGTCGCTGGCTGGTCGGCGGCAAGCGCGTCGTGCCGGCGAAGATCAACGTGCCGGCGCTGGTCATGATCCCCTCGGGCGACCGCATAGTGCCGCCCAGGTCGGCGGCGGCGCTGGCCGCGCCCAAGCGCGGCCTGCGCAACGCCACGCGGCTCGAACTGCCGCTGGGCCACATCGGCATGGTGGTGAGCGGCCGCGCCCGCGCGCTGTGCTGGACGCCGCTGATCGACTGGCTGACCGCCATCCCGCCGCGCCGCCGCCGGAAATGAACGCGGGCGTGCGGATCGATCGACGGCAGGTCGCGGCGTGGGCGGTGCTGCTGGCCTTCTCGGTGGTCGTGCATGCCTACGTCGAGGTCGCCACCGCGGCGCGCGGCGGCAGCCCGTTGACCATGGGCCGCGCGCTGGCGATCGAGACGTCGAGCCACCTCGTGATCGCGGCCCTGCTGCCGGTGCTCTACTGGATGCACGCGCGCTGGCCGATCGGCGGGCCGCGCCGCAACCTCGCGCTCCACGTCGCCGCCGTCGTGCCGTTCAGCTTCGTCCACACGCTCGGCCTGTGGCTGCTGCGCCAGCTGTGGTTCGGGGTCGTGCTGGGCGAGACCTACAGCCTGCCGCTGACCCTCGACCGCTTCGGCTTCGAGTTCGCCAAGGACATCTTCAACTACGGCCTGCTGAGCGCCGGGGTGCTGGCGATGCGGCATGTCTTCTCCCGCCGCGAACCGGTGCCGGCGCCCGGGAGCGCGCCCGAGCCAAAGACCCAGGCGCCGGCGCCGCGGCCCGAGCGCTTCGCGGTGCGCAAGGGTGGGCGCGAGATCCTGGTCGCGGTCGCCGACATCGACTGGGTCGAGGCGGCGGGCAACTACGCCGTCCTGCATGTCGGCGGCGACCGGCTCGAGATCCGCTCCTCGCTCAGCCGGCTGGAGGCCGAGCTCGACCCGCAACGCTTCGTGCGGGTCCACAAGTCGGCGATGGTCAACGTCGCGCGCATCACCGAGGTGACGCCGTGGATGAGCGGCGACTGGCGGATCCGGCTGCAGGACGGCGCCGAGGTCAACCTCAGCCGCCGCTACCGCGCCCGCTTCGAGGCGCTGGTGCCGGTCAAGAGCTGAGCCGCGCCACCGCACGTCCCGGGCCCGTCGCCGGTCGTCCCACCGGGCGCGCCGGTCGTCACAATTCGCCGGCGAATCAACGGCTTGCGGGATAGGACCGGGCGTCTTCCCGGAGAGCCCGATGACCCCGTCCCGCCGTGCCGACCTCGACTGGCTGCGCGTCCTCGCCTTCGCCCTGCTGATTGCCTACCACGCCGGCATGGCGTGGTCGGGCTGGACCTGGCACCTCGAGGCCGACACCAGCCTGGCGCCGCTGCGCGAGGCGATGCGCTTCACCAACCGCTGGCGCATGCCGCTGCTGTTCCTCGTGTCGGGCGGCGCCATCATGCTGGCGCTGGGCGCCCGCTCGGGCCGCGCCTTCGCCGGCGACCGGCTGCTGCGGCTCGGGGTGCCGCTGCTGTTCGGCATGGCGGTGATCGTGCCGCCGCAGGTCTGGCTGGAGCGCCGCTTCCGCGGCCAGACCACCGACGGCTTCTTCGCCTGGCTGCCGCACGCCTTCGACGGCGGCGCCTACCCGGCGGGCAACGTCAGCTGGCACCACCTGTGGTTCCTCGCCTACGTCCTGGTCCTGACCTTCGTCCTGCTGCCGGTGTTGCTGTGGGCGCGCGGTGCCGGCGGCCGTCGTAGCCGGGAGAGGATGGAGGACCTTGCCGCCCGCCATGGCCTGCAGTGGCTGTTGGTGCTGCCGCTCGCCGCCTCGATCCAGTGGCTGGCGCCGCTGTCGCGCAACGTCAACGGCCTGGTCGGCGACTGGCACGGGCTGGCGCAGGGCGGCGTGCTGCTGCTGTTCGGGGCGTTCCTCTACGGCGCGCCGGCGCTGCTGGCAGCGGTCGAGCGCCAGCGCCTCGTCACCCTGGGAATCGGGATCGCCGCCTACGCCACGCTCTCCCTGTTCTTCTTCCGTGGCGAGCTCCGGCCCGCGATCGTCGTCGAGGCGCGGCCGGCCTACGCGCTCCTGTCGGCGGTGAACATGGTGGCGTGGCTGCTCGCCATCGTCGGCTTCGCGCGTCGCCACCTCGTCGCGCGGCCGCGCTTCCTCGCGGTCGCGACCGAGGCCGTCTACCCGTTCTACATCCTGCACCAGACGGTGACGGTGATCGTCGTCTACGCGCTGTTGCGCGCCGGCGTCGCGCCGTGGACCGGCTTCGCGCTGGCGGTGATCGGCACCTTCGTCGGCACCGCCGCGATCTACGCCGGGTTGGTGCGCCCGTTCGCCGTGGTGCGGCCCCTGTTCGGGTTGCGGACGGCGTACAGCAGCAGCTTCCGGCCGTCCTCCGACTCGAAGCGGCGCTCGAACACCATGCCGAATTTCTCGAGCGAGCGCTGACCGGCGACGTTGTCGGCCAGGGTCACGCCGATCACGCGGTCGATGCCGACCACGTCGAAGGCGAAGGCCAGCGCGGCGCGACCCAGTTCGGGGCCGTAGCCCATGTTCTGCTTTTCCGGCACGAAGGCGCCGCGCACGGTGACGCCGAGGTCGCCGCTGTGGACCCTGAGGCCGCCGACCCCGATCAGCTGCCCGCTGGCCCGCTCGGTCACCGTCCAGCTGCCGAAGCCCAGCGCCGGCCACTCGGCCTCGTAGCGGGCGACCAGGGCATCGCTCGCGGCGCGGTCCAGCACCCCGTGCTGCAGGAACTTCATGACCCGGGCATCGGCGTGGAAGGCCGCCAGCCGGTCTGCATCGGCCATGCTGATTGGCCGGAGCTCGAGCCGGTCCGTGAACAGGTGGTTTCGGGGCGCTTCGGGAGACACGGGGGGAGGGGGTCCTTGCCGCTGCCGCTGGGCGGCCTATAAAATCCGGACAACGGCGGCACGCCAAGGAGGAAGTCACATGGCCACGGAAATCGTCATCGCGAGCGCGGCGCGCACGCCCATCGGCTCGTTCAACGGCACCCTCGGCACGCTGCCGGCGCACGATCTCGGCAAGGTCGCCATCCAGGGCGCGCTCGAGCGCGCCAAGGTCAAGCCCGAGGAAGTCGACGAAGTCATCATGGGCCAGATCCTGACCGCCGGCCAGGGCCAGAACCCGGCCCGCCAGGCCGCCGTCAACGCCGGCATCCCGGTCGACAAGACCGCGCTCGGCATCAACCAGCTGTGCGGCTCGGGCCTGCGCGCCGTCGCCTTCGGCTGGCAGGCGATCCGCAACGGCGATGCCTCGATCATGGTGGTCGGCGGCCAGGAGAGCATGAGCCAGGCGCCGCATGCCGCGCACATGCGCGACGGCACCAAGATGGGCGAGTTCAAGATGCTCGACACCATGCTCAAGGACGGCCTGTGGGACGCCTTCCACGGCTACCACATGGGCAACACCGCCGAGAACGTGGCGCAGAAGTACCAGGTCACGCGCGCCGAGCAGGACGCCTTCGCGGTGTCGTCGCAGAACAAGGCCGAGGCGGCGCAGAAGTCCGGCCGCTTCAAGGACGAGATCGTCCCGGTCACGGTGAAGACCCGCAAGGGCGACGTCGTCGTCGACACCGACGAGTTCCCGCGCCACGGCACCACGCTCGAGACCCTGGGCAAGCTGCGCCCGGCCTTCGCCAAGGACGGCTCGGTCACCGCCGGCAACGCGTCGGGCATCAACGACGGCGCCGCGGCGCTGGTGCTGATGTCGGCCGACGAGGCCAAGAAGCGCGGCGTCAAGCCGCTCGCCCGGATCGTGTCTTGGGCGACCACCGGCGTCGATCCGTCGATCATGGGCATCGGCCCGGTCACCGCCTCGCAGGCGGCGCTGAAGAAGGCCGGCTGGACGGTCAAGGATCTCGACCTGGTCGAGGCCAACGAGGCGTTCGCGGCTCAGGCCGTCGCGGTCGGCAAGGAACTCGGCCTCGACCCGGCGAAGCTGAACGTCAACGGCGGCGCGATCGCGCTCGGCCACCCGATCGGCGCCTCGGGCGCGCGCGTGCTGACGACGCTGCTCTACGAGATGCAGAAGCGCGACGCCAAGAAGGGCCTCGCCACGCTGTGCATCGGCGGCGGCATGGGCATCGCGATGTGCGTCCAGCGCGACTGACCGGTCGCGCGGCTGGGGCGAAGTAAAGAGGGGCTGCGGGCGGGTGCCGGCAGCCCCTTCTTGCTGCCTACTTGATGGTCGGCGCGAACAGGCGCTGGCCGCGGCGCGCGAGGCGCCGGCCCTGCTCCTGCGACAGCTCGAGCAGCTCGGCGCCGCCGTCGGGCGTCAGCTGGGCCAGCAGGAAGCGCGTCTGGCCGGGCGCCACGGTGATCACCAGCTCCTTGTTCTTCGACGGGCCGTAGGCGCGCAGGTCGTACAGCCTGGGGTCGAGGTCGAGGCGCACGTAGTTGGGCGCCGCGATGTTGACCAGCGACTGGCTGCCGATGGTGATCTCGATCGGCGGCGCCTCGGGCGAGCCGTCGCGCACGATGTAGAGCGCGGCCTGGCCGTCGTTGGCCACCGGGAAGCTCCCGGTTCCCCAGGCGTTGTACTCCCGGGTGAAAATCGAGTCCTCGCCGCAGCCGGCCAGCGTCGCCGCCAGGCCGAGGGCGAGCACGCCCGCCAGAAACTTCCTCATAAACCGACCTCCGCCCCCAACCTTGACCGGCCGGCGGCGAGGGTCAAGCGATCCGCGTCGGGTCAGGCGGCGACCGGCCGCGGCAGGGCGCGCAGCCGGGCCAGCGGCGACAGCAGGATCACCGCGGTCGACAGGGCGAAGGCGGCGGCGACCAGCAGGAGCGCCGCGCCGAGGCCGGCCTGCGCCGCGACCACGCCGCCGGCCAGCGCGCCCAGCGGCCGCACGCCGTAGATCGCGACCTGCACGGTGGCATTGACGCGGCCCAGCAACGGCGCCGGCGTCACCAGCTGGCGCAGCGTGGTCTGGCAGACCAGCCACAGCATCGGTCCGAACCCGACCAGGAAGTGTCCGGCCGCGGCGGCCGCGAAACTGGTCCCGGGTCGGGCGCCGGCGGCGAAGGCGGCGAGGAACAGGCCCGCCGCGACCACCGACACCGCCGGGCCGAACAGCAGGACCGCGCGCGGCGGCAGGTGGCGGGCGCCGGCGGGGGCGGCCAGCGCCCCCAGCACCAGCCCGGCGCCGTAGGCCGACTGGGCGAGGCCCAGGCGCGCCGGCTCGAACCGCAGCCCGTCGAGCGCCAGCGGCGCCCAGATCGCCAGCAGGGCGAAGAAGCCGAAGTTCCAGCACACCGCGCACAGGCTGATGCCGCGCAGGAGATCGTGGCGCCAGACGAAGCCGGCGCCGGCGCGGATCGCCGCCGCCATCGACGGCCGCGCCGCCGGCGCGACGGCGGCGGCGGAGCGCGGCAGGGCGAGGATGAAGGCCAGCGCGGCGGCGGCGCCGACCGCGGCGAGACCGTAGCCCCAGGCCGGCGACAGTGCCTGCGCCAGCCCGCCCGCGACCACCGGCGCGGCGAGACTGACGATCGCGCGCGCCAGTTCCAGCCGCGCGTTGGCGCGCGGCAGGTCGGTGGCGGCGACCAGCCCGGGCAGCAGCGCGATCGCGGTCAGCACGTAGATCACCGTGCCCGACGCGGCGACGAACGCGGCGAGCCCCAGCAGTGTCACGAAGCCCGCGACCGCGGCGCCGATCGCCGCCAGCGCGCCGGCCAGCCCCAGCACCAGGCCGACGACGAGGAGACGCCGCCGCGAGATCGCGTCGGCCCAGGCGCCGGCCGGCAGGGTGACCAGCAGCCACGCCGCGCTCTGGGCGGCGACCAGCCCGCCGACCAGGTCGGGTCCGGCGCCGAGCACGAGGCTGGCGGTGAGCGGCAACGAGGCCAGCGCGAGCTGGTCGGCGGCGTGGGTCCCGGCGGAAGCGCCGAGCAGCGCGGTGAAGGGCTTCATACTTTGGTCGTAGGACCTGCAGCGACGGTGGTGTTATCCGCCGCACGCCGGCAATTCGCCCAGCGGTTCCCTCCGGCGTCGCGCCGCACTACAGTGCGACAGAGGACAATGAAGGGGAGGCTCCCATGGCTGGACGCGTTGCAATCGTGACTGGTGGTACCCGAGGGATTGGCGCCGCCATCTCCCGCATGCTGAAGGACCGCGGCTACAAGGTCGCCGCGACCTACGCCGGCAACGATGCCGCCGCGAAGGCCTTCAAGGACGAGACCGGCATCGCGGTCTACAAGTTCGACGTCGGCGACTTCGCCGCCTGCCAGTCCGCGGTGGCGCAGATCGAGAAGGATCTCGGCCCGGTCGACGTGCTGGTCAACAACGCCGGCATCACCCGCGACTCGACGATGCGCAAGCTGACGCGCGACATGTGGGACCAGGTCATCGACACCAACCTCGGCTCCTGCTTCAACATGTCGAAGGCGGTGTGGGAAGGCATGAACGCCCGCGGCTTCGGCCGCGTCGTCAACATCGGCTCGATCAACGGCCAGGGCGGCCAGTACGGCCAGGTCAACTACGCCGCGGCCAAGTCCGGCATCCACGGCTTCACCAAGGCGCTGGCGCAGGAAGGCGCCGCCAAGGGCATCACCGTGAACGCGATCGCGCCGGGCTACACCGAGACCGACATGGTCGCCGCGGTGCCGGGCAACGTGCTCGAGAAGATCGTCGCCAAGATCCCGGTCGGCCGGCTCGGCAAGGCCGACGAGATCGCGCGCGGCGTGGTCTTCCTGGTCGCCGACGACGCCGGCTTCATCACCGGCTCGACGCTGTCGATCAACGGCGGCCAGCACATGTACTAGGCCCTGCCAGGGGCTATGATCGGGGCCGGCAGTTCTGCCGGCCCTTTTCATTTGTAGGTGTTGCATGGCCCGCCTGACCGAGTACGCAGACATGACCCCGCGCGCCAGGGCGGTCGTCGACGGCATCGCCAAGGCGCGCAACATCGATCCCGCGCGCATCAACAACGTCTGGAAGGCGCTGGCCAGGCACCCGGCGGTGATGGAGCAGTTCGCCGGCGAGATGAAGGCGGCGATGGCGCCGGGCAAGCTCGACGCGCTGACCAAGGAACTGATCTACCTCGCGGTCAGCGTCGCCAACCAGTGCGACTACTGCATCGCCTCGCACGGCACCATGGCGAAGGCCAAGGGCATGACCGACGAGATGCACGAGGAATTCATGGCGGTGGTGCTGGCGGCGCAGAAGGGCAACAAGATCGCCATGGCCTACCGCGTGCCCGTCGACGACGCCTTCCAGGAGTAGAGACCCGTGACCGAGACCAGGTCCCCGAGCTGGGACGCCAACCTGTACCTGAAGTTCGCCGACCTCCGGGTGCGGCCGGCGCTCGACCTGATGGGCCGGCTCGACCCCGCCAACGGGGCGCGGCCGGGCCACGCCGTCTACGACCTCGGCTGCGGCGCCGGCAACATCACCCGCATCCTGGCCGAGCGCTTTCCCGCCGCGGCGGTGATCGGCATCGATTCGTCCGACGACATGCTGGCCAAGGCGCGCACCCAGACCGTCGATCCGCGCGTCACCTTCGAGCGCGGCGACCTCGCGCGTTTCGAGCCGTCGATGCCGCCCGGCATCCTCTACAGCAACGCCGCCTACCACTGGCTGCAGGGGCACATCGACCTGTTCCCGGGCCTGCTGCGGCTGCTGCCGCCGGGCGGCCAGCTGGCGATCCAGATGCCGCGCAACCACGAGGCGCCCAGCCACGCGCTGATGCGCGTCGCCGCCGACGCCGGACCGTGGAAGGCGAAGCTCGCCGGCATCCGCGGCATCGCGCCGGTCGAGGAGCCGGCGCGCTACTACGACGTGCTGAAGCCGCACTGCGCCGAGCTCGAGATCTGGGAAACCGTCTACCAGCAGCCGCTGACCGGCAAGGACCCGGTGGCGCACTTCACCGCCGGCACCGGGCTGCGGCCGTTCCTCGACGCGCTGCAGGGCGACGAGCGCACCGCCTTCTTCGACGCCTATTGCCGGCTGATCGCCGAGGCCTACCCGACGCGCGCCGACGGCATCACGCTGTTCCCGTTCCGCCGCCTGTTCATCGTGGCGCGCCGGGCATGAGACGCGGCCGCTTCCTTCTGCTGATCGGCCTGCTGCTGCCGGGCGTCCCGGCCGCGGCGGCGCCGCAGGCGATGGTGGCGGCGGCGCACCCGCTGGCGGTCGAGGCTGGCCGCGAGATGCTGCGGCGCGGCGGCTCGGCGGTCGACGCGGCGGTCGCGGCGCAGATGGTGCTGGGCGTGGTCGAGCCGCAGGCTTCCGGCATCGGCGGCGGCGGCTTCCTGATGCACTACGACGCGGCCGGTGGCGCGATCGTCGCCTACGACGGCCGCGAGACCGCGCCGGCCGGCGCCACGCCGCGGATGTTCCTGGCGCCGGACGGCAAGCCGCTGCCGTACCGCGAGGCCGTCAACTCCGGCCTGTCGGTCGGCGTGCCGGGCGTGTTGCCGATGCTGGCGCTGGCGCACCGCGAGCACGGCCGCCTGCCGTGGCGCGACCTGTTCCAGCCGGCGATCGCGCTCGCCCGCGACGGCTTCGCGCTGCCGCCGCGGCTGGCGCTGACGCTGGAGCGTTTCCCCGACCTGCGCGCCGAGCCCGGCCTGCGCGACACCTGGTTCCGGCCCGACGGCACGCCGTTCAGGGCCGGCGAGCGCGTCGCCAACCCGGCGCTGGCCGCGACCCTGCACGCGGTCGCCGAGCGCGGGCCCGCCGTTCTCGGCGAGGGACCACTGGCCGAGGAGATGGTGGCGCGGGTGCAGGGCCACGTCCGGCCGGGCACGCTGGCGCTGTCGGACCTCGCGGCCTACGAGCCGGTCAAGCGCGAGCCCCTGTGCGGGCCGTACCGGGTCTGGATCGTCTGCTCGATGCCGCCGCCGTCGTCGGGCGGCCTCGCCATCCTGCAGGCGCTGGCGCTGCTCGAGCCGTTCGAACTGTGGCGCGACAAGCCCAACGACCTGCGCGCCGTCCACCTGATCGCCGAGGCCAGCCGGCTGGCCTTCGCCGACCGCAACCGCTACGTCGGCGACCCCGCCTTCGTCGCGGTCCCGGTGACCGGGCTGCTGTCGCCGGCCTACCTCGACGAGCGCCGCAAGCTGATGTCGCCCGACCGCGCGCTGGGCGAGGTCGGTCCCGGCGTGCCGCCCGGCTACGTCGAGCGCGGCACCAGCCACATGAGCATCGTCGATGCCCGCGGCAACGCGGTCAGCTTCACCACCACCATCGAGGGTCCGTTCGGCGCCGGCATGGTGGTGGGCGGCGTGGTCCTGAACAACGAGCTGACCGACTTCGCGGCGCGCCCGGAGAGCGACGGCCGGCCGGTCGCCAACCGGGTCGAGCCGGGCAAGCGGCCGCGCTCGTCGATGTCGCCGACCTTCGTGCTCGACCGCGACCGTCGCCTCGTCGCCGCGCTCGGGTCGGCCGGCGGCGCCCGCATCATCGGCGACACGCTGCAGGCGCTGATCGGGCTGCTCGACTGGAACCTGTCGCCGGCCGAGGCGCTGGCGCTGCCGCGGGTCCTGAACCTCAACGGCGCGACCGAGCTGGAGCAGGACACCCCGCTGACCGGCTACGCCGACGCCTTGCGCGCGCTGGGTCATCAAGTACAAGTCCGGCGGCACGAGGGCGGGCTGTCCGCCCTTCGCCGCGACGCGGACGGGTGGCAAGGCGCCGCCGATCCGCGGCGCGACGGCACCGCGATGGGAGACTAGGCCTTGGCACAGAAGAAACTGCCCAGCGTGCTGCTGCGCGCCGGCGAGGATCGCCGGGTCCGGGCCGGGCACCCGTGGGCCTTCTCCAACGAGATCCTGATGGACGCCGAGACCAGGGCGATCCCGGCGGGCTCGCTGGTCGTGCTGCGCGCGCCCGGCGGCGAGGCGCTGGGACTCGCCACCTTCAACCCGCATTCGCTGATCGCCGCGCGGGTGCTGACGTCGAATCCCGAGGCGGTGGTCGACGCGCTGTTCCTCGGCCGTCGGCTCGCCCAGGCCGTGGCGCTGCGCGACCGCCTGGTCGGCGTGCCCTACTACCGGCTGATCCATGCCGAGGCCGACGGCCTGCCGGGCCTGGTCGTCGACCGCTTCGGCGACGCGCTGGTGGTCCAGGTCAATACCGCCGGCATGGAGGCGCTGACGCCGGTGCTGCTCGAGGCGCTCGAGGCCGAGCTGTCGCCGCGCACCATCGTGCTCAAGAACGACTCGCCGGTGCGCGAACTCGAGGGGCTGAAGCGCGAGGTCACGGTCGCCAAGGGCGACGCCGACGCGCCGATCGAGCTGGTCGAGAACGACGCACGCTTCGTCGCCGACCTGTCGGGCGGCCAGAAGACCGGCTGGTTCTACGACCAGCGCGACAACCGCCGCTTCATGGCCGAACTGTCGAAGGACGCGACCGTGCTCGACGTCTACAGCTACTCCGGTGGCTTCGGCGTTCTGGCGGCGACGCGCGGCGCCAGGTCCGTGACCTGCATCGACCGCTCGCAGCCGGCGCTCGATGCCGCGCGCGCCGCGGCGACGCTGAACGGCGTCGAGGCCAAGGTCACGTTCGAGAAGGCCGAGGCTTTCGAGGCCTTGGAGAAGCGCGCCGGGACCGGGCGCACCGACGTCGTGATCTGCGACCCGCCGGCCTTCGTGAAGAGCCGCAAGGACCTCAAGACGGGTGCGCAGGGCTACCGCAAGCTGGTGCGGCTGGCGGCGCCGCTGGTGGCGCGCGGCGGCTTCTTCTTCGTCGCCTCGTGCTCGCACCTCGTCGACCCGCCGCTGTTCGCCGAGCAGGTGCGGCGCGGCCTGCGCGATGCCGGCCGCACGGGCCGCATCCTCAAGGCCTCGGGCGCCGCGCTCGACCACCCGGTCCATCCCGGCCTGCCCGAGACGGCGTACCTCAAGGCGCTGACCCTGCAGCTCGACTAGCCGGACGACTGGTCATGCTCCGTCCCGGTCCGCGCAACCTGATCACCGACGTCGACGGCCTGCTGGTCGGCAACGCCCAGGACGACCGCCTGCGCTCGGGCGTCAGCGTGGTGCTGTGCGAGCGGCCGGCCGTGGCCGCCGTCGACGTCCGCGGCGGCGCGCCCGGCACGCGCGAGACCGATCTCCTGGACCCGTCCTGCCGCGTCGACCAGGTCGACGCGATCTGCCTCTCCGGCGGCTCGGCGTTCGGCCTGTCGGCGACCGACGGGGTGATGAAGTGGCTGCGCGATCACGGCCGCGGCCTGGCGGTCGGCGATGTCCGCGTGCCGATCGTGCCGACCGCGATCCTGTTCGATCTCCTGAACGGCGGTGACAAGGACTGGGACTGGCCGCCCTACCGCGATCTCGGCTACGCCGCGACCGCGGTGGCCGGCCGCGACTTCGCGCTGGGCAACGCCGGCGCCGGGCTGGGCGCCAAGGCCGGCAACCTCAAGGGCGGGCTGGGCAGCGCCTCGGCCACCGACCCCGCGAGCGGCCTGACGGTCGGCGCCCTGGTCGCGGTCAACGCCCGCGGCTACACGACGATGGGCAGCCTGCCGCAGTTCTGGGCCTGGGCACTCGAGCAGGATGGCGAGTTCGGCGGCCTGCCGCCGCCGCCGCGCGGCCTGTCGCTGTCGGTGTCGCACGACCGCGCCGACCTGACGCACGACCCGGCCGAGGCGGCGCGCAGCGACCCGCGCGCCAACACCACGATCTCGGTCGTGGCGACCAATGCCCGGCTCGACAAGGCCTCGGCGCACCGGCTGGCGGTGATGGCGCAGGACGGGCTGGCGCGCTCGATCCGGCCGGTCCACACGCCGCAGGACGGCGACACGGTGTTCGTGATCGCGACCGGGACCAGCGGCCGGGAGATCGACCCGCTGATGCTGGGCGAACTCGGCACGCTGGGCGCCGACTGCCTCGCCCGCGCCGTCGCCCGCGGGGTCTACAACGCCGCATCGCTGGGCGGTGCCCGTGGCTGGCGGGACGTGTTCGGGCGCTGATAGAGTCCGCCCCCCATTCTCGGGGCGCGCTTCAGTGGAGGGTGTCTTGGACGCAGTGAACCGCCGTCAACTCCTGGCGCTGGCCGGCCTCGCCGCCGGCGCTTCCCTGCTCGGCCGGGAGGCCGGCGCCCAACCGGCGAAGAACCGGCTGGTGATCGGCATGTCGCTCGAGCCACCGGTGCTCGACCCGACCAAGAACGCGGCCGCGGCGATCCGCGAGGTCACGACGCCGACGATCTTCGAGGCGCTGGGCCGCATCGACCGCAACGGCAACGTCGGCCCCGGGCTGGCCGAGAGCTGGACGGTGTCGCCGGACGGCAAGGAATACGTGTTCAAGCTGCGCCCCGGCGTGAAGTTCCACGACGGCGAGGCGCTCGACGCGTCGGTCGTGAAGTTCTCGCTCGACCGGCTGTTCGCCGCCGATTCGACCAATCCCGCCAAGTCGCTCTACACCGACATCGACAAGGTCGAGGCGGTCGATCCGTCGACCGTGAAGGTGACGCTCAAGGCGCCCAACTCGTTCCTGCTCTACAGCCTGTCGCTGGGCGATGCCGGCATCATGCATCCCAGGACCGCGGCGACCAACGACAAGAACCCGGTCGGCACCGGGCCGTTCATGTTCAAGGAGCGCAAGGAAGGCGACTCGATCACGCTGGTGCGGGCGCCGACCTACCGCGACCCGGGCTCGATCAAGCTCGACACGGTGGTCTTCAAGATCGTGAAGGACCCGTCGGCCCAGGTCAGCGCGCTGCTGGCCGGCGACGTCGACGCCTTCCCCGGCTTCCAGGCGCCCGAGCTGGTCGAGCGGCTGAAGAAGGACCCGCGCTTCGCCGTCGTGGTCGGGACGACCGAGGGCGAGGTCATCCTCGCCACCAACAACGCGCGCAAGCCGTACAGCGACCCGCGGGTGCGCCAGGCGATCGCCCGCTCGATCGACCGCGACGAGCTGATCTCGGCGGAGTCGGGGTTCGGCGTGCCGATCGGCAGCCACTTCGCGCCCCACAACAAGGCCTACATCGACCTCGTCAAGACCTACCCGCTCGACACCGCGGCGGCGAAGAAGCTGCTGACCGAGGCCGGCTACCCCGACGGCTTCTCGGCGACGCTGAAGCTGCCGCCGGTCGGCTATGCCCAGCGCGCCGGCGAGGTCATCGCCAACCAGCTCGGCAAGATCGGCATCAAGGTCGCGATCACCCAGTTGCAGTGGCCGCAGTGGCTGAGCGAGGTCTTCAAGGAGCGCAACTACGACCTCACGATCGTGGCCCACACCGAGGCCAACGATCTCGATCGCTATGCCCGCGACGGATACTACTGGGGCTACGACTCGCCGGAGTTCAAGGCCAAGTGGCGCGAGGTGCTGGCGGCGACCGACATCGCCAGGCGCGACGAACTGCTGAAGGACGCGCAGCGCATCATCGCCCGGGACGCGGTCAACGGCTACCTGTTCCAGCTCGCCAAGATCGGCGTCTGGAAGAAGGACCTGGTCGGCCTGTGGGAGAACTCGCCGACGCCGCAGCTCGACCTGACCGGCGTGCACTGGAAATAGTCGAGGCCGGCGGCGCGCCGTGCTCGACTTCCTCTCCCGCCGGTTCGCCGCGGCGCTGGTGACCCTGGCGCTGGCCACGGTGGTGGTGTTCGGCGTGGTCGAGGTGCTGCCGGGCGACCCCGCCCTGGTCATGCTGGGTACCGACGCGCGGCCCGACACGCTGGCGGCGCTGCGGGCGAAGCACGGCTTCGACCAGCCGCTGGCCGCGCGCTACCTCGCCTGGATCGGCGGCCTCGCGACCTTCGACCTCGGCAACAGCCACGCCTACGGCACGCCGGTGGCGCGGCTGATCGCCGACCGCCTGGTGGTGACGCTGCCGCTCGGCGCGCTGGCACTGTCGTGGGCGGCGCTGGTGGCGCTGCCGCTCGGCGTGTTCGCGGCATGGCGGCACGGCCGCGCCGGCGACTGGGGCGTCATGGGCTTCAGCCAGCTCGGCATCTCGGTGCCCAACTTCTGGTTCGGCATCGTGCTGGTGCTGGCCTTCGCGGTGACTTGGCAGTGGTTCCCGGCCGGCGGCTTTCCCGGCTGGCAGGAGCCGGCCAAGGCGGTGCACGCACTGGTGCTGCCGGCGCTGTCGCTGTCGCTGGGCGAGATCGCGATCCTGACACGGGTGACGCGCTCGGCGATGCTCGACACGTTGCGCGAGGACTACGTGCGCACCGCCCGCGCCAAGGGTGCCGGCGAGGCGCGGGTGCTGTTCGGCCACGCGCTGCGCAACGCGCTGGTGCCGGTGACCACCGTGGCCGGACTGATCGCCGGCTTCCTGGTCGCCGGCGCGGTGATCATCGAGAGCGTGTTCCGCCTCCCCGGCGTCGGCCAGCTGGTCTACGACTCGATCAACAACCGCGACCTCGTCGTCATCAAGAACGTGGTGATCCTGTTCACGGTGCTGGTGCTGGCGCTGAACCTCCTGGTCGACGTCGCCTACGCGCTGATCGACCCGCGTCCGCGGGTGAAGGCATGAGGATATCGTCATGAGCGGGGGCTTCCGGGCGCGCGCCCGCCGCCACGTCGGCTTCCAGGTCGGCGCCGTGCTGCTGGCGCTGTTCGTCGGCACCGCGCTGGTGTCGCTCCTGTGGACGCCGTACCCGGTCGACGCACTGCAGATGCGGTCCAAGCTGCTGCCGCCCTCGGCCGCGCACTGGCTGGGCACCGACCATCTCGGCCGCGACGTGCTCTCGCGCATCATGGTGGGGGCGCAGACCTCGATCGCGGTCGGGCTTCTCGCCGTCTCGATCGGCCTCTCCATCGGCATCGTGCTGGGCACCTGGGCGGCGGCGCGCGGCGGCTGGGTCGACGAGGCGCTGTCGCGGACCTCGGACCTCATCTTCGCCTTCCCGGCGGTGCTGATCGCCATCCTCGTGACCTCGGTGCTGGGCGCCTCCGCCCAGAACGCGATCCTCGCCATCGCCATCTTCAACGTGCCGGTGTTCGCCCGCGTCAGCCGCGGCGCGGCGCTGTCGCTGTGGAGCCGCGACTTCGTGCGGGCGGCGACGGCGATGGGGCAGGGGCCGGTCGGCATCACGCTCCGCCACGTGCTGCCCAACATCGCCAGCGTGCTGATCGTGCAGGCGACCATCCAGTTCGCGGTCGCGATCCTGGCCGAGGCCGGCCTGTCCTACCTCGGGCTGGGGGCGCAGCCGCCGGTGCCGTCGTGGGGCCGCATGCTGCGCGATGCCCAGACCTACATCTTCCAGGCCCCCGGCCTCGCCCTGTGGCCGGGCCTGGCGATCGCGCTGGCGGTGCTGGGCCTCAACATGCTGGGCGACGGCCTGCGCGACCTGCTCGACCCGCGCCTGCGCCTGGTGCGGGTCGGCTAGCCGGCCGACGCTAACCCGGACGCCCCTCGAACTCGGTGTCCTTCTTCGGGATCAGGTCGTAGGGCAGGGCGAAGCCCGGCAGCGCCATCAGCCGCTCGCGCCATGCCCGCGCGTGCGGCCTGTGGTCGAGCGACATGCCGCCCTCGGCCATGAACACCATGCGGCCGAAGCAGCCGATGTCGGCGATGGTGCAGCGGTCGCCGACCAGCCAGTCGCGGCCGGCGAGATGGCGGTCGATGAAGTCGAGCGCCGCCTCGGCGCCGGGCCGGAAGAAGTCCATGACCGCCGGGTCGACGGCGCGGAAGCGGTGGAAATGGCGAACCCGCGCGACGTTGACGATGGCGTCGTTCTCCCAGCCCAGCCACTCGCGCGCCTGCCATCGCTCCTGCTCGCTGCCGCCCTCGTACCGGCCGGTGGTGCGGGCGAGGTAGTCGAGGATCACGTTCGACATCACCAGGGTGAGGCCGCGATGCTGCAGCACCGGCACCTGGCCGTAGCGGTTGCGGGCGAGGTGCTCGGCCTCCTTCTGGACCCCGTTCTTGAGGTTCACCGTCCGGAACGAGAACGGCAGGCCCGACAGGGCGAGGAACAGCATCGGCTTGTAGCTCGAGCTGGAGGTGAAGCTGCCGTGCAGCACCAGCCGATCGTCGGACATCGCGCCCCTTCTCCCCGTGCATCGCATTCGATCTTGCCGTCCGGCGCGGGTTTTGCCTATCTGGCCGTGGGGGAAGTGATGTCGGACGAGCGCTATATCGTCATCCTGGGCGACCGCCGCTACGCGATCCACCGCAAGTGGGCGCGCCTGCCGGCCGGCGAGAGCTTCGGCTTCCTGTCCGACCTCGTGGTCGACCGGGCGGGCCGCGTCCACGTCGCCCAGCGCGGCACGAACCGCCCCGTGCTGGTGTTCGGCCGCGACGGCCGTCTCGAGGGCAGTTGGGGCGAGGGCACGCTGGCCGAGCCGCACTACCTCAACCTCGCCCCCGACGGCTCGATCCTGGTCGCCGACCGCGACGCCCACCAGGTGCTGCGCTTCGACGCCGCCGGCCGCCTGCTGCAGTCGCTGGGCCGCCGCCATCACCCGGCCTTCCAGGCGCCGTTCAACAGCCCGACCGCGGCCGCGCAGGCGCCCGACGGCGAGATCTACGTCGCCGACGGCTACGGCAATTCCCGCGTCCATCGCTTCGCCGCCGACGGGCGCCTGGTCGCCAGCTGGGGCACGCCCGGCGATGGCCCGGGCCAGTTCACCACGCCGCACGCCGTCTGGGTCGACCGCTTCGAGCGCGTGCTGGTCGGCGATCGCGAGAACAACCGCGTGCAGGTCTTCGACCGCGCGGGCCATTTCCTCGCCGAGTGGCGGGACTTCTACCACCCGATGCAGGTGTGGGTGGACGACCGCGACCTCGTCTTCGTCACCGACCAGGTGCCGCGCATCAGCCTGCTCGACCGCGACGGCCGCCTGGTCGGTCGCTGCCGCGGCGCGATCAACGGTGCGCACGGCCTGTCGGGCGACGCCGAGGGCAACCTCTACCTGGCCGAACTGCCGCCCCAGGAAATCACCAAGCTGGAAAGACTGAATGACTAGACTGATCTCGCTGCTCGCCGCCCTGTGCACCGTCGCGGTGCTGGGCGCCTGCTCGCACCCCGAGCGCCTGCCGGCGGTGCCGCGCGCCGACACCACGCGCGCCCAGCCGCTCGGCATCGCCAATGCCCGGTTCTACGCCGACGAGGAGCCGACCGAGATCATCGCCGAGGCCCGGCGCGCGGCCCAGCGCGAGGTCGAGCAGCTGCGGGCCGAGGGCAAGAAGGTGACCCCGGCCAACCTGCCGCCGGTGTCCTACCTCGCGATGTCGGGCGGCGGCGACAACGGCGCGTTCGGCGCCGGCCTGCTGAACGGCTGGACCGCCGCCGGCAACCGGCCGGAATTCAAGCTGGTGACCGGCGTCAGCACCGGCGCGCTGATCGCGCCGTTCGCCTTCCTCGGCCCCGACTACGACGCCGCCCTGCGCGAGGTCTACACGACCATGAACGCCGAGCGCGTGTTCAAGGCCCGCGGCCTGACCGCGGCGCTGTTCGACGACGCCATGGCCGACACCTCGCCGCTGGCCAAGATCATCGCCCACTATGCCGACGAGAAGATGTTCGCGGCGATCGCGCGCGAATACAAGGATGGCCGGCTGCTGCTGATCGGCACCACCAACCTCGACGCCCAGCGGCCGGTGATCTGGAACATCGGCGCGCTGGCGGCGAGCGGCAAGCCCGAGGCGCTCGACCTGTTCCGCAAGATCCTGCGCGCCTCGGCCGCGATTCCCGGCCTGTTCCAGCCGGTCATGATCGACGTCGAGGTCGAGGGCAAGAAGTACCAGGAGATGCACGTCGACGGCGGCGCGATCGCCCAGTTGTTCCTCTACCCGGCGTCCATCCAGACCGCGCAGATGGGCAAGCGCAAGCGCATCGCCTACATCGTGCGCAACGCCCGGCTCGATCCCAACTACGCGATGGCCGAGCGCCAGACCCTGAACATCGCCGGCCGCGCCATCGACACGATGCTGGCGGCCAGCGGCCAGAACGACGTGCTGCGCACCTACTTCATCTCGGCGCGCGACGGCGTCGACTACAACCTCGCCTACATCGGCGCCGACTTCGCGGCGCCCAAGAAGGGCGAGTTCGACCAGGCCTACATGAACGCGTTGTACGAGTACGGCTACCGCGAGGCGGTGTCGGGGCGCGAGTGGCACAAGCTGCCGCCGGGCCTCGACAGCCGCGTCCCGGCACGCTGAGGAAGGAGCGGACGATGGACAGGGCAACGATGGAGCTGCTGGCGATGCGCGCCGGCCTCGAAAAGGCGCTGGCCGAGTTCCCCGACGACGTCGAGGCGGCGGCCAAGCAGGCCGCCGACGTCGCCAGCAAGATCAAGCCGCCGGCCAGCGTGGCCGCCGAGCCGTGGCCGCCGATGCGCGCGGGGAGGGGCCTGTGAAGGACCTGCACTGGCTGACCGCGACGGAAGCCGCCCACCGGATCGCGACCCGGGAACTGTCGCCGGTCGCGCTGATGCAGGCGCTGCTCGACCGCACCGCGCGGCTCGATCCCCGCCTCAACGCCTTCATCCGCGTCGACGCCGAGGCGGCGATGGCGGCGGCGCAGGCCGCCGAGGCCGAGGCGAAGGCAGGCCGGCTGCGCGGCCCGCTGCACGGCGTGCCGGTCGGCATCAAGGACATCATCGACGTCGCCGGCCTGCCGACGACCGGCCATTCGAAGATCCTCGCCGACAACGTCGCCAGCGCCGACGCGGCCTGCGTCGAGAAGCTGCGCGGGGCCGGCGCGATCGTGGTCGGCAAGCTGTCGACCCACGAATTCGCGATCGGCGGGCCGAGCTTCGACCTGCCGTGGCCGCCGGCCCGCAACCCGTGGAACACCGACCACCACCCGGGCGGCTCGTCGTCGGGCTCCGGCTCGGGCGTCGCCGCCGGCCTGTTCCCGATGGCGCTGGGCACCGATACCGGCGGCAGCGTCCGCAACCCCGCCAGCGCCTGCGGCATCGTCGGGCTGAAGCCGACCTACGGGCTGGTGTCGCGGCGCGGCGTCTTCCCGCTGTCGTTCACCCTCGACCATGTCGGGCCGATGACGCGCACCGTGACAGACAACGCGCTGATGCTGGGCGTGCTGGCCGGCCACGACCCGCTCGACCCCGGCAGCGCGCCCTCGCTGCCCGGTCACTACGCGGCGGCGCTCGAGCGCGGCGTCAAGGGGCTGCGCGTCGGCTTCGTGCGTCACTTCCACGAAACCGACATGCCGGCCGTGCCGGAAGTCGATGCCGCGCTGACCCATGTCGAGCGCACGCTGCAGCTCGAGGGTGCCGAGGTCCGCACGATCCGGCTGCCGACCCTGAACGAGTTCGGCGCGGTCAACCGCGTCATCCTGCAGAGCGAGGCATGGTCGATCCACGGCCCGTGGCTGCGCGAGCGGCCCGGAGACTACGGCCAGCTGGCCCGCCGCCGGCTGATGCCGGGCGCCTTCTTCGGCGCCGGCGACTACGTTTCCGCCCAGCGCCGCCGGCGCGAGATGATCGCCGAGGTCGAGGCGGCGCTGCGGGAGGTCGACGTGCTGTTGTGCGCCAGCTCGATGGACCCGCCGTGCCGCATCGACCGGCCGGCCGACGTCGACCGCACCTACCCGCGACAGGCGCGCACGCCGTTCAACGTCACCGGCCACCCGGCGATCGCCATGCTGGCCGGCCTGTCGGTCGACGGCCTGCCGCTGTCGGTGCAGTTCGTCGGCCGCTACTTCGACGAGGCGACGGTGTTCCAGGTCGCGCGGGCATGGGAGCGGGCGGCGGGCACGGACAAGAAGCACCCGCCGATCGTCTGATAAGGAAAAAGACTCGTTGAATGAGAACTTGTCGCGCGAGGCCGGCTTGCCGGCCCGCGCGGCAGGGGCAAGATGGGCGGCATGAGCTCCCGCCGCACGGTTCGCCGCCAGATCCGCCTTGGGGCCTTCATGCGCCCCGTCAGCATCCACACCGCCGCCTGGCGCTATCCCGGCGGCACGCCGGACGCCAACTTCAACCTCAAGGCGCTGATCGCCTACGCGAAGACGCTGGAGCGCGGCCGCTTCGACGCCTTCTTCATGGCCGACCACCTCGCGGTGCTGAACATGCCGATGGAGGCTCTGAAGCGCAGCGCCACCGTGACCTCGTTCGACCCGCTGACGCTGCTGCCGGCGCTGGCCCAGCACACGACCCGTCTCGGCCTGATCGCCACCGCCTCGACCACCTTCGAGCCGCCGTACACCCTGGCCCGCCGCTTCGCCTCGCTCGACCACATCTCGGAGGGCCGCGCCGGGTGGAACCTCGTGACCACGTCGAACCCCGACGCGGCGCTGAACTTCGGCATGGACGAGCAGATGGAGCACGGCGAGCGCTATGCCCGCGCCCGCGAGTACTTCGACGTCGTCACCGGGCTGTGGGATTCGTGGGCCGACGACGCCTTCGTCCGCGACGTCGAGCAGGGCATCTACTTCGACCCGGCGCGGCTGCACGTGCTCGACCACAAGG
The DNA here is from genome assembly GCA_964420105.1 of uncultured Reyranella sp. GTDB lineage: Bacteria > Pseudomonadota > Alphaproteobacteria > Reyranellales > Reyranellaceae > Reyranella. The sequence goes on from CAYQRL010000002.1 coordinate 226,560, forward strand.
GCAAGTACCTGAAGGTGCGCGGGCCGCTGAACATCGCCCGCCCGGTGCAGGGCTGGCCGGTGGTGGTGCAGGCCGGCGCGTCCGACGCCGGGCGCCAGCTCGCGGCCGAGACCGCCGAGGTGGTGTTCGCCGCCGGCGGCCCGATCGAGGCCGGCCGCGCCTTCTACGCCGACGTCAAGGCGCGCACCGCCAGGGCCGGCCGCGATCCCGACCATGTCAAGATCCTGCCCGGCGCCTTCGTGATCGTCGGCTCCTCGCTCGACGAGGCGAAGGAGAAGCGGGCCCGGCTCGACGGGCTGGTGAACTACGACAGCGGCATCGCGGCGCTGTCGATCGCGATCGGCCAGGACGCGCGCGCCTTCGATCCCGACGGGCCGCTGCCCGACATCCCGGAGACCAACGCCAGCAAGAGCGGCCGCGAGCGCGTGATCGCGCTGGCCCGGCGGGAGAAGCTGACGGTGCGCCAGCTCGCCGGCCGGCTGGGCGGCTACGGCGGGCTCGCCATGATGGGCACGCCGGCGATGATCGCCGACCAGATGGAAGAGTGGTTCACCACCGGCGCCTGCGACGGCTTCAACGTGATGTTCCCGTACCTGCCGGGCGGTCTCGACGACTTCGTCGACAAGGTGGTGCCGGAACTGCAGCGGCGCGGCCTGTTCCGCACCGAGTACGAGGGGCCGACGCTGCGCGACAACCTCGGCCTGCCGCGCCCCGACAACCGCTTCTTCCCGGCGACCGCGAAAGCGGCCGACTAGGGGCCGGCCGTCATTTCAGGAGGATGATCGGCGTGCTCTGGCCCTGGCAGCGGAAGCAGCAATCCTCGCAGTGCTGGGTGTTGTCCTTGCCGCCGCCCCAGTGGAGCCTGCTGTCGGGGACCCAGGCGCCGTAGCAGATCTTCTCGCCGCCGAGGCAGGAGATGCGGATGGCATGGGTCAGGCGGTCGTCGAGCACGTAGGCGCGGTCGGACGACGGCCACACCAGGCCGCGGCGGTCGGCCGAGAACAGCCGCAGCTGCGCCTTGTACTTGAAGTCGTTCTGGAACCGCCAGGTCATCTCGGACTGCGCCTGCGCCGACTGTCCGGCCCCGCAGGCGCACAGGACCGCCAGCAGGGCGGTCCACACCGCTTTCACCATCGTCCGATCTCCCCCGCGACCGGGCCCGCGCCCGTCCCCGGGCATGGAAAACCATCCCGGGGCGGCGTGCAACGACACCGCTTCGGGGCTCGCCGGGACGGTGCTACAGGAAGGCCGGTATCCTGACCCAGTGTGAAGGCGACATGAGCATGACCGGAGACGTCGGACTGCCGCGCGAGGACCTGGTTTTCTTCGGCGTCAGCGATCTTGGGGGCCACTTCCGCGGCAAGGGCTTCCCGCGCGCGGACCTCGAGGAGCGGCTGGACAAGGGCGTCGGCATGACCGGCTCCAACATCATGATGTCGGCCTTCGGCCCGATCTACGAATCGCCGTTCGGGACGGAGGGCGACACCGTGATGGCCGCCGACCGCACGACCGCGGTCGAAGTCGCGTTCGGGCCGGCGTCGCCGTCCGAGCGCTTCTACATCTGCGACCTGCGCACGACGGAGGGCGCGCCGTGGTCGTGCTGCCCGCGTACCTTCATGCGCCGCGCCGTCGATGCCCTGCGCACCGAGTTCGGGCTCGAACTGCTGGCCGCGTTCGAGCAGGAGTTCGTGCTGCCGGCCGACGGCGGCCGCACCGGCACGTCGTATGGCTACGATTCCTTCCGCCGCGCCGCCGGGTTCGGCGAGGCCTTCACGGCGGCGCTGCGCGCGGCCGGCACCACGCCCGACTCGTTCCTGCCCGAGTACGCGCCGGCCCAGTTCGAGGTCACCGTGGCGCCGACGCTCGGCCTGCGCGCCGCCGACGAGGCGGTGATCGTGCGCGAAATGGCGCGCGCCGTCGCGGCGCGGATGGGCCAGCGCGTCTCCTTCGCGCCGCTGATGGAGGTCGACGGCGTCGGCAACGGGACCCACGTCCACTTCAGCCTGCGCGACCTCGCCGGCCAGCCGGCGATGCACGACCCGTCGCGGCCGCACGGCCTGTCGGACCTGGGCGAGCATTTCGTCGCCGGCATCCAGGCCCACATCCGCGCGCTGGCCGCGGTGACCGCGCCCTCGGTCGCGTCGTACTACCGGCTGCGCCCCAACCGCTGGGCGCCGACCTGGAACAACGTCGGCTACCGCGACCGCGGCGCCTCGCTGCGCATCTGCCCGGTGTTCCGCTCGGACCGCGAGTCGGCCGCCCGCCAGTTCAACGTCGAGTACCGCGTCGCCGACGCCACCGCCTGTCCGCACCTGGTGCTGGGCGGCCTGATGCATGCCGGGCTCGACGGGCTGCGGCGCAAGCTGCGCCTGTCCCCGGCGCCGCGCGAGGGGGTGTGGACGCTGTCCGACGCCGAGCGCGAGCAGGCGGGGTTCCGCGCGTTGCCGCAACGGCTGGAGGACGCGCTCGACCTGCTGGCGGCGACGCCCGCGGCGGCCGACTGGTTCGGCAAGGAATTCCTCGACGTCTACCTGTCGTTCAAGCGCGCCGAGGCGCGGGTCGTGGCCGGCCTGCCCGAGGAAGAGGTCATCCGGCGCTACGTCGAGGTCTACTGAGAGGTCTGCAGTGCCTGGTCGCGGCGGGGCTATCGCTCCGCCGGCCGCCCCGGCACCAGCGCCAGCCACAGCGACACCACCGTCGAGGCGATGGCGGCGGCCTGCAGCGGCGACAGCGGCTCGCCGAAGATCAGCACGCCGCTGATGATGGCAACGATCGGGATGGTGATCGACGACAGCGCCGCGACCTGCGCCGGCAGCAGCTTGACCAGCGCGAACCAGGTCGCGGTGCCCAGCGCCATCGGGATCGCGCCGTTGTACAGCGTCACCGCCAGCACCAGCGGCGACGGCCACCGCGTCGGCAGCCCGTCGAGGATCAGCATGCCGGCGAGGATCGGCGGCAGGCTGATCACCAGCTGCCACCAGGTCAGCGACAGGCCCATGCCGCCCCACGCCGTGCGCTTGACGATGAAGGTGCCGATCGCCCAGCACAGGCCGGCGAACAGGCCCCAGAACAGGCCGAGCGGCGCCCGCTCGTAGCTTCCGAAGTTGGGTGCCATCAGCGCCAGCACGGCGATCGCGCCGATCGCGATGGCGGCGACCAGCCGGCCGGTCAGGCGCTGGCCGAACACCGCGAAGCCGATCAGCGCCACCCATAGCGGCATGGTGTAGGCCAGCACCGAGGCGTGGCCGGACGGGATGTAGAGCACGGCCAGCGAGGTCGCGATGTTCCAGATGAAGATGTTCATCGCCGCCGCGCCGACCAGCGCCGGCCACTTGCCTTTCGGCACGGCGAAGCTCTCGCCGCGCAGCTTCAGGATCAGGCCCAGCGTCGCGATCGCCGACACCAGCACGATGGTGCGGAAGGTGAACACCGGCAGCTCGGCCAGGGCGACGCGGAACAGCGGCCAGTTGGTGCCCCAGACCAGCGTGAGCGCCGCCAGCAGGGCGAGGACCTTGGGGGAAACGCGGGACACGGGCGGGCGATCAGGCCTGGTGGTCTTCCGACGCCTTGAGGTAGCAGCCGTTGATGCGCCACGTGCCGTCGGGCAGCTGCACCATCGGGTAGTAGGCGGTGACCGGCCGGCCGTCGGGCCCGACCACGTGCACCTTCTGGGTCGGCTGGCCATCCAGGGTCACGATCTCGCGGAAGTCGAACACCCGCGGCCGGTAGACCGGCTGGTAGCCCTGCCGGACCATGTCCATGAAGGTCTCCGGCGTGCCGAACATGCCCTGGATCATCGGCGAGGCGGCCGCGAAGGCGTGGCCGCCATCGTCGCGCCGGAACGCCTCGACCTGGCCCTGGATGACGTCGCGGATCGCCGATCGGTCGGCCGCCGAGAGATCCTGCGCCGCCGCCGGCAGGGCCATGAAAAGCAGGAGAATCAAGGCGATAGCGGCCTGCCACGCGGCCTCGCACCCAGCCTGAAGCTTTCCCGCCCTTGCGGTCATGGCCCGTTCCTCCCGGCACCAGAGTAGCGCCGAAACCGGGCGACCGCCCCTGCGTCGACGCGGCCGCAGCCCCCTCCAACGACGGCTTGCATCGGGCGTCCGGTTTCACTAGGGTGCGCGCCTTCGCCGGACCCCTCGGGGCTCCGGTTGCGCGCCCGTAGCTCAACTGGATAGAGCATCTGACTACGGATCAGAAGGTTAGGAGTTCGAATCTCTTCGGGCGCGCCATTCTCTCTGCCACTAAGTATTTAAGATCGTTGGTCAAGTCAGGTTGCTGAACCGCTGACTTGCGCCGAAGGCCTTCGCCAAGACGGCGCTGGGACCCACCACGGACCCACGCTGACTGCGACAGTATGTCGAGGCTGTTGCCAACTCGAATGGTCGCTCGTTCGTCGAGTCCCGGGACTTCGCCGATTAGGTGAGCGCAGCTTGGGGCAATGGAGTCCACTGCAGCAGCTGCGCACGCACGGTGGCGCTGGAAACATGGGAATGTCGAGGTCGGCTTCCGGCTTAACCAGGCTTCGATATTCGCGTTGCTTACCATTTTGAAGTCAAGTTCGAATGTTCTCGGGGACGCCATTGCTTGAACAAAGGAGGTCGGCGAGCCTTGCAGCCCGCGGCCCGAGATTTTCTCCAGGACTGCTTGTGAGTCATCCAAGTGGATGCTGTGCTGGTCGGATGGCTGCCAGCAAGAGTCATCGCAGGTTCAGCGACTCGGCAGATCGCCGTTGGGGAGAGGCCACGCCCGGGAGCCGCCGAGGCGTATGCGATCTACTGCGAACCCATGAGCAAGACTTGGGAAACTAAGCTTCGCGGCGGCACCTTGATGCAATAGCGGCGGTAGTCCCCGGCAGTCGCCTGCAGGAGGCGGGCGACCGAGAAGCGTGGTTGCTCCACCGGAATCGCGCCCATGTGCCGGATCAGCGCCGTGATCGGCACCGTGCGCACCTCCATGTCGAGGAACTGGAAGCCGAGGGCGCCGACATGCTCTATCGCGGCCGCCAGCAGTTCTCCGCCCACGCCATTCGGCGGATGACGCTTGATGCCGCGAAACCGCACCAGCACGTCCAAGCCGTAACCGTAGGCACCGCCGCGGCGCGCCCTTACGCGCGCTTCCAGCGCGCTGAACGCCGCCCAGGTATAGGCACCGCGCGTCCAGCCGTAGCAGTGGATGAAATCGGCGAGCGTCGGCGCGAACGGGCCGATGCCGTCATACTTGAGGCTGAGATAGCCTGCCAGTTCACCCTCCACCGTCGCGACGAGGAAGCGGTCGGCGCGCATGCCCCGGCGGAACAGCGTGTGACGCCGTGCCGAGTCGCCGAGCAGCCCCGAGAGGCCCGCACGGCCCATCGCCGCAAGGTCCAGCACCCTGTCCGCCAGTGGGCCTTGGGTCAGCGCGCCTACCATCACGCGCCCCGATACGGTGGACCTCATAGTGACACGGACACCTTGTTCGACGTTCGCAGCTCGCGACAATAGGATACCCTGCGGTTCTCCCGCGGCAAGCCATTCCCCTGCGCGGGGGGATCTGCGTCCCAGCTCGCGCGGGAATGAACTGGTAAGTGGCTTGCCCCCAACGGCGATACCAGTGGGTGAGTTAGGATCCGGCGGTAAGAAGGCTTTCGGCGCTGGCGGAGTTGGCCGACCGAGGAATGCGGCCTGGCTGCGTTGTAGCGGCGCCGCCAGACCGCGGTCTGCCCTACGCGTCATTGCGGTCAGCCCATAGGCTGGCCGATGTTACCAGATTCTTGCTCTCAGGGTGGTATCACGGATGGGGCTGGCGAAAGGTGCTATTCAGAGGCCATGGATTCCCGCGGCCCACCCAAGAGCGGGGGGCAGTCGCGCCGTGGCCGACAGTGACACTCGATGAACGCCGCCTACGTGATCCATCAACTGATCGAAGGATGGATGGATGATCAAGCCGCACCATCCAACGTCTCTCGGCCTTCGCTGTGGGTGGTCATGCAAGTACCGGCCGGCTCTACGACGATCGGCCTACATCTCCGTGTTCCGCCGGCGAGCGGCGAGAAGGCAGGTGTGGACCGGCTTCGTGACGAGGTGAAGAAGCACCCTCGTGGATGACGGTGGCTAGGCAAGCCACCGTCGCAACAGTCGAGCCGAGTACAGCCCGTGTCTCAAGAAGAATTCGATGATACGGTTGATCCTGCCCGGTACGCAGCTCAGGCATCCTGAGCCAAGCTGCCCCAGTGACGCGTCCACGACATCCTCGGCACTCAGCCACAGAACGGAAGGAATTTCGTCCCTTCGCGAGTTACGGTAGGCCTCTGTGTTGCCGAAGCCACTCCGGGTGTAGCCGGGGATGAGTGCCTGGACCTCGATTCCGTGCCGCTGCACGTCGAGACGGAGTTGTTGTGAGAAAATGTAGAGAAAGGTCTTGGTAGTGCCGTACATGGTGTTGCCGGGAACACGCACGTACTGCATCAGGGAGCAGACATTTATGATGGTACCCTTACGGCAAGCTATCATTGCGGGAACCGCTGCCCTGCTGAAGCGCACAGGCGCCATCACATGGACCTGAAGCATACTCTCATGGCTTTCCGGTGGAAGCTCGTGAAACGTTCCCGGCTCTCCAAATCCGGCATTGTTGATGAGCAGGCTCAGCGCCGGAAGATTGGCGATGACCTCGATGACGGCATCCTGATCGGCCTCCTTGCGCAGATCGGCCACAATGGGAACGATGTCGATTCCATGCCGGGCTTGGAGGTCGCGGCACACAGCGGCGAGACGTTCACTGTCCTTGTCGATCAACCAGAGTGAATAGCTTCTTTGGGCCAGCCTTGCGGCGAATGCCGCGCCGATGCCGCTGGCCGCACCGGTCACCAGCGCGAGCTTTGTGTCAGCGTCCCTTGAGCGCATCACGTATTGCCTGAAACCGAAGCATTCGGTCGATAATCCGGTCCAGCCACCGGTCCGGCAACCACCGCGGCAGGTACCAGAAGCGGATACGCCGATTGGCGACGACATAGCGTGCCTTCGGTCTCCGCTGGACGACGGCGTCGACGATGCGTCGCGTGACGGCCGCTGCGGGGAGGGCCGTACGCCGCTCGACACGCGTATCGATACGCTTCAGCGCGGCGTGGTAGTCGCTACCCTCGAATGTCGTTCTCAAGTGCGAGGCCTTATCCCAGATCGGTGTGTCGATTGCGCCCGGCTCGATCACGATCACGTCGACGCCGTAGATCAATAGTTCTCGACGTAACGAATCCGACAGGGCCTCGAGAGCGAATTTGGATGCGGCGTATGGGCCCATGAACGGATAGGCGATGCGACCGCTGAGGGAACTGATGTTGACGATCCGTCCCGGCCAGGGTGCGTGCGTCGCGCGTAGGAGCGGCAAGAAGGCCTGTACCATGTGCAAGACGCCAACGACATTCACCTCGAAATGCCGCCGCAGCACATCGGGCGATATCACGGACAGGGGGCCGGGATCGGAGATCCCGGCGTTGTTAATCAAACCCATGATCCCTTGGCCGTCGGTCTCCTCACGTACCCGCGCCGCGGCTCGCGCGGCGGCCTCGGTGTCGGTGACGTCGAACACGAGCGGCGTGAAGGTACTGCCGAACGCGTCTTGCAGTGGAGCCGCGTCCTCCAGCCTGCGGACGCTTCCAAATACCCTGAAGCCTAACCGGCAAAACTCGACCGCTGCGTCGTAGCCGATGCCCGTAGACACGCCAGTTATAACAACAGATCGCACTATGCTCGCTCCCGCTTCTCGGAGGGACGCGGGCCGAGTGCCTGCCAACGACGGCCCCGCGCACTAGAGGACCACATCATGAAGAACTTTAACATGGCCAACCGGCCGCGCTCCCGCACGCCTCCACGAAGCCCTTCACCCCCACGTCGTCCTCTAATCAGCCTCCCCACACGTTCATCGACAAGATCTCCATCACAATCGATATCCCCCAGCCTGAGGAGCAGAAGGGCATCAGAGCGATGCTGAACAAGAGCTGGGAGCAAGAAGCGTCTGATGGATGGTTGCCCGCTCCGCGGGGACATTGCCGTATGGCCGTACGGCTCCACGCCGTGAACGCGCTGGGCGTCCTGTCGCCGGACTACATGTTGATCCAGGTCGATCCGAGAAAGGGCTCCGGTGCGTACGTGCGTATCGAGTGGAACCCCGCCCGCTTCACCGACGACCAACACGAGTGGCTGTACAGCCGGCTGGACTCGCTCTGCATCGTGGGCGGGCACATCTGGAGCGGCACCGTGACCCGCGTCGACGCCGCGGTCGATCTACCCGGGGTCGACATCCGCCTGTACTCCCTTCCATCATCGGCGTGCGTGCCTCGGTCCAGAACAGCACGTGCAGCTTGGCCCCCGGCGCCAGCCGCTCGAGTTCGCGCGCCGCCTCGACCAGCACCGCGGCGGTGAGATCGGCCTCGGCCGGGGTCCCCATGGCGACGACGCCGAGAAGGCGACGCCAGCCGAGGATGCCCTCGTCGAGGTCCGGGGTCGCCGGCCGCGGCAGGCCCGGCGTGTCGAAGTTGCCGGCCCGCACCGGTCCGTCGTTCTCGAGCGCGAAGCGCGGCCCGTGCGTGTCCCACGACGCGCGCCCGGCGATGCGCGCGACCTGCTCGGGAATGAAGTAGTAGACCGCGTGCGTCGGCGCGCAGGCCAGTGCCCGGGCGAAGCGGCCCGACTGCAGCCCGGCCAGCATCTGGTGCGGACCGTGGCCGCTGATGCCGAAGTTGCGGGATGCGATCGCGCCGTCTGCGCGCCGCCACCAGCCACGGGTCGTTCTCGTCGTCGTTCACGCCCTCGCCGAAGGTGTTGGAGTCGCCGAAGTTCAGGGCGCAGGCGCGGGGCGACGCGAAATGAACCGGCGACGATCGTGTAGGCGACGTCGTAGACCGTCGCGCCTTCAGCACCTTGCGCGCGGTCGCGCTGCGACCGGGCCACGACACGTAGCCGACGTCATCGACGATCTCGTGGAAGTTCAAGGCGGAGGTGCCGTCGATCCTGTGTCCCATGCCGGGCACCGGCTGCGCATGGCGCCAGACGCCGCGATCCCGCCGAGATCGTGACCAGGAGGAAGCGCCTGTCCTGGCCGGACCCGCTCGTCCCGTCGCCCTCCGAGCCGGCCCCGGCTAGTTCATCAAAAATTGCAATGATGACGTCCAAAACTATCAATTTCGGAAATCGGCAGCCGAGGACTATCTCTCCGTCACCTCACCATCGACGGAGATCGCCATGAACGCCCTCGTCACCCCGCTGACCCTGTCGCCGCTGACCAGCGACGGCGCGGTTCCCATCACCGTCGCCCACGGCGACGGCATCGGGCCCGAGATCATGTCGGCCTGCCTGCGCATCCTCGCGGCGGCCGGCGCCGACATCCGCGCCGAGCCGGTCGTGATCGGCGAGAAGGCCTACCGCGCCGGGCACCCGGCCGGGATCGACGACGCGGCCTGGGAATCGCTGCGGCGCACCCGGGTGTTCTACAAGGCGCCCATCACCACGCCCCAGGGCGGCGGCTTCAAGAGCCTCAACGTCACCATCCGCAAGTCGCTCGGCCTGTACGCCAACGTGCGGCCCTGCACCGCCTACGCGCCGTTCGTGGCGACGCGGCACCCGGCCATGGACGTGGTGATCGTGCGCGAGAACGAGGAGGACCTCTACGCCGGCATCGAGCACCGGCAGACCGACGAGGTCTGGCAGTGCCTCAAGCTGGTGAGCCGGCCAGGCTGCGAGCGCATCGTGCGCTACGCCTTCGAGTACGCGCTGGCACACGGCCGGCGCAAGGTCAGCTGCTTCACCAAGGACAACATCATGAAGATGACCGACGGTCTCTTCCACCGGGTGTTCGACGAGATCGGCGCCGAGTACCCGACGATCGTCAGGGAGCACCTGATCGTCGACATCGGCGCGGCGCGGCTGGCCGACGCGCCGGAGACGTTCGACGTCGTCGTCATGCCGAACCTCTACGGCGACATCCTGTCCGACGTGGCGGCCGAGATCGCCGGCTCGGTCGGCATGGCGGGCTCGGCCAACATCGGCCAGCACGGCGCGATGTTCGAGGCGATCCATGGCAGCGCGCCCGACATCGCCGGCACCGACAAGGCCAACCCCTCGGGCCTGCTGCTGGCCGGCGTGCAGATGCTGCACCATGTCGGCCAGCCCGCGGTGGCGCTGAAGGTGCACAACGCCTGGCTGCGCACCATCGAGGACGGCATCCACACCGCCGACATCCACGACCCCGAGACCTCGACCGCGCGGGTCGGTACCCAGGCCTTCGCCGACGCGGTGATCGCGCGGCTGGGCCAGCAGCCGGTGCGGCTGCCAGCCGCCACCGCGGCACCGGCGGCGCCGCGCGCCGCGGCGAGGAAGGCAGCGCCGAAGCCGCGCGCGATCAAGGCGCTGGTCGGCGTCGACGTGTTCCTCGACTGGCGCGGCGGCTCGCCCGAGGCGCTGGCGGCAACGCTGCAGGCGGTGCCGAGCGGCGACTTCGCCCTCCAGGTCATCACCAACCGCGGCGTCAAGGTGTGGCCGGGCGGGCACGAGGAGACGACCTGCACCGACCACTGGCGCTGCCGCTTCGTGCTGCCGGACGGGACGAGCGGGGCGAATCGGGCGGTGGCGGCGCTGCTGGCGCAACTCGCGACGGCCGGCCTCGACTTCGTGAAGACCGAGCACCTCTACACCTTCGACGGCGAGCGCGGCTACTCGCTGGCCCAGGGTCAGTAGCGGCTCCGGCGGTACGGAAGGCGACCCGGCGACATGTGAGCGCGCTCACAGGTCGCCGGACACGGATCGGCAAGGGCAGATACTGCCAGATTGGCAACAGTTCGGGATGCGGGGTTTCGGGCGATCGATTAGCTGCTCGCAGGATGAAACCAACGGTGCCGCCCAAGCCTGGCTCCGCCCGGGATTTCCGGGTCCTCGCGCTGGTCTGCCTCGCCGCGACCTGGTCGCTGGTGGCGCTGGTCAACGGGCTGCTGGTTCACAATGCCGCCGAGGAGGCGCGGGAAGCGGCGCGGAACACCGCGGCGATGTCCGCCGCCTACGTCCGGCAGTCGCTCGATGCCGGTCGGCTCGTGCTGCACGGAATGCAGGCGCTGCTGATCGAGAAGGGCGTCCAGGACGAGGCCGGCTACCGGGCCTTCCTCGAGGGGCCCACGGCGACCCAGGTGCTGCGCGACCGCATCGCCAACCTCGAGGAGATCGACAAGGCGGCGTTCATCGCCCCGACCGGCGAGATCCTCAATTTCTCGGTCGTCTACCCGCCACCGCCGATCAACGTCGCCGATCGCGATTACTTCCGCGAGCAGATGGGCGACGCGCCGCCGGTGCGCTCGCTGAGCGCCGCCATGCTCGACCGGTCCTCCGGCAAGTGGACCTTTTTCCTCGCCCAGCGGGTCGAGCGCGGCGCGGTGCGCGCGGCGCTGCTGGCGCAGGACCGCGGTGCCGGCGAGGCGCTGCAGGGCCGGCCGTTCGGCCTCGCGATCGTCGGCTTCCGCGCCCACCTGGTGTCCGATTTCCTCGGCCACAACCGGTTGGGCGCGGGAAGGGCGGTGGTGCTGCTGCGCGACGACAATGTCGTGCTGGCGGGCGCCGGCGTGCCGCCGGCCGCCTACGGCCAGGAACTGCGCCTCGACGGCCAGCCCCTTCTCGCCAGCGAGCCCGTCGCCGGCTTTCCCGCGCGCATCGCGGTGCTGGGCGGTCCGGTGGACCGGATGAAGGTCCTGCGCCTCGCGCTGCCGGCCAGCCTGGCGCTGGGTGCGCTGGCGTCGTTCGCCATCCTGTTCGCGCTGTGGCGCACGCGCCGGGGCGCCTGACGGGAAGGACGCCCCGCGCTTTCCAAACCGGGCTCCGTGGGCCACGATGGCGGGCAGCCCCGCGGACCCGCCATCTCTTCCCCGTCGCCTCTCTCGACCCATTTCGGCCTCGGCCCGCCGCGCCGCTTCGAGCGGCTGCTGTCCGCGTTGGGCGCCGGGCTGCTGGCCGTGCTGGTGCTGGCCGCCGCCGTCTGGCTGGCCGTCTCCGGGGAGCTGCCCTGGGGCGGGCCGCGCGCCCACTACTTCCTCTACCTTCTGGCGGTGCTGGCGCTGGTCCTGGTGTTCGCACGCCGGCCGAGGCTGGCCGCGTTCCTTCTGGCGCTCGCGACCCTGGACTTCGGCCTCGGCATGGCCTCGCCCGACCTGCTGCCGCCGGCCCGGGCCGAGCCGCAGCGCTTCCAGTGGCATCCGCTGCTGCAGGCCGTGCCGATCCCGTCGTTGGCGCTCACCAGCTCGACCGGGCTGGCGATCCGCCACACCAGCCAGGGCACGCGCGGGCGCGATCCGGAGGGCAGCCTCGACGGGCGCACGGTGATCGCCACCTTCGGCGGCTCGACCACCTACGACATCGGCGCCGGCGACGGCGAGACCTGGCCCGACCGGCTGGGCGAGGCGCTGGGCCGCGGCTTCTACGTCGTGAACCACGGCGTCCCCGGCTACACCACGTCCGAGCATCTCGTGCAGACGGCGTTCTACCAGGACAAGTTCGGCAAGCCGCGATGCGCGCTCTACTACGTCGGCTGGAACGACCTGCGCAACGCGCACATCCCCAACCTCGATCCCGCCTACGCCGACTTCCACCTGCCGAGCCAGGTCGATTCGCAGAAGGTGAGGCAGATCGGCGGCGCGCACGTGACGCTGTCGCCGCTGCTGACGCTGGCGCTGCGGCTGCTCGGACCGGAGGTCGACACCGTTCACTACTTCGTCGATCCCTACGGCAAGCCGCCGGTCGAGGGCCGCGATCCGGCGCTCGAGGCGATCTACCGGCGCAACATCGCCGCGATCTCGGCGATCAACCGCCAGCGCGGCGTCCGCACGATCTGGATCGCCCAGCTGCTGAACCGCGACCGGCTGACCGGCGAGGGCCGCTACGGCTGGCTGCCGCTGGTGCGCGATCGCGACCTGTGGCCGTTGCAGCAGTCGCTCAACGCCGTGCTGCAGCAGGAGGCGACGGCGCTGGGCGACACCTTCGTCGGCCTGCCGCCGGACTCGTTCACGGCCGACGACTTCGTCGACCAGGGCCACTTCTCGCCACGGGGCGCGCGCCGCTTCGCCGACGTGCTTGCGCCGGTGGTGCGGCAGGCGTGCTCGCCGTGATCAGCCACGTCCCTGTCGGCGTCGACGATCTCGATCGTGCCGTCGCCGCCTGCATCTGCTGTCACCAACCGGAAGCCCTGCCATGACCCGCATCCTCCTGACCGGCGCCTCGTCCGGCATCGGCGCCGCCACCGCCCGCACGCTGGCGGCACCGGGCGTGTCGCTGGCGCTGCAGGCGCGGCGCAACCGCGCCGGCGCCGAGGCCGTGGCCGAGGCGGCGCGCGCGGCCGGCGCGCGGGCGATCGTGGTCGAGGGCGACCTCGCGGTGCCGGGGACCGGCACGCGCCTCGTCGACGAGGCGGCGTCGGCGCTCGGCGGCCTCGACATCGTGATCTCCAACGCCGGCTTCGCCGACCGGCGCGCCGTGTCCGACCTCGACCGCGCCGCCTTCGAGGACAGCCAGGCAGCGATGACGACGGCGTTCTTCGAACTCGCCCGGGCGGCGCTGCCGTTGCTGGTGAAGGCCGGCGCGGCCGGGAGGCTGGTCGGCGTGTCGTCGTTCGTCGCCCACGCGTTCGGCCGCGGGCTGCCGGTGTTCCCGGCCTCGGCGGCGGCCAAGGCCGGGATCGAGGCGTTCGCGCGCGCGGTGGCGATGGAACTGGCGCCGTCGGGAGGCACCGCCAACTGCGTCTCGCCCGGCTTCATCGAGAAGGACGCCGATGCCCACGCCGCGGTGTCGCGCGACCGCATGGCCGAGATCAGCCGCCTGGTGCCGCTCGGCCGCTATGGCAAGACCGCCGAGGTCGCGGCGGTGATCGCCTTCCTGTGCTCGCCGGGCGCCGCCTACGTCACCGGCCAGACCATCCACGTGAACGGCGGCCTGACCCTGTAGGATTCGCGAATCGCGTCGGAGGCCGCGACTCGGCTCGGCCGGATTCGCGGAACGCAACGGCCCATCGCCGCGGGAACCGTTGTGATTCAAGGCCTTAGGGCATGGCACCGGGCTTGCGCCCGGGGCGGTCGACACCCTTTCGACGGTGGAGACCATGTCCGACCATTCGACCGATACGCAGAGTTCCAGGGCCATCTCGCTCGGCCGCGCCATCGTCGCCGGCATCGCCCTGCTGGCGACCGGCGTGACGCTGGGCGTGCTGGTGGGCCAGACGTCGGCGCCGACCCTGGCCTCGGCGCCCAAGGCGCCGGCGCGCGAGGAAGCCGACCTCGTCAACACCGCGACCGACTCGGCGCCGCCGCTCGGCCGCGGCCAGCTGTCGGACCTGATGCGCGGCTCGCAGGAGCGCGACTCGAGCCTGCAGACGACCGCGCCGCTCGAGATCGGCCAGCCGCTGCAGCGCACCGGTCCGATCAACGGCCAGATGCTCGCCGCCGCCGGCGCGATGCCGCTGCTGCCGCGCGACACGGCGTGGACCGAGCTCAACGATCGAGTCGCGGGCGTGCTCGCCAACGGCGTGCCGACGCGCGAGGCATTGGAACAGCTGGTCGGACTGGTCAACGACACGCCGGCGTCGTCGCCGGTCGTCCAGGCCGGCGGTTCGGGTCCCTCGCCGATCGCGTCGCCGACGCCGCTGCCGCCGCCGGTCTACGAAAGCACCAACAAGGCCAGCCCGAACTGAGGCGGTCCTTCCGCGGCTCCCGAACGACGACGGCGGAGCTCGCGCTCCGCCGTTGCCTTTTTCCGATGCGGTCTCGCGAGCGCGCGGGCGCTCAGAGATGCTTCAGGACGTACTCGGCCGACGACACCTCGAAGGCGCCCGGCTTCTCGACGAACAGGTCCTTGATGACGCCGTCCTGCACGACCATGGCGTAGCGCTGGCTGCGCGTGCCGAGGCCGAACTTGGAACCGTCCATGGTCAGACCCATCGCGGTGGTGAACTCGGCGTTGCCGTCGCCCAGCATGAGCACGGCATCGCCCGCCTTCTGATCCTTGCCCCACGCACCCATCACGAACGCGTCGTTGACGGAGATGCAGGCGATGGTGTCGACACCCTTCGCCTTGAGCTTAGCTGCTTCGGCCACGAACCCGGGCACGTGCTTCGCTGAACAAGTGGGAGTGAAAGCCCCCGGCAACGCGAAGGCCACGACCTTCTTGCCGGGAGCGAAAAGTTCTTCGGTGGTGACCGCTTTCGGTCCCTCCGGGCCCAGCATGCGCAGCGTAGCGCTGGGCACCTTGTCGCCGACTTTCGCCATTGGTTCTCCTTGATATGCCGGTCCGCCGGAACGGACGGAACGGCGGGCGGGACCGTAGGCGAGGGCGTCCGTTTTGTCGAATCCGGCGTGGATTTTCCGGCCGCTGGCTTGATCTTTGCCCGGACAATCCCCATGGATTTGGAGGAACATCAAACCATGCCCGGCTCGAGCTCACACTCCGCTTCGTTGGTCGGCCGCTTCCTGGTCGCCGCACCGTCCATGCCCGACGAGCGCTTCCAGAAGAGCGTCGTGTTCATCTGCAAGCACGACGACGACGGCGCGCTGGGCATCATCGTCAACAACAAGGTCGACGACCTGCCGCTCGGCCAGGTCTATAAGCAGCTCGGCATCGAGGTGCCGGCCGCGGCGGCGGAGAAGCCGGTGCTGTTCGGTGGCCCGGTCGAGACCTCGCGCGGCCTGGTGCTGCACTCGGCCGACTACAAGCGCGAGGAGACCCTCCTGATCGAAGGGGGAATGGCTCTGACCGCCTCGCTCGAGATCCTCAAGGACATGGCCGGCGGCGCCGGGCCGAAGCAGGCCTGGCTGGCGCTCGGCCATTCCGGCTGGGCGCCGGGCCAGCTCGACCGCGAGATGCAGGACAATGCCTGGCTGGTGGTCGACGGCGACCCGACCCTGGTGTTCGACGCCGACTTCGGCGCCAAGTGGCAGCGCGCGCTGGAGCGGCTGGGCGGCAGCCTCAGCCGCCGCTTCGACCCGGCCTCGTTCTCGCGCCAGGCCGGGCGGGCGTAGCTCCTGCCGTCAGTTCATTCCGCCGCGATCGACTGGGTCGCCGGGCTGCGGTAGGCGGCCAGCAGGCTGGCCTCGCGCGCCTTGGCGGCCTTCACGTTCTTCTCCTTCACGTGGCCGAAGCCGCGCATGCTCTCCGGCACCTGGGCGATCTGGACCGCCAGCGCGTGGTTGTTGCCGTCGAGCGTCGCCAGCACGTCGTCGATCGTCTTCATGTACTCGTCGATCAGGCGGCGCTCCATGCGGCGCTCCTCGGTGCGGCCGAAGATGTCGAGCCGGGTGCCGCGCAGGCGCTTGAGGCCGGCGAGGAAGCGGAAGGCGTGCAGCATCCACGGGCCGTACTCCTTCTTCACCAGGTGACCGGTCTGCGGATCGCGCTCGGCGAGCAGCGGCGGGGCGAGGTGGAAGGTCAGCGTGTAGTCGCCCTCGAACTGGCTCGACAGCTTCTTCAGGAACTCGCCGTCGCTATACAGCCGCGCGACCTCGTACTCGTCCTTGTAGGCCATCAGCTTGTGCAGCGAGCGCGCCACCGCCTCGGCCAGTCCCTTGCGGCCCGGCGCCCTGGCCTTCTCGGCCGCGGCCACCTTGTCGACGAAGGCGCGGTAGCGCTGGGCGTAGGCCGCGTCCTGGTAGGCGGTCAGCAGCGCCACGCGCCGGTCGACGATCTCGGCCAGCGTGCGCGCCACCGGCTTCTCGACCCGCAGGGTCGGCTTGGCGGCGGCCTGCACCGCGGCCAGGTCGTGGGCGGCGAGGCGGCCCCAGGCGAAGGTCCGCTTGCTGGTCTCGACCGCGACGCCGTTCAGCTCGATGGCGCGGTCGATCGCCTCGAACGACAGCGGCACCAGGCCCTTCTGCCAGGCGTAGCCCAGCATGAACAGGTTGGTGGCGATCGAGTCGCCCAGGATCGCGGTGGCGAGCCCGGTGCCATCGACGAACGACACGGCGTCGTCGCCGGTGGCGTCGCGGATCGACTTCATCATCGACTCGGCGCCGAGATCCATGTCGCCGTTCAGCACGAAGGCGGCGACCGGCGTCATGTGGCCGTTGATCACCGCGCGGGTGACGCCGGGCTCGATGCGCGACAGCGCCGCCGGCGAGGCCGCCACGACCATGTCGCAGCCCAGCACGAGGTTGGCACCGCCGGCGGCGATGCGCACGGCGTGCAGGTCCTCGGGTTGCGGCGCGAGCCGGACGTGGCTCATGACCGCGCCGTTCTTCTGGGCCAGGCCGGTGAAGTCGAGCACGGTGCAGCCCTTGCCCTCGAGGTGGGCGGCCATGCCGATCAGCGCGCCGACGGTGATCACGCCGGTGCCGCCGATGCCGGTCACCAGGATGCCGTAGGCCTCGGACAGCGGCCGCACCACCGGCATCGGCAGCTTGGCGAAGGGGTCGTCCTGCACGACCTTGAGCGGCGTCCGCTTCGCCTTGGCCGGCGTGCCGCCGTTGACCGAGACGAACGAGGGGCAGAAGCCCTTCACGCAGGAGAAGTCCTTGTTGCAGTTGCTCTGGTCGATCTGGCGCTTGCGCCCCAGCTCGGTCTCGAGCGGCTTTACCGACACGCAGTTGCTCTGCTCGGAGCAGTCGCCGCAGCCCTCGCACACCGCGTCGTTGATGAACACGCGGCGGGCCGGGTCGGGGAAGGTGCCGCGCTTGCGGCGGCGGCGCTTCTCGGCGGCGCAGGTCTGGTCGTAGACCATCACGGTGAGGCCGGGAATGTCGCGCAGCTCGCGCTGCACGGCGTCGAGCTCGTCGCGGTGGCGGATCGTGACGCCGTGCGCGAAGTCGGTGCCGACCGGGTACTTGTCCGGCTCGTCGGTGACGACGACGACGCGCCTGGCGCCCTCGGCCGCGACCTGCTTGGTGATCTCCGGCACGGTCAGCGGGCCGTCGTGCGGCTGGCCGCCGGTCATCGCGACCGCGTCGTTGAACAGGATCTTGTAGGTGATGTTGACGCCCGACGCGGCGGCGGCGCGGATCGCCATCAGGCCGGAGTGGTAGTAGGTGCCGTCGCCGAGGTTCTGGAAGATGTGGTTGTCCGAGCTGAACGGCGCCTGGCCGACCCAGCCGACGCCCTCGCCGCCCATGTGGCTGATCATCGAGGTGCGGCGGTCGGGCATCCAGATCGCCATGCCGTGGCAGCCGATGCCGGCCATCGCGCGGCTGCCCTCGGGCACGCGGGTCGAGGTGTTGTGCGGGCAGCCCGAGCAGAAGAACGGCGTGCGCGCCACCTTGGGCGGCGGCGCCGACAGCAGCTTCTCCTTGGCCTCGAGGCGGGCCAGCCGCTGCTTGAGCTCGGGCGACTCGCCCAGGTGCTTCATCAGCCGGCCGGCGATCACCACGGCGACGCCGGTCGGCGTCAGCTCGCCCTCGCTCGGCAGGATGATGCGGCCGGTCTCGTCGGCCTTGCCGATCACCAGCGGCCGCTCGCTGTTGGGCATGTTGTACAGCAGGTGGACCAGCTGCTCCTCGAGGTTGGAGCGCTTCTCCTCGATGACGATGACCTCCTTGAGGCCGCGGGCGAAGCGCCGCGCGCCTTCCGGCTCCAGCGGCCAGGTCATGCCGACCTTGTACAGGCGGATGCCCATCTCGCGCGCGCGGGCCTCGCTGATGCCGAGGTCCTCCAGCGCCTGGCGCGTGTCCATGTAGGCCTTGCCGGTGGTCATGATGCCGATCCGCGGGTTGGGCGGATCGATCACCGTCTTGTCGAAGCCGTTGGCGCGCACGAACGCCTTCACCGCGGCCATCTTCGGCCCGTGCAGTCGCTTCTCGGCCTCGAGCGGCGGGTCGGGGTTGCGGATGCCGAGGCCGCCCGGCGGCAGCTCGAAGTCGGTCGGCATGTTGATGCGGATGCGCTCGGGATCGACCCAAACCGAGGCGCCCGACTCGACGGTCTCCGAGATCGCCTTGAAGCCGATCCAGCAGCCCGAGTAGCGCGACAGCGCGAAGCCCAGCAGGCCGAAGTCGAGGTACTCCTGGACGTTGCAGGGGTTGACCACCGGGATCATGGCGGCGGCGAACACCTGCTCGCTCTGGTGCGGCAGGGTCGAGGACTGGCAGCCGTGGTCGTCGCCGGCCAGCACGATCACGCCGCCGTGCGGCGACGAGCCGGCCGCGTTGCCGTGCTTGAGCACGTCCATCGAGCGGTCGACGCCGGGGCCCTTGCCGTACCAGATCGAGAACACGCCATCGACCTTGGCGCCGGGGAACAGGTTGACCTGCTGCGTGCCCCAGACCGCGGTCGCCGCCAGGTCCTCGTTGATGCCCGGCTGGAAGTGGATGTTGTGGTCCTTGAGGTAGCGCTTCGCGGTCCACAGCGCGTGGTCGTACATGCCGAGCGGCGAGCCGCGGTAGCCCGAGATGAAGCCGCCGGTGTTGAGGCCGGCCGCGAGGTCGCGCTGGCGCTGCATCATCGGCAGACGCACCAGCGCCTGGATGCCGGTCATGTAGACCCGGCCCCGGTCGAGCCGGTAGCGATCCTCCAGCGCGTAGTCTCCGAAGACGAGAGGAACGGGAGTGGCGACGTTCATCGCGGGAGCCCTCCGAAGCGGCGGCGTGAATGGGCGTTCATGTCGGCCGCAGCATAGCGGTCGCCGTGCCGCCGGGGAAAGCCCGACGGACGGTTTCGCAATCCCCTTCGCCGCGCGGGGCTACTTCGTCAGGCGGTCGCCCAGTTCGCCCTGGAAGCCGCGGTAGCGCTCGACGTCGCGCTTGAGGTAGGCGCCGGTCTCGGCCGGTGTCGCCGGCGGGTAGGTCTCGATGCCGGCCTTGAGCAGCCGCTCCTTGACCTCGGCGTCGCCGATCGCCTCGACGATCGACTTGTTGAGCTTGGCCACGATGTCGGCCGGGATGCCCTTCGGCCCGATCATGATGACCCACGACGTCATGGTGGTATCCTTCATGCCGAGCTGCTCGAGCAGCGGCACCTTGGCGACCAGCGGCGTCTGGCTGGGCGCGGCGAGCGCCAGCGGCCTGACCGCGCCCGAGGCGATCAGCGGCACCGCCGAGGCCAGCACGGCGACGCCGAAATCGGCCTCGCCCTTGGCCAGCGCCTCCATCATCGGCGCGCCGCCGCGGTAGGGGACGTGCACGGCGTTGAGGTTGCCGGCGCGCTTCAGGAACACCTCGGCGCCGAACTGGGTGATGCCGGCCGGGCCGGACGAGGCGTAGGACGCCTTGTCGGGGTTGGCCTTGAGGTAGGCGACCAGCTCGGCCGTGGAGGTGAACGGCTTGCTCGCGGGCACCACGACGATCAGCGGCGACTGGCCGACCAGCGCGATCGGCGTGAAGTCGGCCAGCGGGTCGTACCTGGCGTTCTGCGGCTGCACGATCGGGTTGATGGCGAAGGCCCCCGGATCGGACAGCATGATGCGGTAGCCGTCGGGCGTCGCCGCCGCGGTCGCCGCCGCGGCGATCGAGCCGCCGGCGCCGGGCTTGTTGTCGACCACCACCGGCTGGCCCAGCGTCCGGGTCAGCCGCTCGCCGAGGATGCGGGCGGCGACGTCGCTGGTGCCGCCGGGCGCGAAGCCGACCGTGACGTTGATGGCGCGTTCCGGGTACTCGGCGCGCGCTGGCGCCGCGATCGTGGCGGCAGCCGCCAGTACCAGCGCCAGCGTCGGGAACAGTCGGCTCCGGTTCGTCATCGTCGGCCTCCCTCTCAGGTCATCATCTCCGGGATCGTCACCACCTGGCAGCCCGCTGCCTCGAGACCCCGACGCACGTGGCGTGCCACGTTGACCGCGGTCGGCTCGTCGCCGTGGACGCAGATCGTCTCGACCTCGACGTTCACCCGCTTGCCCAGCCGCGAGGTCAGGCAGCGGTCGCGCACCATGTCGAGGCACTGCGCCAGCGCCTTGTCGGGATCCTTGAACACGGTGCCCGGGATCGAGCGCGGGCTGAGGTTGCCGTCGTCCTCGTAGTGGCGGTCGGCGAAGCCCTCGCGCGCCAGCGGCAGGCCGAGCCGGCGCGCCGCCTTCTCCATCTCGGAGCCGTAGAGCGCGACGTAGATGATCTTGGGATCGACCGTCTGGATCGCCCGGCCGATCGCCATCGCGTAGTCCTCGCGCACCGCCGCCATGTTGTTGAGCGCCCCGTGCGGCTTGAGGTGGGTGACCGGCAGGCCGGCGTAGCGCGCCATCCCCTGCAGCGCCCCGATCTGGTAGGCGACCATCAGCTCGAGGTCGTGCGGGTCCATGTCGATCCTGCGCCGCCCGAAGCCCCAGAGGTCGTTGAAGCCGGGATGGACGCCGAGGCTGACCTTGTGCTGCTTCGCCAGCATGGTCAGCCGGTGCATGGTGTTGGCGTCGCCGGCGTGCAGGCCGCAGGCCACGCTGGCCGACCGGATGATCGTCATCAGCTCGGCGTCGTTGCCGATATCGTAGGCGCCGAAACCCTCGCCGATGTCGGCATTGAGGTTGATCTTCATGGCCTCCCCCACCTTGGCCGCAAGTGTAGGGGCGCCAGCCTAGACAAGAAAAGTCATGGGGTGCGGAGAAATCTCGTCTCGACGCGGCGGCGGAGTCGGTGTTGAAAATGAACCCACGGGAGGAACCATGGCGGAAAAGCGCAATGCCACGGCCGCGATCATCGGCGCCGGCGACTTCATCGGGGCGGCGATCGCGCGCAGGTTCGCGGCCGAGGGGTTCAGTACCGTGGTCGGCCGGCGCAACGGCGACAGGCTGGCGCCGCTGCTGGCCGACATCCGCAACGCCGGCGGCCACGCCCATGGCCGCGCCCTCGACGCGCGGCGCGAGGACGACGTCGCCGCCTTCCTCGCCGAGGCCGACGCGATCGCGCCGCTCGAGGTCTGCATCTTCAACGTCGGCGCCAACGTGAACTTTCCCCTGGTCGACACCACCGAGCGGGTGTTCCGCAAGGTCTGGGAGATGGCCTGCTACTCGGGCTTCCTGGCCGGCCGGGAGGCGGCCAAGCGCATGCTGGCGCACGGTCGCGGCGCCCTGTTCTTCACCGGCGCCACCGCTTCGCTGCGCGGCGGGCCGGGCTACGCGGCGTTCGCCGCGGCCAAGGCCGGGCTGCGGATGATGGCTCAGTCGGCGGCGCGCGAGCTCGGGCCGCAGAACATCCACGTCGCCCACCTCGTGATCGACGCCGGCGTCGACACCGCCTTCGTGCGCGAGCGCATCAAGGCGCGCGAGGGCGAGGCGGCGCTCGACAACCTGGCGCCCGACCGGCTGATGCGGCCCGAGGCCGTGGCCGACGCCTACTGGTCGCTCTACACCCAGCCGCGCGACGCCTGGACGTTCGAGCTGGAAATCCGTCCCTTTGCCGAGAAGTGGTGAACCATGCCCAAGGTCGAGTTCCTGTTCGATTTCGGAAGTCCCAACGCCTACCTCTGCCACCGCGTGATCCCGGCGATCGAGAAGCGGACGGGCGTGCGCTTCGACTACGTGCCGATCCTGCTGGGCGGCATCTTCAAGGCGACCAACAACCGCTCGCCGGCCGAGACCTACGCCGGCATCCGCAACAAGCCGGAGTACCACCGTCTCGAGATCGAGCGCTTCCTGGAGAAGCACGGCATCACCGACTACGTGCGCAACCCGCACTTCCCGGTGAACACGCTGGCGCTGATGCGCGGTGCCTACGCCGCCCGCGAGCTGGGCGTGTTCGGTCGTTACGTCGACGAGGTCTACCGCCACATGTGGTCGGCGCCGAAGAAGATGGACGACCCGGCGGTGCTGCACGCCGCGCTGGCCGAGTCCGGCCTGCCGGCCGACCGGCTGCTCGAGCTGTCGCAGACCGCGCCGGTCAAGGAGGCGCTGATCGCCGCGACCACGCGCGCCGTCGAGCGCGGCGCCTTCGGCTCGCCGACCTTCTTCGTCGACGGCGAGATCTGGTTCGGCAAGGACACGCTGCGCGACGTCGAAGAGGCGATCGCGTCGGCGACGTAGCCATGCGCTGGGACGGGCTCGCCGACGAGGCCTGCTCGCTGGCCCGCACCGTGTCGGTGATCGGCGACCGCTGGACGCTGCTGATCCTGCGCGACTGCTTCCTGCGCGTCCGCCGCTTCGAGGACTTCCAGGCGCGGCTGGGCATCACCCGGCCGCTGCTGTCGCGGCGGCTGCGCGGGCTGGTCGCGGACGGCGTGCTCGACCGCGTCGCCTACCGGCAACGGCCGCTGCGCCACGAGTACCGGCTGACGACCGTCGGCCGCGACCTCTACCCGGTGATCATGGCGATGGTGCACTGGGGCGACGTCCACCGCGCCGGCCGCAAGGGCAGGCCGCTGCTGCATCGTCACCTCGAATGCGGTAGGGATTTCGACCCGGTGATGACCTGTTCGGCCTGCGGCGAGGCGCTCGAGCCGCGGCGCGTCCATGTCCATCCCGGTCCAGGCGCGCGTAGCCCGCGCCACCTGCCGGCGGCAATCGAGGAGAGGAAGACGACATGAAGACGCGCATCACGGAACTGCTGGGCATCGAGCACCCGATCATCCAGGGCGGCATGCACTTCGTCGGCTTCGCCGAGATGGCGGCGGCGGTGTCGAACGCCGGCGGCCTCGGCATCATAACGGCGCTGACCCAGCGCACGCCGGCCGACCTCGCCAACGAGATCCGGCGCTGCCGCGAGATGACGAGCAAGCCGTTCGGCGTCAACCTGACTTTCCTGCCGGCGGTCACGCCGCCGGACTATCCCGGCTACATCAAGGCGATCATCGACGGCGGCGTGAAGGCGGTCGAGACCGCCGGCAACAACCCGCAGAAGTGGATGCCGATGCTCAAGGAAGCCGGCATCAAGGTGATCCACAAGTGCACTTCCGTGCGCCACTCGGTGAAGGCGCAGTCGATCGGCTGCGACGCGGTCAGCGTCGACGGCTTCGAGTGCGGCGGCCACCCCGGCGAGGACGACGTGCCGAACTTCATCCTGCTGCCGCGCGCGGCCGAGGAGCTGACCATCCCGTTCGTCGCCTCGGGCGGCATGGCCGACGGCCGCTCGCTGGTCGCGGCGCTGGCGCTGGGTGCCGACGGCATGAACATGGGCACCCGCTTCATCGCCACGCAGGAGGCGCCGGTGCACGACAACGTCAAGCAGGCGCTGCTGGCGGCCAGCGAGCTCGACACCCGCCTGGTGATGCGGCCGCTGCGCAACACCGAGCGCGTGCTGAACAACGCCGCGACCGAGCGGCTCCTGAAGAAGGAGAAGGAGCTCGGCGACAAGATCAGGTTCGAGGACGTCCTGCCGGAGGTGGCGGGCGTCTACCCGAAGATCATGAAGGACGGCGCGATGGAGGCCGGCGTGTGGTCGTGCGGCATGGTCGCCGGCCTGATCCACGACATCCCGACGGTGAAGCAGCTGATCGATCGCATCATGTCGGAAGCCGACGCCATCATCGCCAAGCGGCTCGAGGGCTTCCGGGCGGCGACGGCCTGAGGCCGTCGCGAGCGCGGCGAGGGACCTTTCAGCCTAGTTCGTCGGCTTCTTGCCCTGCTTGTAGTTGGCGATCGCCGTCTTCAGCATGCGGTACTCGGTGCAGCCGAACACGCACAGCGAGTCGAGGCGGGCGAGCATCTGCTCGGCCTCGGCCGGGCGGTCGAGCATCAGGTAGGCCTCGCCAAGGTACTCGTGCGCGCCGAGGTGGCGGGCGTCGATCGCCAGCGCCTGGGTGTAGTACTGCAGCGACCCCTGCGGGTTGCCCGAGGCGCGCGTGGCGAAGCCCAGCAGGTTGTAGGCGTCGGCGTTGCGGCCGTCGCGCTGCACCACGCCCTGCAGCAGCGGGATCGCGCCGGCATAGTTCTTCTGCTCGATCATGGCCTTGGCCTGCGCGAAGGCGGGGTCGGCCGGCTTGGACGGCTTGACCGCCTCGATCTTCTGCGGATCGGCGCCGCCGCCGGCGGCGAAGGTCGAGACGGGAAGGGCGAGGGCGGCCGCGAAGACGGTCGCGACAACGGTCGGGCGCATGGGAGACCTCCTGGACGGCGGGAATTGTCGCGCCGGCGCGTGGCCCGGCAACGAAATCTTCATGACATTGGCGTGAGGGTGTCGCCCAGCGACGCCAGCGAGGCAACCGCCCGCACCGCCAGCTTGCCCTGGCGACCGCGGATCTCGACCTCGTGCTGGGGCGCGTCGCCGAGGTCGAGCCCGGCCCGGGTCAGCAGCTCCTGCGACACCACCAGCTCGGCGCCGAGCTCCTTGGTCAGCGTCTCCAGCCGGCTGGCGACGTTCACGGTGTCGCCGATCGCCGTCAGGTGGGTGGCGCGGGCGTAACCCATCTCGCCGACGATGGTCGGGCCGGCGTGCAGGCCGATGCCGATGCGCAGGGGCTGCACCAGGTCGCCGGACAGCGCCTCGTTGAGATCGGCCAGCGCCTCGCCCATGCGGCGGGCGGCGTCGAGCGCCTGCCGGCAGGCGTCGCGCGGCTGCTGGCCGAGTCCGAAGATCGCCATCACGCCGTCGCCGATGAACTTGTCGAGCCGGCCGCCGGCCGCCTCGACCGCCTGGCCGGTGGCGCGAAAATAGCGGTTGAGCAGGAACACCACGTCGTAGGGCAGGCGGCCCTCGGAGATCGAGGTGAAGCCGCGGATGTCGGCGAACAGGATGGCGACGTAGTGCTCGCCGCCATGCGCCTGCGGCTGGCGGCGGTAGGCCTCGACCGGTCCGGCGGCGGCGGGCAGCAGCGGCGTCACCCGGTAGTGGCCCGGCGGCGGCCGCAGCTGGCAGGCCAGCCGCACGTTGGCCGGTGCGCCGACACGGTCCAGCACCTTCTGCTCCTCCGGCGAGGCCGCGGGCAGCAGCACGCGGTCGGGACCGGAGACGCGGACGCGGCAGGTCGAGCAGCGGCCGCGGCCGCCGCAGACCGAGGCATGCGGGACGCCGGCGATGCGGCTCATCTCCAGCACGCTGGGGCCGGCCGGGTGGGCGACGCTGCGGCGGTCGTCGTAGTCGAGCCGCACGACGCCGGCGCGGCGCTCCCACAGGTCGCGCAGCGGCCGCGCCGCCAGCGCCGCCACGACGAGTGCGAGGCAGGCCGCCTGCAGCCCATCGGCGATGGCATAGAGCGTGGCGACCTGCTCGGCCCGCGGCAGGCGCACCCGCTCGAACAGCTCGGCGAGGAAGCCCGGCTGCGCGGCCATCGCCGCGACGTCGCGCAGCGCGACCGCCGCCCCGGCCAGGCCGGCGACCGGCACCAGCAGCGCCGCGGCGTAGAGTGCCGGCAGCCATCGCCGGTACCATGGCCGCAGGCGCCACGCGAAGTGCAGGCCGATACAGGCATGGAGCCAGACCACCAGGGGCAGGGTGAACTGGCGGGCCACGCTCCAGCCGTCGCTCACCGCCAGCGAGCCCAGCACCCAGGGGTAGCCTGTCTCGACGCCGTAGAGCGCGTGGGCGAGGCGCGTGCCGACCACGTGCATCGCGCCCAGCGGCACGATCAGGCCGCCGAGGATCCACTGCGTCCATTCCCACGACGACAGGCGCAGCGGGCGGCGGCGGTACAGCGAGCCGAGCGCCAGCGCGACGTGCACCGACAGCGCGCCGTACAGCACGAGCTGGCCGACCGGGTTGTGCCAGGCCAGCGCGAACCATTGCCGGCCGACCTCGAGGGCGTGGAGCGAGACCAGCCCCAGCGCGTGGTTAAGCAGGTGGGTGACGACGTAGAGGAACAGCGCGTAGCCGGACCACAGACGCAGCCTGCCGGCCATCTCCGCGCCCGCGCTACTTCAGCAGCGGCAGCACGGCCTCGGGCGGCCGGCCGATCGCGGCGCGCTTGCCCTTCACCACCACCGGCCGCTGCAGCAGCACCGGGTGGGCGGCGATCGCCTTGACGATGTCGGCGCGCGTGAGCTCGGCCTTCTTCTTGCCAAGCGCCTTGAACTCGGCCTCGCCGTCGCGGATCAGCGCCGCGGCCTCGCCGCCCAGCTGGTCGAGCAGCGTCTCGATCTCCGCCCGGGTCGGCGGCTGCTTCAGGTACTCGCGCACGGCCGGCGTCACGCCCTTCTTCTCGAGCAGCGCCAGGGTCTCGCGCGACTTGGAGCAGCGCGGGTTGTGCCAGATGGTGACGGTCATCGAACTCTCCCTCGGGATGGCAATTCTAGGCGTCGTCGAGCGCGGCGACGTCGGCGGCGTCGATCACTTTCCTGGCAACCGCCAGGGCGAAGCCGGCGCGCGCCATCGCCGCGAGATCGCGGTGGCGGCGGTCGGCGCGCTCGGCCTCGACGCGGAACGGCCCCAGCCGGCGGCGGCGCGCCAGCGCCACCGCGGCCTGCCATTCGCGTCGCTCGGGATCGGTATCGAGTTCCTCGTCGAGCGCGACCAGCGCACGGTCGAGCGTGCCGTCGTCGACGCCGGCCAGCTTGAGCTTGTGCCGGGTCATGCGGCCGGAAGTGCCGCGGCGATGCAGCGACCGCGCCTTTGTCTGGGCGAACTCCTTGTCGTCGATCGCGCCGGCGGCGACGAAGCGCTGGACGATCGCCTCGATCGCCGCCTCGACACCGTCCATGACCGGCGCCTCGGCGATCTCGGCCTTGCGCACGCGCCGGCGCAGCACCCGGCGCAGGCCCTCGGCGGTCGCGGGATAGCGCTCGAGGTAGAACGCCGCGGCGTTCTGCAGGTACTGGGCCGTGACCGGTCGCGCCGGGCGTCTCACGACCGCCGCCTCCTCAGCCGCGCAGCTTGATGCCGACCATCGCCTGCAGCTCGTCGATCGCGACGTCGGGATCGACGACCTTGATGGTGCGCATGCCGAGCGCGCGCGCCGGCTTCAGGTTGATGCCGAGGTCGTCGAGGTAGACGCACTCCTCGGGCCGCACGCCGAGCAGGTCGCAGGCGTGCCGGTAGATCCGCGGGTCGGGCTTGCGAACCCCGACCTTGCTCGATTCGACCACGTGCTCGAACAGGGTCATGACCTCGGCGACGGCGCGGGCCTTCTCGGGGCTGCGCGCCATGCCCGGCCCGTCGCCGGCCTTCATGTTGTTGGTGATGCAGGCGACGCGGAAGGACGCGCGGACTCGCCGCAGCGCCTCGACCATCTGCGGCCGAATGTCGCCCGAAATCGCCTGCAGGACCCGCCAGCCGTCGACCCGCTGGCCGAGCTCGCGCGCCTCGGCCTCGAACAGTTCGACGAAACCCTCGAGGGTCACCTCGTTCCGTTCCATTCGGGCCCACGCATTGGTGTCCCCGTTGCGCGCATTGACGCTGCGGATGAAATCTTTGGGAAGCCCCGCCTCCGCCTCGTAGCGGTTGAAGGCCTCGAACGGGCTGGTGAGGATCACGCCCCCGAAGTCCCACAGCACGGCAGCCGGGGTTTTTGCATGGCTCATATTCATTCGAACTGGACCCGATCGACCTTGTTCCTGCCCAAGTCGGCTCTTATTTCACGCGCACACACTCAATAGGCGACGGGTCCTGCGAAGACCACACCCGTTCGTCCCCACTCCGAGTAGGAACCCCACATGAGCGAAGCAGCGGTCCAGCCGCGCGGCAGCGCATTTTCGAACGAGGCATCCATGGGCGACAAGGCGGGCGACAAGAGCCACGCCCCGACCGGACGGCCGGACGGGCGCAACCGGCGGGCGGCCGAGACCCGGCGCAAGATCATCGCGGCGGCCAAGGACATGATCGCCGAGACCAGCACCGCCCCGACCGTGGTCGCCGTGGCGAAGCGGGCCGACGTGTCGGTGCGCTCGGTTTTCCAGCATTTCGGCGATGTTGAGTCACTTTTTGTAACTGTCGTGGACAGTATCCGTAACGAGCTCGTGAAGCCGGAACCGACCCCGGTCGACCGCCCGTTCGCGGCCCGGATCGCCGGCCTGGTCGACAACCTGGCCCAAGTCTTCGACAAGATCGTGCCGCTGCGGGTCGCCGCCGGCCAGTTCGCCAACAACCCGGCCATGATCGAGCGCTCGCGCCAGGCCAAGCAGGAGGTCCAGGACGCCGTCCTGAAGCTTTTTGCCGCGGAATTCGAGCAGCTGAAGCCGGAAAACCGCGAGCAACTGGCCGACGCCATCGGCGCGGCCCTGTCGCTCGACGCCTGGATCGTCCTGCGCCGCCAGGACGGGCTCAGCTACGAGCGGGCCACCGCGGTCTGGCGCCTGACCCTGTCGGCGCTGCTGGAGCACGCCTTTCCGGCCACCGCGAACGACTAGGACGGGTGCTCGGGGCTCATTGACTTCGCGTGTGTTTTCCGTGAGTTAAAGGCCCCCAAACAACCGCCCGAGAGCGCAGTACCGGCCCATGGCGACGAGCCAGCTCCACGAGGACTTTTCGCGCGAAGAAGAGGTGAAGGCAGGATCCGACCGCAGTTTCGGGTTCGTCTTCGCCGGCTTCTTCGCGATTCTTGCCGCCATCTCGCTGTGGCGCGGCACCGGCACGACCTGGCAGTACACCCTGCCGATCGCCGGAGCCTTCCTGGTGGTGGCGCTGGTCTACCCGAAGATCCTCGGGCCGCTGAACCGGGCGTGGCTGAAATTCGGCCTGCTGCTCTACAAGGTCATGAACCCGATCATCCTCGGGCTGCTGTTCTTCGTGACCATCATGCCGATCGGCCTGGTGATGCGGGCCCTGGGCAAGGATTTCCTGCGCCTGAAGCGCGATCCGGCCGCCAAGAGCTACTGGATCGAGCGCACCCCGCCGGGCCCGCCGCCGCAGTCCATGAAAAACCAATTCTGAACCGGAAAGGACCGGACATGGGTTCCATCATCGTCGAACTCTGGGCGTTCATGAAGGAGCGCAAGAAGTTCTGGCTGCTGCCGATCCTCATCATGATGGTGATCTTCGGTGGCCTGATCGTGCTGACCAAGGGGTCGGCGATCGCTCCGTTCGTCTACACGCTGTTCTAGCAGGAAGAGGCGCTTCTCATGCGCGTGCTCGGCATTTCGGCCTTTTACCATGACAGCGCCGCGGCGCTGATCGAGGACGGCCACCTGGTCGCTGCCGCGCAGGAGGAGCGCTTCACCCGCAAGAAGCACGATGCCGGCTTCCCGCAGAACGCGGTGCAGTATTGCCTCGACGAGACCGGCACCAAGCTGGCCGACATCGACTACGTGGCGTTCTACGACAAGCCGTTCCTGAAGTTCGAGCGCCTGCTCGAGACCTACCTCGCCTACGCGCCGCGCGGCTTCCAGTCGTTCCGCATGGCCATGCCGCTGTGGCTGAAGGAAAAGCTGTTTCAGAAGACCGTGCTGCGCGACGAGATGAAGCGCTGGCAACCCGACTTCGACTGGCACAACCGCCTGCTGTTCGGCGAGCATCACCAGAGCCACGCCGCCTCGGCCTTCTTCCCGTCGCCGTACGAGGAAGCGGCCGTGCTGTGCATGGACGGCGTCGGCGAGTGGGCGACCACGTCGCTCGCCTGGGGCAAGGGCAACAAGCTCGAGATGCTGAAGGAGATCCACTTCCCGCACTCGCTCGGCCTGCTCTACTCGGCGTTCACCTACTACACCGGCTTCAAGGTCAACTCCGGCGAGTACAAGGTGATGGGCCTCGCCCCCTACGGCGAGCCGAAGTACAAGGACAAGATCCTCGAGCACATCGTCGACCTCAAGGAGGACGGCAGCTTCCGGCTCGACCAGAAGTACTTCGACTACTGCACCGGCCTGCGCATGACGAACGAGAAGTTCGGCGAGCTGTTCGGCGGCAAGGCGCGGACCCCCGAGCAGCAGCTCACCCAGCATCACATGGACCTCGCGGCCTCCGTCCAGGCGGTGACCGAGGAGATCGTGATCCGGCTGGCGCGGTCGGTGCGCAAGGAGACCGGGGCGAAGAACATCTGCCTCGCCGGCGGCGTGGCCCTGAACTGCGTCGCCAACGGCAAGCTGCTGCGCGAGAACCTGTTCGACGGCATCTGGGTGCAGCCGGCGGCCGGCGATGCCGGCGGCGCGATCGGCGCCGCCTACGCCGCCTACCACGGCTACCTCGGCCAGGGCCGCAAGCTCAACGGCCACCTCGACGGCATGGCCGGCTCCTATCTCGGTCCCGAGTTCAAGGACGACGAGATCGAGCAGCGGCTGACCGCGGCCGGCGCTCGCTACACGCGGCTCACGCGCGACCAGCTGATCGAGCAGACGGCGCAGGCGCTGGCCGACGAGAAGGCGGTCGGCTGGATGCAGGGCCGCATGGAGTTCGGTCCGCGCTCGCTGGGCGCGCGCTCGATCCTGGGCGATGCCCGCTCGCCGTCGATGCAGAAGACGCTGAACCTCAAGGTCAAGTACCGCGAGTCGTTCCGGCCGTTCGCGCCGGCGGTGCTGCGCGAGGACGTCGAGAAGTACTTCGATATCAAGACCGACAGCCCGTACATGCTGATGGTCGCGCCGGTGAAGGAGGATCGCCGCCGCGCCATGAGCAAGGAAGAAGAGGCGCTGTTCGGCATCGACAAGCTGAACGTGCCGCGCTCGGACATCCCGGCGGTCACGCACGTCGACTACTCGGCGCGCATCCAGACCGTGCACAAGGAGACCAACCCGGCGTTCCACGACCTGCTGACCTCGTTCAAGGCCAAGACCGGCTACTCGGTGGTGGTGAACACCTCGTTCAACGTGCGCGGCGAGCCGATCGTGTGCACGCCGGAGGATGCGTTCCGCTGCTTCATGGGCAGCGAGATCGAGGTGCTGGTGGTCGGCAACTGCTTCCTGCGCAAGGAAGACCAGGACCCGGCGCTCAAGCTCGACTACAAGAACGCCTTCGAGCTCGACTAGGCGCATGCGCGCCGTCGTCTGCGACCGCCTCGAGGGCGACCCGTCGGTCCTCCGCGTCGCCGACGTGCCGGTGCCGGAAATCGGCCCCGGCGACCTGCTGATCAAGGTCGGCGCCGCGTCGGTGAACTTCCCCGACGTGCTGATGCTGTCGGCCTCGTACCAGCACAAGCCCGAGCTGCCCTACATCCCCGGCATGGAAGGCGCCGGCACCGTGGTCGCCGCCGGCGCCGAGGTGTCGGCCTGGAAGGTCGGCGACCGCGTGATCTTCGGCGTCAAGCCGGGTGCCTTCGCCGAGTACGTGAAGGTGCCGGCGGCCGGCCACCTGATGCGCGTGCCCGAGGGCTGGTCCGACGCCGAGGCGGCGTCGTTCCGCGTCGGTGCCGTCACCGCGTTCCACTCGCTGGTCCACCGCGCCGCGCTCAGGCCGCGCGAGGTCCTGCTGGTCCACGGCGCCTCGGGCGGCGTCGGCATGGCCGCGGTCCAGCTCGGCAAGCATCTCGGCGCCCGCGTCATCGCCACCGGCAGCGACGACCGCCGCCTCGCGGTGGTGCGCGCGCAGGGCGCCGACTTCGTGGTCAACCTGCGCACCGACGACATGGTGTCGGTGGTCAAGGGCCTGACCGACGGGCGCGGTGCCGACGTCGTGTTCGATCCCGTGGGCGGCGAGGTGCTCGAGAAGTCGATGCGCGCCGCGGCCTACGGCGCGCGCCTGCTGGTGGTCGGCTTCACCTCGGGCGGGCCGACGAAGATCATGTCCAACCACGTGCTGATCAAGGGCCTGTCGATCCTCGGCGTCCGTGCCGGCGAGACCGCGCGCCGCGAGGGCACGGGCTACTTCCGCGACTACGCCACAGAGCTGCCCAAGCTCGCCGCCCAGGGCGTGATGCGCCCGCACATCTCCCACCGCTTCCCGCTCGACCGCGTCGCCGACGCCATGCGCGTCCTGATCGACCGCCAGGTCATCGGCAAGGTCGTCATCGAGATCTCTTAGACCGGGAGGCGCGCGGTCCCATGCCTACCGCGCGAACACGATGGTGACGCGGCGGTCTTCCTCGGAGGCGTCGCGGCGGCCGAGGCTCATGTTGCCGAAGGCCTCGGGGTCGGCGGAGATGACGACGTGGTTGGCCGGGTAGCCGGCATGGATCAGCTCGGCCGCCACCGCCTGGGCGCGCTCGCGCGCGAGCTTGAGATTGTAGGCCTTGTCGCCGAGCTTGTCGGTGTGGCCCAGGATGCAGAGCTGCGACACCTGCCGGTCCTTCGCGGTCTTCACCGCGGCGGCGATGACCGGCTTGTCGGCCGGGCGCACGTGGGCACTGTTGAGATCGAACAGAACCCACACCGGGGGCGGCTGGTTGGCGCCGCCGCCGCGGGCGCAGGTCCCGACGGTCTGGGCGAAGGCCGGGGCCGCGCCGAGGAGGAGGGCGGCGGCCGCCAGGCTTGCGATCTTGGTCATCTGTCTTCTCCTTGCTTGTCGCCAGCGTGCTCTGCTTCTAGCCTCGGCTCAAGAAGATCGAGGGACGGAAACCGCCAGCGGAGACGGGCCATGCAGCACGCCGACCAGGTCGCGTATCTCGAGCGCATGTTGCGCATGGTGCGGACCAACACCCGCGACGACGGGCCGGGCCTGTCCTACACCGCGGTCGACGCCTACTTCGACCCCGAGCGCTACCGCCGCGAGGTCGCGCTGATGTTCCGGAAGCAGCCGGTGATCGTCGCCTTCTCGGGCCAGCTGCGCCGTCCCGGCGACTTCGTCACCCACGACCAGACCGGCCAGCCGATCCTGGTCGCGCGCGGCACCGACGGCGTGCTGCGTGCCTTCCTCAACGTCTGCCGCCACCGCTCCGGCGCGGTCGAGCAGAAGCCGTGCGGCGCCAACAAGCGCGCCTTCGTCTGCGCCTACCACGGCTGGAGCTACGATCTCGCCGGCCGGCTGGTCGGCATCACCGACGGCGCCGGCTTCGGCGATCTCGATCGCGCCGCGCACGGCCTGCGCCGGCTGAAGGTGGCCGAGAAGTACGGGCTGGTGTGGGTGGTGCCGACGGCGCTGGCCGACGGCGAACCGGCCGAGCTCGACATCGACGCCTGGCTGGGTCCGCTGGCGCCCGACCTCGCGGGCTGGAACATGACGGGCTGGGAGGTGCAGTGCTCGCTGCCGATCCGGCCGCGCATGAACTGGAAGCTGGTGATCGACACCTTCCTCGAGCTCTACCACTTCCGCTACCTCCACCCCGGCAGCGTCTACCCGCTGTTCCTCGACAACATCGCCACCTACGAGAAGATGGACCGCCACGTCCGGCTGTCGGCGGCCAAGCGCAGCCTCGCCGAGCTGGAGGGCCAGCCCAGGGAGACGTGGAAGATCCTCGACCACGCCATCGTGCTGTACCTGCTGTTCCCCAACACCGTGCTGGCCTACACCCAGGACCATTGCGGCGTGTTCTCGAGCTTCCCGGTCGGGCCGGACGAATCGGTGATGCAGCTGACCATGCTGGTGCCGCCCGAGGAGAAGGCACGCAAGCCCGACAGCTACTGGAAGACCAACGTCGACCTGTTCACGGCGGCGCTGGGCGAGGACTTCGCCATGGGCGAGACCATCCAGCGCAACTTCCGCAGCGGCGCCAACGACCGCCAGACCTTCGGCAAGTTCGAGAAGGCGCTGGGCTGGTATCACCGCGAGATCGACGCGGCGCTGGCGGCAGCCTCCCGAAACGACGACGGCCGCGTCCCGAGGGGCGCGGCCGTCGCTTCCTCCCGTCGGGAAGGACTTACTTGATCGTCACCTGGTGGGTGACCTTCTCGCCGTCGGTCACGGTCAGCTCGCGGAAGCCCAGCAGCTTCAGCAGGTCGAAGAAGGTCGCGTCCTCGGCCACCGTGCGCTCCTGGAAGAACGGCGACAGGCGCGACATGGTGGTCATGTTCGCGAGCAGCGCGCGCATCCGGTAGACGGTGTTGAGCTCGCCGCCCTGCATGCCGACGATGATCATCTTGTCGGCCTTCTCGCCCTTGGCGAAGACGGCGTAGGGAACGCGGTAGGCCGACTGGATCGTGCCCTGCGAGACCACGGTGGTGAACTGGATGCGCTGGGCACGGTCCATGTTCGGCAGGGTCTGCAGCTGCGACTCGAACACCTCGGTCGAGGTCGGCTTCGGGTAGTAGTAGCCGATGTAGCGGTCCTCGCTCTTGGGCGCCGCGGCGGCGGTCGCCGGCTTGGCCGGGGCCTGCTGGGCGAAGGCCGGGGCGGCCAGCGCGGTGAGGGCAAGGGCCATCGCGGCCACGGTCGTCTTCTTCATCTGGGTGTCTCCCCGAGGGTGTTTCCGGCTAGAAAAGGGTATAGCCGCCATCGATCACAAAGTCGCGGCCCGTCGTGTAGGCCGTGGCGTCGCTGGCCAGGTACACCGCGATCGGGCCGAAGTCGGCGCCGACGCCCCAGCGTCGCTCGGGAATGCGCGGGAGCACATTGCCTGCAAACTTGGGGTTGGCGACGGCGTTGGCCGTCATCTCGGTCTCGATCCAGCCCGGCAGGATCGAGTTGACCGTGATCTTGTAGCGGGCCAGCTCGACCGCCAGCGCCCGCACCATGGCGC
Source organism: uncultured Reyranella sp. (assembly GCA_964420105.1). Lineage (GTDB taxonomy): Bacteria > Pseudomonadota > Alphaproteobacteria > Reyranellales > Reyranellaceae > Reyranella. The sequence goes on from CAYQRL010000002.1 coordinate 261,794, forward strand.
AGACGCCGCCCTTGCTGGCGCCGTAGTGGCTGGAACGCGCCGCGCCCTCGATCGCCGCGGTGCTGGCCATGGCGACCAGCGAGCCGCCCTTGCCGCGCTCGGCCATGTGCTTGGCGGCGGCGCGGAAGGTGAAGAACACGCCGTCGAGGTTGACGCGCATCACGCGCCGCCACTCGTCGTAGTCCATCTCCAGGATCGAACCCTTGCCGCGGCCCGAGACGCCGGCGTTGGCGACGCAGTTGTCGACGTGGCCCATGACCTTGAGGGTCTCGGCGAAGGCGGCCTGGACCTGGGTCTCGTCGCCGACGTCGACGATCTGGGCGTGGACCTTGCGGCCGTGCCGCTTCAGCTTGTCGACGGCAGCGGCGTTCTTGGCGGGGTTGGTGCCCCAGATGCAGACGTCGGCGCCCGCCTCGGCCAGGGCGTCGGCCATGCCGAAGCCGATGCCGCCATTGCCGCCGGTCACCAGCGACACCTTGCCCGTCAGATCGAAGCCCTTGTAGGCCATGTGCGTTCCCCCGGAATCCTTGCCCGAATCGAAAGACCGGGCGGATATGACCCCGCCCGGTCCCGACCGTCAATTCCGGCAGCCCTCAGGTCAGCGGGTCGGTTTCGACCAGCACAATCTCGGCGTCCTCGAGCGCCTTGAGCTCGATCTCGGCCTGGTCGACCACCGCCACGCCGTCGCGCGCCCTGGCCGTGACCGCGGTGCCGCCGGCAGCGCTGACCTCGATGCTGCCGCGCGCCGGCACCAGGTAGGCCGGCTTGCCGTCGAGCTTCTGCCGGATCGACTGCCCCTTCTTCAGGGTGCCGGCGTAGAGCGCGCCGTCGGCGTAGAGCGGGATCGCGCCGGCATGGCCGCGGCCGGAGGCCAGCGGCTGCAGGGCGCCGTCGCGCGCCTCGGCCGGGAACTTCACGGTCTCCCAGCGCGCCGGTACGCCCTGCTGGTTGGGCAGGATCCAGATCTGGAACAGCTCGGTCTCGTCGCCTTCCATGTTGTACTCGGCGTGCTGGATGCCGCGACCGGCGCTCATCACCTGGATCTGCCCGGCCTCGGTGCGGCCCTGGTTGCCGAGATGGTCCTGGTGCGTGATCGCGCCGCGAATGATGTAGGTCACGATTTCCATGTCGCGGTGAGGGTGTGGCGGGAAGCCGGACTGCGGCGCGATGCGGTCGTTGTTCCACACCCGCAGCGCGCCCCAGTGGACGCGGGCCGGGTCGCGGTACTCGGCGAAGCTGAAGTGGAAGTTGGCGTTCAGCCAGCCGTGGTCCGACTTGCCGAGTTTCTCGAAGGGTCGCAGTTCGATCATGGTTGTTCACCTCTTGGCGCCAATGTGGCCAAGGACCGGGGGCGATCAAGTTTCGGATTGGTTACCTGTCGCGGTCGCGCCGGCGCAGCACCAGCCGAGCGATGCCGATCCCGAGCAGGACGGCGGCGGCGAGGCCGAGCGTCATGGCGACCGAGGCGGTCAGGCCGAGCGGCGCCGCCGGGGTGTCGACGAAGACCGCGACGACGCCGACGCAGAGCAGCGCCGTGACCATGCCGACGACCGCCAGGGCGCCCCGGCGGGGCCGCCGATTCGGAGTTTCCACCATGTCGCCAGTGTCGCCATCCAGGCGACATTGCGGCGCGACCAATGGGTGGCCAGCCGCTATCGTGCCCGTCGCGATCCGTCCCGTTCCGCAGCCCGGTGAACCATGAGCCCAGTCGATCCCGCGTCCGCCCTCGTGCTGTTCTCCGGCGGCCAGGATTCGACCACCTGCCTGGCCTGGGCGCTGTCGCGCTACCGGCGGGTCGAGACCATCGGCTTCTCCTACGGCCAGCGCCATGCGGTCGAAATGGAGGTCCGCGAGCCGGTGCGGCGGGGCCTCGCCGGCCTGTCGCCGGATTGGGCGCGGCGGCTGGGGCTGGACCACGTGGTGCCGCTCGACGTGCTGGGCCGGGTCAGCGTCAGCGCCCTGACCGCCGACCTGCCGATGGGCACCCGCGCCGATGGCCTGCCCAGCACCTTCGTGCCGGGGCGCAACCTCGTGTTCCTGACCTTCGCCGCGATCGTCGCCTTCCAGCGTGGCCTCAAGCGGGTGGTGACCGGCGTCTGCGAGACCGACTTCTCGGGCTATCCCGACTGCCGCGACGACACCGTCAAGGCGCTGCAGGTCGCCCTCAACCTCGGCATGGAGGCGCGGCTGGCGCTGGAGACGCCGCTGATGTGGATCGACAAGGCCGAGACCTGGCGGATGGCGCACGACCTCGGCGGTGCGCCGCTGGTCGATCTCGTCGTGCGCGACACCCACACCTGCTACCAGGGCGACCGCGGCCACCGCCACGACTGGGGTGCGGGCTGCGGCGCCTGCGATGCCTGCCGGCTGCGCGCCGCCGGCTGGCAGAGGTGGAAGGCCAGCCTGGCCCCTTGAAACCGCCGCGCCGGTTCCCAAATCGTTCGCCGCGGAGCGCCCATTCCCCGGGGCCCGCACGTTTGTCTCGGCATGTTGCTCCACGGAGGACGTGATGATTCAAGCAGGTGAACCGACCCGGCGGCCCGCTTCCGGGCTGACCGACCCTGAACCGGCGGAACGGCGGTCGGTGGACGAGGGTGTCGACGCCGGGCGACTCGAGGAAGGGCCGGGCGAGGACACGGTGATTTTCGCGCCGCCCCCGCCGCCGCCTTTCCCCCGGGTGTTTCCGGGGCTATAGCCGGCGCCAGCCAGTCAACGACGAGGAACGGGAGAGCATGAACGCGGACGCCGGCGCGCCAGCGCAGACGCATCAATTCCAGGCCGAGGTGGCCGAGCTGCTGAACCTGATGGTGCACTCGGTCTACTCGGAGACCGACGTGTTCCTGCGCGAGCTGGTCTCCAACGCGTCCGACGCGCTGGACAAGGTGCGCTACGAGGCGATCGCCCGGCCCGAACTGCTGGCCGGCGACGAGCGCCTCGCCATCCGCCTCGTGCCCGACGACAAGGCCAAGACCCTGACCATCGCCGACAACGGCATCGGCATGGACCGTCAGGAGTTGATCGACAATCTCGGCACGCTGGCGCGGTCCGGCACCAAGGCCTTTCTCAAGGGCCTGAAGGATGCCAAGGACGGGCTCGGCCTGATCGGCCAGTTCGGCGTCGGCTTCTACGCCGCCTTCATGGTCGCCGACCGCATCGTCGTCACCAGCCGCCGTGCCGGCAGCGACGAGGCCTGGACTTGGACCTCGACCGGCGGTGCCGGCTTCGAGGTCGCGCCGGCCGACGCGGCCTCGGCGGCGCGGGTGGGGCGCGGCACCGAGATCGTGCTGCATCTCAAGGAGGACGCGCACCGCTACCTGCAGCCGTACGAACTCGAGCGGATCGTGCGGACCTACTCGGATCACATCCTGTTCCCGATCGAGCTGGTCGACGACAAGGGCGAGGCCCGCCAGGTCAACGCCGCCAGCGCCCTCTGGCAACGCTCGAAGTCCGAGGTCAAGCCGGAGGACTACACCCAGGCCTACCGCTCGATCGCCATGGCGTTCGACGAGCCGGCGCTGACCCTGCACTACAAGGTCGAGGGCCGGCAGTCCTATGCCGTGCTGCTGTTCGTGCCGACGACGCCGCCGTTCGACCTCGCCGACCCCGGCCGCAAGGGCCGCGTCAAGCTCTACGTGCGCCGCGTCTACATCACCGACGACGCCGAGCTGCTGCCGCCGTGGCTCCGCTTCGTGCGCGGCGTCGTCGACAGCGAGGACCTGCCGCTCAACCTGTCGCGCGAGATGCTGCAGAACAACCCGCAGGTCATCCAGATCCGCAACGGCCTGGTTGGCCGCGTGCTCGGCGAATTCGAGAGCTGCGCCGGCAAGGACGCCGAGGCGTGGGGCAAGATCTGGGACGCCTTCGGCCCGGTGCTGAAGGAAGGCCTGTACGAGGACGGCGAGCGTCGCGGCCAGATCCTGGCGCTGGCGCGTTTCGCGACCACGGCGGGCGATGCGCCGCGCACCCTCAAGCAGTACGTGGCCGACCTGCGCCCGAACCAGAAGGAGATCTACTACCTCGCCGGCGAGAGCGCCGAGCGGCTGCGCGCCAATCCCAAGCTCGAGGCGGCGCGGGCGCGCGGCCTCGAGGTGCTCCTGCTCAGCGACCCGATCGACGCCTTCTGGACGATGATGCCGCAGGAGTTCGAGGGCCATAAGCTGCGCTCGCTGAGCCAGGGCGACGTCGACTTCGGCGAGGTGCCGCTGGTCGACGACGGCAACCCGGCGGAAGACAAGGCGACCGAAGGCGATGCGGCGGCAACCCTCGCCGCTGTCAAGGAAGCGCTGGGCGACGCGGTGTCCGACGTCCGCGCCTCGCAGCGCCTGACCGAGAGCGCCTCCTGCCTGGTGGCCAGCGCCCAGGGTCGCGACCGCGAACTCGAGCGCCTGCTGGCGCGCAGCCAGCGCGGCAGCGGCGCCAAGCCGATCCTCGAACTCAACATGCGCCACGCGCTGGTCCGGGCGGCCGGCGCCGCCAAGGCCGCCGGCCGCGCCGAGGAGGCGGCCGACATCGCCCACCTGCTGCTCGACCAGGCCCACATCCTCGATGGCGAGGTGCCGACCGACCCGGCGGCGTTCGCGCGCCGCCTCAACGCCCTGGTGGTGCGGGGCCTGTCGCCGGCCTGATCCTGCCCGACCCTCAGGACAGGTCGACGCCGAGCCGGCCGCGCCGCCCGGTGACCTCGATCGCCAGTTCGCTGCCGCTGCGACGCAGGGCGACATCGACCGAGGCGTCGCCCAGCGACAGCCGGCGCAGCGTCACGTCGTCGAGGCAGGACGGCAGCAGCGGGGCGTCGAACGCGACCGAGCGGCGCTGCGTGTCGAAGCGCAGGCCGAGGCAGGACTGCAGCAGCGACAACGGTGTCGCCGCCGCCCACGCCTGGGGCGAGCAGGCGACCGGGTAGAAGGTCGGCCCCTGGCTGCGCTCGCGCGCGAACCCGCAGAACAGCTCCGGCAGGCGGCGCAGGTCGATGTAGGTGGCGGCGGCGAACAGCCCGTCGAACAGCCGCGCGGCCTCGCGGCGGAAGCCGTAGCGCGCGAAGCCGGCGGCGATCAGCGCGTTGTCGTGCGGCCATACCGAGCCGTTGTGGTAGCTCATCGGGTTGTAGCGGGCCTCGCGCGTCGACAGGGTGCGCACGCCCCAGCCGGAGAAGAACTCGGGCGAGCTCAGCGTCCGCACCACGGCGGCGGCGCGCTCCGGCCAGGCGATGCCGCCGAACAGGGCGTGGCCGGCGTTCGAGGCGCGCACCCGGCACGGCCGCTTGTCGCCGTCCAGCGCCAGCACGTAGCTGCCCAGCGCCTCGTCGAAGAAGGCGCGATCGAAGCGCTGCTGCAGGTCCTTGGCGCGGTCGGCGTAGATTCCGGCGAGGTCGGGCTGGCCCAGCGCCCGCGCGATCGCGGCGGCGGCATTCCAGGCCGCGAAGGCATAGGCCTGGACCTCGACCAGCGCGATCGGGCCACGGGCCAGGGTGCCGTCGGCGTGGAAGACCGAGTCGTGGCTGTCCTTCCAGCCCTGGTTGGTCAGGCCGGTGTCGCGCCGGCGACCGTACTCGATGAAACCGTCGCCGTCGCGGTCGCCGTGGCCGTCCATCCAGTTCAGGGCCGCGCGCACGTTGGGCCACAGCCGGCGCAGCGTCTCGACGTCGCCGGTGCGGTCGAGGTAGGCCCCGGCCAGCATCACGAACAGCGGCGTCGAATCGATGCTGCCGTAGTAGTGGCGGAACGGCACCTCGCCCAGCGCCGCCATCTCGCCTTGTCGCATCTCGTGCAGGATCTTGCCGGGCTCGGCGTCGGCCGCGGCGTCCACCGTCGTGGCCTGGTGGCGGGCGAGGTGGCCGAGCACGCCGCGCGCGATCGCCGGGTCGAGCCACAGCGTCTGCAGGGCGGTGATCAGCGCGTCGCGGCCGAACACCGTGCTGAACCAGGGAATGCCGGCGTAGGGATAGGGGCCGTCCGGCGTATCGGTGACCAGCATGTAGAGGTCCGAGACCGAGCGGCGCATCGCTTCGTTGAAGCCCGAACTCGAGCCCACGATGGCGGCGGCGCGGCCGGCGGCGGTGCGCAGCGCGCGCCGCGATCGCCGCAGGGCCGGCAGGAACGCGACCGGGCGCGCGGCCTCGGTCACGGGGCCGGCGCGGCAGGCGATGGCGATGTCGAGGCGCCGGGTGGCGCCGGGCGCGAGATCGAGGTCGAAGGAGGCGCTGCCGGCGGTGAGCCGCGCCGGGGCGGGATCGAAGTGCAGTGTGGTGCGGCGGTTCTCGCCGTCGAGCCCGGCGTAGCCCAGCACCACGTGGTCGTTCGCCGCCGCGCCGCCGTCGCGCTGCCCGTGGCGCGCCCGCGGCGTGCCGCGGACCTCGAACAGGTCGGCGAAGTCGGCGGCGAAGCCGAGCTCGAGCCGCAGCCGCACCGGGCTGCTGCCGAAATGGTGGACCACCAGCCGCTCGTGCAGCGTCGCTTGCCACAGGAAGCGCATGCGGCGCAGGTGCACGAGGTCGTGCTCGAGGACCAGCCGCCCGGCGGCATCGTAGAGGTCGGGATTGGCGAGGTCGCAGATCAGCATCGCGTTGTCGTCGCGCAGCGTCGAGCTCAGCAGCATCGGCCGCTGGCCGTCGAGCGTGATCGCGAGATGCGACAGGTAGCGGGTGTCGCGCCAGTACAGGCCTTCCGGGCTGCCCGGCCCGGCGATGGCATCGCCGTTGGGGTCGAAAACGCCGAAGCCGTCGCCATGCTTGAGGGTGCGGGTACGCCGCTCCTGCAGCGAGACGACGGCGGGGATGACGTACTCCGTCCCCGGGCCGGCCGGTGCCGGGGCATGCCCGACCGCGTCCGCCGGCTTCATCGCCGCCCTACTCCGCGGCCCGCCACGCGCGGTCGCTGCGCGGCGCCGCCAGCAGGCGGCGGTAGATGGCGGCATAGTCGCGGGCCATGCGCGCGGCGGTGAAGCGCCGCTCGAATGCCGCCCGGATGCGGCCGCGGTCGAGGTTGTCGACCAGGCCGACGGCCGACACCGCCGCCTCGAGGCTGTCGACCACGAACCCGGTGACGCCGGGCTCGATCACTTCCGGCACCGAGCCGCAGTTCCAGGCGATCACCGGCGTGCCGCAGGCCATTGCCTCGATCATGACCAGCCCGAACGGCTCGGCCCAGTCGATCGGGAACAGGAGCGCGGCGGCGCCGCCGAGGAAGGTTGCCTTGTCGGCGTCGCCGATCTCGCCGACGTAGTGGACGTTGGCATGGCGCACGAGCAGCGGCTCGATCGCTTCCTGCCAGTACTGCCGGTCGACGCGGTCGATCTTGGCGGCGATGCGCAGCTCGCGGCCGGTGCGGGCGGCGATCTCGATGGCCCGGTCCGGCCGCTTCTCGGGCGAGATGCGGCCGAGGAAGGCAAGGTAGCCTTCGCGCGGACCCGGGGCCGGTCGCAGCAGGTCCTGCGGCAGGCCATGGTGGACACGGCCGACCCAGTTGACCGGCGGCATCGGCCGGCGCTGGCTGTCGGAGATCGAGACCAGCGGCAGCTCGGCGAAGGCGCGGTAGAGCGGGTGGATGTCGGGCAGGTCGAGGCGCCCGTGCAGCGTCGTCACGGTGCGCCAGGCGAAGTCGCGGACCAGCGGGTAGTGCAGCAGGTCGACGTGGAAGTGCAGCACGTCGAACGAGTCGGCCAGCCGGCGCACCTCGTCCAGCATCACGAGGTGGGCGGGGATGGAGTCGCGCACCTGGGCCAGCCGCAGCGACTGCGCCGTGCAGGGCACGAGACGGGCCGCCGTGCGCGAGTCGCCGCTGGCGAACAGCGTCACGTCGTGTCCCTGCGCGACCAGTTCCTCCGTGAGGTACGAGACGATCCGCTCGGTGCCGCCATAGAGCGACGGCGGCACGCTTTCCATCAACGGAGCGACCTGGGCGATCTTCATGGTGCACGAACGGCCGGCCGGCACCGGGGTTGCCGCGCCCGACGGTCGCGGCGACGGTGGCTCAGCGCTTGATGTCGATCGTGAAGTTGATGTCGCCTTCGAGCACCTTCACGCCCTTCATCGTGCGCACCGCCCAGTGCAGCCGGTAGGCCCCGTTGGGCAGCGTGGGGGCGCGTGCGAACAGGACTTCAGGCGCGGACTCGAGCCGCGGCGCGAGGCGCTCGATCAGCCTGTCGCCCTGCCAGATCGAGAGGTTCGAACGCTCGTGGTCGATCGGCCGGTCGAAGCGAACGTAGAAGTTGCTGCCCGGTTCACCGATCACCGCCTGCGCCTTGGGGTGCGAATCGAGGATCGAGACGTACTCGTCCTGGGCCTGGGCCTGGAAATGGGAGACGACGAGCGGGGCCGCCGCCAGGCCGGCCAGGAGATCTCTTCTCTTCAAGATGCAGTCCTCGTTCCTGCATCGGTTATGGCACGCGGCGCCGCCGGCCGGGGAGTCAAATCACCTTGACCGCCACGTCCTTGGCCGCCTCGACGGCCGAGCGGTCGCCCGACGCGCGCAGCAGGACCGACCCCCGGCCGGCGATGCGCGCCACCTTCATGCGGCCCTCGAAGCCGCCGTAGCCCTCGATCCGGCAACCGTCGAGCAGCATGTCGCCGCCGTTCAGGAAGGCATCGACGAGGTAGGGCTGCGACCGGTAGGTGCTGGCGCGGCAGGCGAACAGGCGGCCCTCGTTGGCCAGCTTGATGCCGCAACCGCCGTTGTTCTCGAAGCCGCAGCCCGTCGCCATCGAGAAGCCGCTGGTCGCCAGCAGGCCCGGACCCTTGTTCTCCACGAAGTAGGTCTGGGAGATGTTGAGGTCGCGCGGCTCCTGGTACGGCACCGTGCTCTGGGTCTCGATGCCGGCATTGCCGTTCTTGCGCATCTGGCCGCCGAAGATGGCGATCGCCGAGACGATGCCGACGTCGCCGAGCCCGCCGTTGTTGCGGAAGGTCATGCCGTTGCGGCCGTTGTCGGCGCAGGTGACGGCGTGGCATTCGCCCTCGAACACGCTGCCGTCGAAGAACAGCCCGTCGCGGCGGAAGTGCTCGATGTCGAGGTTGATCAGCTTCCAGCTGTAGATCCAGCTGTGGTTGGTCAGGCACTCCATCGCCAGCGCGTCCTGCGCCGGGCTGGTCGCGACGATGGTGCCGTTCATGATCTTCATCCCGCGCAGCGCGACGCCGCGCCTGGCGGCGGGTATGCGGATGGTGATGGCGCGCCGGCCGGCGTCGTTGAGGTCGACGAACAGCTTGGCGCCGTTGAGGTCGAGGCCGGGGCCGAGGCAGGTGTCGGTGACCTCGATCACGATCGGCCGGGCCAGGCGCACGTTGCCGCCGGTCCAGTTGAGCACGTCGCCCTCGGCGAAGGCGGCGCGCAGGGCGCGCTCGAACACCTCGCCGTCACCGGGCGGCCGGGCATCGGCATGCACGCCGGCAAGGATGGCCGGCGCGGCCAGCAGGCCGGTCGCCAGCGCCCGTCGTCGTCGCAGGATCATGGTCGACAGCAGAGACGATTCGCCGCCCGGCCGGGGTGATCAAGGCGTGATCTGCGGAGAGCGCGTCGAGCCCGGCAACGCCGCTGGCGGCGTGCCGTTGGCGACGGCGTGAGGCGATGGCTGAAGATCCTGGTGTGGACGGTCGGCGTCCTGCTGGTCCTCGGGGCAGCAGCGGCGGCGGCCGTGTACGCCTACGTCGGGTCTTCCGGCTTCCGTGGCCGGCTCGAGGCGCAGGCCAGCGGCTGGACCGGGCGCAAGACGACCATCGCCGCACTCGCCGTCGACTGGGGCGCGACCACGCGACTCCGGCTCGACGGAGTCGAGTTCGCCAACGCCGACTGGGCGCGCGATCCCGCGATGCTGAAGGTCGACCATGTCGATGCCGAGATCCGGCTGTGGCCGCTGCTGCGCGGTCGCCTCGACCTGCCAAGCCTGGTGTTGCGCCGGCCCGAGATCGCGGTCGAGCGCAACGACCAGGGCCGCTTCAACTGGCAACTCGGCGAGGCGCCGGCGGCCGCCGCCGCGGCACGCGAGGCGGTCGAGCCCGACGACCGCTTCGAGACGCCGCTGGTCGGCCGCCTCGAGATCACCGACGGCCAGGTTCGCTACCGCGATCCGCGGCGAAAGCTCGAGCTCGACGGCACGGTCTCGACCGCCAGCGGCGAATCGGGCGAGGCCGCCGAGACCCGGCTGGCCCTGGACGGCAAGCTCGAGGGCAAGCCGCTGCGCCTGCAATTCGCCGGCGGCTCGATCGCGCTCCTGCGCGACAGCACCGAACCGTGGCCCCTCAGGTTCGACGTCGTCTACGGCGCCACCCGGCTCGAGGCGCGGGGCACCGTGCTCGACCCCTTCCAGGGCAGGGGCGTCGATCTCGAGCTCGCGCTGTCGGGGCAGAACCTCGCCGACATCTACCCGCTGCTCGGAATCCCCGGGCCGCCCAGCCGGCCCTACCGGATCGTCGGCAAGCTCGGCCGCAAGGACGGCACGTGGACGCTCGCCGACGGGCGCTGGCGGGTCGGCGACAGCGACCTCGCCGGCGACGTGCAACTCGACGACCGCCCGCGGCCGGCCCGGCTCACCGCCCGCCTGGTGTCGCGGAAGCTGGTGTTCGCGGATCTCGCGCCGCTGGTCGGCCTACCCGGCGGCGCGGCGCCGCCGCGGAAGCCGGCCGAGACCGGCCGGCTGTTTCCCGACACGCCGCTCGAGGTCGAGAAGCTGCGCGCCATGACCATGGACGTGACGCTCGACGCGCGGCGCGTGATCGCGCCGCCCTACCTGCCGGTGCAGGCGCTGGCGGTCCGGGTGGTGGTGCAGGACGGCATCGCCACCGCCAGGCCCCTGACGCTGGTGCTGCCGGGCGACGCGTCATCCACCCATCCCGGTCGCGTCGAGGGCGAGCTCGTGGTCGACGCGCGCAGCGACACGCCGCGGGTGCGCACCGCGCTGGCGCTGCGCGACATCGAGCTGCGCAACTTCTTTCGCGGCTCGCGCTACGTCGATGCGACCTACGGCAGGTTGCAGGGACGGGCGGTGCTGGCCGGCAGCGGCCGCTCGCTGGCGCAGGTCATGGCGCACGCCGACGGCCATGTCGCGGCGGCGCTGGGCGGCGGCTCGGTCTCCAGCCTGCTGGTCAGCCTCGCGGGACTGCAGATCTTCGACGCGCTGATCCTGTACGTGACCGGCGACCGGCGCATCCCGATCAAGTGCGCGGTCGGCCGCCTGGTTCTCGACAAGGGCATGGCGCGGTTCGACCGCACCCTGCTCGACACCCAGAAGTCGGTGTTGCGCGTCCAGGGCCAGGTCTCGCTGGCGTCGCAGAGCGTGCGCGCCGAGATCGATGCGGCGGCCAAGCAGTTCGACCTGCTCGACCTGCACGGCGCGGTGATCGTGCACGGGACGCTGGCCCGGCCGCAGGTCTCTCTCGGCCGCATCTTCCCGCTGCCGACGCCGGTCGTCGGCACCGCCAAGGACGTGCCGTGCGCCGAGGTGACCCAGCAGGTTCTGTCCGCCCCGTGAGGCTTGCGCTATAAGGTGTCCCGGTGGTTCGCGGGGAGCGAGGCTGGTCTAGGTGGCAGCACGGCAGACGGTACGGCGCAAGGCGGGTTCGGGATCGGCAAGCCCGCGGCGCGGATCGCGCGGCGGTCGCCGGGCCGCGCCGCCACCCCCACCCACGAGCTTCTGGCCGGAGGAACCCGGCCGCCGGCCGTTCCAGTGGAACCCGCGCTACTGGAACTGGCGCCGCGGCTTCGTGCGCCTGTGGTTCCTCGCGTCGCTGGCTTGGGCCGGCTACTGGCTGTACCGACTGCAGCTGGCCTGCGCGTTCTGGTTCGCGCCGTGGTGTGCCGCCCCGACGCGCGTCGACTGGCCGAACAACGACATGGCGCTGGGCCTCGCGCTGGTGCTGCTGAGCGGCCCGCTGCTGATGCTGTTCGCCGGCCTCGCCATCGCCTGGGCGATCCGCGGCTTCCTCGCGCGCCGGGCCGCCTGAGTCCTGCCCGAGCCGCGCGGCGCAACGCCGCTCGATCCCACGCATTGTCTCCGGACCCTTGCCGCCGGAGACACCATGCCCCGTCCCGTGTCGATCTTCCCGATCGTGGTTCTCGCGGTCGCCGTCGGAACCGGCGCTGCGGCGCCGGCCTCTGCCGCCGACCCGGTGCCGCGCGATCCCGCGCCGACCGTGCAGCCGACCGCGACCTTCGTGGCGCTGGCGGTTCCGGGCAACCTGTTCGAGATCGAGAGCAGCCAGCTCGCGCTCGACCGCCCGGTGTCGCCGGCGGTCAAGGCGTTCGCGCGCCGGATGATCGACGACCATGCGGCGGCCGGCGTCCGCCTGCGCGAGGCGATCGCGGCGGCGCGGGTCGCCGCGCCGCCCGAGAAGCTCGACGCGCGGCGCATCGCCCAGCTCGAGGCGCTGCGCGCCGCGCCCGACGGCGCGTTCGAGTCGGCCTACCTCGAGCTGCAGCGCAAGGCGCACGACGAGGCGGTGGCGCTGTTCGCGGGCTACGCGGCCGGCGGCGAGAACGCGGCGCTGCGCGCGCTGGCGGCGGAACTTCTGCCGCGCCTGCGCGAGCATCGCGCCGCGCTCGACGCGTTGAAGTGAGCGCCTACTTGTAGGAGGCGATCTCGATCAGGCTGCCGTCGGGATCGCGGCAGTACACCGACACCAGGGTGCCGCGCGCGCCGCGCTTGTCGATCGGACCCTCGATCACCTCGACGCCGCAAGCGGCCAGGTGCTCGACCACCTCGTGCGGCCGGGCCGCCGTGAGGAAGCAGAGATCGTCGCTGCCGGCACCCCCGTTCCGGGCCGTGAACCACTCGCGCTGCGATGCCGAGACCGGTCGCAGGTTGATCTTGTGCGGCCCGAACTTCATCGATGTGCGCGGTGCCTTGCCGTGGCCGGGGTCGAAGTCCTCGCGCACCATGCCGAGCACCCGCCCGTACCATGCCGCCGCGACCTCGACGTCCGTCACGTTGATCACGAGATGATCGAATGCATCGACGACCAGTGCCATGCCGCAGCCTCCCCGGGGCGTTGGCTGTACCATGAAACCGGCTGACGGGAAGGAGGCTAGGGCCTGGCGCGTTCGCTGACCGGCACGGGACTGGCGCCGTCGTAGCGGGCATTGTTCAGGAACATGGCGCCGAGCGCGACGATGGCGACGGCCAGCGCCGCCGACAGGATCACCATGATGCGGCGCGCATCGGCGGGACGGGAGCGGCCGGGATCGCCCGGCCGGCGTTCGGCTTCGGCCTCGCGCTCGAGACGGTCGCGCGGCGGACGGGAATCGAAGGTCATGGCGGCGGGCTCCGGATCGGGACTGTTCCCGTCAATGCCCGCGGTCGCCGCGGGTTGCCCGTGCCCCTGCCACCAGTTGGTCATTCGACTCGGGTGGCGGGCCGGGTCTCTGCTGGCACCCTCTACCGGGGAGGAAGCCATGCTGAAGACGCTTCTGGCAGGTGCGTTCACCGTCGCGATCCTGGTGGTGGCGACGGCCAGCTCGGTCGCGACCACGGTCGCCCTGCGCGGCTGGGCGAACTCGAACTACGAGGCTTCGCTGGCCGCGGCGGTCGATCTCCCGGTCACTTCGCCGGCCAGCCGCAGGGCTGTGCCAGCCGCTGCCGCACCCTAGCCACGCCGGCCAACGGCACGCGCGTCTCGGCGACGGGTTGCCCCGGCGCCGCGAGGCGAAGCCGCAGGCTGCCGCTGTCCGGCAGACCGGCCAGGAAGCGCTGCGCCGGTTCGCGCAGCACCACCGCGTTCTGGGTCGGGGAGGGCGCCCCGCGCAGCGGCCGCGGCGGCTCGTCGTCGATGCCGACGCTCACGCTCTCACCGCCGCTCGCCGCCGTGGGTAGCATCACCAGCACCAGGGCCTGGCCGCCGCGGCACTGGATCGACAGCCGCGGCCCGTCGTCGGCGGCCGCCACCTGGGTGGCGCTGGCGACCGGCGCGTAGTCGACCGGCGAGCGGGTCTCGCTCACCACCCAGCTGCCCGGCGGCACCGGCCCGGCGGCGGCCGGAGGAGCCGCGACCGGCGGGGCCAGCACGGGCGGCGGCGGCAGTACGGTGATGGCGAAGGTCAGGACCTGCGGGCCGTCCGATGTTGCCGGCAACGGGTCGGGCAACGGCGCCTGGGCATGCGCCGCGGTCGCCGCGATCGTGGCGGCGAGCATCGCCAGCAGCGGCGCCGCGCGCGTCATGGCTGTTGTGATGGCCGTTGCGCGGTGCGCCGGCCCTGGCGCTCGAGCCATTGCTCCGCCGCCGCGAAGCGCTGCAGCCCGGGCACCGTGGCGGCAAGGTTCACGGACCGCCACTTGGCGTCGAAGCCCGGCTCCTGCAGCCGCTCGACGCGGTCGAACAGGCGCTCGGTGAAACGCGCCACGCGCTGGTAGCGATTGGAACCGGCCAGCCAGTTGTAGGCGACCAGCGCCGTCGGCACCGCCAGCGTGTCGACGCTTCCGCCGGGCCGGATCAGGGCCGGGTATGCATCGGCGTCCAGCGCCCCCGGCAGGTAGTGATCCTCGAAGCGGTTGTCGTAGGTCACCGGCAGGAAGCGGAAGCCCTCCTCCCACGGCGTGCGCAGCAAGGCATCGACCGGCGGGGACGTGACCAGCACGACGGCGGCGATCTCGCCGCGCCGCAGCTGCTGCAATGCCAGCGGGTGCGGCACGAAGCTCTTGTCGACGGCGATGTCGAGCCGGCTGAAGATCAACGGGCCCGAGTAGGCGGCGGCGGTGCCGAGCGCGTCGAAGTTGACCGTGTGCCCGGCGAGATCCTGCAGGCGATTGATCCCCGGCCGCGCCAGCACGTGCAGTTCGGCGGGGAAGAGGTTGATCAGGGAGACGAGGTGCTGGCGCACCTCGGGCAGTTGCAGCCGGTATTCCTCCAGCGAGTCGGCGTTGATGATCGCGAGGTCGATGCCGCGCAGGTAGAGCAGGGCGTTGAGGTTGTCGGTCGGGCCGCGCGTCACGATCGGCAGCACCTGCAGGTTGGCGCCGTCGTCGGCGACGCGGGCCATTTCCGAGGCCAGCCGCAGCGGTGCGCCCTCGGCCTGGCCGGCGGCGAGACCGACCGTCCAGGCGTTGACCTTTTCCTGCTGGCTGGCGAAGTCGATCGCGCGGGCGATACCGCCGGGCGCCTGCGCGCGCGCCGCGCCGGCGAGGCCGAGGCACCCCAGCGCGCCCACCAGCGCGGTGCGCCGCGACGGAGCGGTCACGGCAGTCCCGCCAGCCGCTCGGCCGCGGCCGCGACGCCGGCCGACTGCGCCTGCCGGTAGAGCGCGTGGGCCCGCGCCACGTCGCCGCGCGTGCCGTGGGTGCCCCAGCGCGCGAGGATCGCGGGATCGTAGGTCTCCGCCAGCGCGAACAGCGCCACGGCGTCGCCGCTCGCCGCAGCGCGCTCGAGCATGGCGCGGGCACCGCCGATGTCGCCCTGGCCCAGCAGCAGGCGGGCCCGCGCCATCAGCTTCGGCAGGTTGCCGTCCGCCGGGGCGGCGAGATCCGGGATCGGCGCCGCGGCGGCTATGGCGACGGGGGGTGCTGCGGGCGACGGCTCCGGCGGCTGCGCGGGCGATGCCTGCAGTTGGCGCACGCGGTCCTGGGCCTCGGCGAGGAAGTGATCGCGCATCGCCGCGATCTCGCCGGCCTGCCTCAGTTCCTCGCGCAGCGACTCGATCTCGGCCTCGCGCGCCTCGCGATCGGCCAGCGCCATCGCCTGCGCCTTGAGCGCCTGCATCGTCGCCCGCAGTTCGTCGGCCAGCTGCTGGGTGCGGGTGCGCTCCAGCGCCAGCGCCGCGCGCGCCTCGACCACGGCGGGCGGGTCGCGCAGCAGCGGTCCCGCCAGCACGCCGGCGGTCGCGGCCAGGGTCGCGACGAGCACGACCGCGACGACGGTGGCGTGGCGCGGCGGCGGTCGCGTCGCCGAGCCTGTCGATGGCCGGCCTGCGGCCCGCAGCGCGGCGCCGCGCGGTGTCCCGGCGCGCCGCGCCGCCAGCTTCTCCTCGAGGCGATTGCGGTAGGCCGCCAGCTCCACCTCCGCTGGCGCTGCCGGCCGACCACCGGCCGCTGAGGTCCCCTGTTCGTCGCGCGGCATGATCCACGTCCCTTCGCCTGGCCTCCGGGGCCGGCCGTCTCGGTGCGGCTTGGGGCACAGACTAGGGAAGCGCGGCGGCGCGTGGTGTGTTCAGACCGGGACACGCGGGCGCAAAGAAAAACGGCGCGGGGAAGACCCGCGCCGTTGTCCTTGCCTGCGAGACGTCGCTCAGTTCGGGCTGACGTTGCTCGTCGTGGTCGGGTTGAACACGGTCGGCGGCGACGGCGTCGGCGACGGGAAGAAGGTCGGCCCGCCCGGACCGGTCGGCGTGGTCGGCGAAGACGGCGTGTTCACCACCGTGTTGACGATGTTGCTCAGCGTCTCCGGCGTGGTGCCCTGCGGCGTGCCGAGCAGGTTCTGCAGCTGCTGCAACGCGCCCGGGTTGCCGCCGACCAGCCCCGGCACGAAGTTGGCCTGCTGGAACGGGACGTTCGGCATGCCCGGACCCGGCGGCTGTTCGCCGAACGCGAGCGTACCCGGCATGCCGACCGGACCGGTCTGCTGCAGCGGCGACGCCGCCGCCAGCGGGCCGGCGTTCTGCAGCGGACCGGAGGCCTGCATCGGGCCGCTGGCCTCCATCGGGCCGGAGCCTTCCATCGGACCCGCGCCTTCCAGCGCGCCGGTGTTCTCCGGGTTGTTGTTGCCCTGCATCGGGCCGGCGCCCTGCAGCGGGCTGGTGCCCTGCAGCGGGCCGCCGCCCTGCTGGGCGTTGCTGGCCTGCTGGCTGCCGTTCTCGCCTTCGCCGCTGCCCTCGCCGTTGCCATGGACGGCGAGCTGCGTCTCGCGGGTGCTGCCGATGGCGCCGTGCGCCTCGCCCGGCGGCATGCCCGAGTTGCCCTGGCCGAAGTTGCCGAGCGCCGCACTGATCGGGTTGCCGGGCTGGCCCGGAGGACCCGCGAAGAAGCCGTTGATCTGCTGCATCACGCCCGGCGGGATCGGCGTCGGCGGGTTCGGCGCGCCGCCCGGCGGCACGGTGATCTGCGTGCCCGGCTGGCTGGTGCTCTGGGTCTGGCCCTGGGCGGTGACCGACAGCGAGCGGCCGAACAGGAAGTTCGCGGCGAACTGGCCGTTCTGGCCGACCGAGAAGGTAGCGATGCCGCCGCGGATGCCCATGGTGGCGCCGCGCGACTTCACCGTCACCTCGGAGTTCTTGCTGATCGCGCCGCCGACGTAGCGGAACACGCCGCGGCCGGCGTCGAGGCTCAGCTGCCCGGTGCGCTTGTCCGGATCGTAGACGAACTTGTCGATCGTGATCTCGCTGTTCGGGCCGACCGTCAGGGTCGAGCCGTCGAGGAACACCAGGTGGGCACGATCGTTGGCCTTGGTCGTCACGACCTCGCTCGCCACCATGTCGTTGCCGACGTGGAGCACGCGCTCGGTCTCGGCCGGCGGCTTGGCCGTCGGCGCGCCGTTCACGACCGACGCGATGCCGACCTTCGCCCACGAGGGGGCGGCGATCAGCAGCGCCGGCAACACCGCCAGCAGCAGGCCCCCGACCTGCCGCTTCGACGTCCTGGTAATCGTGCTCTTCGACATTTCAGCCTCCATCCCCCGCCGACTGGGCGCGGGGACCGATGACGCTCTTCTAGAACTTCTCAAACTTCCCACACTGAACATGTAGGAACCCCGAGGTCCAGCTACCAGCTGGTGCGACCTTTAGGGGTTCTTCGCTTCCTTTATGAACGACTCGGCCTTGGCCTTCTGCTCCGCCGAGGCGCGGCGCGAGCCGCTGACATTCTGCAAATAGGACTTGGCGGCCTCCATGGAGCCCAGCCGGAAATACAGCACGCCCAGCTCTAGCTGGACTTCGGGGTTCTCGCCGTCGACCAGCAGCAGCCGCTCCAGCGCCGCGATCGCACCCTCGAGATCGCCGATCTTCAGGGCCGCCTCAGCGTAGCGCACGAGGGTCGGCGGATCGATCGGGTTGCGCAGGGATTCCTGGAACGCCGCGTCGTAGGCCGCCCGGTCCGCCGGCGATGCCCGCAGCGCCGCCGGGGCAGGCGTCTGCTGCGCCATGGCCACGGTGGCCGAGACGATCGAAAATGCCAGGACGAGAACGAACTTCTTCATGCCCACGCGGTAACTCTAGACCCCCGATTGGGTCGAAACAGTGACTTGCATCACGAACTTGTCGCGAAAAATGCCGGGCGCGGCAAGACCTCGCACTTCAGATGCTATTAGTTCGCAACCCGAATCTCCAGCAAATTGCATCCGCTGATACAATTGTTGAAAGATTCCTAGCCGAAGTGGGCGCGTCCGCGCTGGTCGCTCACCTGGTCGGCCACCGATTGCAGCCATGCCCGGGCCTCGGCCTCGGTCCGGAACAGGCGGGCGGGCCGCTGCGACGGCGAGATGTTGACGAAGCGCCGAAACGCCCCCTCGAAGGCCTCGCCGATGCCGACCACGGCCAGGGGGCCGCTTTTCATGGTGGCGGTGTAGGCGCTGAGACGGGCGCCCAGGGCCAGCACGTCCTCGTCGCCGTAGACCGGCTCGGCCCGGCTGCCGTCGAACAACTTGCCGTACTCGAGCGCATTCTCGACCACGAGGGCATCGAAGTGGTCCTCGAGGTCCTTGCGGGTCACCGCGCCCTCGGCCACCACGTGCACCAGCTTCTGCTCGTGCATCACATTCCAGCGCAACGGCATCGGTCGTTCTTCCTTCCAACCGCTGTCTCGCACGGAACGTGCCACTCCGCCATGGCGATTCGCAACCATGGCGGGAGGACGACAGCGGCCGGCTGTCGCTAGACGACAGGCACCTGCTTGGCCGCCAGCATGGCCGGCGAGATCACGTCCATGTCGAGCGGCACGTGCCAGCGCCGGGTCAGCCGGATCTCTGGCGGGGCGTTTCGGGTCGCCGCGCCGT
Source organism: uncultured Reyranella sp. (assembly GCA_964420105.1). Lineage (GTDB taxonomy): Bacteria > Pseudomonadota > Alphaproteobacteria > Reyranellales > Reyranellaceae > Reyranella. The sequence goes on from CAYQRL010000002.1 coordinate 280,692, forward strand.
CGAGTACGAAGGCCTCGTAGCCGCCGTCCATCTCCTCGTTGCACTTCTGCACGTAGACCGGGAACCCGCCGATGTAGGGCATGAACACGCGCGGGCGGCCGGGCACGTTGGCGCCGACGTACCACGACGAGCAGGTCGAGCGCAGCGACACCTGGCTGACCTCGTTGACGTGCTCCACCCACTTGTCCTCGTCCTCGACCCGCACGTCGAAGGTGCGGGCGCCGACGTCGCGCATGTGCGCCATCATGTCGACCATCCAGTCGACGTGCTGTTCGATCGCCTGGATCATGCTGGCCAGCACCGACGGGCTGCCCGGGCCGGTCACCATGAACAGGTTGGGGAAGCCGGCGGACGCGACGCCGAGGTAGGTGCGCGGTCCCGCCTTCCACTTCTCGGCCAGCGTCAGGCCGCCGCGGCCGGTGATGCGGATCTTGTCGAAGGCGCCGGTCATCGCGGCGAAGCCGGTGGCGCAGACCACCGCGTCGAGCGGGTAGGTCTTGCCCGCCACCACGAGGCCGTCCGCGGTGAAGCGCTCGATCGGCGTCCTGGAAACGTCGACCAGCTTGACGTGCGGCTTGTTGTAGGTCGCGAAGTAGTTGGTATCGACGCACAAGCGCTTGCAGCCGAACACGTTGTCGGGGCAGAGCAGCTCGGCGGTCTTCGGATCCTTGACGATGGCGCGGATCTTCTCGCGCGCGAACTCGGCGATGGTGTCGTTGGCCTGCTTGTTGAACAACAGGTCGCCGTAGGCGCCGAGGAACGGCAGGCCGCCGCGTGCCCATGCTTCCTCGTACTGGCGCCGCCGCTCCTCGGGCGAGGCGGCCAGCGCCGGCTGGGTATTGAACGGGAAGTAGAAGCCGGTCGGGCGCGAGCGCGCCTTGGCGCGCAGTGCCGGGTAGTTGGCCTTGACCTCGGCGACGTAGGCCGGGTCGAGCGGCGCGTTGTAGGCCGGCACCGAGTAGTTCGGCGTGCGCTGGAACACGGTCAGGGTCTTGGCCTGCTCGGCGATCAGCGGGATCGACTGGATCGCCGACGAGCCGGTGCCGATCACGCCGACCCGCAGCCCGGTGAAGTCGACGCCCTCCTTGGGCCACTCGCCGGTGTGGTAGATCGGTCCCTTGAAGTCCGACATGCCCTCGAACGGCGGCTTGTTGGCCGACGACAGGCAGCCCACCGCCATGATGCAGAAGCGGGCCTCGACGCGGTCGCCGCCGCTGCCGTCGAGCCGCTCGGTCTCGACCACCCAGAGGGCGCGGCGCTCGTCGAAGGTGGCGCTGGTCACCCGGGTCGAGAAGCGGATGTCGCGGCGCAGGTCGAAGCGGTCCGCGACGTGGTTGGCGTAGGACAGGATCTCGGGCTGCGGCGCGTACTTCTCCGACCAGTTCCATTCCTGGTCGAGTTCCTCGGAGAACGAGTAGGAGTACTGCAGGCTCTCGACGTCGCAGCGCGCGCCGGGGTAGCGGTTCCAGTACCAGGTGCCGCCGACGCCGTCGCCGGTCTCGAAGGCGACGGCACTGAAGCCGGCCTGGCGCAGGCAGTGCAGGGCGTAGAGGCCGCCGAACCCGGCGCCGACGACGACGGCATCGACCGGGCTGGACAGCGGCGCGCGGGGGGCGGAGGGGGAAGCGGTGATGGTGCTCATGGCGCGATTTTTTGCCGCTCGAGGCGGGACGGCAAGATGGTCGCTGCGGAATTGGCGAGCGGGGTTCGCGTGGCGAAGCCTGCAGTTGCGCCAGATCAAGGAGCAAATTCTCCTCCCCGGCGAGACTTGGTTACGGCACTGTTACTGCAGAAAATGAACCGCGCTCCTCCCGATCGTCCCCCGCCCAGGCGTCCTGGCATCGGCGTCCTGTTCTGGCTCGCCGCGGCCTGCCTCGCGGTTCTGGGCGTGCTTGCGGTCGCGACCGTGTTCTACGACCGGGCCGGCGTGTCGCCGGCGCTGCGGGCGACGCTCGATGTCTTTCTCTCGCCGTGGTCTCTGACCACCTACGCCGCCGTGGGCTGCCTGGTCATGGTCGGCGGCTGGTACCTGTGGCGGGTCCGCGGGCCGACCGGCCCGGCGGCGGTGGCGCTGCCGGGCCGCGGCGTCGTCGCCTTCCTGATGCTGCTGGTCGCCACGATCGCCGCCGCCGGGTACCTGCTGTCACGCGACATCGACCAGGCCTTCCGCGACGAACGCTACGCGCAGCAGGGCGGCATCGCCCGCCTCAAGGCCCGCAACATCGACCAGTGGGTGCAGGAGCGCTTGCTCGACGTCCAGTTCCTGGTCACCAGCCTGCGCGGCTTCCCGGCGGTGACCCAGCCCGACGTGCGCGATCTGGTCGAACTGGTGTTCGCCCAGATGCTGGCCGGCCATCGCGAACGCGTGGCGGTGGCGCTGATCGGCGCCGACGGCAAGCCGGCGATCGCGACCGGCCTCGGCGGTCTCGACGTCGCTGCCGCGCTGGCGACGCCGCTGGCCGCCCTGGCGGAGCGGGCGCGCCAGGGCAAGACGACCGTGGTGCAGTCGATCCTCGCGACCGACGGCGACGCGCGGCGCGTGCTGGTCGCCGTCGCGCGCCCGATCTCGGAGGACGGGGCCAACGCCGGGCTGGTGGTGGTGATGCTGACCGACCCCACCATCGAGCTGCTGCCAGAGGTCGTCGCGTGGCCGACCGAAAGCGCCAGTTCCAACATCCTGGTCGCCCAGCGCGAGGGACCGGACGTCGTCTACCTCGTGCCCGTTCCCGGCCTGTCGCAGAAGGCGTTCCTGCGCATGCCGCTGGCAACCCCGAACCTGAATGCCGGCATGGGCTTCCTGCAGGGCGACGGGGTCCGCGAGGGCGTCGACTTTCGCGGCGTGCCCGTGCTGGCGGCGACGCGACTGGTGACCGGGCTGCCGTGGGACGTGGTGGCGAAGACCGACATTGCCGAGGTCATGCGGCCGCTCGACCAGCGGCGGCATCGCATCGGCTGGATCTTCGGCGGCCTGATCGTGATGTCCATCGTCCTCGTGTTCGCGGTGTGGCGCGGCCAGCGCATCGCCCTGGCCGCGGCGTTGCACCAGTACGAGAGCGAGCGCGAGGCAATGCTGCGCAACGCCGGCACCCTGATGCAGCATGCCCGCGACGCGATCCTGCTGGTGGCCGAGGATGGGCGGATCGTCGAGGCCAACGCCGCCGCCGAGGCGCTGTACGGCTATTCCGCCCGCGAGTTGCACCGGCTGACGATCCACGACCTCCGCGCCGACGGCGACGAGGTCGCGTTCGAGCACCAGTGGGCCGCGGCGGCGACCGACCAGGGCACGCTGTTCGAGACGGTGCACCGGCGCAAGGACGGCGCGCTGCTGAACGTCGAGGTCTCCAGCCGCGCCGTCGATGTCGAGGGCCACGTCTACCGCGAGTCCTCGATCCGCGACATCGGCCCCCGCAAGGCGCTCGAGCGCCAGGTCGAGCGGCTGCTGCGCGTCCAGCGTGCGCTCCAGGTCGCGACCGGCGTGCTGATGCGATCCAGGAGCGAGGACGAGCTGTACCAGCGGATGTGCGGCGTCGTCGTCGACGTCGCCGGCTATCGCCTGGGCTTCGTCGCGCTCGCCCGCGACGACGCCGACAAGTCGATCGCCATCGTCGCCACCGCCGGCCACGGGGCCGACATCTTCTCCTTCGTCGACCTGAGCTGGCGCGACGGCAACACCAGCGTGAGCGGGACCGCGATCCGGACCGGCCAGATCCAGGTCAACCAGGACTACGCGACCAACGCCAACGTCGCGGCATGGCGGGACGAGGCCCTCAAGCGGGGCTTCCAGTCGAGCATTGCGCTGCCGATCCGCGACGGTTCGCGGGTGATCGGCATTCTCGGCCTGACGTCGAGCGAGCGCCACGCGTTCGACGCCCAGGAGGTCAGCGTCCTGGCGACGCTGGCCGACGACATCTCCTACGGCATCGCGGCGCTGCGCGCCCGCAGCCGCGGCGACGGCGACTAGCCCCGCCATGCCCGGAGACCTGCCGTTCCTGCAGAACCTGCGGCTGAGCCATCTCACCGAGTACCGCTACCGCAAGCCGGTGCGCTTCGGGCCGCACCGCGTGCTGGTGCGACCGCGCGAGGGCCACGACCTGCGCATCGTCGGTGGCCGTTTCGAGATCGAGCCGAAGGCGCAGGTCCGCTTCCTGCGCGACGTCTACGGCAACTCGACGGCGCTGCTCGAGTTCGCCGAGCCGGCCGACCGGCTGCGCATCCTGATCGAGGCCGACCTGCGCTACATCCGCGACAGCCCGCTGGACGAGATGGTCGACCCGGCGGCGCGCTTCTACCCGTTCCAGTACCCGCCCGACGAGCAGGTCGAGCTGATCCCGTTCCGGCTGCCGAGCTATCCCTACGATGCGCCCACCCTCAGCGCGTTCCTGAACGATCTCTACCGGCCCGGCCAGCTGGTCGAGACCGCCGACCTGCTCGGCAACCTCAACAGCCACATCTTCCGCTCCTTCCGCTACGAGCCGCGCGACACGATGGGCGTGCAGGTGCCGAGCGAGACGATCGCCAGGCGCAGCGGCTCGTGCCGCGACTACGCGGTCCTGATGATGGAGGCGGCGCGGCACTGGGGCTTCGCCGCCCGCTTCGTCTCGGGCTACATCCAGATGGCCGAGGGCCAGCACGGCGCCACCCATGCCTGGACCGAGATCTACGTGCCGGGCGCCGGCTGGCAGGGCTTCGACCCGACCAACGACAAGCGCGTCGGGCGCGAGCACATCGCCGTCGCGGTGGCGCGCGAACAGGAGAAGGCGATGCCGATCTCGGGCAGCTGGTTCGGCGACCCGGGCGATTTCGAGGGCATGACCGTGAAGGTCGAGGTCGTTGCCGTCTGACGGCAACCGTTGCCGTCTGACGGCAACGGTCGCCGCCTGGCGGCGATCAGCCCCGCGCCGGGTTGATCATGTCGTCGCGATTGTAGCGGAACAGGCCGGGACACCCGGGAGGCGGCGTGCGGAACGGCCGGCTGAAGCCGGTGTTGGTCACCAGCACGAGATCGAACGTGTCGAGCTCGTTGGGCGCCAGCGAGACGTGGCACTGCAGTCGGTAGCCGTCGCGGGCCTCGACCAGGATCTCGAAGTGCGCGCCCTTGATGTCCGGCAGCGTGATGCCGGCGGCGCGCAGGTCGCCGTAGACCGCTTCGACCAGGCGGTTGTCGGACGAGGCGATCACCGCGGCCAGCTGGGCGGCCAGCGGTCCCTTGATGTTGAAGGCGGCGATGTTGGCGCGCACGTGCTCGAGCAGGTGGCGCTGCGCCTGCGGCAGCGAGTGGCGCTGGGCCTGCGAGGCATCGAGGGTGGTCAGCCAGCCGGTGGCGTTGCTGCAGACGTTGACCGCCTGCGCCTCGAGCCGGCCGGGCGCCGGAAGGTTGCCGATCGGGCACGAGCCGGTCTCGAGGAACCCGCCCGCGGTATCGACGTACTGCCACGCTTCCGGCGCCAGCCCGACCAGCTCGGCGATGAATGCCGGCTCGACGCCCATGTCGGTGACGAAGCGCATCATCCGCGCGGCGCCGGCACGCGCGAGGTCGAAACTGCGGCTGATGCCGGCGGCGGCGTCGTTCCTGGTCTCGGCCTGGACGTGGCCGACGTTGATCGTGAAGTTGTGGAAGCCGACCTTGCCGCCGATGGCGATGCGCCGGCTCGGGATCGCGGCCGGCGGCTGCCGGCTCTGGGTGCCGCCGAGGAAGGCCAGCGCGCAGGCCGAGAGGCAGAGGTCGCCTTCGCGCACCAGCGTCGCGACGTCGAACTCGCGCAGCAGGTAGCCGATCTTGATGCCCTCGAGCAGGTCACCGCCCTTGCTGCTGAACTCGATGGTCGCCATCGGTCCATCGCCCGGCTGCGTCTTGGCGCGGATCTTCGCCAGTTCGGCGCGCAGCTTGTCCGCGTCGGGGACCTCGATCAGGCCGGTGAAGCGGAGCGTGTTGGTGACGATCGCCGACTTCGCGGTCAGCCCGGGAATGCTCGTCGATTCGACCGTCAGGGTGCCGGCCATTGCGGACGTGGCGGCACAGCATGCGACGGCCAGACCGGCCAGGAGCCCCGACAGACACCTGCGCAATGGCAACGGCAGGAGGAGGAAGCGTCTCAAGCTCTGCGTATCCGATTCATTCCGCAATCGAAGCGGAAGCTTATAGGATCGTCGCCCTGCGCGGAGAAGCCTTGTTCTGGATCAAGGCGTGGTGATGGCCGGCATATTATGTTCAAAATGGTGGGATTGCAGGCTTTGGGGGCCTGGTGAGTTACCTGATTGAAAAATGAACACGCCGTCATCGCCTGACCGCGCACGCTTCGAGGCGGAAACTGCAAGACTGGCCGGGATCGCGCGGCGGCTGATCGTCGTCGCGGCGGCGGGACTGATCGCCATGGCGCTGCTCGGCATCGTCCTGACGCACGATGCGTGGCCGATGATGCAACAGGCGCTCGCGGCGCTGGTCGACGGCGGCCTGTCGCTCGGCGCCCTGCCGATCGTCGCGATCGTCGCGGCGCTGGTGATGTTCGCGATGGTCGTGGTGCGAAAGGCGCGACGAGCCTCGGTGGAGGCGGACCGCGGCGCGCTGGCGCCGGTCTGGCTGGTGGTGGCGTTCGCGGTCTTCTGCGGCCTGATGGCCATGGCGAGCTGGCTGCAGGCGCAGACGATCCGGTCGGAGTACCTCGCCGAGCGGCAGGAGCAGCAGGCGGCGATCGCCCGCCTCAAGGCCCAGCAGGTCAACGACTGGGCCTACGAACGCGGCATCGACGTGCGCTTCCTGGTCGACACGCTGAAGACGTTGCCGCTCGACGACATCGACCGCCAGCCCGAGATCCGCCAGCTGGCGGAGCTGGTGCTGGCGCAGTTCCTGTCCGGCCATGCCGAGCGCATCGCGGTGACGCTGGCGCGGGCCGACGGTCGGCCGGTGGTGAGCGCCGGCACGGTCACCGACGCCCAGAAGGAATCGGTGACGGCCGAGATCCGCGAGGCGGCGCGGCTGCGGCGCGACATGCGCGGCCAGATCCTGCCCGGCGGCGCCCGTCCCGAAGGCGTCGCGGTCAACTTCCTCGTGCCGTTCACGGTGCCGGGCCGCGGCGGCACGCTCGAGCTGGTCGTCGCCGCGATGATCGACCCGTCGATCGGCCTGCTGCGCAGCTTCGCCGCCTGGCCGATGCCGAGCCGCAGTTCCGAGCTCGAACTGGTGTTCCGCGACGGCACCGACATCGTCCACATCGTGCCGCCGGGGCCGACGCCGGGAGTGCCGCTGTCGTTCCGGACCCCGGCTACCAGCCAGGGCCTGCTGTCGAAGACGGCGGCACTGGACAAGGTGGTGACGGACGGCGTCGATCATCACGGCCAGCGCGTGGTCGCGGCGGTGCAGGCGGTCACGGCCTTTCCCTGGATCGTCATCGCCAAGACCGACTATGCCGAGGCGATGGGGCCGCTCGAGCACCAGGTGCGGAACATCTGGCTGATGACCGGCGGGCTCGTCGTCTTCGCCGGCCTGTTCATGCTGGCGCTGTGGTTCCAGTTGCGGCTGACCGCGGCGCTGCGGGCCGCGCGCCGGTTCTAGAGCGTCCCGGCCAGCAGGCCCTTGGCGATCGAGCCGTAGTGGCGGATGTCGCCGAACATCTGCACCCCCTGCGTGAGCGCCAGGAGACCGACGGTATAGAACGGCGCCGGGTGCCGCCGCGCGAGGCGTTCACCCCATGACAGCAAGTTGGATGCTCCGCGCGGCCGCTCCCAACGGGACGCGCAGCCGCGACCGGTGCCTACTTCGTGGCGCTGAAGGTGCCCTGGCCAACGATGGTCGCGCCGTTGCGCCCGGTCATGGTTCCGGCGATCCCGCCTACCGGGCTGTTGGAGGTGGAGACGAAGTTGCCGTTGATCCCGACCGTGTTCGAGCCGAGCCCGTTGCTGGTCAGCGTGCCGCTGAAGTTGGCGGTGCCGGGCGACAGCGACACCGGCCCGGAGGCCGAGCCCTTGGCGTTGGGATTGAGGCCGTTGGCGGTGGCGTTGAAGGTGCCGCTCTGGCTGGCGAAGTTCCAGCCCATCTTGACCGTGCCGGCGAACGCGCCGGCCTCGCTCCGGGTGACCGAGAAGGTGCCGACGTACGTCGCGCTGCCGGTGTTCGGCAGTTGCGAGAAGCTCGGCACCTGGCCGGGCACCAGAGGCGTGGTGCCGCCCACGATCGCGGGGTTCACCGCGGACGGGTTCTGGTAGGCGACCCCGCCGCCCCACTGCTGCCAGCCCGGCGGCTGTTGCGGCGGCGCGCCGTTGCCGGCCGGCTGCGGCGCCGGCTGTTGGGCGGCGACGTTCTGGATGCCCTGGTTCACCTTGACCACGGTCGCCGCGCCGCCCGGGGCATTGCCGCCCTGGGCGTTTCGCCGTCCCTCGAGCTGCATGATCTGGGCGTTCAGCGCCCGCTCGCTGACCGGCAGCGGCGGCTGCGGTGGCGCGCCGAAGCGCTGTACGACCTGGTAGCCCGGGCGGGTCACGGTCTGGGTGGTGCCCTGGCCGCTGACCGTCATGTCGCGGCCGAACATGAAGGTCGAGCTGGTCTGGCCGGGCTGGGCATCGATGATCGCGATGCCGCCGCGGATGCCGGTCGTGCCGCCCGGCGTGGTCACGGTCACGGCCTTGGTCTTGCTGATCTTGCCGCCGACCATGCGCAGCACGCCCTTGCCCAGCGTGACGCCGAGCTCGCCGGTGGCGCTCGCCGGGTCGAAGACGAAGCGGTCGATGCGCATCTCGGCGTTGGGGCCGACGGTCAGCGAGGTGCCGTCGAGGAAGAGCAGCTGGGCGCGGTCGTTGCTGCCGGTGGTGACCAGCTCCGCGGCCTGGACATCGACGCCGACGTGCAGCACGCGCTCGCTGGCGGCCGGTGGCTTGCCGAGGGGATCGCCGTCGGCCGCCGAGGTCACGCCGATCGGCGCGGCGAAGGCGGTCGTGGACAGGGACAGCGCCGCGAGCGCGAGGGCCAGTGGCATCGAGGGCGAAGGCGACATCGGTCTTCCTCCTAGAACCGCCAGCTCACGCCGAGCATGGTGGTGGTGTTGTCGAACGCGTAGTTGGGCAGGTTGGAGCCGCGCGCGAACCGGCCGGCCGACAGGCGCATGGTCGTGCGGTCGTCGAACGGCACCGACAGCGTGACCGACACGATGCTGTCGAGCTGGGTGCGCGCGGTGGTCGGATCGACGGTCGGGTCGGGCGCGTCGTAGGTCCACCATTGCTGGGTGTAGACGACGCCGATGCTCCACGGGTGGAGGCTGCCGAACAGCGGGTCGGCGAAGCGGAACGCCATGCCGCCGCCCAGCGACCACAGCATGTAGCCCTGGGCCGGCGTGAAGCTGGCCTGGAAGCGCGACGCCATGCCGGTGCCGAACAGGTTGACCGCGGGATTGACGGCGTACTCGAAGGTCGTGGTGCCGATGTAGGCGGTGCCGCTGTACTGGTTGTTGGCCAGCAGGTACCAGGTATTGGGATGATCCTGCTGCTGGGTCGAGAAGGTCGAGACGTTGCGCAGCCGGTTGGTGACCTGCAGCGTGCCCTCGAGGCCGCCGCCCCACGCGCCGTAGTAGGGCGTGTCGTACATCCAGACGTAGCCGATGTTGAGGAACGGCTTCACCGTCATGTCCTCGAACGTGCCGGAGAAGACCTGGAACCGCGGGCCGGTGGTCAGCTGGACCTGGGCGACGTTGGTGGTCGAGAGCTGGAACTGGCGATTGGCGTAGCCCGCGAACTGGGTCTCGAGCGCGCCGCGGTCCTGGGTGCCGAGATCGTAGCGGTGCATCACCTGCACGGTACTGACGACACCCCAGTCGGGCGTGCCGGTGGCCGACTGGTTGAGGTTGGCCGGCGCGCCGAACAGCAGGACATTGGCGTTGGCCGGGCCGAGGTTGGCGTTGGACTGGTAGCGCCAGCCGAAGAACGCCTCGCCGGCGAAGTAGGAAGGGTCCAGGCGCTTCTTCGACTCGGCGAGGAAGTCCTCGGCGCGGGCGCGCTGGTCCGGTGGCAGCGCGGGCGAGGCGACCGCGGTCTCGAGGTAGGTGCGTGCCGCCTGGTAGGATCCCAGCCTGAAATAGAGGATGCCCAGTTCCATCCGCACGCGCGGCTGGTCGGGGTTCAGGATCAGCATGCGCTCGAGCGCCGACACCGCGCCCTCGAGGTCGCCGGTCTCGACCGCCAGGCTGGCGAAGCGGAACAGGGCGTCGAGGTTGCCGGGATCGCGCAGCGTTTCCTGGAAGGCGGCTTCGTAGCGCGCCTGCAGCGTTGCCGGCGCCCCGTCCTGGGCGTGGGCGGTGGCAGCCGCCGACAGCAACGCGATGGCCAGCACGGCACTCTTCGATCGGGACGACGGTCTTGCCAACGCTCGCGAACCCCCCCAAGCGCCGCCAGTCTGACAGCGCGCGGGAATCGGCTCAATGGCCAAGCCCGTCGATCGGACGATTCCGGCCCGCGGTCAGTTCAGCCGCCAGATCGCGCCGTTCAGCATGGTCGCGAACCCGACCCAGGCGAGGTAGGGCACGAACAGCAGGGCCGAGGCGCGGTCGTGCCGCGCCGACACGGCGATGAAGCCGGCGATCGAGGCCAGCATCGCCACGACGATGAAGAACGCGAGATCGACCCGGTGCAGGCCGAAGAAGGCGGGGCTCCAGGCGAAGTTCAGGACCAGCTGCAGCGTCCACAACGCCATCGCCGCGGCGGTCCGCGGCAGCCGCTGCCAGGTCCGCCAGCCGGCCACCGCCACCAGCACGTAGAGGATCGTCCAGACCGGCCCGAACACCCAGTTCGGCGGGTTGAACGACGGCTTGGCCAGCGCCGCGTACCAGGCGTCCGGCCGCGTGGCATAGCCGATCGCCATGCCGCCGCCGATCACCAGCAGCAGGAAAAGCCCGAGCGAGAACCAGCGACGGGGAGAAACGGCCTGGATCGACATGCGCCCTCAACGGTTGCCTGCCGATGTACGTTGCGCCTTGCCGCCGGGATCACCGTGGCCGCGACCGCCCGAAGCGCGCCCGCAGGCCGTGGCCGGCCTCGCGGCCCTTCTGCAGCGCCACGTACAGGCCCGGGATGACGAAGATGCCGAGGCAGGCCGCGAACAGCATGCCGCCGAACACCGCCGTGCCGACCGCGCGCTGGGTCGCCGCGCCGGCGCCGGTCGCGATCACCATCGGCACCAGCCCGAGGATGAACGCGAACGAGGTCATCATCACGGCACGGAAGCGCTGGCCGGCCGCCGCGGTCGCCGCCGCCACCGGATCGCTGCCGCGGCCGCGCTCGTGCATGGCGACCTCGATCACCAGGATGGCGTTCTTGGCGGCCAGCGCGATCAGCACGACGATGCCGATCTGGGCGTAGATGTTGTTGTCGAGGCCTGTCAGCCACAGCGCCGCGAAGGCGCCCAGCACGCCGACGATGACCGACAGCAGCGCCGCCACCGGCAGAGCCGTGCTCTCGTACAGGCCGACCAGGAACAGGTAGGCGAACAGCACCGAGAGCGCGAGGATGAAGCCGGCCTGACCGCCCGCCGCCTTCTCCTGCAGCGCCGTGCCCGACCAGGCGAAGCGGTAGCCGGGCGGCAGGCTGGCGCGGGCCACGCGCTCCATCGCCGCCAGCGCCTCGCCGGACGAGAACCCGGCTGCCGGCGCGCCGTTCAGCGTCACCGAGCGCAGGTTGTTGTAGCGCACGATCGACGACGGCGCGGTCGTCAGCTCGACGCTCGCGACCGCCTGCAGCGGCACCAGCTTGCCGGTCTTCGAGCGCAGGCGAACGCGCTTGAGGTCGTCGATGGTCCGGCGGTCGGCCGCGTCGGCCTGCACGCGCACCGTCCAGGTGCGGCCGAACATGTTGAAGTTGTTGACGTTGCGGCTGCCCATCGCGGTCTGCAGCGCCGAGAAGATCTGCGGGATGTCGATGCCCAGCGTCTCGGCGCGGTCGCGGTCGAGATCGAGGCGGACCTGCGGCGTCGCCGCGCTGTAGGTGGTGAACACGCCGGCCAGCTCGGGCGCTGCCTGCGCGGCGTTGACCACGCCCTGCGCCACCGCCGCGATCTCCTCCGGACGCGCCCCGGTTGTGCTCTGGATCTCGAGTTCGAAGCCCGCGGTGTTGGACAGGCCGGCGATGGGCGGCGGGTTGAAGGCGATGACGTCGGCCGTCGCCAGGCGGCCGAACGCCTGGTTCAGCGTCTCCAGGATGGCGAACACCGAGTGCTCGGGCCGCGTGCGCTCGGCATAGGGCTTCAGCGCCACGATCATCATGGCGCGGCTCGGCAGGTTCAGCCCGTCGAGCAGGCTGGTGCCGCTGACCGTGAACACGTTCTGCAGCCACGGCTGGCCCTTCAGCAGGTTCTCGACCTCGACCACCGCCTCCAGCGTGCGGCTGGTCGAGGCGGCATCCGGCATCTGGATCTCGGCCATGAACGAGGACTGGTCCTCGTTGGGCAGGAACCCGGTCGGCACCAGCCGCGCCAGCCCGCCGGTCGCCAGCGCGCAGACCGCGACCAGCCCGACCGCCAGCACGCTGCGCCGGATCAGCGGCCCGGCCAGCCAAAGGTAGCCGTCGCGGGTGCGGTCGAAGCCGGACTGCAGCTTCGCCATCACGCCGCGCGGCGCGCCGCGCCGCTTCAGCACGAGGGCGCACAGCGCCGGCGACAGCGACAGCGCGTTGATCGCCGAGATCACCATGGCGACCGAGATCGTCACCGCGAACTGCTGGTAGAGCTTGCCGGCGATGCCCGGCATGAAGGCGGTCGGTACGAATACCGACAGCAACACCAGCGTGATCGCGATGATCGGCCCGCTGACCTCCGCCATCGCCAGCTCGGTGGCCTCGGCCGGGGTGAGGTCGGGCCGCGTGTGCAGGATGTGCTCGACCGCCTCGACCACGACGATGGCATCGTCGACCACGATGCCGATCGCCAGCACCAGCGCCAGCAGCGACACGGTGTTGAGGCTGAAGCCCAGCACCAGCATCGCGGCGAAGGTGCCGATCAGCGCCACCGGCACCGCGACGATCGGGATGAAGGCGGCGCGCAGGCTGCCGAGGAACACGAAGACCACCAGCGCCACCAGCACGAAGGCCTCGACCAGCGTCTTCAGCACGGCCTTCACCGTGGCCAGCACGAACTGCGTGTTGTCGTACATGACCTCGATGGCGACGTCGTCGGGCAGGTTGGCGCGGATCTCCTCGAGGCTGGCGCGGACGTCGCCGGCGGTCTCGAGCGCGTTGGCGCCGGGCAGCTGGTAGATCGTGATGCCGGCGGCCGGCTGGCCGTTGTAGCGCGTCGTGACGTCGGCGTTGGCGGCCCCCAGCTCGACGCGGCCGATGTCGCGGATGCGCAGCAGCGCGCCGTTGTCGCCGGCCCGGACCACGACGTTGGCGAACTCCTCGATCGAGCTCAGGCGACCCTTGGCGGTGATGTTGAGCTGGAAGTCGACGCCGGGCAGCAGCGGCGCCGCGCCGATCCGGCCGACCGCGGCCTGCATGTTCTTGGCCTCGATCGCGGCGACCACGTCCTGCGGCGTGACGCCGAGGCTCGACATGCGGTCGAGGTCGAGCCAGACGCGCATGGCATAGCTCAGGCCGCCGTTGAGGTCGGCGCGGCTGACGCCGGGCACGCGCTGCAACGCGTCGAGCACGTTGATGGTCGCGAAGTTTGACAGGAACAGCGCGTCGCGCGTGCCCCTGGGCGAGTAGATCGCGATCACCTGCAGGATCGCCGACGATTGCTTGCGCACCAGCACGCCGTTGCGCTGGACTTCGACCGGCAGCTGCGGCAGCGCGCGGTTTATGCGGTTGTTGACGTTGACCGTGTGGTCCTGCGGGTTGCTGCCGACCTTGAACTGGATGCTGAGGCTGTAGCTGCCGTCGCCGCCCGAGGTCGACTTCATCGAGATCATGTTCTCGACGCCGTTGACGTTGCTCTCGATGACCTGCGCCACGCTTTCCTCGACTGCCTCGGCCGAGGCGCCGGGGTAGAAGGTCGAGACCGTCACCTCCGGCGGCACGATGTTGGGGAACTGGGCCACCGGCAGGTTGTCCAGCGCCAGCAGGCCGGCGATCGTGATGATCGCCGAGATGACGAACGCCAGCCGCGGCCGACGGATGAACAGCGATGCGATGCGCATGGCCGGCCGCCTCAGCGGCCCGCCGGGCGCGGCACCGGGCGGGCTTCGACGGTGGCGCCGGGTCGCACGCGCTGCTGGCCCTGGACCACGACCTCCTCGCCGTCCTTGAGCCCGCTGGTCACCGCGATCAGCCCGTCGCGGATGAAGCCGATGACGATGCGGCGCTGCTCGATGACGTTGCGGCTGTCGACGACGTAGACGTAGGGCCCGGTCTGGTCGATCGCCAGCGCCGGCTGCGGGATCGCCAGCACCTTCTCGGGCTCGTTGCCCTCCACGATCACCCGCACGGTCTGGCCGTCGGTCAGGAGCTCGTCGGCGTTCTCGAACACCGCGCGCACGGTCTGGCCGTCGGTCGTCGGGTCGACCTCGACGTCGATGAAGTCGACCTTGCCCTTCTCGCCGTAGAGCTTGCCGTCGGCCAGCCGCAGCTGGACGGCGAGCGGCGCGCCGGCGCGCAGGTCGCGCCGCACGCTCAGCAGGTCGGCCTGCGGCACCGAGAACAGGGCGCGGATGCGACGCTCGTTGACGATCGTCGCCAGCACCCCGGTCTCGGGACCGACGACGTTGCCGGGCGACGCCATGGCGCGGCCGACCAGGCCGGCGATCGGCGCCCTGATCTCGGTCCACGACAGCTGCAGCTCGGCCTCCTGCAGCTGCGCCTCGGCATCGTCGAGGTTGGCCCTGGCCTGCAGCTGCTCGCTCAGCCGCTGGTCGTAGACGACCTGGGTGGCGTTGCTGGTGCGCATCAGCTCGGCGGTGCGCTTGAGCTGGGCCTCGGCGTTGATCAGCACGGCCTGGGCGCTGTCGCGCAGCGCCCGCTTCTGGTTGACGGCGATGCGGTACTGGGCCGGGTCGATGGTGAACAGCAGCTGGCCTTCGCGGACCTTGCTGCCATCCTCGAAATGACGCGGCCCGAGCACGCCCTTGACCCGGGCCCGCACCTCGACCTTGTCGAACACCGCCAGCCGGCCGACGTACTCGGACTGCGGCGCCAGCGCCAGCCGCTCGACCTTCTGCACGCCGACCAGCGGCGGCGGCGCCTTGGGCTGGGACTGGGCGAGGACGGCGCCCGGCAGGACGAGCAGGCCGAGCACGGCGGCGAGGCGGCCCAGGCGAACGGGCAGGGAGGCAGTCGGCACCACGGTCTCCAGCGGCAATCTTCGGCCGAGATGTGACGGCCGCGGCGACGACGCGCAAGGACGTTCGCTGCCGCCCCGGAGGGGCGCGACGATTACGCCTTGTCGCGCGCGAGGTAGGCCCGCGCGAAGGTCTCGACCGCGGCGCGGCCCTGCGACGTCAGCCGCAGCGTCGCGCGGCGCCGGTCGACGCCATCGGGCAGGCGGTCGATGAAGCCGCTGGCTTCCAGTTCCTGGATGCGCCGCAGCGCCGAGGTCATCGGCGCACCGGTCGCGACGGCGAGGCTGGTGACCGAGATCTTGATGCCCTTGCTCTCGCAGGCATAGAGGTCGAGCAGGATCTCCCAGCTGGCCTCCGGCACCAGCCCCGGCGGCAGGTGCTGGACGCGCAGCCGCCGCAGGCGGCGAAGGTCGCGCAGCACCTTCAGCGGCATCTCCTCGGGCGGCAGCGTCGGCGCGTCGTCGGGCTCGACCGGCGCGGCGGCCGGCGCAGGCGCGGCCGGCTCGAGCCGGATTTCCTTGATGATCTGGATCAGGCGCCGGAGGTCGATCGGCTTGGTCAGCAGGTCGCGGGCGCCCAGCCGCATCGCCGCCACCGCCTCGTCGAAGCCGGCGTGGCCGCTGACGAAGATGACCTCCGGCCGCTCGCCGGGATCGAGGCGGGCCAGCCGCTGCACCAGTTCCAGCCCGTCGAGCTCGGGCATGCGGATGTCGCACACCATGACGGTCGGACGGGCGCCGCGCTGGATCAGCTCGAGCGCTTCCCAGGCGTTGTTGGCGGCCACGCAGGCAAGACCGGCGCGGCGCAGGCTGACCACCAGCTCGTCGAGCACGACCGGGTCGTCCTCGACCACCATCACGTCGGGCTGCTTTTCCGTCGTCGTCATCGCGCCGCCTCCGTCACGGCCGGCTGCAGCGCGGCGCGGACATGGCCCAGCAGGACCGGCAGGTCGAGCGGCTTGCGCAGGAACAGGCGGGCGCCCAGCGCCATGGCACGCTGCTCCTCCTCGACCGTGCCGTGGCCGGTCACCACGAACACCGGCAGGTCGGCGCCGCGCGAGCGGCTCCACTCGCCTGCCTGGCGCAGCACCTCGAAACCGTCCAGCCCGGGCATGCGCAGGTCGGTGACGATGGCGCCGACCGAGGGCTCGCCCTGCAGCGCCTGCTCGACCTGTTGCGGGTCGCCGCACGGCACCACGGCGATGCCGCGCCGCTCGAAGGCGCCGGCCATGACCTCGAGGGTCGCCGCATCGTCGTCGATCAGGAGAAGCTTCATGGCAGGGGTGCCCCCGCGCTTGTGATCTGGATCACAGCGGCGAATTGCATGGCAGGCGAAGAACGTTTCAGCATGAAGGCGACCCCGAACGGCCTCTACACCATCTCATGGCACCAGCGGTGAGAAAACTGAAACGAGGCCTTCGTTCCCCCAAGAAACTTGTATCCAGTATGGATGCGTTTCGTTGGCCGGGTTGCCGGTGATCCGGCATGGTGTCCGCCAGGTCGGCGCGTGGCATGAGGGCTCGGTGACATCGGACAGTTCGATCCCGGCGGCGCTGGCGGCGCGATCGCCCTCCGCGCCGCGGCTCGACCCGGTCTCGTCCTGGTCCAAGAGGCGCGTCGTTCTCGGCTTCGCCGCGGCGTTGCTGCTGGTCTGGTCGGTCGCGGTCGGCGAGATCTGGATCGACTACCGCAACACGCTCGACTCCTGGACCCGCAGCTCGCGCGGCCTCGCGCTGTCGACCGCGCAGTTCACCGAGCAGAGCCTGACCGTCAACCAGCTGGTCCTGGCCTCGATGCTCGACTGGCTGGCCGAGGAAGGCGTGACCAACGAGGCCGACTACCGCCGCATCGCCGGCAGCCAGGGCTTCTTCGAGCGGCTGCGCGAGCGCACGCGCTACCTGCGCCAGGTCGACGTCGCCACCTTCATCGCCCGCGACGGCCGCGTGCTCAACTTCACGCGCAGCTACCCGCCGCCGCCGATCAACCTCGGCGACCGCGACTACTTCAGGGAACAGATGGCGGGCAACGCGCCGCCGCTGTCGCTCGGCAACGTGGTGCAGAACCGCGGCAACGGGCGCTGGACCTTCTACCTCGCGCGCGCCGTGTTCGCGACCAACGGCGAGAAGGTCGGCGTGGTCATCGTCGGCGTCGAATCGGCGTTCTACGCCGAGCACCTGCGCTGGCTGACCGGCGGCAGCGGCGAGCAGGTGCACCTGCTGCGCCAGGACGGCGTGCTGCTGGCCGCCAGCAGCGGCAGCGACGCCGGCTTCGGCGAACCGTTCGCGCTGGCCAGCCGCGGCGTGATGTCGACCACGCACGCGGTGCCGTCGTTCCCGGCCACCGTCGTCGTCAGTGTCGACCGGGCGAAGTACCTCGTGGAGTGGCGCGACACCACGGTCATCACGATCTGCGCCGCGCTCGTGCTGTCGCTGCTCGCGGCCCTGATCGCGCGGCGGCTCTACAGCCTGATCCAGACCGCCGAGAACAGCCTGCGCGTCGAGGGCCAGACGCGCATGCTGTCGGCGATCCTCGACTCGCCGCTGGCGCTGGCGGCGGTGCTGGGCAGCGACGGCCGTTTCCTCTTCACCAACGCGCAGTTCGACCAGGTGTTCGGCCGCTTCGTCGAGGACGGACGGCTGCGGCTGCCGGAGGCCGTCGAGGGCGCCGGCGCGCTGGCCGATTTCGTGGCCGGGCGTTCGGGCGACCGCCAGGAGATCGCGCTGGGGATCCCGATGCCCGACCATCGCAGCCTCGCGGTGCGCGTCAGCCTCGCCCGCCTCGACGCGCCCGAACCCGGCGCCGTGGTGCTGGTCGGCCACGACGAGACGCGGCGGCTGGAGGCGGAAGCGCTGATCGTCCAGTCCTCGAAGCTGATCCGGCTGGGCGAGATGGCGACCAGCATGGCGCACGAGCTCAACCAGCCGCTGAACGTCGTGAAGATGGCCGCCCAGAGCGCGCAGATGGAGATCGAGAGCGCCGCGCCCGCCGCCCACGGCGACGCCGCGGTGGCGGAACTCTGCGGCTTCGTCGGCGATCGCCTCGCCCGCATCGTCAGCCAGGCCGATCGCGCCGCCTCGATCATCGATCACATGAGGATCTTCGGCCGCGTGCCCAAGGGACCGCCGCCGGTGGTCGACGCGGTGGCGTCGTGCCGCGCCGCGGTCGACTTCGTCGAGCACCAGCTGCGCCACTCCGGCGTCGCCGTGCGCAGCCACCTCGAGGGGCCGCGCCAGCCGGTGCGCTGCCATCCCGTGCTGCTCGAGCAGGTGCTGGTGAACCTGCTGCTGAATGCGCGCGACTCGCTGCTGTCCAACCGGATCGCCGCGCCGCGCATCGAGCTGTCGGTGCAGGCGTCGGACGGGAAGGTCGACATCCTGGTGCACGACAACGGCCCGGGCGTTCCGGCCGCGCTGCGCGGCCGGGTCTTCGAGCCGTTCTTCACGACCAAGGAGTCGGGCAAGGGCACCGGGCTGGGACTGGCGGTGTCCTACGGCATCGTGCGCGACAGCGGCGGCTCGCTCGACCTGCTCGACGCGCCGGCCGGCTGCACCTTCCAGGTACGCCTGCCGCTGGTCGTCGAGCAGACGGCCGGCGGCGACGCGGGTCAGGCAGCGAGCTGAACGCCGCGCGGCATCAGGCGGACGAGGCTCCGGCACCAGTGCTGGCGGATCGCCGGCGCGGTGAACTGGTAGTGATCGCGCAGCGTCACCCAGGACTCGATCGAGGTCAGCGTGCCGAGCTGGATGTCGAAGGCGCGCCGCTGGCGGCGACTCGCCCCCGCCAGCTCCTCGGCGAACACCTCGCCGCCGCGTGCCTCGCGGCGCTGGCGCAGCGTGTTGAAGCGCGCGACCAGTTCGACCTCGTCCGGAGACGCCGCCTGCAGGGCGCGCCACAGCGGCCACCACGCGGCGCACTCGCGCTCGCGCCGCAGCATCTCGCGGCGCAGGCGCGCCAGCATGCCGCCGCGCCGGTCCTCGGCCGAAAGCGTGAACTCGCCCTGCTCGAGCAGGTGGTCGGCGGCGGCGCGGCGCAGGTCGGTGATGGCGGCGAAATGCGCGAAGATCGAGCGGCGGCTGCAGCCCGCGAGGTCGGCCACGTCGGCGATCGTCAGGCCCGGCCCGTCGGTGCGCAGGAGCTGCAGGTAGGCCTCGACGATGTGGTGCCGGGTGCGCTCGCCGCGGGCACGGCGGCCGTCGAAGATCTCGGGGAATTCGAGGGTGGTTCCCGTCAGGGATTGGCGTCCGACGCTGTCGAGCATGCTGTCTCTCACTTCCAACCGTTGCCGCCGAGGTGGACGCCGCACGTCCGGCCGGGATCCCAGAATGAGCCTGTCCAACTCACCGTCCGGTCGTGCAGCGGTCGGACGTTAGCCAAGGTGGCGAGGGGTAACGAACGGAATTGGCCCCACTTTGGGGTCATCGGTCCGCCCGCTGCCCGGGAACGGCCGGTCCGACTGTGCCCAGATTGGATCTGCTTTCGCTGGAGGGCGGCTCCCGCCGCCGCCACAGTCGGGTGTGATGCTGACGCTGTTCGTGGAGTCGGGTGGCTCCTTCTCGTGGCTGCTCGCCTGGGCGCTGGCCGGGATGACGGCCGTGGAGTTCCGGGCGGGATGACCGCGGCGGTCGACGACGCGGACGGGTTCGCCGTGCTGGTCGTCGATGACGACCCGGCGCTGCGCGGCCTGTTTGCCGACCTGCTGCGCGAGCAGGGCTGCCGGGTCTCGACCGCGGCCGATGGCGTCGAGGCGGTGCGTGCGGTGCGGCAGTCGCGACCCGACCTCGTGCTCATCGACTACGAGATGCCCGAACTCGACGGGTTGGCGGCGGCGCGCGAGATCCGTGCCTTGCCCGGCCGGCCGGTGCCGATCGTCATGATCTCGAGCCGTGACGATGCCGCGACCCGCGAGGCGGCCCGGGCTGCCGGGATCGACCGCTACCTCGTCAAGCCGGTGTCGCCGGCGACGCTTCGGTCGCTGGTCGGCGACCGGGCGGCGGCGAGGCATGGCGGGCGCGGCTAGCGCCGCGGGTTCAGCATGTCGTCGCGATGGTAGCGTAGCAGGCCGGGATTGACCGCCGGCGGCAGCGCGTAGCGCTGCAACAGGCCGCCCGACGTCGCGAGGGTGACCTCGAAGCTGTCGAGATCGACCGTCGACAGCGTCACCTGGCAGCGCATCTGGAAATTGTCGCTCGCCGGACCGGCGACGTCGAAGTGCGCGGTCGAGGTCGGGGCGACCGCTGCGGCCGGACCCGCCTTCGGCGTGCCGCTGCCGCTGCCGCGCAGCGACAGCACCGCCTGCGGTGCCTGCGACGGCGCCGCGGACGCAGGGGCCGTCGCGATCCTGGCCACCGGGCGCGCCTGGCCGTGGCGCACCCCGACCTGCCAGTTGGTGGCGTGGTTGCACAGGTTGGCCGCCTGCTCGGCGAGGCTGCCGGGCGGTGGCAGCGGTCCCTGCGGCGTGATGCCCAGCGCCACGAACTGACCGGCCGTCTCGATCCAGGTCCACGACTCCGGCGGCAAGCCGATCAGCGCGACGAAGAACTCCGGCTCGACGCCCATGTCGAGGGCATAGCGCATCATCACGGCGGCACCCTGGCGGGCCAGCGAGAAGGCGCGGGTGGTGGTGTCGCCGCGGGTCGCGCGGGCGTCGTTCTGCAGCGCGCCGGTGTTGAGCGTGAAGTTGTGGAAGCCGAGCTGGCCGCCGATCTCGAGCGAGCGGCTGGGCAGCGCGGCGGGCCACGAATGGGTCGCGGTGCCGCCGAGGAAGATCAGGGCGCAGGCCGAGAGGCAGACGTCGCCGTCGCGCACCACGGTGGCGACGTCGTACTCGCGCAGCAGGCTGCCGATGCGGATGCCTTCGAGGAGGTCGCCGCCCTTGCCCGCCAGTTCCAGCGTCGCGAGCGGCAGGTCGCCGATCCGCGGCGTGCGCTCGCGCAGGTTCCGCAGCGTCGCGGCGATGCGGTCGCTGTCGCCCGGCTCGATCGGGCCGGTCAGGCGCAGCCGGTGCGTCTGGATCGGGTTGCGCGGGTCGAGCCCGCTGGTCGCGCTGGTCTCGACCGACACGGTCGCGGCGGCGGCGGGACCGGCCGACAGGCCGGCGAGGCCGGTGGCGAACGCGAGCGCCAGCGGCGCGAGCAGGGAGGGAACGCGGAAGGGGAGCATGGGTCTCGGCGCCTAAAAGGGGATGTCGGGGCGGGATTGCGACCCCGATCGCTGTCAGATTGGTGCTAACGGCGGATCAGTCGGCGTTGGTGAGCTGGCCGAGCGCGCCGCCGCGCGCGGCGAGGTCACGGCCACGACCGCCATTCTGGTTGATCTTGTCGTCGGCGGCGTGGCGCAGCAGGCGCGCCAGCGCGCCGGAGGGCAGGCGATCGACGCGGGCGATGCCGCGTTCCGACACGATTACCAGGTCGAAGGTGTCGAGGTCGCCGGCCGAGAGCGACACGTGGCACTGCCGCGGGGCACCGTCGCCGGTCGGGACCGGGATCTCGACATGGGTGGTGCCGGGCGCCGGCAGCGGCAGGCCGGCAGCGCGCAGGTCGCCGTACACGCCGTCGATCAGGCGCTGGTCGGAGGTGTCGAGCACCGCCGACAGCTGCGCCGCGAGCGGCCCCTTGAGATCGACGCCGGCCACGGTGTTGCGCACGTGCTCGATCAGCCGGCGCTGGGCCTGGCGGCCGGTGGACCGCCGCGCCCGCGACGGGTCGACCGGCTGGCCGAGGGCGTGGCCGCAGACGTTGGCGGCCTGGACCTCGAGCCGGCCGGCGCCCGGCCAGGTGCCGCGCGGCTCGATGCCGAGGTCGAGAAAGTCGCCGGCGGTCTCGACGTACTGCCACTGCTCCGGCGGCAGCGCGACCAGGCCGGCGACGAAGGCCGGGGAAACGCCCATGTCGGTGACGTAGCGCATCATCTGGGCCGCGCCGGTGCGGGCCAGATCGAAGCCGCGGGCGATGCCGCGCGCCGGGTCGGAGCGGGTCTCGTTCAGCACCCACGCGACGTTGACCGAGAAGTTGTGGAAGCCGATCTGGCCGCCGATCTCGAGGGTGCGGGCCGGCGCCGCCGTGCCGCCCTGGCGACGGCCGGTGCCGCCGAGGAAGGCCAGTGCGCAGGCCGACAGGCAGGCATCGTCGTGACGCACCGCGGTGGCGACACCGAACTCGCGCAGCAGGTAGCCGATCTTGATGCCTTCGAGCAGGTTGCCGCCCTTGCTGCTGAGCTCGAGCACGGCGAGCGGCCCGTCGGTCCTGTCGCCGCGGGCCTGCCGCAGCTTCTCCAGTTCGGCGCGCAGCCGGCTGGCGTCGGGCGTCTCGATCATCCCGGTCAGGCGCAGCCGGTGCGAGACGATCGGCGCCTTGGGCGTGAGGCCCGGGATCGAGCGGCTGTCGACCGTCAGCGTTCCGGCGACGCCGGGCGACGACAGCAGGCCGACCGCGGCGCAGGCGACGATGCCGGCGAGGCCGCGGTAGCGGGTGGCGAGGGAGCGCAGGGCAGACAGGCGAACCACGATGATGGTCTCCGGCGTTTTGACGGTCCCGGTATGGAAGCCGCCGCGCGCTTCCTAAAGACGGTCGAATCCGCCCGGATTGCCACGACCCAACCTTTCAAAATGGATGCAATACTTCAGCGACCGCCGGGCGATTCGCCTAAGCATTGCGGCGATGTTCAAGCCCGCCGCACGTCTACCCGCGTTGGCCGATGTCTCCGGACAGGACCTTTTCCTGGCCGTGGCGCTCGGCCTGGCGGGCTTCGCCGTCAACGGCCTGGCGGTCGATCTCGGCTGGGGCAACCACCTGCTGCTCGGCGGCGCGGTGGCGCTGGTCGGCCTGCGCCGGCTGCCGCCGCTACCGGCAACGCTGGCGGTTTCGATCGCCGCGACCGCGACGGTGCTGCACTGGGACCACCCGTGGGCGTGGCTGGTGTGGTCGGTCGAAGGCGCCTGCCTCGCCTTCACGGTGCGCCGCGCCTCGCCGATCCTGGTCGACTTCCTATTCTGGCTGCTGCTCGGCGGGCCGCTGCTCTACCTCGCCTATTCCGGCATCCTCGGCCTGCAGGGCGCGCCGCTGGCGCTGGTCATCGCCAAGCAGGCGCTGAACGGCCTGCTCAACATCTGGCTGGCGGAGGCGCTCTACCTCGTCCTGCTGTTGATGCCGGTGGCGACACGGCGCCTGCGGTTGCGGCCGATGCCGACGCCGTCCTTCGTGATGGTGGCGCTGACCGCCGTGGCCCTGCTGCCGCCGCCGTTCTACCTGTGGCTCGACGCCCAGCGCGAGGAAGAGCTGATCCTGTCGGCCAGCCGATCCGCGACCCAGCGCGAGATCCTGCAGGTGCAGGACTTCGTGAAGACGTGGTTCGAGAACCGCGCGCTGGCGCTGCGGGTGATGGCCGCCGACACCGTCTACGACGGCCATGTCGACGTGGTGGCGGCGCGGCTCGGGCCGCTGGCCGAGGATTTCGACCGCGTCGCCGTCTACGCCGAGGGCGGCCGCCTGCTGGCGCACTTCCCGCCCGACCAGCCTCCCGACGTGGCCTCGACCGAGTCGCCGTGGCGCGCCGAGGCCGGGCTGTGGCAGGCCCGCCCGGTCTTCACCGACGCCAGCGGCGTTGCGGCGTTCATCGAACTCGGCGTCGTGGTGCCGGACAGCGGCCTCAGGATCTACGCCCGTCTGACCCGCGAGCGCATGCTGCAGATCTACAATTCCTACGGCGTCGCTCCCGAGACCGCGGTCGCGCTGGTGTCGGCGCGTGGCGCGGTGATCACGGCGCTGGGCGCGGTCGACAGCGCCGCCTTCGCGCTCGCCCGGCTGCGCGAGGCCGGCCGCGACTTCCTGCCGTCGCTGGCCGAGCCGCGGGTGCTGGCGCCAAGCGGCTTCGGGCAAAGCCTGATGACCCACATGCAGGGCGCGGTGCTCGCCGACGGCGCGCCGCTGTTCGGGGGCGCGGCCGGTCCCTGGGTGGTGGTCTTCAAGCTGCTGCGCCCCGCCATCCTCGAGGGCCGCGCGGCACAACTGCGGTTGCTGCTGATCCAGGAAATCTTCCTGTCGCTGTCGATCGTCGGCGCCGCCATCGTCAGTCACCTCGCCGGCACCCGGCTGCAGGCATTGTCGGGGTTCGTGTCGCGCCTGGTGTCGGCGCCGCCGCGGCAGGATCACCGGCGCGAGGAGCCGTCGATCATCCAGGAACTGGAGGACATCGACCAGCAGGTCGACCAGCTCGGCGGGCTGCTGCGGAGCGAGCGCCAGGAGGCGCTCAGCTTCCAGGAGCGGCTCGACGCTATCCAGCGGCACGCGCCGATCGTCATCTACGAGGTCGGCATCGAGCACGGCGCCAAGGCGAGGACGCTGTGGGTGAGCGAGTCGCTGGAGCGCGTGCTGGGCTGTTCGCGTGACGCGGTCGATGCGCCGTCGTGGTGGACCAACCGGCTGCACCCGGCCGACGCGCCGGCGACGCTCGCGCGCTTCGCCGGGCTTCGCCCGGGCCAGGTCGTGACCGCCGAGTACCGCCTGCGCCGCGGCGACGGCGCGTGGCGCTGGCTGTACGACGTGCTGCTGGTGTCGGAAACGCCGGAGGCCGACGGCAGCCTGCGCGGCAACGGCTTCCTGGTCGACGTCAGCCTGCGCAAGGAAGCCGAGCAGCAGCTGATCCAGGCGTCCAAGCTCGCCAGCCTCGGCGCGATGGCGACCGGGGTGGCGCACGAGCTCAACCAGCCACTCAACGTCATCAAGATCGGCGCCTCGAACCTGCGCGGCGACCTCGAGGAGGGTTTCGGCACCACCGAGGACCACCTGCAGCAGATCGCCGGGATCATCGGGCAGGTGGACCGCGCCGCCAAGCTGATCAACCACATGCGCGTGTTCGGCCGCCAGCCGGTCGAGCCGGCGGCGCCGTTCGAGCTCGCCGCGGTGCGCGACGGGCTGCGCTCGCTGATCGCAGCCCAGCTGTCGGCGGAGCGGATCGCGCTGACCTTCGGCATCGACGAGGACCTGCCGAAGGTGACCGGTCACGCCGTGCTGCTGGAGCAGGTGCTGCTCAACATCGTGCTGAACGCGCGCGACGCCATCCTCGAGCGCCGCGCCAGCGAGCCGGGGCTCGGCGGTTTCATCGCCATCGCCGCCCGGCGCGCGGCCGACTCGGTCGTGATCGAGATCGAGGACAACGGCGCCGGCATTGCGCCCGAGGCGCTGGACCACGTGTTCGAGCCGTTCTTCACGACCAAGCCGGTCGGCAAGGGCACCGGCCTCGGGCTGGCGGTGAGCTACGGCATCGTCCGCGAGATGCGCGGCAACCTCGAGGCCTTCGCGGCGCCGCAGGGCGCGCGCTTCGTCATCACCCTTCCCGCCGCGGCCGGCGACCGGCCGGCGCGCGCGGCAGCCTGATCCCGTCGACCCCCAACCAGCACAGCAGAGCCCATGACCGCCAGTTCCGCCCCCGCCCCCGCCCCCGCCGAGGATGTCCTCGTCATCGACGACGACACCGCCACCGTCGATGCCTATGCGCGCTCGCTGCGTCGCGCCGGTCTCGGCTGCCTGACCGCCGTCGATGGCTGGCAGGCCCTGGAAATGCTGTCGGGCGGCCTGCGCCCCAAGGTCATCGTCTCCGACCTGCGGATGCCGGAGCTGGGGGGCATCGAGTTCGCCCAGCAGCTGCAGAAGATGAGCGCCTACCGCGCGCGGCTGATCTTCGTCAGCGGCAATGTCGGCCTCGAGGATGCGCTCGAGGCGATCCGGCTGGGCGCCTGCGAGATGCTGTGCAAGCCGATCGACGCCGAGGCGCTGGTGCGCGCGGTGAAGACCGCGCTGTACGCCCGCAACGACAACGTCGCTCCCGCCGAGGCCGCTGGCCGGACCGCGGCCGCGATGCCGGCGCCGTCCCCGTCACCGGCGGCGCTGCCGCCGGTCGTGCCGACGCCGCCGGCCAACCCGATCTCGGCGCGCCGGCTGGCGCTCACCAAGCTGCGCGGCGTCCGCCGGCTGCGCGCCCGCTTCCTGCCGGCGCACCTGTTCGCCGATCCCAGCTGGGACATGCTGCTCGACCTCTACGACGCCGAGCTGGCGTCGGCGCAGGTCAGCGTGACCCTGCTGTCGGCCAGTTCGAGCCTGCCGCTGACGACGGCGCTGCGCCGGCTCGACGTGCTGGAGGAGCAGGGCCTGGTCAGCCGCTTCGAGGATCCGACCGACCGGCGCAAAACGCTGGTGCGGCTGACCGGTCAGGGCCTCGACGCGATGGAGAAGTTCTTCACCCACTACGTCGCCCAGGTGTAGCGGGGGCGCTCAGGCCGGGCGTCGACCGAGCGGCAGGGTGAAGGCGAAGGTCGCGCCGCCACCCTCGGTGTCGGTGGCGACGATGGTGCCGCCATGGGCCTCGACGATCGTGCGGCAGATCGATAGGCCGACGCCCATGCCGCGCTCCTTCGAGGTGTTGAACGGCTGGAACAGGCGCTCCTTCACGGCATCGGCGAGACCGGGACCGGTATCGGCAACCGAGATCTCGATCGCCTCGTCGCCGACGCGACGCGCGGCGATGGTGAGGCGGCGGCGCGGAGCCGCGGCCATCGCCTCGATGGCGTTGCGGATCAGGTTGAGCAGGACCTGCTGGATCTGGATGCGGTCGATGGTGACCCGCGGCAGCTGTCGGTCGACCTCGACGGCGAGATCGATCTCCTTGTGCTGCTCGCGCACCAGCGAGAAGCTGATCGCGCCCGAGACCAGGTCGCGGACGTCGCACTCGACCGCCTCGCCCTGGCCGCGCGAGATGAAGTTGCGCAGGCGCTTGATGATGTCGCCGGCGCGCAGGATCTGCTCGTTCGCCCGGTCCATCATCGACCGCGAGCGATCGAACGCCGCGCCGGGGTCGAGCTGGCGCCGGGCGACGGCGATGTAGTTGGCGGCGGCCGATAGCGGCTGGTTCAGCTCGTGGGCGATCGCGCTCGACATCTCCTGCATCGTCGATAGGCGAGACAGGCGCAGCAGTTCGAACGAGGCGCGGTCGGCGCGGACGCGGGCCTCGTCCATGCTGACCATGGCCTGCGATTTCTCCAGCACCAGCAGGCTGGCCCGCCAGGTCAGGCTGAGCAGCAGCAGGAAGACGAGGGCCAGCGCGCCGGCGATCCACAGGCCGGTTTCCTTCCACCGCGCCAGCACCAGGGTCTCGTCGATGGTGACGTTGACGATCAGCGGGTAGCCGGGGACCGCGACCGGCGACACGATCCGCCGCGCGCTGCTGCCCTTCTCGGCCAGCCGGCTCGAGTCGGTGAGGATCGACTCGTCGAGGCCCTTGAGGATCACGTCCTTGAACGCGGGCTGTTCGGCGAACGAGGTCCCGATCAGGTCCTCGCGCTGCGGGTAGCGCGACATCAGCACGCCGTCCTTGCGGAACAGCGACAGCGCCGAGCCGCCCGCCAGCGCGACCCGCTCGAAGTAGTCGGAGAAGTAGGCGGTATGCAGGCCGGTCAGCAGCACCCCCAGCATGCGGCCGTCGGGCGCGCGGATCTTGCGCGCCAGGTAGAACGTCCAGGTGCCGGTGCCGCGGTTGCGCACCGGCACGCTGAGGAACACGTCGAGCGCCTCGTCGGCCAGCAGCGCCTTGAAGTAGTCGCGGTCGGCGAGGTTGATCGGCGGCGGCGGGAAGCTGCGCGAGAAATTGATGACGTCGCCGTTCAGGGCGACGATGGTCGTGACATCGACCTGCGGCGCGATCGCCATGCGTGCCTTGAGCATGGCGAAGGCCTCGGTGTTGGCCAGCATCTGCCGCAGTTCCTCCGGCGTCGACAGCCGGCTCTCGCGCACGCTGTCGCTGATGCTGGTCAGGATCAGGTCGGAGGAAACCATCGTCTGGTTGACCGACTGCGCGACGGTGAGCGCGTACTTGCGGGCCAGCTTCTTCCAGTCCGAGAACGCGGCCTCGCGGCTGATCAGAAGCCAGACGGTGCCGATGGTCAGCAGCACGAGGCCGAAGCCCAGCCCCTCGAGGAAGGTCCGGCGCGCGGCCTTCTCGCGCATGATGCGCCGCAGCTGGCGCTGGAAGCGCCGCAGGGTGAGCACGGGGCCTGCCGCTGGACCGTCAGGCCCGCGGGCCGTCGGCCGGCTCGCCGGCGGGGGACCCGGGATCGGCGAGGCCGGCCTGGACGGCGATGCGTACGAGGTCGCTGGTCGACCGGGCGCTGAGCTTCAGCGACAGCTTCTGGCGGTAGGATTCGACGGTCCGCGGGCTGATCCCGAGGTCGTGGGCAATCACCTTGTTGGGCCGGCCGCCGGCCAGCGCGACCAGCACGTCGACCTCGCGCTGGGTCAGGTTCGCGACCAGGGCCTCGGCCTCGGGCGAGAGCACGCGGCGCGGCGCGCTGGAGCGGTTGAGCGCCTGCGTGACGGTATCGACCAGGGTGTCGGCGTCGAACGGCTTCTCGAGGAAATCGTGGGCGCCGGCCTTCATCGCCTCGACGGCCAGGCGGATATCGCCGTGGCCGGTGATCAGGATCACCGGCACGCGCTTCTCGTAGCGCCGCAGCCGCAGCATCAGGTCGACACCGCTCATGCCGGGCATGCAGACGTCGGAGACGATGCAGCCGCCCGGCGTTTCCTCGCCGAACCGCGCGAGGAACTCCTCGGCGCTGGCGTAGCAATGCGGTTGGAAGTCGAACGCGGTCAGCAGTTCGCTGATCGAGTCGCGCAGCGCCTCGTCGTCGTCGATGATGTGGATGGGAGGCGTGGTCTGCGGCAAGGCTCAGGTTCCGGTCGGGACACCATTCCAGCGGCGACGGTCCGGGTCCAAGCCTATCGCTACCGCTTTGGATCGTTTCGCGGACGGGCCGCGATCAGATCACCGACAGCAGCAGGCCGAAGGCGGCGACGCCGGCCGACGCGATCGAGGCCACGGCCATCGCGGTCGCTTCCTGGCGCTGGCGGTGGTCGGCGTAGGCGCGGCGCCACAACTGGCCGGTGCCGAGGATGTCGGTCTCGATGGCGAGATGGGCGGTGCGCGGCTTGCGGGTAGCGAAGGTCATGGGGGCCTCCTCGGTTGGCCAGTGGCGACCCTGCTGTCCTAGGCCGCCGCGACAGGCGTCGAAACTCGGATGTTGCCGTACGCGCTCGCCCGGCTTTCCCCACCGGAACGGCGGCATCGGCGGCATCGGCGGCCGCAACCCGTGCGATTCGGGGCCGTTGCACCAGGATACCGCCAGCCCGGGGAATGCCCATGACCAGCGCCATCACCAGCGACGCGATGGAAAAGGAACTGGCCGACGCCAAGGCCAAGCTCAGGAGTGCCCGCGCGGCCGCCGCCGCGCCCGACGCCAGCGAGCGCGACAAGTCGGATCTCAAGCTGATCGAGCAGGATTACCTGGCGCTCGAGAACCGGCGCAAACGCGACGCGGCGGCGGCGGCGGCGGCAAAGGGGGCCGGTGCCGACGCCCGGAAGAAGGTCGACCGCCAGCTCGACAAGGCGCTGGAGGAGACCTTCCCGGGCAGCGATCCGGTGTCCTTCGTCCAGGCCGCGCCGCTGAAGGAGGCGGATGCGACCTTGACCTCGGTCGAGGCCTCGCGCGGACCGAATGCGGGCAAGGACAGGACCGGGGGCGACGGCTGACCGTCCGCCTCGCTTCATTCGCGCCCTGATCGAGCGGCACCGGCGGCGTCCTCGAGCACGGCCGACAGGCGGTCGGCGCGCAGCGGCTTGGCGACGATGTCGTCGACCGCCACGCCCCGCAGCGGCGCGGTGGAAGCGGGATCGGACCCGGTCGTCATCAGGACGACGCGAACGCCCGCGGCGCGCAGGTGGCGGGCCACCACCAGGCCATCTTGGTCGATCAGCACGAGGTCGAGCCTCGGGTGCCGCACCAGGCGCATCGCCGCGTCGGCCGTGGCGATGCCCGTGGCGTCGTGGCCCCGACGCCGAATGAAGGCGCAGAGGTCGCGCCGCAAGCGGGCGTTTCGCTCGATCACCAGGACGCGCAGGGCGCGGCGCGCCGGCTCGCGCTCGCTCGCCATGCCGAACTCGATGCCTGCCATCAGGGCAAGGAGCCCGCAGACGACGAGCACGGCGAGCGAGTCTTCCAAGGTCGAGGTTCCCGATACGGCGAGGCAGCGCGCAGTGGTGACAGAAGGGCCGGCACCCGGCTCGGGAATCGCAACCGAATTGGGACGATGAGCTGACTTCCTCAGGTCGTTCTTTAAGTCTTCCCGCCCGGATGCCTCGGAATTAGGCAATTCAGCGAGGGTGATCGTGCCTTTCGTTGGGGGTCAGCCGTGCCGGGCCCCCAAACAGCGATAAGAATGTCACACCCCAATTGGTATTTTTTCGTAACTACTGGCCAATATTGCACGTGCGGTGTATCCCCAGCGTACGTTTGAGACTTCGGAACACGGGGAGATTGAGATGAAGAAGCTGATTCTGGGTGCGGCCCTGCTCGCGGCGACGCCCTTCTGCGCCCAGGCCCAGTCCCTCCAGCCGGGCGGCGTGTACCTCGGTGTCGAGGGCGGCCTGAACTGGATGTTCAACAACTCGTTCACCAGCACCCTGACCTTCCCGGGCTTCGGCAGCGGTTCGACCACCTCGAACCTGGCGACCAACATGGGCTGGGCCGCTGGCGGCGTCGTCGGCTACGACTTCCTCGGCCCCCGCGTCGAGCTCGAGGGCGTGTACCGCGAGAACACCGGCACCCTGACCGTCAACGGCATCAACGGCAGCGCCGGCGCGGTGGTCAACCAGATCTCCGTGATGGGCAACGTCTACTATGACTTCATGGCGGGCCAGGCCTTCGTGCCGTACGTCGGCGCCGGTGCCGGTGTCGCGTTCATGCGCGCCGGTGCGCTGGGCGGTTCCGCCCCGGCCACGACCTTCGCCTACCAGGCCATCCTCGGCGTCGGCTACAACGTCGACTCGCAGATCCGCCTCAACCTCGAGGGCCGCTACTACGGCACCACGACCCCGAACTTCAGCTCGGGCGGCTCGCTGGGTGGCGCGGCGTACACGCTGTCGAACAACCCGACGAACAACAACATCTCGCTGATGGCGAGCCTGCAGTTCAAGCTGGGTGGCGCCGCCGCTGCCCCGCCGCCGCCGCCGGCCCCGGCCGTCGCGCCGCCGTCGTTCATGGTGTTCTTCGACTGGGATCGTGCGAACCTGAGCCAGCAGGCCCTGAACACGATCAAGCAGGCTTCGGACGCCTACAAGGCGAAGGGTAACGCCCGCATCACGGCGACCGGCCACACCGACACCTCGGGCTCGGCCTCGTACAACATGGCGCTGTCGCTGCGCCGCGCCAACGCCGTCAAGGACGCCCTCGTCCGCAACGGCGTGCCGGCCCAGGCGATCACGGTGGTCGGCAAGGGTCAGACCGACCTGCTCGTGAAGACCGCCGACGGTGTCCGCGAGCCGCAGAACCGCCGCGTCGAGATCGTCATCCAGTAAG
>CAYQRL010000003.1:0-258673 GCA_964420105.1 uncultured Reyranella sp.
ACCGGCTGGCGGTAGATCAGCGCGTCGTTGAGATCCATCGTGTAGGGCACGTGGATCAGCGTGCCGTGCCTTGTCGCCAGCGGGGTCGGCTGGTCGTCGTGGTAGAAGTCGCAGAAGTACTCGAGGCCGGCCTCCTTCACGAGGTCGGGCGTGTTGAGCGTGTTGGAGATCGCCGGCGAGAACCAGCCGCGCAGCTTGCGGCCGGTGAGGCGCAGGTGCGTCGCCTTGCTGTGCTCGATGACCTCGCGCTCTTCCTGCTCGCTGTAGCCCCAGTGGTAGCGGGTGTTGAAGTAGCCATGGCTCATGTACTCCCAGCGCCGGGCCTCCATCGCCTCGAGGATCTCGGGGTACATCTCGATCACCGACATCGACAGCGACACGGTGCAGCGCACGCTGTGCTTGTCGAGCACGTCGAACATCCGCCACAGGCCGACCCGGTTGCCGTAGTCGCGGCCGCCGTAGCCGAGCACGTCGGGATGCGGCATGCGCGGCCACGGGTTGCGGACCCGGACCTCGGCCGGCAGGTACTCGTAGTGCTCGATGTTCGGGCAGACCCAGACCGCGACGCGCGCATTGTTTGGCCAGGAGAGCTTCGGTCTTTCGACGACGGGCGAGTAGCCGAACCTGTAGGGATCCATTACGCACTCACGTTGTTTGGCATCGGCAGTGCATCACGCGGCGGCAGGCAGTTCAAGACGACGGTGCCGCTTGCACACAAGGAACACCCCGCGCACAGTCAGCCGCATGGCGGACCGCATCCGATTCCTGCTCAACGACCAGCCGGTGGAACTCGAGGCGGGCGTCTCGCCGATGACCACGCTGCTCGACTGGCTGCGCGACCGGCGCGGCCTCAAGGGCACCAAGGAAGGTTGCGCCGAGGGCGACTGCGGCGCCTGCACGGTGGTGCTGGAGCGGGCCGACGGACGCCGCCAGCCGGTCAATTCCTGCATCGCCCTGCTCGGCCAGCTCGACGGCCAGGCGGTGCGCACGGTCGAGGGGCTGCGCGGTCCCGGTGGCGGCCCGCACCCGGTGCAGCAGGCGATGGCCGAGGCCGACGCCACCCAGTGCGGGTTCTGCACCCCGGGGTTCGTGATGTCGGCCTACGCCTTCGCCGCCGGCGGCGAGCCGGCCGACCCCGCGACGATCCACGACGCGCTCGCCGGCAACCTCTGCCGCTGCACCGGCTACCGGCCGATCGTCGAGGCGATGGCGAAGGTCGCCGGCCTGGCGCCCGAGCCGTCGCCTGCATCCTCCCCGGCGGCGGTCGCGCGGACGGAAGCGGCCTCGTTCGACGGCGTGTTCGACGCGCCGCGCTCGCTCGACGCGCTGCTGGCCTTGCGCGCGGCCCGGCCGGGCACGCCGCTGCTGGCCGGGGCGACCGACCTCGGCCTGCTGGCCAGTCGCCATCGCCATCCGCCGGCGGCGTTGATCCACGTCGCCCACGTGCCGGAACTCGGCATCGTCGAGGAGACGGCGGAGGAGATCGTGCTGGGCGCCGCCGTCACCTACGCCGACGCGCTGCCCGTCCTCGCGAAGCACTTCCCGGCGCTGGCGCCGTACCTGTCGCGCATCGGCTCGCGCCAGGTGCGCGCGCTCGGCACGCTGGGCGGCAACATCGGCACGGCCTCGCCGATCGGCGACTCGGCGCCGGTGCTGATCGCGCTGGAGACGCGCCTGACGCTGGTCTCGGCGGCGCGTGGCCGGCGCACCCTGCCGCTCGAGGACTTCTTCCTCGGCTACCGCAAGACCGCGCTGGCGGCCGACGAGGTGATCGAGCGCCTGACCCTGCCCAAGCTGTGG
Organism: uncultured Reyranella sp.; assembly: GCA_964420105.1. GTDB lineage: Bacteria > Pseudomonadota > Alphaproteobacteria > Reyranellales > Reyranellaceae > Reyranella. The sequence goes on from CAYQRL010000003.1 coordinate 1,801, forward strand.
CCGGGCGAGGTCTTCCATTGCGACAAGCTCTCGAAGCGGCGCGACCAGGACATCTCGACCGTCGCCGCCGGCTACCGGCTGCGCGCCAGGGACGGCCGCTTCGAGGACGTGCGGATCGGCGTCGGCGGCATGGCCGCGACCCCGAAGCGCGCGGTCGCGGTCGAGGCGGCGCTGCGCGGCGGCGGCTTCGATGCCGCGATCGCCGCCGTCGAGACCGAGTTCCGGCCGATCGACGACTGGCGCGGCAGCGCGGCCTACCGCCTGCAGGCGATGAAGAACCTGCTGCGGCGGCTCGAGCTGCGCCTGTCCGGGGTGGCTCCCGTGCTCGACCTCGAGGCGCTGTGATGGGCCGCGTCCATGCCTCGCAGCGCCACGACAGCGCGCTGAAGCACGTCACCGGCCAGGCGCTGTACATCGACGACATGCCCGAGCCCGCCGGCACCCTGCACGGCGCGCTGGTGCTGAGCCCGGTCGCCGCCGGCCGCCTGCGGGCGCTCGACCTCGCGGCGGCGCGGGCCGCGCCGGGCGTCGAGGCGGTGCTGGCCGCGGCCGACATTCCCGGCGCCAACAACATCGGCGGACCGGGCAAGGACGAGCCGCTGTTCGCGGCGCGCGAGGTGCTGTTCGCGGGCCAGCCGCTGGCGCTGGTGGTGGCCGACACGCTCGACCGCGCCCGCGCCGCGGCGGCGCTGGTGGTGCCGGACATCGAGCCGGGCGAAGCGATCCTCGACATCGCCACGGCGCGGGCGCGCCAGGCCTGGGTGCAGCCGCCGGCGACGATCCTGCGCGGCGATCCCGACGCGGCGCTGGCGGCGGCGCCGCATCGCCTGTCGGCGGCGTTCAGCGTCGGCGGTCAGGAGCATTTCTACCTCGAGGGCCAGATCGCCTTCGCGCTGCCGGGCGAGGACGGCGACATCGTGGTGCATTCCTCGACCCAGCACCCGACCGAGGTCCAGCACGTCTGCGCCCACGTGCTGGGCTACGACTACAACCGCGTCACCGCGGTGGTGCGGCGGCTGGGCGGCGGCTTCGGCGGCAAGGAGAGCAACGCCTCGTGGGTCGCCGCCGCGGCGGCGCTGGGCGCGGTGCGGACCGGCCGGCCGGTCAAGCTGCGCCTGCCGCGCGAGATCGACATGCTGGCGACCGGCAAGCGCCACGGCTTCGACTACGAGTACACGGTCGGCTTCGACGACGACGGTCGCGTGCTGGCGCTCGACGCCGTGCTGGCGGCCGACGCCGGCTGCACCCTCGACATGACGCCGGGCGTGATCGCGCGCGCGGTCACCCACGTCGACAACGCCTACTGGCTGCCGCACGTGCGCGCGGTCGGCTATGCCTGCCGCACCAACCGCCAGTCCAACACCGCGTTCCGCGGCTTCGGCGGGCCGCAGGGCGTGGTCGTGATGGAGGATGCGCTCGACCGCATCGCGCACCGGCTCGGCCTGCCGGCCGACGAGGTCCGGGCGCGCAACTTCTACCGCGACGGCGGCGACGAGACGCCGTACGGCCAGAAGGTCGACGAGAACCACCTGCCGCGCTGCTGGGCCGAGGTGAAAGCGCTGGGCGCGTGGGCGCGGCGGCGCGCCGAGGTCGATGCCTTCAACCGCGCCAACCCGGTGATCAAGCGCGGGCTCGGCCTGTTCCCGCTGAAGTTCGGCATCTCGTTCAACCTGCCGCACCTCAACCAGGCCGGCGCCCTGGTCCACGTCTACACCGACGGCTCGATCCGCCTGAACCACGGCGGCACCGAGATGGGGCAGGGGCTGTTCGTGAAGGTGGCGCAGGTCGTGGCCGAGGTCTTCCAGGTCGACATCGACCGCATCCGGCCGTCGGCGACCTCGACCGCCGAGGTGCCCAACACCTCGCCGACCGCGGCCTCGACCGGGTCCGACCTCAACGGCTGGGCGGCGTGGCATGCCGCCGACACGATCCGGCAGCGCATGGTCGATTTCGCCGCCGCGCACTTCGGCGTGGCGCCGGGCGACATCGCCTTCGCCGACGGCACGGTGCGCATCGCCCGGCCCGGCAGCAACCAGGTGCTGACGTTCGGCGAACTGGCGAAGCTCTGCTACATGGGCCGCGTCTCGCTGTCGGCCACCGGCTACTACCGCACGCCCAAGGTGCACTGGGACCCGGTCGCGATGCGCGGCCGGCCGTTCTTCTACTTCTCGTTCGGCGCGGCGATGGCCGAGGTCGCGATCGACACCCTGACCGGCGAGAGCCGGGTGCTGCGCGCCGACCTGGTGCAGGACTGCGGCGCCTCGCTCAACCCGGCGATCGACCGCGGCCAGATCGAGGGCGCGTTCGTGCAGGGCCAGGGCTGGCTGACCTGCGAGGAGCTATGGTGGGACGGGCAGGGGCGGCTGCGCACCGTCGGCCCCTCGACCTACAAGATCCCGGGCAGCCGCGACGTGCCGCCGGTGTTCAACGTGACGCTGCTCGACAACGCGCCGTCGCGCGAGGCCACGATCTTCCGTTCCAAGGCGGTGGGCGAACCGCCGCTCCTGCTGGCGACCGCGGTGTGGACCGCGCTCAAGGATGCCATCGCCGCGGTCGCCGACCACGGGACCGCAGTGCGGCTCGATGCGCCGGCGACCCCCGAGCGCGTGCTGGCGGCCATCGCTACACTCCGCAGGTAGCTCCCGGAAAAGACGAAAGGGCAGGGAACATGGACGTCAGGATGGATGGCCGCGTCGCGGTGATCACGGGCGCGAGCACCGGGCTGGGGCTCGCCATGGCCAAGGAATTCGCGGCCTCGGGCGCCTCGGTGGCGCTGCTGGCGCGCAAGGCCGACGTGCTGGCGACGGCCAGGGCCGAGGTCGCCAGGGCGGCCGGCAAGACCAACGCCAAGGTCGAGGCCTACTCGTGCGACGTCGCCAAGGCGCAGCCGATCATCGACACGTTCGGGAAGATCGAGGCCGACTTCGGCAAGGTCGACATCCTGGTCAACAACGCCGGCATCAGCCACGCCAAGCCGTTCGACACGGTGACCGACGAGGACTGGCAGGGCGACCTCGACCTCAAGCTGTTCGGCGCCATCCGCACCATCCGCCAGGTCCTGCCGGGCATGCGCGAGCGCAAGTGGGGCCGCATCGTCAACGTGCTGAACATCGGCGCCAAGGCGCCGGGCGCCAACACGACGCCGACCAGCGTCAGCCGCGCCGCCGGCCTCGCGCTCACCAAGGCGCTCAGCCACGAGAACGCCCCGCACGGCGTGCTGGTCAACGCCATGCTGGTCGGCCTGATCGACAGCGACCAGTGGGTGCGCCGCCACAAGACCGCGGCCGGCGCGGGCAAGAGCTACGACGAGTTCCTCGCCGGCATGGCCAAGGGCCGCATCCCGCTCGGTCGCATGGGCAAGGCCGAGGAGTTCGCGCGCATGGCCTGCTTCCTGTGCTCCGACGCCGGCTCGTTCATCACCGGCGTGGCGATCAACGTCGACGGCGGCGCCAGCCCGGTGGTGTAGGCGCCGGGCGTGGAGGGGGGAAGGGCGATGCGTACCCTGGGCAACGTGCTCTGGCACTTCCCCTTCTTCGGCTTCGTCACGGCCGCGCTGTACTGGCTGGTCGGCCTGCTGCTGACGGTGCTGGTGATCCCGGCGCCGATCGGGCTGGGGCTGATGGAGTTCGGCAAGTTCCTGCTGGCGCCGTTCGGCCGGACCATGGTCAGCAAGGCCGACCTGAACGTGGCGCAGAACCCGGTGTGGAAGGCCTATTCCACGATCATCATGCTGCTCTACCTGCCGCTCGGGATCGTGCTGTTCGTCGCCAGCGCCATCCAGGTCGTGGTCGCCTGCGTCGGCATCTTCACCATTCCGGTCGCCCTGGTGATCGCCAAGTCGCTGGGCACCCTCCTGAACCCGGTCAACAAGGTCTGCGTGCCGGTCGCGGTGGCGCAGGAACTGGAACGGCGCCGGGCCAACGAGACCCTGGACGCACTCGGCCGCAAGTGAACACGAACGGTCGCCCGCCGCGTCAGCCGGGCGGCGAGATGTTGAAGCGGCGGCGAAGGTCGTCGAGGTCGTGCTCGACCCAGTCCCACAGGCGCCAGTCGGCGGCGAAGGTGTCGACCGTCGCGGCGGCGCCGCGTGCCCACGCGTTCCAGAACTCGGCCGGGTCGAGGCCGCCGGTGGTCGAGCGCGCGACCTCGTTGAACTTCACGCCGAGGTGGCCGTTGAAGATCACCGGCAGGATGTGGCCGCTCATCGGGTTGAGCCGGTGCATGCCGGCGGTGAAGGTCGAGACCAGGATCTCGCCGCGCGGGCTGGTGTCGTAGCCCGACAGCACGTGCGCCGAGTCGTGCGGCGTGCCGAAGCCGGCGTTGAGCGCCGCCGGGTCGCCGGGGAAGGGATAGCCGTTGGCCTTGTCGAACTCCCACAGCGCCCGGCCGAAGCTGTTCGGCGGCAACTGTCCCAGCGCCTCGTAGCGCGCGACCAGCGCCGGGTCGGCGCGGTCGCCGGCGTAGGGCAGGATCCACCGCGCCGGGTCGAGTCCGTCGGAGGGCCGGCCGAGCACGCTGTCGAAGTTCTTGCGCGTCATGTCGGCGATCGCCCAGGCGAGGTGGCCGGACGCCGCCTCGACCAGCTCGTCGAGGTAATCGGCCTCGATGTCGAGGGCGCGGGCATAGTCGAGCACGCGCGCCAGCTTGGCATGGTCGAGCACGCCGTCGACCAGCGTCATGACCGCGAGGTACTTGATCGCCTCCTCGGCCAGCGCGCGCTCGCCCTGCAGCGCCGCGACCAGGTCGGCCGGCGCGACCGCCGGCAGCGTGCCGATGTCGTCGAGCCCGTCGCGACACAGGAGGTAGCGCGCCGCGGACAGGATGCTGACCGTGTCCGACCACGACGGGCCGCCGCCGCCGGCGATCGCGACCTGGCGCATGGCGCCCAGGATGGCGTCGCTTGCCCGCGGGCCGACCGGCTGCAGCACGCGCTAGCGCAGCGGCTCGAGGATGCTGACGTAGTTGGCGACCGCGGCGCCGCCCATGTTAAACACGCCGCCCAGCCGCGCCGTCGGCAGCTGCAGCTCGCCGGGCGCGCTGCCCGACAGCTGCATCGCCGCCATCACGTGCATGCTGACGCCGGTGGCGCCGACCGGGTGGCCCTTGGCCTTGAGCCCGCCCGACACGTTGACCGGCAGCTTGCCGTCGCGATCGACCCAGCCCTCCAGGATGGCGCGCTCGCCCTCGCCGGGCGCGGTCAGGCCCATCGCCTCGTACTCGATCAGCTCGGCCGAGGTGAAGCAGTCGTGGCTCTCGACGAACGACAGGTCGAGCAGGTCGAGGCGGGCCTGCGACAGCGCCTTCTTCCACGCCAGCGCCGGGCCCTCGAACTTGATGATGTCGCGGCGGCTCATCGGCAGGAAGTCGTTGACCTGCTCGGCGGCGCGGAAGGCGATCGCCTGCTTCATGCCCAGCGCGGTCTCGACGTCGGTCAGGATCACCGCGGCGGCGCCGTCGGTCACCGGCGAGCAGTCGGTGCGCTTGAGCGGGCCGGCGACGAACGGGTTCTTGTCCGACGGGGTGCGGCAGAACTCGTAGGCGAACTCCTTCTGGAAGTGGGCGAACGGGTTCCTCGCGCCGTTGCGGTGCGCCTTGACCGCGATCCGGGCGAGGGCGTCCGACTTGTCGCCGTAGCGCTGGAAGTAGGCCGAGGTGATCTTGCCGAAGATGCCGGCGAAGCCGGCCTCGATGTTGGCTTCCTCGGCGACGTACGACGCCTTGATCAGGACCTCGCCGGCCTGCGCCGAGTTCAGCTCCGTCATCTTCTCGACGCCGACCACCAGCACGAAGCGCGCCTTGCGCGCGGCCAGCGTGTTCAGGCCCATGTGGATGGCGGCCGAGCCGGTGGCGCAGGCGTTCTCGACCCGCGTGCTGGGCTTGAAGCGCAGGTCGGGATGGGCCTGCAGGGCGAGCGAGGAGTGGAACTCCTGGCGCACGAAGCCGCCGTTCATGTTGCCGACGTAGATCACGTCGACGTCGCGCGGCTCGATGCCGGCATGGGCGATCGCCTCGGTCGCGGCCTTGACGATCAGCGACTCGCTGGTCTCGCCGTCGAGCTTGCCGAACTTGCCGTGGGACCAACCGACGATGCAGGCCGTCATCGCGCTCTCCTTTGAAATGCGGGAGCCTACACTTATACCGCCGGCCGGGCCCCGCAAGGGGCCCAACGCCGCCCCAATTCCGCCCTGCCGGCGGTATTGACTGTCCGCCTTCCCGGGAGCCCTCTTCACTGCATGGCTGAGTCCGCGCCGTCCCCGTCCCCCGACGAAAAGACGCCTTCCCGCTGGCCGCTGATCCTCGGCGCCCTGCTGGGCGGCTTCCTGCTGCTCGGCGTCGGCCTCGCGCTGGGCTGGTACCTGTTCTACCGGCCGATCGTGAACGTCGCGGTGCAGTTGCCGGCGCCGCCGGCGCCGCCCGCCCCGCCGGGTCCCGACGAGGCCCAGGTCAAGGCGCTGCAGGAGCAGATCGAGAAGCAGAAGGCCGCCAACAAGCAGATCGAGGACCAGATCGCGCTGCTCAAGGAGCGGCTCAAGGCCGACGTCTGCACCATCAAGGACCCGCTCGGGAAGGGTCCCTCGACCCCGGCGCCGCCAGGTGCGCTGCCCGGCGCGCCCGAGCGCAAGACCGAGGCCGCGCCGCCCGGCGGCGCGGTCACTCCCGCGGCCGTCCCGGCCGCGCTGCCGAAAGGGGGCGGCAAGGCCGGGAAACTCGATCCGCCCGGCCTCGCCCGGGCGCTCGAGCAGGCCACCGTGCTGGTGGTGTCGGCCGGAGGCGACAGCGGCTCCGGCTTTTTTGTTGCCCCCGACCTGGTGGTGACCAACCACCACGTGGTCGGCGGCGCGGCGCCGGGCAGCGAGGCGCTGGTGCTCTCCAAGCATCTCAAGACCGGCTGCATCGGCACCGTGGTCGCGACCTCGCCGCCCGGCCAGGCGCCGCAGGCCGACTTCGCCGTCATCCGGGTGGCGGTGCCGCCGGGCAGCGTGACGCCGCTGCCGGTGGCGGCCGAGCCCGACGCGCTGGGCGAGGTGGTGGCGGCGGGTTACCCCGCCATCGCCCTGCAACAGGACCGCAACCTGCGCCGGCTCGCGGCCGGCGATCTCAAGGCCGCGCCGGAAGTCGTGCTGACCCGCGGCACCGTCAGCGCGGTCCAGAACCGCGAGCGCAACACGCCGATGGTGCTGCACTCGGCCGACATCTCGGCCGGCAACTCGGGCGGGCCGCTGATCGACGCCTGCGGCCGCGCCGTCGGCATCAACACCTACATCGTCACCTCGCGGCAATCGACCAAGGCCAACTACGCGCTGGGCGGGTCGTGGCTGGGCGCGTTCCTGCGCGGCGCCAACCTGCCGTTCACGTGGAGCCCCGACGGCTGCGCCTGATCCCGGGCCTGGGCGGCATCGCACCGGGATGGTGAAAGAAACCGTTGCCCGTGCCCCGGTGTGGCCCCAATCTAGCCGGGCTGCGGGGAAACGATGCGGGCACCGGTGTGAGTCTCTTTTTCGCGAACGTGCGCATCGCGGGGTTGGCGGCGCTGGCCTTGCTGGTCGGCGGCTGCGACCGGCTCGTGGTGCTCAATCCCAAGGGGCCGATCGCCAGCGCCGAGCGCGGCCTGATGATCGACGCCTTCACCGTGATGATGGTCGTGGTCGTCCCGGTGATCGTCATGGCGCTGCTGTTCGCGCTGCGCTACCGCGCCGGTCACAAGCGGCCGTATGAACCGAATTGGGACTATTCGCCCAGGATCGACGCCTTCGTCTGGCTGGTCCCGGCGCTGATCGTGATCGCGGTCGCGGTGCTGGTCTGGCGCTCGACCCACAAGCTCGATCCCTACCGCCCGATCGCGTCGGACAAGCCGCCGCTCGACGTCCAGGTCGTGGCCCAGGACTGGAAGTGGCTGTTCATCTACCCCGAGCAGGGCGTCGCCTCGGTCAACCAGCTGGCGATCCCGGTCGGCCGCCCGGTCAGCCTGCGCATCACCTCGGACACGGTGATGAACTCGTTCTACGTGCCGGCGCTGGCCGGCCAGATCTACGCCATGGCCGGGATGCAGACGCGGCTGCAGCTGCTGGCCGACGTGACGGGCAAGTTCGTCGGCCGCAACTCGCAGTACTCGGGCGGCGGCTTCTCCGACCAGTTCTTCGAGGTCGTGGCGATGGGCCCGGCCGACTTCGACGCCTGGGTCGCGCGGGCGAAGCAGGCGCCGGGCAAGCTCGACGCGCCCGCTTACGCCAGGCTCGCCGAGCGCAGCCGGCTCCACCCGGTGACCTTCTATTCCGGCGTAGAGCCACGGCTGTTCGACTCCATCATCGAGAAGTATGCCGGGCCGCAGGGCCACGGCGCGCACGGCGCGACCGCGCCGGCCCGGAGATAGATCGAGATGTTCGGAAGACTGACCCTCGAGGCCTTCCCGTTCTACAGCGCCATCGCCGCCGGCGGCGCGCTGGTCACGGTCGGCGGCGCGCTGATCGTGGTGCTGGTCATCACCTGGCTGAAGGCCTGGAAGTACCTGTGGACCGAGTGGTTGACCAGCGTCGACCACAAGCGCATCGGCGTGATGTACATCGTGCTGGCGCTGATCATGCTGCTGCGCGGCTTCGTCGACGCGATCATGATGCGGGCGCAGCAGGCGATGGCGCTGAACAACGGCGGCTACCTGCCGCCCGAGCACTTCGACCAGATCTTCAGCTCGCACGGCACGATCATGATCTTCTTCATGGCGATGCCGTTCATGACCGGGTTGATGAACATCGTCGTGCCGCTGCAGATCGGGGCGCGCGACGTCGCCTTCCCGTTCCTCAACTCGCTCAGCCTGTGGCTGAGCGCGTCGGGCGCCGGGCTGGTGATGGTGTCGCTGGTGATCGGCAAGTTCTCGACCGCCGGCTGGACCGGCTACCCGCCCTACTCGGGCATCGAGACCAACCCGGGGGTCGGCGTCGACTACTGGATCTGGGCGCTGCTGATCAGCGGCGTCGGCTCGACCCTGTCGGGCATCAACTTCATCGTCACCATCCTCAAGCGGCGCGCGCCGGGCATGACCCTGATGCGCATGCCGCCGTTCGTCTGGACCGCGTTCTGCTCGTCGATCCTGATGGCCTTCGCCTTCCCGGCGCTGACCGTCGCGACCGGGCTGCTCGCGCTCGACCGCCTGCTCGGCATGAACTTCTTCACCAACGGGCAGGGCGGCAACATGATGAACTACGCCAACCTGTTCTGGATCTGGGGCCACCCGGAGGTCTACATCCTGATCCTGCCGGCGTTCGGCGTGTTCTCCGAGGTCGTCGCCACGTTCTGCCGCAAGCGCCTGTTCGGCTACGAGTCGCTGGTCTACGCCACCATGGCGATCGCGCTGCTGTCGTTCACGGTGTGGCTGCACCACTTCTTCACCATGGGCTCGTCGGCCAACGTCAACGCGTTCTTCGGCATCACCACGATGGTGATCGCGGTGCCGACCGGGGTGAAGGTCTTCAACTGGCTGCTGACCATGTACCGCGGCCACATCACCTTCCACCCGTCGATGTTGTGGACGGTCGGCTTCATCGCCACCTTCGTGATCGGCGGCATGACCGGCGTGCTGCTGGCGGTGCCGCCGGTCGACTTCCTGATGCACAACACGACCTTCCTGGTCGCGCACTTCCACAACATGATCATCCCGGGCGTGCTGTTCGGCTACCTCGCCGGCTACATGTACTGGTTCCCCAAGGCGTTCGGCTTCCGCATCAACGAGCCGTGGGGCGCTCGCGCCTTCTGGTTCTGGCTGGTCGGCTTCTACCTCGCCTTCATGCCGCTCTACGTGCTCGGCATGATGGGCATGCCGCGGCGCATGGAGCAGTACAACGACCCGGCGTGGCAGCCGTGGCTGATCGCGGCCTCGGCCGGCGCCGTGCTGATCCTGGTCGGCATCGCCTGCCTGGTGATGCAGGTGATCGCCACCTTCCGCGACCGCAAGCTGGCGCCCGACGTCACCGGCGATCCCTACGACGGCCGCACGCTCGAGTGGGCGACCTCGTCGCCGCCGCCGGCCTACAACTTCGCCGTCCTGCCCGAGGTCCGCGACCGCGAGCCGCTGCTCGAGATGAAGGAGCGCGGCGTCGCGGGCAGGCACCCGGCGGCCTACGAGGACATCGAGATCCCGCTCAACAGCGCGGTCGGCGTGGTGATCGGCGGCCTCGCCTTCGTGCTCGGCTTCGCCATGGTGTGGTGGATGTGGTGGCTGGCGGCGCTCGCCGGCCTCGGCATCTGGGCGGCGCTGATCGTGCGCTCGTCGAACGACCACACCGACATCGTGATCGACGCCGCCGAGGTCGAGCGGCTCGAGGTGATGCGGCTGCGCGCGCTCGAGACGGCCCGCATGGCGCGGCCCGGGATGGCGCGGTCATGAGCGACGCCGCCGTGACGACCAGGCACCGGGAAGCCGACGTGCACGAGCTGCGCGCGCTCGGCTTCTGGATCTACCTGATGACCGACGCGCTGATCTTCGCGCTGCTGTTCGCGACCTACGGCGTCATGGTCAACAACACCGCCGGCGGTCCCAATGGCCGCGCGCTGTTCGACCTGAACCACGTCGCGATCGAGACCGCGCTCCTGCTGCTGAGCTCGATCACCTTCGGCTTCGCCTCGCTGTCGGCGCACGCGAAGGCGCGCGGCGCGGCACTGGGCTGGCTGTTCGTCACCTTCCTGCTGGGCGCGGGCTTCGTGGCGATGGAGATCCGCGAGTTCAGCGGCATGATCGCGGCCGGCGCCGGGCCGCAGCGCAGCGGCTTCCTGTCGGCGTTCTTCACCCTGGTCGGCACGCACGGCCTGCACGTCACCATGGGCCTGGTCTGGATCGTGATCCTGTCGTTCCAGATCGCGATCAAGGGCCTGACCGTCGCGGTCGGCTCGCGGCTGCACCGCCTGGCGCTGTTCTGGCACTTCCTCGACATCGCCTGGATCGGCATCTTCTCCGTCGTCTACCTTCCGGGGCTCATCTGATGGAACGCCACGGGCTCGGCTCCTACCTCACCGGCTTCGTGCTGGCGGTCATCCTGACGGCGGTGCCGTTCTGGCTGGCCTACAGCCACGCCCTGCCGCCGTCGCGCGCCATGATGGTGATCGCCGGCGCGGCGATCCTGCAGATCCTCGTCCACCTGCGCTTCTTCCTCGGCATCAACTTCACCACGACGCCGCGCGAGAACATCGTCGCGCTGGCGTTCACGGCGGTGCTGATCCTGATCATGGTCGGCGGCAGCCTGTGGATCATGGTCGACCTGCACCATCGCATGGCGCTGTAGCCTCGCGCCGTCCTACTTCGGCAGGGCGTCGAGCGCCTTCCTCGCCTCGGCGTCGTTCTGCGCCGCTGCCTGGCCGAGCCAGGCCTTCGCCTTGGCGACGTCGGGCGCGAGGCCGGCGCCGCCCCTGGCCAGCAGCAGGCCGAGCTTGCGCTGGGCCTCGGCCGAGCCCGCCAGCGCGGCGCGCTCGTACCACTCGGCGGCGCGCGGCCCGTCGGGCGTGAAGCCGGTCTTCGGTGCCAGCGGGTCGAGGTAGGCCGCGTATTCCAGCTCGGCCGGCACGTTGCCGCTCTCGGCGGCGCGGCGGAACACCAGGAAGGCGGCGGCGGCGTTGCCGGCCTTGGCGAACTCGCGGCCCTTGGCCAGCATCGCCTCGGGCGAGGGCTTGGTCGCGAGGTACTCGCCGACGAGGTCGCGCGCGGTCTTCGCCGCCGTGCCCGCGGTCGGCGGCGTCGGTGTCGGTGCCGGCGCGGGCGGCGTCGGTGCCGCGGCGACCGGCGCGTCGGGCTTCTGGAAGTACGTCGCCCAGACGTGGTAGCCGCCGCCCGCCAGCGCGACCAGCACCAGCGCGGCGACCAGCCAGCCGGTGCGACCCGACGACGGCGGCGGCGGCTCGAGCGCGCGCGACGCCCGCAGGTCGGGGCGCGGCGGCTGGAACGGCGGCGGGACCGGCTTCGGTCCGGGCGCGGGCTCGGGCGCCGGTGCCGGTTCGGGCGCCGGCGGGGGAGGCGGCGGCGCGGCGGCGGCGGGCCTGCCGCGCAGCTTCAGAGTCTCGTCGTCGAGGCGGCGCGACGGGTCGAGCGCGCCCGAGGTCAGCATGGTCGGCCACGCCACCACCGTGGTGCCGACGACGCCGATGTCGGGCTCGCGCACGCGCACCCGCACCGTGGCGATGCCAGCCAGGCGGTCGCAGATCTCGGGACCGAGATGGAAGGCGAACTCGTCGCCGCGGCGCTCGACGCGGTCGGGCTGCAGCCAGGTCTCGGTCCGCCGCCAGCCGTCGTCGCCGAGGTGGCTGTCGGGTCCCTGCTGGCGCTGGATCGAGAGCGCGAGGCCCTCGGGCGCGGCCTCCAGCCCGGCCAGCCGCAGCACGGCGTGGCCCGGCTCGGGCTGCGGATCGACGATCGCGCGGACGGCCATGCGGGACGGGCTCAGGCCGGGACGGCGCGCAGGATGGCGCCGAGCTTGTCGTTCTGCTCGGGCGAGATCTCGCGGCCGCCCTCGTAGCCGACGTTGTCCATCGCCAGCTGCAGGAAGGCGCGCATCCAGTCCTTGCAGTAGTCGGCGTAGATCGGCAGCGGGTTCTCCGACAGCACCGGCACGCCGTCGACCATCGCCGGCCCCTCGAACACCCGCCGCGTCGGCGCGTTGGGCGGCAGGCCCGGCCGCTGGTCGAGCGGCAGGCGGTCGAAGCCGAGCGCGCTGACGTAACCGTTCAGGGTCGAGGACGCGGTGCGCACCTGGCGCTCGGCGATCTCCTCCCACTTGGCGTTGGCGGCGTTCTCGAGCTCGCGCACCTCGTGGCTCAGCGTGTCGATCAGCTTGAGGCGATGGGCGCCGACGATCAGCTCGTCGATCAGCCAGCCGAGATGCTGGCGGTCGACGCCGAAGTGCGACAGCGCCTTCTCGTCGGCGCCGACGCGCCGCATGCTCTCGAGCCAGTAGTCGGCGGCCTCGCGGGCGAAGCGCTCGGCGCGGTCCTCGAGCACGCCGGCCGGCGGCGGCTCGCGGCCGGCCTCCTCGCCGAACACGTCGGCGAAGATCGCGCCGAGGTCGACCGAGGCGCCGGTCGAGGGCGCGCCCGGCGCCACCGACTTGCCGTTGGCGCCGCGCCCGCCGCCGTTGCCGTCCTCGGCCGGCTGCGCCGTGGCGATGCGGAAGTAGATCTCGCGCAGCGCCGTGTCGGCGACCTGCAGCGCCGCCAGCAGCTCGCCGAACAGCTGCTGCTGGATGCAGCTCGCCAGCCCGCGCAGCACGGTGTGCACGAGGTCGCGCTTCCGGGTGCGGGCATCGCCGTCGGCCGCCGAGTGGAAGCCGGCAAGGCGGTCGACCAGGCGGCGCAGCTGGACCTCGAGCTGGCCGCGCACCTGGGCGCGCTTGATCGCCGGGTCGCAGACCGGGATCAGGTTGGTGACCAGCCACGACACGCCGCCGTCGTTGGCGCGGAACGCCTCGTCCCACGCCCGCGCCGGGTCGGCGAAGTGGCGGCGGACCTCGGCGTTGTCGACGAACTGCGCGCGCAGTTCGCGGGCGCGGCCGGCGAACGCCTCGGCGATGCCGCGCTCGCGGCCGCCGTCGTAGTCCATCAGCCGCTCGTCGATCACGGTCGGGTTGCGCAGCCAGAAGCTGTTGCTGAACGGCTTGCCGTCCCAGTTGGCCGGCCACTCGCCGCGGAAGTTGTTGACCAGCGAGTTGTTGAGCCGCGCCGACCAGCGCAGCTTGCGCGACTCCTCGGTCTCGCCCGCCTTCTGCTCGAACTCGCGGTCCATCTTGGTCAGCACGAGGAACAGCGCGTTCTTCTGGCGCGCGCGCTCGGCCGGCGTCGCGCCGATCGTCTGGTCGATCCAGGCCGACATCATGTCCGAGAGGTCGCGGACCTCCTGGTTGCCGTCGGGGATGCAGAGCAGGATCGCCGACAGCTCGCGCTCGGCCGAGTAGCGCTGGAACAGGTAGGCGACCTTGCCGCGCAGCAAGAGCTCGCGCAGCGGGTTGGCGCCCTCGGCCACGCCCTTGGCCTTGGCGACGTCGGCGAGGCTGGCCAGCTTGAGGCGCGAGCGCGCGCCCGGGAAGTCGAGCAGGTCGGTGTGGTCGAAGAAGTCCCACGGCTTCTCGGCGATCGCGACCGAGAGCTCGGCGGTCAGCGCGCAGACCAGCGAGCGCGGCAGCTCGGCGTCGCGCGCCGGCCTGCCGTCGGCCGACAGCGGCCGCACCAGCAGCGGGTCGTCGGAATCGGTGCCCAGCCGGTCGAGCGTGAGGACGTCGACGATGCTCTTCTCGCGCGGGATCAGCGCGTCCATGCCGAGCGACGCCTCGGGCGCGAACGACAGCTTCTGCAGGCCGTCGTAGAGCGTGAGGTAGAGGTCGGTGAAGGGCTGGAAGTCGTACCACAGCACCGACCACAGGGCGGCGCGGTCGTGACCCGACAGGCGCGGCGCCAGCTCGATCGCCTCGCGCCAGAAGTCGGTGCGCAGCTCGGCGGTGACGCCGGCGAAGAAGGTGTCGAAGTACTCGATCAGGTCGAGCACGTCGTCCGATTCGAGGTCGCCGTGGGGGACGTCGGCGGCCCTGGCGCGCAGCGCCGCCAGGCGCTCGCGGATCTTCGCCCCGTCCGGCCGCTCGAAGGCGGCCTTCTGGTGGTCGAAGTCGAGCAGGAACGAGTTGCCGAGGATCTTGACGATGTCGGTCTGCGTCAGCAGCCGCACCCGCACCGGGAACTTCGGGTCGCCGGCGCTCAGCCCCAGCCCGAAGCGGGTGACCAGGCCGGTCGACTCGCGGTTGCCCGGCGGGTTGATGTCGCGCAGGAAATCGTAGGCGCGGTCGCCGAACTGGGCCTGCATCGGCCGGCCGTCGCGGCTGGCGAGGATCGAGACCAGGTACGACTTGCCCGCCTGGCTGGGACCGAACACGCCGACGCACATGCGCCGCCGCGCCGCGCGCGCCAGCTTGCGGCTCTGGTTCCGCACCTTCTGCAGCTCGGCGACCAGCGACGGCGCCTGCTGCGCCACGGTCGGGGATTCGGCGGCGGCGCTCTTCAGCCACGCCACGCCCTCGCTGGCGGAGACGGCCAGCGCCTCGCAGTCCTGGGCCAGTTTGAGATCGACGGTGTCCATGGTCACCCGGTCTTCAGCATGCCGGTATCGAGCCAGTAGCCCTCCCGGCGCGGCAGCGTTTGCAGGCGGAGCGTCAGGCGGTCGAGCGCGACGGCGCGGCCGTCGCGGTTGGTCACCTGGCGCAGGCGGAAGCGTTCGACGTCGCCCGAATCCTTGTCGCGCGGCTTGACCCGCGCGAGCGTGACGCGGAACGGCGTCTCGCGGGCGTGGCGCTCGGCGTACTCGGGCCTGGCGAACTCGAGCGCGTAGAGGCGCGAGGCCGGCCAGCGTGCGAGGTCGAGCTGGCGCGCGCCCAGCCACATCGGGCCGCGGAACTCGAACGCCTGCTCGGGCAGCTCGTACTCGCGGTTGTCGAGGTCGACGTCGCGGTAGACGAGGTCCTCGCGCTGCAGCCGGCCGCCGCCGTCGAGCTTGCCGATGAACTTCGCGATCGAGCGCGAGCGCAGCAGGTCGGAGCGGAACGAGAAGTCGGGCAGCTGCGACTGCGCCAGCGCCGCGATCATGGCGCCGACAGCGACCGTGGTCTTGGGGTCCTCGACCCTGAGGCGGGCGTCGCGGAACGGGTACCACGCGCCGACCCGGTACTCGTGCAGCGAGATCACGCGCTCCGGCGGCAGCGGCAGCAGCTCCATCAGCAGGGCGCGGATGCCGGGCAGGCGCGACGGCCGGCCCGACAGCAGCAGCACGTCGCAGTCGTAGGCGTGGACGATCTCGGCCAGCGGCGCCAGCACCCGGCCCATCTCGGCCCGCACCGTCTTGTCGATGCCGGGCAGGTCGACCGGGAACACGGTGGCGCGCAGGTCGAAGGCTTTGGCGCCGCGCTTGCGCGCCGCCTCGTTGACGAAGGTGACGACCTCCTCGGACGGCCGGCTGCCCTCGGGGAAGAACGATTCGTAGGCGCGCGGCTCGGCCGCCGCGACGCCCATCGCCGGGTCGTAGCCCTCGGCGGCGCGCATGAACTCGAGCGCGATCGGGTGCGCCACCTGGAGCGCGAACTGCTGGCGCAGGTTGCGCTGGATCACGTCCTCGCCGCCGCGGTCGCCGCCCAGCAGCTCGGCCATCAGGTCGGTCGGGTTGGCGATGCCGGCGGCGCGCATCGCCGCCTCGATCGGCGGCAGCACGTGGCCCTGCACGACGCGCAGCAGGATGTCGTCGCCGGCGACGCTGAAGCCCTCGCGGAAGCGCTGCTCGGGGAACAGCGTCACCGAGGTGCCCGAGCCCTCGAGCCCGTAGGAATTGACGATCAGGTCGGTGGTGCCGCCACCGACGTCGATGCTGGCGATGTTGAGCTTGCCGTCGAACGGCTTGCCGCGCGGCCGCGCCGTGACCTGGAAGAAGCGGCGGGCGTCGCCGCCGAAGTTCCGCGCCACCTCGGTGTAGAGGTAGACCAGTTGCGTGCACGACGCCTCGTCCCAGTCGGTGAGCACGCGCGGCGCCGGCGCCGCCGGGTCGTCGAGCTTCCAGCCCAGCATCATCCAGACGAGGTCGCGCGCCGCCTCGGCGCGCTTGCGGAAGATCAGGCGCTCGGCCAGCGGCATGCCGGTCGGCAGCGTCAGCACGATGCGGCGCAGGCGGCGCGGCGTCTCGGCGTGGGCGCGGCGGCCGCGCTGCTGCGGCGAGTTCATCAGCGTCAGCGCCTGCAGCAGCACCTCCGTCAGCACGAAGGTCATGATCGACGAGCGCGAGTACAGCGGCTCGAACACCGGCAGGTGGTCGGCGCTGTCGGCCTCCGGTTCGACGAGGTGCAGGGGCTCGCCCTTCTGGTTGATCAGCTGCGCCATCGGCCCGGCCGCCGCCGGCATCGCGGTCTGGTCCTGGGCGTAGGCGACGTTGAAGCGCCACTCGCGTGCCTGCGGTTCCTCGTCCCACAGGTAGCGCTTGGGGCTCGACATGCCGGTGTTGCCCTCGGTGCCGCGCCGGCGCGCCGCCAGCCGCGTCGCCTCGGGACCGACCCGGGTCATGGTCGGCCAGACGAAGGCGTCGGCGCGACCGCCCAGCCGCGACAGGTGGTTCTTGCCGAACCAGGCCTGGGCGAACTCGACCCGCGATTCGAACGGCCGCGCGTGGACGATCTCGGGGTGCGAGAGGTCGCGCAGCGACAGCTCGTAGGAGTCGTTGAGGTTGACGCCGAGTTCACCGGCGGCCTCGATCAGCAGGCCGCAGGTGCGCGAGTTGCCGACGTCGAGCACGAGGTCGACCTCGATCGCGCCACGGCCCGGCCGCTCGGCGTCGCCGACCAGCTTGATCGGCGGGAAGCGCACCGCCTCGGCCAGCAGGCCGAGGAAGGCGAGGTAGCGGGCGCTGGCCTCCTGCGGCTTCTGCTTGATCTCGTCGTCGATCTCCTCGGCGGTGGCGCGCGGGTGCAGCTCGCGGAACAGTTCCTCCAGCCACTGCGTCATCCAGCCCTGGCGCAGCAGCCAGTGGTTGGCGCGCTGCTGCGGCGCCAGCGAGAACAGCGCCCCGGCGGTGACGTCCTTGGGCGACGGCGCGAGGTAGGCGCGGCCCTCGGCCTCGGGGATCAGGCCGGTGTCGAAGGCCAGCACGCAGCGGTAGCGGTTGCCCTGCTCGTCGCGGTAGCCGGCGCCGTAGCGCGCCTCGAGGTCGACGACGCGCACGCGCGCCCAGTCGGCCGGGCCCTCGCGGAACTGGTTGTTGGGCCGCACCTGCAGGAACGGCACCGGCACCCACTTGTCGAGGAACGGCGCCAGCGCGTCCTTGGCGGTCACCACCAGGTTCGGCTCGGCGGCGCGGCGGCGGCCGTTCTCGACCACCTCGTACTGGCCGCGCGCCTCGTCGAAGTCGAGCTGCACGAGGTCGTCGACCGCCTGGGCGGCGGCGGTGTCGTGGAAGCCCCACTCGCGGACCCGCAGGCGCGCGACGTCGAAGCCGAAGTCGAGGAACTGGATCCCCGATCGGGCGATCAGCGTGGTCGGGCTGGGGTAGCTCGGCAGGCGGGCGAGGTCGCTCATGTCAGGTCACTAGATGTTCGACGGGGTGAACAAGTCAACGTCCGAACTGAACATTGTACGAGCGGCTGTCGCCGGGCTGGCTGCCGCTGCACTTGGCCACGCCGTCGGCACCGACCTCGCAGTTCACGGTGTTGCGGGCGTAGGTCTTGCCGTCGCTGCAGCGCGGGTTGGCCTTCTCCTCGATCACCAGCTTCTGGCCGTCCCAGCGCGCCTCGGCCGGGGCCTCGCAGGTGGCGCCGTTCTGCTGCACGAAGGTGACCTTGCCCTTGCCCTTGTCGTCGAGCGTGTAGTTGGGCCGCAGGTCGCGCTCGCCGGTCGCGGTCGCCAGCCCGGTGCGCGAGCGCCAGTCGCCCTTCAGGAACGACAGGTCCTGCTTCTGCTTCGACTCCGGCGGCACCACCATCGGCTTGGGCTCGTTCTTCGGGTCGTTCCTTGCCCCGTCCTTGCCGGCGTCCCTGGCGCCATCCCGGCCCCCGTCGGGGCCGTTCTTCATGTCGGCCTTGTCGACCTTCCTGTCGTCGGGGCCCTTGAGACCCGGAGCGGCGCCGGCGCCCGGGCCGCTGCCGTCCGGCAATGCCCCGCGCTCGATCGGCGCGCCGCCGGCGACGACGCCGCCGACGCCCGGCACCAGCACCGCGGCGGCACAGTCGGCGCCGCGCCGCGCCGCCTCGTCGGTCAGCCGCGCCAGTTCCATCCGCAGCGCCTCGTTCTCCTGCTGCAGCGTGTCGACGCGGGCCTTCTGGATCTCGGCCGGTTGGCGCACGGCGAGCGACAGCGCGCGCTCGCGCGCCTCGGCTTCCAGCCACGGCTCGAGGCGCGGCAGGTACGGCCGCACCAGCCACGCGAGGAAGGCCAGCAGCGCGAGCAGCAGCGCCGCCAGCAGCAGCCACTGCCACCAGGTCGAGCGCGCCGGTCCGACCGCGGTCGCCACCGCCGGCGCCGACGCCAGCACCGCCTCGGGCCGTGGCGCCACCGGCGCAACGCGCGGGGCCGGCGCGGCGGCGGCCGGCGGGGCGGCGAGGAAGGCGCCGGGCAGGCTGGCCTCGGCGGTGAAGCCCCAGAAGGTCATCACCGGCTTGCCGTCGACCACGTACAGCGTGTCCTCGCCCGGCGCGGTCAGGGCGTGGCGCAGCAGGCGGGCGAAGTTGCGCTCGGCGGCCGAGCGCTCGGGCGCCGCCATGGTGTCGGCGAGGCCGCTGATCTCGGCATGCAGGCGCTGGACCTCGTCGAGGGTCGCCGCGCGCGCCGCCGGATCGAGGTCGGCGAGGCGCTGCGCGGCGCCGTCGAACGGTGCGTACCAGTCGATGTGCTGGCCGGTCGGGTCGACCTCGGGGATCGCCAGCAGGTCGGC
This sequence comes from uncultured Reyranella sp., assembly GCA_964420105.1. GTDB lineage: Bacteria > Pseudomonadota > Alphaproteobacteria > Reyranellales > Reyranellaceae > Reyranella. The sequence goes on from CAYQRL010000003.1 coordinate 21,218, forward strand.
GTGGCGGCGCGACAGCCGTGCCGCGACGGCGGTGCGCAGCTGGCCGGCGGCGCGCCACACCGGGTCGCCGGCCAGGCCCAGCGCGCGGTAGCGCTGCAGCGGCTCACTGACGAGAAGGGGTCCTGCGGCCATCACGAATCCTCAGCGCGGGCAGACCATGGAGTACGTCCAGCGCGTGCCCCACATCTCTCCCGTTACGATCACGTCGACCGAATAATCCCCCGCCACCGGCTTCCAGTCGAAGCCGAATCCGCCGCGGCCGCTGCGCGGGCCGCCGGTGCCGGCGATCACCTGGCCGCGGTACACGACCTTGATGTCGTCCGGCTTGACGTAGAGGTTGTAGTTGATCGCCACGAAGCCCGGCTTGTCGCCGAGGTAGTGCTTGTTGCGGGTCACGCCCTCGCCACCGGAGTCGCCCGACCAGTTGCATGGCAGCTGGCCCGGCGGCGGCCGGCTGGGCGGCGGCGCCCTGGGTGCTTCCGGCACGGCCGCCTGCTGTTGCGGCGGCGGCGCCTTGGCGACCGGCGGCGGTTGCTTGACGGGAGGGGGTGGCTCGACCGGCTTGCACAGCGCGACCTTGTCGCGGATCTCGGTCTCGAGCGCCGCCAGCTCGGCCTTCAGCCGCTCGCCGTCGCCCTGCGCCGAGTCGAGCGAGGCCTTGAGCAGCGGCGTCGGGTCGGGCGGCGCTTCCGGCGCCGGCGGTGCCGGCGTCTCGACGGTGGCGACGTTCAGCGACGGGTCGACCGGGGCGCAGGTCCGCAGCAGCCACGACGCCAGCAGCAGCAGCACCAGCAGCATCAGCCCGAACAGCAGCGCGCTCAGCCACGGCGCCCATGCCAGGCCGCCGGGCAGCACGGCGGCGGGGGCGCTGGCCAGCACGGCGGCAGGGGCCGGCGCGGCAACGACCGCAGGCGGTGGCGCCGGGACGGGGACCGGCGGCGGCACGTAGGGCTGCAGTGCCGCCAGCGCGTCGGACTCGTAGCCCCAGGCGGCGATCACCGGTTCGCCGTCGACCACGAAGATGAAGTCGTCGGACGGCCGCACCGTCGCCAGCGCCAGCGACTGGCCGACCAGCCGGGCTTCCTCGCTGCCCGACATTTCCTGCAGCACGCCGCCCAGCGAGCGGATCGCCGACAGCCGGGTCTCGATGGTGTCGAGGACGGCGGCCTGCTGCGCCGCGTCGAGCGAGGCGAAGGCCTGCACCGGGCCGGCGCGGTCGGCGTACCAGTCGATGCCGTCGCCCGATTCGTGCATCTGCGGCTCGGCCAGCAGGCTGGCGGCCTCGTCGCCCAGCCGGCGGCGGATCACCGCGCGCAGCTGGCCGGCGACCGCGTGCAGCGGGTCGCCGCGTACGCCCAGCGGCCGGACGCCCAGTCGAGTCGTGAGGATCAGGGTGGGGCGGTCGCCCATGGCCTTCCGTGAGTCGGGGGACCGCCATAACGCCCGCCGAATCCGGCGGGTTTATGTTCGATGCGGAACCATAACTCAAGTCATCACAGAAGGCAAGCGCGGGGAATTTTTGCGTACCGTAAGGGGCTCAGGGTCTGTGCTGGCAGTGCTGGCAGTGCTGGCGGATCACCACCGCAGCAGCCAGCGTCCCGCCAGCGTGCCCAGCGTGACGATCGGGACGGCGGCGAGGCTGTACCAGGTCATCACGAACAGCGGCGAATCGTCGAAGCAGTGGAAGGCGTAGAGCGTCGCGCCGCAGGCCGCGGCCAGCAGGCCGGCGGCGGCGCCGGCCAGCGCGGGCGAGGCGGGGGCACCGCGGCGCAGGACCAGCAGCGCCGCCGCCAGCGGCGCCAGCGACAGGATCGGGATGAAGGTCAGGCAGAAGCGCGCGTTGCTGCCGACCAGGCGCGTGCCCCAGTGGGCGGCCGGCGTGATCGCCAGCTCGACCGCGACCAGCGCGGCGGCCAGCGCCAGCAGCGGCAGCAGGCGGCGTCCCGCGCGCCGGCCCGCCACCGGGTTGGCGAGCGCGCGGCACAGGCCGAAGGCGAGGACGACCGCGACCCCCACGAATGCCAGCTTCAGGTCGAACCGCCAGGTCGCGAGCGCCGCGGCGATGTCCTTGCGCACGCCCAGCTCGATCGCGAACACGACCAGCGAGGCGAGGCCGCCCAGGGCCAGTGCGCCGGCCAGCGCGACCGCCAGCGGCCGCCGCGGCGCGGCGCGGTCGGCGACCAGCGATTCGACCAGGTGCTCGGTCTTCATGCCGGCCCCCGGCGGTAGGCGGCGGCCAGCGTCCTGAGCGCGCGGTGCAGCGCCACCCGCACCGCGCCCTCGCTCATGCCGAGCCGGGTCGCGACCTCGGCCGAGCGCCGGCCCTCGATCGAGATCTCCTCGACGATGCGGCGTTGGCGCGCCGGCAGCCCGTCGAGCAGGCGGCGGGCGTCGATGCCGTCGCCGGCGTCGCCCGACGCCGGCGCGGCCAGGCTGTCGCCCAGCGCGTCGAGGTCGAGGTGGTCGTGGAAGCCGCGGCGGCGCAGGTGATCGACCAGCTTGTAGCGCGCGATCGCGCGAACCCACGGCTCGAGCGGCTGGCTCTCGTCCCAGGTGTCGCGCTTGAGATGCATCGCCAGCAAGGTCTCCTGCACAATGTCCTCGAGGTCGCCCGGACCGCGCCCCGCCGCGGCCAGTCCCCGGCGCACGACTCCGCGCAGCCACGCTGCCAGCCGCAGGAGCAGTCGCCGATAGGCCTCGTCGTCGCCGCGCCGGGCCTGCCGCATCAGGGCGGTGAGTTCGTTCGGGTCGCTCAACGAGGTCCGCCTGTCTCCCGTTCGGCAGCGGGCCGCGGAACGTTACAGCAAAATTTGCCGGCGCGTCGGCGTAACACCGCGCCGACGCTCCCCGAATGATCGAAGGCGGGCATCGAGCCCGCCCATCCATCCGAGGAGGCACTGCCATGGACAAGCGTACCCTGATCACCACCGCCGCCGCGGTGTTCGCCGCCACCACCTTCGCCACGACCTCGTTCGCGGCCGGCGTGAAGTGCGTCGGCTCCAACGCCTGCAAGGGCCAGGGCTCGTGCAAGAGCGCCAGCAACGCCTGCAAGGGCCAGAACGCCTGCAAGGGACAGGGCTTCACCGAGACCTCGTCGGCGCAGGACTGCACCGCCAAGGGCGGCAAGTCGATGTGATCCCTCCGTCCGCTGCGCGGACACCTCCCCTTCGCGGCGGCCGCGAAGGGGAGGATCGATGCTCCCAACGAGGCAACTGAAATGATCACCGTCCTCTACGACTGGCCGCGCGTCGTCACCGGCTGGTTGACCTGGTTGCCGCCGCTGGCCGTCCGCATCGTCGTTGGCTGGGTGTTCCTGTGGACCGGCTGGCAGAAGCTCAACTTCCTGCCGCGCATGATCGAGAACTTCCGCGAGTGGGGCATTCCCGCGCCGGAAGTCCTGACGCCGCTGGTCTCGGGCATCGAGTTCGCGGGCGGCCTGCTGCTGCTGGTCGGGCTGGGCACGCGGATCGTGGCGATCCCGATGATGGTCGTGATGATCGTGGCGATCGCCGCCGCCAAGTGGAGCGACGTCGATTCGCTCGAGACCCTGCTGGGCTTCGAGGAAGTCTCCTATTTCGTGATGTTCGGCTACCTCGCCGTCGCCGGTCCCGGCCCGCTGTCGCTCGACCACCTGGTCCTGAAGGCGACGCGGTCGCGACCGCCGGCGGAGTACGGCGCCTGACCTCGGGCTACTTCGTCAGGATCAGCTTGTTCGAGGCGGTGAGGCGCAGCCGGTAGGTGGCCGCGCCGTGCCGGATCGCCAGCTCGCGGCGGCCCTGCAGCAGCGCCGTGCTGTCGATGCCCGGGGTCGGGGCCGGCGTCGGTTCGGCGGTGCGCGGGGACTCGGACGTGTCGGTCATGGCGGGGCCTTTAAATGCGAACGGTTCTCATTCGCAAATAATGCCGCCGCTGTCAATCACACCTCGATGCGACTGCCCAGCTCGACCGTCTGCTCGGCGGGCAGGCCGAGGTACTCGCTGGGGCTGGCGGCCAGCCGGCCGAGCGCGAAGAACAGGCGGCGCTGCCACGTCGGCATCAGCGCCCGCGGGCCGCCGACGATGTTGTTGTGGCCGATGAAGAACGAGGTGTGGACCGGGTCGAGCGCGATGCCGTGGGCGGCCAGCCCGCCGACGTCCTGGCCGACGTTGGGCCGGTCCGTGAAGCCGTAGCGCAGCACCGCCCGCCACACCCCGTCGCCGAGATCGACGACGTCGAGGCGCCGCTCCGGCGCCACCACCGGGTCCTCGACCGTGGCGATGGTCAGCAGCACGACCTGGGCATGCAGCACGCCGTTGTGCCGCAGGTTCTGCATCAGCGTGCCGGAGCCGCCGTCGGAGAAGGTGGTGAGGTAGATCGCGGTGCCGGGCGTGCGGTGCAGGCGGTGAGGCTCGATGGTCGCCAGCAGCGTGTCCATCGGCAGGGTGCGCTCGCGGATGCGGCGCTCGACGGCGCGGCGGCCGCGGTACCAGGTCCACATCGCCACGAACAGCAGCCCGCCGATCGCCAGCGGCACCCAGCCGCCCTGCAGGAACTTGGCGAGGTTGGCGGCGAACAGCGCGCTGTCGACCGTGAGCAGGAGCGCGAACACCGGCAGCGCCGCCAGCCACGACCACTTCCAGCCGCGCACCGCCAGCGTGAACACCAGCAGCGTGGTCACCAGCATCGTGCCGGTGACGGCGATGCCGTAGGCCGAGGCGATGTCGGGACCGGTGCGGAAGCCCAGCACGATGCCCAGCACGCCGGCCAGCTGCAGCCAGTTCACGGCCGGCACGTAGATCTGGCCGAACTCGCTGGGCGAGGTGTGGAGGATGCGCACGCGCGGGCTCATGCCCAGCAGCGTCGCCTGCTGGGCCATCGAGAAGGCGCCCGAGATCGTCGCCTGCGACGCGATCACGGTCGCCAGCGTCGCCATCACGACCAGCGGGTAGAGCGCCCACGCCGGGGCCATGCGGAAGAACGGGTTGGAAACCGCCGACGGGTCGGCCAGCAGCAGCGCGCCCTGGCCGTAGTAGTTGGCGAGCAGGGCGGGGAAGACCACGACCAGCCAGGCCAGCCGTATCGGGCGGCGGCCGAAGTGTCCCATGTCGGCGTACAGCGCCTCGGCGCCGGTCAGCGCCAGGGTGACGGCGCCCAGCGCCACGAACGCGCCGACCTTGTGGCGCTGGGCGAACTCGAGCGCGTGCAGCGGCGACAGCGCCGCCAGCACCTCGGGATGGTGGGCGACCTGGCGCGCGCCGAGCAGGAAAAGCACCACGAACCACGCCAGCATCACCGGGCCGAACAGGTTGCCGATGCCGCCGGTGCCGAAGCGCTGGACCGAGAACAGGGCGACCAGGACGGCGACGGCGATCGGCAGGATCACCGGCTGGAACTCCGGCGTCGCGACGTTCAGGCCCTCGACCGCGCTCAGCACCGAGATCGCCGGCGTCAGCAGGCAGTCGCCGTAGAACAGGCAGGCGCCGAGCATGCCGAGCAGGACGTAGAAGCTGCGCCGCCGGCCGAGGCCCTGCTCGCGCGACACCAGCGCCATCAGCGCCAGCACGCCGCCCTCGCCGTGGTTGTCGGCGCGCATGACGATGATGACGTACTTCAGCGTCACCACGATCACCAGCGCCCAGGTGATCAGCGACAGCATGCCGAGCACGTTGCCGGGCGTGGGCTCGAGGCCGGTGAAGGCGCTGAAGCAGGTCTGGACGGTGTAGAGCGGGCTGGTGCCGATGTCGCCGAACACCACGCCCAACGCCGCGAGCGTCAGCCCCGCGAACCGCTTCCTGTCCCCCAACGCACGCTCCCCCACTCCGGTGGCGGGAGTCTGCGGCGAGCCGGAAGGCGGTTCAATCGGAAAGCATGGGACCGCGCGCGGTCCCGGCTTCACACCTCTATGCGGCTGCCGAGCTCGACGGTGCGGTTGGCGGGCAGGCCGAAGAAGTCGGCGGCGCTGACCGCGAAGCGGGCCAGCACCAGGAACAGCTTCTGCTGCCAGCCGCGCAGGTCCGACGTCGATGCCGCGACGTAGCTGTTGCGGCCGACGAAGTAGGAGGTCCGCATCGGGTCGACCGGGATGCCCTTGTCGGCGAGCGGCGCGAGGTCGCGCGGCACCTCTGGCTGCTCCATGAAGCCGTAGCGCAGGGCGACGCGATGGAAGCCCTTGCCGAGGTGGTCGATCTCGGCGCGGCGCCCGGGCGCGACGTAGGGCTCATCGGCGATGTCGATGGTCAGCAGCACGACGTGCTGGTGCAGGACCTCGTTGTGCTTGAGGTTGTGCAGCAGGCAACCCGGGGCGTTGCCGGCGATCGAGGTCAGGTAGACCGCCGTGCCCTGCGGGCGGTGGACGCTGCCGGGACCGACGCTCGCGATCAGCTGCTCGATCGGCAGGGTGCTGTCGCGCTCGCGCTCGGCGGCAATGGCGCGACCCTTCATCCAGGTCGCCATGGTGGTGAAGATCGCCAGCGCGATCGCCACCGGCACCCAGCCGCCCTCGTGGAACTTCAGGAGGTTGGCCGACAGGAAGGTGACGTCGACCAGCAGGAACAGGCCGAACAGCGGCGTGGCGACCGCCCACGACCACTTCCAGCGGCGGATCGCCAGCGCGAACACCAGCAGGGTGGTGACCAGCATGGTGCCGGTGACGGCGATGCCGTAGGCCGCGGCCAGCGCGCTCGACGACTTGAAGAACAGCACCAGCGCGATCACGCCGGCCAGCAGCAGCCAGTTGATCGCCGGCACGTAGACCTGGCCGAACTCGCTCTCCGAGGTGTGGTCGACCCGGATGCGGGCACTGAGGCCGAGCAGGGCCGACTGCTGCGCCATCGAGAACGCGCCCGAGATCGTCGCCTGCGAGGCGATCACGGTGGCGACCGTCGCCAGCGCCACCAGCGGCACCGTCGCCCACTCGGGCGCCATCCGGAAGAACGGGTTGTCGACCGCGGCCGGGTTCGCCAGCAGCAGCGCGCCCTGGCCGTAGTAGTTGAGCAGCAGCGCCGGCAGCACCAGCCACAGCCAGGCCAGGCGGATCGGGGTGCGGCCGAAGTGACCCATGTCGGCGTACAGCGCCTCGGCGCCGGTCACCGCCAGGGTGACGGCGCCGAGCGCGAGGAACGTCACCAGGCCGTGCTCCATGGCGAAGCCAAGGGCATGGGTCGGCGACAGCGCCCACAGCACCTGCGGCGCGTCGAGGACGTGGCGCAGGCCGAGCACGGCCAGCACGACGAACCAGGCCAGCGTGATCGGGCCGAACCACTTGCCGACGCCGGCGGTGCCGAAGCGCTGGACGGCGAACAGGGCGAACAGCACGGCGATGGCGGTCGGCAGCACCACCGGTTCGAGCGCCGGCGTCACGACCTTGAGGCCTTCGACCGCGCTCAGCACCGAGACGGCGGGCGTGAGCAGGCAGTCGCCGTAGAACAGCGCCGCGCCCAGCATGCCGGCCCACAGGAAGAAGCGGCGGCGCCGCGCCTTGATGCCGTCCTGCCGCGACACCAGCGCCATCAGGGCGAGCACGCCGCCCTCGCCGCGGTTGTCGGCGCGCATCACGACCAGGACGTACTTCAGCGTGACGATGATGATCAGCGCCCAGGTGATCAGCGACAGGATGCCGAGCACGTTGCCGGGCGTGGGCGAGAGACCGGTGAACTCGCTGAAGCACTCCTTGACGGTGTAGAGCGGGCTGGTGCCGATGTCGCCGAACACGACGCCCAGCGCGGCCAGGGTGAGCGAAGCCGTGCGGCTCCGGGACGGGGATTGCGCACCCGCTGCAGCGCCTGACATGGACGGACAACTCCCCCGCGATCCTCGGCGCGGCTATCGCGCCGGGCGGAGGGAGTGTCAACGGGATTCTGCGCGAGCCTGGTTCATCAGAACGTCTTGCTGATCATGAAGATGGCGCGCGAATCGCAGTTCATGGTCGCGGCGCACGTCGCCGAGCTGAGATTGGTGGAGACCCAGGCGACCGACAGGTCGACGCCCCACACCGTGGCCCCCAGGCCGACCTGCCAGTCCCAGTAGTTGTCGTAGCCGATGCCGTAGTTGGCGAAGCGCTCGACGTACTGGTTGCCGACCGTGCCGAACAGCTTGAACGACACGTTCTCGTTGATGTTGATGAAGCTGAGCGGGACGGTGAGCGAACCCCACTTGTACCAGGCCGCGCCCGAGTTGGCGAAGAAGTTGGGGCTGTAGCGCAGCGCGCCCTGCAGCTGGGCGACGCCGAAGTCGTAGCCCAGCACCAGGCCGAACTCGTTGAAGTCGTAGAACAGGTCCGACGGCGCGCCGAGGTAGTTGTAGCGGATGTAGCCGAGGTCGGCGGTCAGCTTGCCGTCCAGCGCCTTGCCGCGGAAGCCCGCGATCAGGTCCACCTCGGCGATCGTCGGGGTTGGCGGGAAGTAGACGTTCGAACCCCACGCGCCGACGTAGGCGCTGAGCGCCACCTGCTCGCCGATCGAGGCGGTCTCGTAGGTCAGCGACGGCTGCACCGCGACCTGGCGCTGGGTCTGCGAGATACCGCGGTAAGAATAGTCGGTCGCGAACGCGAACGAGGCCGTGAACGATCCGCCGAACGGTCCCTTCCACGTCTCCTTCTCGAGCGCCGCCGGCGTGGTCTCGGCTGGACCCTGGCCCGGTGTCGGCTGCTGCGGCGCGGTTTGCGCCAGTGCGCCGTTCGCGACGCAGAGGCTGGCCGCGGTCGATAGCAGTGCCGAGGTGATTCGCTTCATGCTCCGGTTCCCTTTCTCAACGATCGAGAAGTGCCGCGACGGCGGCGAGGAAGTCCATGCGGCCGGGCTGGCCTTCCCATAGCCATTCCATAGGACCCGGACCGGCTCGGTCATTTTCCTATGGAATTCCTATACGGCCGGCGGCCCGGTCGGCTCGACCGCCTACGTCCTGCCGGTTTCTGCTCAGGGGTGGAGGCTGAGCGATGATCGATTTCGTGGTTCTCGCCGGGTTTGCCCTGGTCTGCGCGTTCGTTGCCTACGAACGGCTGTGGAATCGCCTCTGATCGAGGCGCTTCGGTCCTGATGAATTCCTTAATGCAAATCCTATGCCCCGCCCCGACCGCCGCCGTCGAATTCCTACGGCGTCCGGGTCCACCGTCCCGGCCATGACGACTTTCCGCTTCCTTGCCGCGCGCGCCGCCACCCTGCCGGTGCCGGCCGCGTCTCCTCCCGCCCCGGGCCCGGTGATCGCCGAGATCGGCGTCCTGCTCGCTTGCCACCTCGCGCTGGCGCTGGTCGTGTGCCTCGTCCTCGACCTCGCCGGCGGCCGCTGAGGGAAGACCATGCTCGACGCGATCCTGCTGGCCGCCGCCTGCGCCTGCTTCCTCGTCGCCATCGCCTACGCCCGCGCCTGCGAGAAGCCCTGAGGAGGCCGCCATGCTGCTCGAATACGCCCTCGGCGGGGCCGTGACCCTCGGCCTGCTCGCCTACCTCGTCTACGCGCTGCTCCGCCCCGAGCGGTTCTAGGCGCCCGGAGAGTTCCATGACTGTCGAAGGCTGGATCCAGATCGCCCTGTTCGCGGGGATCGTGCTGCTGCTCGTGAAGCCGCTGGGCGGCTACATGACGCGCGTGTTCGCCGGCGAACGTACCGTGCTGTCGCCGGTGCTGGGGCCTATCGAGCGCGGCTTCTACCGGCTGGCCGGCGTCGACCCGCGCGTCGACCAGGGCTGGGTCGCCTACGCGGTCAGCATGCTGATGTTCAGTCTCGCCGGCTTCCTCACCCTGTACGGGCTGATGCGCCTGCAGGCGGTGCTGCCCTTCAACCCGGCCGGGCAGGCGGCGGTCGAGGAGAGCCTCGCCTTCAACACCGCGATGAGCTTCGTCACCAACACCAACTGGCAGTCCTACGTACCCGAGACGACGATGGGCTACCTCGTGCAGATGGCCGGGCTGGCCGTGCACAACTTCGTGTCGGCGGCCACCGGCATTGCGCTGGCGATCGCGCTGGTGCGCGGCTTCGCGCGCCGCTCGGCAAAGGGCATCGGCAACTTCTGGGCCGACCTCGTGCGTTGCACGCTCTACGTCCTGCTGCCGCTGTCGATCGCGGTCGGCCTGTTCTTCGTCGCGCAGGGCGTGCCGCAGAACCTCGGCGTCTACACCGAGGCGACGACGCTGGAAGGCGCCAAGCAGACGATCGCCCAGGGACCGGTGGCCTCGCAGGAGGTCATCAAGATGCTGGGCACCAACGGCGGCGGCTTCTTCAACGCCAACTCCGCGCACCCGTTCGAGAATCCCAACGCGTTCACCAACCTCGTGCAGGTCGTGCTGATCTTCTCGCTGGGCGCCGCGCTCACCAACGTGTTCGGCCGCATGGTCGGCGATCCGCGCCAGGGCTGGGCGGTGCTGGCCGTCATGGCGGTGCTGTTCGTGGCCGGCGTCTCGGTCGTCTACTGGGCCGAGGCGGCCGGCAACCCGGCGATCGCCAGCGCCGGCGTCGATACCGCGACCTCGGCGCTGCAGGCCGGCGGCAACATGGAGGGCAAGGAGGTCCGCTTCGGCATCGTTGCCTCCGCCCTGTTCGCGGTCGTCACGACCGCCGCCTCGTGCGGCGCGGTCAACGCCATGCTCGACAGCTTCACGCCGCTCGGCGGGCTGGTGCCGATGTTCAACATCCAGCTCGGCGAGATCATCGTCGGCGGCGTCGGCGCCGGTCTCTACGGCATGCTGCTGTTCGCCATCCTGTCGGTGTTCATCGCCGGCCTGATGGTCGGCCGCACGCCGGAGTATCTCGGCAAGAAGATCGAGGCGCGCGAGGTCAAGATGGCGCTGCTCGCCATCCTCGTCCTGCCGTTCTCGATCCTGGGCTTCGCCGCGGTCGCGACCGTGAGCGAGGCCGGCCTCGCCGGCCCGGCCAACGCAGGCCCGCACGGCTTCAGCGAGATCCTCTACGCCTACACCTCGGCGACCGGCAACAACGGCTCGGCCTTCGCCGGACTGTCGGCCAACACGACCTTCTACAACACGACACTCGGGCTCGCGATGTTCGTCGGGCGCTTTCTGATGATCGTGCCGATGCTGGCCATCGCCGGCTCGCTGGCGGCCAAGAAGACCGTGCCCGCCTCGGCCGGCACCTTCCCGACGCACGGACCGCTGTTCGTCGGGCTGGTGGTCGGGATGATCCTGATCGTCGGTGGCTTGACCTTCTTCCCGGCGCTGGCGCTCGGCCCGATCGTCGAGCACGTCGCGATGCACGCCGGGACCCTCTTCTAGGACCGAGGTTCGTCATGTCCGATATGGCTCTTTCCGGCCGCCGCTCGTCGGCGTCGACGCTGGCCGACCCGAAGATCCTGGGGCCGGCACTGGTAGCGGCGTTCGCCAAGCTCGACCCGCGCGTCATGTTCCGCAATCCTGTGATGTTCACGGTCGAGGTCGTGGCGACGCTGACGACCGTGCTGTTCGTTCGCGATCTTGTCGAGGGCAGGGGCGGGCTGGGCTTCGCCTTCCAGGTCAACCTGTGGCTCTGGTTCACGGTGCTGTTCGCGAACTTCGCCGAGGCGGTGGCCGAGGGCCGCGGCAAGGCGCAGGCCGCGACGTTGCGCAAGGCGCGGACCGACACCGTGGCGAAACGGCTGGCCGATCCGGCCGGGACGGCGTTCGAGACGGTGCCGGCGACGGCGCTGCGCAAGGGCGATGTCGTGCTGGTCGAGGCCGGCGACCTCGTGCCGTCCGACGGCGAGGTCATCGAGGGCGTCGCCTCGGTCAACGAGGCGGCGATCACCGGCGAATCCGCGCCGGTCATCCGCGAGGCCGGCGGCGACCGCTCGGCCGTCACCGGCGGCACGCTGGTGATCTCCGACGTCATCAAGGTGCGGATCACCGCGCAGCCCGGTTCGACCTTCCTCGACCGCATGATCGCCCTGGTCGAGGGCGCGGCGCGGCAGAAGACCCCGAACGAGATCGCGCTCAACATCCTGCTGGCGGGCATGACGATCATCTTCGTCTTCTCGGTCGCCTCGATCCCGAGTTTCGTCGCCTATGCCGGCGGCACCATGGGCGTGCTGGTGCTGGTGGCGCTGTTCGTGACCCTCATCCCCACGACCATTGGCGCGCTGCTTTCGGCGATCGGCATCGCAGGCATGGATCGGCTGGTGCGCTTCAACGTGCTGGCGATGTCGGGCCGCGCCGTGGAGGCGGCGGGCGACGTAGACACTCTGCTGCTCGACAAGACCGGCACGATCACGCTGGGCAACCGCCAGGCGACGGCGTTCCTCCCCGTGGCCGGGGTCGACGAGCGCGAGCTCGCCGACGCCGCGCAGCTCGCCTCGCTGTCGGACGAGACGCCGGAGGGTCGTTCGATCGTGGTGCTGGCCAAGGAGAAGTACGCCATCCGCGGCCGCGAGATGGCGCCCCTGCACGCGAAGTTCATCCCGTTCTCGGCTTACACCAGGATCAGCGGCATCGACGTCGACGGCTCGTCGATCCGCAAGGGCGCGGTCGGCGCCATCATCGCCGAGGTCAAGGCGGCCGCGACCACGCCGGCGCTGGCGCGCGAGATCGAGGCGCTGGCCGACGGCGTCGCGAAGTCGGGCGGCACGCCGCTGGCGGTGGCGCGCGACGGCCGGCTGCTGGGCGTCGTGCACCTCAAGGACATCGTGAAGGGCGGCATCCGCGAGCGCTTCGCCACGCTGCGCCGCATGGGCATCCGCACGGTGATGATCACCGGCGACAACCCGGTCACCGCCGCCGCCATCGCCGCCGAATCGGGGGTCGACGACTTCCTGGCGCAGGCGACGCCCGAGACCAAGCTGCGGCTGATCCGCGACGAGCAGGCGCAGGGCAAGCTGGTGGCGATGTGCGGCGACGGCACCAACGACGCGCCGGCGCTGGCCCAGGCCGATGTCGGCGTGGCCATGAACACCGGCACCATGGCGGCGCGCGAGGCCGGCAACATGGTCGACCTCGACAGCGACCCGGCCAAGCTCATCGAGATCGTCGAGATCGGCAAGCAGCTGCTGATGACCCGGGGCGCGCTCACCACCTTCTCGATCGCCAACGATGTCGCCAAGTACTTCGCCATCATCCCGGCGATGTTCCTCGCCTTCTACCCGCAGCTGGGCGCCCTGAACGTGATGGGGCTCCGGACGCCGGAGAGCGCCATCCTGTCGGCGATCATCTTCAACGCCCTGGTGATCGTCGCGCTGATCCCGCTGGCGCTGCGCGGGGTGCGCTACCGCGCGGTCGGCGCCTCGGCGGTTCTCCGCCGCAACCTGGTGGTCTATGGGCTGGGCGGCATCGTCGTGCCGTTCGTCGGCATCAAGCTGATCGACCTCCTGATCACCGCCATCGGCCTCGCCTGAGGAACCCGCCATGCTCAAGGACATCCGCCCCGCCATCGTCATGATCGTCCTGTTCACGATCGCCACCGGCATCGCCTACCCGCTGGCGATGACCGGCCTCGCCCAGGCGCTGTTCCCGCGGCAAGCGGCCGGCAGTCTGGTGGTGCGCGACGGCAAGGTAGTGGGCTCGACGCTGATCGGCCAGAACTTCGCCGGGGCGCGCTACTTCCACGGGCGGCCCTCGGCCACAACCGACACCGATCCCGCCGACGCCTCCAAGAGCGTGGCCGCGCCCTACAACGCCGCCAACTCGTCGGGCAGCAACGCCGGGCCGACCTCGAAGGCGCTGGTCGAGCGCATCAAGGCCGAAGTCGAGAAGCTCAGGGCCGAGAACCCGTCGGCGCCGGTGCCGGTCGATCTCGTCACGACCTCCGGCTCGGGCCTCGATCCGCACATTACTCCGGCCGGGGCCTACTTCCAGGTGCCGCGCGTCGCCCGCGAGCGCGGCCTGCCGGAAGCGCAGGTGCGCGACCTCGTCGGCCGTGCCATCGAGGGCCGCCTGCTCGGCGTGATCGGCGAACCGCGCGTCAACGTGCTGCAACTCAACATCGCGCTCGACGCCCTGAAGGCCGGGTGACAAGGTGGTCCGGCCATGGCTGACGCTGCGGATCCTGTCCGTCCCTCGCCGGACGCGCTGCTGAAGGCGGCCGAGCGGGAAAGTCGCGGCAAGCTCAAGATTTTCCTCGGGGCGGCGCCGGGCGTCGGCAAGACCTACGCCATGCTGCTGGCGGCGCGGCGGCGCCAGGAAGAGGGCATCGACGTCGTGGTCGGCGTGGTCGAGACGCACGGCCGCGCCGAGACCGAGGCGCAACTAGCGGGCCTCGAGGTCGTGCCGCGCCGCGTCGTCGCCTATCGCGGGCGCATGCTGCAGGAAATGGACATCGACGCGGTGCTTAGGCGGCGGCCGAAGCTGGTGCTGGTCGACGAACTGGCCCACACCAATGCCGAGGGCAGCCGCCACCCCAAGCGCTACCTCGACGTCGAGGAGCTGCTGGCGGCTGGCATCGACGTCTACTCGACCCTGAACGTCCAGCACGTCGAGAGCCTGAACGACGTCGTGGCGCGCATCACCCGCATCCGGGTGCGCGAGACCGTGCCCGACCGCGTGATCGATTCGGCCGACGAGGTCGAACTGGTCGACTTGACGCCCGGCGACCTGATCGCCCGCCTGCACGAGGGCAAGGTCTATGTCCGCGAGCAGGCCCAGCGCGCGCTGCGCCACTACTTCTCGCCCGGCAACCTGACGGCGCTGCGCGAACTGGCGTTGCGCCGCACCGCGCTGCGCGTCGACGAGCAGATGCTAAGCTACATGCGCGAGCACGCCATCACGGGGCCATGGGCGGCGGGCGAGCGCGTCGTGGTCTGCCTCGATCCCAGCCCGGCCGCCGCCAACGCGGTGCGGGCGGCCAAGCGCACCGCCGACGGGCTCGATGCCGAGCTGATCGCGCTCTACGTCGAGAGCGACCGGCACGCGCTGCTGTCCGAGGCCGAGCGTGGCGAGTTGGCGGCGGCGATGCGATTGGCCGAGCAGCTGGGCGCCGAGGTCGTGAGCGTGCCCGGCACCTCGGTGGTCGAGGAGATCCTGGCCTTCGCCCGGGCGCGCAACGCCACCCGCATCGTGGTCGGCAAGTCGCGCCGCTCGCGATGGTTCGAGCTGCGTCATCCCTCGGTGGTCGACGCGCTGGTGCGCAGCGGCTCGGGCCTCGCGATCGAGGTCGCGCCATCGGACAAGGAGCCGGGCACGACGCGCGCGTCGGACTGGCTGACCGGGGTGCCGACCACGCCCGGCCCGTACCTCGAGGGCGCGGTGACGACCGCGCTGGCCACCGCGGTCGGCGTCGCCATCGACCGCACGATCGTGCTGCCCAACATCTCGCTGGTGTTCGTGGTGCCGGTGATGGTGGCGGCGGCGCGCCATGGCCTGGTGCCGTCGCTGTGGGTGGCGGCGCTGGCCACCGGCTGCTTCAACTTCTTCTTCCTGCCGCCGCTCTACGAGTTCACGATCCGCGACCCCGCCAACGTCGTTGCGCTGTTCTTCTTCATGCTGGTCGCGGTGCTGGCCAGCGCGCTGGCGGCGCGGACCCGATCGCAGACCGAGGCGGCGCGGCGCGAGGCCCGCACCACCGCCGAGCTCTACGCCTTCAGCCGCAAGATCGCGGGCGTCCTCGAGCTGTACGACCTGCTGTGGATCGTGGTGACCCATCTCGCGCGCCTGCTCAACGCCGAGATCGTGATCCTGATGCCAGATGACGGGCGCCTCGAGAGCCGCGCCGCCTTCCCGCCCGATAGCGACTTCTCCGATGCCGACCTCGCCGCGGCGCGGTGGTCGTGGGAGGCCGACCGTCCGACCGGCAAGGGCACCGACACGCTGCCGGGCGGGCGTTGGCTGTTCGTGCCGATCCGCACCAGCCGCGGCGCCGTCGGCGTGATCGGCGTGCTGGCCCTGCCCGAAGGCAGCGTCCTGTCGTCCGGGCAGCGGCGGCTGCTCGACGCCGTCGGCAACCAGGCCGCGGTCGCGATCGAGCGGGTGACGCTCGCCAACGACATCGACCAGGCGCGGCTGGGCGAGGAGCGCGAGCGGCTGCGCTCGGCCATGCTGACCTCGGTCAGCCACGACCTGCGCACGCCGCTCGCCTCGATCATCGGCGCGCTGTCGAGCCTGCGCAGCTTCCGCGACCGCTACGACCGCGAGACCCGCGACGAGCTCACCGCGACGGCGCTGTCGGAGGCCGAGCGGCTCGACCGCTTCGTCGGCAACCTGCTCGACATGACGCGGCTCGACGCCGGGGCGATCGTGCCGCGCCGCGAACCGGTCGAGGCGGGCGACCTCGTCTCGACGGTGCTGCGCCGCGCCGCGCCGGTGCTGGTCCGCCACGTCGTGGCGAGCACCATCGAGCCCGGCCTGCCCGCGCTGTCGCTCGACTTCGTGCTGGCCGAGCAGGCGCTGTTCAACCTGCTCGACAACGCCGCCAAGTACGCGCCGGAGGGCAGCCGCATCGAGGTCGTGGCGCGCCGGGCCAGCGACGGGCAGGTCGAGATCGTGCTCCAGGACGAAGGACCGGGCATTCCCGCCGAGGCCCTGCCGCGCCTGTTCGACAAGTTCTACCGCGCGCAGGACGGCGATCGCCGCCGGGCGGGCACCGGTCTCGGCCTCGCCATCGCGCGTGGCTTCGTCGAGGTGCAGGGGGGACCCTGGTGGCGCGCAACCGCGCCGACCGGCAGGGCGCGGCGTTCGTGGTAAGCTTTCCCGGCATGGCCCAGCCGACATGACCGCCGACGACGCCACCATCCTGATCGTCGAGGACGAGCCGCCGATCCGCCGGCTGCTGCGCGCGACGCTGGGCGCCCAGGAATACCGGACGCTCGAGGCGAGCAGCGGGGCGGAGGCGCTCTCGGCGCTGCGCCATCACAAGCCCGACCTCGTGCTGCTCGACCTCGGCCTGCCCGACATCGACGGCCAGGCCCTGATCGGGCGCATCCGCGCGCTGTCGCCGGTGCCGATCGTGGTGCTGTCGAGCCGCGGCGACGAGACCGCCAAGGTCGCCGCGCTCGATGCCGGCGCCGACGACTACGTCACCAAGCCGTTCGGCGCGGCCGAACTGATGGCCCGGCTGCGCACGGCGCTCCGCCATCGCCTCGCCCAGCAGGGCGCCGAGCGCACCTTCGCCAGCGACGACCTGTCGATCGACCTGGTGCGGCGGGTGGTGCGGCGCGGCACCGAGGACGTGAAACTGTCGCCCAAGGAGTACGACATCCTCGAGCAGCTCGCGATCCATGCCGGCAAGGTGCTGACCCACCGCCACCTGCTGCGCGAGGTCTGGCGCAACGAGTCGGTCGACCCGCAGTACCTGCGTGTCTACGTCCGCCAGTTGCGCCAGAAGGTCGAGGCCGATCCGTCGGCGCCGCGCCACGTGCTCACGGAGCCCGGCGTCGGCTACCGCCTGGTCTGAGGGGCCGGGCGTCAGACGAACGGCGCGTGGTCGGGTGCCAGCGACAGGAACTCGTTGATCATCTCGTTCTTGGACGAGGCGACGCAGTGGTGACGGCAGTCGACCGAGGGGTCGATGGCGCACAGGCTGCGGGCATTCCCGGGCGAGAACCAGAAGTCGCGGAAGCGCTGGTCGGCGAGCGAGCCGAGCCGGCCGCCGTCGGTGTAGGCCTTGTCCTGGCAGCTGTAGACGCCGAGGTCGGCGCCGATGATGGTCAGCAGGTAGGCCATCGGGCAGCGCGTGTCGTTGCGGTCGAAGCGGTCGCCGAGCGCGTGGTAGTGGTCGTTGACCTTGAAGCCGCGATCCTCGATGCGCTTGATGCGCTCGATCTCGCCGTGCACCACGTCGGCGATGCGGGCGTGGTAGGTGTCGTTCTCGCGGCCCGAGTCGCGCACGATGCAGGGCGTCAGCTTGACGTGGTGGATGCCGACGTCCTTGAGCCGCTGGCACAGGCCGAACAGGTGCGGGGCGTTGCCCTCGTCGACGATCACGCTGGCGCCCAGCGAGCACGTGCCGGCGCGGTCGGCGAAGGCGGCGAGGTTGCCCAGCACCTTGTCGAACTCGTCCTCCGAGACCTTGCGCGAGCGGGCGTAGCTCGGCCCGTCCCAGCCGTCGATCGAGACGCGCAGCCAGGTGGCGTGGGCGGCGAAGGCATCGGCGACCTTGCCCTTCAGCATGGCGCCGTTGGTCAGCGTGCCGATGCGGATGCCGCCGGCCGCCAGCCGCTCCACCGTCTCGACGATCCAGGGATAGATCAGCGGCTCGCCGCCGCCGGAGAAGGTGACGGCCTGGACCTTCATCTCGACCAGGTCCTCGACGATCTCGCGCATCTTCTCGCGCGGGATGCGGTCGCGCTCGGTCATGCCGCTGCCCAGCGACAGCGAATCGGTGCGGTAGGCGCAGAACCAGCAGCCGTGGTTGCAGACGTTGGTCGGCTTGATGCGCACGTGGACCGGGGCCGGCACCCGGCCGGCGGCGATTTCCGACAGACGGTCGGCATAAAGGAACGGCTTCAGCCGCGAGTAGACGATTGCACCCATGGTACCAGCGTCCCCCGGCGTGGCCCCGCCGTCGTTGAGGCAGATCAAGGCCGCCTGTTATTCCCCGGCCGCGGCGGCTAGGCTGCGGGCACAGGAGGAGACCATGGCCGAGAGCGAGAACTACAGGAAGGGCAGCGAGATCCGGACGAAGCTGATGGGCGAGAAGTACGCCGCCGACATGAACCGGACGGTCTACAACCACCCGATCATGAAGAAGTTCGGCGACTACGCCCGCGAGGCCGTGTTCGGCATGCTGTGGAGCCGGCCGGGGCTGGACCTCAAGACCCGGGCGCTGATCTGCGTCGTCTCGGACACCGCGCAGGCGCGCTGGCCCGAGCTCAAGATCCACCTGCGCATGGCCCGCAACCAGGGCTGGACCGAGGACGAATTGTCCGAGGCGCTGCTGCACCTCGGCGGCTATATCGGCGTGCCGGCGGTGCGCGAGGCGCTCCTGATCGCCATCGAGGTGTTCGAGGAAATGAGCCGCGAGAAGTGACCCGGAAGAAGGGATGACGATGGTGCTGATGACGACCAGCGACCTGCCGTTGCGGCGGATCGCGCGCGGCAAGGTCCGCGATGTCTACGAGGTCGACGCCGACCGCCTGCTGCTGGTCGCGACCGACCGCGTCAGCGCCTACGACGTGGTGATGGCCGAGCCGATCCCGATGAAGGGCGCGGTGCTGACCCAGACCAGCGCGTGGTGGTTCCGCCAGCTCGAGGGCAAGGTCGGGCACCACATGCTGGCGGCCGACGCCGATGCCATCGTCGCGGCGGTGCCGGCGCTGGCCCGCCACCGCGCCGCGATCGCCGGCCGCGCCATGCTGTGCCGGCGCGCCACGGTGTTCCCGATCGAGTGCGTGGTCCGCGGCTACCTGTCGGGTTCGGCGTGGCGCGAGTACGCCAGGGCCGGCACGCTGGCCGGCGAGGCGCTGCCCGCCGGGCTGCAGGAGAGCGGCCGGCTCGACCCGCCGGTGTTCAGCCCGGCGACCAAGGCCGAGAGCGGCCACGACGAGAACATCACGGTCGGCCGCATGCGCGAGATCCTGGGCGACGCGGTGACCGCCGAGCTCGAGCGGCTGACCCGGCTGGTCTACACCCACGGCCGCGACGTCGCCCTGAAGCAGGGCATCATCATCGCCGACACCAAGTTCGAGTTCGGCCGCACCGCCGCCGGCGAGATCCTGCTGATCGACGAGGTCATGACGCCGGACAGCTCGCGCTTCTGGCCGCTCGACGGCTACGCGCCGGGCCGGCCGCAGCCCAGCTTCGACAAGCAGCCGCTGCGCGACTGGCTCGACGTCGAGCGCCATGCCGGGCGCTGGAACGGCGACGCGCCGGCGCCGGCGCTGCCGCCCGAGGTCGTCGAGGCGACCAGCAAGCGCTACCTCGAGGCCTACCGCCGGCTGACCGGCCACGCGCTGAGCCTGTGAGCGTCGGCGACGCGTCGAAGGCCGACTGGCGGGCGCTCAACCGCGCCCAGTGGGACGAGCGCACCGGCATCCACCTCGCCGAGGGCATCTACTACGACCTCGCGCCGCTGCGCGCCGGCCATGGCCGCCTGCACGCGATCGAGGAGGGCGAGCTCGGCGCGGTCGCGGGACTGCGCATCCTCCACCTGCAGTGCCACTTCGGCGCCGACACGCTGGCGCTGGCCCAGCGCGGCGCCACCGTGGTCGGCCTCGACTTCTCGCCGGCCGCGGTCGATGCGGCGCGCGGGCTGGCCGCCGAGCTCGGCCTCGCCGACCGCGCCCGCTTCGTGCTCGCCGACCTCTACGACGCGCCCGGGGCGTTGCCCGAACCGGCCTCGTTCGACCTCGTCTACGTCACCTGGGGCACCCTGTGCTGGCTGCCCGACGTCGCGCGCTGGGCCGCGATCGTGGCGCACTTCCTGAAGCCGGGCGGCCGCCTCTACTACGCCGACGTCCACCCGACGGCGTGGATGCACGACGACCAGGCCGGGCTGCCGGACGGCAAGCCGGGATGGTTCGTGCCCTACCTCGGCCGCACGCCGCTGCACCTCGCCGACCCGCGCGACTACGCCGATCCCCGGGCGCGGCTGCAGAACGACGTCAAGGTCGAGTGGCTGCACCCGCTGTCCGACATCCTGAACGGCCTGCTCGCGGCCGGCCTGCGGCTCGAGTGGATGCACGAGCACGCGCGGCTGCCGTGGCGGTTCTTCAGGATGCTGGAACGCCGCCCCGACGGCGAGTGGCAGTGGCCCGACCGGCCGTGGCTGCCGCTCGCCCTGTCGCTGCAGGCGCGGCGCCCGGTTTCCGGGACGGTCTCGCCCGGGGTCTCCTAGAAGCCGTCGCGGGTCACCGGCCTGTCGCGCACCGGAAGCGTGAAGCCGGCACTGCGCAGCTTGCGCTCGAGCACCGGGATGCCGCTGGCGGGCCGGCCGCGCTGGCAGTCGGCGATGGCGTTGCCGGCGGCGACGTCGGGGAACTGGCTGCGCGCCGACGACTGGCCGAGGTAGCGGTTATAGGTCGCGACCAGGGCGTCGCAGTATTCCTGCTCGGTCATCGGCGCCTGGGCGCGGGAAGGCGCGGGGCCGGCGGCGACCATCGCGAGCGCGGGCATGGCGAGCGCGAGGACGAGGCGCTTGTTCATCGCCGCTACGTAGGCGGCGGCAGGCCGCGGCGCAAGCGCCGCGGCCCCCGTGCATGGTTCAGCGGGTCGACGTCGCGGTCGCCGCGCCGCCGACCATCCGCTCGCGCAGCCACAGCGCCGCCGCGGCCAGCGGCAGCCAGCCGAGCCAGCGCACCGCCTCGAGGGTGTAGCCGCCGAGATCGGTCGACATCAGGTAGTCGACACGCTGCGACCACACGCTGGCCGCGACCTCGAAGGCCAGCAGCCACAGCAGCAGCGCCGGCAGCAGCACCACCAGCGGCTTCATCCGGGCCTCGAGGCGGGCGGCGAACCACGGCGCCAGCGCCAGCGAGAACACCAGCACCGCGACCATCACCTTGGCGTAGGCATGCTGGTTGAACCACGCCAGGACCAGCGGCTCGCGCACGATCATGGTGTAGCCGGTCCAGGCCAGCACCGCGCCACCCAGCAGGATGACCGACGGGTAGCGGTCGACCAGCTTGATCACCAGCTGGCTGCCCCACACCACGATCGGCACGCTGATGGCGAGGCCGAGCGCGATCAGCAGCACGCTGCCGTGGGCGGCGCCGCCGATCGCCAGCACGTTGTCGACGCCCATCACCGCGTCGGCGATCACGATGGTGCGGATCGCGGCGGCGAACGACGCCGCCGGCGCCGCCGCGGCGTGCGCATGCGCCGCCTGGTCCTGCGGCGTCAGCAGCTTGTAGGCGATCCAGATCAGCGCCAGGCCGCCGGCCAGCATGAAGCCGGGGACCTTGAGGATCCAAACCACCAGGAGCGCCATGACGACGCGGATGGCGATGGCGCCGAAGGTGCCCCAGAAGATCACCCGCCGCTGCATGTGCTTGGGCAGGTTGCGGGCGACCAGGCCGATGACCAGGGCATTGTCGCCGGCCAGCACGAGGTCGATCAGGACGATGGCGAATAGGGCCGAGAAGAACGCGGCCGAGAACAACTCGAGTTCCATGACAAGTCTCCAGAAAATGACGAACCGGAACCGGCCGCATCCCATGGGGTCATGGGGCGTGCCGGTGCACTCAATCGATCGTCAGAACTGGATGGGAACCTTCTCCACGGCGCGCGCCGGCGCCGGGCTGGGGGTCCGCGTGAACGGCGCGAAGGCGATGCGCAGGACGACGACTCCCCCGGCCAGCACGAGGCCGGCCATCAGCAGTTCGAGCAGGTGCCAGTGGCCCATGGCCAGCAGGGACAGCTCGCCGCCGAAGTCGAACAGGAAGATCTCGAGGCCGATCGCCTCGAGCGCGCCGGGATCGATCGAGTCGCCCAGCGCCGACAGCACCATGCAGATCACCACCGACGCGACGAACCACTCGCCGCCGGCCGAAACGGATCGGACGGCGGTGCTGGCGCGGGCGGAGCGGCGGATCAGCAGCATGACACCTCTTTATCTGGCGTTCGCCCCCGGCCGATCAAGTCAAAAGCGACAGGCAATGCACATTTTCCACGCGTATTTTACTCGAGCGACACCCGGCGCAGGCGGAGCGCGTTGCCGACGACGCTGACCGAGCTCAGCGCCATCGCCGCCGCGCCGATCACCGGCGACAGCAGGATGCCGAGGAACGGGTACAGGACCCCGGCCGCGATCGGCACGCCGGCGGCGTTGTAGACGAAGGCGAAGAACAGGTTCTGGCGGATGTTGCGCATGGTCGCCCGCGACAGGCGGCGCGCCTTCAGGATGCCGGTGAGGTCGCCGTGCAGCAGGGTGACGCCGGCGCTCTCGATGGCGACGTCGGTGCCGGTGCCCATGGCGATGCCGACGTCGGCGGCGGCCAGCGCCGGCGCGTCGTTGACGCCGTCGCCCGCCATCGCCACCACCCGGCCCTCGCGCCGCAGTGTTTCGACCACGGCGCTCTTCTGCCCGGGCAGCACCTCGGCCTGGACGTCGGCGATGCCGAGCCGCCGCGCCACCGCCAGCGCGGTGGTGCGGTTGTCGCCGGTCAGCATGACCACCCGCATGCCCTCGCGCGCCAGGCCCTGCAGCGCCGCCGCGGTCGACTCCCTGACCGGGTCGGCGATGGCGAACACCGCGGCGGCGCGGCCGTCGACGGCCAGGAACACCGCCGTCGCGCCCTCGCCGCGCTGGCGCTCGGCCTCGGCCTCGAGGTCGCCGACGGCGACGCCGAGCTCGGCGAGGAAGCGGGCGTTGCCGATCTCCAGCTTGCGGCCCTCGGCGGTCGCGACCACGCCCTTGCCGGTCGGCGAGTCGAAGTCGGCGACCGGCGCCAGCGCGAGGCCGCGCGCGGTCGCGGCGGCGACGATGGCGCGCGCCAGCGGGTGCTCGCTCGCCGCCTCGGCGCTGGCCGCCAGCCGCAGCGCGTCGGCCTCGGCGATGCCGTCGGCGGCGACAATCGCCACCACCCTGGGCTTGCCCTCGGTCAGCGTGCCGGTCTTGTCGACCACCAGCGTGTCGACGCGCTCCAGCCGCTCCAGCGCCTCGGCGTTGCGGATCAGCACGCCGGCCTGGGCGCCGCGGCCGATGCCGACCATGATCGACATCGGCGTGGCGAGGCCGAGCGCGCACGGGCAGGCGATGATCAGCACCGTCACCGCGGCGACCAGCCCGAAGGCGAAGCGCGGCTCCGGCCCGAAGGTGGCCCAGGCAGCGAACGCGACCACCGCGACGGCGATCACCGCCGGCACGAACCAGCCGGCGACGCTGTCGGCCAGCCGCTGGATCGGGGCGCGCGAGCGCTGGGCATCGGCCACCATCTGGACGATGCGCGCCAGCATGGTGTCGCGCCCGACCTTCTCGGCCCGCATCACGAAGCCGCCGGTGGCGTTGAGCGTGCCGGCGATCACGGCGGCGCCGGCTTCCTTGGTGACCGGCAGCGATTCGCCGGTGACCATCGACTCGTCGAGCGACGAGCGGCCCTCGAGCAGGACGCCGTCGACCGGGACCTTCTCGCCCGGCCGCACGCGCAGCCGGTCGCCGACCGCGATGGCGTCGAGCGAGACTTCCTCCTCGGCGCCGGCGGGGCCGAGCCGCCGCGCGGTGCGCGGCGCGAGGTCGAGCAGGGCGCGGATCGCGCCCGAGGTCCGCTCGCGCGCGCCGAGCTCGAGCAGCTGGCCCAGCAGCACCAGCACGGTGATCACCGCCGCCGCCTCGAAGTAGACCGCGACCGTGCCGCCGTGGCCGCGGAAGGCGGGCGGGAACAGGCCGGGCGCGAGCAGCGCCACGACGCTGTACAGCCACGCCACGCCGGTGCCCATGGCGACCAGGGTGAACATGTTGAGGTGGCCGGTGCGCACCGACTGGACGCCGCGCTCGAGGAACGGCCAGCCCGCCCACAGCACCACCGGCGTCGCCAGCGCGAACTGGATCCAGCCCGACACCACCGGCGAGACCACGCCGTGGAGGTCGACGACGTGGCTGCCCATCTCGAGCGCGATCACCGGCAGCGACAGCACCAGGCCGATCCAGAAGCGGCGGGTGAAGTCGACCAGCTCGGGGTTGGGGCCGGCGTCGGCGGTCGCGACCTCGGGCTCCAGCGCCATGCCGCAGATCGGGCAGCTGCCCGGCCCGACCTGGCGGATCTCGGGGTGCATCGGGCAGGTGTAGACCGCGCCCTCGACCACCGGTTCGGCGGGCGTCGCCTTCGACCTGTCGAGGTAGCGGGCCGGCTCGGCCGTGAACCGGGCGAGGCACTTCGGATTGCAGAAGTAGAAGGTGCGGCCGTCGTGCACCGTGGTGTGCCTGGCGCCCTCGATCGTGACCTTCATGCCGCACACGGGGTCGATCGCCTTGCCCTCGGCGGCGGCCTCGGCCTCCTTCGCCCTGGCGACGTAGCCCTCGGGCGCGGCGTCGAACCTGGCGAGGCACTTCGGGTTGCAGAAGTACCAGGTCCGGCCGCCGTGCCCGGTCGTGTGCCTGGCGCCGTCGATCTTCACCTTCATGCCGCAGACCGGGTCGATCGCGACCGCGGGAGGGGTCTCGGGGGGATGGTGGTGGCCGTGGCCACCGCTGCAGCAGGACTGGGTCATGCCTTGCCATTTATACCCTACGGGGGTATAGTTCAAGGGATGAACGACAAACTCAAGAAATCCCAGCTCGCGCGGCTCGGCCGGATCGAGGGCCAGGTGCGCGGCATCGCCCGCATGATCGAGGAAGAGCGCTACTGCATCGACGTGCTGACCCAGATCCGCGCTGTCCGCGCCGCGCTCGACAAGGTCGAGCAGGAAACCCTGTCCGACCACCTGCAGCACTGCGTCGCCCACGCCTTCCATGCCGGCAGCGCGCAGGAGCGCCAGACCAAGATCGACGAGCTGCTCGAGGTGCTGGAGCGGCGCCGCTAGGAGGGTCCCTCGCCGGGTCCGGGATCCTGGTTACTGCGGCTCGATCTTCGCGATCTTCACGTACTCGGCCCACTTGGCGCGCTCGTCGCGGTCCTGGGCGGCGCACTGGGCCAGCGTCAGCGGCCGGGCCGTGAGCGCGAACTCGTTGACCAGCCGGTCCTTGATCGCCGGGCTGCTGATCGCCTCGTTGATCAGCGCGTTGAGCTTCTCCTGGATCGGCAGCGGCGTCGCCTTGGGCACGGCGATGGCGAGGAAGCCGGTGCTGGAGAATCCCGGGAAGCTCTCGGCCAGCGTCGGCAGCTCGGGGTAGAGCGGGCTGCGCTCGGCCAGCGTCAGCGCCAGCGGCCGCGCCTTGCCGGCCACCACCTGGCCGCGGCCGGCGGTCAGGTCGACGAACATGAAGTCGATGCTGCCGGCGTAGAGGTCGGTCCAGGCATTGCCGATCGCCTTGTAGGCGACGCCCTGCCACTCGACGCCGGCCAGCTTGCCCAGCACCTCGGCCGGCACCTGCGAGCTGGCGTTGAAGTAACCGAAGTTGAGCTTGCCCGGGTTGGCCCTGGCGTGGGCCAGCAGCTCGGCCACCGACCTGAACGGGCTGTCGGCCCGCACCACCAGGAAGGCGCCGCTCGAGCCGATCACGCCGACCACCGACAGGTCCTTCTCGGGATCGTATCCGGGGTTCTTGAACATGTGGATGTTGGCGGCGTTGGTCGAGGTCGTCGCCAGCATCAGCGTGTAGCCGTCGGCCGGCGAGGCCTTGACCGCGAGCACGCCGACGATGCCGTTGGCGCCGGCCTTGTTCTCGACCACGAAGGGCTGGCCGGTCTTGTCCTCGATGTACTTGCCGACCAGCCGGGCGGTGATGTCGCCCGAGCCGCCGGGCGCGAACGGCACGATGATCTTGATCGACTTGCTGGGGAAGTCGGTGGCCTGCGCCCGCGCGCCGGGCGCGGCGGCGAGGGCGGTGAAGGCGGGAGCGGCCAGGACGGCGCGGCGAGACAGCGTCATGCGAAACGTGGTCATGGCGGACAGTCTAGATCAATCGGCGCGCGTGGACAGCGCGCCGCCTGCAGCCCTACCCTGCAGCCATGTCAACTTCAGGCCGCCCGCCCCTCGAGGGCATCCGCGTCATCGACTTCTCGCGCGTCATCGCCGGACCGCTGTGTACCCAGATCCTGTCGGACATGGGCGCCGAGGTGATCAAGATCGAGAACCCCGATGGCGGCGACGACACCCGCAAGGGCGCCGGCCCGCGGCGCAACGGCGAGAGCCACTTCTTCATGACCTTCAACCGCGGCAAGAAGAGCGTGACGCTCGACTTCACCAGGCCCGAGGGCCAGGCCGTGGTGCACCGGCTGCTGGCCTCGGCCGACGTGCTGGTCGAGAACTTCCGTCCCGGCGTGCTCAAGAAGTACGGCCTCGACTACGCCACGCTGGCGGCGAAGTACCCGCGCCTCGTCTACCTGTCGATCTCGGCCTACGGCCAGACCGGGCCGCTCAGCGACCGGCCGGGCTACGACCCGGTGCTGCAGGCCGAGTCGGGCATGATGAGCGTCAACGGCGAGCCCGACGGCGAGGGCCTGCGCCACGCCATCGCCATCGTCGACACCATGACCGCGATCCATGCCTCGTCGGCGATCAACGCGGCGCTCTACGCGCGCACCGGCACCGGCCGTGGCCAGCACATCGACCTCGCGCTCTACGACACCGCGCTGGCCAGCCTCGGCAACATGGGCGCCTACTACCTGATCGGCGGCGAGCAGCCGCGCCGCGCCGGCAACGGCCACTTCGCCTCGGCGCCAAACAACTCGTTCGAGACCTCGAACGGCAAGATCTACATGGCGGTGGCCAACCAGAAGCTGTTCCAGGACACCTGCAAGGCGCTCGGCCATCCCGAGTGGGCGACCGACCCGCGCTTCGCCGCGCTGGCCGACCGCGTCGCCAACAAGAAGGCGCTGACCGAGCTGATGGAAGCGGTGCTCAGGACCGACACCAAGGAGAACTGGGCGCAGAAGCTGCGCCACCTCCCGGCCGGCCCGATCCGCACCATGAAGGAGGCGCTCGACGAGCCGGAGGTGAAGCGCCGCGGCATGCTCAAGACCTACCGGCACAGCGTCGCCGGCGAGGTCCCGATCATCGGCTCGAACTACCGCTTCTCCGACACGCCGGTCGACGACACGCGGCCGCCGCCGGCGCTCGGCGAGCATACCGATGCCGTGCTGACCGCCGTCGCCGGTCTCGGCGCGGCCGAGATCGCCAGCTTGCGGGAAAAGAAGATCGTCGCCTGACCTTCACAGCGAGGACGCCATGCCCCGTCGCTTCGTCGACCTGTCGATCTACCTCGAGAACGACGTCGTCTCCGACCCGGTGCCGTTCGGACCGAAGATCCAGTACCACCGGCACGAGGACACGGCCGGGCAGATCGCCGGCTTCTTCCCGGGGCTGAAGAAGGAGGACCTGCCGGACGGGCAGGGCTGGGCGGTCGAGAACGTCAACCTCTCGACCCACAACGGCACCCACCTCGACGCGCCCTATCACTTCCACCCGACGATGAACAAGGGCGAGCGCGCCATCACCATCGACGAGGTGCCGCTGGAATGGTGCTTCCAGCCCGGCGTGAAGCTCGACTTCCGCGACCGGCCCGACGGCCACGTGATCACGGCGCCGGAGGTCGAGGCCGAGCTGAAGCGGATCGGCCACGACCTCAAGCCGCTCGAGATCGTCGTGGTCAACACCCGCGCCGGCTCGCGCTACGGCAATCCCGACTACGTCAACTCGGGCTGCGGCATGGGCTACGACGCCACCATGTACCTGCTCGAGCGCGGCGTGCGGCTGACCGGGACCGATGCCTGGAGCTGGGACGCGCCGTTCTACTTCACGGCCCAGAAGTTCGCGAAGGACAAGGACCCGTCGATCATCTGGGAAGGCCACAAGGCGGGCCGCCACATCGGTTACTGCCACCTCGAGAAGCTGCACAACCTCGAGGCGCTGCCGGGCGACGGCTTCACCATCGCCTGTTTCCCGCACAAGATCCGCGGCGCGTCCGCCGGGTGGACGCGCGCCGTCGCGATCTTCGAGGAATAGCGCGGAGCGCTACGCCAGCGGCTCGGGCTCGCCCGGCGGCAGGCCGACCTCGAAGACGTTGAGCGTCATCGACACCAGCATGTAGTAGCCGCACACGCCGACCAGGTCGACGACGCCCTGCTCGCCGAAGGCGTCGAGCGCGCGCTTGTAGTTCGGCGCGGCGACGCGGTTGGTCTCGAGGTACTCGGTGACGAAATCGTAAACCACCTTCTCGACCTCGCGCGTGAACGGCGGGGTCTGGCGGGTGCGGATCGCCTCGATGATGGCCGGCGACAGGCCGGCCTCCTTGGCCAGCCGGGCGTGGGCGTAGAACTCGAACTGCGCCTTGAAGTGCCGTCCCACCAGGCAGATCGCCAGCTCGCTCAGGTCCTTGTGCAGCGAGTTGTTGAAGCGGCAGTACTCGCCCAGCTTCTGCGCCCGGTCGGCCAGCATCGGGCTGCGCAGCCACGGCTCGAACGGGCCGCGCAGGCCGCCGCGCGGGCCCGTGACGATGGCGTCGGCCACCTTCTTCTGCTCGGGCGTCAGCTTGTTGAGATCGATCGGGGCCAGGCGCGACATGGGACTTCTTCCTCCTTTGACACTCTCGTGGGCGACCGCGGTCAGCAGCCGGCGTCGCCGATGATGCTCTTGTTGGCGTTGTCGAAGATGCGGTTGATCATCGCTTCCCCGGTGCTCTGGACGACGTTCGACGACGCCGCGCAGGACGAGGTGGCGCTCCAGATCACCTTGCCGCTGTCGGCGGTGTAGAGCGTCAGCGTGATGCGCAGCGTCGGCGCGTCGGGCGGCGCCGAGATGCTGTCGCGCCGGCGGATCGGGTTGCTGGGCAGGTCCATGCGCGGGTTCGAGCCCGGCGGGGCGTAGCCCGGCTGGCCGCCCTGGGTGCCGTAGTCGCGCGAGTTGCCGCCCGACAGGTCGAAGTAGGTGACGTCCATGCGCATGACGTTGCCGCCCGAGAAGCCGACCTCGTTGCCGCGCTTGGCCAGCCGCACCATGACCTGGCGGCGCAGTTCGCGCGACAGGTGGGTGTCGGAGGTCAGCTGCACCGCGACCTTGGTCTTGGGGATCGTCTGGTAGGCCTTGACCTCCATCTCGCCGAGCTTCGGCCCGGCCGGCACGCCGAAGCCCTGGGCCGAGGCGGGGCCGGCCGCCAGCACCGCCAGGGCGGCGGCAAGGATCGTTTTGCGCATGTCGTCTCTCCTAGGCCGCCAGTTTCTGCCAGCCCGGCTCGTCGCGGTCGAGCATCCGCTTCAGCGAATCGAAATGCAGGAAGGCCTGCTGCGCCTCGCCGGCGATCTGGCCGGCGGTGTGGGCGGCGAGCCCGTCGTCGATGATGGCGAGCGGCCGGCCGGTCTGCATCGCCAGCACCTGCACCATGGCGGCGCGCTCGAGGTAGTAGAGGTCGTCGTAGGCCTGGGCCACGGTCGGACCCGAGACGATGACGCCGTGGTTGGCGAGGAACAGGATCTCCTTGTCGCCCATGGCGCGGCACATGCGGTCGCCCTCGGCGTCCGACAGGGCAACCCCGGCATAGGCATCGTCGTAGGCGATGCGGTTCCAGTAGCGGAACGCGTTCTGGGTGCACATCTCCAGCCGGCCCTGGCGGAGCGAGGTCAGGGCGGTGGCGTAGGGCATGTGGGTGTGCAGGACGACCTGGGCCCTGGGGTTGCCGGCATGGAGGCGGGCGTGGATGTGGAAGGCGGTTGGTTCGACCGGGTACTTGCCCTCGTGGATCTTGCCCGAGGCGTCGGCCATCACGAGGTCCGAGGGCGTGATCTCCGACCAGTGCAGGCCCTGCGGGTTGACCAGGAACAGCTCCGGTCGACCCGGCACGGTCATGCTGAAATGGTTGCAGACGCCCTCGTTCAGGCCGTGCCGCGCGGCCGCCCGCAGGGCAGCCGTGAGGTCGATCCGCGCCTGGGTCACGGGGTCGTTGACCAGCATCACAGGGTCTCCATGCGACAAGGTTGAACAGCGCCGCGATGATGCGGCCTGGCCGGTCGCGGGGCCAGTCGAAATCGTACACTGACGGATCGCCGGAGGGACTGGTCATGGAAGCGCTGTTCCGCTCGCCGCTGGGTGCCCTGCTGGCGCAGCCCTGGGTCGACCCGGCCGGCCTGTTCGGGCTGCAGCGCTGGTACCTGCCGCTGTCGCGCCTGTGGGCCGCGGCCAACGTCGCCGGCGGCGACGTCGACCGCTTTCGCGCCGAGGCCGGCCTGTCCTCGGCCGTGCTGTGGGCGGCGCCGGCGATCGAGCAGCTGCTGGGCCGCCAGCAGCGCCGGGAGGCCGAGTCGGCGGCGCGGCGCGACGACTGGGAGCGGGCGCTGTTCGGGTCGTCGGGCGAGGACGCCGCGACGCTCGATCGCCGCCGTCGCTCGGCCGCGACCGCTCACCAGGCGATGCGCGCCGCCTTCTATCCCCTGCTGTTCCCGCAGCGGCCGCCGTCGGTGCGCTGGCGGATCGATCCGCCGGCCGAGGTGCGCGCGCGCCTCGCCGCCCTGCTGGCCGACCCCGACGTGCTCTATGCCGCCGCGCCTGATGCCGGCAGCGTCGAGGCGTCGGTGTCGTGGCTGCAGGATGGCCGGCGCGAGACCTGGTGGCGGGCGCCGACGCCGTCGCCGCGGCTGCTGGCGCGGCCGGGCAGCGAGCGTCTCTATGCCCGCGTGATCGAGCCGGCCGACCGGCCGGCCGAGGCGACGCTGGTGCTGGGCAACGGGCTCGGCATCGAGTTCGACGTGCTGACGCTGGTGCGCGATCCCGGCGCGGCGCTGGCCGACCATGGCTGGCGCGTGATCGAGCCGGTGTCGCCGTACCACGGTCTGCGCGGCATGCCGGGGACCTATGGCGGCGAACCCTTCCTCGCCTCGGCGCCGACCGCCACCGTCGACCTGATCGCGGGCCAGGCGGTCGAGACGGCGCTCCTGGTCGCCGCCTGCCGTGCCCGCTTCGGCGGCCCGGTCGCGGTCGCCGGCATCTCCATGACCTCGTTCGTGATGCAGCAGGTCGCCGGCCGCTGCGACCTGTGGCCCGCGGCGTCACGGCCCGACGCGGCGATGCTGATCAGCCACTCGGGCCGGCTCGAGGACGTCACCTTCGGCGGCACGCTGGCCGCGGCGGTGGGGCTCGACCGCGAGATGGTGCGTGCCGGCTGGACGCGCGAGCAGCTCCGGCTGCTGGCGCCGCTGATCGATGCGCCGCCGCGCCCGGCGCTGCCGCCGGAGCGCATCCTCTCGGTGCTGGGCACGACCGACCGCTGGGTGCCCTACGGCGACGGCGCGGCGGTGGCCGAGGCGTGGCGGCTGCCGGAGGAGAACGTGTTCCGCTACCCGCTCGGCCACCTCGGCATGCCGGTGCAGCTGGTGCGGGACGGCGCTCCGTTCGTGCGGCTGCGGCGCGTGCTGTCGGGCGGCTGACGGTCAGGCGGGCGTGGAGCGGGCGTCGTCGCGGCCGGAGATCTCGCGCACCAGCTTGGTCCGCACGGCGCGGCCGAAATGCTCGAAGCTCTCGGCCACGATCATGAACGAGCCGACGCCGCCGATCACGTTCTCCTCGTAGTAGCGGTCGAGCGTGAGGTCGGGCGGGCGGCCGAAGTTGGTGCGGTTCATCATCACCGGCAGGCCGTTGACGACGATGCCCTGGGCCACCAGCCGGTCGCGCACCAGCTCGGCCGGCGGCCCGTCGTTGGTGCGGCCGTCGCCGGAGACGTCGATGACCCGCCGCTTGGCCACGAACGGCGCGGCCTCGAAACGCTGCCCGGCATGGGCGAGCGCGGCGCCGACCGCGGTCCAGCTCTGCGACTGGCGCGGCGCCTCGGCCAGCTTGTCGGCGAAGCGCCGGGCCGCGGCGGCACTGTCGATCACCGTCCAGTCGATCACCACCACCTGGTAGTGGGTGCCGGCCCACTCGGTGTAGCAGGCCGCGATGCGGCGGTGCTCGCCCGACAGGATGGCGTCGATCACGCGCTCGTTGGTCAGCGCCTCGATGTAGCCGCGGCGCTGCAGCTCGGCCTCGACCTCGTCGATCGAGCGCGACACGTCGACCGCGAGCACGAGCTGGAGGTCGACCGGCTGCGGCGACTGCGCGCGCGCCGGGAGGGCCGTGGTGGCGGCCGCCAGGGAGCCAAGGAGCGCTGTCCGTCGCTGCATGTCCGCCCTCCGCTAGGGTGACGCGAGCATAGCATCGCGCCGCCGCCCGTCATCGCCGCGGCCGAACACGAAATCGCGCGCAAAAAGAAAACGCCGGGGGCGATGCCCCGGCGTTCCCGTCTTGCCGTGAAGGACGAGCGACCTATTGATCGTCGTCGAAACCGCGCTTGCGCGGCTCGTAATCGCTGTTGCGCCGCGGACGGTCGTTGTGCCGGCGCGGGGGCGCGCCGCGACCGAAGTCGCCGCCACCGCCGCCGCCGCCTTCGTAGCCGCCACCCGCCGGCGGGCCGCCGGTGTAGTCGGCGCGACGGTCGCGCATCGGGCCGCCGCCACCGCCGCCGCCTTCGCCGCCGCGATAGCCACCGCCACCACCTTCGCCGCCGCGGTAGCCACCGCCGCCGCCGCCGCCGTAGCCGCCACCGCCGCCGCCGCGATAGCCACCGCCACCGCCGCCGCCGTAGCCGCCGCCACCGCCGCCGCCGCCATAACCGCCGCCACCGCCGCCGCCGCCGTAGGGCGGACGCGGGCCGCGCGGACGGAAGCCGCCGCCGCCGCCGCCACCGCCGCCGTAACCACCGCCGCCGCCGCCACCGGGCTGACGCTCGACGGCTTCACGGACCGCGATCGAGCGGCCATCGAGCAGCGCACCGTTCATGGCCTGCATGGCCGCGGTGCCCTGGTCATCGGTTTCCATCTCGAGGAACGCGAAGCCGCGGCTGCGGCCGGTCTCGCGATCCACGATCACTTTCGAAGAGGTAACGGTGCCGAACTGAGAGAAGGCTTCAGACAGACGCTCAGACGTGACCGAGTAGGGCAGGTTGCCCACAAACAATTTACGACTCATTCAAGGCTCGGGGCTGGAGGAAGGATTGAGCGGAGTCCGGCGCGCGCTTGCTGGACGCTGACGTCCAAGCGTTTCGAAGAGATTGACGGATGACCAAGAAGCTCACGAGAAGACGTTGACCGGCGTAGCGCTCCGCGACGTGCCGTGACTCGTCATGATGCTCATCGGCTGTATCGCAATGCAGCTTTTATGCGCTGATTCGCCGCTCAAGTCCACCGCCTGCGCATTCATACCGGGTCGGGCTTGAGGGCGACCGCGACAGGTCACACAATCGACACTCGATCGGGCGGAAATCGCGGCTGCGTCTCGCCCTGTAATTGCAGAAGAGGCGAGATTATTTCCGTCGCGTGTCCAACGAGATATGGGTGGCCCAAGGTTCGACACCCACAAGGTAAGGGGAGGATGATGGCGAGTTCATATCCGCGCCGCAGCGGCGCCCAGGTGCTGATCGACCAGCTGCGGATCCACGGCGCCGACACGATCTTCGGTGTCCCGGGCGAGAGCTACCTCGCGGCGATCGACGCCCTGTACGCCCAGCGCAACTCCCTGCGCTACGTGATCTGCCGCCAGGAAGGCGGCGTCGCCAACATGGCCGAGGCCTACGGCAAGCTCACCGGCAAGCCCGGCATCGCCTTCGTGACCCGCGGCCCCGGCGCCACCAACGCCTCGATCGGCCTGCACACCGGCTTCCAGGATTCGACGCCGATGATCCTGCTGGTCGGCCAGGTCGCGCGCGAGGCGATGGACCGCGAGGCGTTCCAGGAGATCGACTACCGCCGCATGTTCGGCCAGATGGCCAAATGGGTGGTGCAGATCGAGGACGCGCGCCGCATCCCCGAGCTGATCAGCCAGGCCTTCCACGTCGCCGTCAACGGCCGCCCCGGACCGGTCGTGGTGGCGCTGCCGGAGGACATGCTGGTCGACGAGGTCGAGGTCGCCGACGCCGGTCCCTACAAGGTGTCGCGCGGCGCGCCGGCACCGCAGGACATGGCGACGCTGCGCGAGCTGCTGTCGAAGGCCGAGC
Organism: uncultured Reyranella sp.; assembly: GCA_964420105.1. Taxonomy (GTDB): domain Bacteria; phylum Pseudomonadota; class Alphaproteobacteria; order Reyranellales; family Reyranellaceae; genus Reyranella. The sequence goes on from CAYQRL010000003.1 coordinate 55,590, forward strand.
GGCCGATCATGATCGTCGGCGGCGGCGGCTGGACCGCCGAGGCCTGCAACGACATCCGCGCCTTCGCCGAGGCCAACCACCTCCCGGTCGCGGCGTCGTTCCGCAACCAGGACCTGTTCGACAACCGCCACGCCAACTATGTCGGCGACCTCGGCGTCGGCGTCGGGCCGGCGCTGGGCAAGCGCATGAAGGACGCCGACCTCGTGATCGCGGTGGGGCCGCGGCTGGGCGAGGCGACCTCGGCCAACTACACGCTGTTCGACGTGCCGGTGCCGCGCCAGAAGCTGGTGCACGTGCATGCCAGCCCCGAGGAGCTCGGCCGCGTCTACCAGGCGACCCTGCCGATCAACAGCGGCATGGCCCACTTCGCCGCCGCGGCCAAGGCGATGAAGCCGGTCGATGCCGGCCGCTGGAAAGCGGCGACGGCAGCGGCGCGCGCCGAGTACCTCGAGAACATCAAGCCCGGCCCGCTGCCGGGCGCGGTCAACATGGGCGAGGTCTGTGCCTGGCTGAACAAGCGCCTGCCCGACGACGCCATCGTCACCAACGGCGCCGGCAACTACGCCGCGTTCCTGCACCGCTTCTTCCAGTACCGCGGCTTCAAGACCCAGCTCGCCCCGACCAGCGGCGCGATGGGCTACGGCGTCCCGGCGGCGGTGGCGGCGAAGATCGTCGCGCCCGAGCGCATGGTGGTGTCGCTGGCCGGCGACGGCTGCTTCCTGATGAACGGCCAGGAGTTCGCGACCGCCGTGCAGCACGGCGCCAACGTCATCATCACGGTGGTCGACAACGGCATGTACGGCACCATCCGCATGCACCAGGAGCGCGAGTACCCGACCCGCGTCCACGGCACCGAGCTCAGGAATCCCGACTTCGCGGCCTATGCCCGCGCCTTCGGCGGCCACGGCGAGACGGTCGAGAAGACGGAGGACTATCCCGCCGCCTTCGAGCGCTGCGTCGCGGCCAACCTGCCGGCGATCATCCACGTCAAGACCGACCCCGAGGCGCTGACCTCGCGCATGACCCTGACCCAGCTGCGCGAGCAGTCGCTGGCCAGGCAGAAGGGCTGACGACGGCAACGAGCCGTGTCATCCCGGGCGCGAGCGGGGACCTTTCGTTGAGCCGAAGGGTCCCTCGCCCGCGCTCGGATGACAGAGAGACCGAAAAACCCCCTTGCGCCCCCGGCCTCGGCCGCTGTATAGCCGCGACACCGTGGAGATTTGAGCCGACCGGCTTGCGACCACGTTAAACATCGCTAAAAGGTCGGAGAGGCGTCCAAGCCCCCGTCCTGCCCGGTCGGGGGTTTTTTGTTGTCGGGCAGGGATCGAACGATGAGCGGATCGAACGGCAAGAAGGGCGCGGACCAGGCGAAGTGGCGGCCGCAGACCCGCGCGGTGCGCGGCGGCCAGGTGCGCAGCAACTTCGACGAGACGTCCGAGGCGCTGTTCCTGACCTCGGGCTACGCCTACGCGAGCGCCGAGGAGGCCGAGGCGACCTTCAAGGGCGAGAGCAACCACTACCAGTACTCGCGCTTCGGCAACCCGACCGTCAGCATGTTCGAGAACCGGCTGGCCGCGCTGGAAGGCGCGGAGGCCTGCCGCGCGACCTCGACCGGCATGTCGGCGGTGTTCTTCGCGCTGCTGGCGCTGCTCAAGGCCGGCGACCGCATCGTCGCGGCGCGCCAGCTGTTCGGGTCCTGCCACTACATCGTCACCGACCTCCTGCCCAAGTACGGCGTGCACAGCGAACTGGTCGACGGCGGCGACCTCGCGCAGTGGGAGAAGGCGCTGTCGAAGCCGGCCCAGGCGGTGCTGTTCGAATCGCCGTCCAACCCGATGCTCGACATCGTCGACATCCGCGCGGTCTGCGACCTCGCCCACAAGGCCGGCGCCAAGGTGGTGCTCGACAACGCCTTCGCAACGCCGATCCTGCAGCGGCCGCTGGAATGGGGCGCCGACGTCGTCGTCCACTCGGCGACCAAGTACATCGACGGCCAGGGCCGCACGCTGGGCGGCGCGGTGCTGGGCTCGCGCGATTACATCCTCGACAGGCTCCAGCCGATCATCCGCAACACCGGCCCGTCGCTCAGCCCGTTCAACGCCTGGGTGCTGGTCAAGGGACTGGAGACGCTGGGCCTGCGGGTCGAGCGCCACTGCGCCAACGCGCTGCGCGTCGCCGACGCGCTGGCGGCGCACCCGGCGGTCGGCCGCGTGCTCTATCCCGGCCGCAAGGACCATCCCCAGCACGCGCTGGCGATGAAGCAGATGCCGAACGGCTCGGGCGGCGTCGTCACCTTCGACCTCAAGGGCGGCAAGGACGCGGCGTTCAAGGCGCTGAACCGGCTGACGCTGGTCGACATCTCGAACAACCTCGGCGACGCCAAGAGCCTGGTCACCCACCCGGCGACGACGACGCACATGCGCATCGGCGCCGAGGAGCGTGCGAAGCTCGGCATCACCGACGGCACCGTCCGCATCTCGGTCGGCCTCGAGGACGTCGAGGACATCATCGCCGACCTGAAGCAGGCGCTGGACGGGTGAGCCTCTCCCGCCGCCTGTGGGCCGCCAACCGCGACTGGGCGGACCGCATCCTCGCGCACGGCTTCGTGCGCGGGCTGGGCGACGGCAGCCTGCCGGCCGATCGCTTCAGGGGATACGTCGCGCAGGACGCGTACTTCCTCGAGGCGTTCGCGCGCGCCTACGCGCTGTGCCTGGCCAACGGCACCTCGCGCGACGACCTCGAGGCCTTCGCCGGCCTGATCACCGGCGTGCTCGACGAGCTCAAGCTGCACGCGAGTTACGCCTCCCGCCTCGGCATCGACATGGCGCGGGTGACGCCGGTCGCGGCGACCACCGCCTACGTCGATTTCCTGCTGGCGGCGGCGCGGCGCGGCGTGCTGGGCGAGACCATCGCGGCGATGACGCCGTGCATGCGGCTCTACGCCTTCCTCGGCCAGTCGCTGGCCCGCGGGCCGGTGGCGCCGGCCTACGCCGAGTGGGTGAAGACCTACGCCGACCCGGGGTTCGAGGCGCTGGCCGCGCGGCTGGAGGCGCTGCTCGACCGCCACGCCACCGACGGCGCCGCGGTGCGCGACAACTACCGGCGCGCGATGGCGCTCGAGTACGCCTTCTTCGACGCCAACCTCTAGAGCGCGGCCAGGCTTTCCATCGAGCGGTCGATCGCGCCCTGCAGGTCGGCCGTGAGCTTCGGTCCCATCGCCGTGCGCACTTCCTGCTCGGCCGCCGCCCACAGCGGCAGGGCGCGTCGGAACAGGGCGCGGCCGGCCGGCGTCGCCACCAGCTCGTGGCGACGGCGGTCGCCCGATTCGGCGCGTTCCACCAGCCCCTGCTTCAGCAGCGGCGACAGGTTGCGCGTCAGGGTGGTGCGGTCGGTCGCCAGCAGGTCCGACAGCCGCCCGATCGTCACCGGGCCCTGGCCCAGCACGTGGCCGAGCAGCGAGAACTGCGAGATCTTCAGCCCGGTCGGCGCGAGGTGGCGGCTGTAGATCTGCGTCACCCGCCGCGCCGCGCGGCGGATGCGAAAGCACGTGCACTCGAGGGGCGACAGTCGCGGGCCGGTCATGGCGGCCATCCTAGGCGGGCGGGTTGCGATGGCCAAGCGTCGATGTGTATATGCACCCAAACAGTGGAGGCGGCAGTGACCGATTCGATGACGGATGCGGGCTACGGCGTGGTCCCGGTCGAGCAGATGCGCACCCTCGACGGGTTGACGCTGTTCAAGGGGCTGCTCGAGGGCCGCTTCCCCGGCCCGCCGATCGGCAAGACCCTGGGCTTCCGCATCTCCGAGGTCGAGCTCGGCCGCGTCGTGTTCGACTACACGCCGGTGTTCGACCACTACAACCCGATCGGCTCGGTGCACGGCGGCATCGCCGCGACGCTGCTCGACTCGGTGATGGGCTGCTGCATCCACACCACGCTCAAGGCCGGCGTCGGCTACACCACGGTCGAGCTCAAGGTGAACTACGTGCGGGCCATGACCGACAGGACCGGCCCGGTGAAGGCCGAGGGCAAGATCATCAACGTCGGCTCGCGCATCGGCACCTCCGAGGGCCGCCTGTACGACGCCAACGGCAAGCTGCTGGCGCACGGCACCACGACCTGCCTGATCTTCCCGATCTAGGTCCGCCAGATGACGGGCCTTGGTGGCCCCGCTACTGTGCCCACCATGCCCCAGGCCACTGCCGAGCAGCGCATCCTGCGACTGTCGATCGCCGTCACCATCCTCGTGTCGCTGTTCGGCGTCGTGTTCGGCCTGCTGTCGGGGTCGATGTCGATCGTGTTCGACGGCATGTTCGCGGCGATCGACGCCGGCATGTCGGGGCTGGCGCTGTTCGTGTCGCGGCTGGTCAGCCGCCAGAGCGACAACCCGCGCTTCCAGTTCGGCTACTGGCACATCGAGCCGATGGTGCTGGCCTTCAACGGCGGCACCCTGATGCTGCTCTGCGCCTACGCCTTCGTGAACGCGATCGCCAGCCTGCTGGCGGGCGGCCGCCACCTGCAGTTCGACTGGGCGATCGCCTACGCGGTGATCGTCTGCATCGTCTGCTTCGCCATGCTGTTCTACGAGCGCCGCGCCAACCGTCGCATCAAGTCGGACTTCGTGCGGCTCGACGCCCAGAGCTGGCTGATGTCGGCGGCGATCACCAGCGCCCTGCTGGTCGCCTTCGCCATCGCCGCCGCGCTCGAGGACACGCGCTGGCATCACCTCGTGCCCTACGTCGACCCGGCGGTGCTGGCGCTGCTCACCGTCGTGCTGGTGTTCGTGCCGATCCGCACGGTCCGCCGCGCCCTGCAGGAGATCCTGCTGATCACGCCGCCCGAACTCGACGCCCATGTCTGCCGGGTGATGGACGCCGTGGTCGCCCGCCACGGCTTCAAGGACTACACCAGCTACGTCGCCAAGGTCGGCCGGGCGCAGTTCATCGAGATCCACGTCGAGGTCACGCCGCAGTCCGGCCCGGCCAGCCTCGCCGCCGCCGACGCCATCCGGCGCGAGATCGCCGACGCGATCGGCGGCGAGGGCCCGCAACGCTGGCTGACCATCGATTTCACCGCCGACCCGCGCTGGCTGTAGGGTCTTTGCCCATTTGACGTTTGGGCGCCAAGGTCCCATGTCGGGGGACAGGTAAGAGACGCATGTACACAGCCACAACCCGTGCCATCCAGGTGACCGTCACGCCGCAATATCTGCCCCAGCAATCCGATCCGGAGAGATCCCAGTACGTCTGGGCCTACTTCGTGCGGATCGAGAACAAGGGCGATACCGCGGTGCAGTTGAAGAGCCGCTACTGGAAGATCACCGACGGCCTCGGCCGCGTCCAGGAAGTGCGCGGGCCGGGCGTGGTCGGCAAGACCCCGCTCCTACAGCCCGGCGAGATCTTCGAGTACAATTCCGGGACGCCGCTTTCCACGCCATCCGGAATCATGGGCGGTGCGTATCAGATGGTGAGCGAGGGTGGCGAGCGTTTCGACATCGAGATTCCGACCTTCTCTCTCGACATGCCCAGCCCGTCGCGGCGTCTGAACTGAGGGCCCCGGTGAAGCGGGGGAAAGACATGAACAGGATCCTGAAGAAGAGCGAGATGGTTTCTCTCGCCACCGGTCTCACCCGTCCGTCGCGCGAGGAAGCCGAGTCGGCGGTGCGCACGCTGATCCGCTGGGCGGGCGACAACCCCGACCGCGAGGGCCTGCTCGGCACGCCCGACCGCGTCGTCCGTTCCTACGAGGAGTTCTTCCGCGGCTACGACGAGGACCCGCGCGAGATGCTGCAGCGGACCTTCGAGGAGACCGACGGCTACGACGAGATCGTGGTGCTGCGCGACATCCGCCTCGAGTCACACTGCGAGCATCACATGGTGCCGATCATCGGCAAGGCGCACATCGGCTACCTGCCGGGCAAGCGCGTGGTCGGGATCAGCAAGCTGGCGCGCGTGGTCGATGCCTTCGCCTACCGCCTGCAGATCCAGGAGAAGCTGACGGCGCAGATCGCCAACACGCTGCAGGAGGTGCTGCAGCCGCGCGGCGTCGCCGTCGTGATCGAGGCCGCCCACCAGTGCATGACCACCCGCGGCGTCCACAAGTCGGACGTCACCATGGTCACCAGCCGCATGCTGGGCGCCTTCCGCGACAACGGCGAAACGCGGCGCGAATTCCTGACCATGATCGGCCGCTCGACGCTATGATGGCGTCGAACCGGTAGAAGGAAGCGATATGGCAGGGGAAGTCGTCGGCTCGGTCGAGATGCTGCGCCGCCTGGTGGCGTTCGATACCACCTCGCGCAACTCGAACCTCGCGCTGATCGAGTACGTCCGGCAGTACCTCGACGGCCACGGCATCGCGTCGAAGCTGGTGCCGAGCGAGGACGGCAAGAAGGCCAACCTGTTCGCCACCGTGGGGCCGATGGCCAGGGACGGCGTCGTGCTGTCGGGCCACACCGACGTCGTGCCGGTCGATGGCCAGCCGTGGGACACCGATCCCTGGACGCTGACCCTGAAGGACGGCAAGTACTACGGCCGCGGCACCTGCGACATGAAGGCGTTCTTCGCCATCGGGCTGGCGATGCTGCCCGAGTTCAAGAAGGCCAGGTTGAAGAAGCCGATCCACTTCGCCCTGTCCTACGACGAGGAAGTCGGCTGCATCGGCGCCCACGCGCTGGCCGCCAAGATGGCCGGCGAGGTGCCGAAGCCGCGCGCCATCATCATCGGCGAGCCGACCATGATGACCGTGGTGCATGCCCACAAGGGCGCGCAGATCTACGTCACCAAGTTCACCGGCTTCGAGGCCCATTCCTCGATGACCCACCTCGGCGTCAGCGCCATCCACTTCGCCGGCGAGTTCGTGCACTGGCTGAACACGGTGCAGGACGAGCTCGACGCCGCCGCGCCGAAGAACAGCGAGTTCATGCCCCCGGCCGCGACCTTCAACGTCGGCACCATCGTCGGCGGCACCGCCGGCAACATCCTCGCGCGCGAGTGCGAGGTGCTGTGGGGCTACCGCGAGCTGCCGACCGAGCCGCTAGACAAGCTCGGCAAGCGCGCGATGGCGTGGCTCGAGAACGAGCTGCTGCCGAAGATGAAGGCGAAGCACCCGGCCGCCACGATCTCGACCGAGCTGCGCTCGTCGACCCCGGCCTTCTCGGCCGAGGGCAACGACGAGGCCAAGACGCTGGCCGCGACCTGGTCGGGCTCGAACACCGTGGGCAGCGTGGTCTACGCCACCGAGGCCGGCATCTTCCGCAAGACGCTGGGCGTGCCGACCGTGGTCTGCGGCCCCGGCGACATCGCCCAGGCCCACCAGCCCAACGAGTACATCCTCGCCTCCCAGATCGAGGCCTGCGAGGCGTTCATGCAGCGCATGCTCGAGTGGTGCTGCCGCGACTAGGTGGCTTCCTCCCCACGCCACGGCCTGGGGAGGTGTCGCCGTCTTCGGCGACGGAGGGGGCGGGGTTTGCAAATGTGGGTTCATGACCCCTCCGTCCGCTGACCCGGACACCTCCCCGCGCTGCCGCGCAGGGAGGAAAGGCCCTTAATCCAGATCAAGGCCGCGACGCCGCAACTCGGCTCCCATGTCCCGTCACGGCGGGAAGGAATGGGGCATGGCCACGGTCGCGGAAGAGCATCGGGCGCTGCAGGAGACGGTGGCGCGGTTCGTCGAGCGCGAGCTGATGCCGCTGGAGCCGGCGCTGCTGGCCCGCGAGGCGGCGGGCGGCGAGCTCCACCTCACCGCGGCCGAGGCCGCGCCCCTGCTCGCGACCTGCCGCGACCTCGGCCTCACCGGCCTCGACGCGCCGGCCGAGATCGGCGGCGCCGACCTGCCGGCGGTGGCGCTGATGCTGGTCCAGGAAGAGCTCAGCCGCACCATCGTGCCGTTCTCCTTCCCGCCCGAATCGCCGGTGCTGCGCCTGCTGATGGCGGTGGCCAACGACGACCAGCGCCGCCGCTACCTCGAGCCCTATGCCCAGGGCCGCCTGCGCTCGGCGACCGCGATCTCCGAGCCGGGCGCCGGCGCCGACCCCGCCGGAATGACGACCAGGGCGGTGAAGGACGGCGACCACTGGGTGCTGAACGGACGCAAGATCTGGGTCAGCTACATGCCCGCCGCCGACTTCACCGTGGTGCTGGCGCGGACCGCGCCGGGCAAGGACCATCGCGGCATCACCGCCTTCCTGGTCGACCGCGACACGCCCGGCTTCCGCATCGAGCGCGAGATCCCGATGCTGGGCGGCCACCGCACCTACGAGCTGGTGTTCGAGGATTGCCGCGTGCCCGACGGCCAGGTGCTGGGCGAACCCGGCAGCGGCTTCGCCCACATGCAGCTGCGGCTGACCCGCCGGCGCCTCCTGATGGGGCCGATGTGCATCGGCATGGCGCGGCGCGCCCTCGACATGATGGTCGCGCACGCCAACCAGCGCGTCACCTTCGGCGTGCCGCTGGCCGAGCGCCAGGCGGTGCAGTGGTGGATCGCCGACGCCGCGACCGAGATCCATGCCTGCCGCCTGATGGCGCTCGACGCCGCGGCCACGCAGGACGCCGGCGGCGATATCCGCTCCAAGGCGTCGATGGTCAAGGTGTTCGCCACCGAGATGGCGACCCGGGTGATCGACCATGCCATGCAGGCGTTCGGCGCGATGGGCGTCGCCAAGGAGATGCCGCTGCAGCTGATGGCGCAGAAGGTGCGGACGATGCGGGTCTACGAGGGTCCGACCGAGGTCCACCGCATGGTGATCGCGCGGCGCGCCCTGGCCGGGCGCTAGACGGCTCGGCTCAGGGCGGAAGCCTCAGGGCAGGGGCGGCAGGGCGGTGATCAGCGCCTTCGGCGGCACCTGCATCAGGCCAGTGAACGGTCGCTCCATCTCGAGGATCAGCAGAAGCGCCGCCGAGGCGCACAGCGCGACCAGCACGAGGGCGGCGATCGAGGTCGGGTTGAGCGGCGAGAACAGGCTGAAGCTCGCGAACAGGGCGGTCAGCCAGAACATCAGCACGTACAGGATCGGGGTCGGCAGGTGCGCGCGCGACCGTTCGTAGAGGTCGAGGCGGGCCTGGGCGATGCGCAGCACGGTGGCGATCGCCTGGTCGTGCAGGGTGCGCTGCAGCTGCGTCGCGGTCGGCAGGTTGGCGATCGAGTCGAACAGCTGGTGGGCCTTGCTGCCGAGCGGCGAGTAGGTGAAAGGCGTCAGGTCGTCGTTCCAGACCTGGTCGATGAACAGCGCCGTCGACTCGCGCAGCATCTTGCGGGTCTCCAGCGCCGGCGGCCCGTAGTTGTCGAGGATGGCGTCGAGCAGGATCAGGTCGGCGGCCACCCGGCGCACGTCGGAGCGCTGGATCTCGAAGAAGCTGTGGCTCGAGTTGACCAGCAGGCCCAGCACCAACGCGGTGATGGTGGCGACCAGCGCCGCGCCCAGCCGCACGATGTCCTTGGCATGGGTGTCGAGGTGGTCGTCGGGCAGGATGCGGCGCAGCAGGACGCCGGCACCGGCTCCCGCGACCATGAGCAGGAGGGCGAGCAGGGCGACGGTGGTCGGGTTCACGGAGAGGTAGTCTTTCCTGCAGGCGTTCGACCGGCGAACTGTAGCAGAACCCGGTCCCGGGGTCCGGTCTCCTAGTCCGCAAGCGCGGCGTGGGCGGCCAGCAGCCGGGCGCCGCTGGCGTCGACCAGTTGCCGGAACGCCGGCGACTGGCCGTTGAGCAGCCACTCGGCGTAGGCCAGCGCGATCGAGGCACCGCGCCGCCGCGCCACCGACGCCGCTTCCTCGGCGGTATCGCGGGCGCGGTCGGCCAGGCCGGCGCGCCGCTGCACCCACGCGAGGTCGCACAGCATGCGGGCCTCGTTCTCGAGCCCGGCACGGCGCTGGCGGGCGAAGCGCAGCGCCTCGGTGAGCAGCCCGGCGGCGCCGGTGTAGTCGGCCGCGAGGCCAAGCCCCAGCGCGCCGAACGACAGGCCGTAGACGTTGAGGTAGGGATTGCCGCTCTTCTCGCCGAGCGACTGCGCGATGGCGCCGTGCACGCGCGCCAGGTCGGTGTCGCGGTGGCCCCAGGCGATGTCGACCAGGGTGCCGTGGGCGAGGATGCGGTGCAGCGTGTCGACCGTCGCCTCGTCGGCGGCGATCATCTCCTCGGCCAGCCGGCGCGCCTCGTCGCAGCGGTCCGACATCGCCAGCACCTTGCTGCGCATGCCCTTGACCCAGGTGGCGACGCGGAAGCCCAGCGTCTGCTCGTCCTGCGCCTCGACCCTGTCGACCTGCGTCAGCGCGACGTCGTTGTCGGCGAGCGCGCCGCGCAGGTCGCCGGCCAGCCAGCGGGCGTGGCAGCGGATCGCCGACAGCAGGACCTTCAGCCCGGCATGGCGGGCCGGGTCGAGCCGGTCCATCGCCTGGCTGACCGTGTCGACGTAGTCGGTGGCGAGGCCGGTGCTGGCGAGCGCGCGGCCGTAGGCCGCGGTCACCAGCGTCACCGCGCGCATGTCGTTCAGGGAGACCGCGATCGCCAGCGCCTCGTGGTAGTAGGTCTCGACGTCGGTGGCGGCGACGCCCTCGCGCCACGCCAGGTTGACGATCTGCCCGGTGGCCATCAGCAGCGGGTAGCGCGCCGGTCCCTCGAGCGGCAGGCCGCTCAGCAGGCGGCGCACGCGGCGCCACGCCTCCAGCGCCTGCGCCGGGTCGCGCGTGCCGTGCCACATCGCGGCCTTCATGTTGTACGACGCCGCCATCGGCGCGTTGCCGGCCTCCTCGAAGTGGTAGGCGACGAAGCCGGCCTGGGCGCCGTTCGGGTCGGGCAGGCTCTTCTCGAGGTCGGTGGCGACCGAGGCGTGCAGGGCGCGGCGGCGGTCGCTGGTCAGCGACCGGTAGGTCACTTCCTGGACCATCGGGTGACGGAAGGCGAAGCCGCCCATGGTGCCGCCCATCGTGCCGGTCGCGCCGCCGCCGGTCTCGTAGATCAGGCCCGCGACCGAGAGGCGGTGCAGCACGGCGCGCACCGCGTCGGCAGCCACGCCGGCCACGTTTTCCAGCACCGAGGCGCCGAACTCGCGGCCGATCACCGCCGCGGTCTGCAACAGCGAGCGCTCGATCTCGGGCCGGCTGTCGATGCGGGCGCTGACGATGGCCTGGACGTTGTCCGGGATCAGCTTCATGTCGGGCGCGCGCAGCAGTCGGTAGTCGCCGAGCGAGCCGGCGAGGTGGCCGCTCTCGTCGAACTTGCGCACCAGCTCCTCGATGAAGAACGGGTTGCCGCGCGCCCGGTCGCCGACCAGTGGCACCAGCGGCGCGACCGTGGGATCGTCGCCCAGCAGGCCGCGGACCAGCGCGTCGGCGGCCGCGGCATTGAGCGGCGGCAGCGAGATCTGCTCGTAGTTCTCGATCCGCATCCACGACGCCGCGAAGCCGGGGCGGAAGTTGACCAGCAGCAGCAGGCGCGTGCCGACCAGCGAGTCGGCCAGCACCTCGAGGATCGCCTCGCTGCCGGTGTCGAGGAAGTGCAGGTCCTCGACCAGCAGCACCAGCGACTGGTCGCGGCTTGCCGAGCGCATCAGCCGCCGGAAGAAGCCGTTCAGACGCTCGCGCCGGGCCGCCGGATCGATCTTCTCGCGCGGGCGCTCGCCGTCGGCGAGGCCGAGGAAGTCGGCGATCAGCGCGACGTCGGGCACCAGGTCGGGATCGAGCCGGCCGCACAGGTCGGCGATCTTGTGGCGGGCCTCGGCCGGCGTGTCGTCGGCGGCGATCTCGAACACCGCCTTGACGACGTCGATCACCGGCTCGAACGGCGTCGCGCGGCTGTGCGCCAGCGCCCGCGCCTCGAGCACCCTGATGCCCCGGGTGCGGCAATGCTCGGCGAACTCGAAGCACAGGCGGCTCTTGCCGACGCCGGCGTCGGCGACGATGCCGACGGCGCAGCCGTCGCCGTCCGAGGCCCGCTCGAGCGCGCGCGTCAGCAGGTCGAGTTCGCGCTCGCGGCCGAGGAAGCGCGAGCGCGTGTTCTCGCTGCTGAAGCGCTGGCTCATCGCGCCGCGCCGCAGCCCGGTCAGCTGGAAGACTTCCATCGGCACCGACAGGCCGCGGATCTCCTTGCGGCCCATCGATTCGACGGAGATGAACTGGCGCGCCGCGCGAAGCGTCGATGGCGACACGACGATGCCGTTCGGCGGTGCGAGGCTCTCGAGGCGGCTGGCGATGTGGACGGTCAGGCCGCCGGCGTCGAAGTCGGTCGAGAACGAGGTGGCGATGGTGCGCGCCAGCACCTCGCCGCTATGGATGCCGGCGCGGATGGTGAGCGGCGCGCCGGGCAGGGCGCGGATCGCATCCTGCAGGGCGAGGCCGGCGCAGCAGGCGCGGACGGCGTGGTCCTCCTGCGGGTTGGGCGTGCCGAACACCGCCATGATGCCGTCGCCCTGGACGCGCACGACCGATCCCTCGAAGCGGCGAACGGCCTCCTCCATGGCGGCGATGCCGGGCGCCAGCCGCTTCACGGCCTGCTCCGGATCGAGGCTCTCGATCAGCTGGGTCGAGCCCGCGATGTCGGCGAAGAAGACGGTGATCTGCTTGAGTTCGGCCGGGGCCGGGGCCGCGGTCGCGGGCGCCGCTTCGATCAGCCCGGTGCCGCACTGCGCGCAGAAGCGTGCGGCGGGCGGGTTCGCATGGTTGCACGACGGGCACGTCCTTCCCAGCGCCGCGCCGCAGGAAATGCAGAAACGGGCGCCGGGCGTGTTGTCGTGGTTGCAGCCTGTGCACTGCATCGAAAGTGCTCCAGCTGCGACGCCCTATTGCCGAGCGGCGCTAAGACCTTTTCTTGGAAGACTTGTTCGGCTTCCGGGTATCCTTTGTCTTTGTCGATCTGACTCGCTTCGCGGGTTCAGGCGGCAAGATCTGAGGCACTTCATATGTCGAGAGAGTGATTGCGAGCGTATACCGACCCGGCTTCGTCGCCAGGGGTATGGTCTGTGCTTGCGTAATGCACACTCTCGTGTCCGGTTGAATGACCATGGCGATCTCGGCGCAGTTTGCGTCAGCGATGGCCTGTTGGAACAGCCGGGTCAGTTCGCGACCGACATTGCTTCTTCCACCGCAAGCGAATGTTGTTGGGGCGGTGTCGACCACGTAGGCGAGGTTCCTGGGTGCGGGCTCCTGATGCAGGATTTTCTTCAACCAGTGCTTCCAGCGCGCTCTCTTGCGGGCACCGGCTGGGACGATGCCGTTTTCGAAAGCAATATCCTGCAGTTCTTTGAGTCCGTCGAACTCGTTGCTGTTTCTCCAGTCATCGAAGTTCTCTTCCGAGAATGCCTCATTGACCCTGTTGAGCATCTCGCGAGTGGCGGCAGTATTGAATAGCATGCCCATGACATCGCCCCCCAGTTGTGTCGCCTTATATTGACACCAACAGTGCGAAAATCAATCAGCGAGTGCGCGTCGCTCCTTCGCCAAGGCGGAAAGCTCTCGGAAGCCCCGACGCCAGATGCCGTCGGACGCATGGCCAAAAATGCAAGGCAGCCCGACGGTGCGCGCCCATTCCGTCGCGCGTTCCTCGCTGCTCAGCCATCGATAGTACTTGAGGAAGGGCGGTCCGCCGAGGTGATGGCCTGTCTCGTGCGCCAGGGCCACTGACAGGCCCGCGGACCCCACGCGTCGATGTCTCGACAGCCCTCCGTAGAGCACAACCACACGATCTCCGTTCAACAGCAGGGCTTGGGCGTTGGCAGATCGTATGCCCGGGCTCAGATCGTAGCGAATGTCGGGGAAAGAAACTGCAAAGCGCTTGAGCAGGTTTCTCGCCCGCCGCCGTGGCCACGGCGCATTCTCGGGCCAGAGCAGGCGCGGGGACACGAAGGCGTCGAACAGCGGCATCGACAAATCGTGACAGTGTCGCCCTGTCCCGACAACCGCCTCACGCCGCCGACACGTACACCCGGTCGAGGTCGGTTTCGTCGTAGGCGTACTCGGTCGAGCAGAACTCGCACTTCACCGCGACGCGGCCGGTCGTGTCGCGCAGGTCGGCCAGTTCCTCGCGCCTGATCGATTGCAGGACGCGGTCGATGCGCTCGCGGCTGCAGCGGCAGCGCGCGGCGAACGGGCGGCGCGGGAAGTGGCGCGGGCGCTCGTCGTGGAACAGCCGGTGCAGCAGCGTCGCCGACGGCAGCTCAGGTCCCAGCATCTCGGCCTCGGTCGCCGAGGCCATCAGGATCACCGCCTTGCGCCAGTCGTCCTCGCGCTGCTCGCGGTCGACGTCGACGCGGCCGGCGTCGAACTCCGGCATCTGCTGCACCATCAGCGCCGCGGCGTGCCAGTGGTGGTTGCCGTCGGCGCCGGCGCTGCGCCGCGCCGCGATCTTGATCCCGGTCGGCAGCTGCTCGGACTGGCGGAAGTAGGTGTGGGCGCAGTCGGCCAGCGTCGCGCCCTCGAGCGGCACCACGCCCTGGTAGCGCTGGGTGTGCTGGCCCTGGTCGACGGTGAAGGCGAGCCGGCCATGACCGAACAGCTTCGGCACGTAGCCGTCGGGCGCTTCCTGGTTGCCGGCGCCGAGCGCGACCGCGAGCCGCCACGAGTCGAACTGGGCGTAGCCGCGCAGCGCGCCGTCGCTGGTGAGGTCGGTGACCAGCAGGCGGATCGGGCCGTCGCCGGTCAGCTGCAGGGTGAAGATGCCGTCGTACTTCAGCGAGGTCGCCAGCGTCGCGCACAGCACCATCGCCTCGGCCAGCGGCCGCGCCACGGCCAGCGGGTAGCCGTGGCGCTCGATCACCGCGTCGAGCGACGGACCCAGCCGGACCAGCCGGCCGCGCACGCCGAGCGCGTCGAGCTGGAAGGGCAGGGCATGGTCCCAGTCGTCGGTCGGTCGAGGGTCGGAAGCGCGGAAGTCTCCCGACGCGCCCATCAGGACAGGCACCAGGCGAGGATGCTCTTCTGGGCGTGCAGCCGGTTCTCGGCCTCGTCGAACACCACCGACTGCGGCCCGTCGATCACGTCCTCGGTCACTTCCTCGCCGCGGTGCGCGGGCAGGCAGTGCATGAAGATCGCGTCCGGCTTGGCCTGCTTCATCAGGTGCTGGTCGACCTGGTAGGCCTTCAGCAGGTTGTGCCGTCGTGCCGCGCTCGGGCTGTGCGGGTCCTCGTCGCCCATCGACACCCAGGTGTCGGTGACGACGCAGTCGGCGCCCTTCACCAGCTTCTCGGGGTCGTGGCCGATCTGGATGCGGCCCTTCGACTTCTCGGCCCACGCCACCACGTCGGCCGGCGGCTTGAGTTCCGGCGGGCAGGCGACGCGCAACTCGAAGTCGAACTGCACGGCGGCGTGGATCCAGCTCGTCGCCATGTTGTTGCCGTCGCCCGACCAGGCGATCGCCTTGCCCCGGATCGGGCCGCGATGCTCCTCGTAGGTCATGACGTCGGCCATCAGCTGGCACGGGTGGGTCTTGTCGGTCAGGCCGTTGATCACCGGCACCGTCGCGTACTTCGCCATCTCGAGGAGCTTATCCTCGACGGTGGTGCGCATCATGATGATGTCGACGTAGCGCGACAGCACCCGCGCGGTGTCGGCGATGGTCTCGCCGCGGCCGAGCTGGGTGTCGGAGCGGCCGAGCATGATCGTCTGGCCGCCGAGCTCGCGCATGCCGACCTCGAACGACACGCGGGTGCGGGTCGACGGCTTCTCGAAGATCATCGCCAGCGTCTTGCCCGCCAGCGGCTGGTCGTGACCGCCGTTGGCGCGCGCCTTCTTCATCGCCTTGCCGTGATCGAGGATCTGGCGAAGCGTCTTGGGATCGACCTGGTCGAGGTCGAGGAAGTGCTTGGGCGTAGGCATCGCGGTCAGTCCGCCGCCTTCGTGGCGCCCGCCTTCTCGAACGACACCGCCGCCTTGTCGAGGATCGCCACGCCCTCGTCGAGCGCCGCCTTGTCGGCGATCAGCGCCGGGAAGATGCGGATGACGTTCTCGCCGGCGATCGGCACCAGCATGCCGAGCGACAGCAGGCGGTCGACCATGTCGCCGGCCGGCACGACGCACTGCAGGCCCTGCAGGAAGCCGGTGCCGCGGGCCTCGGCGAAGACCGTCGGGTGACGTTTCACCAGGGCCTGCATCTGGCCCTTGAGGTACTCGCCGCGCTCGTGCACGCCGTCGATGAAGCCCGGGCGCGTGATCTCGTCGAGCAGCGCGTTGGCCACGCCGGTGGCCAGCGGGTTGCCGCCGTAGGTCGAGCCGTGGGTGCCCGGCACCATGCCCGCCGCCGCCTTCTCGGTCGCCATGAAGGCGCCGATCGGGAAGCCGCCGCCCATGCCCTTCGCCACCGCCATGACGTCGGGCGCGACGCCCGACCACTGGTAGGCGAACAGCTTGCCGGTGCGGCCGAAGCCGGTGTGGATCTCGTCGTAGAACAGCAGCAGGCCGAACTCGTCGCAGATCTGGCGCAGCGCCTTCAGGAACTCCGGCGTCGTCTCGCGCACGCCGCCCTCGCCCTGGATCGGCTCGACCAGGATGCCGGCGGTCTCGTCGTCGACCATGTCGCGCACGACGTTGGCGTTGTTGAGTGGCGCGTGGCGGTAGCCGGCGGCCGGCGGGCCGAAGCCCTCGAGGTACTTCTCGTTGCCGGTCGCGGCGAGCGCGTTCAGCAGGCGGCCGTGGAACGCCGCCTGGAAGCAGATGATCTTGTAGCGCTTCGGCCGGCCGTTCACGTACTGGAACTTGCGGATCAGCTTGATGCCGCCCTCGATCGCCTCGGCGCCCGAGTTGCAGAAGAACATCGTGTCCGCGAAGGTCAGGTCGACCAGCCGCTGCGCCAGCTTCTCGCCGTTGCCGATGCGGTACAGGTTGGACGTGTGCCACAGCTTCTGGCCCTGCTCGGCCAGCGCCTTGACCATCGCCGGGTGGCAGTGGCCCAGGGCGTTCACGGCGATGCCGGACGTGAAGTCGAGGAATCGTCGGCCGTCCGTCGCGTAGAGATAGTTGCCCTCTCCGCGTTCGAACACGACGTCCTTGCGACCGTACGTCGGCATCACAGCCGTCACCACTGGAACCTCCTCCAAAGAAATAGCCCGCTCATCCGGGGAACCGGGTCGAGCGGGGTCGGCCACTATCTGCCCCGGGTCGGGGGCGTGTCAACTTGGCCCAAAGGCCCTCCGGCGGCAGGGACGTTCCTCTGGCACGGGCGCGAAACATGGGTTAGGACAGCCCGCTTCCATGACCCCCCTGCCTACCCGCAATTCCCAGCTTCCCCAGCAACGGGCCGGTTTTCGCACGGTGCCTGAAATGCTGGACTACGCGGCGCGCGGGGACACCGGCGTCACCTTCTATAGTGCGCGCGGCGAGCGCCTGGCCGCGCTGCCGTGGCGCGAGGTCCGCGAGCGCGCCCACGTCATGGCCCGCCGCCTGATCGGCGCCGGGTTCGCGGCCGGCGAACGCCTTCTGATCACCGCCGACACCTGGCCGGGATTCTTCGACGCCTTCTTCGGCGCCCAGTATGCCGGGATGCTGCCGGTGCCGGTGTCGGTACCGGTCGGCATCGGCGGCAAGGACGCCTACCTCGACCAGCTGCGCCGCCAGCTCGCCGCCTCGGGCGCGGTGGCGGCGGTCGGCGTCGACGAGCTCGCCGGCTACCTCGACGACGCCGCCAGGGAGTTCCCGGCGGTGCGCCTGCACGGCGCCATGTCGGTGCTCGAGGCGCTGCCCGAGAAGCCGGTCGACCTCCGGCCGCTCGGCCCCGACGACACCTGCTACATCC
This sequence comes from uncultured Reyranella sp., assembly GCA_964420105.1. Lineage (GTDB taxonomy): Bacteria > Pseudomonadota > Alphaproteobacteria > Reyranellales > Reyranellaceae > Reyranella. The sequence continues at coordinate 73,303 of CAYQRL010000003.1, forward strand.
AGTTCTCGTCCGGCAGCACGCGCCACCCGCACGGCGTCCAGATCACCCAGGCGGCGCTGATGGCCAACCTCGCCGGCATCACCGGCCCGGGCGGCCTCGAGGTCGTGCCCGGCGACCGCGCCGCCAGCTGGCTGCCGCTCTACCACGACATGGGCCTGATCGGCTTCCTGATGGCGCCGCTGTCGACCCAGCTGTCGATCGACTACCTGACGCCGCGCGACTTCGCGCGCCGGCCGATGCAGTGGCTGAACATCATCTCGGCCAACCGCGGCACCATCGCCTACAGCCCGAGCTTCGGCTACGACCTCGCCACCCGTCGCGCCGGCGCCAAGATCCCGCCCGACCTCGACCTGTCGTGCTGGCGCCATGCCGGCATCGGCGGCGACATGATCCGGCCCGACGTGCTCGAGCGCTTCGCCGCGACCTTCGGGCCGTTCGGCTTCAGGCCCAGCGCCTTCCTGCCCAGCTACGGCATGGCCGAGGTCTGCCTCGCCATCACCTTCAGCCGGCACTCGACCGGCGTGCGCACCGACACGATCGACCGCAAGGCGCTGGCCGACGCGCACATCGCGCAGCCGGCCGCCGACCCGCACGACGAGCGCGCGGCGCGCCGCTTCGTGGTCTGCGGCCGCGTCCTGCCCGGCCACGTGCTCGAGGTCCGCGGCGACGACGGCAAGCCGGTCGGCGACCGCGTCGTCGGCCGCATCTTCGTGCGCGGCCCCAGCGTCATGCCGGGCTACTTCGGCGAGCCCGCGGCGTCGCGCGAGGTGCTGTCGGAGGATGGCTGGCTCGACACCGGCGACCTCGGTTACACGCTGGCCGGCGAGATCGTCGTCACCGGCCGCGCCAAGGACCTGATCATCATCCATGGCCGCAACATCTGGCCGCAGGACATCGAGTGGGCGCTGTCGTCGCGCAAGATCGTCAAGAACGACGACGCCGTCGCGTTCTCGGTCGAGGACGACTCGGGCGACAGCGAGCACGTCGTGGTCGCGGTGCTGGCCCGCGTCGCCGGCGACGACGGTCGCCAGGCGCTGGCCAGCGAGGTCGCGCTGGCGGTGCGCGAGATGATCTCGGTCGATTGCCAGGTCGTGCTGGTGCCGCCGACCATGGGCCTGCCGACGACCTCGTCGGGCAAGCTGTCGCGCTCGCGCGCCAAGGCGAACTTCCTGGCCGGCCTGTACGACGCCCGGCCGCCGGCGGCCTGAACCCCACCGGCCATGAACCGGCCGTCGCCATGAACCGGCTGGTCGCGGTCACCGGCGTCACCGGCTTCGTCGGGCCGCACCTCGTGGCCGCGCTGGCGCGGCGCGGCCTGCGCCTGCGCCTGCTGGTGCGGCGGTGGTCGCCGCTGCCGTCGCTGGCCGGGATCGATGCCGAGCTGGTGCTGGGCGACCTGTCGGACGAGACGGCGCTGAAGCGGCTGGTCGCCGGGGCCGACGCCGTCGTCCATGCCGCCGCCCTGATCAAGGCCCGTCATCCCGCCCAGTTCCTGGCCGTCAACCGCGACGGCACCGCGCTCCTGTCGGCGCTGGCGCCGGACGCCCAGTTCGTCCTGCTGTCGTCGCTGGCGGCGCGCGAGCCGCAGCTGTCGCCCTACGCCAACAGCAAGCGGGCGGCCGAGCAGGTCGTGACCAGCCGGTCGGGCCGGTGGCTGGTGGTGCGGGCGCCGGCGGTCTACGGGCCGGGCGACCGCGAGACCCTGGCCTACTTCCAGACGGTGGCCGGCGGGCTGGCGGTCCGGCCGGCGGTGCCGGCGGCCCGGCTGTCGCTGATCCACGTCGCCGACCTCGCCGAGGCGCTGGCTCGGTCCGTGGAACGGAACTTGACGGGTTCGCTATTCGAAATAGATGACGGCCGGGAGGGGGGCTACAGCTACCGCGAGATGGGGGTCGAGGCCGGCCGGGCGGTCGGCCGGCGGCCGCTGTCGGTCGCCGTGCCGCGGCTGGTGATGGCCGGGCTGGCCCGGATCAACGCCCTCAACAACGCGCTGGGCGGCAAGGTCCAGATTCTCACGCCCGCCAAGGTCAACGAGATTTTTCACAGCGATTGGACGATCCACGACCGGCGCCTGCCCGGGGCGCTCGGGTGGGCACCGCAGCATGATCTCGCCACCGGGTTCGCCGAGACGATCTCGTGGTATCGTCAGGCCAGGTGGCTCTAGATCTTGTGAAACACGGCGTAACAAATTGTCATTTCACAATAAAAGGCCATTCCGCCACATATCGGCTGCCCGACCCCCGGGACCGGAGATACGTTTTTGCGCACCGCACACCAAATGACCGTCGAAAACGACGGCTTTGCCGACACCCTGACCCTGGCCCGCGATGATGTCTCGCGCGGCGAGGTCATCCGCGAGATCTGCGTCCACCTCGCCCCCTACCAGGCCGGCGAGAAGCCGATCACGGGCGAGACGGTCATCGCCAAGGACCTGACGATCGATTCGCTGGCCATCATGGACATGGTCATGGAACTCGAGGACCGCTTCGACGTGTCGATCCCGATGAACGTGATCGCCGAGATCCACACCGTGGACCAGCTCGCCGACACGATTCTCGAGCTGCGCGCCCGCGCCTGATCTTCTCATTGTAAGGGAGGCCTGGGACAGTCATGGGCCTTTTCGACCGCCACGCCGGCCTGCTCGAGGCCTACCGTGACGTCCGCACGACCGGACACGACCCGTTCCAGATCCGCATGGAGCGGGTGCTGTCGCCGACCACGGCCATCATCAACGGCCGCGAGATGCTGACGGTCGGGACCAACAACTACTTCGGCCTGACCTTCGACCCGTCGTGCATGGAAGCGGCGATCGAGGCGATCCGCGCCGAGGGCACCGGCACGACCGGCTCGCGCATCGCCAACGGCTCCTACACCGAGCACGTCATGCTCGAGAAGGAGATCGCCGAGTTCTACGGCAAGAAGCACTGCATGGTCTTCACGACCGGCTACCAGGCCAACCTCGGCGTGATCTCGACGCTGGTGGCCCAGGGCGACTTCCTGCTGATCGACGCCGACAGCCACGCCTCGATCTACGACGCCTGCAAGATGACCCAGGCGGAGGTCGTGCGCTTCAAGCACAACGACCCGTCCAGCCTCGAGGCGCGCCTGCGCCGGCTCGGCGACAAGCCGGGCAACCGGCTGGTGGTGCTGGAAGGCATCTACTCGATGCTGGGCGATTCGGCGCCGCTCAAGGAGTTCGTCGAGGTCTGCAAGAAGTACAACGCCTACGTGCTGGTCGACGAGGCGCACTCGCTGGGCGCGCTGGGCGAGCACGGCCGCGGCCTGTGCGAGGAAGCCGGCGTGCTCGATGACTGCCACTTCATCGTCGGCACCTTCTCCAAGACGCTGGGCGCGATCGGCGGCTACTGCGTGTCGAACGATCCCGACTTCGACATCCTGCGCGTCACCGTGCGCTCGTACATGTTCACCGCCTCGCTGCCGCCGTCGATCGTGGCCTCGGTCCGCCAGGCCCTGCGCGTGGTCAAGGCGCGGCCGGAGCTGCGCAAGCAGCTGTGGGACAACGTCGCCACGCTGTACGACGGGCTGAAGGCGCGCGGCTTCGTGCTCGGGCCGCAGCATGGCCCGGTGGTCGGCGTGCACCTGCCCGACCGCACCACCGCGATCGGCTTCTGGCGCGCCATGCTCGACGCCGGCATCTACGTCAACGTCGCCGTGCCGCCGGCCACGCCCAACGGCGTGTCGCTGCTGCGCTGCTCGCTGTGCGCCGCGCACACCCGGCAGCAGCTCGAGCACATGGTCGACGTGATGACCGGCATCGGCCGCCAGTTCGGCGTGCTGCCGGAGAAGTCGGCCGCGGCCAGCTAGGCGAGCTTCCGGCCGAACAGCCAGGTGGCGTAGGACAGCGTCACCAGCGCGATCACCGCCATCGGCCACAGCAGCGGCCACGCCAGCGACCAGCCGAGGTCCTGCAGGAACACGCCGCGCGACAGCTCCAGCATGTAGCGCAGCGGGTTGGCCAGCGTCAGCGCCTGGCACCATTGCGGCATGTTGGCGATCGGCGTGGTGAAGCCCGACAGCACCGTGGCCGGCGACATCAGCAGGAAGACGCCGAGGATCGCCTGCTGCTGGGTCCGCGCCAGGGTCGAGATCACCAGCCCGACGCCGATCGCCGCCAGCACGAACAGGCCGATCCCGGTCCAGAACAGCGCCACCTGGCCGACGAACGGCACGCCGAAGGCCAGGACGGTGACGCAGGCGATGACGTTGGCCTCGACGAAGCCGATGAGCAGCGCCGGCACGGTCTTGCCGAGCAGGATCTCGAGCGGCCGCAGCGGCGTCACCAGCAGCTGGTCGAAGGTGCCGAGCTCGCGCTCGCGCGCCACCGACAGGGCGGTGATCAGCAGCGTCGCCACCATCGTCAGCAGCACGGTCAGGCCGGGCAGGATGAACCAGCGGCTGTCGAAGTTGGGATTGAACCAGGCCCGCGCCTCGACGTCGACCGCGGCGCCGCGCGCCGCCGCCGGGGCGCGTTCGCGGTTGAAGCGCTCGACGATCTGGGCGGCGTAGTTCTGCACGATCAGCGCCGCGTTCGAGCGCCGCCCGTCGAGCAGCAACTGCAGGCGGGCCGGCCGCCCGGCCAGCAGGTCGGCGGAGAAGTCCTGGCCGACGTGCAGCACCGCCTTGACGCGCTGGGCGGCGATGTCGTCCTCGACCGCCCTGGGGTTGTCGTAGCGCCGGACCACGCGGAAGGTGCTGCCGGCGCCCTCGAAGCGCTGCAGCAGCTCGGTCGCCAGCGCCGCGCGGTCCTCCTGCCAGATGCCGATGTCGACGTCGCGGACCTCGAAGGTCGCGGCGTTGGCGAACAGCAGCAGCTGGACGATCGGCGGCACCACGAGCACGAAGCGGCTCTTGCGGTCCTTCCACAGCGTCAGGAGCTCCTTGACGATCAGCGAGCGGATGCGGCGCCACATCGCGGCTACTCGAGGCTGCGCCGCGTGCGCACGACGGCGACCGCCAGCAGCACGACCGCGAAGCCGGCCAGCACGGCGAGGTTGGGCAGCAGCACCGGCCACACCGTGCCGGCGAGGAACAGGGTCTGCAGGCTCGACACGTAGTAGCGGGCCGGGAAAACGGTGGTCACCAGCTGCAGCCAGCGCGGCATGCTGGCGATGTCGAACATCAGGCCCGACAGGATCAGCGCCGGCATGAAGGTGACGAGGAACGACAGCTGGGCGGCGACGAACTGGCTGCGCGCGACCGTGGAGATCACCAGCCCGAGCGCCAGCGACACCACCAGGAACACCGACGACAGCGCCAGCAGCATCGCCCACGAGCCGCGGAACGGGACCTCGAACACGAACAGGCCGAGCCCGACCGAGACCGCGAGGCCGCCCAGCCCGAGCACGAAGTAGGCGACCAGCTTGCCCATGATCAGCTCGGTCATGCTGGCCGGCGACACCATCATCGCCTCCATGGTGCCGCGCTCCCACTCGCGCGCCACCACCAGCGCGGTCAGCAGCGCGCCGATCATGGTCATCACCAGCGCGATCAGGCCGGGGACGATGAAGTTGGCGCTGCGGATCTCGGGATTGTACCAGTAGCGATGGTCGATGGTGATGGCCGGCACCACGACGCGGCCCCTGTCGCGGCTGCGTGCCGCCAGCCACTTCTCGATCGTGCCGAGGGCGTAGCCGGTGACGATGCGGGCGTTGTTGGCGTCGACGCCGTTGACGAAGATGCCGATCTGGACCGGCTGCAGCGGGTCGGCGATGCGGCGGGCGAAGTCGCCGCGCAGCACCGCGAAGCCGGCGATGTCGCCGCGCATCAGCGCGGCCTCGGCGGCGCGGGCGTCGGCGAACAGGCTCGGCCGGAAGTAGCGGCTGTTCGAGAAGCTCTGGTAGAGGCTGCCCGACTCGACGCTCCTGTTCTCGTCGACCAGCCCGAAGCGGACGTCGCGGGCGTCGAGCGAGATGCCGAAGCCGATCAGGACCAGCAGCACCACCGGCATCACCAGGGCGATGGCGATCGAGGAGGGGTCGCGCACGATCTGCACGAACTCCTTGCGCAGCAGGCCGGGGAAGCGACGGGTCATCACGCCGCCTCCGCGATCAGCGCCACGAAGGCGTCTTCCAGGGTCGGCTCGGGCCGCTCGGCGGAGGCGAAGCGGCGCTTGAGGTCGTCGGGCCGGCCGGTCGCGATCAGCCTGCCGGCGAAGACGATACCCAGCCGGTCGCAGTACTCGGCCTCGTCCATGAAGTGCGAGGTCACCAGCACGGTGACGCCGCCGTCGGCCAGCGCGCCGATGCGCTGCCAGAACGAGCGCCGCATCAGCGGGTCGACGCCCGAGGTTGGCTCGTCGAGGAACAGCACCGCCGGCTCGTGCAGCAGCGCGCAGGCCAGCGCCAGCCGCTGCTTGAAGCCGAGCGGCAGGGTCCCCGACTCGGTCTCGAGCACCGCGCCGAGTTCGAAGCTGTCGATCGCCCAGGCGATGCGGTCGGCGCGGTGCGCGCCGGCGAGGCCGTAGGCGCCGCTGAAGAAGTCGAGGTTGTCGCGCACCGACAGCGTGCCGTAGAGCGAGAAGCGCTGCGACATGTAGCCGATGCGCTGGCGCGCCGCGGCGCGGGCGCGGCCGAGGTCGAGCCCCGCGACCTCGGCGCTGCCGCCGGTCGGCCTGAGCAGTCCGCACAGCATGCGGAAGGTCGTCGACTTGCCGGCGCCGTTGGGACCGAGCAGGCCGAAGATCTCGCCGGCCGCGACGTTGAAGCTGACGTGGTCGACGGCGCGGAAGCGGCCGAAGTCGCAGGTCAGCTCGCGCGCCACGATCACGTCGCCGGCCGGAGCCACCGCCGCCGGCGTGGGCGTGTCCGCCGCCGGGGGCGGCGCGGATGCCTGCAACAGGTCGACGAAGGCGTCCTCGAAGCGCGGCTTCACCGCGCGCAGGGCCGCGCCCGGCGCGCCCAGCGCCGCCGGGTCGGGCAGCGGCGCGGCGGCGCGCAGCACCAGCCGCAGGCTGCTGCCCTGGATGGTGGCGTCGGCCACCGCCGGGTCGGCGGCGGCGCGGCGCTGGGCGCGGTGGCGCTCGGTCTCGGGCAGGTCGAGCAGGAAGGTGCGGCCGGCGAGGCGCTCGGCGAAGGCCGGCGGCGCGCCCGACGCCAGCAGCCTGCCCTCCTGGAGCAGCAGGAAGTCGTCGCAGCGTTCGGCCTCGTCGAGGTAGGCGGTGCTCCACACCACCGCGACGCCGTCGCCGGCCCGCTCCTTGACCATGCGCCACAGCTCGCGCCGCGACGCCGGGTCGACGCCGGCGCTGGGTTCGTCGAGCAGCAGGAGCCGCGGCCGCGCCATCAGGGCGATCGCCAGTCCCAGCTTCTGCTTCATGCCGCCCGACAGCGCGCCGGTCAGGCGGTCGAGGAACGGCGCCAGGCCGGTGAAGCCGAGCAGCGAATCGACGCGGTCCTGGCGCTGGCGCGCGTCGAGATCGTGCAGGTCGGCGTGCAGCCGCAGGTTCTCGGCCACCGTCAGGTCCTCGTACAGGCCGAAGCGCTGCGGCATGTAGCCGAGGTCGCGCTGGAAGGCGGCGACGTCGCGGCTGTCGTGGCCCAGCACCGTGACGCGGCCGGCGTCAGGCGCCAGCAGCCCGGCGACGAGGCGCAGCAGCGTCGTCTTGCCGGCGCCGTCCGGCCCGACCAGGCCGGTGACCCGGCCGGCGGGAATCTCGGCGTCGAGGCGATCGAGCGCGGTGACGGCGCGGGCGCCGACGCCGAATCGCTTGACCACGCCCTCGAAGGCGACGGCGGGCGCGGCCACGGTCCTAGCCGTTGAGCGGGACGCGGACGGTGACCGGCATGCCCTGGCGCAGCCGGTCGTCGGGATCGCGCACGAAGATGCGCAGGCGATAGACCAGCTGGGTCCGCAGCTCGGTCGTCTCGACGGTCTTCGGCGTGAACTCGGCGGTCGGCGAGATGAAGCCGATCCAGCCGTCGTAGGCGCGGTGGGGATCGGTGTCGGTGTAGATCTTCACCGCCATGCCCGGCTTGATGCGCCCGAGGTCGGGCTCGGCGACGTAGGTCCGCACCCAGGTCTTGTCGGTCAGCGCCAGCGTGTAGACCGGCGAGTTGGGGCCGACCATGGCGCCCGGCTCGACGATACGGCTGAGCACGATCGCCTTCGACGGCGCCTTCAGCTCGGTGTCGGCGAGGCGGCGCGTCGCCAGCGACACCGTCGCCTGCTGCGCGCTCAGCGCCGCCTTGGCCTCGTCGATGTCTTCCTGGCGCGGGCCGATCCGGGTCAGCTGGGCGACCTGGGTGGCGACGTCGAGGCGGGCCCGCGCGGTGTCGTAGCCGTTCTTGGCCTCGTCGTAGAGCTCGCGCGAGACGTTGCCGGTCTTCAGCAGCTCGGTGCGGCGCTTGAGCAGCAGCTCGGCATCGACCACCGCCGCCTTCGCCGCCTCGACCTGGGCGAGGTCGCGCGCGATCTCCTCGGCGCGGCTGCCGGCCTGCAGGCGCTGCAGGGCGATGCGCTGTCCCTCCATGCGCGCCTTCGCGAGGTCGGCGAGGTCCTTGTAGGTCTCGGGTTCGAGCCGGGCCAGCAGGTCGCCTTCCCTGACGCTGTCGCCTTCCTCGAAGTTCATCTCCTGCACGCGGCCGATCGCCTGGAAGGCCATGTCGACCTGGCGCACGTCGACGTTGCCGTACAGGGTGAGATGGTCGGCCGGCGGCTTCGCCCACGGGCGCCACGTGAAGGCGCCGGCGGCGGCGAGGATCGCCAGCCCCGCCACGAGGATCGTCCATCGCCGCTGCGACTGCGTCATGCTTGCCTCGAGAAATTCCGGGTCCAGACCCTAGGCGGCATCGCGCCCCGGGCCTTGACCTCCGTCAAGGCAGTGAACGCCGTCGGGTCAGTGCGTGGCAAGCGACAGGGCAGGGGCGGCGGTGCAGCGGCGCACGGCGGCGATCGCCTTGGCCGACAGCTCGACCTCGAGGCTGCCGTCGAACGCCGCCGGCTGGCCGGCGGGCTCCTTCAGGAGGTCGAGGCGCAACACCAGGCGGCGGCCGTTCTGCAGCGCGTCGACCAGGCCCTCGGACAGCCGCGGCACCGCGTCGGTGGCGTCGTCGGCGACGACCACGTGGTCCTCGGCGAAGTAGAGGCCGACCGGCACGGCGCGGCCGTCGATCGACAGCTCGCCGCGCGGCTCGTCCTTCATCGCCGCGGCGGCGGCGCCCCGCGGCAGCAGCGGGCCGTCGTCGGCGAGGTAGAGCTGCAGTTGCAGCGCCGGCGCGGCCTCGCCGGTCGGCTCGCACATCAGCACGACGCTGTCGACGTTGAGGTCCTGGCGGTCGGGCTGGGCGACGGCGTAGCTCGGCGCGGCGACGCCGGGCTCGGTCTTCCAGGCGGCCAGCGCAGCGGTGGCGCAGGCCAGTGATCCCGCGACGGCGAGGGCGACGGTGTGGAGCAGCAGGGACCGAGAGGCCATGGCGACATCCTTTCCCAAGCGGACAGAGCCTAGCCGGGACGCGGACCGGGGCGCATGATCCAGATCAAGGGATTTCCCGGCGGCTGCCGGCAGGATGGACCCGGTTTCAGGAGGAACTAAGGCATGGCCAGGAAAGTTCCGGTTCCCTGGATCGTCGTCGCCGACGGCGCCCGCGCCCGCTTTTTCACGCCCCACGAGGGCGGCCGCAAGTTCGCCGTCGCCGGTCCGGGCAACCTCGTCGCGCCGCAGAGCCGGCAGCGACCGCGCGACCTCAAGAGCGACAAGCCGGGCCGCGGCTTCGCGTCGGCCGGCGCCAGCGGGCGCCACGCCTTCGAACCGGCGCACGACTTCCACAAGATCGAGAAGCACCGCTTCATGGTGGTGCTGGCCGAGGCGCTCGACGCGGCCTGCGCCGCCAAGGCCTTCGACGCGCTGGTCCTGGTGCTGCCGCGGCGCAGCCTCGGCGAACTGCGCCCGCTGCTGTCGCGTCGCGTCGCGTCGCGGGTCAAGCTCGAGATTGCCAAGGACCTCAGCGCCCAGACCATGACGGCGCTGTGGAAGCAGCTGTCGCCGAAACTCGCCGCGCTCTGAACGCGCGTCCCCACGCCCCAGGAGCCATCTTGCCCAAGGATCATGTCGTGCCGGCGGTCCGCCCGGAACCGGTACAGGAATTCCATGGCTTCTCGGGCCTGGCGGAGATCACCGACCGCGCCCTGCACGCCTCGCTGGCGCGGGTGACGCTCGGCCTGTCGCCGGCCGCCGTGCTGTCGGCCCAGCTGCACTGGCTGGTCCACCTCGCGACCTCGCCGGGCAAGCGCTTCCAGCTCGCCGACAAGGCGATGCGCAAGCTGCTGCGCTACCAGACCTACGCGTGGCGCAACCTGCTCGAGCCCGGCAAGGTGCCGCCGGTGATCGAGCCGCTGCCGCAGGACCGCCGCTTCCGGGGCGAGGCGTGGCAGCAATGGCCCTACAACCTCGTCCACCAGGGCTTCCTGCTGCAGCAGCAATGGTGGCACAACGCCACCAGCGGCGTGCGCGGCGTCACCCGCCACCACGAGGCCATGGTCGAGTTCGGCGCCCGCCAGCTGCTCGACCTGTTCTCGCCGTCCAACTTCCTCGCGACCAATCCCGAGCTGCAGCGGCGCACCCTAGAAACCGGCGGCCGCAACCTCGTCGAGGGCCTGCAGCACCTGTTCGAGGACTGGGAGCGCACGGTCAACGGCCGCAAGCCGGCCGGCAGCGAGGCCTACGGGGTCGGCGACAGCGTCGCGGCGACCCCGGGCAAGGTGGTGTTCCGCAACGACCTGATGGAGCTGATCCAGTACGAGGCGACGACGTCGACGGTGCGACCCGAGCCGCTGCTGATCGTGCCGGCCTGGATCATGAAGTACTACATCCTCGACCTGTCGGCCGAGAACTCGCTGGTCCGCTACCTCACCGGCCAGGGCTTCACGGTGTTCGCGATCTCGTGGAAGAACCCGACGGCGCGCGACCGCGACGTCGGCTTCGACGACTATCGCGGCCACGGCGTGATGGCGGCGATGGACGCGATCGGCGCGATCGTGCCCGGCCAGCAGGTCCACGCGCTCGGCTACTGCCTCGGCGGCACGCTGCTGTCGATCGCGGCGGCGGCGATGGCGCGGCAGGGCGACAACCGGCTGCGCTCGATCACGCTGCTGGCCGCCCAGGTCGACTTCACGGAAGCCGGCGAGCTGATGCTGTTCATCGACGAGGGCCAGGTCAGCTTCCTCGAGGACATGATGTGGGAGCAGGGCTTCCTCGATTCCAAGCAGATGGCCGGCGCCTTCCAGCTGCTGCGCTCCAACGACCTGATCTGGTCCAAGGGACTGCGCCGCTACCTGATGGGGGAGCGCGAGGCGATGAACGACCTGATGGCGTGGAACGCCGACGCCACCCGCCTGCCGTACCGCATGCACTCCGAGTACCTGCGCCAGCTGTTCCTCAACAACGACCTCGCCGAGGGCCGCTACGCCGCCGGCGGCCGGCCGGTGATGCTGGCCGACATCCGGGCGCCGATGTTCGTGGTCGGCACGGTGCACGACCACGTCGCGCCGTGGCGCTCGGTCTACAAGATCCACCACCTCGTCGATGCGCCGGTGACCTTCGTGCTGGCGAGCGGCGGCCACAACGCCGGCATCGTCGCCCCGGTCGACCGGCCCGGCCCCTACCACCAGGTCATGACCCACGCGGCCGACGCCCGCCACCTCGACCCCGATACCTGGGCGGTGACGGCGCCGCGCCGCGACGGCTCGTGGTGGACGACCTACGCCGCCTGGCTGGCCGCGCACTCGGGCGCCCCGGTGGCGCCGCCGCCGCTCGGCAACGCCGCCGCCGGCTACGTCGTGCTGGGCGACGCGCCGGGCACCTACGTGCTGGAGGACTAGGGGGCGCGGCCCCCGGATGCTTGACAAAACCCGCCGCCGGCCGCTTTTCGACGGCACATGTTCACGCTGGCGCACCTGTCGGACCCGCACCTGCCGATGCCGGAGGCGCAGCCGTGGCAGCTGCTGGGCAAGCGCGCCACCGGCTACCTGAACTGGTGGCGGCGCCGGGTCCAGCTGCACCGGCCCGAGGCGCTGGCCGGGGTCGTGGCCGACATCCGGGCGCAGAAGCCCGACCACGTCGCGCTGACCGGCGACCTCGTGAACATCTCGCTGCCCGAGGAATTCGCGCGCGCCGCGGCGTGGCTGCCGTCGCTCGGCGGCCCCGCCGACGTCACCATCGTGCCGGGCAACCACGACGCCTACGTCCGCACCGCGTGGGCCGACGGGCTGGGCCGCTGGGCCGCCTACCTGGCCGGCGACGGCCAGCCGCCGGCACCCGACCTGTCGGTCTACCCGACGCTGCGGCGGCGCGGGCCGGTGGCGCTGGTCGGCCTGTCGAGCGGCGTGCCGAAGCCGCCGCTGCTCGCCACCGGCACGCTGGGCGCGGCCCAGGTCGAGCGCGCCGGGAAGCTCCTGGCCGAGCTCGGCCGCGAGGGCGCCTGCCGGGTCGTGCTGATCCACCACCCGCCGCTGACCACCGAGAGCCGCTTCAAGCGGTTGACCGACGCCGCCCGCTTCCAGGCGATGATCCGCCGCGTCGGCTGCGAGATCGTGCTGCACGGCCACAACCACCGCAGCGAGGTCGCGCGCATCGCCGGCCCGCTGGGACCGGTGCCGGTGATCGGCGTGACCTCGGCGTCGGCGGCGCCGGGCAGCAAGTACGGCCGGGCGCGCTGGCACCTGCTGCGCATCGCGCGCGAGGACGCGGGCTGGCGGATCGACGTCGAGCTGCGCGCGCTGTGCAGCGACGGCAAGGGCTGCGAGCCCGACGGCGTGCTGACGTTTCACATGCCGGCGGCCGCTTCCGTGGTACCCTAGGGCAATGGCTTCCTCCGACATCGTCGTGACGCCGGTCTCCGGCAAGTCCGACCTCAACGCCTTCATCGCCCTGCCCAAGCGCCTCTATGCCGGCCACAAGGGCTACATCCCCCACCTCGACACCGAGCGGCGCGAGGCCTTCACGCCGGGCAAGAACCCGCTGTTCGGCCACGTCGAGGTCCAGTTCTTCCTCGCCCGCCGCGGCGGCCGCGTGGTCGGCCGGATCAGCGCCCAGGTCGACCGCGCCTACCTCGAGCGCTACCACGACCAGACCGGCCACTTCGGCTGCCTCGCCGCCGAGGACGACCCGGCGATCTTCGCGGCGCTGTTCCGCGCCGCCGAGGACTGGCTGCGCGGCAAGGGGATGAAGCGCGTCACCGGCCCGTTCAGCCTGTCGATCAACGAGGAAGTCGGGCTGATGATCTGGGGCTTCGACAGCCGCTCGGTGCTGATGACGCCCTACGACCCGCCGTGGTCGCAGGCCCACGTCGAGGCCAACGGCTTCGCCAAGATCAAGGACGTGTTCTCGTACGACTACGACGTCCAGAACGCGCCCGAGACGATCGGCGCCAAGCTGATGGCGCGGGCCGGCATGGCCGGCCGGGTCAGGGTCCGCAGCGCCAACATGAAGATGTTCGACGCCGAGGTCCGCACCCTGGTCGGCATCTTCAACGACGCGTGGAGCGACAACTGGGGCTTCGTGCCGTTCACCCAGCAGGAGATCGACCACGCCTCCAAGGCGTTCGGGCCGGTGATCGTGCCCGAGCTCGCGGTGTTCGTGGAGATCGACGACGAGGCGGTGGCCTTCATCGTGGCGCTGACCAACCTCAACGAGGCGATCGCCGACTTCGGCGGCAAGCTCAACCCGGTCACCCTCGCCAAGCTCCTGTGGCGGCTCAAGATCGCCGGCGTCGGCAGCACCCGGGTGCCGCTGATGGGCGTCAAGAAGCGGTTCCGCAACCACCCGCTGATGGGCGCGGGGCTGGCGATGATGGCGATCGACCACCTGCGCGCCAACGGCAAGCGGATCGGCAAGACCTCCGCCGAGCTCGGCTGGATCCTCGAGGACAACAAGGCGACCAACAACATCATCCGCTCGGTCGGCGGGGTCCACTACAAGACCCACCGCCTCTACGAGAAGGCGTTGTGACCGCGCAGCCGCGCGCCCCGTCCCCGTTCGCGCCGCTCGCCAACCGCGCCTTCCTCGCGCTGTGGACGGCCAACCTCCTGTCCAACACCGGCGGCTGGATGGCGACCACCGGCGCGGCGTGGGAGATGACCAGCCTGACCAGCGAGCCGATCTTCGTCGCCCTGCTGGCGGCCTCGAGCACGCTGCCGATGTTCCTGTTCTGCTTCCCGGCCGGCATCCTCGCCGACCGCTTCGACCGGCGGCGCTACATCATCGCCTGCCAGTTCTGGATGATGGCGGTGGCGGCGGCGCTGGCGGTGCTGGCGTTCATGGGCCGGCTCGACCACTGGAACCTGCTGGCGCTGTCGTTCTGCATGGGGCTGGGCAACGCCATGAACGCGCCGGCGTGGCACGCCGTCGTGCCCGAGATCGTGTCGGGACCGCAGCTGCGGCCGGCGATCGCGCTCAACAGCGCCGGCTTCAACCTCGCCCGCACGATCGGCCCGGTGGTCGGCCAGGTCCTGCTCGGCCTGGTCGGCGTCTTCCTGCTGTTCGCGATCAACGCCGCGACCTACATCGGCGTGGTCCTCGCCATGCTGGGCTGGCGGCGGCCGGCCGAGGCGCGGGCGGCGCAGCGCCGCGAGGGCTTCCTCGAGGCGGCGCGCACCGGCATCGCCTTCGTCCGCGACTCGCGCGACCTGCGCGCGGTGTTCGCCCGCGGCCTCTGCTTCTTCACGCCCGGGATCGCCATCGCCACGCTGCTGCCGGTGATCGGTCGCTTCGAGCTGGGGCTGGACGAGTTCACCTTCGGCATCCTCTACGCCGTGTTCGGCACCGGCGCGGTGGTGGCGGCCTTCCTGATCCCGACCATCAACCGCCTGCTCGGCCACGACCGCGCCAACATCTGGGCGATGGGCGTGCACGCGCTGGCGACGCTGGTGGCGGCGCTGGTGATGACGCCGTGGGTGGTCGGCGCCTGCGTCACCCTGGCCGGCGGCTGCTGGATCACGGTGATCGCCAACAACGGCGCCTCGGTGCAGATGATCCTGCCCAACTTCATGCGCGCCCGCGGCATGGCGGTGCACCAGATGGTGTTCTTCGGCTCGATGGTCGTGGGCTCGCTGCTGTGGGGCAAGGTCGCGACCCTGCTCGGCACCCAGGCGGCGCTGCTGCTCTCGGCCGCCTCGCTGGTGCCGTTCACGGTGCTGGCGGCGACGATCCGGCTGCCCGGCTCGACGCTGCCGCGGGCCTGAGCGGGCGTCCGAACTGTGGATTCGCCACCACAAGACACATAAAAATTTGCAAGGAGACCAAGAATCTCCTTGTAACCGTGTCAATTAGTTGTAGATAGCGATCAAGACGCCCACGCACGTGCCGCTGGCCCATTGTGGTTACGCAACGACGGAAAGCGTCCTTTTTGGCAGTGCCGGTCTTCGAGCCGGGTCCGGGAAGGAGCTTCTGATATGGTTGCTTGCCGCGCGGGGCGCGTTCCCCGCTATTCCGTCATTTGCCCGGTTCTCCTGGACCGGGCCGCTTCGAAACACCTGCCGGTCCGGCAGACCGAGACTCCGTCGAGTATCGGCTGACGCACGCCGCCTGACCGGCGCCGTGCGTCCCGGGATGCAACGCCATCCCGCTTCGACGTTATCCACGCTTTCCAGCAGTTTCGATTGACGGGGTACCCCCCAGCCATGACCGAGCGCATTTTCCGTTATCTCCGCGAGCAGCAGCCCGAGACGCCGTGCCTGGTGATCGACCTCGACGTGGTCGAGAACAACTACCGGCGCATGCGCGAGCTGCTGCCGGCGGCCCACATCTTCTACGCCGTGAAGGCCAACCCGGCGCCGCAGATCCTGTCGCGCCTGGCCAACCTCGGCTCGAAGTTCGACGCCGCCAGCCGCGGCGAGATCGAGTTCGTCCAGCAGGCCGGCGCCAGCATGGACCGCGTCTCCTTCGGCAACACGATCAAGAAGGAGAAGGACATCGCATGGGCCTACCAGCAGGGCGTGCGCCTGTTCGCCTTCGACAGCGAGGTCGAGCTGCAGAAGCTCGCCCGCGTCGCGCCGGGGGCCAAGGTGTTCTGCCGCGTGCTGGTCGATTGCGGTGGCGCCGAGTGGCCGCTCAGCAAGAAGTTCGGCTGCGCGCCGGAGATGGCCAAGGACCTGCTGCGCAAGGCCAAGGACTGGGGCCTCGATGCCTACGGCATCTCGTTCCACGTCGGCAGCCAGCAGACCGACCTCGAGCAGTGGGACCGCGCGCTCGCGCAGGTGTCGCAGATGTTCTTCGCCCTGGCCGAGGCCGGCGTCGACCTGCGCATGGTCAACCTGGGCGGCGGCTTCCCGGCCCGCTACCGCGCCGAGGTGTCGAGCATCGACGCCTACTGCGAGGCGGTCGGCCGCGCGCTGGTGCGCCACTTCGGCAACCGCATGCCGGAGGTGATCATGGAGCCGGGCCGCTCGATGGTGGGCGACGCCGGCGTGATCCAGAGCGAGGTCGTGCTGGTGTCGCGCAAGGCAGCCAACGACCGCAAGCGCTGGGTCTACCTCGACATCGGCAAGTTCTCGGGCCTCGCCGAGACGATGGACGAGAGCATCAAGTACCGGCTGCGCACGCCGCGCGACGGCACCCGCGTCGGCCCGGTGGTGCTGGCCGGCCCGACCTGCGATTCGGCGGACATCCTGTACGAGAAGACCGAGTACAAGCTGCCGCTGTCGCTGAAGCCGGGCGACAAGGTCGAGATCCTCTCGACCGGCGCCTACACGACGACCTACTCGTCGGTCGCCTTCAACGGCTTCGCGCCGCTCAGGGCGGTCTGCATCTAGGTCTTCGTTCCGTAGCAGAGCGAGCGTAACGGGGCCTTGAGAAAGGCCCCGTTGCCGTTTAACGACCCATCGACACTTGCGACCGATACTGGCGGGGGATTGCTGGACATGGCCAAGAGCACGCGCGCGAAGAAGAAGTACGTCGATTTCAAGGGCCGCATGGTGATCCTGGGCTGCGGCTCGATCACCCAGGGCGTGCTGCCGCTGATCCTGCGCCACGTCGGCATCAAGCCGAGGCAGATCACGATCATCGCGGCCGAGGATCGCGGCGGCCTGCCCGAGGTCGAGCGCTACGGCATCGAGTTCGTCGAGAAGCGGCTGACGAAGTCGAACTACCGCGCCGTGCTGGCGCCGCGGCTGGCCGCCGGCGACTTCCTGGTCAACCTGTCGGTCGAGGTGTCGTCGACCGCGCTGGTCGAGCTGTGCCGCGAGCAGGGCGCGCTCTACCTCGACACCTGCATCGAGCCGTGGCCGGGCGGCTACACCGACCCCAACCTGTCGGTGTCGCACCGCTCGAACTACGCCCTGCGCGAGAGCATGCTGAAGCTGCGCCGCAGGTTCCGCGGCCGCGGCCCGACCGCGGTGGTCGCGCACGGCGCCAACCCCGGCCTGGTCTCGCACTTCGTCAAGCAGGCGCTGCTGAACGTGGCGCGCGACACCGGCGTCAAGGTGGCGGTGCCGACGACCCAGCAGGGCTGGGCCACGCTCGCCCGGCGGCTGGGCGTCAAGGTAATCCACATCGCCGAGCGCGACACCCAGGTGTCGTCGCGGCCCAAGGAAGTCGGCGAGTTCGTCAACACCTGGTCGATCGACGGCTTCGTGTCGGAAGGCAGCCAGCCGGCCGAGATGGGCTGGGGCACGCACGAGAAGGCGCTGCCGCCCGACGGCGCGCGCCACAAGTTCGGCTGCGACGCGGCGATCTACCTGAACCGGCCGGGCCTGCACACCCGCGTGCGCACCTGGACGCCGCTCGAGGGACCGTTCCACGGCTTCATCATCACCCACAACGAGGCGATCTCGCTGGCCGACTACTTCACCCTGCGCGACCGCAACAGGGTCGTGTACCGGCCGACCGTGCACTACGCCTACCACCCGTGCGACCAGGCGATCATGTCGATGCACGAGATCGCGGGCAAGAACCTCAAGCAGCAGAAGCGCCAGCGCCTGATCGTCGACGAGATCGAGAAGGGCCGCGACGAGCTCGGCGTGCTGCTGATGGGCCACAAGAAGGGCGCCTACTGGTACGGCTCGCAGCTCGATATCGTCGAGACCCGCAAGCTCGCGCCGTACAACAACGCGACCTCGATCCAGGTCTGCGCGCCGGTGCTGTCGGGCATCGTGTGGGCGCTGGAGAATCCCGATCGCGGCGTCGTCGAGGCCGACGAGATGGACTTCGCGCGCCACCTCGAGATCTGCCGTCCCTACCTCGGCCCGGTGGTCGGCAGGTACAGCGACTGGACGCCGCTCAAGGACCGCGGCGGCCTGTTCCCGGAGAACCTCGACACCAGGGACCCGTGGCAGTTCAAGAACTTCCGCGTGACTTGATAAGCCATTGTTTTCGTCGAGCCTCTCAACGTCCCCTCGCGCTGGCGACGAAGGCCGCCAGCAACTGGCGCGCAGCAGCCGATAGCGATGTGTCCGCCCGCGTGAAGGCAGCCATGCGTGGTTGGCCGAGGCGTTCGCGAACATCGACCCGCTGCAGTCTGCCTGCTTCGATACCTGCCCGCGCAGCGTGATCGTCTCGCAGGCCGCGGCTGCGGCGAAGTAGGCCTACGTCGTCGTGATGGAGCGATGACCAGCCAGAGAAGCCAGGACACGAACACCGATCCCCTTGCTGGCCAGCGTGGTGATGAAGCTGCGGCGCCCTGAATGGCTGGTGGCTCCGTTCATGCCTGCGTGCTTGCAGAGACCAATCAGCGTTTGGCAGAGCACGTTGGCGGTCGGAGGACTTCCTTGATCGGCAGTCAGCGCGCGCGACCGTGCGGCGGCGGAGTGAATCGGCTCGCATCGAGTTCACCACAAGCCGTCGCGTCTGCGCTCGTGTGTAGACACGACGACGTCGGTTGATCACCTGCAGAGGAGTGGGTCGTCGAGGCAAATGCTCGCTTGATTGGGGATGCTGGGGGGCTGTATCAGCCTTCGCAATCGACCGGCCATGGGCGAGGTGATCGCCTATCGGACTGGGCCAGAATCAATCCTTCCGCACGGTTTTTCTCTGCATGGCGCCCTCTGCTCTCCTCTTCAAGGTCCGCCCCAGCGCGATCCATGGCCTTGGGCTTTTTGCGGCCCGTGCCCTCACTGCTGGCGAATGTTTGGGCATATATGAGGGTCGACGCCTGTCAGCCTCGGAAGTCGAGGCCGTAGAGTGGGACAGCGACCTGACCTATCTCTTCGAGCTGTCGGACGGGACAATCATTGACGGCGCCCAGGATGGCAACGACCTACGGCACCTTAATCACAGTTGCGAGCCGAACTGTGAAGCCGTCGAGCGCCGGGAAGACAATGGCTTGCTGCAGCTCGACATAGTCGCGCTACGAGCCATTGCGGTAGGAGAGGAGCTTTTCATCGACTACGCGCTTGCGGTCGATGAATCTCAATCGGCTGAATCGTATTCCTGCGCATGCCTCACGCCTGCATGCAGAGGTACCATGGTCGGAGTCGATTGACCCGCTGAGGTCTGCGAGGCGGGCGATTGGGCTCGCTTCGCGGTAGGGGCATTCTGGCGATGTCTGTCCGCTGGCTCCTTGTTGCGCTTGGCGCATGCCTTGGGATTCCAACGGCGAGTGCTGACGATCTGAAGCAGCGCTGCGAGCAGCTGATCGCCTATTACGACTACTACGGGGTAAGCCGTGGCGAGAACTCGGATGGCCCGCGAAATCACGCGCGAATCCGGGCCCTTCTCGAATGTCAGTGCGGCGATTACCGAAGCGGCATCACCCGCATGATCGCGCTGATGCGCAACAAAGCCATGACGCCTCCGGCTGTGAGCGTGCCGTTTCCGTCGCCCGAGGACGAGTAGACGACTTCTGTCGTGCAGAACGCCCACGCTGCAAGGCGAGTTCGGTCTATCGTTCTGCCCCAGTTTGGTTTCTTTGACACTCCGCAAGGCCGTGTGGGGATGCCCGCGTTAGCAATAGTGCGCGGCTTTCGCCCATGACCGAAGCTGGAGGCTGAAGGCCAATGCCGTTCTACTGGACGATCGATTCGAGACTGCAGCTGATGACAATCCAAGCGGAGGGGAAAGTGACGCTCTCCGACTGCGTTCAGCTTGTCGAGACAATAGCGGGTGCTCGGTGCATCTCGTACGCAAAGCTCCTGGATGCCCACCTGGCAACGCTTGAGGCTGCCCATGAGGAAGTCATGCAGGTCGTCGTGCTGTTGAGGGCACACCATCAGCGTGACGTCGTCGGGCCTCTTGCGATTGTAACTGCGCCAGAGAAGAGGATTCTGCACCCGCACGTGTTGGGTGCGCTGGCGGCCGCAGATCGGCCTATCAGGATTTTCGCGAACAGCCGGAAAGCTCTCCGGTGGCTCGCGGCTCTCTGCCCGGATGCTGGCGGATCGCCCATGCAGGAAGGGGCGTAGCCGTCAAACCAGTTCCACGGCGGCCCGCAAGGGATGCCACGATGCGGACCCGAATCTCTCCAGGACTGGAGTGGCGGTGCGCAGGTCTTGCCTGGGCCTGGAATGCGAGCATTGGGACTGGTTCCGCAGGGACCGCGTGCGCGGCCGTCACGCTATCGGCGCGAGGTGTCCTCGATCTCCTCCAGGCTGCGCTGGTTGGTTTCTATTCCCCAGATGCCCACGACCACGATCTGGACGACCAGCAAGCCGATCATCAGTGCGAGGACCCCGCCGATGCCCGAGCTCGAGAAGAGCGCGAGCACGATGAAGGGAGACACGATCGTCGCCGCGCGCCCCGCGCCATGGCAGAAGCCGCTGCCCCTCAGCCGGATCTCGGTCGGGAACAGCTCGGGCGTATAGATGGCGAACACGAGCGTCGTCAGGGTGTAGATGCCGATCATCAGGATGAAGGCGACGGGAAGCAGCAGCGTCGCCTGGTCCATGTAGGGATACAGGGTGCCGGACGCGATCGTGACGATCGATGCACCGATGAGGGTGCGCTTGCGACTGAAGCGATCCGCGCACAGCACGCCCGCCAGGCAGCCGACGACGGCGCCTACCGCCAGCACCATCGTGTAGGCAAGCGACCTCGTCAGGTTGAGCCCCTGCTGGCCGAAGAAGACCGGCAACCAGGTGACGAAGCCGAAAAGCAGCGTGTTGGTGGTGATCATCGTCACGCACCCGACCACGAGGCGCGGCAGGATGTCGGGGCCGAACAGGGAGGCGAACGTGCGGGGTGCCACCGGCGGCGCCGGCACGACGGGTCCCAGGTGTCCGCCCGCCGACGATACCTCCTTCTCGATGGTGCGCAGAACCTCCTCCGCTTCGGCGAACCTGCCCTTGCTCTCCAGCCATCGCGGGCTCTCCGGCAGGTTCCTGCGCATGTACGCGGCCAGCAGGGCGCCCACGCCACCGATGACGAACATGGGGCGCCAGCCAAGCCCGGCGATGATGGTCAGGCTTGCAAGCGACGCCGCCGGGAACCCCAGCACGACCACCAGGCACATGAACGACATCCATCGTCCGCGCGAGGACGGCGGCACGAACTCGGTCAGCAGCGAGTAGCCGACGATCAGCTCCGCCCCGAGACCCAGGCCCATCACGAAGCGCGCGGCGATCAGCCAGTCCATGGTGGGAGCGGCAGCCGCGGCAAGGCTCGCGCCGCCGAAAAGAACGAGGTTGAACGAGTAGGCAATCCGGCGGCCCAGCCGGTCGCCAATGAAGCCAATGAAGAGCGCCCCGATCATCATCCCGACAAACGTCCAGGAGATGAAGTGGGGCACCTGCCCGAGGTCGGCGAACTGCGCCGACACCAGCGCGCCGAGCACCGGGGCGCCGATGTAGACGATGAACCCATCGAAGAACATGCCGACGGCGATGATCGAGAAGGCGCGATAGTGGAACCTGGAGACGGGCAGGCGATCGAGCCGGGGCCCGCTTTGTACCGGGGAGTTCATCGTTGCATCTCGGCTACCTGCGTACCCTCCACCAAGCCCGGACCCAGCTTGGCATGGTGTCAGTTCCAGGATGTGATCTGGATCACGGTATCGACGTCATTGTGGGAGGGCGTGAAGAACCGGGATTGCCGGCTCCCGCGAGCAGGCAGAATGGTGGCATCCTGCATTGCGGGGTGGGAGCCGCTCCCGTATCGAGGCGCGCCAGTGCCGGAGCGGCACCTGGATGCCGGATCGGCACCTGGGTGCCCCGCGGCGCCACGATCGATTCGGAGAGAGAGCCATGTCGCGCTTCAAGGGAAGAGTTGCGATCGTCACCGTCGCCCACGGCTGGTTCATGCAGTGAACCGACGGGGGCGACCGGGCTTCCCCGTGAAGCGGATTGCCGCCCTCGCGCTGGCCGTCGGCCTCTGTGCCCTGGCCGGCGCCTGCGCGCCACCTGCCGTGCCCGGCACGGCGGCGGCGATCCAGTGGCCGCCCAACGACGGCTGCGCCGCGCCCGCGGTCGCCGAAGCGCTCGTGCCCGGCACGCTGATCGATCGCTTCGGCCCCGAGACCGGCACCTTCTTCAGCCCGCGCGGCGAGAGCTTCCGGTCGCGCTCGGTGCCTTACGCCTGCGAGCGCAGCGAGTACCGGGTCTACCGGGTCGAGAAGCCGCTCGAGGTTCGGACCTGCATCGCGGCGCCGTGGTTCGGGGAGCCGGGCGGTGCGGTCACCAACAGGACGACCCGGTCGGCCGCCCGGCTGGTGGCGGAGGGAAGCCTGTCGCGCGTCGCGGTGATCCTGCCCGGCGGCCCGGACCGCCCGCCGCCGTGTCAGCCCAGCCTGGCCGCGTACTCCTCGCAGAACGCCAGCTCGGAATAGAAGAACGGGTGGGCGAGGGGATCGGCGCCCTCGATGCCGACGTCCGAGCTGCGACGGTAGGCCGTCGACATGCGGGTCAGCAGCATCAGCAGGACCTCGTTCTGGTCCGCCGCCGCCTTGGCCGCGTCCAGGAACTGCGTGGCCCGCGCCTCGTAGACACGGTGTTGCGGATGCGTCGGCGCGACGGCGGACGCGGCGAAGATGTAGAGCGCCGTGCAGCGGTTGAGGATGAACCGCTTCTCGTACTTGTGGGTTTCGCCGTAGCGCTCGACGTGGTCGCGCAGCGGTTCGATGACCGGCGGGTCGGCCAGGGCCGGCGACGCGACGCTCGCGACCGCCGCCGCCAGGAGCGGCGCGACGAGGCGAAGTCGTCGCGCCGTCACGACCCGTCCGGCGTCTTGCGGCGCGCCGGCACGTAGTCCTTGAAGTCGTCGAACGACTTCCAGGCCGGCTCGGGCGGCTGGTGGCCCGGCCGCGGCGCGTAGGCCGAGGGCTCGGCGCTGCCCGGTGCCGCGATGTAGCGCGGGCAGTTCGGGAAGATGGCGCCGGCCTTGACGCGCACCAGCAGCTGCGCGCCGGCGAAGCGCGGCAGCAGCGGATCGTCGGCGCTGACCCGCGCCGTGCCGTTGACGCGCAGGCGCCGCGGCTTCTCGCCCATGTCGATGAACAGCAGCCCGACCGCCGGGTTCACCACGATGTTGCCGAGGCTCTTGAACATGCCGTTGCCGTCGTAGTCGGGAAAGGCCAGCTCGTCGTCGCCCACGACCCGCACGAAGCCCGGTGCGCCGCCCTTGAAGGAACAGTCGGGGCGACCCTGCGCGTCGGCCGTGGCGAGAAAGAACGCCAGGCTGCCCTCGATGAACTGACGGTCGGCGTCGCTGAAGCGGAAGCGCGTGAGCTTCTCCTCCAGCCGGTCGGCGATGCGGCGGCTGTCGAAGCGGTCCTGCAGCTGGCGATTGCCCTCGTGGAACAAGACGGTCATGGCGCGTCTCCTCGGTGGGACTGCGGCCCCAGCGTAGGAGCAGCTTCGCGGCGGCACAAACTTCTTGCGGCGTTTCGTTCCCGGAAGGGCAGGGGTGCGCCGGAACTGTGATCCCGGTCACAACAGGCCCGCCGCGCCGTGCCGTAGAAGAGATGCGCTCCCGGCGAGGGTCGCCGGACAGGGAGGAGCCCGTGAGCCGCACGCGCAGCCACTGGGAGGACGTCTACGGGCGCAAGCCCAGCACCGGCGTGAGCTGGTACCAGCCCCATCTCGACCGTTCCCTCGGGTGGATCGCGGCGCTCGCCAAGCCGTCGGACGCGGTGATCGACGTCGGCGGCGGCGCATCGACCCTCGTCGACGATCTTCTCGGGCGCGGCTTCCGCGACCTCACGGTGCTGGACGTGTCCGGCGCGGCGCTGGCGGTGTCGCGGGCGCGGCTGGGTGCGGAGGCCGCCAAGATCCGTTGGGTCGAGGCCGACATCACGACCTGGCAACCGGACCGCCCCTACGACGTCTGGCACGACCGCGCCGTCTTCCATTTCATGACCAGCCCGGCCCAGCAGGAGGCCTACCTGGCGGCGCTGCGGGCCGGCACCCGTGCGGGCTCGCTCGTGGTCATGGCGACGTTCGCGCCGGACGGACCGGAGAGCTGCAGCGGGCTGCCGGTCCAGCGCTACGATGCCGAGACCCTGGCGGCGCGGCTGGGCAGCGACTTCGTGCTGGTCGACCGGGCCCGCGAAGATCACAGGACGCCCTGGGGCAGCGAGCAGAGGTTCACCTTCGCCGCCCTGCGTCGGCGCGACGCGGTTGGCCGACAGGACCGGATCCCCGCTGGCGGATGAACCGGGACAGGCGCCATCAGGCTCCGTCGCCGCCCGTCGCCGTCCAGTAGCCGGCGAGGGCACCGCATAGCGACTCGAGGTCGACGAGCTCGAGCCGGTCGGCGTTCACCAGGGTGATGTCCCGGATGCCGTCGTCGGCCGAGTGCAACTGCACGCGCAGCATCACCGGCACGTGCTCCCCCAGGCTCTCGGCGATCCGCCGTCGCAGCGCGTTCAGCATCTCGAAATCGAGCGTCACGGTGGCGTCGTCGCCCTCGACCTGCAGGAAATGCTGGCGGATGCCGAGGCCGCAGATCTCGCTGTACCGTCGGCAGGTCTCGATGCAGCGCGACCGCGTCTCGTCCTCGATGCCCACCCCGGACAGGAACATTTCGAGCAGCAGGGCGTCGGGAACCTGCGGCCGGCATTGCCGCAGGTCGGCGCAGAGATCGCCCAGGAACGCCTCGACGACCGGCGCGAACGCGTGGCTCGCCTGCTCGACCAGTTCCTGCTTGCGTTGCAGGTAGTCGCAGATGCGTCGCGCGGGCGCGGAGGAAGTGTCGGTCGACATCGAGCCGGGTACCATCGTCGTCGCCGTCGATACGGACTCCGGCCCGTGGCCTCAATCGGAACTGCTCTCAGACTGAACCAATTGCAGTCCGTGGACATTATCTGTGCGACCGCCTGTCACCCCTGCCGTGTCGGCTCCGGTTGATGCCGCAGGAAAGCGCCGACCCGCGCCGAGAACGATGCGACGAGGCCGTTGGCCAGCCACTGCCGCGCGCGGGCGCGGACGGCGGGCAGGGCATGCTGGACGAGGTGGGCCGGGACAGGACGGCCGCGCAGGCCGATCTCGGCCGTGAGGTCGTCGAGGTCGCGGAGGCTGTGCCCCTCGCCATGCAGGCACAGGGCGACGTAGGCCTCGGCCCACGCGGCTTCCAGCGCGTCCGGCGCAAGCGCCGCGTAGCGCCGACCCTCGGCGACGTAGACCGCCCGGCGTTCCTGCGCCTGGTGCTGGAGGTAGGCGTGGATGCTGGCCTCGCCGCTGTCGTGGTCGCTCACTCCGCCCTCGCCTCCGGCGCCGCCGTCGGCGTTTCCATCGCCCCGAAGGCGCGGCTCGCGGCCCGTGTCGTCATGACCGTCATTCCACGCCCGTTTCGGCCTGCCGTAAGTGATCTCTCTCACATACAGTCGCGGGCTCGACACGAACTGGAGACGGGATGGAGACGATACCGCAGACCCGCGACGCGATGCAGGCGCTCGACCGCACCGACCCGCTCGGTGCCTTCCGCGACCGCTTCGTCATCCCCGAGGGCCTCGTCTACCTCGACGGCAACTCGCTCGGGATGATGCCCCGAGTCGCGGCGGCACGGGCCCGCTCGGTGGTCGAGGTCGAGTGGGCGCAGGGACTGATCTCGAGCTGGAACGACCATGGCTGGATCGACCTGCCGCTGCGCGCCGGCGCCCGGCTCGCGCCGCTGGTCGGGGCGGCGCCGGACGAGGTCGTGGTCTGCGATTCGACCTCGATCAACCTGTTCAAGGCGCTGGCCAGCGCGCTGGCGCTGCGGCCCGGCCGCCGCACCATCGTGACCAATTCCGCCAACTTCCCGACCGACGTCTACATCGCCGAGGGCCTGTGCCGGTTGCTCGGCGAGGGCGCGACCCTGCGCCGGGCCGAGCCGCGCGACCTCGGGGCCGCGCTCGACGACGGCGTCGCGGCGGTCGCCTACAGCCACGTCGACTACAGGTCGGCGCGGATCGAGGACATGGCGGCGCTGACGGCGACGATCCAGCGCGCGGGCGCGCTGGCGGTCTGGGACCTCAGCCACAGCGCCGGCGCCCTGCCGGTCGACCTCGACGGCGCCAACGCCGATTTCGCGGTCGGCTGCGGCTACAAGTACCTGAACGGTGGCCCCGGCGCGCCGGCCTTCCTGTTCGCGGCGCGTCGCCACCACGCGACCATGCAACAGCCGCTGTCGGGCTGGCTCGGCCATGCCGCGCCGTTCGCGTTCGAGGACAGCTACCGGCCGGCGCCGGGGATGGCGCGCATGGTCTGCGGCACGCCGCCGGTGCTGTCGATGGCGGTGCTGGAGGAAGCGATCGGCATCGTCGCCGAGGCCGGGGTCGGGAGGCTGCGCGAGAAGTCGATGCGCATGACGGCGCTGCTGGCCGGGCTGGTGGCGCGCGAATGCGCCGGCAGCGGCCTCGCGCTGGTATCGCCGGCTGCGGCCGCCGAGCGCGGCAGCCACCTGGTCTTCGCCCACGACGAGGGCTACGCCATCGTCCAGGCGCTGAAGGCGCGCGGCGTGGTCGGCGATTTCCGCGCGCCCAACCTGGTGCGGCTGGGCATCGCGCCGCTCTACCTGTCGTACGTCGAGCTGTGGGACGCGGTGCAGCGGCTGAAGACGGTGATGCGCGACGAGGAATGGCGTGATCCGCGCTTCCAGGTCCGCGCCGCCGTGACCTGAGACTGGCGGTCGGCTATGATCGCGCGATGGCCCGCATTCCCCTCCTGCAGGAGTCCGATCCGCAGCTGCCGGACGAGGCCCGCGCCTTCCTCGAGCAGACCGGCAAGGCGCGCGGCAAGATGCTGAACCTCTACCGCGCGCTGGCCAACCGGCCGGAGGCCGGACGGGCGCTCAGCGAGCTGATCCGCGTGGTCTACCGCTCCGGCTCGACGCTGCCGCCGCGGGACGCGGAGCTGGCCTACCTGACCGCCACCGTGGTCAACGACTGCTACTATTGAATTCCCACCCACACGGTGCTCGGTCGGAGCATAGGGCTGACGGAGGAACAGATGGCGCGGCTGGCGGAAGATCCGACCCCGGCCGGCCTCTACACGCCGGGGCAGGCGGCGATCATCGACTATGCGCGCAAGTCGACCCGGCTCGAGCCGATCGACGACGAGACCTACGGCGCGCTGGCGCGGCACTTCTCGACCCGACAGATCGTCGACATCACGCTGACGGTCGGCCTCAGCAACATGATCAACCGCTTCCACGCGACCTTCCGCACCGACCTCGACGCCGACACCATCCGCGACGCCGAGGCCGGCGACGTGATCGCCGGCGCCTGCCCGATCCCGCGACCGAAGCCGCCGTCGCCCCCGGGCGGAAAAGGATGACCGGCCGTCCTGGGGTGGGACGGGACGGCCGGTCATCGTGAGGTCCGCCGTCCGCTCCTGCCGGGGGGTGTTCTTGGCAGGGGCGGCCGGGTGGAGGCGGAAACGCTACCTCCACGACCCAGTACGGCATGCCGCGGTGGATGGATCAGCGTTCTCGGATACCGCCAATGTGGTTGCAGTCGCGCTTCTGCGCGGCCGGCGGGACCCGTAGCAAGGGGCATGTCGAACCCCCGGTCATGGCTCCTGGCGGGCCTCCTGCTGCTGGCGGCGGCCGCCGCGCCGTCGGCGGCGCCGCTCTACACCGACCACCCGCCCCAGGCCGGCAGGACCCGCACGGTGCCGGTGTTCGTGGACGCCGGCTTCAGCGATGCCGAGCAGGCGCAGATCGAGGACGCGGTCGCGGAATGGAACCGGGCGCTGAACGGGGTCGCCCGGCTGGAGCGCGTGGCCACCGCCACCGGGCCGCACGACGGCACGCGTCCCTGGGTCATCCGCCGCGGCGCCGGCAAGGACGGCATCCGCGAGCCCGGCCGCAAGGACCAGAACCTCGCCACCGCGCAGCCGCTGCCGCGGGGCGGCGGCATCCTGATCGTGTTCGCGGGCGCGGTGGACTACATGCGCGCGAACGGGCTGACGCTGCGCGACGTCATGATGCGCGAGCTCGGCCATCTCGTCGGCCTGCGCCACGACACCCACGGCGAGTTGCTCGCTGCCGACTACCTGGCCGGCGACCGCAGCTGCGTCGACCGGCGGACGGCGCAGGAAGTCGCGCAGGCGCTCGCCGTGCCGGTCGAGGCGCTGAACTGGTGCGAGGCCGAGCGCTAGGGCAATTGCCTCCACCGGGTTGTGAGGGCGCTCACCGCGCGGCGCCGTCGCCGCCGAAACGGGCGCGATGTCGGGACTTTCCGCGAAGCGCGCGAAACACCTAGAAGCCTGTCGACGGCCCTCTAATCTTCGCTCCGGTCAACGAGCCCGGAGGAAGCTGCGCATGTCCGACACGCCCCACGTCACGGGAATCGACGCGACGTCGACCGGCGTCGTGCCGTCGCTGGCGGACCGCGCCGAGACGTTCCTGGCGCGGCACGTGCGGCCGGTGCTGGTGTCGCTCGCGGAGAGCGCGTCGACGCGCAACGCCACGCTGGTCGCCGCCGCGTGGCTGGCCAGCATCTGGATCTTCGTCGTCACGCTGGTCGTGCTGTTCGTCGGGTCGGCCAGCCGCGAGGCGCGCAACACCGCGCGCAACACCGCGGTGATGGCGGCGGCCTACGTCGGCCAGACCATGACGTCGGGCGACATCGTGCTGCGCAGCATGCACTCGCTGCTGGCCGAGAACGGCGTCGCCGAGGAGCCTGCCTACCGTGGCTTCGTGACGGCCCGCAACGTCCACGAGACCCTGCGCGACCGCGTCGGCAACCTGCAGGAGATCGACAAGGCCGCCTTCATCTCGGCCAAGGGCGAGGTGCTGAACTTCTCGTTCAAGTTCCCGGTGCCGCCGATCAACGTCTCCGACCGCGACTACTTCGTGAAGCAGACGGCCGTTGGAGCGCCGCCGCTCACCATCGGCATGGTCGCGCTCGACCGCGGCTCCGGCAAGTGGACCTTCTACCTGTCGCAGCGGGTCGCCGACGCCGGCGGCGGCGTCATGGGCCTCGCCATCGTCGGTCTCAAGGCCGACTTCCTGGCCAACTTCTTCGCCCGCACGACCATGAGCGACGACGTCGCCATCGTGCTGCAGCGCGACGACGGCGTCGTGCTCACCGGCTCCGGGATCTCGCCCGAGAGCTACGGCAAGTCGTTCGACCTGCGCGGCCCCGACGGCGCCGCGGTCCCGGGCGACGGACCGCAGGTCGTCGAGCTCGACGGCGCACCGTCGGTGCCGACCCTGCGCGGCGGCAGCGACTACGTCGAGGCGATCGCGCCGATCAAGGGGGTGCCGGCGCGCATCGTCGTGCTGGTCAACCGGATGGCCTTCATGTCGCAGGCGCTGGCGTGGAGCCTGGCGCTGGCGGTCGCGGCGCTGGTCGGGTCGGCGATCGTGATCTACTCGTGGCGCCGCTCGCTGCGCGTGATCCGCGAGGGCCTTCGCATGTCGCGGATCTCGTCGATGCAGGCGATGACCTCGGCGATCGCGCACGAGCTCAACCAGCCGCTGTCGGCGACGTCCAACTACCTCGCCGTGGCGACCCGCCGGCTCGGCGCCGCGCAGCCGCCCGATGCCGGGCAACAGCGCGAGACGCTGGAGAAGGCGAGGACCCAGCTGCTGCGCGCCGGCGACATCATCCGGCGCCTGCGCAGCTTCATCTCGGAGGGCAAGACCGACCTGCGCGAGGCCGATCTCGGCCAGGTCATCGAGAGCGCCATCGACTTCTCGCTGGTCCGCGACCGCCACGGCGACGTCGTGCTCGACGTGCGGCTGGAACCGGGCCTGCCCGCGGTCCACATCGACCCGATCCAGGTGCAGCAGGTGCTGCTGAACCTGATCCGCAACGGCGCCGAGGCGATGGCCGGGCAGAAGGACAAGCGGATCGAGATCGCCTGCCGTGCCGTCGGCAGCCGGCTGGTCGAGGTCTGCGTCGCCGACAGCGGGCCGGGCCTGCCGCCGGCGATCGCCCGCCACGTGTTCGAGCCGTTCAACACCAGCAAGACCGACGGCATGGGGGTCGGGCTCGCGATCTGCCGCACCATCGTCGAGAGCCACGGCGGCTCGATCCGCTACCAGGCGCGCGGGCGCGGCGCGGCGTTCTTCTTCACCCTGCGCCGGGCCGAGCCGTCGGTCGCCCGCGCCGCCTAGGCAGCGGACGCTTGCCGGCGGCTACAGGCCGTAGTCGTCGCCGACGTAGCCGCGGCCGGGGCCGAAGCGCTGTTCCATCACCGCCGCGAGATCGTCGTGCGGCGGCGCGATCCAGCCGCCGGCCCGCACGGCATAGCCGCGGGCCGCGGCGGCGGCCGGCGGCGGCAGTCCGCCCTGCAGCGCCCGGGCATTGGCCAGCAGCATCTTGCGGAACTCGACGATGCCGGCGTCGGTCGGGCCGAGGTGCTCGCGCGTGCGGTCCTGGACCGGTCCCTGGCTGTCCTGGATGGCGGCGTCCTGCTCGCTGACGCCGGTGATGCCGGTGTAGCTGACGGTCTTCTGGGCCTCGCGATCGAGCTGGTACTCGTTGCGCAGGTTGCGCAGCGGCACGTAGGCCTCGTCGACCTCGGCGTGCAGGCTGAGGCCGCTGGCGTAGCGGCCGCGCTCGGCCGCCGTGAACGGCCGGTCGGGCAGCCAGCTGTACGTGTAGATCCAGCAGGTGGTGTCGTCGACCGGCACCCAGCATTGGCCGTGGTAGACGTCGCCGGGGAAGGCCACCGGGACCAGCGCGTGGTTCGGCATCAGGAACTGCGAGATCCGCCAGTAGCGCTCGGCGCCGTCGGTCCTGCGCGACGCGCCGATGGTGAGGCCGGTGTCGTGGGCGGCGATCGCGAAGCGCGGCCGCGGATCGTCGGTGATCCAGCGGATGCGGTCCTGCAGCGCGTCGCCGGCACCGATCGCGGCGGTGCGGCGCAACAGCTCGAGCTTGCGCGTCTCGTCGGTGTCGAGCACGCGATGCAGGAACGAGAAGTGCGCGGTGTCGATCGCGCCCTCGAGGCTCTGCACCCAGTTGCAGTCCTGCCACTTCTTCGAGACGTAGCGTTGCTCCGCCGGCACCAGCCCGAGCTCGAGCTGCGGCAGCTCCGGCATGGTCTCGCGCGGTCCCATGTAGACCCAGACGAGACCGGCCCACTCGCGCACCGGGTAGGCCAGCAGGCGGATCGTGTCCTTGTAGCCCGAGTCCGGCGGCGAGGTCGGCAGGTCGACGCAGTTACCGTCCACGTCGAACTTCCAGCCGTGGTAGACGCAGCGCAGGCCGCAGTCCTCGTTGCGCCCGAAGTAGAGGTTGGCGCCGCGGTGCGGGCAGTGCGGCTCGACGATGCCGACCCGGCCGGCGGTGTCGCGGAAGGCCAGCAGGTCCTCGCCCAGCAGCCGGATCTTGCGCGGCGGCCCGTCCGGCTCCGGCAGCTCGGCCGACAGCAGCGCCGGGTGCCAGAAGCGGCGCAGCAGCTCGCCCATCGGCGATCCCTTGCCGCACGAGGTCAGGTAGGCGTTGTCCGCCGCCGTCAGCATGCGATCCTCCCGGTTCGGTGTACCTTGCCGGGGATGGTATAAGGCCGGGACAGGCGGGAACAGGGCGAGGCGTGGCCGTTCGGGATCTTCATCGCGAGGCGGCGGCCTGCGGATGCGTCGGCCTCCTGGCCGCGGTCCTCAACCAGTACTACGCGACCCGGGGCTACATGCCGCTGGACCAGTCGATCGTCTACAACGGCGCCTGGCGGTTGCTGGTCGGGCAGGTCCCGTACGTCGACTTCTGGCTGCCCTTCGGCCTCGTGCCGATCGTTCTGCAGGCGGCGCTGTTCGAGGTGCTGGGCGTGTCGTGGACCGTCTACGGGCTGCAGGCCTCGATCCTGAACGCGCTGTTCGCGGCGTCGCTGGTACTGCTCGGCCGCCGGCTCGGACTGCGGCTGGGCACGGCGACGCTGTACGGCCTTCTCGCCGCCGTCGTCGCCTACCCGCCGATGGCCACGCCCTACGTCGATCCGCACGCCGCGATCTTCTCGGCGTGGCTGCTGGCGGTCGTGCTGCTGGGCATCGTCGACCCCGGCAGGGGATCCGGGTGGTGGTTGCTGGCACCGCCGCTTGGCCTGCTCGCGCTCTTCTCCAAGCCGATGCCGTCGGCGCTCGCCCTGGTGGTCGCCGGCGCGGCGATCGCGATCTCGGCCACCGTGCAGCGGCGTGGCCGCGACCTCGCGATCGTGGCGGGCGCGGCGGCGCTGTGGGGCGTCGGCACCACGGCGGCGCTGGCGCTGGCCGGGGTCGGCTGGGACGCGTTCGTGGCGCAGGCGCTGGATGCCCCCCTCGCGGTCGCCGCCGAGCGCGCCGCGGTGGTGGCCGCCGGCAGCGTGCCGGGCGGCGAACTCCCGCCCGGCCTGCCGGTCGCCGCGGGCGTGCCGGCGCGACGGGCCGGCGTCGCGGCGATCCTCGCGCTGGCGCTGTTGCCCGCGGTCGTGGCCCTCGCGGCGGTCCTTGCCGCGATCCTCGCCGCGGTCGCGCGCGCGCGGCGGGCCGGCGTCGCGGTGCCCGGCCTGTTCGCTGCCGCCGGCGCCGGCATCGCGGTCCTGTTCATGGCCCTGACCCGCAACCAGCCGGCCTCGGCGCTGGCGCTGGTGGCGCTGGCCTGGCCGCTGGCGCACGTCGCCCTGCAGCCGCTGGCGCCGCGGCTCGCGCGCGGCGCGGCCGCGGTCGCCACCGTCGCGACGGCGCTGATGCTGGTGAACTGGGTGGTGCCGCGCTACCTCAACGACTTCGACGGCGGCGTGCCGCCCGGCGTCGACGGCGCCACCATCAGCCCGCAGCTCGCGCACCTGCAGTGGTCGCTGCCGCCGTTCGCCGCCGGCCTCGACGACGACAGCGCCGACAGCTACCGGCGGCTGGTCGCCGAGCTGGCGGCCGACCCGGTGCCGCCGGTCGTCGTGAGCGATTCGGTGCTGTACCCGCTGATCGGGCGCAGGCCGGTGCCGCCGGCGCTGTTCTGGCACCGCGGCCTGTCGTTCCCGGCCGACGGTCCGGGCCGCGCCGCCTTCGACGCGCGCTTCCGCCGCGACATCCTCGCGGCCGGCAGCGACCTCGTGGTGATGGACGGGCCGCGCACCTGGATGTCGGTGCGGCTCGACGAGTTCCCGTGGCTGGTGCGCTGCCTGCGCGAGGACGGCCGTCGCGAGATCGGCCGCTTCGCGCTGGTCCCGCTCGACCGGGCGTGCCTCGCGCGGCAGGCGTCGGACGGCGGTTGACCGATCGCGGTCAGCGGCCGGCGCCGTTGATCCAGCGGTCGGCGACCGGGTAGATCGCGTTCATGTCCTTGTCGGCCGAGTTGCCGAAGGTGATGAAGGCGCGGCGGTTCGCGGGATCGCTGCTCCAGCCGATGCGCTGGCCGCCGTAACCGACCGCCCACGAGCTGCGCGGCACGAGCCGGTTGTCGGTCCAGGTGAAGTAGCCGTAGCCGCCGAAGTAGCCGTTGATGCCGTCGATCATCGGGACGCGGACCTGGGTGCTGCCCATCGCCCGCAGGAAGTCGCCGAAGCAGCCCGGCTCGGCGCGGCGCGCCTGCACCCAGGTCGCGAGGCGGATCCAGTCGAACAGCGTCAGGCGCACGTTGCCCTCGGCGCCGGCGAACTCGCCGCGCCGGTTGGTGCCCAGCACGGCGGCGTCGCCGATCGGCACGGCGCGCAGCACCGCTTCCTCGATCCAGCGCACGGCCGGCCGGCCGGTCGCGGCCTGCAGCATCACCGAGACGGCGAGCGGGTCGGTCGACTTGTAGCTGAAGCGGCGTCCCGGCTCGACGGCGCGGCCATCGACGCGCTGGGCGCTGCCGTGCCGCGGCCCGGCGAGCATCTCCTCGAGCGCCCCGTCGCCGGCGATGTAGCGCGCGGTCTCGTCGCGGCTGAGCCCGGTCGCGTCGCGCGGCGGCGGCTCGATCGTGCCCGAGGTCATGGTCAGCAGGTCGCGCAGGGTGGCGCGGCCGAGATCGCTGCGGCGCAGCCCCGGCACGAGGTCGCCCGCCGTCGTGTCGAGCCGCAGCCGGCCGGCGCAGACCGCCTTGCCGGCCGCGATCGCGGTGACCGTCTTGCCCATGCTGGCGCTCATCAGCAGCGTCGCGGGCCCGATGCCGGGCCGGGCCGCGATCTCGACGATGCGGCCGTCGTCGACCAGCGCCACCAGCTTCAGCTCGTGGCGCTCGACCAGGTGCCGCGCGGCCAGCGCGGCTGGCGGCCGCGGCGCGGCGGGCGCCGGCGGGAGCAGCGCGGCGCCGGCCCCGGTGGGCGCGACGCGGTGGTGCCAGGGCTGGCCGCTGCCCAGCAGCCAGTCGTCGGGCAGCCAGGTCTTGTCGTCCTTCCGCGGCAGGACCGAATCGGGCAGCGTGGTGATGGTCTGCGCCGCGGCGCCGACCGCCACGCCGACGCCGACCAGGAGCGCCGCAGCGGCGCCGGCTAGGGTGCGCATCGATCCTTCTGCTCGACGGTGTCGCTGCAGGCGATCACGGCGACCGCCCAGTCGCTGCCGTCCATCAGGTCGAGCACGAAGTCGCGGCCGTCCGAGCAGGTCGCGCGCCACGTCGAGTCGCGGCCGCGGCGGTAGCGCACGAAGGTCGACTGGACGACGTCGCAGCGGCCGTGGTCGACGCTGCGCAGCAGGCGGTCGAGCATGCGGTTGCGCTCGGCCGGCGACAGCCGCGCCAGCATGTCGTGCGCGGCGTTGCCCGTGGCGGTCGGCGTCGCCGGCTGCGCCGCGGCGGCGCCGGACAGGACGAGGAGGGCGCCGGCCAGGGCCAGGACGGGACGGAACAGGGACGACATGCGGGACAGGGCTCCGGTCAGGCGAGGTTGAAGCTGAGCTTGATCGCGACGATCAGGTTGGTGACGGCGATGCTGGTCAGGATCAGGCCGAACACGCGGGTCACGATCTCGAGGCCGGCGCGGCCGAGCAGGCGCGACAGGCCGCCGGCCAGCGCCAGCACGGTGAACAGCAGGACGAGGCAGGCGACCAGCACGCCGACCGTCCGGACCTGCTCGGGGAACGAGCGCTCGGCGTTGTCGGTCAGCAGCATCACCGTCATGATCGAGCCGGCGCCGGCGATGCAGGGCATCGCCAGCGGGAAGATCGCGCGCTGCATCAGCGTCGCGTCGGCGGGCAGGGCGAGCGCGGCCTCGGTGACCTTGCCGAGCGTCATCTGCAGGCCGAACAGCAAGAGGATGATCCCGCCCGCCAGCTGGAACGACGCCATCGGCACGTGCAGCGCGGTCAGCAGGTGATCGCCGACCAGGATGAAGAACAGGAAGATCGCGAAGGCGACCCCGACCGCGGCGCCGGCGACCGCGAGCTGGCGGCGCCGCGGCAGGCCGGCGGTCGCGGCGAGGAAGATGGGGATCGCGGCGAAGGGGTCGAGCACGACGTAGAGCGTCACGAACTCGTAGAGGAAGCCGTTGGCGAACATCGCTCTGACCTCAGCGGTCCGCCGCGGCGGCGGCGGCGGCACGGCGGGCGAGCGCGTAGCACGGCGCGATCACCGCCAGCAGGGCGAGGCCCAGCAGCGACGACAGCCGCGTCTCCTCGCCGGCCAGCAGCACCGCGACCACGGCCAGCAGGAAGGCGGCGGCGGCGACGCTCGACCACGGGAACAGCGCCATGCGGAAGCCCAGCCGCGCCACGCCGTCGCGCCCGAGGCTGCGGCGGAAGCGGGCGTGGGTGTAGAGGATGGTCAGCCAGATCAGGATGCCGATGAAGGTGACGGCGGCGGTGAGGTACTCGAACGCCCGCTGCGGCGCCCAGTAGTTGATCGCCACGCCCAGCGAGCCGACCAGCACGGTGAACAGGATGGCGGTGCGCGGCACGCCCTGCGGCGACACCCGGCCGAGCGGGCGCGGCGCGTGGCGGTCCGAGGCCAGCGAGAACAGCATGCGGCCGCTGGCGTAGACGCCGCCGTTGCACGACGACAGCGCCGCCGTCACGACCACGAAGTTGACGACGCCGGCGGCGCCGGCGAGGCCGAGGCGCTGGAACACCTCGACGAACGGGCTGCCGGTCGCGGCGATGCGGTTCCACGGGAAGATCGCGAGGATCACGAAGATCGCGCCGACGTAGAACAGCGCGATGCGCCAGACGAACGAGTTGATGGCGCGCGGCAGGGTGCGTTCGGGGTTCTCGGCCTCGCCCGCGGTCAGGCCGATCATCTCGGCGCCGACGTAGGCGTAGAGCACCATCTGCATCGCCAGCACGCAGCCCATCAGCCCGTTGGGGAAGAAGCCGCCATGGTCGACGAGGTTGCCCAGCCCGAGCGGCTTCCACTCGCCGGGGAAGCCCCAGACGATGACCACGGTGCCGAGCACGATCAGGGCGAGGATGGTGACGATCTTGATCAGCGCGAACCAGAACTCGAGCTCGCCGAACACCCGCGCCGCCAGCAGGTTGAAGCCGCCCATCGCGAGGATCGCGGCCAGCGCCCACTGCCACTGCGGCGAGCCGGGGAACCAGAACTGCATGTAGATGCCGACCGCCGTCACCTCGGCGACCGCGATGATGGTCCAGTAGGCCCAGTAGCCCCAGCCGACCAGGAAGCCGATCATCGGGTGGGCGTAGGAGGTGGCATAGACGGCGAACGAGCCGCTGACCGGGTGGTGCGCGGCGATCTCGCCCAGCGCCCGCAGCACGATGAAGGTGACGAGGCCCGCGACCGCGTAGGCGACGAGGATCGACGGCCCCGCCTGCTCGATGGCGGTGGCCGAGCCGAGGAACAGGCCGACGCCGATCGTCGATCCCAGCGCCATCAGCTGGAGCTGGCGGGCGCTGAGGTTGCGCTTCAGGACGTGGGGGGAAGAAGACAAGGACGGCCGCTCCGGCAAGGGGAGCGGGAACTTAGGAACGGCGGCCCGGCGGTGGAACCCCGGATGCAACCAGAATGGAGGCGGCTGGCCGCCGGATCAGCCGCCGGCGACCGGCAGGCCGAAGCTGAGCTTGATCGCCACGACCAGGTTGGTGACCGCGATGCTGGTGAGGATCAGGCCGAACACGCGGCTCACGATCTCGATGCCGCCCCGCCCGAGCAGCCGCGACAGGAAGCTCGCGAGCACGAAGCCGACGAACAGCGCGGCCATGCAGGCGACCAGCACCGCGGTCGTCTGCACCTGCTCGGCGAAGGTGCGGTCGGTGTTGTCGGCCAGCAGCATGACGGTGAGGATCGACCCCGCGCCGGCGATCGACGGCATCGCCAGCGGGAACAGCGCGCGCTCGACCAGAGAGGCGTTCGCCGGCATCGCCAGCGCCGTCTCCGTCACCTTGCCGAGCGTCATCTGCAGGCCGAACAGCAGCAGCACCAGGCCGCCGGCCAGCTGGAACGACGCCATCGGCACGTGCAGCGCCTCGAGCAGCTTGTCGCCGACCAGGATGAAGAACATCAGGATCGCGAACGAGATCAGGATCGCCGTGCCGGCAACCGCCAGCTGGCGCCCGCGCGACAGTCCCGTCGTCACCGCGAGGAAAACGGGGATCGTGGCGACCGGGTCGAGGATGACGTAGAGGGTGACGAATTCGTAGAAGAAGCTGTTGCCGAACATCGTGCCTTCCGGCCGCGATCCGGCCACCAGGGGAAACCAAGGCCGGCACTATGGCCGCGGACGCCGGGATTCCACCAGATCGGAGGAGAGCACAAGTTCGCGATGGCGGCTCAGCGCTTGCGCACGAACTCCGCGCGCAGGACGAGGCCCTTGATGCCCTCGAAGCGGCAGTCGATCTCCTGGTCGTCGCCGGTCAGGCGGATCGTCCTGATCACGGTGCCGCGCCGCAGCGTCTGGTTGGCGCCCTTGACCTTGAGGTCCTTGATCAGCACCACGCTGTCGCCGTCGGCCAGCAGGTTGCCGACCGAATCGCGGACCTCGACGGCGCCGGCCGCGGCCTGCTTCGCGCGGGCCTCGGCGGCGGGAAGCCACTCGCCGCTCGCCTCGTCGTACACGTAGTCCTCGTCGGGATCAGCCATGGGTCAAGGCTGTAGCGGCCGCGGTTGATCTGCGTCAAGGGCGCCGCCCGCCACCTTGCTACCTAGGATGTCGGGATCCGGGAGCAAGCGGCATGAAATCGATCAGTGACCGGGCGGAAGTCTCGGTCGACTTTCCCAACAAGGCCTACATGGGCGCGTTCGGGCGCGAATCGTCGTTCGAGGTCAAGGTCGAACCCGACGAGGTGATGCTGCGGATCGTGCGGCCGGGCGACGAGCGGCGCGAGATCTCGGTGCACCTGCACTACTTCCTGCTGGCCGACATCCTGGGCCAGCTCGGCCAGGGGCTGGTCGAGCACGACTTCCTCGACCAGGTCCACCTCGACAAGCTGCGCGACGGCGCCGACGCGCTGGCGCGGGCGCTGAAGGACCGCAAGCCGTCGAAGAAGTAGGCTGCAGCCCTAGTTCTGGCAGTCGGCGCGCGCCGCCGGCGTGATCGGGTCGGCCGGCATGTTCAGCTTGCAGTGGTAGTCGAACAGGGCGCGGGCAGCCTCGGGCATGCGCGCCCTGGCCTGCACCGGCAGGACGTAGCGGTTGCCCTTCTTGTCGATCTGCTGGCGGCCGTAGCCGATGATCGTGCCGTCGGCGAAGTGGGCCTCGAAGAAGGAGTGGCCCGCGGTCGAGGTGAACTCGACCACCAGCACCTTGTCGCCGAGGCAGTCGAAGCGCGGGCCGCTGCGCAGCGCGCCGTTCTCGGTGGTCTTGCCCGACGGCGCGTCGATCGTCCATTGCGTGCCGGCGCCGGTCCGCGTCGCGATCGCCTTGAACGGGCCGCACACGGTCGGGCCGGGCGGCGAGGTCGCGGCCGGCGCGGCCTGCGTCGCGGCGGGTTTCGCCGGCGCCTGGCCCTGGGCAGGGACAGCGGCAGGCACGGCCACCAGCGCCAACAGCAGGCCCACGCTCGCTCTCGTCATCGCGTCCTCTCTCCTACCACCGTCGCAGCCGCTCGATGCGCCGGAACACGCCCTCGGTCCAGCGGCCGTAGACGAACCACGACAGCGTGTCGATGGACGGGAAGTCCCGGCGCAGGTGCGGGATGATTTCGCGGTACGTGGCGTCGGTCCAGTCCTCGTCGAGCACCGGGATCACCCGGGCGCCCGCGGCCTTGGCCACCGTCTGCGGCACGACGTTGCGGTAGACCCAGCGCGGCTCGTAGCCCCAGTCGCGGAAGTAGGCCATCGGCGACAGGAAGTCGACCGCGCCGGCGAAGCTGGCAGGGTCCTGCGCGACCTCGACGAATTCCGGCGGCAGGACGTAGAAGCCGAGTTCGAGGCCCGGCCGCACCGCGTCGAGCAAGGCCCGGATGCCGCGCACGTAGTCGCCGAGGGCGGCGGCGCGCCAGGCGTTCCAGGCCCGCCGCGCCGGGCTGTCGCTGGCGAAGTCGATGGCGAGCGGGTCGATCCCCGCCACGGCGCGATAGCGCTCCCGGGTCGCCGGCCCGACATCCATGTTGAAGTCGTCGAAGCGCAGCCAGTCGAGGACGACGCCGTCGACCGGGTAGCGCCGCACGATCTCCTCGACGATCGCGCGCTGGTAGGCCTGCACCTCGGGATCGAGCGGGTTGACGAAGAACTCGTTGCCCTTCTTGCCGGCGAACGGCACCGCCTTGCCGTCGACCGCCGCCTGCATCTGCCACGCCGGGCGGCGGCGCACCGCCGCCTGGTCGTGGAACTGCGGCACCCATGCCCGCACCTTGAGGCCCTGCCGGTGCGCCCTCCTGACCGTCTCGGCGAGGGCGTCGAAGCTTTCCCAGCCCGGCGCCCGCGGCGCCACGCGGCTGGCGAAGAACACCGTGCCGGACGTCACCTCGTCGTCCTCGTCCTGCTTGGCGGCGAGGTTGATGACCTCGACCTTGCCGGCCGCGGCGAGATCGACCAGCGCCGCCGCGTCGGCCGGGCGGCGCAGGTTGCGCGCGGTGCGCACGACGATCTCGGTGCGGTAGGGCGCGGCGGGCTGTGCCCGCGCCGCGGCCGTGACGGCGACTGTGCCGGCGAGGCCGGCAAGGAAGGCGCGGGTCGACAGCGTCACGGCCGGTTCAGCGGAAGAACAGCAGGGTCTGCAGCACGAACAGGGGCAGCAGGATCGCGCCCGACCACGCCATGTAGCCGAAGAAGGTCGGCATGCGGATGCCGGCTTCCTCGACGACGGCCTTGACCATGAAGTTCGGCGCGTTGCCGATGTAGGTGTTGGCGCCCATGAACACCGCGCCGCACGAGATCGCGGCGAGGGTCGCGGCCAGCGGTCCCATCAGCGTGGCGGCGTCGCCGCCGGCCAGGTTGAAGAACACGAGGTAGGTCGGCGCGTTGTCGAGGAAGCTCGACAGGATGCCGGTCAGCCAGAAGTACCAGGCGTTGGCCGGCTGGCCGTCCGGGCCGGTCACCAGGGCGACCAGCGGCGCCAGCGCGCCGTCGCGCCCGGCCCGCAGGATCGCCAGCACCGGGGCGATGGTGATGAAGATCCCGGCGAACAGCTTGGCGACCTCGGCCATCGGCGCCCAGCCGAAGCCGTTGTCCTTGCGCACCGCGCGGCGGGTCAGGCGCAGCGACAGCACCGTCAGGGCGACCAGCGCGAGGTCGCGCAGCACGTTCTGCAGTTCGAGCGGCACGTGGAACACGGTGAAGGTGATGCCGGGCTTCCAGGTGCCGCTGGCCAGCACCACGCCGACCACGGCCAGCATCAGCACGATGTTGACGCCGCCCTCGATGCGGATCGTCGAATCGGGCGTCGGGTCCGGCCTGACGTGGCCCTCGCGGCCGTACCAGTAGCTGTCGATGGCGTAGAACAGGCCGAGCAGCACGATCGCCGCCAGCAGCATCTCGCCGAACAGGTGCTCGGTCGTCCAGAAGAACGACACCCCCTTCAGGAAGCCCAGGAACAGCGGCGGGTCGCCGAGCGGCGTCAACGCGCCGCCGACGTTGGCGACGAGGAAGATGAAGAACACGAACACGTGCGTCTTGTGACGGCGGTCGTCGTTGGCGCGGATCACCGTGCGGATCAGCAGCATCGACGCGCCGGTCGTGCCCATCCAGCCGGCCAGCACCGTGCCCAGCGCGAGCAGCGCGGTGTTCATCGACGGCGAGCCGTGCAGGTTGCCGCGGATGTGGATGCCGCCGGTCACCGTGAACAGCGCCGTCAGCAGCACGATGAACGGGACGTAGTCGAGCAGCAGGAGGTGGAGCAGTTCGTAGAGCGTCGTCGGCACGCCGTGCAGCGCGGCGAACGGCACGACGACGGCAAGGGCCCAGCCCGCCGAGACCTTGCCGAAGTGATGATGCCAGAAGTACGGCGCGACCAGCGGCATCAGCGCGATCGACAGCAGGATGCCGACGAACGGCAGGCCCCAGGCGAGGCCGAGCGTGCTGCCCGCGACCGCCGGCGCATCGCCGCCGGCGGCCAGCGCGGCGCCGGCCGCGAGCGCCGCGAGACCGCCCGCGACCGCCGCCAGGGCGCCGCGCCGGTTCACGCGATGGCGCATCATCCGATGTAGGTCGCCGAGACGCCGCCATCGACCACCAGCGTGTGGCCGTTGACGAACGAGGCGGCGGGCGAGGCGAGGAACAGCGCCGCGCCGGCGATCTCGGGCGGGTCGGCCCAGCGCTTGGCCGGGCAGCGCTCGGCCAGCCGCCGGCCGGCCGGCGAATCGATCAGCGCGAGGTTGGTCTCGGTGGCGAAGAAGCCCGGCGACAGGGCGTTGGCGGTGACCCCGCGGCTCGCGACCTCGGCCGCGAGCGACCGCGCCAGCGCCGCCAGGCCGGCCTTGGCGGCGGCGTAGGACGCCGCGCCAGGCGTCGCCAGTTCGCCCACGATCGAGGTCACGAGGATGATGCGGCCCCAGCCGCGCGCCAGCATGCCGGGCAGCACCCGCTTGACCAGGGCATGCGCGGCGACGAGGTCGACGTCGACCAGGGCGGCGAAGTCCTCGGGCGAGATCTCGGCGAACGGCCGGCGGTCGCGCTCGCCGACATTGTGGACCAGCACGTCGATCGGCCCGATCTCGTCGACCGCCGCCTGCATGGCGGCGCGGTCGGCCATGTCGAAGGTCACGGCCGAGGCCGGGAAGCCGGCCGACACGAGGTCGCCGACGCGCGGCGCCAGCCGCTCGGCCGAGCGGCCGTGCAGGACCGGGCGGGCGCCGGCCTGGGCCAGCGCGCGGGCGATCTCCCAGCCCAGCCCGCGGGCCGAGCCGGTGACCAGGGCGGTCCGTCCGTCGAGCCGGAAACCGTCGGGAAAGATCGGCGAGGAATTGTGCGGCGAAGGAATGTTCGACAGGGGGTGGGCCATTCGTCTATTGGGCGGGTACCGACTTAGCTTTGTATTGGCGAATGCTGCAACTGCCCACCGTCATCGGCCACCGCGGCGCGGCGGCCTACGTCCTCGAGAACACCCTGGACTCGTTCCGCGAGGCCCGGCGGCGCGGCGCCCCGTGGGTCGAGATCGACGTCAAGCTGACGGCCGACGGCGTGCCGATCCTGATGCACGACGAGTCGCTGAAGCGCACCACCGGGGTCGACCGGCTGGTCGCCGCGACGCCCCGGGCGGAGCTGCCGGCGGTGGTGCCGACCTTCGAGGAGGCGATCGCCTGCTTCGCCGCCGAGGGGCTGGGCTGCAACGTCGAGATCAAGCCCTGCCCGGGCCGCGAGGCCGAGACCGCGGTCGCCACCGTGCAGACCCTGCGGCGCTGCTGGCCGTCCGGCCTGCCGGCGCCGCTGCTGTCGAGCTTCAAGGACGCCTCGCTGGCCGCGGCGCGCGACGCCGCGCCGGAGTATGCCCGCGCCCTGCTGCTCGACGAGATCCGCGACGACTGGCGGGCGCGCGCCGAGGCGGTCGGCGCGGCCGGCATCAACACCAACGGCAAGCGGCTGACCGCGCCGCGGGCGGTCGAGATCCGCCGGGCCGGCTACACGCTCAGCGTCTACACGATCAACGACGGGGCGGTGGCGCGGGCGCTGGTCGGCATGGGCGTCGACTGCGTCATCACCGACGCCCCCGACGTCGTCCTGGCGGCGCTGGCCTGACCAAGAAACGGGTTGCCATCGGACCGGGTCCTTGGTGGACTGTCATCAGACTGTAACAAGACAGACACCGCGCGGTCTTTCGGCTCGCCGATAGATCGACGCCATCTTCACGGGAGGTTGTTCGACATGAGGCGCATGTTCCTGACTTCGGCCGCGGCGGCGTCGCTGCTGGCGGCCTTGCCGGCGTGGGCGCAGACCGAGATCCAGTTCTGGCACGCCATGGGCGGCAACCTGGGCGAGACGGTCAACGCGCTGGCCGAGGGCTTCAACAAGTCCCAGTCCGAGTACAAGGTCGTGCCGGTCTACAAGGGTTCCTACACCGAGACCCTGACGGCGGCGATCGCTGCCTTCCGCGCCAAGCAGGCGCCGCACATCGTGCAGGTCTTCGAGGTCGGCACGGCGAACATGATGGCCGCCAAGGGCGCGGTCTACCCGGTCTTCCAGCTGATGGCCGATGCCAAGGAGCCGTTCGATCCCAAGGCCTTCATCGGCCCGGTCTACGGCTACTACTCGACCACCGACGGCAAGCTGCTGTCGATGCCGTTCAACTCGTCGACCCCGGTGCTCT
Source organism: uncultured Reyranella sp. (assembly GCA_964420105.1). Lineage (GTDB taxonomy): Bacteria > Pseudomonadota > Alphaproteobacteria > Reyranellales > Reyranellaceae > Reyranella. The sequence continues at coordinate 117,138 of CAYQRL010000003.1, forward strand.
ACTGGAACAAGGAACTGCTGCAGAAGGCGGGCCTCGACCCCAGCAAGCCGCCGCAGACCTGGCCGGAGCTGGGCGAAATGGCGAAGAAGGCGATCGCGGCCGGCGCCAAGTGCGGCTTCACCCCGCAGTGGCAGACCTGGACGATGATCGAGAACTACGGCGCGTGGCACAACCTGCCGTACGCCACCAAGGCCAACGGCTTCGGCGGCATCGACATCGAGCTCAAGTTCAACGACGCGCCGCGCGTCAAGTTCATCCAGATGCTGGCCGACTGGGGCAAGGACAAGACGTTCGTCTACGGCGGCCGCGAGGGCAAGTCGACGGCGCTGTTCACCGCCGGCGACTGCGTGTTCCACATCGCCTCGTCGGGCAGCGCGGCCGGCATCGAGAAGGCGCTGGGCGCCGACAAGGTCGGCATCGGCATGATGCCCTACTCGCCGGACGTCGCGGCCAAGCCGCAGAACTCGATCATCGGCGGTGCCACGCTGTGGGTGCTGCAGGGCCGCCCGGCGGCCGAGTACAAGGGCGTCGCCAAGTTCATGAGCTACCTGTCGAGCACCCCGGTGCAGGCCAAGTGGCACCAGGAGACCGGCTACGTGCCGATCACCATGGCGGCCGCCGAGGCGACCGAGAAGGAAGGCTTCTACAAGAAGTTCCCGGGCCGCGACATGGCGGTCAAGGAACTGACCCTGAACCCGCCGACCGACAACTCGAAGGGCCTGCGCATCGGCAACTTCGTGCAGATCCGCGACGTCGTCGACGAGGAGCTCGAGTCGGTGTGGTCGGGCAAGAAGGACGCCAAGGCTGCGCTCGACGAGGCGGTCAAGCGTGGCAACGAGCTCCTGAAGAAGTTCGAAGCCGCGAACAAGTAGGCGAACGTGCCTCTCGGCCCGTCCTCTCCCCCGCCCGGGGGAGGGGACGGGTGAGGGGACCTCGACCATGGAAAAGCGCGTCACCTTCAACGAGCGATGGCTGCCCTACCTGCTGGTGGCGCCGCAGATCGTCATCACGCTGGTGTTCTTCTTCTGGCCGTCCGGGCAGGCGATCTGGCAGTCGGTGCTGCTCGAGGACGCGTTCGGCGGCAACACCAAGTTCGTGTGGTTCGAGAACTTCGCGCACCTGTTCGGCGATTCGAACTACTTCGCCTCGGCGCGGCTGACGCTGGTGTTCAGCTTCCTCGTGGCGTCGCTCGGGCTGGCCGTGTCGCTGCTGCTGGCGGTGATGGCCGACCGCATCATCCGGGGCGCCTCGGTCTACAAGACCATCCTTGTCTGGCCCTACGCGGTGGCGCCGGCCGTGGTCGGCGTGCTGTGGGGCTTCCTGTTCAATCCCTCGGTCGGCGTGATCGCGTGGGCGCTGTCGGCGATCGGCATCGAGTTCAACTACGTGATCAACGGCAACCAGGCGCTGCTGCTGGTGGTGTTCGCCGCGGTCTGGAACCAGATCAGCTACAACTTCCTGTTCTTCCTCGCCGGCCTGCAGTCGATCCCGAAGTCGCTGATCGAGGCCGCCGCGATCGACGGCGCCGGCCCGGCCAAGCGCTTCTGGGACATCGTCTTCCCGCTGCTGTCGCCGACCGGCTTCTTCCTGCTGGTGATCAACATCATCTACGCCTTCTTCGGCACCTTCGGCATCATCGGCTCGCTGACCCAGGGTGGCCCGGGGCAGGCGACCAACATCCTGGTGTGGAAGGTCTACAACGACGGCTTCCGCGGCCAGGACCTCGGCGGCTCGTCGGCCCAGTCGGTGATCCTGATGGCGGTGGTGATCGCGTTGACCTTCGTGCAGTTCCGCTTCATCGAGCGGCGGGTCCACTACTGATGGTCGAGAACCGCCCGTTCCTGACCTTCCTCAGCCACTTCACGGTGATCGTCGGGCTGGTCCTGATCGCGTTCCCGGTGTGGATGACCTTCGTCGCCTCGACCCACGACCAGGAGACCATGCTGCGTTCGCCGGTGCCGATCTGGCCGGGCAGCCACATGCTCGAGAACTACTGGACGGTGCTGGTCGAGGGCTACCGCAACCGGCCGGGCACGGTGCCGCTGTACGTCACGCTGACCAACAGCATGATCATGGCGCTGGGCGTCGCGATCGGGAAGATCCTGATCTCGATCATCGCCGCCTTCGCCATCGTCTACTTCCGCTTCCCGCTGCGCATGGCCTTCTTCTGGGCGATCTTCGTGACGCTGATGCTGCCGGTCGAGGTCCGCATCGTTCCGACCTACGGCGTCGTCGCCGGGCTCGGCATGCTCGATTCCTACGCCGGCCTGATCATCCCGCTGATCGCCTCGGCGACCGCGACCTTCCTGTTCCGCCAGTTCTTCCTCAGCGTGCCCGACGAACTGACCGAGGCGGCGCGCGTCGACGGCGCCTCGCCGATGCGGTTCTTCTGGGACATCCTGCTGCCGATGAGCCGGACCTCGATCGCGGCGCTGTTCGTGATCCAGTTCATCTACGGCTGGAACCAGTACCTGTGGCCGCTGCTGATCACCACCAAGGAGAGCTACTACACGGTGGTGATGGGGGTGTCGCGCCAGGCCAACGTGGTCGACGCGGTACCGAGCTGGAACCTGCTGATGGCGATGGCGATGCTGGCCATGCTGCCGCCGGTGCTGGTCGTGGTCTTCATGCAGCGCCAGTTCGTGCGCGGCCTCGTCGAGACGGAGAAGTAGGCCCATGGCGCAAGTCCACCTGCGCGGCGTCAAGAAGACCTACGACAACAAGGTCGAGGTCATCCACGGCATCGACATGGAGATCGCCGACGGCGAGTTCATCGTGATCGTCGGTCCCTCGGGCTGCGGCAAGTCCACCCTGCTGCGCATGGTCGCCGGGCTGGAGCGCATCACCGGCGGCGAGGTCGCGATCGGCGACCGCGTCGTCAACGGGCTGGAGCCCAAGGATCGCGACATCGCGATGGTGTTCCAGAACTACGCGCTCTACCCGCACATGAGCGTGTACGAGAACATGGCCTACGGGCTGAAGATCCGCGGCATGTCGAAGGCCGAGATCGACGGCCGGGTGCAGAAGGCGGCGAAGATCCTCGAGCTGACGGCGCTGCTCGAGCGGCGGCCGCGCCAGCTCTCGGGCGGCCAGCGCCAGCGCGTCGCGATGGGCCGCGCGATCGTGCGCGAGCCGGCGGTGTTCCTGTTCGACGAGCCGCTCTCCAACCTCGACGCCAAGCTGCGCGTGCAGATGCGGCTCGAGATCAAGCGGCTGCAGCGCGAGCTCGACGTGACCTCGATCTACGTCACCCACGACCAGGTCGAGGCGATGACGCTGGCCGACCGGCTGATCGTCATGAACGCCGGCGTCGCCGAGCAGATCGGCTCGCCGATGGACGTCTACGACCGGCCCGCCACGGTGTTCGTGGCCGGCTTCATCGGCTCGCCGGCGATGAACTTCCTCGCCGCCACGGTCGGCGAGGACCGCCGGTCGGTGACCCTGCCGGGCGGCGACGGCGGCAAGGCGGTCAGCCTCGCCCTGCCGCGGCCCGCCTCGATCCCCGCCGGCGCGGCGGTGACGCTGGGCATCCGGCCCGAGCACCTGCACCCCGACGAGTCCGGGCCGCTGGCCTTCGAGGTCGAGCTGGCCGAGCCGCTGGGCGCCGACACGCTGCTGCACGGCCGCTTCGGCCCCGGCCGCGACCTCGTGACGGTGCGGCAGGGCGGCCATGTCCTGGCCCGGCCCGGCGAGCGCCGGCATTTCCGCGCCGAGCCCGGTCACCTCCACCTGTTCGAGCCCGGCACCGGCAAGCGCCTCGCCGATGGCTGACGCCGACCGGCCGCCGGCCGGGGCGCTGTCGGACGTCACCACCGGTCTGTACATGGTCACCGCGATCTGCGGTCTCGTCGACGCGGTCTGCTTCCTCGCGCTGGGCGGCGTGTTCGCCGAGATGATGACCGGCAACCTGCTGCTGCTGGCGCTGTCGTTCGGGGTCGGCACGGTGATGGGCGACGTCGTGCGCTACGGCACCGCGATCGCCGCCTTCGTGCTGGGCGCGCTGCTCGGTGGCCGCCTGCTGCGCGGGCCGCAGGAACTGCGCGAGCGGCGGATCGGCTTCGCGGTCGAGGGCGCCGTCCTGCTGGTCGCCACCGCGACGGCGTGGCTGGCCGCGCCCGACGCGCGCAACGGCGCCGGCCACGCGCTGGTCGGGCTGCTGGCCTTCGCGATGGGCATCCAGAACGCGATGATGCGGGTGCACGGCGTGCCCGACCTCGCGACCAACGTGATGACCGTGACCTTCACCGGGCTGGTCGCCGACTCGACGCCGGCCGGCGGCGACAACACCAACTGGCGGCGCCGCGCCCTGTCGATCGGGCTGTTCATGACCAGCGCCGCGCTGGGCGCCGCGCTGCTGCCGTTCGGCATCGGCTGGCCGCTGACGCTGGCGACCCTGCTGTTCGGGCTGGCGATGCGCCCCCTGCTGTTCGGCCGTCACCCGCTGGGCAAGTAAACGCACGAAGAGTGCGTCCGCTGCTGACACATCCAGGCGCACGAACCGGCTATCCCGGCGGTCGCCATGAGGACCTACCGCTTCGACACCGTCACCCGCGTTCCCGCCGAGCGCCTGTTCGCCACCATCGCCGACATCCGGCACTGGCCCGACTGGGATCCGGACATCGAGTCGACGGAGCACGACGGCGCGCTGGCCCCGGGCTCGCGGTTCTGGCTGAAGCCCCGGGGCGGTCCCCGGGTCAGGCTGGAGATCGTGGAGGCGATGCCGCCCCACCGGTTCGTGGATCTCTGCCGGTTCCCTTTGGCGCGCATGCGCACGAGCCACCACTTCGAGGCGACGCCGGACGGAACGCGCTTCCGCGTCACGATCGAGGTCTGGGGACCGCTCGGCTTCCTGTGGGACAGGCTGGTCGCCGCCAAGCTGGCGGCGGGCATGGCGACCCAGACCGCCGCGTTCGTCGCCTGCGCGGCCGCCAGGTCCTCCTGACCGGCGTCAGGCGCCGGTGCGCGGGTACTTCATCGAGCAGCCGTAGGGACGGGTCGAGGGGGTGGTCACCGGCTTGCCGGCCAGGATCTCGTCGAGCGCCACGCGCACGTACTGGGTGGCCTTCGGCACGTCGTTCGGATCGGACGACGGGATCGAATCGATGCCGCCCTTGTAGACGAGGATCCCGCGGGCATCGACGATATACATGTGTGGCGTCACCGTCGCGCCGAAGGCGCGGGCGACCTTGCTCTGCGGGTCGAGCAGCACCGCGGCCGGCGCGGCGTTGCGGCTCTTCGTGAGCTCGTTGGCCTGCGCCGCCGTGACGTGGCCCTGCTCGCCGGTCGCCGACGACGCCGAGGTCAGCCACACCACGCCCTTGCTCGCCGCCTCGCGCTGCTGCGCCTGCATGTTGCCGGCGTTGTAATGCTTCCGCACGTAGGGGCAATCGTGGTTGGTGGTCTCGATCACCACCACCTTGCCCTTGAGGTCGGCCAGCGACCACGTCTTGCCGTTGCTGTCGACGGCGGTGAAGGCGGGGGCGGGCTGGCCGACATCGGGAGCCGCCGCGGCGGCGATGGCGGGCAGCAGCGCGGCGGCGGCGCTGCCGAGGACCAGGGAACGACGGCGAAGAACAAGCGACGGCATCTCGACCTCCGGGTTAACGCCTGGCCGGCGGCAGCGCCGCCAGCTCGGACAAGACGAGGGACTCGGTCAGCACCTGCGGCAGGATCTTCGGCTGCGCGGCGCCCGGCGCCCAGAACAGGTAGAGCGGCACGCCGGCGCGGCCCAGCTCCTTCAGAATGGCGGTGATCTCGGGATCGCGGTTGGTCCAGTCGCCCTTCAGCTTGACCACGCCGGCCTGCTCGAAGGCGCGGCGCGAGGCCGGCGTGTCGAGCGCGACGCGCTCGTTGACCAGGCAGGTGATGCACCACGCGGCCGTGAAGTCGACGAACACCGGCTTGCCCTCGGCCACCGCCTCATTCATGCGCGCGCGCGAGAAGCGCTCCCAGCCGTCGAAGCTGACGCCGGCCGGACCGCCCGACACCGAGGCCGCGGTCGCCGGCGCGTCCTCGAGGCGCAGCACGGCGCCGAACGCCAGCAGCACGGCGACGGCGGCGACGCCGCGCCGGATCCAGGTCGCGAGCGACACGCCGCTGCCCTGGCGCAGCAGCCAGATCGCGAAGGCGATCAGGATCATGCCGCCCAGCGCGTAGACGACGCCGTCGGCGCCGGACTGCTGGGTCAGCACCCAGACCATCCACGCCGCCGAGGCGAACATCGGGAAGGCGAGGAACTGGCGCAGCCGCTCCATCCACGGGCCGGGCCGCGGCACCAGGCGCTGCAGCGCCGGGGTGAAGGACAGGAGCAGGAACGGCAGGGCGAGGCCGAGGCCCAGCGCCAGCAGCACCGCCACCGTCTGCGGCGCCGGCTGGCCGAGCGCGAAGCCCAGCGCCGCGGCCATGAACGGCGCGGTGCAGGGCGTGGCGACGATCACCGCCAGCACGCCGGTGAAGAACGCGCCGGCCGTGCCGCCGCGCGCCGCCAGTCCCTGGCCGACGCCGGCGAAGCGGCTGCCGACCTCGAACAGGCCGGCGAGGTTGAGGCCGATCACGAAGAACAGGTAGGCGATCAGCAGCGAGAACACCGGCGACTGGAACTGGAAGCCCCAGCTGACGTCGCCGAGGCTGGCGCGCAGCACGATCAGCAGCGCCGCCATCGCCGCGAACGACGCCAGCACGCCCAGCGTGTAGGCGAGCCCGTCGCGGCGCATCGCGGCGCGCTCGTGCCCGGCCAGCCGCGCGAACGCCGCCGCCTTCATCGCCAGCACCGGGAACACGCATGGCATCAGGTTGAGGATCAGCCCGCCCAGCAGCGCGAACAGCAGCGCCTCGGCCAGCCCGATCGCCTCGCCGCCGACCGCGCTCAGCGTGCCGCTGGGCACGAAGGCCGGGTCGAGCCTGGCGGTCACGTCGAAGGCCTGGCGGACGTCCCCGCCGGCGGTGCGCTCGGTCAGGACCAGCGTGCCGGCGAGCTCGGCGGGCAGGGCGGTCTTGGCGTCGCCGCGCCTGAGCGGGATGCGGATGCCGTCGGTTCCGACCGTGGCCGACTGGCGCGCCATGCTGGCGACCGGTCCCCACGCCGCCGGGAAGAAGTAGACGTCGCGGATCGTGTCCGGCTTCAGCCCCCGGGCCTCGACCACCAGCGTCGGGTCGCCGCCGCGCGAAACGCCGTAGCGCGCCGGCCACGGGCTCGGCAGCGGCACGCGCTGGCGCGCCGCCTCGAAGATCTTGCGGGTCTCGGCCGACGCCGGCGCGCCGGTCGCGGTCACCGGCACGACCAGCTCGAGCTTCGCCTCCTCGGGGATGCAGACGTCCTCGCACACCAGCCAGTTGGCCTCGGCGACCAGCGGCAGGCTGCCGCTCGCGGTCGCCGGCGGCGTGATCTGCACCAGCAGCACGGCCTCGTCCTGGAAGCCGTAGTTCACGATGCCGCCGACGTCGTAGAGGGTCGGTCGCGGCCACACGATCGGGCCGGCGACGACGCCCTCGGGCAGCTTCCACGCGATCTCGGTCGGCAGGCCCGAGTCGCCCGGGTTCTTCCAGTAGGTGTGCCACTTCGGCCGGATGGTCTGGCGCAGCCCGACCCAGAACGGCTCGCCGGGCCGGGCCGCCGCGACGTCGGCCAGCAGTTCGACCCGCACGTTCTCGGTCTGCGCCACCGGCCCGGCCGGACCCGTTCCCTGGGCCAGGGCGGGCGCGGCGAACAGCACCAGGAGAAGGGCGAGCAGGCGCTTCATGGGGGCCTAGAAGTGACGCTCCGTCGGGGCCGTTGCAAGGCAATCCCGATCACCCCGGCGTGATATTTTGCCGTCCGGCCGGGGCGGGCTAAGGTCCTGCGCCACTTGAGGAAATCCATGCTGAAGATCGACGGGAACCGGTTGATGGGCGCGCTCGACGCGCTGGCCGCGGTGGGCGCCATCGACGGCGGCGGCTGCGCCCGCCTCGCGCTCGGCGACGACGACAGGGCCGGCCGCGACCTCGTCGTCGGCTGGATGAAGGAGCTCGGCCTCGAGGTCCGCGTCGACGCCATCGGCAACGTCATCGGCCTGCGCGCCGGCCGCGAGGACGGCCCGCCGGTGATGACCGGCAGCCACATCGACACGGTCCGCACCGGCGGCCGCTACGACGGCAACTACGGCGTGCTGGCCGGGCTCGAGGTGGTGCGGGCGCTGAACCGGGCCGGGATCGTGACGCGCCGGCCGCTCGCCGTCGCCTTCTTCACCAACGAGGAGGGCGCGCGCTTCCAGCCCGACATGATGGGCAGCCTGGTCTATGCCGGCGGGCTGGGGCTGAACGAGGCCTATGCCGCGACCGACCGCGACGGCCGCTCGGTCGGCGACGAGCTGCGCCGCATCGGCTACCTCGGCGCGATGAAGCCGGGCGCGATCCGGCCGCGCGCCTTCGTCGAGCTGCACATCGAGCAGGGCCCGATCCTCGACGAGGAGAAGGTCCAGGTCGGCGTGGTCGAGGGCGTGCAGGGCATCTCGTGGACCGAGTACACGGTGACCGGCGTGTCCAACCATGCCGGCACCACGCCGATGCGGCTGCGCCGCGACGCCGGCTACCTCGCCGCCTCGACCAACGTCTTCGTGCGTGCGCTGGCGCGGCAGATGGGCGGCGACCAGGTCGCCACGGTCGGCGCGCTGTCGCTCCGGCCCAACCTGATCAACGTCGTGCCGAACCAGGCGGTGTTCACCGTCGACCTGCGCAACACCGTCGAGGAACGGCTGAGGATCGCCGAGGCGCGGGTCGCCGAGCACATCGCCCAGGTCGCGGCCGAGGAGCGCGTCGCGGTCGAGAGCCGCGTGCTCGCCCGGTTCGAGCCGGTGGCGTTCGACGCCGCGCTGGTCGACCGCGTCGAGGAGCACGCCGAGGCTCTGGGCCTCAGCCACCGGCGCCTGCCGTCGGGCGCCGGCCACGACGCCCAGATGATGCAGCGCCTGTGCCCGACCGCGATGATCTTCGTGCCCTCGGTCGGCGGCCTCAGCCACAACGTCAAGGAGCACACCTGGCCCGAGGACCTCGCCGCCGGCGCGCAGGTGCTGGCCAACCTGCTGCTCGAGCTGGCGGAAGCCTAGGAGGACGCGCATGACCGCAGCCAACCCGCGCCGCATCGTCTTCACCGGCGCCGCCGGCGGCATCGGCACCATGATCCGGCCGCTGCTGCGGACGCGCTATCCCGGGCTGGTGCTGAGCGACCGCGTGACGCCGAAGGACCTGCAGGCGGGCGAAACCTTCGTGCCCGCCGACCTGTCGAAGCCCGACGAGGTCGCGGCGCTGCTGGCCGGCGCCGACGCGGTGCTGCATTTCGGCGGCCACTCGGTCGAGGGGCCGTGGGACACCATCCTGCAGGCCAACATCGCCGGCTGCTACAACGTCTTCGAGGCGGCGCGGCAGGCCGGGGCGAAGCGCATCGTCTTCGCCTCGTCCAACCACGCGGTCGGCTTCTACCCGCGGCGGCGCCGGATCGGCACCAACGTGACGGTGCGGCCGGACAGCCGCTACGGCGTCAGCAAGGCGTTCGGCGAGGCGCTGGGCGCGCTCTATGCCGACAAGCACGGCATCGGCGTCACCTGCCTGCGCATCGGCAACGTCGGCCCGCTGCCGCTCGACGTGCGCCGGCTGTCGATCTGGCTGCACCCCGAGGACCTCGTGCAGCTGCTGGCGATCGGCCTCGACCATCCCGACATCCGCTTCGAGATCGTCTACGGCGCCTCCGACAACGAGGCGGCGTGGTGGGACAACAGCCGCGCCCACGCGCTCGGCTACCGGCCGGCGCACAAGGCCGAGGACCACCGCGCCCATGCCGAGGCCGAGCAGGCGAAGCTCGGGTCCGACCCGGTCGGCGACCTGTTCCAGGGCGGCAGCTTCTGCGCGGCAGAATTCAGCAACGACGCCAGGCGCGCCGGCCCCTGATCGTCGTCGCGCGCCGGGGCGCGAAGGCGTGGACCTTGCATGCGCGTCGGCCATAATGGCCGGCGGAGGGTGACATGACGCGTTTTCTGACAGTGGGCGCGGCCCAGATGGGGCCGATCCAGCGCAGCCACTCGCGCCGCGACGTGGTCGAGCGGCTGGTCGCGCACCTGCGCGAGGGCAAGCGCATGGGCTGCGACCTCGTGGTTTTCCCCGAGCTCACCCTGACCACCTTCTTCCCGCGCTGGTACATGACCGACCAGGCCGAGATCGACGCCTTCTTCGAGGCCGAGATGCCGTCGAACGAGACGGCGCCGCTGTTCAACGAGGCGAAGCGCCTCGGCCTCGGCTTCTGCCTCGGCTACGCCGAGCTCGCCCGCGAGAACGGCCGGGTGCGCCGCTTCAACACCTCGATCATCGTCGAGCGCGACGGCCAGGTCGTCGGCAAGTACCGCAAGGTCCACCTGCCGGGCCATGCCGAGCACGAGCCCGCGCGTCCGTTCCAGCATCTCGAGAAGCGCTACTTCGAGGTCGGCAACCTCGGCTTCCCGGTGTTCAAGGCGTTCGGCGGCAACATCGGCATGTGCATCTGCAACGACCGGCGCTGGCCCGAGACCTACCGCGTCATGGGCCTGCAGAACGTCGAGATGGTGCTGCTGGGCTACAACACGCCGATCCACAATGCCCCGGCGCCCGACCACGACGAGCACACCTGGTTCCACAACCAGCTGTCGATGCAGGCCGGCGCCTACCAGAACGGCACCTGGGTGGTCGGCGTCGCCAAGGGCGGCACCGAGGAAGGCATCCCGTCGCTGGCCGACAGCATGATCGTGGCGCCCTCGGGCAAGGTCGTGGCGCGCGCCGGCGGCGACGGCGACGAGCTGGTGGTGCACCGCTGCGACCTCGACGCCGGGCAGAGCTACAAGCGCTCGACCTTCAACTTCGCGGTCCACCGCCAGCCCGACCAGTACCGCATGATCGTCGAGCGCAAGGGCGCGATCGACCCTTAGTCAGCCGAACTTGCCGTAGCTGCGCTCGGGCGTGCCGCGGAACAGGCTCATGTGGGTGTGAGTGGCGACGAACGGGTCGCCGACCTTCAGCCGGCCCAGCACCACCGTGGTGCGGCCGGGGCGGTCGAAGCGGTCGCCGTTGGGATGGAAGCCGTCCGACGACCACACCGCCATGCCGGCCGCCATCAGCCGGTCGGGCGAGACGATCGCCTCGACCTTGTCGAGGTCGTAGCGGAAGTCGCGGATGGTGCCCCAGACGTTGCGCCACTGCTTCTCCTCGGCCAGCTCGCGCGTCTTCATGAAGTCGGTGAAGGTGCCGAAGGCGATCATGTCCTCGGCGAAGATCGCGCGCGCGCCCTCGTAGTCGATGGCGCGGCAGAACGCCGACAGCCGGTCGAACCAGGTGCGCACGGCGGCGAGGTCTTCGGGATGCGGCGCGGCGATCAGCTTCATGTCGTCCCCCTCAGAGTCCGAAGCGCTGCCAGTGCTGGCGTTCCTCGATCGCGGCCAGCGCCGCCGGCGCCAGCTGCCCGAGGCTGCTGTTCAGGCCCAGCCGGGCCAGCAGGCCGCGGCGCGGCCCGATCACCGGCAGCATCACCTTCTGGCCGTAGCGCGCCTGCAGCGTGCCGCGCAGCTCGCCCAGCCCGTCGACCAGGCCGAGCTCGAGGCCGCGGCGGCCGGTCCAGAACTCGCCGCTGAACAGCGCCGCCTCGTCGCCCTTGAGGCGGCCGGCGCGGCGCTCGCGCACCCATGCCTTGAAGTCGTCGTGGATCTCGGCCTGCAGCCGCTTCAGCCGCTCGACGTCCTCTTCCTTCTCGGGACGGAACGGGTCGAGCATGGCCTTGCGCTCGCCCGAGGTGTGGACGCGGCGCTCGACGCCGATCCGCGCCAGCAGGTCCTGGAAGCCGAAGCCGGCGCTGATCACGCCGATCGAGCCGACGATCGAGCTCGGGTCGACGACGATCTCGTCGGCGGCGCAGGCCAGCCAGTAGCCGCCCGAAGCGGCGACGTCCTCGACGAAGGCGATGACCTTGAGGTTCTTCTCGCGGGCCAGCAGGCGGATGCGCTGGCCGATCAGCGCCGACTGCACCGGCGAGCCGCCGGGCGAGTTGATCGACAGCGCCACCGCGCGCGCGTTGTGCATCTCGAAGGCGCGCTTCAGGAGCGGCGCCACCGTTTCGATGTTGAGGCCACGGCTGCCCAGCAGCCCGCCCGACGCGATCACTCCCGACAGCCGCACCACCGGCACGACCGGCCGGCGGCTCAAGCGAGCCCGCAACCAACCCAGCATGGCGGCACTGTCGCGGCCGTCGCCTCAGAACGCAAGCGGCGCGGCGTGGCGCAGGATCGCCTCGGCCTCGGCGGTGTAGCCGCCGCCCGGCGGGTGCAGCAGCAGCGGCGGCGCGTCCCGGCGCCGCGGCGCGGCGGCGCGGCGGGCCCGCACCAGCACGCGCCGGGCCGGCGGCAGCATCTTCACCGCGAGGTCGCCCCAGCCCAGCGCCTCGAGCCGCCGCGCGATCTCGTCGAGCCGGTCGCTGCGGTGAATGACCAGCAGGGTGCCTGCAGGTTTGGCCGCCGCCACCGCCACCGCCAGCCAGCGCGCGAGGTCGGCGCTCGATTCGATGGTCGCCAGCGCCTTGCTCGGGTCGGGCGAGGGATCGGCCACCGCGGCCGCCAGGTAGGGCGGGTTGGTCGCCACCACGTCGGCGGCCGGGAGATCGGCCGGCAGCGGGGTCGCGAGATCGTGGACCCGCGTCGTCACCCGGTCGGCGACGCCGTTCAGCGCGGCATTGCGCTCGGCCAGTGCCGCCAGGGCCGGTTGCAGCTCGATCCCGGTGACACGGCAGCCGGGCAGGCGGGCGGCGACGCACAGGCCGACCGCGCCGACCCCGGCGCCGAGGTCGAGCACGTGGTCGCGCGGGCCGGCCTCGACCGCGGCGGCCAGCAGCACCGCGTCGATGGCGATGCGGTAACCGCGTTGAGGCTGCAATAGGCGGACCCGGCCCCCCAGCAACGCGTCTTCGGTAACGGCGCGATCCATGTTAGGGATCATTTCACGACATCGTGTCGCAACAATCCAACGGCATCGGACGACTATCCTCACGTCATGGCAAACGTCGTAACCCTCGAGGGCAAGCGCAAGGCACCCAGCCTGGAACCGCTGCTGTCGCTGTGCGCCGAGGACATGGCGCAGGTCGATCGCGAGATCGTGGCGCGCATGCGTTCGCCGGTCGCGCTGATCCCCGAGCTGGCAAACCACCTCGTCGGCGCCGGCGGCAAGCGCATGCGGCCGCTGCTGACCGTGGCGGCGGCGCGGTTGTGCGGCTACTCGGCCGGTGACGACCGTCACATCAAGCTCGCGACCTGCGTCGAGTTCATCCACTCCGCGACGCTGCTGCACGACGACGTGGTCGACGTCAGCGCGCTCCGCCGCGGCAAGCCCTCGGCCAACGCGGTGTGGGGCGACAAGGCCTCGGTGCTGGTCGGCGACTTCCTGTTCACCCGCGCCTTCGAGCTGATGGTCGACGTCGGTTCGGTCGACATCCTCGGCGTACTGTCGCGCGCCTCCTCGACGATCGCCGAGGGCGAGGTGCTGCAGCTGGTCAGCCAGCGCGACACCAGCACGCCGGAAGCGACCTACCTCGAGGTGATCCGGGCCAAGACCGCCAAGCTGTTCGCGGCGGCGGCCGAGGTCGGCGCCATGGTCGCCGGCCGCAGCGGTCCCGAGCGGGTGGCGCTCGAGAGCTTCGGCATGAACCTCGGCATCGCTTTCCAGCTGGTCGACGACGCGCTCGACTACGCCGGTCGCGAGGCCCAGCTCGGCAAGTCGGTGGGCGACGATTTCCGCGAGGGCAAGCTCACCCTGCCGATCATCCTCGCCTTCCTGCGCGGCGGCGCCGTCGACCGCGCGTTCTGGAAGCGCACGATCGAGAAGCTCGACCAGCGCGAGGGCGACTTCGAGCAGGCGATGCAGCTGCTCGAGCGCCACGGCGCGCTGGCCGACACGTTCGAGCGCTCGCGCCACTACGGCGCGATGGCGCGCGACGCGCTCGGCCTGTTCCCGAGCTCGCCGCTCAAGGCCGCCCTGCTCGAGGCCATCGACTTCGCGATCGACCGGGCGCACTAGAAGCCGCGGCGGCGAAGAAAGGTCCCTCGCTGCGCTCGGGATGACAATTTTGGTCGTCGCCGCCCAATAGCCTGTCATCCCGCGGGCGAAGCCCCGAGGGACCTTTCTCTTCATCGGCCGCGTGGTAAGAGTCGCCATGGCCGCCACGCACATCCTCGCCATCGACCAGGGCACCACCAGCACCCGCGCCATCGTGTTCGACCGCCACGGGCGGCCGATCGCGAGCGCGCAGAAGGAACTGCCGCAGGTCTTCCCGCAGCCGGGCTGGGTCGAGCACGACGCCGAGGAGATCTGGTCGGCGACCGTCGAGGTCTGCCGCGGCGCGCTGACGCTCGCGCGGCTGGAGGCGAGCGCGCTGGCCGGCATCGGCATCACCAACCAGCGCGAGACCACCGTGGTGTGGGACCGCGCCACCGGCAAGCCGATCCACAACGCCATCGTCTGGCAGGACCGCCGCACCGCCGCGCGCTGCGAGGCGCTGAAGAAGGCCGGCCACGAGCCCGACGTCACGGCCCGCACCGGCCTGCTGCTCGACCCGTACTTCTCGGGCACCAAGATCGCCTGGATCCTCGACCACGTCGCCGGCGCGCGCGCCGCGGCGGAGCGGGGCACGCTCGCCTGCGGCACCATCGAGTGCTTCCTGCTGTGGCGCCTCACCGGCGGCAAGGTCCACGCCAGCGACGCCACCAACGCCAGCCGCAGCCTGCTGCTCGACATCCACGACGGCGACTGGGACGACGACCTGCTGCACCTGTTCGAGGTGCCGCGGCCGCTGCTGCCGCAGGTCGTCGACTGCTCGGGCGCGCTGGGCGTCGCCGTGGCCGACATCCTCGGCGCACCGGTGCCGGTGCTCGGCATGGCCGGAGACCAGCAGGCGGCCACGGTCGGCCAGGCCTGCGTGCGGCCGGGCATGGTCAAGGCGACCTACGGCACCGGCTGCTTCGCGCTGCTCAACACCGGCTCGATCGCGATGCGCTCGCACAACCGCCTGCTCACGACCATCGCCTACCAGCTCGACGGCAAGCGCACCTACGCCCTCGAGGGCAGCATCTTCGTCGCCGGCGCGGCGGTGCAGTGGCTGCGCGACGGGCTGCGCCTGATCACGAAGTCGACCGACATCGAGGCGCTCGCCGCGACCGCCAAGCAGCACGGCGTCTACATGGTGCCGGCTTTCGTCGGGCTGGGTGCGCCCTACTGGGACGCTGGCGCCCGCGGCGCGCTGCTCGGCCTGACGCGCGACACCGGCCCGGCCGAGATCGCCGCCGCGACGCTCGACTCGGTGTGCTACCAGACCCGCGACCTCGTCGAGGCGATGCGCGGCGACGGCGCCCACATCGAGGAACTGCGGGTCGACGGCGGCATGGTGGTGAACGACGCGCTGATGCAGCGCCTCGCCGACACCGTCGCGGTCCCGGTCGAGCGCCCGGTGGTGACCGAGACGACGGCGCTGGGCGCCGCCTTCCTGGCCGGGCTGCACGCCGGCCTGTGGCCCTCGCTCGAGGCGCTGTCGCAGGGCTGGGCGCTCGACCGCGCCTTCCGGCCGGCCGAGGACGCGGCCTCGCGCGACCGCCGCTACGCCGGCTGGCAGGATGCGGTGCGGCGCGTCCGCAGTTCCTGATTGCGCCCCCGGGGGGCCACGCCTAGGTTGCCGCCCGCCATGAACCAGACCGCCTCGTCCAAGCCCGGCAATCCCGTCTACTGCGGCGTCGACACGACCGATCTCGTGGGCGCCGCCCGCCTGATCCAGTCGATCGCCGGCGGCCCGCGTCCCGCGGTCGGCGGCATCAAGCTGGGGCTGGAATTCTTCCTCGCCCACGGCGCGCCGGGCGTGCGCTACGCCTTCCCGGCGCCGGTGCGCGCCACCGGGGTCGGCTTCTTCCTCGACCTCAAGCTGCACGACATTCCCAACACCGTGGCCGGCGGCATCCGCGCGGTCATGGACCTCGCGCCGACCTACATCACCATCCACGCCGGCGGCGGCCGCGAGATGATGAAGGCGGCGGTGGAAGAGGCCGGGGCGCAGGCGCGCAAGCTCGGCATCGAGCGGCCGAAGCTGCTCGGCGTCACCGTGCTGACCTCGCTCGACCGCGCCGACCTCGAGGCGACCGGCGTGCCGTCCGACCCGGCCGACCAGGTCGTGCGGCTGGCGGCGCTGGCCCAGGAGAGCGGCCTCGACGGCGTCATCTGCTCGCCGCTCGAGATCGAGGCGCTGCGCCGCCGCTGCGGCCGCGACTTCGTCCTGATGGTGCCCGGCATCCGCCCGGTCGGCGCCGCCGCCAACGACCAGAAGCGCGCGATGACGCCGCGCGAGGCGGTCGCGCTCGGCGCCACCCACCTGGTCGTGGGCCGCCCGATCTACAAGGCCGACGACCCGCGCGCCGCTGCCGAGGCGATCGCGCGCGAGGCCGGCGTCAACGACCTGTGACGGTCGAGGCCAAGATCTGCGGCCTGTCGACGCCGGAGACGGTCGACGCCGCGGTGGCCGCCGGCGCGCAGTACGTCGGCTTCGTGACCTTCCCGGC
This sequence comes from uncultured Reyranella sp., assembly GCA_964420105.1. Lineage (GTDB taxonomy): Bacteria > Pseudomonadota > Alphaproteobacteria > Reyranellales > Reyranellaceae > Reyranella. The sequence goes on from CAYQRL010000003.1 coordinate 133,712, forward strand.
GTCGCCGCGCCACGTCGCCTCGGTCGAGGCGCTGGCCGCGCTCGGCCGCCGCGTGCCCGCCGGCGTGGTCCGGGTCGGCCTGTTCGTCGATCCCGACGACGCCCTGCTCGACGACCGGCTGGCCAGCGGCGCCATCGACCTGCTGCAGCTGCACGGCCGCGAGACGCCGCAGCGGCTGGCCGAGATCCGGGCGCGCACCGGCAAGCCGGTGATGAAGGCGATCAAGGTCGCCGCCGCTGCCGACGTCGATGCCGGCATCGCCGCCTACGCCCCGGTCGCCGACCGGCTGATGTTCGACGCCGCCGAGGGCTCGCTGCCCGGCGGCAACGCCACCGCCTTCGACTGGACCTTCCTGGCCGGCCGCCGCGTGCCGAGGCCGTGGTTCCTGGCCGGCGGCCTCAACGCCGGCAACGTCGCCGAGGCGGTGCGCGTCACGGGCGCGCCGGCGGTCGACGTTTCCTCTGGCGTGGAAGCGAGCCGGGGTGTGAAATCCGCCGACCTGATCCGCGCCTTCCTCGACACCGTGAAGGCGCTCTGAGCGGAGACGCGCGATGAAGACGGAACGGCGACTGAAGCAACTCGGCATCGAGCTCGCCAAGGCGACCTCGCCGATGGCCAACTACGTCAACGCCGTGCGCGTCGGCAGCCTGGTCTTCTTCGCCGGCAAGGGCCCCGGCCTGCCCGGCCACCCGTTGCCGGTCGGCAAGGTCGGCCGCGAGTTCACCAAGGAGCAGGGCTACGAGTTCGCGCGCCAGACCGGGCTCAGCCTGATCGCGGCGATGAAGGCCGAGCTGGGCGACCTCGACCGCGTCAAGCGGATCGTCAAGGTGCTGGGCATGGTCAACGCGGTGCCCGACTTCGGCGAGCATCCCGAGGTCATCAACGGCTGCTCCGACCTGTTCGTCACGGTGTTCGGCGACCGCGGCCGCCACGCCCGCTCGGCGGTCGGCGTCGGCTCGCTGCCGCGCGGCATCCCGGTCGAGATCGAGATCGTGGTCGAGGTCGATGCCGCCGCGGCCCGCGGCAGCCGCGCCGCCGCGGTGCGGAAGTCGGCGGCCAAGGCCAAGCGCCGGTCCTCCACGAGGAAGTCGGCCAAGGCCAAGCGCCGCTAGGGGTTTTGACCGGTTCCGGCGGGACTGCTAAGTCCGCGCGTCCCGACAGGAATCCAGATGGCAGCCTCACTCAACAGTTTCCGCACCGGTCCCGACGAGCGCGGGCATTTCGGCATCTTCGGCGGCCGCTACGTCGCCGAGACCCTGATGCCGCTGATCCTCGAACTCGAGCAGGCCTATGCCACGGCCAAGGCCGATCCGAAGTTCCAGGACGAGCTGGATTACCTGCTGAAGCACTACGCCGGCCGGCCGAGCCCGCTGTACTACGCCCGGCGCCTCACCGAGCACCTCGGCGGCGCCAAGGTCTATTTCAAGCGCGACGAGCTCAACCACACCGGCAGCCACAAGATCAACAACGTGCTGGGCCAGGTCCTGCTGGCCAAGCGCATGGGCAAGACCCGCGTGATCGCCGAGACCGGCGCCGGCCAGCACGGCGTCGCCACCGCGACCGCCTGCGCGCTGTTCGACATTCCCTGCGTCGTGTTCATGGGCTCGGTCGACGTCGAGCGCCAGGCGCCGAACGTCTTCCGCATGAAGATGCTGGGCGCCGAGATCCGGCCGGTGACCTCGGGCTCGTCGACGCTGAAGGATGCCATGAACGAGGCGCTGCGCGACTGGGTCGCGACCTGCGAGACGACCTTCTACTGCATCGGCACGGTGGCCGGCCCGCATCCCTACCCGGCGATGGTGCGCGACTTCCAGTCGGTGATCGGCAAGGAGACGCGCGAGCAGATGATGGAAGCCGAGGGCCGGCTGCCCGACACGCTGGTCGCCTGCATCGGCGGCGGCTCGAACGCGATGGGCCTGTTCCATCCCTTCCTCGACGACAAGGACGTGCGCATCATCGGCGTCGAGGCCGGCGGCAAGGGTGTCGAGACCGGCGAGCACGCGGCGTCCCTGACCGGCGGCCGTCCCGGCGTGCTGCACGGCAACCGCACCTACCTGCTGCAGGACAAGGAAGGGCAGATCACCGAGGCGCACTCGATCTCGGCCGGCCTCGATTATCCCGGCATCGGCCCCGAGCACTCGTGGCTCAAGGAGCAGGGCCGCGTCGAGTACGTGTCGGCGACCGACGACGAGGCGCTCGCGGCGTTCCAGCTGCTGTGCAAGCTCGAGGGCATCATCCCGGCGCTCGAGCCGGCGCACGCGCTGGCCCACGTGCTGAAGCTGGCGCCGACGCTGCCGAGGGACAACCTGCTGGTCATGAACCTGTGCGGACGCGGCGACAAGGACGTGTTCGCGGTCGCCGAACGCCTGGGCATGAAGGTCTGAGATGAGTCGCATCACCCGGCGTTTCGCCAAGCTCAAGGCCGACAAGCGGGCCGGCCTCGTCATCTACGTCACCGCCGGCGATCCCGACCGCGACACCAGCTTCGAGATCCTGAAGGGGCTGCCGGCCGCCGGCGCCGACCTGATCGAGCTCGGCATGCCGTTCACCGACCCGATGGCCGACGGCCCGGCGATCCAGGCCGGCGGCCAGCGCGCGCTCAAGGCCGGCATGACGGTCGACGCGACCTTCGACATGGTGCGGCGCTTCCGCAAGGACGACGACGAAACGCCGATCCTGCTGATGGGCTACTACAACCTCGTCTACCAGCGCGGCACCGAGACCTTCTGCCGCGAGGCCGCCGAGGCCGGCGTCGACGGCTTCATCCTGGTCGACCTGCCGCCCGAGGAAGCCGACGAGCTGAAGCCGCACGCGGTGAAGCACGGCATCGACACGGTGCTGCTGACCGCGCCGACCACCGACGACAAGCGCCTGCCGGCGGTGCTGAAGTACTCGGCGGGCTTCGTCTACTTCGTCTCGGTGCTGGGCATCACCGGCACGACCTCGGCCAGCGAGGACGCGGTGCGCGAGCACGTCGCGCGGCTCAGGCGCCACACCGACCTGCCGGTCGGCGTCGGCTTCGGCATCCGCACGCCCGAGCAGGCGGCGGCGGTGGCGCGCCACGCCGACGCCGCCGTGGTCGGCTCGGCGATCGTCGACCGCGTGCGCGCGGGACTCGACGCCGACGGCAAGGCGACCAAGGGCCTGGTGGCCGGCGTGCTGGCCGACGTCAAGGCGCTGGCCGGTGGCGTACGCTCGGTCGCCAAGGGCTGAACCACCTGCTGTGACATTTCGGGGAACGTGGCCGCCCGTCATTGCCGCGTCACGATCCCGGCTCCATATGCGCACCGCTGACCGAGACCCTGGAAGCGGAGGTACGCAATGCAGCGCATGGACGTCGGGCGCCGGAACCGGCTGATCGCGAATTTCACGGTGGCGCTGGACCTTCTCGAGGCACAGGGCCGAGAGCCCGATCGCTGGGAAGAGGAGTGCCTGTCCTACGCGCTGGGCGCGCTCGCCTGCGACATGGTGCTGGTCGCCGAGGTCGAACTCGACGCCTTCTTCCGCCCGGTCGACGAACGTTCGCCCGAGGTGCTGGCCGTGCTGGCCCGGCGCCCGGCGCGCTTCAGCCTGGCGATGCTGCGCCACGGCCTCGACTACGTTCGCACCCGCCTCGACGAGGGTCGCGCCCCCGGCGATCTCCCGGCGGTGTTGCGCGCCGGCCAGCAGGCGCTGCAGGCGTCGCTGGCCTAGTCCCGTCATCTCGACCGGGGGGCGCAGCCCCGAGCGGAGAGACCTCCGTCTACGACTTCGCGTCGTCGTCGTCCTCGAACAGCAGGTCGGCGACGAACGGGTTGGTCTTGCGTTCCCAGCCGAAGGTCGAGGTCTGGCCGTGACCGGGGACGAAGGTGATGTCGTCGCCGAGCGGCCACAGGCGCTGGCGGATCGACGACAGCAGTTGCTCGTGGTTGCCGCGCGGGAAATCCGTGCGGCCGATCGAGCCCCGGAACAGCACGTCGCCGACGAACGCCACCTTGGCCGGCTTGTCGATGAACACGACGTGGCCCGGGGTGTGGCCGGGGCAATGCACGACGTCGAGCGTCTGCTTGCCGATCGTCACGGTGTCGCCGTTCTCGAGCCAGCGGTCGGGCACGAACGGCTTGTACTTCGGGAAGTTGTACTTGGCGCCCGAGTTGGGCAGCTCCTCGATCAGGAACAGGTCGTCGCGGTGCGGCCCCTCGATCCTGACGCCGTACTGCTCGGCCAGCGAGCCGGCGGCGGAGGCGTGGTCGACGTGGCCATGGGTCAGCAGCACCTTGGTGAGCCGGATGCCCTGGCCGTCGATCACCTCCTTGAGCCGGTCGAGGTCGCCGCCGGGATCGACGGCTGTGCCTTCCATGGTCTCGTCGCACCAGACGACGGAGCAGTTCTGCTGGAACGGGGTGACGGGGGCGATCATGACCTTGAGCATGCGACCGATCTAATGCCTCCCGCCGGCGCGGGGAAGGGCGTATGCTCGGCGCCTCGATGCGTCGATGGCGATGATCACCCGGTTCCTGCTCTGCCTGCTGGCCCTCGCGGGCCTGTCCCTTCCCGCCGCGGCCCAGATGGCGACCGTGGCCTCGCCCTCCGGCCCGGTGCTGGCCGGCCCCTACGTGGTGGTCGATGCCGCCAGCGGCGAGACCCTGCTCGAACGCAACGCCGGCGCGTCCTGGTATCCCGCCTCGCTGACCAAGATGATGACGATCTACCTCGTCTTCGAGCAGCTGAAGTCGGGCCGCCTGACGCTGGCGACGCCGTTCGCACTGTCCGAGGCGGCGCGCGCCCGGCCGCCGTCCAAGCTCGGCCTCGGGCCGGGCCAGACCATCACCGTCGAGCAGGGGCTGCAGGCGCTGGTCGCGCGCTCGGCCAACGACGTCGCCCACGGCTTCGCCGAGCTGGTCGCCGGCTCCGAGCCGGCGTTCGCCCAGCGCATGACCGAGACCGCCCACCGGCTCGGCATGACCGCGACCCAGTTCCGCAACGCCTCCGGCCTGCCCGATCCCGGCCAGGTCAGCACCGCGCGCGACATGGCGATCCTGGCGCTGGCGCTGGTCCGCGAGTTCCCCGACTACTACGGCTACTTCCGCACCCAGGAGTTCATGCTCGGCAAGTCGCGGGTCGGCCCCGGCATCAAGTTCCTCGACCTCTACGCGCCCTACGCCGAGGGCCTGAAGACCGGCTTCATCTGCTCCTCGGGCTTCAACATCGTCGGCAGCGCGCTGCGCGACGGCCGTCGGCTGGTCGCCGTCGCCTTCGGCTTCCGCCGCGGCGACCTGCGCGACGAGTTCCTGGTGCGGCTGCTCGACGAGGCCTACGCGCTGAAGACCGGCGGCAACCGGCCCAAGATCTGGCAGCTCAAGAACACGCCCGCGACCCCGACCACGGTGTTCGAGCAGGCCGACTGCCACCCGCTGCGCTACGACTATCCCGGCGACGCCGCCTGGATCGGCACCTTCGGCGACTGGCGCCAGGCCAAGCAGGCCTTCGACGTCGGCCAGTCCGACCTCGCGCGGCTGGGCGTCACCCGGCTGGGCAAGGAGTGGATCCTGCCGGTGACCTCGAACAAGGTGACCCGCCAGGCCGCCGTCATCGCCGACCTCGACCCCGGCGTCGCCGAGAAGCTGTGCGCCGACTACCAGGCCCGGAAACTGTTCTGCCAGGTGAAGAAATCCACCGACATGACGGCCCCTTTCAGCGGTTTCTGGCGCTGAGGATGGCCGCCGCCGCCCCCTTTGCCGGGGCGGCCGGGCATGCCATACCAAGCCCATGAACTGGCTGACGAACTTCGTCCGACCCAAGCTCAAGGCGCTGATCTCGCGCAAGGAGACGCCCGAGACCCTGTGGCTGAAGTGCCCGAAGTGCGAGCAGATGCTGTTCATGCGCGACTGGGAGGCCAACCAGCAGGTCTGCACCCATTGCGGCCACCACATGCGCATCAAGCCGATGAAGCGGCTGCCGCACCTGTTCGACGAGGGCCGCTTCGAGCAGCACCCGCTGCCCAAGGTGCCGGTCGACCCGCTGAAGTTCCGCGACACCAAGCGCTACGACGCCAAGCTCAAGGAAGCGCAGGCGAAGTCCGAGGGCCGCTCCGACGCGCTGGTCGTGGCCAGCGGCCTGATGGGCAACCGCACCACCGTGGTGGCGCTGCTCGACTTCGACTTCATGGGCGGCTCGATGGGCACCGCGGTCGGCGAGGGGCTGGTGATGGCCGCCGAGCTGGCGGTGGCGCGCAAGGCGCCGCTGATCGTGTTCTCGGCCTCGGGCGGCGCGCGCATGCAGGAAGGCATCCTGTCGCTGATGCAGCTCACCCGCACCACCATCGCGGTGCGCAAGGTCAAGGAAGCCGGCCTGCCCTACATCGTGGTGCTGACCGATCCGACCACCGGCGGCGTCTCGGCCTCGTTCGCCATGCTGGGCGACATCCACATCGCCGAGCCCGACGCGCTGATCGGCTTCGCCGGCCCGCGCGTCATCCAGGACACCATCCGCCAGGAGCTGCCGGCCGGCTTCCAGCGCGCCGAGTACCTGCTCGAGCACGGCATGGTCGATGCCGTCGTGCACCGCCACAAGCTGCGCGAGACGCTGGTCCGGCTGGTGTCCCTGCTGATGGACCCGCTGGTCGTCGATACCCGCAGCCCGGCCGCCGCGGCGTCCTGAGCCGCCTGGCGTCGCGCGTCCGGAAGCCGGGGGGAGCATGACCGACGCGATCCTGCAGCGGCTGATGCGGCTGCATCCCAAGCTGATCGACCTCGGGCTGGAGCGGATCGAGCGCCTGCTGGCCGCGGTCGGCGCGCCGCATCGCAAGCTGCCGCCGGTCGTCCACGTCGCCGGCACCAACGGCAAGGGCTCGCTGGTCGCCTACCTGCGCGCCATGAGCGAGGCCGCCGGCTACCGCGTCCACGTCTACACCTCGCCGCACCTCGTGGCCTTCAACGAGCGCATCCGGGTCGCCGGCCGGCTGATCGACGACGACATGCTCGAGGACGTGCTGGTCGACTGCGAGCAGGCCAACGATGGCCAGCCGATCACCTTCTTCGAGATCACCACGGTCGCGGCCTTCCTCGCCTTCGCGCGGGTGCCGGCCGACCTCGCGGTGATCGAGGTCGGCATGGGCGGGCGGCTCGACACCACCAACGTCGTCGACCCGATGCTGACCGCGATCACGCCGGTCGGCTACGACCACACCCAGTTCCTTGGCGACACGCTGGAGAAGATCGCGGCCGAGAAGGCCGGCATCCTCAAGCGCGGCGCGCCGGCGGTGATCGGCCGCCAGCGCGAGGCCGCCGCCGCCGTGATCGCCCGGCGCGCCGCCGAGCTGGCCGTGCCGCTGTTCCGCATGGGCCGCGAGTGGCAGGTGACGCCGGGCGCGACCGGCTTCCGCTACGACAGCGACCAGCTCGCCCTCGACCTGCCGCCGCCGGCGCTGCTGGGCGCCCACCAGGTCGACAACGCCGCCACCGCCGTCGCCTGCGTCGAGCGGCTGCGGGCGGCGCGCTTCGCCATCGACGACGCGGCGATCCGCAAGGGCCTGCGCGACGTCGAGTGGCCGGCCCGGCTGCAGCGCCTGACGCGCGGCCCGCTGGTCGAGGCCCTGCCGCCGGCCTGCGAGCTGTGGCTCGACGGCGGCCACAACGAGGATTGTGGCCTGGTGCTGGCGCGGCAGGCCGCCGAGTGGGCGCGCGAGCCGGCGCCGCTGCCGCTGCACCTGGTGTTCGGCATGCTGACCACCAAGGACGCCTCCGGCTTCCTGCGGCCGCTGGCGCGCCACGCCACCAGCGCGCGCGCCGTGCCGATCGCCGACCATGCCGCCTACACGCCGCGCGAGGCCGCGGCCTACGCGGTCGAGGTCGGCATCGATTGCCAGCCCGCCAACGACATCGGCGCGGCACTGGAGGACCTGTTGGCCACCCAGCCCGCGCCGATGCGCATTCTCATCTGTGGATCGCTCTACCTCGCGGGCGAGGTCCTCGCCCGCAACGGCTGAGGCCTGGCGGCCGGCGCCGGTCGGCTGACGCCTTCAGCTCACCACCGTGTTGATCCAGCTGACCAGCTTCTGCTTCGGCTCGGCGCCGATCTTGGTCGCCGCGACCTGGCCGTTCTTGAACAGCAGCAGGGTCGGGATCGAGCGCACGTTGTAGCGGGTCGGGGTCGACGGGTTCTCGTCGATGTTGACCTTCACGACCTTGAGCTTGCCGTCCATCTCCTTGGAGATGTCCTCGAGCGACGGGCCGATCATGCGGCACGGGCCGCACCACTCGGCCCAGAAGTCGACCAGCACCGGGGTCTCGGACTTCAGGACTTCCTGCTCGAAGGAGGCGTCGGTGGCTTTGACGGTCATCTGTAGGTTCTCCTGAAATACGCGTTGGACCGGTCGAGGGACCGGCGCCGCCCTTGGACAGGCAAGCTAGGAACCGGCCGCCCGCGAGTCAAGATGCGGAAGCGTAAGGCATTGATTTATCGAGGATTTTCGCGTCGATCTCCATCAGCCGCGGGGTCGCCGTCCAGAGCAGGAACGCCCGCACCGTGCGGCCGGGATAGACCTGCTGCAGGAGCGCCCGGTAGAGCGCCAGCTGGCGGCGGTAGACCAGCGCCACGCCGGCGACGTCGGCCGGCGGCGGCCGGTTGGTCTTGTAGTCGACGATCAGCACCTCGCTGTCCGACACCGCCAGCCGGTCGACCTGGCCGCTGACGGTGAACGGGCCGCGCGGCGTCGTCACGGTGCCGATCAACGGCACCTCGGCGCGCGAGGCGGCGGCGAACAGGGCGGCATGTTCCGGCGCCTCGGTCACCGCCAGCACCTCGGCCGACCACTCCGCGACCTGCCGCGGCGAGAGGCCGTGCGCGGGCTGCGCCAGGTAGGCGCGGGCGGCCGCGGCGCGCTCCGCCGCCGGCAGCGCCGGCAGGTGGCGCAGCAGGTCGTGCAGCAGCGTGCCGCGCTTCCAGCGCTGCGGATCGTCGGGCGACAGCGGGCTGAAGGCGCGCGGCGCGGCGGCCGCGGCCTCGTCCGGCAGCGGCTGCGACGGCGCCAGCGGCGTCGGCGGATCGGGCTCGACCGGCGCGGCCGCCGCGGCCCAGGCCGGCATCGGCTGCGACGGCGGCAGCGGCAGCTCGGCCTGGGCCGGCGTCGTGGTGCCGGGATTGCTGAGCACGAAGCCCTCGCCGGCCCAGCCGTCGCGCTCGCCCAGCAGCGGCCGGAAGTCGAACTCCCGGGTCTCGGCGCGGCGGCGCGGCAGGGGCACGTCCTGGGCGATGTCGGCGTCGAGGCTGGCGCGCAGGCCTTCCTCGATGCGCTGGTGCCAGCAGCCCTTGTCGGCCGCCTTGTCGCCGATCCAGCCGCCGACGTAGAGCCGGTCCTCGGCGCGCGTCATGGCGACGTAGAGCAGGCGGTTCTGTTCCTCGAGCACGCGCTCCCTGGCGGCGTCGCGCCAGGCCTTCGCCGCGGCGTTGGCGTCCTCGACGCGCGGCAGCCACAGGCGGGCATCGCCTGCCGGCGACGGGACCAGGCGATCGAGCTGCTGCGGCACGCGGGTGGTGTCGGGCAGGTAGACGATCGGCGCCTGCAGGCCCTTCGAGGCATGCACGGTCAGGATGCGGACCTCGCGGCGCCGGTTGGCGTCGAGGTCGCGCTTGACCTCGCCGCCGCCTTCCTCGAACCAGCGCACGAAGCCCTGCAGCGAGGGACCGTCGGCCTGCTGGTACTGCAGCGCGCGCGCCAGCAGCTCGTCGATCGGGTCGGCCGACTGCTGGCCCAGCCGCTCGAGCAGGCGGCGGCGTCCGCCCTCGGGACCGAGCGCGGCGGCGAAGAAGTCGAACGGGCTGTCGCGATCGGCGCGCTGCAGCCAGCCCTCGAGGCGGGCGACGGCGGCGGCGAACGGCACCTCTCCGGCGCGCGCGCGCAGCGCGCCCCAGAGCGAGCCCGGGCGCTTCCAGGCCAGCGCGAACAGGGCGTCGTCGTCGAGGCCGACCAGCGGCGACTTCAGCAGGCTGGCGAGGTTGAGGTCGTCGCCCGGCAACAGCGCGAACCGCGCCATCGCCAGCAGGTCCTTGATCGCCAGCTCCTCGGCCAGGTCCAGCCGGTCGATGCCCGCGACCTCGATGCCGGCGAGCTTGAGTTCGCGCACGAGGTCGTTGACGAAGGCGTTGCGCCGCCGCACCAGCACCATGAAGTGGCCGGGATGCAGCGGTTCGCCGGTGGTCGCGCGCCGCTCGCCGGCCTCGATCAGGCCCTTGGCGTGGCGCGCGATCAGGCGCGCCAGCCGCTCGCTCGGCGGCGCCGCCGCGACGCCGCGGGCGGAGACCGGCTCGAGCGCCGGCAGGCCGTCGCCGTCGCCGTCCTCGGCGGCCTCGTCGTTGCTGACGATCGGCCACAGCTCGACGTGGCCCGGCGCCTCGGTGCGGCTGGGCTCGTGCGTGACGTTGCCCTTGGGCGCCACGCCCTTGACCGCGGCGTCCTGCTCGAACACCCAGTCGACGGCATCGAGCACCGCCGCGGTCGAGCGGAAGGACACGGTGAGGTCGACCGGGTCGAAGCCGCGCCCGGCCTCGGCGATGCGTTGCGCGAACCATTCGCGCATCTCGGCCAGCTTGCGCGGGTCGGCGCGCTGGAAGCCGAAGATCGACTGCTTGGTGTCGCCGACCGCGAACACCGTGCGCGGCCGCTCGACCGCGCCCTCGCCGGCGAAGAATTCGCCGGTCAGGCTGCGGATCACTTCCCACTGGTCGGGGTTGGTGTCCTGGGCCTCGTCGACCAGCACGTGGTCGATGCCGCCGTCGAGCTTGTAGAGCACCCACGAGGCGCCTTCCGACGTCTCCAGCAACCGGCGCGTCGCCACGATCAGGTCGTCGTAGTCGAGCGTGCCGCGCCGCCGCTTGGCGCGGCCGTAGCGCCCGGTGATGTCGAGGCCGAGCCGCAGCAGCGCGATCGTGCGCTCGACCAGCGCGGCGCCGTTGACGCGGTCCTGCAGCGCGATCAGCCGCTCGGCCTCGGCGACCATCACGTCCTCGATGCCGGGCATCGCGGCCCTGGCGGCGTTGGTGGCCAGCCGGTTCCTGATCGCGCCCTCGTTGGTGAGGAAGGCCTTGCGGTAGGCGGGCAGGAACTGCACGCGATCGCCGCTCGCCAGCCATTCGGCGATCAGGGCCGAGGCCTTCTTGTCGTTGGCGCCGCCGCGTTGCAGGGCGCCGGCGGCGGCGCGCAGCGCGGCGCCGTCGAACGCGTCGTCGGCGCAGCCGGCGCTGGCCAGCGCGTCCGGGCTATCGTCGGGGCCGCAGCCCATCGCCTTGGCCATGCCGGCACGCACCTGCCGCAGGCCGTCCTCGCTGCCGATGCGCGACAGCAGCCAGGCGCGCTCGCCCAGCAGGTTCTTCATCAGGCCGTCGTAGTCGGTGATCGAGACGCGGTGGGCGATCGCGGCCAGCGCGTCGACCAGCGGCTGCGGCGCGCCAGGGCGGGCCAGCAGCTCGAGCTGCTCGTCCTGGGCCTGGCGCAGCAGTGCCTGCGCCTCGGCCTCGTCGAGCACCTCGAAGCCCGGCGCGACGCCGGCCTCGAGCGGGAAGCGCTTCAGCAGCGATTGGCAGAAGGCGTGGATGGTCAGGATGTTGATGCCGCCCGGCGCGTCGAGCACGCGTGCGAACAGGCGCCGCGCCACGACCCGCTCGTCCGGGGTCGGCGCCCGGTCGACGAGATCGAAGATCGCCTTGTCGAGATCGGCGTCGCCGGCCATCGCCCAGCGGCCGAGCTGGGCCGACAGCCGGTTGCGCATCTCGGCGGCGGCGGCCTTGGTGAAGGTCAGGCACAGGATGCGCTCGGGCCGCACCCCCTGCAGCAGCAGGCGGGTCACGCGGTCGGTCAGCACCTTGGTCTTGCCGGTGCCGGCATTGGCCTCGACCCAGGCCGAGCGGTCGGGCGTTGTCGCGCGGCGCTGGCGCAGCGTCGCCTCGAGGATGGGATCGAGCAGGGCGCCGGGGATCGGGCCGGAGGTGCTCATTCGCCGGCCCCCGCGGTCGACCACTCGGCGACGCGCTCGAGGTGTTCGTAGTCGTTGAAGTAGGGTCCGTAGGCCGGCCACGGCACCGCCGGGTAGGCGGTGCCCGCGGTGCCGAAGTGCTCGGCCATCTTGGCGGCGAGGTCGACCATGCGCGCGATCAGCCGGTCGCTGTCCTTGATGCCGACGATCTTGCCGCCCTCGTCGAGCCCGTTGGCCTGCCAGTACGACAGGATCGCCCGCTTCGCCCGGCCCTCGATCCCGGCGAAGCCGCCGCGCTCGGCCATCGCCGCCTCGAGCAGCAGCTGCGGCGCGAACAGCGCCTCGAGCTCGTCCTTGCTCGGCGCGCGGCCGGTCTTGTAGTCGATCACTTCCCAGGTGTCGTCGTCGACGCGGTCGATCCGGTCGGCCCGCGCGGTGACCAGCAGCTCGCGTCCCGCCGGGCCGACGCGCAACGTGCCGTCGACCTCGGTGCGCAGCACGCGGGCGCCGCCGGCGCGGCGCTCGTTCTCGGTCGCGACCAGCCAGCGCGCCAGCCGCTGGAAGCGCGGCCACCAGAACGCGCGCTCGGCCGGCGCGGCTAGCAGGGCCGCGAGGTGGTGCTCGCCCAGCGCCTCGAACTCGGCGACCGCGCCCGCGGGCAGCGTGCCCGACGGGTGGTCGTCCATGAACGCCTGCAGCGCCTTGTGCAGGGCGTTGCCGCGATCGACCGCGCCCAGCTCCTGCTCCAACGGGTCGAGCGGGAACAGGCGCAGGATGTAGCGCGCGTAGACGCCGTAGGGATCGCGGCGCAGGCGCTCGACCGCCGACACCGACAGCTCGGTCGGGCGCGCCTCGAGCGGCGGCCGCGGCGCCGGTTGCGGCCACGAGCGGTAGGCGGCGGGCCGGTCGATCGCCTCGGCCCACGCGAGGTAGCCGCGGCGCGCGCGCTGCATGTACTCGGGCACCTTGCCCTTGCCGGGATCGTGGCCGAACAGCGCGTCGAGGCGGGCCAGCCAGCGCGCCGGCACGGTCGGCGCGCCGCCCTCGCGTTCGGCCCGGGTCAGCAGCACGTGGCCGGCGCCGAGGCCGGCGACGAAGTCGTGCGCCGACAGGCCGATGCGACGCTCCGGCTGCGGCAGGCCGAGCGCGGCGCGCATCGGCCGGTTGAGCCACGGCCCGGTATCGACCGCGGGCGGCCAGGTGCCCTCGTTGAGGCCGCCCAGCACCACCAGGTCGGCGCGCTGCAGCCGGGCCTCGAGCGGACCCCAGATCGCCAGCCGCGGGTGGCGACCCCAGCTCGGCCGCACCGTCTCCGGCTCGATCAGCGCCTCGAGCAGCGCCGGCCACTCGCCGCCGGCGATCGGCGGGCTGTCGGCCCACGCCTCGCGCAGCCGCGCCAGCGCGTCGGCCAGGGCCTCGCCGGCCTCGCCGCGCCACAGCGCGTCGCCGCCGGCGATCGCCTCGGCCGCGGCGACGCTGGCGTCGAGCAGGGCGAGCGGGGTCGCGCCGTCGGCCATCGCGGCGGCGAGCGGCGCCGTCGCCGCGTCGAGCCGCTCGACGAGGTCGACCACGGCGCGGCGGATGTCGTCGTCGCCCCACTTGGCGGCGTCGATGCGGGCGCGGATCGGCGCCAGGCCCGGCGCCGGCTTGAGGCCGCGCAGCACCCGCGCGTCGAGCCGGCGCGTCGCCGCCAGCACGGCGCCGCGCGTCCGCCCCAGCGTCGTCATCGGGTGCTTGAGCAGGGCGAGCAGGGCGACCGGCGCGAAGCCGGCATCGACCGCCTCGACCAGCAGGCGCAGCAGCCCGGCCGGCGGCGTGTCGGCGAGCGCGGTGCCGGCCGAATCGTCGATGTCGATGTCCCAGCGCCGCAGCTCGGCGGCGACGCGCCGCGCCAGCGTGCGGTCGGGCGTCACCAGCGCGGCGGTGCGGCCGGGCTTCTCGAGCGCCTCGCGCAGCGCCAGCGCCACCACCAGCGCTTCCTGGTGCGGCGTCGCGGCGTCGGCGCGGGTCACGTGCTCGAGCGTCGACTCGGGCGGGCGCTTCCAGTCCTCGCTGGTGTCGGCCGGCCGCATCAGCTCGCTGATCAGGAGGGGGCGCGGCCCGCCGTCGTCGCCCGGCCACTCGGCGACGTCGGCGCGCTCGCAGCCCAGTGCCTTCAGTAGCTCGCGCAGGCCGAACTGCGGGTGGGTCTCGTCGATCGCCGCCCAGCTGCGGTCGTCGATCTCGCGGTCGAGGCCGGGCAGCACGACCTGGCCCCGCGGCAGCGCCGCGATCGCGGCCAGCAACTCGCGCGTCGCCGGCTGCGAGCCGGTCGAGCCGGCGGCGATCACCGGCGTCGCCGGCGGCGCCGTGCGCCAGCGCTCGGCGCGCGCCCGGATGGCGCGGGTCCGGCGGTCGATGGCGTCGATCCGGCCGCGCTCCGCCAGCACGCGCGGCCACGCCTCGCCGACGATGGCGAGGAATTCCAGGGTGCGTTGCCAGTGGCTGGCGAAGCTGCCCTCGACCAGGCCTTCGAGGCGCTCGAACGGCACGCCCTCGATCGCCAGCTCGTCGAGCAGGCGGCCGAGTTCGCGCGCCAGCGAGAGCGCCTGCGCCGTCGAGGTGGCGATCGGCTGCTCGCCGTCGGTGAAGCCCGCCACCAGCCGGGTCAGCAGCGCGTCGCGCTCGGCCGGCTCGATCGCCGGCGGCAGGGTGAGGGCGCCGTCGTCGCCGCTGGCCAGCTGCCACTCGCCGTCGTCGACGTCACCCAGCGGCGCCATCTGCGGCAGCAGCGTCGGCGTGCCGCCGGTGGCGCGCAGGAAGGCCTCGCGCAGCGCCCGCACCGAGCGCCGGGTCGGCAACAGGATCAGCACGTCGGCCAGCGCCAGCGGGTCGCCGCCGTGCTGCGCCAGCACGCCGGCGGCCAGCGCGTCGGCGAAGCGCCGGTCGATGGCGATGGAGAAGACGCCGCTCATGCCGCGGGCGCCAGCACGCGCTCGGCCTCGGCCAGCGCCTGCGGCGTGCCGACGTGGAACCACTCGCCGTCGTTGATCAGGCCGTGCAGCCGGCCCTCGGCCTCGGCGCGGTGCCACAGCCGGACCAGCGAGAACGGCGCGGCGGGCGAGTCGCGGAACAGCCGCGGGCTGCAGATCGAGGCGCTGGCGAAGACGTAGGGCGCCAGCGCCGCGACGCCGCGGTGGCTGATGCGGCCGGCCGGCTCGAAGAAGTAGTCGCCGCGGTCCTTGGGCTCGCGACCGACCATGCGGTGCAGGTGGTGCAGCAGCAGGATCGCGTCCATGCGCTCGGGGTCCCACATGCTGTGCAGGCGGGTGAGGAACGAGTGCCCGGGATCGCGCCACAGCCCGTCGCCGTTGAGCACGAAGAACGGCGCGTCGCCCAGCAGCGGCAGGGCGTTCAGCACGCTGCCGCCGGTGTCGAGCAGGCGGTCCTCGTGGACGATGCGGACGCGGTCGCCGATGCGGTCGGCGATCTGCTGGCCGAGGTAATGGACGTTGACCACGATGTTGCGCACGCCGAAGGCGAACAGACGGTCGAGGCTGCGCTCGATCATCGATCGTCCCGCGACCGCGATCAGCGGCTTGGGCACGGAGTCGGTCAGCGGGCGCATGCGCTCGCCGCGGCCCGCGGCCAGGATCATCGCGGTCTCGATCATGGCACTCCGAAATGCCGCGTCTCGGGCGGCAGCAGCCGGTCGACCCAGGCACGCAGCGGCTGCAGCGCGTCGTGGCGGAGGGCCTGTTCGAACAGCCGCCACACCCGCGGCAGGTGGTGCAGGTACAACGGCTTGCCGTCGCGCTTCAAGAGCCGGACGAAGACGCCGATGACGCGCGCGTGGCGCTGCGCCGCCATCAGCGCGAAGCCGGTGGCGAAATCCCGCGCGTCCAGCCCGGCCTCGACGACGTAGCGGTCGAAGCAGGCGCGCTGCACGGCGGGCGCGACGTCGCGCCGCGCGTCCTCGATCAGCGACACCAGGTCGTAGGAGGGATGGCCCTGCTGGGCATCCTGGAAGTCGAGCACGCCGCACGCCCGCACGCCGGGCCGCGACGGCAGGTAGAGAAGGTTGTCCTGGTGGTAGTCGCGCAGCAGCAGCGTGTCGGCCATCGCCGGCAGCGCGGCCAGGCACTGGTGCCACGCGGCGCGGTACGAGGCGAGGTCGTCGTCGCTCGCCGCCCGGCCGGTCGCGGCCGGCAGGTACCACTCCGGCAGCAGCATCGCCGCCTCGACCAGCGCCTCGCCGACGTAGGCGCCGAGCCCGGGCAGCAGCGCGCGCGGGCCGGCATGGTGCAGCGCCAGCAGCACGTCGGTGGCGAGGCGGTAGAGATCGCCCTCGTCGCCGCCGGCCGCCAGCACGCGGGCATAGGTGTCGTCGCCCAGGTCCTCGATCAGCAGGAAGCCGTTGGCCGGGTCCTCGGCCAGGATCTCGGGCGCGCTGATGCCGAGCGACAGCAGGTGGCGCGCGACCCGCACGAACGGCCGCACGTCCTCCTGCGGCGGCGGCGCGTCCATCACCACCGCGGCGCCGCCCGGGCGGTTCAGGCGGTAGTACTTGCGGAACGAGGCGTCGCCGGCCAGCAGCCGCTCGGCGGCATCGTCCCAGCCGGCACGGCGCACGAAGTCCGCGCGCAGGGAGTTCCTGCGAGTCGTCGCGGAATCAGTCGTCGCCGAATCAGCCATCGCCGAACCTGTCATCGCCGAACCGGGCCTCGCCGTCGAGTTGCGCCCGCCGGCCGCTGCCCTCGGCGGTAAGGGTCACGGTCAGCCGGTCGGCCGGCAGCAGCGGCCCGAGACGCTCGGCCCATTCGACCAGCGCGATGCCGTCGGCGCGGGCCTCTTCCCAGCCCAGCTCGAAGACCTGTTCCGGCGCTTCCAGCCGGTAGAGGTCGAAGTGCCAGAAGGCGCCCCGCGGCGTGTCGTAGACCTCGACCAGGGTGAAGGTCGGGCTCGGCACCACGAGGTCGGGCACGCCGGCGGCGGCGCGCAGGATGGCGCGGGCCAGCGTCGTCTTGCCGGCGCCGAGGCCTCCCTCGAGCGCCACCGTGTCGCGCGGCCGCAGCCGCGCCGCCAGCGCGGCGCCCAGCCGCTCGGTCGCGGATTCGTCGGGCAGGAAAAAAGAAAAAGTCGGCACCGGGTCTCCCGATGCCGACTTCTTAACACGCCCGCTCTGTGGGCGAGTTGTTAGTAGCGGTAGAGCTCGCCCTTGAACGGGCCGGCCGCCGGCACGCCGATGTAGCTGGCCTGGTCGGGGCGCAGCTTGGTCAGCTTGGCGCCGACCTTCTCGAGGTGCAGGGCCGCGACCTTCTCGTCGAGCACCTTCGGCAGGGTGTAGACCTTCTTCTCGTACTTGCCGGGGTTGGTCCAGATCTCGACCTGGGCCAGGGTCTGGTTCGAGAACGAGGCCGACATCACGAAGCTCGGGTGGCCGGTGGCGTTGCCGAGGTTCACCAGGCGGCCTTCCGACAGCACGATGATGCGCTTGCCGTCCGGGAACTCGATCTCGTCGACCTGCGGCTTGACGTGGTGCCACTTGAAGTTGCGCAGGCTCGCGATCTGGATCTCGCTGTCGAAGTGGCCGATGTTGCAGACGATGGCGCGGTGCTTCATCGCCTTCATGTGGTCGAGCGTGATGACGTCGACGTTGCCGGTGGCGGTGACGAAGATGTCGGCGCGCGGGGCGGCGTCTTCCATCGTCACGACCTCGTAGCCTTCCATCGCCGCCTGCAGCGCGCAGATCGGGTCGATCTCGGAGACCAGCACGCGGCAGCCGGCCTGGCGCAGCGACGCGGCCGAGCCCTTGCCGACGTCGCCGAAGCCCGCGACCATCGCGACCTTGCCCGACATCATGACGTCGGTGCCGCGGCGGATGCCGTCGACCAGCGACTCGCGGCAGCCGTAGAGGTTGTCGAACTTCGACTTGGTGACCGAATCGTTGACGTTGATGGCCGGCCACAGCAGGCGGCCTTCCTTCTCCATCTGGTAGAGGCGGTGCACGCCCGTGGTCGTCTCCTCGGTGACGCCGCGGATCGCCTTGCCGAGCTTGGCGTACCAGCCGGGCTTCTCCTTGTTGGTCTTGGCGATCGCCTTGTAGAGGACTTCCTCTTCCTCGTTGGTCGGCTTGGAGATCAGCGACGGGTCCTTCTCGGCGCGGATGCCGAGGTGGATCAGCAGCGTCGCGTCGCCGCCGTCGTCGAGGATCATGTTCGGCTCGCCGCCGTCATGCCACTCGAAGATCTTGTGGGTGTAGTCCCAGTACTCCTCGAGGCTCTCGCCCTTGACCGCGAACACCGGCGTGCCGGCGGCGGCGATCGCCGCGGCGGCGTGGTCCTGCGTCGAGTAGATGTTGCACGAGGCCCAGCGGACGTCGGCGCCCAGCGCCTTCAGCGTCTCGATCAGGACGCCGGTCTGGATGGTCATGTGCAGCGAGCCGGCGATGCGCGCGCCCTTGAGCGGCTGCTTCGGGCCGTACTCCTTGCGGATCGACATCAGGCCCGGCATCTCCGTCTCGGCCATGTCGAGTTCCTTGCGGCCCCAGTCGGCGAGACCGATATCCTTGACGATGTAATCCTTGGCCATCTGGCGCTCCCGGCTGTGATGATGGGCGCCCTCTTAACAGCGGCCCGCCAACGCCTCAATGCGCCATATGCTCATATAAGCAATTCTTTATGTCGATATGACGGGTGCTTTATGCCGGGGACAGAGCCTCGCGCCAGGCGGCTATTCCTCGCCGAACTTGCCGTCGACCAGGGTCGTGATCGCGGCCAGCGCGTCGGCGGCCTGGCGGCCCGAGCAGGCGACCTCGATGGTCGAGCCGATGCCGGCGGCCAGCATCATCAGGCCCATGATCGACAGGCCGGAGACGTCCTGGCCCTTGAACGAGACCCGGACCACGGCGTCGAACTGGCCGGCCGTGCGCACGAACTTGGCGGCGGCGCGGGCGTGCAGGCCGCGCTTGTTGGCGATGTTGAGGCTGCGCTTCAGCGCCCCGATGCCGGCTTCGGCGACGCCGTCGGTCATGACGCTTCCTTGGCCAGGATGCGCGAGGCGACGGTGATGTACTTGCGGCCGGCCTCCTGGGCCATCCGCACCGCCTCGGCGATCGGCCGGGTGCGTACCGAGGCCAGCTTCACCAGCATCGGCAGGTTGACGCCGGCCAGCACCTCGATACGGGCCTGTTCCATGATCGAGATGGCGAGGTTGGAAGGCGTGCCGCCGAACATGTCGGTCAGCAGGATCACGCCGTCGCCGGTGTCGCAGGCGCGGGCGCACTCTAGGATCTCGGCGCGCCGCTTCTCCATGTCGTCGTCGGCGCCGATGCAGACCGTCGCCAGACATTGCTGCGGCCCGACGACGTGCTCGAGCGCGGCGGCGAACTCGCGCGCCAGGTTGCCGTGGGTGACCAGTACGATGCCAATCATTCTCTTGCTCTACGCTGCACCGCCAGCCTCCCCGGCTGCCTCGGCGTCCCGGTGCGAGAGAGTGACCGAGCGGCCGGCGTCGCGCAACCACCCTGCCAGCTCCTCGGCGATCGCCACCGACCGGTGGCGGCCGCCGGTGCAGCCGACCGCGATGGTCAGATAGCTCTTGCCCTCGGCGTCGAACCGGGGCAGCAGCGGCCCGATCAGGTTCTTCAGCGAATCGATGAACGGCCGGTACCCGGGGTCGCTGGCAACGTAGGCGGCGACCGCCGGGTTGCGGCCGGTCAGCGGCTTCAGGGTCGGCTCGTAGTGCGGGTTCTTCAGGAAGCGCACGTCGAATACCAGGTCGGCCTCGCGCGGCAGGCCGCGGCGGAACGAGAACGACATCACCGACAGCCGGGTCGCCAGCCCGCGGCCGAGCGCGAAGTGACCGGCCAGCAGCAGCTTGAATTCATGCGGTGACAGGGCCGAGGTGTCGATCACGATGTCGGCCGAATCGCGCACCCACGACAGCTGCTGGCGTTCATCGGCGATGCCGTCGACGACCGGCCGGTCGGGCGCCAGCGGGTGCGGCCGCCGCGTCTCGGTGTAGCGCCGGCGCAGCGTGTCGCTGTCGGCGTCGAGGAACAGCAGCCGCGCCGCCAGCTCGGGCCGGGTGCGCAGGGCGCGGACGCGGCGCACGAGGTCGTGCGGCTCGAAGCCGAAGGTCCGGGTGTCGACGCCGAAGGCCAGCGGCGCCGCCATCTCGCCGGCCGCGGTCGAGCGCATCAGGTCGCCGAGCAGCGGCAGCGGCACGTTGTCGACGGCGACGTAGCCCATGTCCTCGAGCGCGGCGAGCGCGGTGCCGCGGCCGGCGCCGGACAGGCCGGTGACCAGCACGAACGGTCGACGGGCCTTCGGGTCCGGCTCGGGGGCGGGCGGGGCGTCGGGCAGCGGGGAGGGAGGCTTGGTGTCGGGCATGGCGCGGACGGCCGCGATCATGCGGAACAGGCTTGCGCCAAGGCAAGGCGCAACTTCGCCGCTGCCGAGGCCTCGAACGGCGCCAGCGCCAGCACCGGCAGGGTGACGCCCATCACCTTTTCGCGCTTTTGCTGCGGCATGCGCTCGACCCGCTTGGGCGCCACGAGATCGACCAGCAGGGCGACCGCCACGCGCGCCGCGACGCGGTCCCGGGGCAGGGCAACGACGCCGACGCCGCGGACCTCGAGCAGGCCGGCGATGGTCGCCGGCACGCTGGCGAGCAGGCTCCCGTCCTTGACCGCGAGGTCGGTGCGGTCGTCGGCCACCAGCCGCGCGCCCTCGTCGAGCAGCCGCAGGGCGAGGTCGGACTTGCCGGCGCCGGACGGCCCGCGGAGCAGCACGCCGTGCCACCGCCGCCCGAGCCGCAGCGCCACGCAGGTGGCATGGACGTTCACGTCACTTCCTGCCGTCGGCCGAGGGCACGCGGACCGTGAAGCGCGCGCCCAGCACGCTGCCGTCGGCGGCGCGCCGGTTCGAGGCGGCGATGGCGCCGCCGTAGGTTTCCATGATCTGCCGGCAGATCGACAGGCCGAGGCCGGAGTGCTGGCCGAAATGCTCGGTCGGGCGCTCGGAGTAGAAGCGGTTGAAGATCGATTCGAGGTTGTCCTCGGGGATGCCCGGCCCCTCGTCGTCGATGGTCACGATGAACGGCCCGTTGCGCGGCGCCCGCGTCAGCTCGACCACGATCTTCGAGCCCGGCGGGCTGAACGACAGGGCGTTGTCGATGACGTTGCGGAACACCTGGCCGTAGCGGCCGTCGTGGCCGTGGGCGTCGAACGGCGGGTTGGTGGCGACCCGGTACTCGACCTCGGCGCCGCCCTTCTGCAGCGAGGTCGCCGCGTAGTGGCGCACCATGTCGCCGAGCAGCGCGTTGAGGTTCACGCGCTTGACCTCGCCGCGCATCAGCTCGGCATCGAGCCGCGAGGCTTCCGAGATGTCGGTGATCAGCCGGTTCAGCCGGTTGATGTCGTCCATCACGATCGCCATCAGCTTGTCGCGGCGCTCGGGATCGAGGTTGGGCCGCGCCGCGACCTCGATCGCCGAACGCAGCGAGGTCAGCGGGTTCTTGAGCTCGTGCGCGACGTCGGCGGCGAAGCTCTCGATCGTGTTCATGCGTTGCCACAGCGCGTCGGTCATCGAGCGCAGCGCGTCGTTGAGGTCGCCGATCTCGTCGCCGCGCCTGCCGAGGTCGGGGATCTCGGGCCGGCTCTCGCGGGCCAGCCGGACGTCGTCGGCGGCGCGGGCCAGCCGCACGATCGGCTGGGTGATGGTGCCGGCGAGGTAGAGCGACAGCAGCACGGTGATGCCGAGCGCGGCGGTGGCGATCACCATCATGTCGTAGCGGACCTCGCGCAGCGACGCGGCGATGGCGCGGTTGTCGCGCGTCAGCACCAGCGCGCCCAGCACCTGCTTGTAGCGCTGCACCGGCACGGCGGCGCTCATGATCAGCATGCCGTCGGGCGACACCCGCACCGCCGAGGCGTTGAAGCCGCGCAGCGCGCTGGCCGCCTCGGGGAAGTCGCGCGTCGTCGGCACCGGCCGCTCGACGTACTCGGGGAAGCGGTCGACGCGGCTCAGCTGGCGGCCGATCCAGTCGCCGAGCCGCTCGCCCCAGCTCGGCTCGTTCAGGCCGGACAGCGGCGGCGGCAGCGGCTGCACGCGGATGCGGCCGGTCTCGCTCAGCACCGACGAATCGGCGATCAGCTCGCCGGCCTCGCCGAACAGGCGGGCGCGCACCCCGGTCGGGTGGACCAGCCGGGTCAGCAGCTGGCCGGCGGCGTCGGCGTCGAGCCGGTTGACCGTGGCCTCGCCGCCGCTGACCGCGACCTCGGCGATGCCGGCGGCGACCATCTCGCCCTGGACGGCGAGCGACGCCAGCTCGGCGTCGATCAGCTCTTCCTCGTAGTCGCTGAGGTAGACCGCGCCCAGCGTCAGCAGCGCCACCGGGATGATGTTGAGCAGCAGGATGCGGCGCGTCAGCGGCGAGCCGCGGCGCGACACGCTGCGCCGTCGGCGCAGCAGCGACGGCGTCTCCGAGGCGCGGGAGCCGGGCGCCGCGGCGGCGGACGAGGCGGCGGACGAGGCACCGGACGGGGCGGCGGCGCGGCGGCCGAACAGACCGGCCAGCCGCGACTTCAGGTCCTGCAGGCCGAAGCGGCGTCCGCGCTCAGGCGTCGCGGTATCGGTATCCGATGCCATAGAGCGTTTCGATCTGCTCGAACTCGCTGTCGACCTCGCGGAACTTGCGGCGGACGCGCTTGATGTGGCTGTCGATGGTGCGGTCGTCGACGTAGATCGTCTCGCCGTAGGCGGCGTCCATCAGCTGGTCGCGGTTCTTGACGTGGCCGGGCCGCTCGGCGAGCGACTTCAGCAGCAGGAACTCGGTGACCGTGAGGTGCACTTCCTTGCCCTTCCAGGTGCACTGGTGGCGGCTGGGGTCGAGCACGAGGTCGCCGCGCACGATGCGCTCGGCGCTGCTCTCGCCCTTGCCGCCGCCGGCGTCGGCGCGGCGCAGCACGGCGCGGATGCGCTCGAGCAGCAGGCGCTGCGAGAACGGCTTGCGGATGAAGTCGTCGGCGCCCATGCGCAGGCCGAGGACCTCGTCGATCTCCTCGTCCTTCGAGGTCAGGAAGATCACGGGGAACTGCTGCGTCTTGCGGATGCGGTTGAGCAGTTCCATGCCGTCCATGCGCGGCATCTTGATGTCGAAGATCCCGAGGTCGGGCGGGCTCTGGTTCAGACCCTCGAGCGCCGAGGCGCCGTCGTTGTAGGTCTTGATCTGGAACCCCTCGGCCTCGAGCAGCATCGAGACGGAGGTCAGGATGTTGCGGTCGTCGTCGACGAGGGCGATGGTCTTGCGCACGGCGTTGTCTCTCTCCTGGCGGGAACGGCGATGCTAGCACGACGGGGTGATTGCCGCCGCCGCCCCGATCTGCCATCCGATGTGATCTAAATAAGGCGTTTTTGGACGACCGCCCCTAAATTCGATGCAACCCGACACGATTTCCGACCCCGATCCGGTTGCCCGCGACGTGCGCCACCTCGTGCGCCGCCTCGACCGGGCCGCCCTGGCCACCGCCCTGCCGCCCGGACCGGGCGCCGCCGAGGGGACGTGGCCCTACGCCTCGCTGGTGCTGGTGGCGGTCGACCACGACCTGTCGCCGATCCTGCTGGTCTCCGACCTCGCCGAGCACGCCCGCGCGATCGCCCGCGACGACCGCGTGTCGCTGCTGTTCGACGGCACCGGCGGGCTGGCCCAGCCGCTGACCGGGGCGCGCGTCACCGTGCTCGGCCGGGCCCGGCGCGACCCCGACCCGCGGCTGGCCGCGCGCTTCGTCGCCCGCCATCCCGACGCGGCGATGTACGCCGGCTTCGCCGACTTCCACGTCTACCGGGTGGCGCTCGAGCGCGCCCACCTGGTCGCCGGCTTCGGCAGGATCCACTGGCTGTCGGCGACGCAGCTGGCGGCGCCGGTCGCCGACGGGCTGGCGGCGGCCGAGGCCGACATCGTGGCCCACATGAACGACGATCACGCCGACGCGGTGCAGCTCTACGCCCAGCGGCTGCTGGGGCTGCCCGGCGACGGCTGGCGCATGACCGGCCTCGACGCCGAGGGGCTCGACCTGCGGCGCGGCGGCGAGGTCGCGCGGCTGGCCTTCGAGGCGCCGCTGGCCGCCGCCGGCCAGGCGCGCCAGGCGCTGGTCGCGCTGGTCGCCCGGGCGCGCGCCGCCTGACGGATCGGGTCCCGCGTGATTTCCGCGTCGCGGTACCCGTTTCGCAACTGCGAAGCCTGATCCACACGATGGACAAGACTTTTTCTGTCGCAGGACGTTCGGACCCCTTGTCACCCCAGATTGGTCCCAGTAGCGGAGGACGCCAGCGTGTCCGGTCTGTCCTAGGATGCGCCGATCGGTGTTTTTTACAGGAGATGGCCTCGTGAAACAGGCGGGCGTCGTGGTCCCCAAGTTCGGGCTCGAGACGCTGGGGTTGAAGAACCTCGGCAAGGTCCACTGGAACCTCTCGGTTTCGCAGCTCTACGAAGAGGCGATCCGTCGCGGCGAAGGCCAGGTGGCCGACGGCGGCGCGCTGGTCGTGCGCACCGGCGTGCACACCGGCCGGTCGCCCAACGACAAGTTCTTCGTCGAGGACGCCGAGACCAAGGGCCGGATCGACTGGGGCAAGACCAACAAGGGCATCTCGCCGGAGCGCTTCCGCGCGCTCTACAACCGAATGCTGTCCTATGCCCAGCGCCGTGACCTGTTCGTGCGCGACTGCTGGGCCGGCGCCGACCCCGATCACCGCATCGGCGTGCGCGTGCTGACCGAGACGGCGTGGCACAACCTGTTCGCCCGCAACATGTTCCTGCGGCCGAAGCCGGAGGAGCTCGAGGGCTTCCGTCCCGACTTCACGATCCTCAACCTGCCGGGGTTCGAGGCCGATCCCAAGCAGGACGGTACCGCCTCCGACTGCGCCATCCTCGTGAACTTCAGCGAGCGCGTGGTGGCGATCTGCGGCACCTGGTACGCCGGCGAGATCAAGAAGTCGGTGTTCACGATCCTGAACTACCTGCTGCCGGCCAAGAACGTGCTGCCGATGCACGCCTCTGCCAACGTCGGCCCGCGCGGCGACGTCGCGATCTTCTTCGGCCTGTCGGGCACCGGCAAGACGACGCTGTCGGCCGACCCGTCGCGCACCCTGCTGGGCGACGACGAGCACGGCTGGGGCGAGAGCAGCCTGTTCAACTTCGAGGGCGGTTGCTACGCCAAGGTGATCAAGCTCAGCCGCGAGGCCGAGCCCGAGATCTACGCCACCACCGGCCGCTTCGGCACGGTGCTGGAGAACGTGGTGATGACGCCGCACGGCGGCCTCGACCTCGACGACGGGCGCTACACCGAGAACACCCGCGCCTGCTACCCGCTCGACTTCATCCCGAACGCCTCCGAGACCGGCCTCGCCGGCATCCCGGAGAACATCGTGATGCTGACGGCCGACGCCTTCGGCGTGCTGCCGCCGATCTCGCAGCTCAGCCCCGAGCAGGCGATGTACCACTTCCTGTCGGGCTACACGGCGCGCGTCGCCGGCACCGAGAAGGGCGTGACCGAGCCGCAGGCGACCTTCTCGACCTGCTTCGGCGCGCCGTTCATGCCGCTGCACCCGACGGTCTACGCCAAGATGCTGGGCGAGAAGATGGCGCGGCAGCACGTCAAGTGCTGGCTGGTCAACACCGGCTGGTCGGGCGGCGGCTTCGGCGTCGGCCAGCGCATGTCGATCCGCCACACCCGCGCGATGGTGCGGGCGGCGCTCGACGGCACGCTGGCCTCGGTCGCCTCGGCGCCGGACCCGCACTTCGGCATGCAGGTCCCGACGGCCTGCCCGGAAGTCCCGGGCGAGGTGCTGAACCCGAAGAACACCTGGAAGGACAAGAAGGCCTACGACGTCGCCGCGCGCGACGTCGCCAAGCGCTTCGAGCAGAACTTCCAGCAGTTCGAGGGCCATGTCGACAGCAAGGTCAAGAAGGCGGCGATTCGCGCTGCCGCCTGACACGCCGTCGATAGGAACGGGCGAGACCGGCCGGTTCGTCGTATGATGGACCGGTCGTGACCGTCGAAACCTCCCCCCCGGGCGCCGCGCGACGGCGCCTGCGGATGCCCCTGATCGCCGCGCTGGCCCTCGCCTTCGTGTCGTTGTCGCTGATCTCGGGCATCGCCTACATCGCCGTCCTGGCCGGGGCCACCAACACCGCCGAGCGCCTGCTGGTCGACCGCGCCGCGCGCGTGCTGGAGAGCCAGGTCAGCGCCATCCGCGCCCGGCTCGACCCCGTCACCGAGCATCTCGAGATGATCGCCGCGCTGGCCGCGGCGGGCCGGCTCGACGTCGACTCGGCGGTGTCGATGCGCGAGGCGCTGTGGGTGATGATGACCCAGGTGCCGGTCGTCTCGAGCGCCGGCTTCGCCACCCTCGATCTCAAGTTCGAACGCATCGCCCGCCTGCCCGACGGCCAGGTGATCCGCGACACCATCGCGCTGGAGCGCCAGCCGCGCGGCCTCGAGCGCTTCCGCGAGCTGCAGGTCGCGCACCGCACCTTCTGGGGCGCCCTGTTCTGGAGCTCGGCGCTGCAGCAGCCGGTGCTCAACGTGCGCACGCCGGTGCGGCGCATCGACGACGCCTTCATCGGCGGCCTGCTCGCGACCGTGGCGCTGGGCGACCTGTCGGCGCTGATCGGCGAGGCCAGCCATGCCAGCGGCGACCGCTACTTCATCCTGGTCGGCAAGGAGCGCGTGCTGGCGCACCGCCGGCTGGTCGATCCGCGTGGGCTGGGGCTCACCGAGGAGCGCGAGCTGCCGACCATCAAGGAGGTCGAGGACCCGGTGCTGGCGTCGATCTGGAACCCGCCGGTGCGCGACGCCCAGATCGAGCGTGCGCTGGGCGACATCGGCCACGTCGAACGCGTCGACGGGCGGCTGTGGGTGTTCGTCTACCGCGAGGTCCGCGGCTACGGCCCCGAGCCGTGGCTGGTCGGCCAGTACTTCCCGCTCGAGGAGGCGACCTCGGACCTCGAGCGCCTGACCAACGGTGCCATCGTCGGCGCGGTGACGCTGGCGGTGGCGGCGGTGCTGGCGCTGGTGATCGGGCTCAGCATGGCGCGCTCGATCCGCACCATCACCTCGGCGGCCGAGGCGATCGAGCGGCTGGAGTTCGACACGCCGCTGCACCGCCAGTCGCGGCTGCGCGAGATCGACGACGCCAGCCAGAGCCTCGACAAGGCGCGCGGCGTGCTCAAGTGGTTCGGCGCCTACGTGCCGCGTCGCCTGGTCTTCCGGCTGATGGAGCTGGGCGAGGAGGCGGTGCGCTCGCGCCGCCGCACCGTCACGGTGATGTTCACCGACATCGTCGAGTTCACGCCGCAGGCCGAGGACCTGCCGGAGCAGGACACCGCCGAGCTGCTGAACCACCACTTCGCCCTGCTCGGCGCCTGCATCGAGCACGAGCACGGGGTGATCGACAAGTACATCGGCGACGCCGTGATGGCGGTGTGGGGCGGGCTGCAGCGCATGGAGGACCATGCCGACTGCGCGGTGCGCGCCGCCCTCGCCATCGCGGCCGTCATCAGGGAGGACAACGCGGTCCGCCGCGCGGCCGGCCTGCCGCCGATCCGGGTCCGCATCGGCCTGCATTCCGGGCCGGTGGTGGTCGGCAACATCGGCGCGCCGGGCCGGGTCAACTTCACCGTGGTCGGCGACACCGTGAACATCGCCCAGCGCTTCGAGCAGCTGGGCAAGGAGTTCATGGCCGACAGCGACGAGGTCGTGGTGCTGGCCAGCGGCGACACGCTCGCCGCCCTGGTCGATCGCGAGAGCCTGGAGCTGAAGCACGGCCCGCCGGTGCTGCGTCCGCTCAAGGGCCGCGACGAGCCGGTCGAGGTCTACCGGCTGGTCTGAGGGCTTTCCGCCAGATTGGCACCGTCCGCACCGTGACACGGTAGACGCCGCCACGTCGCCAGATGTAGTGTAGAAGTCCCGAACAAGGCACAAGAAAAGGCCCAATCCCATGAAACGGCGACATCTCCTCGGCTGTTCCCTGGCCTTGGCGTTGGTCCCCGGCTTCGCGGTCCACGCCCAGGACAACAAGGCGTTCACGCCGCAGCAGCTCGACCAGATGCTGGCGCCGATCGCGCTGTATCCCGACCCGCTCCTGGCCCAGACGCTGATGGCGTCGACCTACCCGCTGGAGGTCGTGCAGGCGGCACGGTGGTCGAAGGACAATCCCAACCTCAAGGGCGATGCCGCGGTCGCGGCAGTGAAGGACAAGGACTGGGACGTCAGCGTCAAGTCGCTGGTCGCCTTCCCGCAGACCCTGTCGATGATGAACGCCAACCTCGATTGGACCCAGAAGGTCGGCGACGCGATGATCGGCCAGCAGAAGGACGTGGCCGATTCGATCCAGCGGCTGCGCGCCCGCGCCCAGGCCGCCGGCAACCTGCAGTCGACGCCGCAGCAGACCGTGTCGACCCAGAGCTCGAACGGCCAGAACGCGATCGTCATCCAGCCGACCAACCCCGAGACGGTCTACGTCCCGTACTACAACCCGAACTGGGCCTACGGGCAGTGGCCGTACCCGTCCTACCCGCCGGCCTACTACCCGCCGTCGCCGCTCTACGGCTACGGCACCGCGCTGCTCAGCGGCATGATGTTCGGGCTGGGCATCGCCGCGACCTCGGCGATGTTCGGCGGCTGGCACTGGGGCTGGAACGGCGGCGGCTGGGGCGGCAGCTACTCGACCGTCAACGTCAACCGGGCGGTCAACATCTCGGGCAACAACTTCAACGCCAACCGCTACGCCGACGGGCGCTGGAACTTCGACTCCGCGCACCGCGACAACGTTCCCTACCGCACCCAGGCCGAGCGCCAGATGTACAACCAGGTGCGCCCGAACGCGCAGCAGCGCGAGCAGTTCCGGGGCCAGCTCGACGGCCGCGGCGGCCAGTTCGACGGCCGCGGCGGCGCCGGGGCCGAGCGGCTGGGCGGCGCGGGCGAGCGTGGCGGTGCCGGTGCCGAGAGACCCAACGTGGCCCGCGGCGGCGGCGGCGGCAGCCGCAGCGCCTTCGACGGTGTCGAGCGCGGCGGCCAGGTCAGCCGCGACTACAACCGCGGCAGCCAGTCGTGGGGCGAGCACAGCTTCAGCCGCCCGAGCTACGGCGGCGGCGGCTTTCGCGGCGGCGGGGGCGGTGGCTTCCACGGCGGCGGAGGGTTCCGGCGATGAGCGCGACCCTGAAGCGCGGCCTCGCGGCCGTCCTGCTCGGCGCCGCCCTGGCGGTCGCTCCCGTGGCGATCGCCCAGGCCCAGACCCAGACCCGGGCCCCGGCGCCGGCGGCAGCGGCCTCGACCAGTACCCAGGCCTTCCCGACGCCCGAGGCGGCGGCCGAGGCGCTGACCGACGCGGTGCGCAAGAACGACCGCGCGGCGCTCGCCAGGCTGTGGGGCGCCGACTGGCGCGACTTCGTGCCCGGCAGCGACGCGGTGCTCGAGCGCCAGCGCAAGGCCTACGTCGCGGCGTGGGACGAGGGCCACAAGATCGTCCCGTCGGGCGATGGCAAGGCGACGATCGAGGTCGGCACCAAGGGCTGGACCATGCCGGTGCCGCTGGTGAAGCAGGGCAGCGAGTGGCGCTTCGACATCGCCGCCGGCCTCAAGGAGATGGTGCTGCGCCGGATCGGCCACGACGAGGCGGCGGTGGTGCAGACCCTGCTGGCGATCGTCGATGCCCAGTTCGACTACGCCGCGGCCGACCCGATGAACACCGGCGCCCCGGCCTACGCCCGCCGCCTGATGAGCGCGCCGGGTCGCAAGGACGGGCTGTACTGGGAGACCAAGCCGGGTGAGCCGCAGAGCCCGCTGGGACCGGCGGTGGCCAAGGCCCAGGCCGACGGCCAGTCGCCGGACGGCCACTACGGCTACTACTTCCGGCTGCTGTACGGGCAGGGCCCGGACGCCGTGCGCGGCGCCCGCGACTACCTCGTCAACGGCCGCATGATCGGCGGCTTCGGCGTGATCGCCTGGCCGGTGCGCTACGGCGACACGGGCGTGATGACCTTCATCGTCAACCAGGACGGGATCGTCTATCAGCAGGATCTCGGACCGGACACGGCCCAGAAGGCGGCAGGAATCCTGACCTTCAATCCCGGCAAGGGCTGGGCGAAGGCGGACATGACGCCCCCGTGACGGGGGCACTTGAGCAGGAGAGAGAAATGATCAAGGCAAAGATCGTGGCGCTGGTCGCCGTCGCCGGGTTGCTCGGCGGTTGCGAGAACATGACGATGGGCCAGAAGGGCGCCATGACCGGCGCCGCGCTGGGCACCGGTATCGCCGCGGTCTCGGGCGCGAGCTTCGGCACCGTCGTCGGCGCCGGCCTGATCGGCGGCGCCGCCGGCTACCTGACCGGCAGCGCCATCGGCAGCAAGTAGGAGACCGACACCATGAAGACCCGTATCCTCGCCGCCGCGATCGCCGCGCCGCTGTTCCTCGCCGGCGCCGCCCAGGCCCAGATGCCGCCCCTCAACTTCGACCAGGCGGCCTACATCACCTGCAAGGAAGCGCACGCCATGGTGCCCGCGGCGCGCAAGGCGCTGGGCGAGTACCTCGCCGAGCATGTCGCGCGCTACCGCGGCGTCAAGATCCCGGACGGCCAGCAGGGCGCCGAGCTCGCGCTGCTGGTGCGCGGCGGCTGCACCCTGGCCCCGGACGCCTACCTGTTCACGGTGATCGACCGCGCGATCCTGGCCGAGAAGGACAAGCTGCCGAAGCGCTGATCGCCGCTTCGACCGGCAACGAGAAAGGCGCGGCCCTCGCGGGTCCGCGCCTTTTTCGTTGGCGGAAGGGTCCCTCGCTGCGCAGGCAAATCTGTGCGGTGGTTCTAGACTGACAGGTCATCGATTTCCTCCCTGCGCGCCAGCGCGGGGAGGTGTCACCGCGTAGCGGTGACGGAGGGGGCGAGAAATCGAGACGAACAGGCAGGCTTGGCGTGGGGGCGGTCCGACCCCTCCGTCGGCGAAGACGCCGACACCTCCCCGCGCTCTCGCGCAGGGAGGAAGGCACACGGCAGCTACGTCATCTTCACCATGATGTTCTTGGCGTAGGCGGGGCGGTTGCCCAGGCGCTCGTACCAGCGGCGCAGGTTCTTCAGCTCCGGGCGCTGGATGTCGAGCGCGTACCAGCGGTAGACGAAGCAGCCGACCGGGATGTCGCCCATCGTCAGGTGGCCGCCGGCCACGTACTTGCGGCCCTCCAGCCAGCCGTCGAGCCGCGCGAACAGTCGGCCGGCCTCGGCGGCGGCCTTGCCGATCGCGTCCATGTCGCGCTTCTCCGGCGGCGTACGCACCAGGCCCCAGAAGGCGATGCGCATCGGGTCGGCGATGGTGCTGAGCTGCCAGTCCATCCAGCGATCGGCCTCGCTGCGCTGGCCGGGATCGTTCGGCCACAGCGTGCCCGCGGCGTACTTCGCCGACAGGTAGCGCACCGCCGAGTTGCTTTCCCAGATCACGCGGCCGCCATCGTCGATGGTCGGCACGACGCCGTTGGGGTTCATGTCGAGGTACCACTTCTGGTCGTTGCCGCCGAAGGCGCCGCCGACATCGGTGCGCTCGTAGGCGATGCCGCACTCCTCGGCCGCCCACAGCACCTTCTGCACGTTGATCGAATTGGCGCGTCCCCAGATCTTCATCGCGGCTCTCCCCTATAGGACCCTGCTCAGCATTCCCACTCGGTCTTGCCCGCGCCGATGCGCAGCAACTGCTTCGTGTTCGGATCGTCGTCCGGCTGCGGCGGCTCGCCCTCGAACCGCACGCGGTTCTCGTCGACCCAGACCGGGCGCGGCCGCAGCAGCGACTCCGGCTTCGATCCCTTGCAGGTCGGCATCTCCTCGATGCGGGTGACCCTGGGCGGATGGACCGACAGGTCGACCAGGTCGAGGTCGACGCCGTTCATCAGGTTGGACGACAGCGCGATGGCGCGGCGGCCGGACGGCGACGGTACCGGCACGGCGGCGATGCGCGTCGTGGTGCCGTCCTTCTCCGACACCAGGTAGGCGAGCCCGTCCTCGTACAGCCCGACCGAGACCACGTAGAGGCCGAGGCGGGGCCACCACGCCGCCAGCCGATGCTGGCGGTAGCGGTCGGCCTCGCAGGCCGCCTGGTCGGCGCAGTCGGTGATCTTGAGCGTGCGGCCGTCCGACAGGCGCAGCCGCAGGATGTCGCCCTCGCGCGCGGCCCGCGCCTTGCCGGCCGGATCGCGCGCCGCGGCGAACACCGCGGCCTCGCGCGGGTCGGCGCCGCGGCTGCCGGGGGCGCAGCAGGCCTCCTTCTCGACCGTCATCTTCGATCCGAACAGCAGACCCTTGGTGGGCGTGGCGGTGCGCGCCTGCGGGTCGGCCTGGGCGAAGGCAGGCGCGGCGGCCGCGGCCAGGGCGGCGACGGCGAGGGCGAGAAGGGACGTACGCAACGCGGATCTCCCGGTGGCTCGGTGGGCGGCTCGGTGGGCGGCTCAGTGGGCGGCGGCCCAGTTGTCGCCGACGCCGGTCTCGACGACCAGCGGCACCGACAGCGTCGCCGCGCCTTCCATGACGCCGCGCGCGACCTCGCCCAGCCGGTCGACCTCGGCGTCGGGGACCTCGAACAGCAGTTCGTCGTGGACCTGCAGCAGCATGCGAGACTTCAGCTTCGCCGCGGCCAGCGCCGCCGGCAGGCGGATCATCGCCTTCTTGATGATGTCGGCGGCGCCGCCCTGCAGCGGCGCGTTGATCGCGGCGCGCTCGGCGAAGGCGCGCATGCCCTGGCTGCGGTCGTTGATGTAGCGCAGGTGGATCTTGCGGCCGAACGGCGTCTTCACGAAGCCGTTCTTGCGCGCGTACTCCTTGGTCGTCTCCATGTAGTCGCGGATGCCGGGGTAGCGCTGGAAGTACCGGGCGATGTACTCGCGCGCCTCGGGCTGGCCGATGCCCAGCTGCTGGGCGAGTCCGAACGCCGAGATGCCGTAGATGATGCCGAAGTTGATCGCCTTGGCGCGGCGGCGGACCAGCGGGTCCATGCCCTTCACGGGAACGCCGAACATCTCGCTGGCGGTGATGGCGTGGATGTCGTCGCCGCGCGCGAACGCCTCCTTCAGCGAGCCGATGTCGGCGACGTGGGCGAGCAGCCGCAGCTCGATCTGCGAATAGTCGGCCGACAGGAGCTTGTGTCCCTTCTCGGCGATGAAGGCCTCGCGGATCTTGCGGCCCTCCTCGGTGCGCACCGGGATGTTCTGCAGGTTCGGATCGGTCGAGGCCAGCCGGCCGGTGGCCGCGCCGGTCATGTGGTACGAGGTGTGGACGCGCCCGGTCCTGGGGTCGAGCTCGCGCACCAGGGCGTCGGTGTAGGTGCCCTTGAGCTTGGCGATCTGCCGGTGCTCCATGATCTTGACCGGCAGGGCATGGCCCTGCGCGGCGAGATCCTCGAGGATGCTGACGTCGGTCGCCCACGAGCCGTTCTTGTTGCGCCGGCCGCCGGGCAGCTTCTGCTCGTCGAACAGGATCTCGCCCAGCTGCTTGGGCGAGCCGACGTTGAACTCGCGGCCGGCGATCTTGTGGATCTCGCGCTCGAGCTCGGCCATCCGCTTCTCGAAGTCGGCCGACAGGCGCTTGAGCAGCGGCGCATCGACCTTGATGCCGGCCTGCTCCATGTCGATCAGCACCGGGATCAGCGGACGCTCGATGGTCTCGTAGACGCCGACCATGTGCTCGCGTGCCAGCCGCGGCTTGAACAGCGCCCACAGCTGCATGGTGACGTCGGCGTCCTCGGCGGCGTAGTCGCGCGCCCGGTCGATCGCCACCTTGTCGAAGCTCAGCTGCTTGGCGCCGCTGCCGGCGACCTCGGCGAAGGTGATGGTCTTGTGCCCGAGGTAGCGCTCGGAGAGCTCGTCCATGCCGTGGTTGTGGCGGCCGGCGTCGAGCACGAACGAGATCAGCATGGTGTCGTCGACCGGCGCGATCTCGATGCCGAGGCGGCGGAACACGCAGACGTCGTACTTGATGTTCTGGCCGACCTTGAGGACCGACGGGTCCTCGAGCAGCGGCTTCAGCCTGGCCAGCGCCGTCTTCATCGCCACCTGGCCGGGCAGCAGCGCGCCGTCGCCCCGCTTTCCGTCATCGCTGGCGCCGTCGCCGGCGAGGTCGAGCGCGCCCTGCGCCGGGCCGGCCGCGGCGCGGTGCGCGAGCGGCAGGTAGGCGGCGCGGCGCCGGGTCGAGTTGACGTTGCCCCACGGGCCCGCCAGGAGCGCCAGCGACACGCCGACCAGGCCGGCATTGTTGGCGTCGAGCGCGTCGGTCTCGCAGTCGAAGGCGACGGTGCCGGCGCGGCTCGCCTCGGCGATCCAGGCGTCGAGCGCCTCGACGCTGTCGATCAGCTCGTACTCGGCCCTGGTGAAGGGCTCGTTGCTGCGCGGCGCGGGGGCGAGGGAAGCCGTCGCGGCGGCGGCGGCGGGCGCGGCAGGCCTGGCCGCCGGGGCAGCGGGCGCGACCGGCGCGGTGGCGGCGCCGAGCTCGGCGGTGAAGCGGGCCAGCAGGCTCTTGAAGCCCTGCTGCTCCAGCCACGGCAGCAGCACGTTGGGATCGGGCCGGCGCTTGTCGAAGCTGTCGGGGTCGGCCGGGGCAGGGGCGTCGTCGCGCAGCTTCACCAGCTCGCGCGAGATCCGCGCCATCTCGGCGTTCTGCTGCAGCGACTCGCGCCGCTTGGGCTGCTTGATCTCGCCGGCCCGGGCCAGCAGCGTGTCGAGGTCGCCGTACTCGTTGATCAGCTGCGCCGCGGTCTTGACGCCGATGCCGGGCACGCCCGGCACGTTGTCGACCGAGTCGCCGGCCAGCGCCTGGACGTCGACCACCTTGTCCGGCGGCACGCCGAACTTCTCCATCACCGCCTCGGGTCCCAGCCGCACCTTCTTGATCGGGTCCAGCAGCTCGACGCCCGGCCGCACCAGCTGCATCAGGTCCTTGTCGGACGACACGATGGTGCAGGTCGCGCCGGCTTCCAGCGCCAGCCGGGCGTAGGTCGCGATCAGGTCGTCGGCCTCGAAGCCGTCGAGCTCGCACACCGTGACGTTGAAGGCGCGCGCGGCCTCGCGGATCAGCGGGAACTGCGGCACCAGGTCTTCCGGCGGCGGCGGCCGGTTGGCCTTGTACTTGTCGTAGATCTTGTTGCGGAAGGTGTCCTCGCTCGAGTCGAGGATCATGGCGATGTGGTCGACCTCGGGATTGTCGAGCAGGTCGGCGACCAGCATGCGGCAGAAGCCGAAGACGGCGTTGATCGGGGTGCCGTCGGGCCGGGTCATCGGCGGCAGCGCGTGGTAGGCGCGGAACAGGTAGCCCGAGCCGTCGACCAGGTAGAGGTGCTTGATCGGCTTGTCGTCGCCGTCGGCGGCCCCGGGTTTCGCCTTCGCTTTCGCCATCCCCAAGGCCTACCACGCGGGGGCGGGCGGCTGAAAGGGCATAGCCGGCCGGCGCGTCAGCCCTTCTTCACCGACTCCACCGTCGGCAGCCGGTAGCGGTCCTCGGGGTCGTTCCAGCCCTTGAAGACCGGCTTGCGCTTCTCGGCGAAGGCGGCGCGCGACTCCATCAGGTCGCTCTTGGCGCCGTGTTCGTGCAGGGCGGCCGCGAGCTCCTGCTGGTCGGGCGAGGGGGCCGGTCGCATCTGGCGCATCATGTGGACGGTGTTGACCCGCGCCGCCGGCGGCAGGGTCAGGAGATGCTCGGCCATGCGCAGCGCCTCCGGCATCAGGTCGGCGGCATCGACCAGGCGGTTGAGGAAGCCGATCTCGTGGAAGCGCTGCGCCGTGAAGCGGAAGCCCAGCGCCATCTCCATGGCGATCGGGTAGGGCAGGTTGGCGATGTGGCCGTGGTTGTAGCCGCCCAGCAGCCAGCGCTTGGCCTCCGACACCTCGAACACCGCCTCGCGCACGGCCAGCCGCAGGTCGGTGCGCTCGACCAGCATGAAGCCGCCGCCCATCGCGAAGCCGTTGACCGCGGCGATCACCGGCTTCTCCAGCTTGCCGGTCATGAACGGGTCTTCCTGGGCCGGCCGCTTGCCGCCCGGGGTGCCGTGCTGCAGCGTCTCCTTCATGTCCTCGCCGGCGCAGAAGCCGCGGCCGGTGCCGGTGAAGATCGCGACCTCGAGCGCCCGGTCGTGGCGGAACTCGGTCCAGATGCGCGCCAGCTCGGTGCGCATCTCGGTGTTGAGCGCGTTCAGCCGCTCCGGCCGGTTCATGCGCACCACCAGCACCTGCCCGTGGCGTTCGGTCTCGACGACGGCCATGTTCCTGTCCTCTCGCGTGCGGCGGCGCGGCCGGCCCTACTGCTGTTGCTGGCCCTGTGACGCGGCGTCGGCCGCGGCCTGGGCGTCGCCACCGCTCCAGCCCTTCTTCTCGGCGTCGAAGAACGAGGCGAAGACCTTGCGGATCGTGCTCTCGCCGATGTCGCGAGTGATGAACACGACGCGGCTCTTGCGGTCGTCGCCCTCGGGCCAGGCCTCCAGCGTCGCCGGCGGGTGGAAGACGTGCTGCACGCCGTGGATCACCACCGGCTTGTCGGTGTCCTTGACGTTCAGGATGCCCTTCATGCGCAGCAGGTCGGGGCCGCGGTAGGTGACCAGCGCGTCGAACGCCGCCGCCACCGTGGCCCAGCTCATCGGCTCGTCGAAGGTCAGGCAGAAGGCCCGGATGCGGTCGTCGTGGCGGTTGACGTTGTGCGGGTCCTGCTCGCCGTGGCCGTGCTCGTGTCCATGGTCGTGGCCGTGACCGTGCTCGTGGCCATGGTCGTGGTGATGGTGATGCCCGCCATGGCCGTGGCCGTGGTCGAACGCTTCCTCGCGCAGCCAGCGCTTGACGTCGGCGCTCTTGGTCTCGGGGTTGTAGAGGCCGGCGTTCAGGATCTCGTTGGGATCGATCTCGCCCGCCGAGATGGCGTGGAACGGCGCGCCGGGATTGAGCTGGTGCAGGCGGCTCTTCAGGGTTTCGAGCTTCGGCGCCTCGGCGATGTCGGTCTTGGTCAACAGAAGCCGGTCGGCGACCGCGGCCTGCTTCACCGCCTCCTCGTGATTGTCGAGCGTGCTGGCGCCGTTGACGCCGTCGACCGTGGTGACGACGCCGTCGAGGCGGTAGCGCGAGGCCAGCAGCGGGTCGGTCATCAGCGTGTGCAGGATCGGCGCCGGGTCGGCGAGGCCGGTGGTCTCGACCACCATGCGCTTGAACGGCGTGACCTCGCCGCGCGAGCGCTTGAGGAACAGCTCGCTCATGGTCCGCACCAGGTCGCCGCGCACGGTGCAGCACAGGCAGCCCGAGTTCAGGGTCACCATGCCCTCGTCGTCCGACTTCTCGACCAGCAGGTGGTCCAGGCCGATCTCGCCGAACTCGTTGATGATCACCGCGGTGTCGGCCAGCTCGGGCCGGCGCAGCAGCCGGTTCAGCAGCGTGGTCTTGCCGCTGCCGAGGAAGCCGGTCAGCACGGTGACCGGGATGCGCTGCTCGGCAGCCGTCTGCGTGTCGCTCATTGAACCCTCGACCCCTTCGATCCCTTCGACCGACGTGCGCCGGCCGACGGGACCGGCGTCACCAGAATGTTTCGGCCTTCCGGAACGACTGCCACGCCTGCACGATCTGGCGGCGGCGGCGCTTGTCGCCGGCCTCCGCCTGCTTCGACAGGCGCTTCAGCGGCTTCTTCACGTCCTCGCTGGGACGCGCCGCCGTGGCGAGGTCGGCCAGCACGTGGCGGGCGACCGCGCGGTCGTTCAGGGCGCCGAGCGCGCCGGAGAGGCGCACCGTGGCCTCGATATAGGGCTTGACCGCCGCCGAGGCAAAGGCCGGCCGCAGGAACTCGGCGGCGTAGCGCAGCTTCTTGAGCGCGATCCTGAGCTCGTGCAGCGCCTCGATGTCGAGCTTCTCGATCCGCCGGCCGCGCTTCAGCGCCTTGGCGTGGCGGCTGGCCAGCGCGGCGCGGGCGAAGGCATCGAGCCGCTCGTCGTCGCCGGGGGCGGGTGCCAGCGCCATGAAGCGCTCGAGCTGGCGGTCGAAGGCATCGAAGCGGGCGCTGCCGAGCGCGGCGCGGGCGCGCTGCAGGTAGGTCGCCTCGAGCCGGCCGGCGACCCGCTTGATCTCGGGCGGTACCGCCTCGACGGTCTCGGTCAGGAAGACATGGAGGTCGCGGGCCGGGCCGCACTCGCCGGCCAGCCATCGCGCCTCGGCGTTCAGCGAGCGCACCACCGGGCCATCGACGGCGGCGCGGAACAGGCCGAGCGCCGCCCGCATCTTGCGCAGCGCGACGCGGGTCTGGTGGACGCCGACCGGGTGCTTGCTGCGCAGCATCAGGACGCGGTGCTTGCGCAG
The DNA here is from genome assembly GCA_964420105.1 of uncultured Reyranella sp. Taxonomy (GTDB): domain Bacteria; phylum Pseudomonadota; class Alphaproteobacteria; order Reyranellales; family Reyranellaceae; genus Reyranella. The sequence continues at coordinate 171,989 of CAYQRL010000003.1, forward strand.
GTCGGCCTGGCAGGACGCCAGGATGCGGCGCAGCGCCAGGGCAGGAGAGGTGGTCGGGGCCAGTCGGGTGTCGCGGGGCGCCATGCGGACCCCGACCGTAGCGGCCGCCGATGACGGGGCAACCGCAAAGCGGGACAGGCTGGTGAAGCTTTTATGACGGCGATGCGGGAACCGTCCGGAAGGGGGCGCGATTTCGCTGTCCGGCCCGTGGGTTAGCGGACGAAACGGCGTTGCCGTTTCCGGTGGCGGCGAGGCCCCCGGCTGCCATATGGTCGCACCATGAACGTCGATCCGGCGGCCTTCAAGAAGGGCATGCGGCATCTCGCGGCCAGCGTCACCCTGATCACCACGCGCCACCGCGACCAGCGCGGCGGGCTGACCGCGACGGCGGTCTGCTCGGTCTCGGCCGAGCCGCCGCAGCTGCTGATCTGCGTCAACAAGTCGGCCAGCGCCCACGATTCGATCGGCCAGGCCGGGCTGTTCTGCGTCAACATCCTGTCGCCCGAGCATCGCAAGATCGCCGAGCGCTTCGCCGGCATGGACGGCGTCGAGGGCGATGACCGCTTCGTCGGCATGGGCGAGTGGTCGACGCTCAGCACCGGCGCGCCGGTGCTCAAGGGCTGCCCGGTGTCGTTCGACTGCCGCCTGGTGACCCGCGTCGCCGCCGGCACCCACACCATCTACATCGGCGAGATCGTCGACATCGCGCTCGAGCCGCAGGCCCACCCGCTGCTCTACGCCGACGGCAGCTTCGTCCACGGCGAACTGCTCAAGAAGGCGCTGCAGGCGGCCTAGGAGAAGGGCGGCCGGGGTGACGGATTGGCGCTTTGCGCCGCCGCCGCGAGCCCTTATGTTCCGGCTCCGTTGGGGCGTCGCCAAGCGGTAAGGCATCGGTTTTTGGTACCGACATTCCCAGGTTCGAATCCTGGCGCCCCAGCCAGCTGATTGGCGGTCTTTGCCGCTCTTCTGAGACTGCTGGAAAAAGCCCGCGTGTCGCGGGTTTTTTCATGGTCGCATTTTAGCTGGGCCGGTCTCTGGTTGAAGTCGTCGCGCTTTCGGGCGGGTGTCTCTGGCAGCCGATGCGCGGGGTTAGGGTCGTGTTCCGTTCCGGCAGGGGATAACTCGCTTGTTCGATGCCCGGAGCGGCCGCAATTACGCCGGCCGGCCAGCCTTCAGATGAAGGTGAGCTGGGCTTCCCACTCGAACGGCAAGGGCTTGCTCAACAGCATTTTAAGCGTGCCCTTCAATCGGCGCCGGCCATCGAGGAGTTGCCGAGTGAGATCTGGTGCCAGGAAGGCTAGCGGCAGTAGCTTGCGGACGTAAGCCTGCGTCATTCCGGCTCTTTGCGCGATGGCTTCATACGATGTGACGTCGCCGCGTTCGAGCCAGCGACGCCAGAGATGGGCGCGCGCCAGCGCCTGCAGAAGGACAGGGTCGGGGGCAGACTTGCCGTCATCCAGGATCTTCGCCCTTGCCCGTCGCGCGAGCGACACCGGCACCGTGATCATGCGATTGGGCGAAAGTGCTTCCTCGTCACCTTGGCCTGGCGCCTTGAAGATCTCGACGCGATCCTCGCGCAGCACCACACGTTCGATCTTAGCTGCAAACTCTGCGTCCAGCGTCTCCGCCGGCGACAGGGCCCGCGCCACCAGCCGCTCGATCGTTTCCGCCGGGACACGCGGCACCGCACCGGCCTGGCTCTTGCGGCTTTGCAGCAGGGCTTGGCTGACATAGTAGGCATAGCGGCGACCATTCCTCTTGGTCGTCCAGCTTGGGCTCATGGCATTGCCAGCAGCATCGAACAGCAGTCCCAGCAGGGGCCGGCCGGAGGCGCGATTGGCCGCAGTATGTCGATCTCGATGAGCCGACAACAACGCCTGCGTTCTCTGCCACAGCGCCTCGCTCACGATCGCCGCGTGTTGACCGGCATAGATCTTACCCTTGTGCCGTACCTGGCCGATGTAGACCGGATTGCGAAGCAGCCAGTATAGCGCCCCCCGGCTGAAGGGAACGCCACCCCAGGTTCGGCCGGTGACGGAGGTCCAGCGCTTGCTGACGACCCCCCGTCGCTTGAGATCTGCCTGGAGGGCCTCGACGGTCCCGAGTGCCCCATAGGTCTCGTAAATGCTTCGTACTGTTGTCGCCTCGGCCTCGTTCACCCAAAGCGCCCGATCCTTCACGTCGTAGCCCAGCGGTACCGTGCCACCCATCCACAAGCCTCGCGCCTTCGAGGCCGCGATCTTGTCGCGGATGCGCTCCCCCGCTACTTCCCGCTCGAACTGGGCGAACGACAACAGCACGTTCAGTGTCAGCCGCCCCATTGAGGTGGTGGTGTTGAACTGCTGTGTTACCGACACGAACGAGGCGCCATGGCCGTCCAGTATTTCGACGATGCGGGCGAAGTCGGCCAGCGAACGCGTCAGCCGGTCAATTTTGTAAACCACGATGGTCTGGATGCGGCCTGCCGCCACCTCGGCGAGCAAGCGCTTAAGGGCAGGGCGCTCCATTGTTCCGCCCGAAAAGCCGCCATCGTCGTATTCGGCTTTGACCAGCTTCCAGCCGGCATGGGCCTGGCTTCTGATGTAGGCCTCGCAGGCTTCACGCTGGGCATGCAAAGTGTTGAACGCTTGGTCCAGCCCTTCCTCGGTCGATTTGCGGGTATAGATGGCGCAGCGCACTGAAGGGCGGGGAGGGGTCACAGTACGCGCTTCTGCTTCAGGCCGAAGAAGCGCGGGCCCGACCAGCGCGTGCCGGTAATGCGGAACGCCACGTCCGACAGCGAGGAGAAGGTTTGGCCATTCCAAGCGAAGCCCTTCTCCAGCACCATCACCCGATGGGTCTTGCCCGCATGCTCCCGCTGCAGCACCGCGCCCGGCGGCAAGCTGCGACCCGCGGGCGCAATGTCCGGAGGCCTGGTGCTCAGCCGCGTCGATGCTTTGTCGAAGGGACGGCTCAGTTCCCGCAGACGGCGGCGGGTCGCTGTATCGAAGCCAGCATGCGTACGAGCTTGGAGCTCCCAGCCGAGCCAGCGCCGCATTAATTCTGCACTACTAACTACGGGCGGGGTTCCGCCCAGCCGCTCGCGCCAGACCTGCCGCAGATCCTCCAGCCCGAAGTCGCCCAGATCGGCGATCCCGGCTGTTGTGTCGAATTGCACGGGGGGCTCAGCTGGCGATCCGGTAGTAGCGCTCGCCCTTTGTCTTCTCGCTGACGATAGCGAAGCCGCGCTTCTTCAGCGTCCCTGACATCGCGCCTCGCACACTATGCTTTTGCCATCCCAGCGCCTCGCCAAGCTGCGCCACCGTTGCTCCCTTCGGGCGACGCAGCAGCGCTTCCAACCTCGAGAGTTTGCTCGCTGCCCGGCCCGAGCCCGTTACAACTGGGGCGGACTTGATTCTCTCTGCGTCGCGGTTTGCAGGTTTGGACCTGGTGATCCCGTCGTTCAGCGCCGTGCCGCCTTCGCTTGTTCCTGAAGCGGAGGCCTGCGTCAGCGGCTTCAGCTTCGTATTCTTCATCATCGCCGTCTTCTTCGAGCCCATGATTTGCTCCGTGTTGGTCGCCGGCACCATGCCAGTGCCACTACACACGCTTGCGGGCGCGCCCTTCTCAAGTGCCAACTCGGAGCATTCCATGGCGTCTTTGGCGTGCCGCGAGCAATGGCATGATTCTCAAACGCACGACGATTGAGGTGGGAACGCCGAGTTGCTGCGGTCAGTCGCGGCCTGTAGTGACTGCGCGGGGCGCGTTCCCTTGCCTGGAATTGGGGATAACTTGGAAAGCGCGCGGCCGTGCTGGATTGTCGTTGTGGTGATAGCCCCAAGCGTCCCCGTACCTGATCCCTGACGAAACCTCTGAAGGACCATTCACGATTAAGAGTTCGAATCCTCTCGGGGACGCCACTCCCGAACAAAAGAGAGTCCCATGTCCCCCTATCTCACCGCCACCCTAGTCTACACGTCCGCCGCGCTCGCTGAGATCGCCGGCTGCTTCGCCTTCTGGGCGTGGCTCCGCATGGACAAGTCCGTATGGTGGATCGGGCCCGGCATTGTCTCGCTAATCGCGTTCGGCTACCTGCTGACCTTGGCGCCTGCCGAACATGCCGGCCGCGCCTATGCCGCTTATGGCGGCATTTACATCGTCGCGTCGTTGCTCTGGCTGTGGCTGGCCGAGGGACACCGGCCCGACCGATGGGACCTGACAGGCGGAGGGCTCAGCCTCCTCGCGGTCGCGGTGATCCTCTTTGCGCCCCGCGGATCTGCGTCCTGACAGGGCAGCCGCCGCCCCAATCTCGCGAGCAGTCGGAAAACTAGAAACGCCCGCCCCGATAAAGGGGCGGGCGCCTCTCAGGTCGTAGCCGTCAGACTGCTATTCGTCGCAGCAGGGGCTCGCCTCCTCGCAGCAGGGGCTGCCTTCGTCACAGCAGGGCTGTGCCGCATGCGCCGCCGCTCCGAAGGCGAACAGCAGGACGAGCGTGGAAAGAATCGTACGTAACATGTTGTTTCTCCGTTGATTGAAAAGAGACGCGTTACGGAGATCGCTTATCGCGGCGGTGGCTCGGCGGGCGCGGGATCGAGACCGGTGACGTAGACATCGCTTGTCTCGATCCAGGCCGCTGTGAAAGTCCTGCAGGAAATCGGCAAGCCGCCATCGACCGGGGTGGCGGCCTGACACCCGGGACACGCCACGATCGGTCCGACCGTGGCGGGACCGTCGCAGCAGGGACACGCTTCGCCCTCGACATGCGCGGCTCGCGGCGACGCGAAGACCGCCGCCGGCAGGACGATCCAGGCCAACGCCGCGAAAAGGACGAAAGCCGAAACGATGCGGGAGAAGAAGGCGCTCACGCTCCGACGATAGGCGATCGGGCCGGACCTGTCAGCTCCGTCGGGGGTCATTCGGCCGGGACGGCAGGCCGCGCCGCGGGTTCCCGAAGCAACGGTTTGCGCAGTTCCGACAAAGCGTGCCGGCAGATCTGCCACGCACCCGAAAGGGAGAGCAGCGCCTTGATCGAGCCGACCGCGAGATCGGGCCAGCCGGTACCGCTGCAGACGTTGTAGAGCGTGACGCCCAGGATCCACACGCCGAAGACGCCGAGCGTCGCGCCCTTCAGCAGCGAGGCGCGCGCCCGCCAGGCGAGCGCCATCCCCGCCACGCCTAGGCTAACACCGTAATTGGCGGCATCGCCCAGGAAGTCGAGCGCGTCGGCCTGCAACGACACCGAGCCTGCAGCCGCGCCGGCGACGATCTCGATCACGAAAAACGAGGCATTGATCGCGAGCGCGATCCACAGCGCGCGCCGCCAGCGCGGGCTGTTGAGGCTTTGCGAACTGGGGCATTCCGCCGACTGACAGCAGGCCATGACGCACCTTGACGACGTTTGCGACCGGCCCAACGTAGAGATTGTAGTTACTAGAGGGTCGAGCCGGGATGGACAGTTTCACGATCGGCAAGCTCGCAGCCGCCACCGAGACCAAGGCCGAGACGATCCGCTACTACGAGCGCATCGGCCTGTTGGCACCTCCGGAGCGGACAGGGGGCAATTACCGCGCTTACTTCCCCTCGCATCTGGCGCGGTTGCGCTTCATCCGCCGCTCGCGCGCGCTGGGCTTCTCGCTCGACCAGGTGCGCGCGTTGCTGCGCCTCTCCGACGATCGAGCCTGCTCGTGCGGCGAGGTCGACCGGATCGCCAACACGCACCTGAAGGAGGTCGAGGACAAGATCGCCGATCTCAAGAAGCTGCAGTCGGAGCTGCAGGACATAATCGGCCAGTGCCGCCGCGGCACCATCGCCGACTGCCGCATCATCGAGGCACTGGGCACTGCAAGTCTGCGGGGGCAATCTCGACGATAACTGCATCGACTTTATTCAGCAGCGCCAACAGAGGATGGTGTCATCAGCCGGCGACAGACGCCGATTACATGAACGGTCCGAGGCGCAACGCCGCACGATTGACTGCGTGATTGTATAACACAGTACATTCCTACATATATGGCGCGTGGCTACCTTGGCACCCACTTGGCTGGCACTCATATTTCGGCGGAGCGCTCGCTTCGTTCGGATGCTCTGTGTCCTGTCGCTTGCGGTTGCCAGCGTGCTCCATATTGCGAACGACTTTCGAGTAAATAGTTTCGACTTGGGACAGAGGGTGGCTTCCGCCGCACCGAATGACGTTGGTGATGATGGTGGTAAGGCCGCCGAGGCTTGCCACATTTGCTCTGTAGCTTCCCATTTTAGTGCCGCAATTTTGGTGTTCGTTGCGTCGGTTTCTTCAGCCGTACCTGAAGGCCGGCTGATCCAAGTGTCCGACTTCTCGCGACGCATAGCAGGGCCACCCCCCAAGAACTGATCCCATCGTGTTTCGTTCGTCGTGCCGGCTTTTCCGGCGCGGGGTGCCGATGAACGCTTTTCTGGGATCAAATCATGTCAATCCGCGTAGTGGGAGCGGTGTGCGCAGCGCTGCTCGTTGTCACGCATGCAAACGGAGCTTTGTCGCAGGCGACGCCTGCGGCTGCGCAGCGCATGCCGAACGGGGTGCTTACTCTTCGACAGGCTTTGCAGCAGGCGGTGAACGCCAGCCCGCGCATCGACATAGCTGATCGCAACCTTGGCATGGCCGATGGTCGCCGCCGTCAGGCCGGCGCGATGCCCAATCCAACGATCGGCTTCGAGATCGACAATTTTGCCCCCGGCAATTCTGAGAATGTTGGCGGCGCGGAGACAACACTAATGCTCAGCCAGCTTATTGAGCTTGGCGGCAAGCGCGACGCGCGTGTGTCGGCGGCTCTCGGCGACGCCGATGCCATGCGATGGGAGAAGGACGCAACCCGTCTCGAACTCCTTTCGGAGACGACACTCGCCTTCGTGGAAGCCCTATCGGTGCAGCGGCGCATCCAGATTCTGGAACGGCAAGCTGCGACCCTGGAAAAGCTCGTGCCATTGATGCAACGCCGCGTCGAAGCCGGCGCATCCTCGCCGTCGGAAGTCACGCGAACCCAGACAGCGGTTGGTGTGACGCGCCTAGAACGTGATCGCGCGCGATTGGCCTTTGCCGTAGCTCGGAGGGATCTCACCGGGTTGATGGGCCGCGATCTGCCCGACTTTACGTCCGTTTCCGGAGACTTCACCCGCCTGGTCCGGCCGGCACCGCTCGAAGCACTGATCAAGGCGATCGACGACAATCCGCAGCTCATGCGCTGGACGGCTATACGCGCTCAACGAGACGGAGAGCTGCTGGTCGCCCGACTGAAGCCCATCCCAGACATCACGGCCAGCGTGGGCTGGCGCTACTACTCCGACACCCAGCAGAGTGCCGTCCGACTGGGCGTTTCGATGCCGTTTCCGGTGCTGGACAGGAACCGCGGCGGTATCCAGGAAGCGCAGGAAAATTCTCGCAAGGCCCACTCCGAAAGGGCCTCGAACCGGCTGGCTCTGATCACCGTCGTAGCAAAAGCGCACGATACCGCGAGCAACCAGCTTATCCAGCTCGACCTCATCCGCAAGACGATCCTGCCGGCGGCGCGGCAGACCTACGCTACCATCGAAGCGGGGTACGGACAGGGGCGCTTCACGGTTCTGGAGATTTTGGACGCCTATCAGACCGTCGCTGATGCGGAACTAAAGGAACACGAAGCGCTGACGAGCTTCCATTCAGCCGTTGCCACAATCGAGGGTCTCACCGCGAGTCCCGTGAACGTTACGAGGGCACGATGATGAACTTTATAAAAAAGGCACTGGGCTATCTGACGGTGGCAATCGTTTGCGCGGGCATCCTGGCCGCTGCCGGCTACTACGTCTTCGATGCGCGATTTACCAACCAGTCAAAGGCTGCTGGCGCCAAAGGTGGGCATGCGGAGAAGGAGGGCGACAATCATGACGAGGGCGTGAAATTGACAGACGCCCAGGTGACTGCCGCAGGCATAGAGCTGCTCAAGGCGGGGCCCCTAGAACTCCGCGATATTCTGCAACTGAACGGCACGGTGCAGCCCAATCAGGAAACGCTGGTGAAAGTGACCCCGCGCTTCCCCGGCGTGATCCGAAGCATGCGCAAACGGCTGGGCGACATGGTCAAGAAAGACGATGTTCTCGCGACCGTCGAGAGCAACCAGAGCCTGACCGTTTATGAACTCAGGGCAACGATCAACGGTACCGTGATCGATCGTGATGGCACGCTAGGCGAGTTCGCGTCCGAAGCGCGGCCGATTTTTACAATCGCCGATTTGTCGACAATGTGGGTCGACTTCGCTGTTTTCCGGAAGGACTTCTCGAAGGTCCGGATCGGGGACGCCGTTTCCATCGATGTTGGCGACGGCGGTGCACCCATCGAAGCCAAGATCGACTATCTCTCTCCGATCGGCGCCAGCGATACCCAGTCGGCCATCGCACGCGCAATCGTTCCGAACAGCGGACGGTTGCGCCCGGGCTTGTTCGTGGACGGAAAGGTCATCTTGTCAGCACGGCCAGTCGATGTAGCCGTCAGTACAAACGCCCTTCAAACACTTGAGGGCAAGAACGTTGTCTTCGTGCGCAACGGCGACATGTTCGAGGTGAGAGAGATCGAATTGGGCAATCGGGATGCCGACTGGGCCGAAGTCATGTTCGGCCTCGTCTCAGGCGACATCTATGCAGCAAAGAACAGCTTCGTGATTAAGGCGGAGATCGGCAAGGCCGGCGCCGCTCACGAGCACTGACGCGGGATCAGACATGATCAACAAGATCCTGGAATTCTCCATCCAGAACCGATGGTTCGTCATTATGGCGGCCATCGCAGTTGGCGCGTTGGGTGCGTGGAACTTCACGCGCCTGCCGATCGATGCGGTGCCCGACATCACCAACGTTCAGGTGCAGGTCAACACCGTTGCGCCGGGTTACTCTCCGTTGGAGGTCGAGCAGCGCATTACTTTCCCATTGGAAACCGCAATGGGTGGCCTGCCGAAGCTCGAATACACGCGCTCGCTGTCGCGTTACGGCCTGAGCCAAGTCACTGTCGTGTTCAAGGACGGAACGGACATCTACTTTGCCCGCCAGCTCGTGAACGAGCGCATTCAGCAGGCGAAGGAGCAGCTTCCGCCCGGCACGGAGACCGCGATGGGACCCGTATCTACCGGTCTCGGTGAGATTTACATGTATGCGGTCGAGGCCAAGCCAGGAGCTAAGCGGCCCGACGGCGAACCATATTCAGCGACCGACCTGCGGACGATCCAAGACTGGATTATCAAGCCGCAGCTCCGCACCGTGCCGGGCATCGTCGAAGTCAATACGATCGGCGGATACGAGAAGCAATTTCACGTCCTGCCCGATCCGGCGAAACTTATGGCTTATCGCCTCGCGTTCCGCGACGTGATGCAGGCGCTGGCCACACACAATGCCAATGTCGGTGCCGGCTACATCGAACGCAACGGTGAGCAGTATCTGGTTCGCACACCGGGCCAGGTGAACACGTTGCCGGAGATCCGCGATATCGTCATCGGGACGCGCGGTGGGGTGCCGATCCGGATTTCGGACGTGGCGGAGGTCAAGGAAGGGACTGACCTGCGGACTGGTGCTGCGACGCTCGATGGCAAGGAGACCGTAATCGGGACGACGATGTTGCTGATCGGTGAGAACAGCCGGACAGCCGCACAGCGCGTGAGCGCGAGGCTGGACGAAATTGCGCGTTCGCTGCCGGACGGCGTGGTCTCGCGCGCGATCTACGACCGGACCAAGCTCGTCGAAGCCACAGTCTGGACCGTCGAAAAGAACCTGCTGGAAGGCGCACTGCTCGTTGTGGTCGTGCTGTTCCTGATCTTGGGCAATTTTCGCGCGGCCTTCGTCACAGCCTGCGTCATCCCGCTGTCAATGCTCTTCACCATCACGGGAATGGTCGAGAACCATATCAGCGCCAACCTGATGAGCTTGGGCGCCATCGACTTCGGCATCATCGTCGATGGGGCGGTGATCGTCGTGGAGAACTGCCTGCGCCTGCTTGCTGAAGAGCAACACAAGCGCGGTCGTTTGCTGACACGGAACGAGCGCTTCGCGACGATCCTTGCCGGTGCACAGGAGGTGATCAAGCCGAGCCTGTTCGGGACTGTGATCATCGGCGTGGTCTATTTGCCGATTCTCACGCTGACCGGCGTCGAAGGGAAGATGTTCATGCCCATGGCACTCACAGTGCTAATGGCGCTACTGGGCGCGGCCATACTGTCGATGACCTTGGTGCCTGCCGCCGTGGCGCTCCTGGTGACCGGGAAGGTCTCCGAGAAGGAGAACTTCTTCATGCGTGGCGCGCTTCGTCTTTATGCGCCGGCGCTCGAAAGCGCAATCCGGCTACGCTACGTCGTGGTCGCGATGGCCTTCGTCCTGGTCGGTGTTGCAGGCGTGGCAGCCTCTCGGATGGGCGGGGAGTTCATTCCCTCGCTCGACGAGGGAGACATCGCTATGCATGCGATGCGCATACCCGGTACCAGCCTGACCCAGTCGGTACAGATGCAGGAAGCGCTTGAGAAGGCGATTCTGGAGTTTCCGGAAGTCAAGGAAGTAGCGGCCAAGATCGGTACGGCGGAGGTGGCCACCGATCCCATGCCGCCCAACGTCGCCGACAACTTCATTATGCTGAAGCCGCGTTCCGAATGGCCAGATCCCAACCGGTCCAAGGCCGACTTGGTGGCGGCCATCGAAAAGCGGGTCGAGCAGATCCCCGGCAATAACTACGAGTTCACCCAGCCCATCCAGATGCGCTTCAACGAGCTGATCTCCGGTGTCCGGAGTGATCTCGGCATCAAGATCTTCGGCGACGATCTCGATACGCTTCTGTCGATCGCGACCAGGGTCGAAGCTGTGGTTCGGGCCGTGCCCGGCGCTGCCGACGTCAAGACTGAGCAGGTGAGCGGACTGCCGATGCTTACAGTGAAGCCCAACCGTGCGGCTCTCGCGCGCTATGGCATTACGCTGGCGGAACTGCAGGAAGTGGTGGAAATCGCCGTTGGTGGCCGAGAGGCGGGGCTGATCTTCGAGGGCGACCGCCGCTTCGATATCGTGATCCGGCTACCAGAGAGAATGCGCGTTGACGTCGACGCCCTGGCGTCGCTGCCAATTCCCATTCCCGCGCAGGTGGCCGGAAAGGAGAATGGAGCCAAGGACAGTCGCGCGATCGTGCAGACGGGCCTCGGTGTGGCGGCCCCGTATGTGCCGCTCTCTGCCGTGGCCTCTATCGACATCGCGCCGGGTCCCAATCAGATCAGCCGCGAGAATGGCAAGCGCCGCATCGTTGTTTCGGCAAATGTACGCGACCGCGATCTTGGTTCCTTTGTCAGCGAGGTGCAGAGCCGCGTCGCCGCACAGGTCAAGCTACCATCGGGCTACTGGATCGGTTGGGGTGGTCAGTTCGAGCAGCTCGTCGGCGCTACAAAGCGCCTGGCGATCGTCGTCCCGGTCGCGCTGCTGCTGATCTTCGTCTTGCTCTGCATGAGCCTTGGTTCGCTCCGCGACGCGCTCCTGGTCTTCAGTGGTGTGCCGCTGGCCCTGACTGGCGGTGTGGCTGCCCTCGTACTCCGGGATATTCCACTCTCGATCAGCGCCGGCATCGGCTTCATCGCATTGTCTGGCGTGGCCGTGTTGAACGGTCTCGTCATCATCTCCTTCATCCAAGGACTAAGAAGCCAGGGACGCTCGGTGGCAGAAGCCGTGCGCGAGGGAGCCATGAAGAGGCTCCGTCCCGTGCTCATGACTGCGTTGGTGGCGTCCCTGGGCTTCGTGCCTATGGCAATCGCGACCGGCGCTGGCGCCGAAGTGCAGAGGCCTCTGGCCACCGTCGTCATCGGCGGAATCATCTCGTCGACGATCCTGACGCTGGTGGTTCTACCGGCTCTGTACGCCCTGTTTCACCGAGACAAACCCGTTCAAAAAGAGGAGATGGCATGAAGAAGTTCGTGATTGTGGTGGCGTTGATGCTGTGGGCCGGCGTAGCCGTCGCGCAGCATAATCACGCGGCCACCAAGGGCCCCAATGGCGGGCCGGTCCATGACGTGGCTGGGGTGCACGCCGAGCTGGTCATGTCCGGCAACACGGTTACCATCAATTTGCTCGACGAAGCGAACAAGCCCACGTCCGCCAAGGGTTTCAGCGGTTCCGTGCTAATTGTTGCAGGTTCCTCGCGTGAAACTGTGCAGCTTGCCGTTTCCGGAGACAATTCGCTGAAGGGCGACGCCAAGGCCGCCATTCCGTCGGGTGCACAGGTAACGCTCGTGCTGAAAAACGCCGCCGGCAAATCCGGCCAGGCAAAATTCTAAGTGGATGAGGCGCGGCTGCCCTGCCGGGTGGCCGCGTCTTGCATCGTGTTTGGAGCAGGGCCGCTGTTTTTGTCGGTGCGTCTGCCCGGAATGTGTTCGTCAAAATGCTAGACCTTGCCTCGGAGGACCTCCTGATGAACGCTGAGCGGCGACGCTGGCATCGTGAGCGTCGGTCGGCTTGGCTGCGTCTGGTGGCGCTCGCGATTTTGGTCGTCAACCTTAGCCTTGCTGGGACGCAGGACAGTGGGATCGTCCACGCGAATGTCGTAGTCGCTTACGGCGCCCTGACCACCATAGCCTTAGTGCTCGCGGAACTTCGTAGAGGTACGAAGTGGCTCTCTTGGGTCTACGTGGTGTTCGACGCCCTGCTGGTCGTCGTTTTGTTCCATGACCACCTTTTTGCACCCGGCAAGGACCTTGATCACGCGCTAACAGCGCCATCACTCGCTATCGGATTTGTACTGTTAACACATGCTGCGATGCGCCTACGACCGATGCTCGTCTTCCTGTTTTCAGGGATTGTCATTCTTGGTTGGCTGGCGCTGCTGACAGTCGCCGTGGAGGCTCATCTTGGCAAGGGCGCGCCTCATGCGCTGGATTGGTCGGCATTTCTTACAGAGGCTGCTCTCGCAGCGGCATTCGGCTTCGCGGCGTTGGTATGCGGTCTGCTCACACACGATCACAATGTTCTCTTGAAAACGGCCGTCCTGGCCGAGCGGCGGCGGGCCAATCTCAGTCGCTTTTTCTCACCGACCGTCCTGACGGAGCTGCAAGCGACAGGAACATCGTTGGCCCTCGGCCGCCGCGAAGTGGCGGTGATGTTCGTCGATTTGCGGGGGTTCACTAGCCTGAGTGAGTCTATCCCCCTGGAAACGCTGGCCAGGCTCCTAGCTGAATTCCGGGAACTGGTGACGCGCGAAGTGTTCGCGCATGGAGGAATGATTGACAAGTTCATAGGCGATGGTGTGATGGCGGCTTTTGGCCAACCGAAGTCAACAGCGGACGACGCCGCGCGAGCATTGGAATGTGCCGTCCACTTGAGAAGCATGTTGCAAGATTGGGCCGAGATTCGGCGGCGCCGGGGCGACGTGGATCCTCGCGCTGGCATCGGCCTTCATTTCGGTACCGCGATAGGCGGCGTTCTCCGTAGCGGATCGCATGATGAGTTCACCCTTGTCGGTGACGCGGTCAACGTTGCTCAGCGCCTGGAAAGACTGTGCAAGCCACTGGATGCGTCGGTCGTTGCGTCGTTGGAGGTCGTTGAGGCAGGCAGCGGACAAGACTTGGTCAACTGGCGGTACGAAAACGGGGTTGAAATCGAAGGGCGGAGCAAGCGAATGCGCATCGCTTACGTCTCCAACGAACAGGGGAGAGCGACGGGGGAATTGATTCAGCAAGGAGTCTGTCGATGAAAGCGCTTGTCTTGATTGCCGCGTTGATCCTCTTCTCGAACGCCTCGTACGCCCAGCACGGCAGAGACATCGTCACTGGTCCTCATGACGGCAAGATGCAGGACGTCGCCGGCGTTGAGGTCGAACTGCTGGTAGGAGAACGGGACGTAACGCTGTGCCTGTATGAGCGGAACGTGCCGATTGATGCCCGCAACTACAAAGCCATCGTCACTATCGTTTCGGGATCGAACCGGGAGCGGATCGAGCTTCGGCCAACCACGACCGGCCGATTGACAGGTAGCTCTACATCGGCGCTGCGGCCGTATTCCACCTTATCGCTGGAGTTGGCCCCGCCCAATGGCCCATCCGCCACTATTAAGTTCTAGGAAGACATTATGGCGACCCAGTCCCCGACGAAGAAAACACAGAAGCCGCATTCGCATTCTCATGCGAGCGATCGGCACGAAGAGCAAGGGGGCGAGCACGCACATTCCCATGGGGGGGTCTTTGGCCAGTATGCCGAGCTGGTATTTTCGCTTGTCTGCGGCCTGCTGCTCGGTTTTGGCTTCGCTGCCGAACAATTGGGCTGGGCGCCGGAAGGGGTGTCGGTGGCGCTCTATTGTGCGGCATACCTAGCGGGCGGCTTCTATACGGTGCGAGAAGCCTTCGCCAACATCCGGCGTGGCAAGCTCGAAATCGACACACTCATGCTGGTGGCGGCTGCAGGGGCAGCGATCCTTGGCGCTTGGGCCGAGGGCGCATTGCTGCTGTTCTTGTTCAGTCTTGGCCACGCGCTTGAGCACTTCGCGATGGGACGCGCTACGCAGGCCATTGAGGCTCTCGCAAAGCTGGCGCCTCAGACAGCGATCGTAAAGCGAGAGGGGAAAACGCAGGAAGTGCCGGTCGATCAGTTGATTGTCGGAGACCTAATCATTGTACGGCCGAACGAACGTCTACCAGCGGATGGCTTCGTGGTTCAAGGACAATCGAGTGTTAATCAAGCACCTGTAACCGGCGAAAGCATTCCGGTCGACAAGCAGCCCGTCCCAGACGCTAACGTGGCTCGCACCAGGCCGGAGATCGTTGCCTCTTTTTCCCGCGTCTTTGCTGGAACGATCAACGGTTCTGGCGCTCTTGAAATCGAGGTCACGCGTAAAGCAGGGGACACCGTATTGGCGAGGGTCGTCAAAATGGTGAGTGAGGCGGAATCCCGCAAGTCACCGACACAGCGCTTCACGGACAGATTCCAGAAGTTCTTTGTCCCGGCAGTCCTAATTCTGGCTGTCGTGCTTCTTGGAGCCGGGCTGATCGTTGACGAGCCCTTCGCCGCAAGTTTTTACAGGTCGATGGCAGTTCTGGTCGCCGCCAGTCCCTGCGCGCTGGCCATCGCTACGCCCAGCGCCGTGCTATCCGGGGTCGCACGTGCTGCACGAGGTGGTGTCCTTATTAAGGGCGGAGCACCACTCGAAGCATTGGGGGCCGTCCGCGCCATTGCGTTTGATAAGACGGGCACTCTTACTGAGGGAAGTCCGCGCATCACCGATGTTGAACCGTTGGAGGGCATTACTACCGAGGAACTTCTGGCAGTAGCTGTGGCTGTCGAATCCATCAGCGACCATCCCTTGGCGCTCGCAATCGTGCGCGATGGCAGTCAACGCCTTGGTAACCGGAAACTGGACCCTGCCAGCGATCTTCAGAGCCTCACCGGTCGCGGGGTGCGGGCCAAGATCGGAACAGATGTCGTCTGGATCGGTAAGGCAGAGATGTTCGGTGCCGACGACGTGCCCGCAATCGGTGAGGAAGCTAAGTCTGCGATCTCATTGTTGCGCGCATCGGGGCGCACGACGATGGTCGTCAAAAAGGGGACTAAGGATCTCGGTGTGATTGGGTTGATGGACTCACCTCGGGCGGCCGCACGCCAGGTGATTGCTCGTCTGCGCGAACTGGGCATTGGCCGCATGGTGATGCTCTCCGGAGACAATCAAAAGGTAGCAGACGCGATCGCCAGAGAAGTTGGCCTTGATGACGCCCGCGGTGATCTCATGCCAGAGGACAAGGTTAAGACCATTGGAGCACTTAAGGAAGAAGCACGCCTAATTGCGATGGTCGGCGACGGTGTGAATGACGCTCCGGCGATGGCTTCCTCGACCGTTGGCATTGCGATGGGCGCCGCAGGTTCTGATGTGGCACTGGAGACCGCAGATGTTGCATTGATGGCAGACCGTCTGGAACATCTACCATTCGTCGTCGGTCTTAGCCGCTATACCCGCTCGATCATCCTGCAAAACTTATTTGTCAGCCTTGGGGTGGTGGCATTGCTGGTGCCAGCGACAATCTTCGGCCTGGGAATAGGTCCGGCAGTCGCGGTCCACGAAGGATCGACGCTTCTTGTCGTCGTGAATGCGCTGAGAATTCTGGCGCACCGGGGTGATCTCCCGTGAAGAAAGCGGTTCGCCCCGACCCCGGGTCGTCAAAAACACCCGTCGTCGAGCCTCGCGTCAGAGATCTTCTAGATGAGCATGTGGGGCAGCAGCTCCGTCGGCGGCGCCTCGCCCTTGGAATTCGTTTAAAGAAATTCAGCAAGGACGCTGGCATAAGTCAAAAGCAAATCCAGAGATACGAGAGTGGTGAGAACAGGACAATTGCCCGGCGCCTGTTCGACTTCGCTCGTTTGCTTAACGTTTCTCCCGAATACTTCTTCGAGGGATATGGAGAGCCTTCAAGCAAAAGCACTTACAGGCGCGCGCCACATGAGGAGGCTGCGCTTGCCATGGGATATGCTTCTCGGGAGTCGCTGGCACTCCTGCGCCCGTTCCAAAACGTGGAGTCCCAGCCTGTTCGCCAGGAGGTCCTCCGCATGATCTTGGACCTTGAGGGCATGTAGATGCCTCAGCCTGCGGGATGGTAGATTTCACACAAGACTTGGTGCTGGAGAACAACATGAGACAACCAATCTGCTGTATTTTGCTCCTCTCACTGGTCGGATGCTCCGGCACGGTGCCGGCGTCAGGCGGTACCTCTGACGGAGAGCAGTTCGCAGGAACCTTTAGCAAGCGCTCTGATGGAATTTCAGGCGTGGTGAAGCTTAACAGCGACAGGGGCACCGCCTGCGAAGGTCGGTGGCATCTAGACGAGGAGTATACGGGCTCTGCTGTCATGACCTGTAGTGATGGTCGAACCGGCACAGTTGAGCTCTTGGTGCAGCCGGAAAGCGGCACAATGCAGGGGATGCTGGGCGGTAAACCCTTCAAGGGAATTTTTCAAGATCCAGTGCGCTAGACCACGAGATAGGCGTCGCTTGCCGGCGATACTTATCTAAACGCAAAGCGTTTCTCGGTAGTCTCAGGCTTCACAATTCATTCCAATCCGCTATCCTGCACTCTGTAGTCACTACAGAAGCATGCCCTGATGTTCACCATTGGAGAACTTTCAAAACAAACCGACGTAAATATCGAGACCATTCGCTACTATGAGCGCATTAAGCTCGTGCCCGCACCGTCTCGGACTGAGAGCGGACGTCGGCTCTACGATGATAAGGATGTCCGGCGATTGATGTTTGTCCGACACGCACGGGATCTCGGCTTTGAAATCGTCGTCATTAAGCGGCTATTGGCGTTGCAAGAAAAGCCGGAAGCATCCTGCAAGGACGTGACCCGAATCGCGAGCGATCAACTCGAATCAGTCGAGAGCCGAATTAGGCGCCTTGTTAGCCTGCGGAAAGAACTGACTCGCATGGTTGCCGCTTGCTGCAACAACAAGGTTGCGACGTGCCGAATTATCGAGGTGCTGACTGAATCCAATGAGTCTCGTCGCCTCAAAAGAATCCCCGGTGGGCGAAGGGTATCTCTGTCAGGCAGCAAGAAGGGATAATACGCTCTCAACGCCAAGGACAGAAACGCGTTGGCCGAAAAAAAGGCTTGCTCCTGCAGTCGCTACAGGTCGTACGACGCGAGTGGTTCTAATTTGCACGGACAATAAAAATGCCCTCGCTGCGGTCGGTCTTGGCCTGCGGATATCATTCTTCTTTGGCGCGCACCGGGATGAAGGCGCTTCTCGCCGCGGTCTTAATGTCAAGCCAGGTCAGTGCGCAGGACAGGGATGTTCAGACGATTTGGCGCCTGCTGGATTACATCGCTGTCGATTACGCAGCTGCTATCACCGACGGCCATGTCGTAAGCCAGGCTGAATATAACGAAATGGTAGAATTCTCCGGGCAAGTCGAGACACGGCTTGGCAGTCTGCCAGACAAGTCAATCAATCGCCTGACGGCCCATCCTTGGTGCCGGCGGGAAGCGCTGCTCGAGTGCTACCACGGCCTTCAGTGCCGCCGCATCGCCACCGCGAAAGCGTGCGAGCTGGCTCACATTCCAGGCGAGCGGCGCAAGCGACAGCGCGGCGAGCACGATCGCGACGCTGCGTGATTTCGTCAGCGACGCGCCCAGCAGCAGGCCCCAGGCCACCGCGAGCCACGGCATGACGTTGAGCTGCATCTGCGGATCCTGGGGCTGGGAATATAGATTCAGGACCTGCCCCGCACCCAGGGTGCCGAGGAAGACGATGCCGATGGCACGCAGTCGTGGATCGGCGCGCCGCGGCCACAAGAGGACGATGGCGACCGCCAGGATGGCGGCCTGAACCAGCACCGAGATGACGAGCGGCCAAGCCGCGCGCTTGGCCGACAGCGGATCCACCCAGCCGCCGACGATCAGGAAATAATTACCGACGCCCGACAGCATCATCCAGGCCTTGTCCCAGGAAAGACCAGCCCAGCCGGTCGCCACACCCTTGCCGGTCCACAGCATGTCATGCAGACCGACAGTGCCGGCATGCCCTTCCCACAGGAGCTGCACGACGCCTGACACGACCAGGATCGACAGGATCAAGCTGCCGATCAACGCCAACCGACGCATCCACCATCCGTCCGACAGTGCGAGCGCGACGAGAAGCGCGGGCAGCGTGGGGAACATCAACCGCCATTCCACCAGCCAGCCCAGGGTGAAGAGCGCGCCGACCAGCACGACGCGGCCGTGACTCGGCCGGTCGAACCACAGGCCGGCCAGCGCCATGGCGCCCAGCACCAGCGTGTAGCCAGGCATGATGTCCTCGCTGATTACCGAGAGCAGCAGCACGAAACCGGAGCCGAAGTGGAAGCAGGCGGCCAACGCCGCCACCCGGGCGTTTGCTGTCACGCAACGGACGAAGGCGTACACGATGACGGTGCAGAGGCTGGCAAAGAAGGCATTGAGATAGGCGAGCTGCCGCCACGGCACGCCGCGCTCGATTCCCACCCAGTCCAGCAACCGGCAGAGCGCGCCATGCAGCGGAAAAAGAAGGTAATTCGAAGGATCAAGCGGCGCGTGATCATAATCGGCGATCCAGGGCTCGGCCTGGATGCTCTTGTACATACCGTTGGCGGTGATGATGTGGACGTTCTGTAGCCAGCCGATCAGGCCGCAGAGCATCACCAGGGAAAGCGTGAACGCCAGCAGGAGATGCCAGGCTGGTCCGCTCTTGTCGTTGTGAGGAATGGCTATATCCATCCGAAAAGAATCACCGGCCTTCTGGGCCGTGATTCTCCGAAGGCGAGCTGCCACGCGTCGGGGCCCGATGGTCGCGCGGCCGGTAGGTCGTGGCCTTGCTGCCGTAGGTGATCTTAATCTCGCCTTGCGCCACTATCGCCCGCACGTGGTGTCGCAATATTTATGGCCTTTCTGCCGCAGAACTTCTCGCTTAATTTCAAAGTGGGCGAAACATCCTGCCTTCGCAGTCGTTGGGCTAGGGCCTCTCACTCATGGAGCGTGCGATAAGGAGTATCGCCTTTATCGCTCGAATGCCGACAGATCCATTCAAAAATGTCGGGCAAGGCGAATTCCAGGGCAAGAATAGTGGCCAATCCAGATGGGACCTCGTTCTGGGAAGAACGGCCAGGGTGGTTCGTCGAGATCCTTGATTCTGGAGTGACTACAGGATGTATGGTGGTCGGAAGAGTAAGGAGCAGGCTCGGAGCCAAGGCCGATACTACGCCAAGGAGATAATAATGTCTGCTGATGCCGCGACGATGAGCACGTCAAGTTCGCTGCGCTTCAAGGTTGACGGCTTGGACTGCCAAAATGAGGTTCGTGCGCTTCGTGCCGCCGTGGGGCCAATTGTCGGCGGCGACGACAAGCTGTCCTTCAGTACCCAAGCTGGTGTCATGGAAGTGGCATCCGAGGGTGCTGCGACAGTCGATGACATCCAGCGGGCGGTCGCGACCACCGGCATGCAAGCTCACCTCCTGCGCACCCCTAAGCAGCAGCCTGCACCGGCATTGCTGTTTCGGGTCGAGGGGCTCGACTGCAAGAACGAAGTCGCCACGCTCAAGCGTGAGGTTGGTCCGCTCGTTGGGAGCGAAGCCTGGCTGTCGTTCGATACGGCGAAAGGGCTCATGACGGTCGCGCCACAAGGGCAAGCGACAGTCGAAGAAATCGTCGGCCGCGTCGGGCCGACCGGCATGCACGCTTCCCTTGTTGAGGACGGCGCGGCGGAAACGTTGCTCTTCCGCGTCCACGGCCTCGACTGCAAGAACGAAGTAGCCGCGCTCACACGTGAACTGGGTCCGATCGTCGGCGAGGACAAGCTCGCATTCGACACGGCGCAAGGCATGATGACCGTGGCTCCCCAAAGCCGAGCGGCGCCTGACGCGATTCAGGAAGCCGTGGCCCGAACCGGTATGCGCGCCGAGCCCTGGTTGCCGCCGGCGGTTTCCCTCAGCGCGCCTGTGCCTGCCGGAGCACCTGAAGGTCTTGCGTCCAGCGGTGCTGCAGAGCCGCAGGAAACGCTCACCCCGCCGCTCCCGACCCGCTTGGCCGGCCAAGTTGTGTTTCGCATTCACGGCATGGACTGCGCCGACGAGATCGCGGCGCTGAAGCGCGAGGTCGGGCCGCTCGTCGGCGAAGACAAGCTTGCCTTCGATCTCCTCAATGGGCGCATGTCGATCGACATGACGCCGAACGCGGCGCTTGAATCCAAAGTCGAGAAGGCCGTGGCGCGCGCTGGTCTGCGCGCCGAGCCCTGGATTGAAGGCGGCACCAGCGAAGCCGCGCAGGCCGAAGAGCGCCGCAGGCGGGTGCAGTCGTGGCTGACGACAGCGAGCGGCGTGCTCACGGCGCTCGGCTTCGCGGTCCATGCTTGGTTGGGCGGCGGCGTCATCGCAGCTTTCGAGGCGGGCGAACACGCCTTGGGGTCGACGCCGCTGCCGAGCATGGCGCTGTACACGCTCGCCGTTTTGTGCGCGGCGCGCTACGTCGCGCCCAAGGCTTGGCTTGCGGCCAAACGGCTTCGTCCCGACATGAATCTGCTGATGATGGTCGCCGTCGCGGGCGCCATTGGCATCGGCGCCTGGTTTGAGGCTGCCACGGTCTCGTTCTTCTTTGCGTTGGCCCTGGCGCTCGAGGCTTGGAGCCTCGGTCGCGCGCGCCGTGCGGTTGCCGCCCTCATGGAACTCGCGCCGCCCACAGCACGCGTCAAGCTTGAAGACGGCTCCGAGCGCGACCTCCCGGCCGCCGAGGTTCGGGTCGGCATGCATATCATCGTCCGGCCAGGAGACAAGGTACCGCTCGACGGCCGGGTTGCCGCCGGCGAAAGCGAGATCAATCAGGCGCCGATCACCGGCGAAAGCGTCCCCGTATTGAAGGCGGCGGGCGACGAGGTCTTTGCCGGCACCATCAACGGCGAGGGTGCCCTCGATGTCGTGACCACCAAAGCGGCAAGCGACACGACACTCGCCCAGATCATCCGGATGGTCGGCTCGGCACAGAGCCGACGCGCCCCCAGTGAGCAGTGGGTGGAGAAGTTTGCGCGCATCTACACGCCCGTCGTGATGGCGCTTGCCGTCGCAATCTTTCTGGCTTCGCCCCTGCTCCTGGGCGGCGCCTGGGACGTCTGGTTCTACCGCGCGCTGGTGCTCCTCGTGATCGCTTGCCCCTGCGCCCTCGTGATTTCGACGCCAGTGACGATCGTGGCTGCACTCGCCGGCGCAGCAAAACAGGGGGTCCTGGTGAAGGGCGGCACTCATCTCGAAACGCCCGCGCACCTCAAGGCCATCGCCATGGACAAGACCGGCACACTCACCGAAGGCCGACCGCAGGTGGTCGAGATCGTGCCGCTCGGTGGCCGCAACGAAGCCGACGTACTCGGCTTGGCGGCGGCCCTGGAGGCGCGCAGCGGGCATCCGATCGCGCGCGCCATCCTGGCGAAAGCTGCTGAATTCAAGATCGCCGCTGAACCCGCCGAGGCCGTCCAAGCCATCGCTGGCCGAGGCGTCACCGGGCGAGTGGCCGGTCGTGAGACGTGGCTCGGCTCGCGCCGCTACCTTGCGGAGCGCGGCATCAGCTCGGATGCAGTTCTGCAGCAGGCCGATGCACTTTCAAGCGCCGGTCGCACCATCGTCGGGGTTGGCGATGGTCAGGAAGTCTGGGGCCTCGTGGCCGTTGCCGATGCCGTCAGGCCGGAAGCGAAGGGCATCGTTACGGCGCTTCACAGCGCCGGCGTCAAGCACGTCGTGATGCTCACGGGCGACAACCGGGCGACGGCAGAAGCGATTGCGAAGCAGACGGGCATCGACGAGGTCCGGGCGGAGCTTCTACCGGCCGATAAAGTGGCGGCTGTCGAGGATTTGGTGCAGCGCTACGGGTCGGTTGCCATGGTCGGCGACGGCGTCAACGATGCTCCCGCGATGGGTCGTGCCAATCTCGGCATCGCCATGGGCGCCATGGGAAGCGACGCCGCCATTGAAACAGCCGACGTAGCGCTCATGTCCGACGATCTGTCGAAGCTTCCTTGGCTGGTGCGCCATTCACGCGCGACTCTGGCCGTGATCCGCCAGAACGTGGCGTTTTCCATTGCCGTGAAGCTCGTGTTCACAGCACTGACGGTGATTGGTCTCGCATCGCTCTGGGGCGCCATCGCGGCCGATGTCGGTGCATCACTGCTGGTCGTTCTCAACGGCCTGCGCCTGCTGAACCGTGGCCAGATGACGGGCGGCCCGTCGGCGGGATCTGGAGTTCCGACGCGCGTGCATCAGCGGCCCGCGGTTGCAGCAGCAGGCCCAGCGCGCTGATCGTGGCATACAGGCACTCGACCTCGATGATGACAATCCGCAACAATCGTCACTGCGGTGGACGGTGCGTGGCATCCGGATGAGGACGCATTGACCATGCGATCTGGAACGTTGACCCATCGAGCCGTTTGGACTGGCGTTGCTTTTGGCATCGCTCTCGCGATCGACTTCGTGACCAAATGGCTGATTGTCAACCTTGTGATGGTGCCGCCGCGCACGATCGAGATCGCACCATTTTTCAATCTGACGCTCGGCTTCAACACAGGCGTCAGCTTCGGGATGTTTCGCGAGCTTTTCTTTGAGCGTCCGCTGCTGCTCGCGGGAATCAGCGCGGTCATGGTGGCGGGATTACTGGTCTGGGCCATCAGAGTCGAAAAGCGCCTTGAGACGATCAGTGCCGGCCTGATTGCCGGCGGTGCTGCCGGCAATGTGTTGGATCGACTGCGTCAGGGTGCGGTGACCGATTTCCTCGATTTCCATGTCGGTGACTGGCATTGGCCGGCCTTCAATATGGCGGACGTACTGATCGTCATCGGCGTCGTTCTGTTGATCACTGGCTCGCTCTGGCGGACGAGGTCAGTTCAAGAGGGCCTTGATCGAGCACGGGCCCGCTGAATGAGACGATGAGGACCCGATGACTTGACCGGGGCCGGCCGGTTTCTCGTATGCCGCTCGAGGCTCGCTGGTTGAGCCTTATAAGAAAATCAACAGGAAAGGACCATTCCATGTCAGACACACCGATGACCGCGCCGCGACCGAAAGCCCCAGGCATGTTGTGCCCCCAGTGCAAGATCGATCTCGTCATGGCAGATCGCCAGGGCGTCGAGATCGACTATTGCCCCAGCTGCCGGGGTGTCTGGCTCGATCGAGGCGAACTCGACAAGATCATCGAGCGCAGCGCCGCATATGAGGCGCGCACGCCCCCGCCGCAGGGGACGGCCCAGCCGGGCAGCTTCCTGCCTCAAGGCGGCACTCCCTTCCTGCCGCCTCAACCCGCGCCACTCCCGCAAGGCAATCAAGGCGGCCACTATGACCAGCGCGGTTACGATCGTCGCGATGATTGCGATGATCGCGGGCGCCGGCGCCGCCGCGGGTTCCTCGGAGACTTGTTCGACTGATAATAGGAGCGGATGACGCGATTGTCCGGACGCGTCATGGCCCGGTGCCAATTCGTCAAATTAACGCCGGCGATTGGCACTGGGCCCGGCCTTCATCGGGTCACGAGACGCTCCACAAAATTGCTTGTCTCCCGACAGGTTCCGCGGCCCGCAGGGACACGTCCACTCAAACGTCCGCGCCTGCTCCTATACCGCGGGCCAATGGTCGATGATGGCGCTTGTTGGCGTGACCCTTATTCCGCTCGTTTTGGTGCGGTTCTTCGGAGTCGGCGGCGGCTCGGCTGAGCGCGCGGTCGCGTCAGCGTTGCGGATCGATCGGCACATTGGGCGCTCAGCCGGGCGCTCGTACTCCACACATTCGAACCGCCATTCGCTAGTTAGAGGAGCCTGCATGACGGAAGCGTGTACTCAGGGCGTCGACACCGGATTCGTGGCGTTGGGTTATGCAAAGGTCGCCGTATTGGGCGTCGTGCAAGGAATCACCGAGCTGCTGCCAATCTCCTCGACAGCGCACATGCGGATCGTGCCGGCTCTGCTCGGTTGGCAGGATCCCGGCTCCGCGTTCTCAGCCGCCATGCAGCTCGCAGCACTCGCTGCCGTCATAAGCTATTTTTGGAGCGACGTGACGCAGTTGGCCACGAATTCTTTCCACGCCGTCGTGCATCGGGATTTCCGAGACCGACATTTCCGCTTCTCTGTTTGGATTATCCTTGCGACGATCCCGATCGGCGTGGCGGGCCTGTCTTTGTCGGCGGTGCTGAACGCCTGCGGTTCCCCGTTGCGGACCCTCACAGTGATCGGCTGGGCCTGTATCGTCATGGCCATCCTCCTCGCGCTCGCGGAGCTTTACGCCCGCCACAAACGGACGCTAGAGAATGTATCGGTCATCGATGCAATGATCGTGGGCATCGCTCAGGTCGGCGCCCTGATCCCGGGAGTGTCGCGCTCCGGCTCGACTTTGACCGCAGCGCTGGCGCTCGGGTTCAAACGAGAAGAGGCGGCACGCTTCTCGTTCCTCCTGGGCCTGCCGGCAATCGCCCTGGCTGGCTTCAAGGAACTGTGGGAGCTTCATAAGGTTCAGCTATCTCTCGACGGCTGGTCCATCCTTCTTGTCGGGCTGGTGGTGGCCTCTGTCTCGGCTTTCTTCGCGATTTGGGGACTGATGCGCGTGCTCGAGCGTTTCTCGGCGTGGCCCTTCGTGATTTATCGTGGCGTGCTCGGCGTCTTTGTCATCTCCGCCGTTGCATGGGGCCGAATCACTTGATTTCCAAACGTTGGAATCTCGTATGAGTGAGCACCGGGGCTAATCCTGCTCGATTGACCTCCCCACGCGCGAACCATCAAAGTATCGACGCTGCTGTTGGCAAGCGGCGGCGTCATCTTCTGCGAGGCAATCGACACCCTGACGTCGTCGACACCCGGTACTTTGCGTGCTGCCCCTTCGATCTTGGTAGCACAGGACAAGCAATCCATGCCCGTCAACCGCTACCGCACCGGAGCTCGGCGGTTGTCGTGTTCATATGGCTTGTCCTTGTCTCATGCCGAATAAGCATACATCCTGTAGTAGCTACAGAAACAAGGGGCTGTTGCCATGATGTCCATCGGTACGCTTTCAAAGCAGAGCGGCGTCCACATTGAGACCATCCGCTATTACGAGCGCGCTGGCGTATTGCCGAAGGCGCGCCGCGCCACCAACGGCCGCAGGATCTACGGAAAAGAGGATGCGGGGCGGCTGGCCTTTATTCGCCACGCGCGCGAACTGGGATTTGAGCTCGTTTCCGTACGGGCGCTGCTTGCCCTGCAGGAGAGGCCCGAATTGTCGTGCAAGGCCGCGTCTGAACTGGCTTCTGCTCAGCTTGCAGCCGTCGAAAGCCGCCTGAACCGCCTGACCATACTGCGCGACGAACTGAAGCGCATGGTGCGGGCGTGCAAGAATGGGCGTGTCGTCGACTGCCGTGTGATCGAGGCTCTCACTAATATGCCCTGATCCTCGGTGGGTTGGCTCAGTTCTCAGCTGCAGGCAGCTCGATCTTTATCGTGCTCGGGTCGACAACGGGTGCCGGCGCCCGCGTCACAATTTGCGGTACCGCAATGAGAAGCCCGACCATCAAAACCTGCAGAACCAGGAACGGCACCGCTCCCCAATAGATCTGCGATGTAGGAACGGAGGACGGCGTCACACTTCGAAGGTTATAGAGCGCGATGCCAAACGGCGGATGCATGAACGAGGTCTGGAGGTTGACGGCGAGCAGGACCGTGAACCAAACCATGTCGATGCCGAGGTGTCGCGCGATGGGCGCGATCAGCGGCAGCACGATGAAAGCGATCTCGAAGAAATCCAAAAAGAACGCCAGGAAGAATATCGCGATGTTGACGAATACGATGAAGCCCACCTGGCCTGCAGGCAGAAAGTTGAAGAGCGATTCGATCCAGAGGTGGCCTTCAAGGCCGCGAAAAACCAACATGAAAAAGGATGCGCCGAGCAGTAGAAAGATGATGCCGGAACACAGTATGCCGGTGACGTCCATTGCTTGACGAAGATTGCGCCCGGTCAGCTTTCGCGCCGCGAGCGCGAGCAGCAATATGGCGACGACACCGATAGCCCCGCCTTCGGTCGGCGTTGTTACACCAAAAAAGATCGCAGCCAGGACGGCAGCCACGATACCAAGAGGCAAGCCGGCTGCGCGCACAACTTCAAGGAACACCTGCGGCTGTGGCAGGACAGCCGTTCCTGCAAACGTGGAAGGGGCACGGTCAGGCGACGTACGCGTAACGAGGAAAATGTACGACAAATACAAGACGACGAGCAGCGCTGCCGGCAGCAGTGCGCCTCGATAGATCTCGAGAAGTGACACTTCGAGCTGCTCTGCCAGGATGATGAGGACTAGACTTGGCGGAACGACCTGGGCGAGCGTGCCGGCCGCGGCAATCACGCCGGTGGCAAGTTTCGGATCGTACTTGGCGCGCAACATCACGGGCAGCGATATGAGCCCGATGGCGACGACCGACGCCGACACGAATCCGGTGATCGCAGAGAGGGCAGCGCCAACAATTATCGTTGTGTACGCCAACCCACCGGGCAGCCGTCCAAAGAGACGATTGAGGGCGACGAACATATCCTCCGCTATGCCGGTGCGCTCAAGCAGCATTCCCATGAAAATCAAGAGCGGCAGCGCCAGCAGATTGTCGTTGTTGAACGTCCCCTGTATGCGGAAGAGCATATTGTTCAGGAAAGTAACGTTGAAGTGCCCCGTTGTGACGCCGATGACACCGAATACGCCAGCGACGGCTGCAAGAGAGAAAGCGACTGGGAACCCGGCGAAGAGAGCCACCACAAGGCAGATGAACATGGCCGGTGCGAGAAATTCCGTCATATCAACGGTCCTCGATCAACCTATGCCGCTGCACCGGCCGCGGAAGAATGCCCCTGAGACTGGCAACGCAACGGATTGCTTCAGCGATGCCCTGCAGAGCGAGCAGCAAGAAACCGGCAGGAATGAAGCCCTTTATGATCCAGGCCGGAATCTCGCTCGTGCTTTCGCGCGTTGCTCGGCTCTCACCGGAAATAACGGAGATCATGAATTGCGGCAAGCTGACCCATACGAGCGCTGCGCACACCGGCAGAAGAACGAGGCAAATTCCGATGAGATCGAGCCAAGCAAGGCCTCGTTCACCCAGCCGGCCGGCGAAGATATCGATACGTACGTGCTCATCTCGTTGAAAGGTGTACGCTGCCATCAACAAGACAACGGCGGCGAAGAATTGCCACTGGAGATCGAACGCCGACGCAGAGGCCAGCGAAAAGAACTTTCGGCTCAGCGCATTTGTCGTGATGAGAATGGCGTTCGCGAGCAATCCCCAGCGCACGAACCGGGCAACGGTTCTATTCAGACCGTCGATTGCGTGAGCGAGGCCAAGCAACATCCGCATATCGACCGTCCGGCCTCCAGGCTCTTAGGCAGCACCGCTTGGCCGCCAATATCCGATGGTGCAACCTGTAGCCACTAAAGGATCAAGCACGAAAGTGTTCTTATTCTTCGCTTTATCGCTTCACTGCTACTGTTGACCTTGGAGGCCCAGTGACTGACCCGTCACACCCGAGGCTGGATAATCGCAGCGGCAGATCAATCTCGGCCTTCGGTGAGGATCTACTTCGACTTCGAGAAGCGCAAGCGCTCTTGCGAACTGTCGGCGGCGGAATTTCCAAATCATACGACCCTAATCCGTACCTGCGGTCGGCTTCCACATTGGCGCGGCCAGCGTCTCGGCAAAGCTCCTGAACATGAGATTGAACGCGATACTGATGCGCTCGGTCGTGCCTTCGTTGGACGGAACGTGGTGCCGGAGCCAGGACGGAAATATCACCATTCGGCCCGGCTGGGCTTGCGTGACGGCAGCGTTGGCCGTGATGCGGCTGAGCTTGGTCCGGGGCGTAATCATGACGGGCCGGGGATCCTGGAATACGAGGTGCGTGCCGGTCTCGGGTACGGCGACATAGTGAACGCCGCTCAGGTAGTTGTTCGGGTGATTGTGGGTGGGGTGATAAGTGCCGGGCGGATTGATGTTGGCCCAGCAGCCGGTAATCATCATCGGAAATTGCTCGACCTCCAGGTACTGCGCGCGCGACCGTACCATTCACCACGGTCGTGGGCAGGAGTCCATTGCCGGCCAGTGTTCCGGACGGACCGACCACGATGCCGCTCGAACTCGTCAGGTTTCCGTTGGCCACCAGAGTGCCTTGCCGCACGTCAGTGCTGCCCGTGTAGCCGGTGGTGCCGCTGATTGTCAGCTTGCCGCTGCCGGTCTTCTCGAGTGCGCGCGCTGCGTAGACGCCATTGGTTAGCACCGTGTCGGAGGGAGCGGAATCGTTGTCCGCTAGGCCGAAGCGCAACACCGTCGCGGTCGGGAAGTAGGTCGTCACGTCGGACAGCATCCAAGCACCACGGCCCAGCATGCTCATTGCCAGGACGTCGACCGTCGGGTTGTAAGCCATCTGGTAGACGATGGTGTTGGGTAGGTTCGATCCGAACAGCCGCCAGTTAGAGAGGCTGCCTGCGGCGTCGCTGTCGGCGACCGCCACCGGGCTTTGGCCGCCGCCGACGGCGTTCACACCACCGACAAGCAGCGCATTGACCCCGTTGCCGCGGATGAACTCCAGCGAGGACGGCATGATGACGTTGAGGCCGGCGAGGTTGGTCGACAACGTGTTCGTGAAGGACGCGCCGGTGTCCGTGGTCGACCACAGCGAGGTGCGATCGACCGCATAGAATCGACTATGCGTGCGCGGGTCGAACAGCACCGAAAGCGGCTTTTCGCCGCCATAGGCCGTCGGCAGCAGCGAACCGGCGGTGCCGGTCGAACTAAACCAAAGTCCCTTTCCGCCCGTGCCAAGCGTTGGTTCGAGGCCGGCCAGCAGCGCGTTCGGCGCGTCGGCGGTCCCGTAGGCAAGCGCCGTGATTTCGTTGCTGCCACCTGGCGCTATCGTGGCGAACGGCGTGCCGACCGCGTTCAGCACTTGCGTCCTGCTCTCGGCGTTGGTGTCCGTCGTGGTGTAGACATAGTTGGTGCCGAACGCGATCATGCTTGGATTGGTCTTGTTCAACTCGATCTTGCTGGGATTCGGCACGCAGTTGTTGGTGCCGCCGCCGCAACTGGACGTGAAGTCGTCGGGCCGGAAATTGAGCACGCCGGGTGAGGTGCTGTAGGTGGGGAAGACGTGGCTGTCGAGGATCACGCCCTGCGCATCCACGGTCCAACGCGTGAACGAGCCGAGGTTCTGCGACGTTGTATAGATCGCGCTCTCGTTGGCGCGGGTCCGGTCGTTAACGGCGGCGGCATTGTGGCCGTCGCCGCCGCTCAGCGCGGTGTAGAGCTTGCCGTTACGTTCCTTTTGATAGGCAACACCGATATCCTGCGATGCGACCACCATGCGCTTGCTTACGGCGTCGAAGGTGACGCCGTACGGCTCCGCCAGCTGGAGATTCGCCCCATTCAGGCCGGTCCAGGTCCCGCTATTGTCCTGCCGGCTGGTGCGGACGTAGATGCCGCCATCGGTCGTCAGGTACAGGCGTCCGCTGGAGTCGAAGGCAAATTCGCGCGCATCGGCGTGCGGACTCGAACCGTTGGCAGTACCATCGAGCGTCAGGGGCTGAACGGTGGCAGCGCCGGTGGTGGCGTCAGTTACCACGATCCGCACGGCCGCCACCGAGAAGGTGTCGTTCACATTGAGGTCGGAACTGGCGATGTAGAGGACATTCGGATTGGTGGGATCTATCGCTACCGGTAGGAGCCGGTTGGCGTAGTTGCCGGGAAAGGTCAGCGATGTATCCGGCGAGGTCGTGTTGGGCAGGGGTACAGTCAGCGTGACGAACGGATTGCCGTTCTGCGACAGCATCACGCTTTGCATCGTGGTGTTGCCGGCGCAGGTGCTGCAGGTGTAAACGGCCGCGGCCACGGAATTGTTCGGCCCTGTCGCAAGCCGCGCGGTCGTTCCGACGGCGAGCGCCTGCATCAGCGACCAGTTCTGGCCGGAATCCGTGCTGGTCCAGACGCCGTTCTGCGCGGCGTCATTCGACAGGACGGCGGCATAGAACGTCGTCGGCGTGGTGCCAGCCGCAAGCGACGTCACCGCGACCGCGCCGTTGGCGCCGAAAGTCGCGCGTTGGAATGTCCCGCCGTTGACGCTGCGGAACAGGCCGCCGACGGTCGGCGTCTGGCCGAACGGGTCGGATGCGGCGGCAAGGATTGTGTTTCCGCGCACTGCGACTCCGACGATGCTGGAATTCGGCAAGCCGCTGTTGGCGACGCTCCACGAGGCGCCGCCATTGGTGCTGACCAGGACGCCGATCTGTGGTCCACCGATAGACGAGCTGGAAGTTATGCCCGTGCCGGCAACCACCGAATGGAAGTTCGCCGGATCGACGCCGAGGCTGGCGATCGACAGGGAGCGTTGGTTGTCGCCCAAAGGCCGCCAACTCGAGCCACCGTCGGTGCTTGACCACACGCCACCGTTCACACCGCCGACGTACATGTTGGCTGGATTACCCGGGTCGATCACCAGCGATTGTATGGCGCCAACCGAGGTGCCGTTGGGAGGTGCGTCGATACTTTGCACGTTGCGCGCCGCGCCGAAGATCGGCGTAGGCCCTTGCGGTGAAAAGGTTTGGGCGGTCCCTGGTGTCGTCTCTGCAAGAGCAAACAATGCCGCCGCCAGCGCGATTGGTAGCGCGCGGTGCGGTGACATACGTGAGTAGGGCGCAGCTTGTTTGATCACCTCGACAAGTGAATCAGCATGGACTGCTGATCCTGTCGAATCACAAGGCGCGAACCGGTACCAGTCTGAGGTTTAGAGATCCGGCTATTTTGGGCTTGAGAGGAGCACGAGACAGCAAGGAAGGACTACACGCCGGAGCAGGTAATCGAGATGCTGCGGGAGGCCGAGGTGGGGCTGAGCCAGGGGGAGAAGATGGGCAAGATCTGCCGGACCCTGGGGATCGGATTCGACGGCTACTTCACGGGGCTGGCGATGTGCTGCCGTTTCTGCTCGTATTTGCAGTCTAGGGAACCGCTGACGAACATTGTTCGTCCAGCTGAGCTCGCAGTTCTCTCCATTTTCTCCTCCGGCATACTAGTATCCGATGGCAAGGTGGCGTCCAGCGCTAATGGACGGTTCCAAAGTCGCTCCTCTCCGGGCCAAGCTCAGTTCGTCGCGCTTCTCTCATTAAGCGGCCCGGCTTGGCGCTTCACAAACTCGGCGGTGGAAATTCCATAGCGTGCCCAATTTTCTCGGCGGTACGTGAGGCCGTAGACGACGCCTGCAACCGCATCTGCGCAGTCCTTGCTGAAATTCTGCGGGTGGTCGATCAGCCCGGACTGCGGATTGCGCTCCAGCCGGACAATTTCTGATAGAGCCTTGTCATGTTTCGGGGCCCACACTCGCCCATCATAGAACGCGGTCTTCATGACCTCGTATGGAAGCGCGGTCTTGTCCATGGATACCTTGCCGGTGATGAATCCCTTCTGCCTGAGAATCTGCAGGCTGTCCGCTGACTGGTAGCTGTCGAAGCTGATCCACTTCACGTTCATGCCCTGCTCGCGGAGCGCGTAGAATAGCTTGCGAATATTCTCGAACTCGATCTCGCCATTGCGAGGCGGTGCCACCTCCAGGATCAGGTCGATGTTGATCAGGGGCATCATCTCGACGGTGTCGTCCGATCGCTTCACCGGTGTGAAACCCTCCACGAAGCCCATGGCGATGCCGGCGCTATCCCCAGTCAGGCCAAGATCGACATGAGCAAGGCGCGGTTCGTCCGGCCTGATGATTCGACGCGTGAACAGGTTCGGCCGGGACGTCGCATAATCGGTCCGCTCGACGTCAAGGATTGACGGGCGCTTCCCGAATGCTTGGGCTACCGCCTCTGTGTTAACGATGAATGGATGCAGGGCGAACGTCGAACTGCCGGCGATGTCCCGGATGGCTGAGAGCATGTCCCGTTCGAATTCGGAGCGGAACTCCTGCGGCACCTCAATGACCAGGCCGGCGTCCTCCGGTGGTACCTCGTCCCCGTCGCCAAGGATTCGTGGCTTGCGGTTCACGTCGCCGAGGAAAAGGCTGAACCGGGCGGCGCCGTAAGCCCCCTGCGGCTTGATCTGCCACAGGGTGCGATCATAGACGAAGATGCTGGTGCTACCGGTCCGCGCCTGTTCCTGGCGCGCCTCGATCTGCTTGCGGTCGGTGAACTCGCCGGGATAACGCTTGGACGAGACGAGGCAGATCATTCCGGGGAGACGGCCTCCAGCAGCCATGAAGCGCGACTTCCGCCTGCGGACGATCGCGTTATACATCTCCGTGGCCTGGTCAAACGCGCCACCATCAGCTGCGCGCTTGGACTCCTCGACCCGCGCCATGAAGTTTACTTCGTCGAGG
Source organism: uncultured Reyranella sp. (assembly GCA_964420105.1). Lineage (GTDB taxonomy): Bacteria > Pseudomonadota > Alphaproteobacteria > Reyranellales > Reyranellaceae > Reyranella. The sequence goes on from CAYQRL010000003.1 coordinate 204,787, forward strand.
ATCGCCCCGAGAATGTTCGTGCCGATGGCGGCGTTGACGTTCCCCGAGAGAGGGCGAACTACGATGTTCTTCGGGAAGATCATCTCGGATCTGATCTTCTTCCTGAAAGGGAAGTGGCGATTGAAATATGGAGAGCCATCGATCATAGACCGGAAGCGATCATAGTCGACTGACCGTGCCAACGCCCCGGTCAGTGACTGGAGAGCGAACACTATCTCCGACGCGGGATCGAGGCCGAACAGCCTGTGTGGGTCCTTCAGGCAGGACAGCGTGTAGAGCTGGTAGGCAGTCGTGAACAGGGCAATGGTGCTCTTGCCGGTGCCGATCGCCCCTGTGAGGACGGCTTCGACGTATTGCCCGGAGTTCAGCTCGCGAAGTGCTTCCATGACCGCCGGGTACAGCACGCCTCTGCGGTCGAGGAATTCGGGGCTCTCGACGAAGGTCTGGACGTCGACCGGCAGCACGACGTACAGGTCCCGATCGGGCGCCAGCGCTAAGAGGTGCTGGGCTGCCTTCCGCAGGAATTCGCCGCGCTGGTCGACGGGCAGACGCGCTGCATGTCTGAGGACGGCACGCCCTGACAGCGGCGCCTTCGTGATGATGTCGTAGGCGTTGGCCGGCGACAGGTCCGGGAGTGGCGTCATTTCAGGATACGCCCTTCAGGAGCTTGGCTTTCGATACGACCGCCACTTCCTCCGGCGACAATTCGAAGGACGAGCAGCCAGCCATCACCTCAGCGATCGAGCCAATTTGGGGGCTCTGGCCGTAGGTCTTGAGCATCTCCCACACAAGTTTCAGGGCCTTGTGGTCGCCGTTGGCGGCCATGGACATAATCTTCGACAACAGCGCCTCGATCGCCGGCACCTTGGTCGCCTTGCCATTCTGGGTGACCGTAACCGGCTTGAAGAGCAGCTTGCGTATCAACTCGTCAGGATTGGTCGAGCCCTTGGGGCGCCCCTTCGGGTTGCCCGATTGGCCCTTTTGGAACTGGGTCTTCTTGGGCGGCTTGCCGTAGCCAACCGGGTAGTCCGACATGGTCTGTCCCCGTTACTCGACCACGGCGCCGCGCTGGGCGGCCAGCTGCTCGAACGTGAGGCCACTTTCGACATGGATGGCGCGCGCACCGGTCATCTCCTGCCAGCGGCGGATCGCGACATCCACGTAGTGGGGATCGAACTCGATGCCACGGCCGAAGCGTCCCGTCTTCTCCGCGGCGAGCAATGTCGTGCCGCTGCCGAGGAAGGGATCGAGCACGATGCCCGAGCGGCGGGAGCAGTCCTTCAAGGCATCCACGACCATTGCCAGCGGCTTGACGGTCGGGTGGGCCTCGAGCTCCGCCATTCGGCCGTGCTTGAAGGTGTTCACGCCGGGGTAGACCCACACGTTCGATCGGTAGCGCCCGCGACCGCCCAGGCCGAAATTGTTGATGTGGCTGGCCGTGCCGACCTTGAACACGAACACGAGTTCATGTTGCGAACGGTAGAAAGCGCCCATGCCGGCGTTGGTCTTGCTCCAGACGCACAGGTTCTTTGGCGTGCCGTAGATTGGGGTGGCGGCGGCCAGCATCTCGCCCATGTGACGCCAGTCCATGCAGATGTAGTGAATCGCACCGTCCACGCTGAAAAAGCTCGACAGGCGCATCGGCGCGCGCAGGAACTCCACGAACTGGGCCGCCGACATCTCGCCGGATGCCATCGCGAACTCGGCATGCTTGACGGAGCCCAGTCCGCAGACGTGGCCGTCAATCTTCACGTTATACGGCGGGTCGCTGAAGACCATCTGGACGCGGTCGTCGCCCAGCAGGCGTCTGTAATTTTCTTCTTCCAGGGCACTGCCGCAAATCAGGCGGTGGGTGCCGAGCTGCCACAGGTCCCCCGTCTTGCTGACGGCCGGCTGGTCGCGGTCGACCTCGGCCACTACCTCCTGCTGTGCTGCCGGGGTGGACGCCGCCGCGTCGAGCTTGTCGAAGTCGACGGTGTCGAACCCAGTGATCTCGACGTCGAAGTCCAGATCGAGGGTGAACAGCTCCCCTAGCTCGGCCCCGAGCAGCTGGTCGTCCCACCCGGCAAGCTGCGCCAGGCGGTTGTCGGCGAGCACGAACGCGCGCTTACGGTCCGGGGTAAGGTGGGACACGCGGATGGTGGGCACTGTCTCCATCTTGAGGGTTTTGGCCGCCTCTACCCGGCCGTGGCCCGCCAGGATGACGTCTTCCTCGTCGATCAAGACGGGCACCAGGAAGCCGAACTGGGAAATCCCCGCCGCCAGCAACTCGACCTGCTTGCTGCCGTGGGTCCGGGCGTTCCGCGGGTTGGGCTTGAGTTCGCCCAGCGCCCGCGGCTCGATGATGGCGGCGCACGGCTTGAGGGCTGCGGCCACCGCCGTCGGACTGGTGGCCGAAGTGGTCGTCTTGGCCGTGCTGGCCGCAATGGATTTCTTGTTCATGGTCAACTCCTCGCCGCGGGGGGACGGCTTGGAGGGCAGACTAGGAGCTGCATCGGAAACTTCGACTGGCTCCAGCCGAAGTGGTTCTTCCCTGCACCCGGGGGGCTACGAGGGCCAGCTTGAGCTTGGCCGACGCTCTTTCCCCGTCGGTGTGCCGAATTCGGGGAGTCAAGCGGCTCCAGCCGAATTCCGGCGTATTGGCTGCTGCGGCGGACCGGGATGGGTCGTTGGAGGAGCCAGGCGAGCAGGAGATGTCTTGCCGCGTGGTTTGCACACGGCTGGGCGCGTCGAAGGCCTTCCCTGTTCGGTGCCCGGCGTTTCCCTGTTCACTGTTAGAAAAATCCCTGTTCGCGGGACTGGCCGCGGCTCGGGAGAATCGAGGAAAATGCGCTAGTTTGTGCGTGGAGGCGTCTCCCTGGCCGTGCAGATTTCTGCCATTCCCAGCAAAATTCCCTGTTAGCAGGGAATTTTGCCATGTGAGACGAGTTCGCCAAGACTGCGCCCACAGCCAACGCCTCGTCGGTCCTTGCCAATATGGCGAGGCCGCCGGAGAGCCGGGTGGCAGGCCCGGCTCCCGATCGCCCTGTCAGTTGCGCGCCAGCAGGCGGGACGGCAGCGGGACCTTCATGGTCTCGAGGTGGTCCTCGAGCATCGGGATCGCCGACGCCGGGTCGGTCGAACACAGGCTCATCGCCCGCGACGCCACCTCGTCGATGTTGCCCGGGCGATAGCGACGATAGGTGGCGCTGAGAGCCTGGCAGTACTCGACGTCGCCCATCAGGGGCTGCCGGGAAACGGCGATGTCGACGCTGCGGTTTCGTCGTTCGGGAACGTTGTCCGCCGTCGGCACCGGCAGGTTCTGCTCGCCCAGTCCGCCGCTCAGGATCGCCGACCGGGGCACCCCGTCGCGCACCAGGGCTTCCTTCACGGTCGCCGCGCGCTGCCGCGAGAGCTGCAGGTTGTAGGCGGCGGCGCCGACGGTGTCGGCGTGGCCGCGGACGGCGACGGCGGCGCCGCCCTGCCTGAAGGTGGCGGCGGCCTGGGACACGGTCGCGTTCGCCTCGGGTGAGAGCGTGGACTGCCCGGTGTTGAAGTAGACCCTGTAGGCCTGCGGGAACGACGCTCCGGTCGGCTGCTGGCACGCCGCCAACATCAGCCCGGCCACCGACATCGCCACGAGTCTCGTGAACATGAATCGCTTCCTTCCCAGTTCTCGTCCGTCTTCGCAGATCCTCCTATGCCGCGGTCGGGCCGGGCTCATTGACCAGGATCAACCTGTGCCCACCAGCGGACTCAGTTCGGGACTTCGAAGACGAGTTCGGCCCTGGGGACGTCGATCGACCACGTCTTCAGTTTCCCGAGCAGGCTCTGGCCCAGCCGGATGGGGCCGCCGACATCGGAGACGGTCGCGGCGACGTCGCGGAACGTCGTGTCGCCGAGCGTCAGGCTGCGGATCGTGAACGACCGGGAGGGCAGGATGGAGCCGTCGGGGAGTCGATAGGGCGCCGTTCCGGTGAAGTCCCGGTCGGCGAGGTTCCCCGTCCTCGCGAGCATCATCGCCGCGTCCGGGGGAATCGAGACGTCGGCCGCCTCGCCATCGATCACGAGGTACAGCAAGGCGGCGTCGTTGATCAGCACCGGCGCCGCGTGGCTCGAACCGAGCGGAACCAGGCGGACCCGTTGGGGGGGCGCATCGATGCCCGGGGGCGGTGTCCTTCCCGCGTAGACGTCGTCACGCCAGTAGCCGCGCTGCCGGATCGTCTCGCCGGCGGCGTACTCGACGCCATACCCGTGCCGCCTGCCGTCCCTGAATTCCCCGACGAACCTGGTGCCGTCGGCAAAGGTGTAGGTGCCGTGGCCGTTGGGCTTGTCGTCGCGATACTCGCCCGCGTACTTGTTGCCGTCGGCGAACAGGTAGACGCCCTGCCCGCTTCTCTTTCCGTCGCGGAAGAACCCGGTGTACCTGTCGCCGTTCGGAAAGGTCAAAGTGCCGTTCCCGTCCTGCTTGCCGTGGCGGAACGAGCCCGTGTACTGCAGCCCGTCGATGAACGTCAGGGTCCCCGTGCCGCTTCGTTCGCCGTGGACGAACGCGCCGACGTAGCGCTTGCCGTCGGCGAAGACATAGACGCCGTGGCCGTGAGGCTTGTCCTGGTGCCATTCGCCCGCGTACCTGGCGCCGTTGGCGAAGACCTGGGTTCCCTGCCCGCTGCGCTTGTCGTCCCGGAACGCGCCGACATACCTGTCGCCGCCGGGCGACGCGAGTGTGCCTTGGCCGCTTCGCACGCCGTCCTGGAAGCCGCCGACGTAGATGTCGCCATTGGCGTAGGTGAGGGTGCCCAGCCCGTGCTGCTTGCCGCCCTGCCAGTCGCCGACGTACTTGTTGCCGTTGGCCGACGTGAGCACGCCGGGGCCGAATGGCGCCCCGTCCCGGAAGGCGCCGACGTACTCGTCGCCATCGTTGAACGTCAGGGTGCCGGAGCCATTCGGCTTGCCCTTGCGGATCTCGCCCACGTACGTGCCTTCCGGCAGGGAAAGAGTGCCCAGGCAGTCGTGGAGGTGCGTCCTGAGCGCCTGGCACGGCGGCAGCGTCGACTGCGCAGGGGAGGGAGCGGCCCACGCGACGCTCGCCAGGAGCAACGCCTGCGCCACCGCGCGGGAGCGGAACTTCCCGGGTCTCATCAGTATCCTTGCTTCCCTCGCACACTGGTCGCCACGGCGAATGTTCGAGGATTACGCAGACGCCCTGCCGCAGGAAAGTCTTTTGATCGTCCCGGCGATCGGCCAGCTCCTTTGGCGCCAATCTGGCAGCAATGCCGGCTGACATCGTCGCCGGCCGCTCGCACGCTTTGCCGATGGCTGGAACGCACCCCGGTTCGCCGCGTCGCCGCTCGCTGCTCGGCGCGCTGGCGCTCGCCACGCCGCTCCTTGCCCACCGCTCGGCCGGGGCGCTCGAGCGGCCGACCTTCGTCCACGGCTTCGGCGAGGGCAGCACCACCGGCGTGCTCACCCGGTTCGCCGCCGCCGTCGTGCTGTTCAAGGCCGGGACCAGGCCCTGGGTGACCGCCGTTCCGGGCGACCAGGGTTTCGGCGCCTTCACGCACTTCCAGTCGCCGTCGGCCGGCGACAACGCGTTCCTCGTCGCCGACACCATGACGCTGATGCTGAACGCGGTGCGGCGCCGCGTGGTCGAGCCGGTGCTCGCGATGGAGCCGATCGTCAAGCTGACCAACGGCATCTCGCTCGCGCTGGTGGCGTCGGGCGCTTCCGCCGTCGAGCGGCTCGAGGACATCCCGGCAGCCGGCCGCAGGCGCATCCTGCGCATCGCGCACGCCGGCCGCTGGTCGGCGGCCGGCGTGCCGCTGGCGTGGATGATGCCCTCGCTGCCGCCGGTCAAGGAACTGGTCTGCAGCGGCAACGACACGGTGCTGAAGGCGGTCGGCCAGGACGCGGCCGACCTCGGCCTGGTCATCACCAACGCCCTGCCGCGGGCGCTGCGCGACGGCGCCGACCTGCGCCCGCTGGCGACCTTCGGCGCCGAGCGCTCGCCGCACTTCCCGCAGGTCCGGACCTTCGCCGAGATCGTGCGCGACCCCAAGAAGTCCTTCACCAGCAGCTTCTCGCTGTTCGCGAAGCCGAACGCCCGGCGCCAGCTCGACGACGTGCTGGTCGAGGCGTTCGCCCGGCCGCTGCCGCCGAAGCTGCTGCTGAGCCTCGACTGGCTGGCCCAGAACATCGTCGTCAACGACCACCAGACGGTGTGCGACACGGTGCGCCGCGACCTGCGGGTCGCGATGTCGGCGGCCAGCCAGCTGGCGCCGACCTGAGAAGCATGCCTGGATGGGAAGATGAAACCGTTTCTCCGGCGTGACCTCCGGATCGTGATGGCCGGCCTGCTCGGCGCCGGTGCCGTCGCCGGCACGGCCGCGGCGCAGGAGCCGCTGGTACGGCGCGGCAGTTGCCCCAGCGGCTACCACGTCAGCGGCGACTACTGCGTCCCCAGTTCGCGCTCGGCCAGGACGGCGATCGCGCGCGAGGGCGCCTGTCCCAGCGGCTACCACGTGAGCGGCGACTACTGCCTGGCCAACGGCCCCGACGCCCGGCACGCCATCGTCAGGCGCGGGGCCTGTCCCAGCGGCTACCACGTGAGCGGTGGCTACTGCCTGCAGAACTGAGGGACGCCTGCCACGCCCGGGCGCTATGCTGCCCGTCAACGAAACCGACCGCCCGGGAGAAGCACGTGGCCGCACCGTCGTCCGTCACCGTCATGAGCGGCCTCGCGCTCGAGGTCGCCGTCAGCCGCTGGCTGAAGCCGTCGTTCGAGGCGCGGTCGCCGTACCGGCTCGAGATCGACTGGCGGCCGACCACCGCGATCATGAAGTCGGTGGCCGAGGGCCAGCGCGCCGACCTCGTGATCGCCATCGACAACTCGATGGACAAGCTCTGCGCCGACCGGGTCGTGCGGCCCGAGACCCGGGTCACGCTGGCCGACTCGGTGCTGGGCGTCGGCGTCCGCCACGGCGCGCCGCGGCCCGACGTCTCGACGGTCGAGGCCTTCCGCAAGGCCATGCTGGGCGCACGGGCGGTGGCCTACTCGAAGGCCGGCGCCAGCGGCATCTACTTCACCGGCCTGATCGAGCGGCTCGGCATCGCGGCCGAGGTCAACGCCCGCGCCGTCGTCATCCCGATGGGCTTCACCGGCGAGAAGGTCGCGAGCGGCGAGGCCGACGTCGCGATCCAGCAGGTGAGCGAACTGATGTCGGTGCCCGGCGTCGACGTCGCCGGGCCGTTCCCGGCCGAGATCCAGACCGTCTCGACCTTCGATGCCGCGATCTTCGCCGACGCCAAGAACCCCGAGGGCGCCGCCGCGTTCCTGGCCCTGCTGTCGTCGCCCGAGGCGGCGAAGGCCTATGCCGACGGCGGCCTCGTCTCGCGGCTGGAGACCTGACATGGCGACCAGGCCCCGCATCGTGCTGCTGCACGGCACCCCGGTCGCGGTCGAACCGATCGGCCGCGCCTTCGCGACCCGCTGGCCCGAGGCCGAGACCGTCAACCTGCTCGACGACTCGCTGTCGGTCGACCGCGCCCGGGACCACGACCTCACGCCGCGCATGTTCGAGCGCTTCGTCGAGCTGGGCGGCTACGCCCACCGCATCGGCGCCGACGCCATCCTCGTGACCTGCTCGGCGTTCGGCCCGGCGATCGAGCGCATGGCGCGCGAGCTGCCGGTGCCGGTGCTGAAGCCCAACGAGGCGATGTTCCGCGAGGCCATCGGCCGCGGCCGGCGGATCGGCATGCTCGCGACCTTCGCGCCGGCGGTGCTGACCATGACCGAGGAGTTCGAGCAGTTCGTGGCCGAGACCGGCGCCGCGGCGACGCTGCAGACGATCGTGGTCGAGGGCGCGATGGACGCGCTGCGCAAGGGCGACGCCGAGCGCCACAACGCGCTGATCGCCGCGCGCGCGCCCGAGCTCGCCGCCTGCGATGCCGTCATGCTGGCGCACTTCTCGACCTCGCGCGCGCTCGCCGCCGTCACCGCCGCGATCGCGGCCCCGGTGCTGACCGCGCCCGACGCGGCGGTCGACCGCATCCGCGCCGCCGTCGGCGGCTGAGTCCTCCGGCTAGGGCGCGCCGCCCGCCCACGTCGCGAGTTCGCGCGCCTGGCCGCGTTCCCACGGCTGGCCGGGCGGTTCCGCCAGCACGTCGGGCCGCAGCCGCTGCGCCTCGGCGAGGGCGAGCCGCGCCTCCGTCCCGGCACCCTGGCGCTTGAGGATCCAGGCCTGGCGCAGGCGTGGTGCCGGGTCGGTCGGCGCGAGGTCGGCGGCGGCGTTGGCCAGCAGCAGCGCCTCGGGCAGGTCGCCCTGGGCGGCGGCGGCCCACGCCGCGTTCGACAGCGCGGCGGCGTAGGAGCGGTCGAGCTCGGCGGCCTTGAGGAAGGCCGCGTAGGCGGCGCGCTGCAGCGCCTCCGGCCTGTCGCTGCCGAGGCTCGTCTCGAGCAGGATCTCGCCGACCTGGTTGGGGCAGGTCGGCAGCCGCGGTTCGCGCCGGCAGGCCTCCTCGACGGTGGCGAGCGCGTCGGCGAGCTGGCCCCTGGCGCGCTGCGCCCGTCCCTTGGCATAGAGGCCGAGGCCGCGGTCCGGCGCCGCCCGGATCGCCTGCTCGGCGTGCGCCATGGCGGCGTCGTGGGCGCCGCGCCGGCGCTCGAGACCCGACAGCAGCGTCAGGGCGTGCACGAACGACGGGTCGAGGCGGATCGCCTCGCGCAGGTCAGCCTCGGCCAGCACCGGGCTGACGATGTAGGAGCGCATCAGCAGCGCGTACTTGCGATCTTCCGGCCGCGGCGACGCCATCAGCTGGCGCAACGCGATCCGCATGTCCTCGAGATCGTCGAGGTTCCACGCCGCGTAGGCCGCGCGCAGCGGGTCGAAGTGACGGTAGAGGTCGAACGCCAGGTCCTGGATCAGCTTGTCGAGATCGGGCGTCGCGAACTTTCCCTCGCGCTCGGAGATGATGGCGCTGCCGAGCCGCAGCCGGCCCTCGTACAGCGGGCCGCCATGGTCGCGTTGCTTGGCGATGATCTCGCCTTCGACCACCAGCGGCGTGCGGCCGAGGATGCCGCGCAGCGCGTGCTCCACCGAGCCGAGCGAGATGCCGCCGACGCTCTGCAGGTTGGGCGGCGGCGAACTGGGCGCGCCCTCGAAGGTGGCGAGCTCGGCCCGGTCGACGTTGGAGGCGTCGCGCAGGCGGTTCATGTCGTCGAGCATGCGCCGGACGATGACCTCGGGCGTGTAGCCCTGCTGCAGGAGCGGCGGCGGCAGGCTGAGCTCGGCGATCACCACCGGCTGGGGGCGCAGCGTCGCCGACAGCAGCCACCACGCGACCAGCACGGCGGCGAGGCCGACGACGGCCGAGGTCACCGCGCGCCAGAAGGTCGACACGGAGGTGCAGAGGGCAAGGAAGCGCGCCGCGAGCGACGGCCGCGGGCCAGGGCTCTCGGTCATCGCTCGTCGCCGGGGCAGTACGGTCTCATGCGGCCGGTGTCCGTCCCCGGCGGGGCGACCGCAAGCCCCGCCGGCCGGACATCGTCACCATTCTGGTGACGCTTGTGCCCGTCTCACGCCGGCACGGCGGCGTTCACGCAGCCCGCGGCGCGCGCTTGCGCCGGGCGAAGGCCGCGGCCGGCAGCTGCTCGGCGATCTGCACCGCGTTCAGCGCCGCGCCCTTGCGCAGGTTGTCGCCCGACACGAACAGGGCAAGCCCGTGGCGCACCGTCGGGTCGGGCCGCACGCGGCCGACGTAGACGGCGTCCTGCCCGGTCGCCTGCAGCGGGTTGGGAACCTCGGACAGGGCCACGCCCGGCGCGCGCGCCAGCAGCGCCTTCGCCCGCGCCACCGGCAGCGGCCGGTCGAACTCGGCGTTGATCGACAGCGAGTGGCCGGTGAACACCGGGACGCGCACGCAGGTGCCCGACACCGGCAGGTCGGGGATGCCGAGGATCCTGCGGCTCTCGTCGCGCAGCTTGACCTCTTCCTCCGAGTAGCCGTTCTCGACGATGCGGTAGTTGAGCGGCACCACGTTGAAGGCGATCGGCACCGCCCACTTCGCGCCCGCGCCGAACGCCACCGCCGCGCCGTCGTGGACCAGGGCGGTGGCGCCGATGCCGGCTTCGCCCAGCTGGCTCTCGAGCTCGTCGACGCCGGCCAGGCCGGCGCCCGACACCGCCTGGTAGGTGCTGACCACCAGCCGGCGCAGGCCGGCCGCCTCGTGCAGCGGCTTCAGCACCGGCATCGCCGCCATGGTGGTGCAGTTGGGGTTGGCGACGATGCCGCGCGGCAGGCTGGCGAGCGCGCCGGGGTTGACCTCGGCCACCACCAGCGGAACCTTGGGATCGCCGCGCCACGCCGACGAGTTGTCGATCACCACCGCGCCCTGCGCCGCCACCACCGGCGCCAGCGCCTTCGCGGTCGCCGCGCCGGCCGAGAAGAACACGATGTCGAGGCCGGCATAGTCCGCGGTCGCGGCATCCTCGACCACGATCTCGCCGTCCTGCCAGGCCCGCCGCCGGCCGGCCGAGCGCGCCGACGCGAACAGGCGCAACGCCGCGACCGGGAAGCCGCGCTCGGCCAGGATGGTGCGCATCAGCTCGCCGACCATGCCGGTGGCGCCGACGATGCCGACGTTCAGCGGCCGGCTGTCGGCGGCGCGCAGACTGGGGAGCGAACCGGGCAGCGGGCTCGCAGGGGAACTGGGCGGGTGCTGGGACTGCAACGACATGGACGCTTCTCCTCGTTTGATGAAGAGACGGCGCCCCCGCGAACGACAAAGGCCCCGTCTGACGGCGGGGCCTTGGCAGGATCGTTCGCTGGACTACTCGACAATCAGCGCGCGCGAACCCTCACCGGCCCCGTTTCCGTGGCGGCTTTGTGGGTGGTTCGGTTGGCGACGCGAATCGTCATGGGCAATGCTTGTATGTCGAAACGCGCCGAATTGCAAAGCAAACGGGCGGCGTGGGAGGATCGTCCGATGCCGGACACAGTCGACGCGATCGTTCTCGGGCTGGGCGCGATGGGCGCCGCCGCCACCTACCAGCTGGCGAAGCGCGGCGCGCGGGTGCTGGGCATCGACCAGTACGATCCGCCGCATGCCTTCGGCTCGTCGCACGGCGACACCCGCATCACCCGCATCGCCTGCGGCGAGGGGCCGGAATACTCGGCCTTCGCCGCGCGCAGCCACGAGATCTGGCGCGCGCTCGAGGCCGAGACCGGCGTCGAGCTGCTGACCCAGAACGGCCTGCTGGTGCTGGCCGGACCGGGCGAACGCGCGCCCAGCCACGGCGTGCCGCGATTCCTCGCCGCCACCATCGACGCCGCCGACAAGGCCGGCCTCGCCTACGAGCGGCTCGACGGCGCGGCGCTGCGCCGGCGCTACCCCGCCCTCGCCACCGGCGACGGCGACGAGGCTTACTTCGACGCGGTCAGCGGCTTCGTGCGGCCCGAGGCCTGCATCCGCGTGCAGCTCGAGCGCGCCCGCGCGCTGGGCGCGACGCTCAGGACCGGCGAGCGCGTGCTCGACTTCGCGCCGGACGGCGCCGGCGTGCGCGTCACGACCGGGCAGGGGAGCTACGCGGCGCGGCAGCTGGTGCTGGCGATGGGCGCCTGGCTGCCCGCCGTGCTGCCGCCGTCGCTGGCGGCCGGCTTCCGCGTCACCCGCCAGGTGCTCTACTGGTTCCGGGCACGCGACGCGGCGGCGCACGCGGCGTTCGGCCCCGGGCGCTTCCCGGTCTACATCTGGCAGGTGCCGCGGCCGCAGGTGATCTACGGCTTCCCGGCCACCGGCGGGATCGACGAGGGCGTGAAGATCGCGACCGAGCAGGAGATCGTCGCCACCACCGCCGACACGGTCGACCGCACCGTCGGCGAGGCCGAGACGCGGGCGATGTACGAGACCTACGTCGCGCCGTTCCTGCCCGGCCTGTCGCCGCGCTGCGTGAAGAGCAAGGTCTGCCTCTACACCCAGGTCGAGCGCGCCCGCTTCGTCATCGACCGCCTGCCCGGGCAGGACAACATCGTCGTCGCCTCGCCGTGCTCGGGCCACGGCTTCAAGCACTCCGCCGCGATCGGCGAACTGCTGGCCGCGATGGTGCTCGACGGCGCCCCGCCCGACCCGCGCTTCAGGCTCGCCTGAGCGCGGCGACGATCGCCGCCGCCGCGGCGTCCGGCGACAGCGTGCCGGTATCGACCGTGAGGTCGTAGGCGAGGAAGCCATGCACCACCGCGGCGAGGCCGCGGGCGCGGCCCAGCACGCGGTCGCCGCGCGCCCGCTCGCGCGCCTCGAGGATCTCGATCGGGCAGGTCACGCCGACCGCGAACACGTCGAGGCCGGCGAAGGCGCGGCGGCAGCCCTCGGCCATGGCGGCGTCGTGCAGCACGTGGTCGAGGATGACGCGGTTGCCGCGGTCGACCAGCGCCCGCACCGCCGGCGCGATGCCGTCGACCAGGCGGCGGAACACCGGGCCGAAGCGCGCGGTCACTTCCAGCGGCGCGCCGGGCGGCGAGGTCACGACCATCTCGACGCCGTCGGCCGTCCAGGCGTCGTGCCTGTCCTGCCGGCCGGTGTCGGCGCCGGCGTAGTAGCGCGGCGCGGCCATGAACACGAAGTCGTCGAAGCCGGTGACGAGGTAGGGCTCGGCCAGCGCCGCCTGCAGCGCCCGGCACAGCGTGGTCTTGCCGGCGCTCGACGGGCCGTTGACCAGCACGACGTCGGGCAGGCGCGGGCCGGTCAGAGCAGGTGCTCGCGCTGGCGCGGCGGCCGCACCGCCAGCACCGCCAGCAGGGCGGCCAGCGCCGGCGCGGCCTGGACGTAGAGGATCGACATCTTCGCGGTCAGGCCGCCGTAGACGCCGGCCACGATCACGCAGGCGAGGAAGAAGACGCGGACGTCGCGCCGCCCGCTCGCCAGGCCCCACAGCAGGCCGGCCGCGAGGAAGCCGTTGTACAGGCCCTGGTTGGCCGCCAGCACCGCCGAGGCCTGCGCGAACTCGGGCGTCGTGCCGAACACCTGCTGGCCGAGCGGCTGGGTCCAGTAGAACATCTCGAGCACCAGGAAGCCCGCGTGGCTGAGCGCCACGAGCAGGACCAGCAAGGCCGCGACATGGCGCATCGGCGTTTCCCCCCTCGCCGCCGAGGCTAGCACGACTAGCGGCCGCGCTTCATCGCCCGTTCGCGCAGACGCCACGCCTCGGCCAGCCGCTCGGCGCGCGGCGCGGCGGCGGCGAACAGGTCATCCGACGGGCCGAGCAGCGCCGCCTCGATGTCCGCGTGCGGGCGCGTGCCGCCGTCGGCCAGCAGGTGCTCGACCGCCACGCCGCGCTCGGCCAGGCGGCGCGACACCAGCACGGTGCGGTGACAGTCGAGCGGCTCCTTCTCGGCGCACATCAGGCAGAGCGCGCGCGTCGCCGCCTCGGCGGCCAGCCGGTCGAGCGCCGCGCCGAACGCCGGCCGGCCGGCGAGGTCGTCGTAGCCCGCGCCGTCGCCCGGCTTTCCGCCCAGCGCCGCGCCCTCGTGGCGGTAGCCGATGCCGGCGGCGGCGAGGCTGCGCTCCAGCCGCTCGCGGCCGAATTGCGGGAAGCGGCGCGACCACGGGGTCGAGCGCACGTCGACCACGACCTCGACGCCGGCCGCCGTCAGCAGCCCGACGAAGCGTTCGATCGGGTGGTTGGAGTGGCCGATGGTGCGGATCGGGATCATTTGTGGTCCGAGCGTAGCATCGTTTGGCGCGCGCGCGGGGACGACAACGCCGGCGGTTCGTGCTTTACAGGACCGGTGTCCCGCTCCGTCGAGATCCCTGCCGGCTTCCGCGAACTGACCGACACGTCGGGCTTCGCCGGCGCCAACGGCCCCTGGTACGAGAAGATCGACGGCGGCCGCGTCATCCGCGGCTTCCGACCGGGGCCGCAGCACGCCAACAAGCTCGGCATCGTGCACGGCGGCATGCTCGCGGCGTTCCTCGACTCGGCGATGGGCACGGCGGTGTTCCACGCCCTCGACCGCCACGCCGTGACCATGCGCCTGTCGCTCGACTACCTCGGGCCGGGCCGGCTCGGCGACTGGCTGCAGGCCGAGGGCGAGGTGGTCGGCCACGACGCGCAGGTGGCCCAGGTGCGCGGCCGTCTCTATGGTCTGCGCCACGAGGTGCTGACCGGCATCGGCAGCTTCGCGCTGCTCAGCCGCCATCGCCGCTAGGCGTTTCGACGAGGATCACGGTGTTGCAGGACAATCCGCCCGACGGCTTCCATCGCATCGACTTCGACCGCGGCCGGCCCGATCCCACCTTCAACGCCCATGTCGGCACGCTCTACGCCAGGCGCGGCGAGAAGGGCACGGCGGACGAGTTCGTGATGGGCTTCCGCGTCCACCCGCACATGTGCAACCCGGCCGGCGGCCTGCACGGCGGCATGATGATGACGGTGGCCGACCTGGTCGGCACGATGGGCGGCGGCACGCTGATCGGGCTGCGAAAGTTCCTGCCGACCGTCAGCATGACCTTCGACTTCGTGGCGCCGGCGCGGGTCGGCGACTGGGTCGAGGGCCGCTGCGTCGTGGTCCGCCAGACCCGCTCGCTGCTGTTCACCGACATCGCGCTGTCGGTCGACGGACAGCGCTTCCTGCGCGCCTCGCAGATCGCCAAGATCCCGTCGGGCGATGGCCTCGCCTTCGCCAAGGCGCGCCTCGACCGCTCCTCGACCCCGGCCGCCTGAGGCCGACGCGGCGATGCCGGCGATCGGGGCCGACGCGCTGGAGCCGCTGGCCACCGGCGCGTGGATCCTCGGCGCCGGCGGCGGCGGCAATCCCTTCCTCGCGCTGCTCAACCTGCGCCGACTCGTGGCCGACGGCGCGCGCCTCGACCTGCTCGACCCGGCGGCGCTGGCCGACGACGACGCGGTGGCGATGGTCGCCGGCATCGGCGCGCCGCTGGTCGGGCTCGAGCGCCTGGTCGACCCGGCGATCGCCGCGCGCCCGGTGCTGCGCCTGCAGGCGCGGCTGGGCGTGCGCTTCCGCGCCGTCATGGCCGGCGAGATCGGCGGCACCAACGGGTTGCGGCCGCTGCTGGTCGCGGCGATGACCGGGCTGCCGGTGGTCGATGCCGACGCCATGGGCCGGGCCTTTCCCGAGAGCCGGATGACCAGCTTCGCGCTGGCCGGCCTGCCGCCGCTGCCGACGATGCTGTCCGACGCGCGCGGCATCGACGTGTTCCTGGGCCGCGTTGCCGACGCGGGCTGGATGGAGCGGATCGGGCGCCAGGTCGCGGTCGAACTGGGCGGCGTCGTCTCGGCCTGCCGCGCGCCGCGGCTCGGTGGCGAGATCCGGCGTCACGGCGTGCTGGGCTCGCTCGGCCGCGCGCTTTCGCTCGGCCGCGCGGTGCAGGCGGCGCGGGCGCGGCGCGACGACCCGGTGGCGGCGGTGATCGCGGCCGGGCGCGGGCGGCTGCTGTTCCGGGGCAAGGTACGCGACGTCGAGCGTCGGGCGACCGGCGGGTTCCTGGAAGGCACGGCGCGACTGGACGGTCTCGACGGCGATCGCGGCGCGGCGTGCGACCTGGCCTTCCGCAACGAGTACGCGGTGGCGCGCCGCGACGGCGTCGTGGTCGCGACGACGCCCGACATCCTCGCCACCCTCGACGGCGACAGCGGCGAGGCGGTCGGCACCGAGACGCTGCGCTACGGCCAGCGCCTGTCGGTGGTGGCGCTGCCGGCGCCGCCGCCGTTCCGGACGCCCGCCGGTCTCGCCCTCACCGGGCCGCGCGCCTTCGGCTACGACGTCGACTACCTGCCGCTGGCCTAGACGCTGGCGCCGAACTCGCGGCCGAGCGCGCGGCGGCCGGCATCGGTCAGGCGCACCGTGCGGCTGCGGCGCAGCTTCTCGGCCCAGCCGCGGCGGAAGAACGTGTCGGCGATCGCCGCGCCCAGTGCCCCCGAGATGTGCGGGCGGCGCTCGCTCCAGTCGAGGCACTGGCGCGCGAAGTGGCGGTTGCCGCCGCGCCGCGCCGCCGGCAGGTCGATGCCCAGCCGGCCGCAGAACGCCTCGCCGCTGGCGGTCAGCCGCCAGTCGCGCGCGCCCTGCGGCTCGAGGTGGCCGGCGCGGGTCAGCCCGTCGGTGACGGCGATGCCGACCTGGCCGGCGAGGTGGTCGTAGCAGGTGCGGCAGAAGCGCAGGTCGGGATCGCGCCGCCACGCCGCGTTGCGCGAGGCCGGTGGCGCCCGCGTGCCGGCCAGCGCCATCAGCGATTCGATCGCGTGCGCGACCTCGGGCGAGGCGAGGCGGTAGAAGCGGTTGCGGCCCTCGGCCCGCACCGCCAGCAACCGGCCCTCGACCATGCGCGACAGGTGACCGCTGGCGGTCGGCGCGGCGACGCCGGCGCCGAGCGCCAGTTCCGACGCGGTGTGGGCGCGGCCGTCCATCAGCAGCGACAGCATCGCCGCCCGCGCCGGGTCGCCCATCAGGGCGGCGACCTCGGACAGGGCATTCACGGTGGTCATGGCGACAGGGTAGCCGCGGCCAGCGGCCGCCGCCACGGTCGATGCTTCGGTGTCGACCGAAGTGTCTACCGGGGTTCGACCCGGGTCTTGCCGTCCGGGTCGACGTAGACGGTCGCGCACTTCAGCTGCCGCGCCGCCAGCAGCGCCTCCGGCGTCATCCGGGCGTAGGGCGCCTCGGTCTCGAGCGGCAGCGGCGCCGGCGGGTGCAGCAGGATGGCGCGGCGGACGCGGTGCAGGGTGGCGAAGGTGCTGCCGACCAGCGTCACCAGCAGCACGATCACCAGCGCGATGTAGGGGCGCAGCCGCTGGAAGAAGATGTCCCAGTGGGCCTCGGTCTGGAAGTCGCCCAGCCCCAGCTTCTCGAGGTAGCGGCCGAAGAACAGCTCGAACTCGGTCTCCAGCATGATCGCGAACATGACCCACATCGCCAGCGTCAGGCCGAAGTCGCGCCATGTCACCCACAGCGGCTTCTCGCTGGCAACGATCAGGGGTGGCCAGGTCTCGTGCGGCCTGCGGGTCATCGCCGTTGCCTCATCGCAGCCCCCGGTCGGGACTTTCCCAGGTCGAGCGCCGCGGCCGCATCAGCACGCGCGGCAGCGCCACTACGGTGGTGAGCGTGCTGATCAGCCAGAAGGCGATCGGGTACCAGATGATCCAGTACAGGTTGCGCAGCATGTTCGGCTCGTAGCGCCGCTCGACCAGGTGGCTGACCAGCGCCTGCGCCAGGTAGGTGATGGTGAGCGTCAGCCCCCACCACTCGGGCACCAGCTGGAAGCCCGGCAGGATGTCGGGCATCGGCACGTGGAACACCCACAGCACGCCGACCGCCAGCGAGAACACCATGCAGTACGACCACAGCACGCTGAGCACGAAGTTGAGGTAGGTCGGCAGCAGGCTGGGCGCGCGGCCGGTGATCATCGGCCTGAAGTAGTCGATCATCATCTCGGCGCCGCCCTCGGCCCAGCGCACGCGCTGCTTCCACAGGCCCTGCAGCGTCTCGGGCATGAGGATCCAGACCAGCGCGTTGGGCTGGAACAGCACGCGCCAGCCGGCCAGCTGCACGCGCCAGGTGACGTCGATGTCGTCGGTGATGGTGCGCGCCGACCACCAGCCGGCCTCCTCCAGCGCCTTCTTGCGGAAGCCGCAGATCACGCCCGAGACCGTGAACATGCGGCCGTAGACGGTCTGGGCGCGGCGGATCAGGCCGATGATCGACGAGAACTCGCCGACCTGCAGGCGGCCGAGCAGCGAGGTGCGGTTGCGGATGCGCGGGTTGCCGGCGACCCCGCCGACGCCGTTGACCACCAGCAGGCGTGCCATCCAGCGCAGCGCCTGCGGATCGAGCAGCGCGTCGCCGTCGATGCAGACCAGCAGCTCGTGGCGGGCAAGCAGCGCGCCGGTGTTGAGCGCCGTCGCCTTGCCGCTGTTCCTGGCGAGGTGGACGACGCGCAGGCGCGGGATCTCGGTGGCCAGCCGGTCGAGCACCTCGGCGGTGTTGTCGCGGCTGCCGTCGTTGATCGCCACGATCTCGAAGTCGGGGTAATCGACCGCGGCCGCCGCGCGCAGCGTCTCCTCGGCGTTCTCGCCCTCGTTGTAGCAGGGCACGAGGATCGAGATCGGCGGCCACTTCGGCAGCGGCGGCGGCGTCGTCATCGGCGGCAGGTGGCGCTCGTGCACGAAGTAGTACATCAGCCCGCCGGCCATCCAGTACCACGACATCACGAATGGGTAGCCGAAGCAGAACTGCGGCACGAACAGCAGCACCATCTCGAGGACGTCGCGGCCGGTCATGGCGTCACGGCTTGTACGGGAAGGTGGCGGAGGAAAAGCTCGAGCGCAGCGCCTCGGGCGGCGGCAAGGCCGGCGCCTGCGGGCACAGGCCGAACGCCGACGCGGTCTCGCGCTGGGCGCCGCGGATCGCCGCCACCTGCTCCTTCACCGATGCGTTCGGCGCGGCCGGCAGGGCGAGCGCGACCCGGCCGGCGACGTCGGGGCGCAGCCAGCCCTCGCCGCGCAGGCGCCGTGCCAGCGCCACGGTGGCGTTGGCCGAGTCGTTGGGCCCGAGCAGGGCGGTGTCGACCCACTCGGCCGGGCCGGTGGCGGGCGACGACGCCAGCGCCAGCCGCAGCCGCGGGTGGATGTAGGCGGCGGCACGGTAGGCCAGCAGGGCGCGCCGGTTCTGGGCGTCGAGCGTCGCCGGGTCGAGCGCGGCGCGCGCGGCGCGGATGTTGCCCGGGCTGTCGGCGACGATGCGGCCGCCGGTGTTGGGCGCGTCGAGCATCAGCCCGTCGGCGCCGGCACGGCGCGCCATCTCGCCGAACAGCGTCGCCACCCGGTCCTCGCCGACCGCGGCGGCGGCGGCGTCGAGCGGCAGGCGCAGGTAGACGTCGGCGCCGCCGCGCGTGCGCAGCTGCCAGGTGCCGCGCGACAGCAGGTCGGCGCGCATCGGCAGCAGGGTGTTGGGGAAGTAGACCTCGCCCAGCTTCTGCCCCGGCGCGGTCGGCGCGGCGGCGTCGAGCACGACGATGTTGGCGCCGAGGCCGCGCACGCCCTCGATCATCTTGCCCAGCACCTCGTCCTGCGCCGGGCCGGGCGGCAGCCCGGCCAGGGGCTCGAGCGACAGGCAGGCGATGCGCCGCGTCGCCGGGTACTCGGGCGAGAAGCGCAGGTTGCGCACGAGGTCGCCGAGGTTGGGGTTCTGCGACGGGAAGTAGCGGTGGATGGTGTAGATCTCGGAGGTGTAGGCGGGCTCGGGCTCGAGCGTCAGCGCGGCGGTGAAGCCCGCCGCCCTGGCCTCGGCCAGCGCCGGGCCGGTGAAGCGGCCGAACGGCCAGACGATGGCGCGCGGGGCGCGGCCGAGGTTGGCCAGCAGCTGCCGGCGCGAGCGCTGCAGGTCGTCGCGGATGCGGGCGCGGTACTGCGCGTCGGTCTCGTAGCGGCCGGTCGCGGGATCGTACTGCCAGGTCATCGCCGCCGGCATGGTGTTGCCCTGCGGGTTGGCCGGCACGCCGCGGTGCAGGTCGTAGCTGTGCGAGGCGAACTCGACGAGGCCCGAGGCCTGCAGCTCGCGCGCTTCCTGCCACGACAGGAAGTTGCTGCGCGGCACGACGCGGTCGCCGTACAGCACGGTGCCGTCGGGCCGCGCCTCCATCCAGCTGCCGACCAGCGCGGCGACGATCGGGAAGCGGTAGACCTGCAGCAGCGGGTAGACCTTGGTGTAGACGCTGCGGTAACCGTCGTCGAAGGTGATCAGGATCGACTTCTCGGGCAGCCGCTTCTCGCCGCGCGACGCCCGCGCGACGTCGTCCAGCGTGATCGCGGTCCAGCCGTCGCCCTTCAGCCAGTCGAAGAACTGCAGCAGCACCCGCGTCGTCACCGCGTCGGTATCGAGCTCCTCGCGCGTGTCGACGACGTCGTGGAAGGCGATCGACACGAACCGCTGCCCGGCGGGCTGGGCGTGGGCCGGTGCGACGGCGAGGGCGAGGAAGAGCAGGAGCGCGACAGCGATTTCCTCCCCGTGCGGCAGCATGGGGAGGTGTCGCCGCTTGCGGCGACGGAGGGGTCGGGCGTCATGAGGCCCGACCCCTCCGTCCGCTCCGCGGACACCTCCCCGCGCTGCGCGCAGGGAGGAAAGGAAAGCGAGCGCAGCGCGAAGCATCATATCCTCTGCCGCAGCCCGACCAGGAAGCCGAGCGTGTTCTCGACCGAGCCGTCGTAGACGCGGCGCATCAGCTGGACGCCGTAGCGGAACTCGGTCAGCGGGTCGAAGCGCCAGCGATGCTCGTAGTTGATCGTGCCGATCCAGTTGCTGGCGTAGTTCTGCTCGGCGTAGAGGCCGGCATCGACGGTCAGCGCGTGGACGAGGCTGTTCTCGTAGCGCCGCCACAGCACGTGCTCGGCCAGGAAGCCGCCGGTCAGCGACAGGTCCTGCGACGGGTTGTAGTAGGGCTGGGTGCCGCCCATCGAGTTGGTCGAGGCATAGGCCTGCAGGCGGCCGGTCAGGTCGAAGCCCGGCACGTTGATCGCCCGCTCCTCGTAGGCGAAGCCGCCGGCGAAGCGCTGGTTGCCGTCGGTGAACGGCAGGTAGGCGAGCCGCAGCGAGACGTTACGAGACTCGTGCCAGCGGTAAGTCGCCTTGGCCGCGAACTCGTTGGCGCTGATGCCGTAGTAGAGGCCGCGCAGCGGCGAGGCGAGGCTGAACAGCTCGGCCGATGCCGACAGCTCGACCTGGTCGGTCAGCCACCAGTCGACGGTGGCGCCGCCGCCGGCCTTCTGCAGCGAGCCCATGTTCGCGGTCGGGTAGACCGTCGCGGTGACCCACGGGGCGCGGAACTCGAGGCCGCCGCCGGCGCGCACGCGCTGCACGTTGCCCTCGGGCGGGTTGGCGAAGTTCCAGTCGCCGATCGCGAACAGCCGCCAGTTGTCGGCGATCGGCGGCGAGTAGAGCCGCGCCTCCGACACCATCGCCTGGCCCGAGGCGTTGGCGCCGCCGCCGTCGGAGTTGCTGGGCTGGACCTGCACGTCGAGCAGGAAGCGGCGCTTGGCGTCGAGGTCGCGCGCCAGCCGCTGCACGCCGAGATCCTCGGGATACTCGGCCTGCAGCGCCGCCAGCAGGCGCTGCGCCTCGGCGAAGCGGTAGGCGGCGATGGCGATCTCGACCTCGGCGATGCGCGAGCCGATGTCGCGCGGCGCCAGGCTGATGGCGATCTCGCCCTCGTCGCGCGCCCGCCGCGGCCAGCCGCGGGCGTTGGCGACGCCGTACAGCGCCAGCCGCATGTTGCCGTTGGCCGGGGCGGCGGCGACCAGCGGCTCGAGCCGGTCCCACGCCTCGCCCAGCTGGTTGCCCCAGGCGCGGGCCTGGCCGGCGATCGTCTGGGCATAGGCGCGCTCGCCGTTGGCGTGGCGGGCCGGGCTGTTCTCGTAGTAGCGCCACACCGGCTCGTCCCGGGCGAGACCATCGACGATGGCGTAGGCGCGGCGGAAATCCTCGAGCTCGACGTTGGCGAAGAAGGCGCCGTACAGCGCCTGCACGTCGCCCGGGTTCTCGGCCAGCACGCGCTCGTAGGCGGCGCGCGCCGCCTCGGGCCGGCGGTTGTAGAGCAGCGCGTCGGCATAGGCCTGCTCGGCGCTGGCCGGCAGCTTGCCGTCGGCGCCGAGCGCCTCGCCCTCGGCCATCGCCTCGGCCATGCGCATGCGATCGCGCAGCGCGATCATGCGGTCGAGCCGCAGCCGGCGGCGCAGCGCCGTCTCCTCGGGCGGCGTCGTGGCCAGCAGCGCGTCGAGCCGCGCGAGCGCGGCGTCGGTGCCTTCGAAGCGCTTCGCCGGCTCGGGCGGCCGCGTCTGTTCGCCCCAGCGCACCATCGCGCCGGCCTGCGCGGCGTCGATCGACGGCGTGGTGCCCGCCAGCATCGCCGCGCCGTAGGGCGCGCCGGCGTCGAGCAGCACGCCCGCCGCTTCCTGGCGCACGCCCGGATTGTTGCCCGACAGCCGGATCGCCTCGCCGTAGGCGCTGAGCGCGGCGGCGATGTTGCCGGCGCGCCGCCAGGCATAGCCCTCGGCCATCAGCCGCTCGACCGGCGGCGCGCGCCGGGCGCCGGGGGTCTTCAGCACGGCCAGCGCCTCGCCGGTGCTGCCGGCATCGCTCAGCACCAGCGACAGCACCAGCGGCCACACCGGGTCGTCGGGAAAGCGGCGCTCGCCGTCGCGGGCCAGCCGCGCGGCATCGTCGTACCGGCGCAGGTCGCGGTAGGCGCGGGTCGCGGCCAGCAGCGCGTAGTCGGGCGGGTCGGCCTTGCTGGCGGCCTCGAACACGGCCACCGCCTCGGCCGGCTTGCCGTCCTGTTGCAGCAGCGTCGCGAGGTCCATCGCGACCAGGCCGTCGTCGATGCCGCTGGCCAGCATGGCGCGCAGCGTGGCCTGCGCCTCGGCCTTCTGGCCGGCGCGCGACTTCAGGATCGCGGCTTCGCGTTGCTCGGTCGGGGTCTGGGCAGACGCGGCGACGGGCGCGCCTGCCAGCGCCAGCACTGACAGGAGCAGAACCAGTTGCCCCCGCAGCGTCAGCTCCATGCTTCAGCTTTGAAGCGCGATGAAGCTGCAGTCAAGGTGCGGGTTGAAAACGAAAGGCCGCCCCGGGGGCGGCCTTTCTTCGCGCGGGCGGCAAGACCTACTTGGTCAGGTCCTTGGCGGCGTCCTTGACGTCGCCGGCGACCTTGTGGGCCTCGCCCTTGGCCTTGTCGATCTTGCCCTCGGCCTGCAGCTCGGTGTCGCCGGTGAGGCCGCCGACCGCGTCCTTGACGCTGCCCTTCACCTTGTCGGCGGCGCCCTTCACGTGTTCCTTGTCCATGCTTCTCTCCTTCGCACTGGTCAGTCGCGAAGGGTCAACGCAGCGGGGCGGGATCGTTCCGTCCCGGGTCACGCGATGTTTCGTTGCCGCCGCCTGCAACCGTCCCGACCATGGCGCTCCGGAAAGCGGAGGAATGCCATGGCTCACGAAGGAAGCTGTTTCTGCGGCGCCGTCGCCGTCGAGGTGAGCGGCGAACCCGAGGCGATGGGCTACTGCCATTGTCGGTCGTGCCGGTCGTGGTCGGGCGGTCCGGTCAACGCGTTCAGCCTGTGGAAGCCCGAGGCGGTGCGGGTGACCAAGGGCGCAGAGCATGTCGCGACGTTCCAGAAGACGCCGCTCAGCCAGCGCCAGTATTGCAGCAGGTGCGGCGGCCACCTGATGACCAACCATCCGCCGCTCGGCATGGTCGACGTCTTCAGCGCGACGTTGCCGACGCTGGCCTTCAAGCCGGCGGTGCACGTCAACTATGCCGAGACGGTGCTGCCGATGAAGGACGGCCTGCCCAAGCTGCGCGACTTCCCCAGGGAATTCGGCGGCTCGGGTGAGGCGGTGCCGGAGTAGGGGACCGTCGTCGCGAGCGCAGCGAGGGATCGTTCACGTCCACCTGGGGTTCGCGATCGCGATCTTGTCGGCGACGGTGGCCTCGAGGTGGGCTATCAGCGCGGCGTCGGTCTCGTCGCGCCTGCCGGCGCGCAGCTCGGCGGCGAGCGCGCGGTTCAGCTCGTCGAGCGTGCCGTCGCGGCCGAGCAGCGCGACCAGCCGCTGGTGCTCGCGCCGGTCGGCGTCGGGGCCGAGGCGCTGCTCGCGCTCGAGGATCGCCAAGGCGTTGGCGGCGACGCGCAGCTGGAAGGCGAGGCCGGGCGCGGCCTTGTCCAGCGCCGGCACCGCCTCGTCGCGCAGGAACTCGGCGACGGCGGCGAGCAACTCGGCCTGGGTCGGACGGTCCTGGGCCATCAGCCGCCCTCCTTCAGCAACTGCAGCAGGTCGACCTCGGTCTCGACCGCGCGCCGGCCGATCGACGCCAGCTCCATCGACTTCTGCGCGCCCGACAGGTGCTTGTGCGCCTGAGTGTGGCAGATGATGCCCCAGCGCACCGTGCCGAACACCTCCCACCAGCGCGCGCGGGCGGGATCGACGCGGCCGCCGCCGGCCGCCTCGTAGGCCTGCCACAGCTCCTCGCGCGAGCCGAAGCCGCCGGCCGGCCTGTCGACCGCGCCGAAGCGCCAGCTCTTCACGCACAGCCAGCCGAGATCCTCGATCGGGTCGCCGAGGTGCGCGCCCTCCCAGTCGAGGATCGCGGTCACGCCGCCCTCGTCGACCAGGTAGTTGCCGGTGCGGAAGTCGCCGTGCACCAGCACCGGCTTCGCCGCCCTGGCCGGCTTGCGGCGGTCGAGCCACGACAGCGCCAGCTCGAACACCGGCTGGGCGTAGCCGAGCGAGTCGAGCACGCCGCGCAGGCCCGCGATCAGGTCGGCGGCCTCGCGGTGGGCGAGCGGCGGCAGGGTCGCGGTGTCGGTGGCGTGCAGGCGGGCCAGGATCGCACCCAGCTGCGCCGGGATGCGCGGCCGCGCCGCGGCGTAGGGGGCGTCGCGCAGCAGCTTGCGCGCGATCGCGGTGCCGCCGACCCGGCGCATCACGAAGCCGTCGCCGAGCCCGTCTTCGGGCGCCAGCGCGAACAGCGGCTCGGGGGCGGTGACGCCGGCGGCGTGGGCGGCGCGCAGCACCCGGAACTCGGTGGCGCGGTCGATCACCGCCGAGCGCTCGTCGCGGTCGCCCGGCTGGGCGTCCGGCCGGGCCGCGGCCTGCAGCGGCGGGTCGCGGCGCAGCACCAGCCCGTCACGGCGATCGCCGGCGACGGCGTCGAAGCTCCAGGTCTGGCGCGAGGCGCCGCCCGACTCGCGGCGCAGCCCCTCGACGGCGACCGGCCGGCCGAAGTGGCGGGCCAGTGCCCGCGCCAGGCCGTGGGCGACGAGCTCGGCCTCCGGTGTCGTGTGAACGGTCATTCATACGACTGTGGCACAGCCCCCGCCGCGTGGTAAGAGGGCGCGCCAACCGGAGGAAGAACCAAGGTGAGCAACGCTTTCGCGGCCATGAACGGCCTGTTCCTCGAAGACCTGAAGCCCGGCATGTCGGCGATGTTCGGCAAGACGGTGACCGAGGCCGACCTGATGGCCTTCGCCGGCGTCTCCGGCGACACCAACCCGATCCACCTGCACGACGGCTTCGCCCGCACCACCCGGTTCGGCCAGCGCATCGCCCACGGCATGCTGAGCGCCTCGTTCATCTCGGCGGTGATCGGCACCAAGCTGCCCGGTCCCGGCGCGGTCTACATCTCGCAGACCCTGAACTTCATGGCGCCGGTGCTGATCGGCGAGACCATCACCGCGGTCGCCACGATCTCGGCGATCGACGAAAAGCGCCGCCGCGTGACGCTGCGCACCCAGTGCCTGAACGGCGACAAGGTCGTGCTCGACGGCGAGGCCGTGGTGCTGGTGCCGCGGCGCGACGCCGCCTGAGGTCGCCGGTCCCGCCATGATCCCCTGCTTCGACGACTGGCAGAGCGTGCCCGAGGCGTTGCGCGGCGCCGTGGTCGCGCTCGGCAACTTCGACGGCGTGCATCGCGGCCACCAGGCGCTGGTCGCGCGCGCGGTCGAGCAGGGCGCGGCGATGAAGGCGCCGGTGGTGGCGCTGACCTTCGAGCCGCACCCGCGGCGCTTCTTCGTGCCCGACACCGCGCCGTTCCGGCTGACGCTGCTGCCGGCCAAGCGCCGCCTGCTGGCGCGCCACGGCGTCACCGCGATGGTGGCGCAGCGCTTCGACGCCGCCTTCTCGTCGCTGTCGCCCGACGCGTTCTTCGACGGCGTGCTGCTGCAGGGCCTGGGCGCCCGCCACGTCGTCTGCGGCTTCGACTTCACCTTCGGCGCGCGGCGCAGCGGCAACGTCGAGCGCCTGCGCGAGCGCGGCGCCGAGCGCGGCATCGGCGTGTCGGCGCTCGACCCGGTGATGCGCGAGGGCGAGATCTATTCCTCGACCCGCATCCGCGAGGCGCTGCGCGCCGGCGCGGTGGTCGAGGCGGCCGAGCTGATGGGCCATGCCTGGGAGATCGAGGGCACGGTCGAGCAGGGCGACCAGCGCGGCCGCACCATCGGCTTCCCGACCGCCAACGTCGCGCTGGGCGAACACCTGCGGCCGCGCTTCGGCGTCTACGCCGTGCGCGTGCTGGTCGAGGGAGAAGGCGACCAGCCGGCCAACTGGCGGCCGGCCGTCGCCAACCTCGGCCGTCGCCCGACCTTCGGCAAGCTGCAGGAGAACTTCGAGGTCCACCTGTTCGACTTCGCGGGCGACCTCTACGGCAAGACCCTGCGCGTCGCCCTGGTCGACTTCATCCGCCCCGAGATGAAGTTCGCGGGCCTCGACGCGCTCAAGGCCCAGATCGCCGCCGACGGCGACGCCGCCCGCAAGGTGCTGGCGCAATAGAAGGGAGCGCGGGCCTCCGGCCCGCCCGGCCAAGGCTGTCACCCCGAGCGCAGCGAGGGAGTTTTCCGGCGTTGGCCTGAGGCGGCGTACCCCCATGCCCCGTCTGTGATGGCGAAGGACATGCGTGTCCTTGCCGTGCTTATTTATCGGGGGTACAAAAATGCGGATCGGGTTCGATCCGGCCAAGCGTGCCCGGGTGCTGGCGGAGCGGGGAATCGACTTTGCCGACGCCGGCCAGGTTTTCGCGGGCAGGTACGCGACCGTTCCCGACCGACGCAGGGACTACGGCGAGGAGCGGTTCATCTCGGTTGGCCATCTTCGCCATCGCCTGGTTGTCGTCGTGTGGACGGAGCGCGGCATGACCCGGCGGATCATCTCGATGAGGTACTGTCATGCCAAGGAAGCCAAAGCATGGGCGCAGCACCTGGACTGACAAGGAAGACGCCCCGCGATTGCCGCCCTCGTTCTTCGTCCATGCGGAAGTCGTCGAGGATGGTCGGGTCGTCCGAGCGGGGACGAAGGTGCTGGTGAACGACCGGCGGGGACGGCCGCGGTTGGCCAACCCGAAGCAGGCCGTGAAGCTACGACTCGACCACGACGTGCTGGCGCACTTTCGCGCGACCGGACCGGGTTGGCAGACGCGCATGAACGCGGTCCTGCGCAAGGCGGCGGGGCTTCGCTAGCGAAGGCCGGCCAGCAGCGTGCAAGCGGGGGCGCGGGACGCGGGACCACCGCGGTGCCCCGGTCGCCGCGACCTTCGCCGCACGGGGCGGATCAGCCCGCGCGGACGAGGTCCTGGGCCGAGACCACCTTCAGGCAACCCACCGTGTGGTCGCTGCCGTCGCGCGTCACCCGGACCCTGATGTGTCCCGGCTGGTTGATCGCCAGCGGGCTGATGATCAGGTTGGTGCGCACCGTGATGAAGTCGTCGTCGCCATCCGGCGTCGTGGTCGGCATGTCGACATCGGCGATGTTGGAGACGATGGAGGGTGCGTCCTCGGCGTCGCCGGGAAGGAAGATCTTCACGGCCAGTGCCTTCGAGAACGCCTCCTGTCTCTGGACGAACACGACGCAGGCCGCGAACTTCGGCAGGACGACCGGCAACGGGTCGCGCACGACCATGTCGCCGCCGTAGCTGCCGATCAGCGAGATCTTCCCGTCCATCTCGAACCGGATGTCGTCGCAGAACAGGGTCGTCCCGAAGGCATGGGGCATGGCTGCTTTGGGGCTCATTTGATCCTGACCTCCACTTTGCGTCCGGAGGGCGAGCCGGAAAGGGCGATCCGCTTCAGGTTCTGGGGCTGGGACGAGGCCGTGGTCGCCCCGGTGCCGGTCATCAGCGGGTGCAGGCTGTTGGCCCTGGGCCGGTCGGCGAAGCGGACGATCCGGTGTTCCATCTCCGCGCCCAGGGGCAGCAGCAGGTCGCTCAGGGTGTCGAGCTCGAAGTTGCTGGGCGAGGTCAGCCACCGGGTCAGCTGGGCGGGATCCTTGCCGACGGCCTCCGCCCAATCCTTCCTGGTGATGCCGCTGCGGTCGACTTCCTCGACGAAGAAGTCCAGCAGCGCCGAGAGGACGAGGTTCTTCTGCCGCTGGCGGTAGTAGGCGACGTCGCGCGCCCGAGGCTTCCTAAGCTTTGAGGTCGTCGCCATGGACCGCTCCCGAAACGACGTCGTGGACAGTGGAGGTGATCATCGGCGGGTAGGTGTGGAACAGGACGTTCCACCGCGCCCGCGCGATCTTCTTGACGGTCTTCCATTCCCGCGACCGCCATCCGCCCAGGTCCTCCCGAAGCGCGAGGTTGGTCGCCACGAACACGTCCTTCTCGGCGAACAGGCCCAGCACCCGGATCGACGGCGCGTCGCGAACGCTCCTGATCTCCCAAACGCCGTCGGACGCGGGGTAGAGCAGGAACAGGTACCGGGGCCCGATGGTCCTGCCCTCCGTGAACAGGTCGAGGTCCGCCTCGAGGGTTCCCATGCGGGCTTCCGTCTCGCCGTCGACATCCTCCTCGTCGAGCATCGCCTGGACCTCCGCGGACGCGAGCAGGGCCCGCCTCGCCGTCGCGCCCGCCGCGCGCGGCAGGACCGGGAACAGCATCCCGCGCCGGATCCTGTCGTCCATCAGGTGGTGAATTGACATATAAGTCAATCGTTGATCGGAGGCACGCGGCGGCCGATGGCCGTCGCCGGCCAAGGGTCGGCTCCCGGGCGAACCGAGGCGAATGAAAGGATTGGATGGGAAGGCGCGAAACAGGCGTCTCGATCGCTGCAGCCAGACCCCCTTCCATGGCACGCAATAATTCCCCCCGACGCGTCCCGTCTTGCCGGGAAGAAAAACTTGAGTTATCATTCGGGCGTCGCCTTGACCCCCCGGACCCCCGTCCCTAGATTGCGCGCCCTATGCTTACCGGGGCCCTTCTGGAGCGAATTATCCGCCCGGTCCGCTGACCGCGGCCGGGTCCCTTCGCCTGCCCGCGACCGTCGCCCGGACGGTCGCCGATCGCTCCTCCTTGCACCGAGTTTCTCGTGACAACCGACTATAAATCCAGCGTCTTCCTGCCCAAGACCGACTTCCCGATGCGTGGCGGCCTGCCCAAGAAGGAGCCCGAGCTCCTGGCGCGCTGGGCCGACATGAAGCTGTTCCAGCGCCTGCGCGCCGAGAGCCGGGGGCGGCCGAAGTTCGTGCTGCACGACGGCCCGCCGTACGCCAACGGCAACCTCCACATCGGCCACGCGCTCAACAAGATCCTCAAGGACCTCATCACCCGCTCGCAGCAGATGATGGGCAAGGACAGCCACTACGTCCCGGGCTGGGACTGCCACGGCCTGCCGATCGAGTGGAAGATCGAGGAGAAGTACCGCGCCGCCAAGCAGGACAAGGACCAGGTGCCGATCGGCGAGTTCCGCCGCGAGTGCCGCGCCTTCGCCGACCACTGGATCGGCGTCCAGCGCGACGAGTTCAAGCGGCTGGGCGTCGAGGGCGACTGGGACAACTACTACTCGACCATGGCCTACGCCTCCGAGGCGGTGATCGTCGGCGAGCTCGGCAAGTTCCTGATGAACGGCGGCCTCTACAAGGGCTCCAAGGCGGTGCTGTGGAGCGTGGTCGAGAAGACCGCGCTGGCCGAGGCCGAGATCGAGTACCACGATCACACCTCGGACACGGTTCACGTCCGTTTCCCCGTGCTGAAGTCGAAGGGTGGCAAGCTCGACGGCGCCGCCGTGGTGATCTGGACGACGACTCCCTGGACGATGCCGGGCAACCGCGCCGTCGCCTACGGGCCCGAGATCGCGTACGCGCTGGTCGAGGTCACCGAGGCGGGCGATGGCAGCCGGGCCAGGGTCGGCGAGAAGATCGTGGTGGCGCGCGACCTGCTGCCCGCGATCTCGGCCGAGGCGAAGTTCACCGGCCGCGTGCTGGCCGAGGTCGCCGCCGCCGACCTCGAGGGCGCGGTGCTGGCCCACCCGTTCCGCGGCCAGGGCTACGAGTTCGACGTCCCGGTGCTGCCGGGCGACTTCGTCACCGCCGACGCCGGCACCGGCTTCGTGCACATCGCGCCGGGCCACGGCGCCGACGACTACGAACTCGGCATCGCCAACGGCATCGAGGTGCCTGACACGGTCGCCGAGGACGGCACCTACTACCCGCACGTGCCGCTGTTCGCCGGCCTGCAGGTCTACACCTCCGAGGGCAAGAAGGGCCGCGCCAACAAGGCGGTCATGGAGGCGCTCGACAAGGCCGGGAAGCTGATGGGCAACGGCCAGGTCCGCCACTCCTACCCGCACTCGTGGCGGTCCAAGGCGCCGGTCATCTTCCGCAACGCGCCGCAGTGGTTCATCGCCATGGACAGGCCGATCGCCGAGATCGGCGGCACGCTGCGCGAAAAGGCGCTGGCGGCGATCGACGCCACCCGCTTCGTGCCGCGCGCCGGCTACAACCGCCTGCGCAGCATGATCGAGCAGCGGCCCGACTGGTGCGTCTCGCGCCAGCGCGCCTGGGGCGTGCCGATCGCGGTGTTCGTCGACAAGAAGACCGGCGAGCCGCTGCGCGACCCCGAGGTCATGGCCCGCATCGTCGAGGCGTTCCGCGCCGAGGGCGCCGATGTCTGGTTCGAGAGCCCGCCCGAGCGCTTCCTCGGCAACAAGTACAAGGCCGAGGACTTCGAGCAGGTGAAGGACATCCTCGACGTCTGGTTCGACTCGGGCTCGACCCACGCCTTCACGCTCGAGGGCAATCCCGAGCTGAAGTGGCCGGCCGACCTCTACCTCGAGGGCTCGGACCAGCATCGCGGCTGGTTCCATTCCTCTCTGCTCGAGAGCTGCGGCACCCGCGGCCGCGCGCCCTACGACGGCGTGCTGACGCACGGCTTCACGCTCGACGAGCAGGGCCGCAAGATGTCGAAGTCGCTGGGCAACATCACCGCCCCGCAGGCGGTGTGCGACCAGTACGGCGCCGACATCCTGCGCCTGTGGGTGGTCGGCACCGACTACACCGAGGACCAGCGCATCGGCCCGGAGATCCTGAAGCACCAGGCCGAGGCGTATCGCCGGCTGCGCAACACGCTGCGCTACCTGCTCGGCAGCCTCGACGGCTACACCGATGCCGAGAAGGTGGCGCCGGCCGACATGCCGGAGCTGGAGCGCTGGGTGCTGCATCGCATGGCCGAGCTCGACGCGGTCTTCCGGCCGGCGGTCGACGACTTCGACTTCCACCGCATCGCCACCGAGCTGCACAACTTCTGCGCCGTCGACCTGTCGGCCTTCTACTTCGACATCCGCAAGGACGCGATCTACTGCGACGCGCCCTCGACGCTGCGCCGCCGCGCCGCGCGCACGGTGATGGCCGAGCTGTTCTCGTTCCTGACCGCGTGGCTGGCGCCGATCACCTGCTTCACGGCGGAGGAGGCGTGGCTGGCGCGGCCCGCGGGCGTGCCCGACCACGCCGCCGAGAGCGTCCACCTGCGGCTCTACCCGGCGATCCCGGCGGGCTGGCTCGACGCCGCGCTGGGCGACAGGTGGAAGACGGTACGGGCGCTGCGCCGCGTCGTCACCGGCGCGCTCGAGCTCGAGCGCGCCGAGAAGCGCATCGGCTCGAGCCTGCAGGCCGCGCCGCATGTCCACGCCAGCGCCGAGTACGTCGCGGCGATGAAGGGGCTCGACCTCGCCGAGATCTGCATCACCTCGGGCGGCCGCCTGGTCGAGGGCGCGCCGGCGGCGGGCGACTTCACGCTGGCCGACGTGCCCGGGGTCGGCGTCGCGCCGCACCCGGCCGACGGCACCAAGTGCGCGCGCTGCTGGCAGGTCCTGCCCGAGGTCGGCAAGTCGGCCAGGCACCCGCTGCTGTGCGTCCGCTGCGAAGAGGCGGTGGGTTGACCGCCGGCGGCGCCATCGGACTTTCCTCCCTGCGCGCGAGCGCGGGGAGGTGTCGCCGCGCCGCGGCGGCGGAGGGGTCGTGATGCGTCGCATCGACCGGCAGGCGATGATCCTGGTGCTGGTGACCGTGGTGGTCGACCAGGTGTCGAAGCAGTTGCTGATGACCTGGCTGGCCAAGACCGGGGCGGTGGTGACGGTGATCGACGGCTTCTTCCGGCTGGTGATGGTGTGGAACCGCGGCGTCAGCTTCGGCCTGATGGGCGGCGACCAGGCGCTGCCGCCGTGGGTGCTGTCGGGCGTGGCGATCGCCGTCTGCATCGGCCTGTTCCTGTGGCTGCGGCGAACCGACCGGGCGCTCACCGCGTGGGGCATCGGCCTTGTCATGGGGGGCGCCATCGGCAATGTTATCGACCGCGCACGGTGGGGGGCGGTGTTCGATTTCGCCGACTTCCACGTGGGCCAGTGGCATTGGCCGGCGTTCAACATCGCCGATGCGGCGATCGTTGTCGGCGTCGGGCTGATGCTGCTCGATTCCCTCCTCGCCGAAACCCGGCGGACGCCCTGAAGCGGCCATGATCAGCGACCACAAGCAAAAATCGCAAGGACGAACGATGCGACGGACGATCCTCTCCCCGGCACTTCTCCCGGTCAGCCTGCTGGCGCTCGGCGCGGCGACGCTGGGCGGCTGCAGCGCCTTCGAGAACATCGGCGGCGGCAAGAAGACCTCGCCCGACGAGTTCAAGATCGTGTCGCACTCGCCGCTCACCATGCCGCCCAACGCCGAGCTGCGTCCGCCGCGGCCGGGCGAGCCGCGGCCCCAGGAAGTCACCCCGGCCGACCAGGCCAAGGAAGCCCTGTCGCCGGCGCTGGCCGGGCGGCCGCAGCGCAACCAGGTTCTGACCGGAACGTCCAAGGCCGCGCCGACCACGTCGGAGCAGGCGCTGGTCCAGCGCGCCGGCGGCGGCAACGCCGACCCCGAGATCCGCAGCCGCGTCAACCAGGACACCAAGACGATCAACGACAGCGACAAGTCGTTCATCGACAGCCTGATCTTCTGGCAGGAGGCGCCGCCGAGCGGCGTCGTGGTCGACCCGACCAAGGAGCAGCAGCGCATCCGCGACGCGCAGGCCGCCGGCCAGGCCCCGACCGGCGCCACGCCGACCATCAAGCGGCGCCAGCGCGGCATCCTCGAAGGCATCTTCTGAGCCGGTCGCGCATGTTCAGCCGCCGTGCCCTGCTCGGCGGCCTGGCCGCCGCCGGCTCGCTCGCCGCGTCCGGTGCCAGCGCCAAGCTGTTCAGCGTCGACAGGCGCCGCGTCGAGACCTTCGCCCTGTCGAACGGCCTGCAGGTCGTCGTCCTGCCGTCCAACCGCGCGCCGATCGTCAACCAGCTGCTGATCTACAAGGTCGGCGGCGCCGACGAGACGTTCGGCAAGACCGGTATCGCCCACTTCCTCGAGCACATGATGTTCAAGGGCACGGGCGCGGTCGGGTCGGGCGACTTCTCGCGCATCGTCGCGCGCCACGGCGGCCGCGACAACGCCTACACCTCGTACGACACCACCGGCTACTACCAGATCGTCTCGCCCGACCGGCTCGAGATGGTGATGCGCATGGAGGCCGATCGCATGAACGGCCTGGTGATCAGCGAGAAGGAGCTGGTCCCCGAGCGCCAGGTGATCCTCGAGGAGCGCCGCATGCGGCTCGAGAACTCGCCCGGCGCGCTGCTCGGCGAGGCGGTGCAGGAACAGCTGTTCGGCCGCAAGAAACCGTACGGCATGCCGATCATCGGCTACGTCGAGGACATCAAGAAGCTGAGCGTCGCCGACCTCGCCGGCTTCTATCGCAAGTGGTACGCGCCCAACAACGCGGTGCTGATCGTCGCCGGCGACACCACCGCCGATCAGGTCCGCCGGTACGCGGAGAAGTTCTACGGCCCGATCCCGCAGCGCAAGATCGAGCCGCGCCGCCGGCCGGCCGAGGGCGCCGGCGACCTGCCGCAGAAGGTGGCGCGGGCCGACGCGCGCGTCGCCGAACCGCGCTGGGGCCGCAACTACCTCGCGCCGTCGTACTTCAAGGGCGAGACCCAGCACGCCTACGCGCTGCAGGTGCTGGCGCGGCTGATGGGCGGCGGCGAGACCAGCCGCCTGTGGAAGGTGCTGGTCGACGAGCGCAAGCTCGCCCTCTCGGTCGGCGCCGGCTACAGCCCGCAGAGCCTCGGTCTCACCAGCTTCGACATCGGCGTCCACCCCGCCCGGGGCGCGGCGATGGCCGACATCGAGACGGCGGTGGCCGACCAGATGAACCGCCTGCTCGACCACGGCACGACGGCGGCGGAGGTCGAGCGGGCGCAGAACGCGCTGCTGGCCTCGGCGATCTACGCCCAGGACTCGCTGCAGAGCGGGCCGCGCCTGTACGGCAGCCTGCTCGGCATCGGCGGCACGGTGGCCGACATCGATGCCTGGCCGCAGCGCATCGGCGCGGTGACGCCCGACGCGGTCGTGGCGGCGGCGCGCGCGGTGTGGAAGCCGGAACGCCTCGTGACCTCGGTGCTGATGCCTCAGGAAGGCATGCGGTGAAGGCCGTGAAGCGCCTGTTGGCGCCCGTGTTGGCGCCCGTGTTCGCGCTCGTCCTGGCGGTGGCGCTCGGCCTGCCGGCGACGGCCGGCGCGGTCGACATCAGGACGGTGACGACACCGCTCGGCATCAAGGCCTGGCTGGTCCAGGACAAGAGCGCGCCGGTGGTGTCGCTGGCGTTCTCGTTCGGCGCCGGCACGGCGACGGAGCCGGAAGGCCAGTCCGGCGTTACCAGCCTGATGGCTGCCCTCCTGACCGACGGCGCGGGTCCGCTCGATGCCCAGGCCTACCGCCAGCGCCAGGAGGATGCCGCGGCGTCGGTGAACTTCGGCGCCTCGCTGGACCGCCTCGGCGGCAGCCTGCGCGTGCTCTCGGCCAACCGCGACGAGGGCTTCGAGTTGCTGCGGCTGGCGTTGACGCAGCCGCGCTTCGACCCGGCGAGGATCGACCAGCGCCGCGCCCAGACCATCGCCGGCCTCAACCAGGCCAACCAGCGTCCCAACGCGGTGGCGGCGCGGACGATGATGGAGACCGAGTTCGCCGGTCATCCCTACGCCCGCGATCCCGAGGGCACCGCCGACGACCTGCGCCGGATCACCCAGGAGAACCTCAGGCAGCGCGCCGCGACCCTGCTGGTGCGCACCGGGCTGACCGTGGCCGCGGTCGGCGACATCGACGAGGCCGAGCTGGCCCGCCAGCTCGACCGCGTGTTCGGCGGCCTGCCGGTC
Organism: uncultured Reyranella sp.; assembly: GCA_964420105.1. Classification (GTDB taxonomy): domain Bacteria; phylum Pseudomonadota; class Alphaproteobacteria; order Reyranellales; family Reyranellaceae; genus Reyranella. The sequence continues at coordinate 239,756 of CAYQRL010000003.1, forward strand.
GGCGCCGCTCCGGCCCTGCCGCCGGAATGGAAGCCGCCGGTCAAGGCGCGCACCGTGGTGGTCGAGCGGCCGATGCCGCAGAGCACCGCGCTGGTCGCGTTGCCCGGCATCGCGCGCGACGATCCCGACTGGTACGCCGCCACCATCCTCAACCACGTGCTGGGCGGCGGCGGCCAGCAGTCGCGCCTGTTCACCGAGGTGCGCGAGAAGCGCGGCCTCGCCTACGGCGCCTCGTCGAGCCTGCGCGTCTACCGCCGCGCGGCGCTGCTGGTGATCTCGACCGCCAGCGCCAACGAGCGCGTCGCCGAGGCGCTGCGCGTGGTCCGCGCCGAGCTGGCGCGGCTGCGCACCGAGGGCCCGACCGAGCAGGAATTCGCCGACGCAAAGACCTACCTCGCCGGCGCGCTGTCACTGTCGCTGGATTCGTCCGGCGCCGTCGCCAACCTGCTGCACTCGATGCAGGTCGACAACCTCGGGCCCGACCACCTGGCCCGGCGTGCCGCGCTGATCGCCGCGGTCAAGCCGGAGGACGTGCGCCGCGTCGCCCGTCGCCTCCTGCGCGACGACGTCGCCACGACCGTGGTGGTCGGCAAGCCCGTCGGCATCACCCCCGATCCCCGAGAGGCCGGGCCATGACGTACACGCAGGTCATCGACAACGTGCTGGAGGAGGGCGTGGGCCGCAACGGCCTGCCGCGCGCCGCCTTCGAGCGCGAGCTCGCCAGGGCCGTGCCGGCGCTCGACAGGATCCGGCGCTGGAAGGAGGACGGCACGCTGCCGCTGCTGTCGCTGCCGGGCCGGCTCGACGACATCGCCGCGCTGCGGCCGCACGTCCAGCGCTTCGCCGCCTTCGAGCACGTCGTGGTGATCGGCAGCGGCGGCTCGAGCCTCAGCGGCAAGACGCTGGTGGCGCTGAAGGACGCGGGCTTCGGCCCGGCGACCGGCGTGCCGAAGCTGTGGTTCTGCGACAACGTCGATCCCGCGACCTTCGCGGCGCTGGCCGCGCGCCTGCCGCTGGAGCGCACCGGCTTCCTGCCGATCTCCAAGTCGGGCGGCACGCCCGAGACGCTGACCGCGCTGTTCACCGTGCTGGCCGCGCTCGAGGCGCGGGTCGGCAAGGCGGCGGTGGCGCGCCACGTGCTGGCGATCACCGAGGCCGCCGACAACCCGCTGCGCCGGCTGGCGACGCGGCTCGGCTGCACCGTGCTCGACCACGATCCCAGGGTCGGCGGCCGCTACTCGGCGCTGAGCCTGGTCGGCCTGCTGCCGGCGATGATCGCCGGCATCGACGCGGTCGCCCTGCGCGAGGGCGCGGCCAGCGTGCTCGACCCGGTGCTGGCGGCGAAGGACACCGCCGGGCTGGCGCCGGCGATCGGCGCGGCGCTGTCGGTCGGTCTGGCCAGGGAGCGGGGCGTCAACGTCACCGTGATGATGCCCTACGTCGACCGGCTCGAAACCTTCGCCATGTGGTACCGCCAGATCTGGGCGGAGAGCCTCGGCAAGAACGGCATGGGCACGACGCCGGTGCGGGCGCTCGGCACCGTCGACCAGCACAGCCAGGTGCAGCTCTACCTCGGCGGCCCGGCCGACAAGCTGTTCACCGTGCTGATCCAGGACACCGCCGGGCAGGGCACGCGCCTCGACCCGGCGATGCTGGGCGGAGACAAGGCGCTCGCCTACCTCGCCGGCAAGACCATGGGCGACCTCCTGAAGGCCGAGGCCGAGGCGACCGCCGCGACCTTCGTGAAGAACGGCCGTCCGACCCGGATCTTCCGGCTGCCGGCCGTCGACGAGCGCACGATGGGCGCGCTGATGATGCACTTCATGCTCGAGACCATGTTCGCGGCCGAGCTGTGGGGCGTCGATGCCTTCGACCAGCCCGCGGTCGAGGAGGCCAAGGTGCTGACCCGGGAGTATCTTTCCGCAAGTGGCCGGCCGTAGGATGGGCGCGCCATGAGCGCGCTCCGCCGCCTGCCCTCGACCCTGGTCAACCGCATCGCCGCCGGCGAGGTGGTGGAACGGCCCGCGAGCGCGGTCAAGGAACTGGTCGAGAACGCGATCGACGCCGGCGCCTCGCGCATCGCCGTGACCCTGAAGGAAGGCGGCCGCAGCTTCATCGCCGTGGTCGACGACGGCGTCGGCATGGACCGCGACGAGATGGTGCTGGCGGTCGAGCGCCACTGCACCTCCAAGCTGCCCGACGACGACCTCACCGACATCCGCACGCTCGGCTTCCGCGGCGAGGCGCTGCCGTCGATCGCCTCGGTCAGCCGCTTCACCCTGACCTCGCGGCCGGCCGGCGCCGACACCGCGTGGAGCCTCGAGATCGAGGGCGGCGCGCGCGGCGAGCCGCGGCCGGCGGCGCACCCGCCGGGCACCCGGGTCGAGGTCCGCGACCTGTTCTTCGCCACGCCGGCACGGCTCAAGTTCCTCAAGGAGCCGCGCACCGAGTCGGGCCATGTCGCCGACGCGATGCGGCGGCTGGCGATGGCCCATCCCGCGATCGGCTTCCGGCTCGAGAGCGAGGAGCGCACGCTGCTCGACCTGCCTTCGGTCAAGCCGGCGCTGATCGAGCCGCCCGAGGCGCAGCGCCTCGGCCGCCTCGCCGCCATCATGGGCCGCGAGTTCGCCGACAACGCGCTGGCGATCGACGCGGTGCGCGAGGGCTTCCGCCTCACCGGCTTCGCCGGCCTGCCGACGCTGAACCGGCCGACCAGCCAGCACCAGTACCTGTTCGTCAACGGCCGGCCGGTGCGCGACAAGCTGCTGGCCGGCGCCGTGCGCGGCGCCTACCAGGACTTCCTCGCGCGCGACCGCCACCCGCTGGTGGCGCTGTTCCTCGAGGCGCCGCCGGCGATGGTCGACGTCAACGTCCACCCGGCCAAGACCGAGGTCCGCTTCCGCGACGCCGGCATCGTGCGCGGCCTGATCGTCGGCGCGCTGCGCACCGCGCTCGCCGCCGCCGGCCACCGTGCCAGCACGACCGTGGCCGACGCCGCGCTCGGCGCGCTGCGGCCGCACACCGGCTTCTCGACGCCGCTGCCGCTCGGGCGCGCGACGCCGTCTTTCGACCTGCCGCGCGGCCTCGCCGACGCCGCCTCCGGGTTCCTCGCGCCGTTCGCGGCGCCGTCGGCGCGGGTCGAGCCCGGCGCGATGGCGCCGGCGGCGGCCGACGCGGCTGCGTTCCCGCTCGGCGTCGCGCGGGCACAGCTGCACGAAACCTACATCGTCGCCCAGACCGGCGAGGGCGTGGTGATCGTCGACCAGCACGCCGCGCACGAGCGGCTGACGCACGAGCGCCTGAAGAACCAGCTCGAGAGCGACGGCGTGCGCCGCCAGGCGCTGCTGCTGCCCGAGGTGGTCGAGGTCGGCGAGGACGGGGCGCGGCGGCTGGCGGCGCGGGCCGGCGAACTGGCGGAACTCGGCCTCGTGCTCGAGCCGTTCGGGCTCGGCGCCGTGGTGGTGCGCGAGACCCCGGCGGTGCTGGGCGAGGTCGACGTGCAGGGCCTGGTGCGCGACCTCGCCGACGAGCTGGCCGAGATGGGCGACCACCTGTCGCTCAGGGAGAAGATCGAGGATGTCTGCGGCACGCTTGCCTGCCATACCTCGGTGCGGGCGGGCCGGCGGCTGACGGTCGAGGAGATGAACGCGCTGCTGCGCCAGATGGAGGCGACGCCGCACTCCGGCCAGTGTAACCATGGCCGCCCGACCTACGTCGAACTCAAGCTGGCCGACATCGAGCGGCTGTTCGGAAGACGATGAAGCGCCTGGTTGTCCCCGCCGCCCTCCTGCTCGCCGCCGCGCTCACCGGCCTGTCGGCCGCGGCCCAGACCACCGCGCTCGACGGCCAGTGGCGGGGCCGCAGCGACGGCGGCTCGTGCAACGCGCCGCTCGACTACGTGATCACGATCGAGAACGGCTTCGTCGACGGCTCGGCCTACGACACCACCGCGCAGGGGCCTGTGCCCAACCTCAGGAAGGCGCCGGCCCCGGCGCCGACGCCGGGCCTGTGGCAGATCCACGGCACGGTGCGGCCCGGCACCTTCCCGCTGATCGCCGTCGCCTCGGTCAAGGGCGGCGACCGCCGCAACGGCAAGCTCTCCGCCACCCCCGACGGCGGCGGGCTGACGGTCACCGAGACCGGCGGCTGCCGGCGGACGGCGCGCCTGGCGCGCGGCTAGCGCCGCACCGCGCGCACGCCGAGCAGCACGCCCGAGCCGGCGCGCTTGGCGAACTTCGGGATCGCCGCGATCGTGCCGGCGTCGGCGATCGTCTCGTGGAACGCGATGTCGACGAATCCCGCGGCGGCCAGCGCGGCCTCGAACTCGGCGCGATCGTGCGGGTGGCTCGGCAGCGCGAAGGTGACGCCGTCGCGCTCGAAGTGGCCGCCGAGGTCCTCGCGCAGCATGTCGGGATGGATCTCGGCCACGAACAGCCGGCCGCCCGGCCGCAGGTGACGGGCGGCGCGCGCCAGCACCGGCGCGACGCGCGGCTGGTGCTCCAGCACCAGCGTGATAGTGGCGAGGTCGAAGTCGGTGGCGAGCGCGTCCCAGTCGCCGTCGAGCCGCGCCTCGTGCAGCGCGGCCTGCCCGGCCTGCAGCGCCGGGCCCAGCCGGCGGCGCGCCTCGGCCAGCATCTCGGCCGAGCCGTCGACCCCTTGCGCGAACGCCGCGCCGCCCGCCAGCGCGCGGGCCAGCACGCGGCCGGTGCCGCAGCCGATGTCGAGGACGCGGCGGCCGGCGAAGTCCAGCGGTCGCAGCGCCAGCTCGCGCTCGACCGCGGCGATCATGGGATTGTCCTGGCCGTCGTAGCCGGCGGCCCATGCGGCGTAGCCGGCGCGGACGTCGGTCTCGACCCGCCTAGGCACAGGCGATCCGTTCCTCGATCCCGGCCAGCAGCCGGAAGAACGCGTCCTGCGGCTTCTCGAGCACGAACATCGCCTTGGCGTCGAGCCCGAGGTTGATGCCGCGCAACACCGCGCCGCTGACGCCGTGGCCGACGATCACCGTGCGCACGCCGCGGGTCACGACCTCGGCCAGCACCTCCTCCGAGCGTCGGCGCAGCTCGGCGTGGGTCTCGCCGCCCGGCGGGCAGTAGCCGTGCGGGTCGGCGCGCCAGTCGGCCAGCGCGGTCGGATGGGTGAGCTGGATCTTGGCCCAGCTCGAGCCTTCCCAGTCGCCGTAGCCGAGCTCGGCGAGGCGAGGGTCGTCGCGCCAGTCGTCCGGCGCGAGGCCGAGCTCGCGGCCGACGATCTCCGAGGTCTCGCGCACGCGCCCGAGCGGGCTGCGCAGGAACAGCGTCGGGCCGGGATCGCGCGCCAGCTCGGCCCGCAGCGTGCGGCCCATCGCCAGCGCCTGGGCGCGGCCGCGCTCGGTCAGCGCCGAGTCCTTGCGGCCCTGCATGCGGCGCTCGGTGTTCCACGCGGTCTCGCCGTGGCGCAGTAGGTAGAGCGGCGCCCGCAGCGTCATGGCATCCGTCGCAGGATCACCAGCCGCGCCGCGCCGTAGCGGCGCTCGTCGATCGCCTCGAAGCCGTCGGGCGGCACGAGGTCCTCGTTGTGCGCCAGCTCGACCGTGGCGATCGCGCCCGGCGCCAGCCAGCCGGCGGCGGCGAGCGCGGCCAGCGCCGGCGCGGCGAGGCCGGAGCGGTAGGGCGGGTCGAGGAAGACGAGGTCGCAGGCCTCGCGGCCGGGCGGCGGGCGCGTCGCGTCGGCGCGCACGACCCGCGCGTTGGCGGTCTCGCCGAGCTTGCGCAGGTTCTCGCCGATCAGCTTCACCACGCCGGCGTCGTTGTCGAGGAAGGTGGCGTGCGCGGCGCCGCGTGACAGCGCCTCGATGCCGAGCGCGCCGGTGCCGGCGAAGGCGTCGAGCACCCGCGCCTCGACCAGCGGCGAGGTGCCGTCGGCGCGCCAGCGCGCGTGCGCCAGGATGTTGAACAGCGACTCGCGGGCGCGGCTGGAGGTCGGCCGCGTGGCCTGGCCCTCGGGCGCGGCGATGGCCCGGCCGCGATGCCGGCCGCCGACGATGCGCAGCATGTCAGCCCCGCCGGGCGCGTGGATGCGCCTTGGCGGCCGGTCGCGGCCTGGGCTTGAGCTTGGGCTTGGCCCAGCCCTCGCGGCGCGGCGGCGGCTTGAGGCCGAGCAGCGAGTCGAGCGCCGCCGACGGCACTTCCTCGACCTCCCCGCGCTCCAGCGTGCCGAGCTGGAACGGGCCGAAGGCGACGCGGATCAGGCGCATCACCGGCAGGTCGAGATGGGCCAGCACGCGCCGGACCTCGCGGTTCTTGCCTTCCGACAACGCGATCTCGAGCCACGCGTTGGTGCGCTGCTGGCGCTCCAGCCGCGCCTTGATCGGCCCGTAGTGCACGCCCTCGACGGTGATGCCGCGCGCCAGCTCCATCAGCCGAGCCTCGTCGACCACGCCGTGGACGCGGGCGCGGTAGCGGCGGGTCCAGCCGTTGGCCGGCAGCTCCAGCCGGCGGGCGAGGCCGCCGTCGTTGGTCAGCAGCAGCAGGCCCTCGGACATGAAGTCGAGGCGACCGACCGAGACGGTGCGCGGCATGTCCCTCGGCAGGGCGTCGAACACGGTCGGCCGGCCCTGCGGGTCGCGCGCCGTCACCATCTGCTCGACCGGCTTGTGGTACAGCCACAGGCGCGGCCGGTCGATGTCGGGCAGGGGCTTGCCGTCGACCTCGATGCGGTTGCGGTCGGTGACGGTGAAGGCCGGCGTGTCGAGCACGGTGCCGTCGACGCGGACGCGGCCGGCGGCGATCCAGCGCTCGGCGTCGCGGCGCGAGCACAGGCCGGCGCGGGCCAGCCGCTTGGCGATGCGTTCGGGCTCGCTCACCGCGTCCCCGCCGCGCCGAGGAAGGCCTTGAACAGCCGCGCGTCGCCGTCGCTGATCAGGAACTCGGGGTGCCACTGCACGCCGATGCAGAAGCGGTAGGACGGCGCCTCGATGCCCTCGATCACGCCGTCCGGTGCGGTCGCGTTCACGACCACGCCCGCCGGGGCGTTGGCCGCGGCCTGGTGGTGGGCGCTGTTCACCGACAGCTCGTCGGCGCCGACGATGGCGTGCAGCCGCGTGCCGCGGGCGACGCGCACGACATGGCCGGGCTCGTCGCGCGGGTTGGGCTGTTCGTGCGCCAGCGCGTCGGCGACGGCGTCGGGGATGTGCTGGATCAGGCTGCCGCCCAGCACCACGTGCAGCAGCTGCTGGCCGCCGCAGATGCCCAGCACCGGCTTGTCGCGGTCGAGCGCGCCGCGGGTGACGGCGAACTCGAAGGCGGTGCGGCGGTCCTTGGTGACCACGGTCGAATGCTTCGCGCCGCCGCCGTAGTAGGACGGGTCGACGTCGAAGGCGCCGCCGGTCACGACCAGCGCGTCGATGCGATCGAGGTAGTCGGCGACGCGGTCGGGCTCGTGCGGCAGGGCGACGGGCAGTCCGCCGGCGGCATCGATGGCGTCGAGGTAGTTCTGGCGCAGCGCGTACCAGGGGAACTTGGAGTAACCGCCGGGCTTTTCCGCATCCAGGGTCACGCCGATCAGGGGACGGGGCATGTGCTCACCTTAGCACATCCCGTCCCCCGGCCGGCAGGCTTCGTCAGGACGCCAAGGGCGGCGTCAGCGCCGCCCCGCGGCGTCAGGAAGCCGCCGCGGTGATGTTGCGCGGCACGTCCTTGAACGGCTTGTTGGTGTCGACGCTCGGCTCCTTGGGCATGCCCAGCACGCGCTCGGAGATGATGTTGCGCTGGATCTCGTCGGTGCCGCCGGCGATCGAGGTCGCCGGCACCGAGACCAGGATCTCGGCCAGCACGCCGCCCATCGGGCTGTCGGCCCCGCTCAGCAGCGCGTCGGCGCCCATCAGGTAGGTGTGGACGCGCGCCGCCTGGCGGGCGACGTGGCTGGCCACCAGCTTGCCGAGCGAGCCCTCGGGACCCTGCGGCTTGCCCTGCTCCTGGGCGGCGCGCGCGCGCCGCGCCGTCCACTCGCTGGTCTTGGCCATGATCAGCAGCCTGGCGATCTCCTGGCGGATCACCGGGTCGTTGATCTTGCCGGTGGCGCGGGCGCGCTCCATCACCAGGTCGACGCGACCGGCGCGCTGCGGGTACCACTTGTAGGGCTCCATCGTGGTCGCGATCTCGGCCCGCTCCTCCTCGTAGATGCGGCCCTTGCGCTCGGACGCCGTCGCCCACGAGCGCAGCCCGTCGGCGCCGCGGCGCTCGTGCATCAGCGTCGTGGTCGCGACCTTCCAGCCGTCGCCGACGTCGCAGACCATGAACTCGGGCTCGACCAGCGCGTCGGTCATGAACACCTGGTTGAACGAGGCGTGGTAGTTCATCTGCTTGAGCGGGTGGACCTGCACGCCGGGCTGCTTCATGTCGAGGATGAAGTAGGCCAGCCCCTTGTGCTTGGCGACGTCCCAGTCGGCGCGCGCCAGCAGGAGGCCCCACTGCGCCTTGTGGGCGCTGGTGGTCCACACCTTCTGGCCGTTGATCACCCACTTGTTGCCGCGCTTGTCGGCGCGGGTCACCGCGCCGGCCATGTCCGAGCCGCTGCCCGGCTCGCTGAACAGCTGGCACCAGGTGTCCTCGCCGGTCAGGATGCGGCGCAGGAACTTCTCCTTATGGAAGTCGGTGCCGTGGGCGAGGATGGTCGCGGCGGCCAGCGTGCGGATGCCGGCCTTGGCCACGCCGACCGCGCCGATGCGCGCGAACTCGTCGTCGACGACGGTGCCGAAGTGCACCGGCAGGCCGCGGCCGTACCACTGCTTCGGCCAGTGCGGCGCGCCCCAGCCGGACTCGATCAGCTTGGTGCGCCACTCGACGAGGCCGTAGTCGGGGTTCCAGTTCGCTTCCAGCCAGGCGCGTACCTCGGCGCGGACGGAGCTCTCGGTCGGTTCGCTCATGGTGTCGGTCATGGGTCGGCCTCAGTGCTTCCAGTGCTGCATCATCAGTTCGCGGTGCTCGTTGGCATCGCCGAACAGGACTTCCGAACTCTTGGCCCGCTTGAACCAGAGGTGGGTGTCGTTGTCCCAGGTGAAGCCGATGCCGCCATGCATCTGGACCGCGTGGATCGCGGTCTGCAGGTAGGCCTCGGCGGCGCACGCCTTGACCAGCGAGGCCACGGCCGGCAGGTCGTCGTCGCCCTCGTCGAGCGCCGCGGCGGCGTAGTAGGCCGCCGACTTGGCCATCTCGACGTCGACCAGCATGTCGGCCGCCTTGTTCTTGGTGGTCTGGAACGAGGCGATCGAGCGGCCGAACTGCATGCGCATCTTGACGTAGGCCAGCGCGTCCTCGCGCAGCCGCTCGGCGCCGCCGACCATCTCGTTGGCCAGCAGGATCGCGGCCTGCTGCATCGTCAGCGCGAGCGGCGCCGCGCCCTTGCCGGCCTCGCCCAGCAGCTGGGCCTCGACCGCGTTGAAGGTCAGGCGCGCGAGCTTGCGCGTCTCGTCCATGGTCTTGAGCGCGCGGCGCTCGAGCGACGGCGCTGTGCCGTCGACGACGAAGAACGACAGGCCCTGCTCGCCGCTGGTGCCGGGCTGGCGCGCCACCACCACGACGAGGTCGGCGGTGTGGCCGTCGAGCACGAAGCTCTTGGTCCCCTCCAGCCGCCACGCCGCGCCCGACGGCGTCGCCGCCAGCGAGACGCCGGCGGCGTCGTTGCGGCCGCCGTCCTCGGCGATCGCCAGGGTGGCGGTCTTCTCGCCGCTGGCCAGCGCCGGCAGCAGCGCCTTCTTCTGCGCCTCGGTGCCGGCGTTGAGGATGGCGTTCGAGGCCAGCACGGTCGACAGGAACGGCGCGCACAGGAGGCCGCGGCCCATTTCCTCCAGCACGATGGCGAGATCGGCCTGGCCGAAGCCGCCGCCGCCATAGGCCTCGGGAATGTGGATGGCCGTGAGGCCGAGCTCCTGGTTCAGCTTCTGCCAGGCCTCGCGCTCGTAGCCGGCCTCGGTCGCCATCAGGCGGCGAACCTCCTTGGTCGGCGACCGCGCCTCGAGGGCCCGTCGCAGGCTGCTGCGAAATTCTTCCTGCTCCGGCGTGAAGCTGAAGCGCATGACACTCCTCCCAACCCGTGGTTGGCGCTATTTTCCCCCTTATGACCGCCGCCACAAGAGCGACCCCGATGGACCTTGCGCTCCGCGAAGCGCGCCTAGCCGCAGAGCGGGGCGAGGTGCCGATCGGCGCGGTGATCGTTGGCCCCGACGGCACCGTCCTGGCGGCGGCGGGCAACCGCACCGAGGCCGACCGCGACCCGACCGCCCATGCCGAGATGCTGGCGATCCGCGCCGCCGCCGCCCGGCTGGGGGCGCCGCGGCTGGTCGACTGCGACCTCCACGTCACCCTCGAACCCTGCCCGATGTGCGCCCAGGCGATCTCGTTCGCACGGCTGCGCCGGGTCTACTGGGGGGCGGGCGATCCCAAGGGCGGCGGCGTCGAGCACGGGCCGCGCATCTTCGACCAGCCGACCTGCCACCACCGGCCCGAGCTCTACCCCGGTGTCGGCGAGCGCGCGGCGGCCGAACTGCTACGCGCCTTCTTCCGCGAGCGGCGCTGACCACTCCGCCCGTACCGACGGGTCATCCTCGGCGACGGCGCCGCGCCGGGCCGCGAACAAGTCCGGCGCCTGCCGCGCCAGCGCCCACACCGCGGCGCCGCGCACCAGCGGCGCGGGATCGGCCAGCAGCCGCTCGATCGCCGGCAGCGCGGCGGCGCGGTCGCGGCTGTTGCCCAGCGCGTAGGCGACGTTGCGCAGGAAGCGGTCGCGGCCCATGCGCTTGACCGCGTTGCCCGAGAAGTGGCGGCGAAAGCCGGCATCGTCGAGCGTCGCCAGCTCGGCCAGCGCCGGCGCGTCGAGGTCGGGCCGCGGCTTCAGCGCGGCCTCGCGCGCGGCCTGGGCGAACTTGTTCCACGGGCAGGCGGCGAGGCAGTCGTCGCAGCCGTAGACGCGGTTGCCGAGCAGCGGGCGCAGGGCGCGGTCGACCGGGCCGGCATGCTCGATCGTCAGGTAGGAGATGCAGCACCGGGCCTCGAGCCGGTAGGGCGCGGGAAAGGCACCGGTCGGGCAGGCATCGAGGCAGGCGCGGCACTGGCCGCAATGATCGTCTTCCGGCTCGTCCGGCGGCAACTCGACCGACAGCAGGATCTCGCCCAGCAGCAGCCACGAGCCGAAGCGGCGCGACACGAGGTTGGTGTGCTTGCCCTGCCAGCCGTTCCCGGCCAGCTGCGCCGCCGGCTTTTCCATCACCGGCGCGGTGTCGACGAAGACCTTGAGATCGTGCCGCCAGGTGTCCCAGATGTGTCGGCCCAGCGCCTTCAGCCTGGTCTTCATGACGTCGTGGTAGTCGCGGCCGCGGGCATAGACCGAGATCGCGCCGCGCCCGTCGCGCCGCAGGATGTCCAGCGGGTCGCCCTCGGGCGCGTAGTTCAGCGCCACCGAGACCACCGTCCGGGCCTTGGGCCACAGCGCCTGCGGGTCGGTGCGCGCCTCGGTGCGGTCGCCCAGCCAGCCCATGTCGCCCTGCCAGCCGGCGGCCAGGAACGCCGCCAGCCGCTCGCGCCGCTGGCGGCGCGCCTCGGGGCCGGGATCGGCCGGGGCGAAGCCGACGGCGTCGAAGCCCAGCCGCAACGCCTCGGCGCGGATCGCGTCGCGCAGGCGCGCCGGGCTGGCCGGCCGCGGCGGCCGCTTGGGGGTGGGCGGAAGGCGGGTCATCGTCCTTGCAACGCGCGGGACGGCGCGCCGGTGTCAGCCGCGGCCGCGATACGAGGCGACGCCCTGGTCGGGCAGCCACAGGCCGCGCGGCGGCGGCCCGCTCTGCCAGAAGATGTCGATCGGCATGCCGCCGCGCGGGTACCAGTAGCCGCCGATGCGGATCCAGCGCGGCGACATCAGCTTCTGCAGGCGCAGCCCGATGTCGAGGGTGCAGGCCTCGTGGAAGTCGGCCTGGTGGCGGAAGCTGGCGAGGTAGAGCTTGAGCGACTTGCTCTCGACCAGCTTGGCGCGCGGCGCGTAGTCGATCACGAGGTGGGCGAAGTCGGGCTGGCCGGTCACCGGGCACAGGCTGGTGAACTCGGGGCAGACGAAGCGCACGAGGTAGGTCGACCGCGGGTGCGGGTTGGGAACGCATTCCAGCAGCGCCGCGTCGGGCGAGCGGGGCGTGTGCGAGATGTGGCCGAGGGCCTTCAGCTTCGGGTATTTCATGGCCCCATCATATGCTAAGCCGGCACCCATGACCCACCGCGTTGCCATCGTGGGCGCAGGGCCCTCGGGCTTCTACGCCGTCGACGGGCTGCTGCGCGCCCGGCCCGACCTGCACATCGACATCATCGACCGGCTGCCGACGCCGTACGGGCTGGTGCGCGCCGGCGTGGCGCCCGACCACCAGGGCACCAAGGCGATCGTGCGCCAGTTCGAGAAGCTGCTGCAGCAGCCCGACGTCCGCTTCGCCGGCAACCTCGAGATCGGCCGCGACCTGTCGTGGGACGAGCTGACCGCGGCCTACGACGCCACCGTGGTGGCGACCGGCCGGACGATCGACCGGCGGCTCGGCATCCCCGGGGACGACCTGCCGCACGTCTGGGGGTCGTGGCGGTTCGTGGCCTGGCTGAACGGCCATCCCGATTTCCGCGCCGGCCCGGACCTGTCCGCGGTCCGCTCGGTGGCGGTGATCGGTAACGGCAACGTCGCCCTCGACGTCGCCCGGCTGCTGGCCAAGACGCCGGACGAGATGGCCAAGAGCGACATCGTCGCGGCGGCGGGGGCGGCGATCGCCGCCGCGCCGCTCGGCGACATCCACGTCCTCGGGCGACGCGGCCCCGAGCAGGCCTCGTTCACCAACAACGAGCTGGCGGAGTTCGGGCGGCTGGCCCGCGCCGCCGCGGTGACCGACGCCGCGGCGCTGCAGGTCGAGGCGCCGGCCGGCGACCCGACGCCGGAGCGGCTGCGCAAGGCCAAGAACCTCGAGATCCTGAAGGGGTTCTCCGCCAACGCGGCGGGGGCGAAGCCGGTGACGGTGCATTTCCGCTTCCACGCGGTGCCGGTGGCGATCCGGCCGGGCGCGGTCGAGCTGTCGTCGGGCACGATCCCGGCCGACCTCGTCGTCACCTGCATCGGCTACGACGGCGCGCCCTTCCCGCGCGAGGACGGCGTGTTCGCGGTCGGCTGGGCGCGGCGCGGCCCCAGCGGCACCATCCCGACCAACCGCGCCGACAGCCACGCCGTGGCGCAGCAGGTGCTGGCGTGGCTGAAGGACCGCGACCCCAAGAGCGGCCCCGACGTCCTGCCGCCCGCCGTCGATGCCGCCGGCTGGCACCGGATCGACCGGCACGAGGTCGCGGCCGGCGCGGCGCAGGGCCGGCCTCGCGTCAAATTGGAGGACTGGCAGGCCCTGTTGGACATCGCGCAGGGCGACTGATCGCTCTAAGCTGTCGGCGACCGGGGAGGTCGTTCAGGGAGTTTTCATGTTCAAGTACGGTCGTCGTTTCGCCTGCGCGCTGGTCGCCGCGTCCGCGGTCGCGGTCACCGCGCCGGCCTTCGCGCAAACCACGCTGAAGGCCGCGCTGCACTCGGATCTCAAGATCCTGGATCCGATCTGGACCACGGCGCTGATCACCACGCATCACGGCCACATGATCTACGACACGCTTTTCGCGATGGACGAGAAGCTCGAGATCAAGCCGCAGATGGTCGACAAGTGGGAGGTCTCGCCCGACAAGCTGACCTACACCTTCACCCTGCGCGACGGCCTCGAGTGGCACGACGGCAAGCCGGTGACCGCCGAGGACTGCGTCGCCTCGATCAGGCGCTGGGGCGCGCGCGACGGCATGGGCCAGAAGCTGATGAGCCTGACCGCCGACCTCGGCGCGCCCGACGCGAAGACCATCAAGCTGGTGCTGAAGCAGCCCTACGGGCTGGTCATCGAGTCGCTCGGCAAGTCGAGCTCGAACGTGCCGTTCATGATGCCGAAGTCGGTGGCGAGCGGCGACCCCAACACCCAGATCACCGAGGCAATCGGCTCCGGCCCCTTCATGTTCAAGAAGGACGAGTGGAAGCCCGGCGAGAAGGTCGTCTACGTCAGGAATCCGAAGTACAAGCCGCGCAGCGAGCCGGCATCCGGCATGGCCGGCGGCAAGGTCGCCAAGGTCGACCGCGTCGAGTGGATGTGGATCCCCGACAGCCAGACCCAGATCAACGCGCTGCTCAACGGCGAGATCGACATGGTCGAGAACGTGCCGCCCGACCTCCTGCCGCTGATCGCCAAGGACAAGAACGTCCGCATCCAGGTGATCAGCAAGGCTGGCCGCCAGTACGCCATGCGCTTCAACACGCTGACCAAGCCGTTCGACAACCCCAAGGTCCGCGAGGCGGTGCTCTACGCCCTGGACCAGCCTGAAATCCTGGCCGCCAACGTCGGCAACCCCGACTACTTCAAGGCCTGCAAGTCGATCTTCCCGTGCGGCTCGCCGCTCGAATCGACCAAGGGCTGGGACGACAAGGTGTCGGGCAACGTCGCCAAGGGCAAGGAACTGCTCGCCGCCTCGGGCTACGACGGCACGCCGGCGGTGTTCCTGCACCAGACCGACGTGGTCGGGCACAGCAACCTCGCCAACGTCGCCAAGGCGCAGCTCGAGAAGATCGGCCTCAAGGTCGACCTGCAGCCGATGGACTGGCAGACGCTGGTGGCGCGCCGCGCCAAGAAGGACCCGCTCGACAAGGGCGGCTGGAGCGCCTTCTTCACGTCGTGGGGCGCGACCGACGTGCTGAACCCGGCGTCGACCGCCTTCCTCAACGCCTCGTGCGACAAGGCGACCTTCGGCTGGCCGTGCGACGAGACGCTGGAGAAGCTGCGCGACGCCTACGCCGCCGAGTCCGACCCGGCCAAGCAGAAGGCGATCGCCGAGCAGGTCCAGCTGCGCGTCGCCGGGCCCTACCCGACCCACGCCCCGCTCGGCCAGTTCACGGTGCCGACCGCGGTGCGCAGCAACGTCAACGGCCTGCTCAGCGCGACCGGCCTGACGATGTGGAACATCGAGAAGAAGTAGAAATGTTCCTCCCCGCGCGCGAGCGCGGGGAGGACAACAATTTCAGTCCAGCCGTACCGACACGCCCTTCAGGTCGGGCCGCGACGGCGGGTACTTGTTCATGACCTCGGCGTCGTGGCCGGGCACCACCATGTCGATCCGGCCGTCGGCGAGCTTGGTGAGCTTGTCGTAGCCGGCCAGCATGTCGGCCACCGAGTAGACGATCGAGAACATCTTCCTGTCGCGGATGCCCCAGTAGTAGTGGCTGGCATCCGAGGCCAGCACCAGCCAGCCGTTGCGGGTGTGGATGCGCACCGACTGGATGCCCATGGTGTGGCCGCCGATCAGGTGGACCGAGATGCCGGGCACCACCTCCGCGTCGCCGTCGTGGAAGACCACGCGCTGGCCGTAGACGGCACGGACCATGCCGCAGATGTCCTCGACCTCGAAGGCGTGGCGGAACGGCGCCTCGCACATGTGCTTGCCGGTCGCGAACTGCATCTCCTTCTCCTGGAGATGGAAGCGCGCCTTGGGGAAGCGGTCCCAGTTGCCGACATGGTCGTAGTGCAGGTGGGTGATGATGACGTCGTCGACGCCGGCCGGGTCGATGCCGATGTCGGCCAGCAGGTCGGCCGGGTTGCGCTTGACCTCGCGCCCGCGCTGCTTGCCGACCTTGGCGTTGAAGCCGGTATCGATCACCACCGGCCTGCCGCCGATCGCGCGATTGCCCTGCTCGTCGAGCGGGATCGCCACCCAGACGAAGTAGTCCATCGGGTGGTCGGCATCGTGGGGGTCGGGGGAGATCTGGACTTCCCAGGCCTTGCGCGGCAGGTGGGCATACTTGACCGCATGCACCTCGTAGACGGGCGTCGAACGCATCTTTGTTTCCATCCCTTCGATTCGGGGCCGGCACCCTAGCCCGCGCGGGCGGCCCCCGGCTATAGTGCCGGCATGACGCGCACGACCCTCCCGGTCCGGCGAATTAGCACCCCGGTCTGCTCCGCAGACCGGCCCGTTGCCGTTCGTCCGCATTCCCGGGAGTCCGTCCATGTCGTCCGTCCTCGCGCTCAAGCGTAATTCCTCGACCGTCCGTTACTGTTTCGAAGCCGATCCCGAGCCCGGCGTTCTGCCGCGCGCGCTCGAGCTGCTGGCCAAGCGCGGCCTCGTGCCGGCGCGCGTCTTCGCCCAGGCCGATGGCGCGGCGCTGTCGGTCGAGATCGAGGTCGAGGGGCTGGAGGCCGATGCCGCCGACCATGTCGGCCGCTGCCTCGGCCAGATCGTCGGCGTGCGCGAGACCTTCTGACTAGGCCGCGAGCCGCTCGACGATGGCGTCGATGTGCACCCGCGCCACGTCGATGCAGGGGAAGCCGGCATTGGCCTCGTCGAAGATGACGGCGAGGTCGGTGCCGGCCAGCAGGATCGCCTCGACGCCGTCGCGGCGCATCAGCTCGGCGGCCAGCGCGCGCAGGCCGGCGGTCTCCGCCGCGTCGCCCTGCTGGGTGTCGAGCAGGCGCTGGTAGGCGCGGCCGACGAAGGCGATCTCGTCCGGCCGCGGCTTCACGATCTCGACGCCCGGCACGCGGCCCCACAGGCTGCCCTCCAGCGTGTAGCGCGTGCCGAACAGGGCGACCCGCCCGAGGCCACGCCGCGCGGCGGCGGCGCCGATGGCGTCGAAGATGCTGATCAGCGGCAGGTCGATGCGCGGCAGCAGCCGGTCGAGGCAGATGTGCGGCGTCACCGCCGGCAGCGCGGCGGCGCTCGCGCCGGCGCGCTTCAGCTGGGCGACGAAGCCCGCGAGGTACTCGGCCAGCGCGTCGAGCCGGCCGGCCTCGACCAGCGCCTGGCCATGCCGGACGTCGGCGTGGTTGAAGACGAGATCGGGCGCGAAGCCGCGTGCCTGGCAGGTCGCGACGATGCGCCTGTAGTAGTCGATGGTGGCGCCGACGCCGAGGCCGCCGACGATCCCGACCGCGGCCATGTCCGTCCTGCCCTCAGTCCATCGTGATGTTGTTGTCGCGGATCACCTTGCCCCAGGCCTTGACCTCGCTCTTGGCGAAGGCATCCATCTCGGCCGGCGTCCAGTCCTTCAGCACCATGCCGAGCTGGTTGGCGCGCTGCCTGGTGGCGTCCATCTTGGCGATCTTGCGCATCGCCGCGCCGAGCTTGTCGACGATCGGCTGCGGCGTGCCGGCCGGCGCGAACAGCGCGAACCAGCCGTCGAGGACGAAGCCCGGCAGGCCGGCCTCGGCGGTGGTCGGGATGTCGGGGAAGGCGGGCAGGCGCTGGTCGCTGGCCAGCGCCAGCGCCTTGACCGCGCCGCTGCGGATGTGGCCCGACACCGACGGCGGCGTCACCACCATCAGCTCGACCTGGCCTGCGACGAGGTCGGCGGTGGCCGGCCCGGAGCCCTTGTACGGCACGTGCGTCAGGTCGATGCCGGCGGCCCTGTTGAGCAGCACGCCGCCGAGGTGCGGCACCGAGCCTTGGCCGACCGAGGCATAGTTGAGCTTGCCCGGGTTGGCCTTGGCGTAGGCGATGAAGCTCTTGAGGTCGTCGGCCGGCACCTTCTTGGCGACGACGATGACGTGCGGGCCGATCGCGCCCATGGCGACGCCGGTGAAGTCGTCCGGCTTCCAGTTGAGGTCCTTGATCAGCGCCGGGTTGGCCGAGTGGTAGGCCGAGTACTGCATCAGGATGGTGTAGCCGTCGGGCTTGGCGCGCGCGACGATGGCGGTGCCGACGTTGCCGTTGCCGCCGCCCTTGTTGTCGACGATCACCTGCTGGCCCAGCTCCTGCGACAGCAGGTCGGAATAGACGCGCGCGACGAGGTCGGTGCCGCCGCCCGGCGGCGCCGGCACGACCATGGTGATCGGCTTGTCCGGCCAGCTGGTGGCGCCGCCGCCCTGGGCGCGGGCGGCGCGGGAGACGAGGGCAGGGGTGGCCAGGGCGGCGAGCGACAGGGCGGCGAAGCGACGACGGTTCATGGGGATGACCTCAGGGAGACAGGACGTTGCGTTGCCACACCGCCTGCAGCTGCGGCACGGCGTCGGTGTGACGGGTGATGGCGAACAGGCGCGGCGCCTCGGTCTCGAACCACGCCCGCTTCGGCCGCCAGCGCGTCATCACGTCGATGTAGATGTCGAGCGCCGAGAAGCGCTCGCCGAGGAAGAACGGGCTGCCGGCCTCGCCGTCGAGCTGGCGCCACAGGCGCTGGGCGTAGGCATCGGTCGCGGCCTTGAACGGGTCGCGCGCCGCCGACACCGAGACGAAGCGCGCCGGGTCGTCGGCGTAGGTGAAGGTCGGGTAGATGTTGGCGACCAGGAACACCAGCCAGCGCAGGAAGCGCGCGCGCTCGGGCGCGCCGGGCCTCGGCACCAGCGAATCGCTGCCGGTGATGTCGGCCAGCAAGAGCGTGATCGCCGCGCTCTCGCTCATCACCGTGCCGTCCGGCATCTCGAGCGTCGGCACCTGCGCCAGCGGGTTGACCCGGCGCAGCCGCGCCGCGGCCTCGGGGTTCTTGAACAGGTCCTCGACCGGCTCGACCTCGAACGGCAGCCCGTACCAGGCGAGCTGGGCCTCGACGATGGCCGAACCCCAGCCGGGCCGGCCCCACAGCCTGTAGGTCATGCGTCCTCCCGGGAGCGGGCGATCACGGCTTCTGCAGCGGCTCGATCAGGCTCGACGTGTCCCAGCGGCCGCCGCCGCGCTCCTGCACGCGGGCGTAGAACTGGTCGACCAGCGCGACCAGCGGCATCATCGCCTTGGCCCGCTTGCCCTCGGCCATGGCGATGGCGAGGTCCTTGCGCATCCAGTCGACGGCGAAGCCGTAGTCGAACTTGCCGTTGACCATGTTCTGCCAGCGGTTCTCCATCTGCCAGCTCTGCGCCGCGCCCTTGGAGAT
>CAYQRL010000004.1:0-214791 GCA_964420105.1 uncultured Reyranella sp.
CGCGTTCCTAGGCCACGTCGATCAGGTGGAAGAACGTGCCGCTGACGCGGCCTTGCCGGGCACCGGCCTCGGGCACGGCCTGGCCATGGGCGTCGCGGCAGTCGACCAGCGGCTCGTCGCCGACCCGCAGCACCGTCGCGAAGTGGAACTCGTGGCCCAGCACGACGTCGCCGGCCCGGCCCAGCGCCCCGTCCGCCCGCAGCGTGGCGCGGCGGTAGCCGAGGTGGAAGGCGGGTGCTGCGAAGCTGGTCTCGACCTGCAGCAGGCCGGCCATCGCGTGGCGCCGGCCCTCGGCGTCCTCGAGGCCGTGGCCCAGCGCCATGTAGCCGCCGCACTCGCCGTGGATCGCCGCCCCGGCCGCGGCGCGGGCCTGCAGCCCGGCGCGAAAGCGGGCCGCCGCCGCCAGCGTGCCGGCGTGCAGCTCGGGGTAGCCGCCCGGCAACCACACCGCGTCGGCATGCCGGTCGGGCGCCTCGTCGGCGAGCGGCGAGAAGAAGGCGAGCTCGGCGCCGGCGGCACGCCAGGCGTCGAGCAGGTGCGGGTAGAGGAACGAGAAGGCACGGTCGCGTGCCACCGCGATGCGCTGGCCGGGCGGCCGCAGCGCCGGCGGCCTCGCCGGCCACGGCGCACCGCCCGGCCTGGCCGCGCGCTCGACGGCGTCGAGATCGACGGTCGCCTCGATCGCCTCGGCCAGGCGGTCGAGGCGGGCCGCGAGGCCGTCGGTCTCGCCCGCCTGCACCAGGCCGAGGTGACGCTCGGGCAACTCGAAGCGGGTGTCGCGCGGCAGCCAGCCGAGCAGCGGCAGGCCGATGCGCGCGAGGCTGGGCGCGATCAGCGTGAGGTGACCCTCGCCGGCGACGCGGTTGAGGATGACGCCGCCGACCGCGACGTCGTCGCGGTAGCGCGCGAGGCCCTGCGCCACCGCCGCCGCGGTCGCCGCCTGCGCCGACACGTCGAGTACGATCACCACCGGCCAGCCGAGCAGCGCCGCGAGGTCGGCGGTCGTGCCCTGGCCGCTGCGGCCGTCGGCGCCGACGCCGTCGAACAGGCCCATCACGCCCTCGGCGATGGCGATGTCGCCGCCGGCCCGCCCGGCCAGCGCCGCGATCGTGCCGGGCGCCATCGCCCAGGTGTCGAGGTTGACGCTCGCCCGCCCGGTCGCGGCGGCATGGAAGGCAGGGTCGATGTAATCCGGGCCGGCCTTGAACGGCTGCACGGCGCGGCCGCGGCGGCGGAGCGCGCGCATCAGGCCGATGGTGACGGTGGTCTTGCCGGCGCCCGAGGCCGGCGCGGCGACGACGAGGCCGGGAATGCTCACGACCAGCCCCCGAGACGGTCACCGATGGTCGCGCGCAGCGCCGCGGTGGCGCCGATCACCGCGACCGACGGCGAGCCGAAGCCCTGCGCCGCGGCATCGGCGGCGACGCGGTCGAGACGGCTGTCGAGCACGCGCTGCCGTGGCGTCGCGGCCGACTGCACCAGCGCCGCCGGCGTGTCGGGCGCGAGGCCGCCGGCGATCAGCGCGGCGGCGATCTCGGCCAGGTGCGTCATCGCCATGTAGAGCACGATCGGCTGGCCGAGCCGCGCCAGCGCCGTCCAGTCGACGGCGGAGCGGCCGTCGGCGTCGCGCAGGTCGGCGGCCAGCACCACCGCGGTGCTGGTCTCGCGCGTCGTGGCCGGGATGCCGGCCAGCGCCGGGCCGGCCAGCCCCGCCGTCAGGCCGGGAATGACGCGGCAGCGCAGGCCCGCCCGGGCCAGCGCCGCGACCTCGTCCCAGCCGCGGCCGAACACGAAGGGATCGCCACCCTTGAGGCGCAGCACCCGCCGCCCGGCGCGGGCGCGCTCGACCAGCAGCGCGTTGATGTCGGGCTGGCGCATCGACGGCCGGCCGCCGCGCTTGCCGGCGAACAGCCGCTCGGCTCCGGGGCGGCCCAGCGCCAGCACGCGCGCATCGACGAGGGCATCGTGGACGATGTCGTCGGCGTGCTGCAGCGCGTGCAGGGCGAGCAGCGTGAGCAGCCGCGGATCGCCCGGGCCGGCGCCGGCCAACCACACCTCGCCCGCCGGGAAGTCGGGCATGTCGGGAAGCGTCAGCATCGTCGCGGTGATATCATGGCTGCGATGGTCGCGCGCGCGCTGATGATCCAGGGAACGGGCTCCGACGTCGGCAAGTCGCTGACGGTGGCCGGGCTGGCGCGCCTGTTCGCACGGCGCGGCCTGCGCGTGCTGCCGTTCAAGCCGCAGAACATGTCGAACAACGCCGCGGTCACGCCGGACGGCGGCGAGATCGGGCGGGCGCAGGCGCTGCAGGCGCGGGCCGCGCGCGTGCCGCCGAGCGTTCACATGAACCCGGTGCTGCTGAAACCCCAGAGCGACGTCGGCGCGCAGGTCGTGGTCCAGGGCAAGGTCTGGGGCAACGCGCTGGCGCGCGACTACCAGGCGCGCAAGCCGCAGCTGCTCGACGCCGTGCTCGACAGCTTCGCGCGGCTGGCGCACGACGCCGACCTCGTGCTGGTCGAGGGCGCGGGCTCGCCGGCCGAGATCAACCTGCGTGCCAACGACATCGCCAACATGGGCTTCGCCCGCGCCGCCGACGTGCCGGTGGTGCTGCTGGGCGACATCGACCGCGGCGGCGTGATCGCCAGCCTGGTCGGCACCCGGGCGGTGATCGACCCCGACGACGCGGCGCAGATCGTCGCCTTCCTCGTCAACCGCTTCCGCGGCGACCCCACCCTGTTCGAGGACGGCATGACGGCGATCGCCGACCTCACCGGCTGGACCGCGCTGGGCCTGGTGCCGTGGTTCGACGACGCCTGGAAGCTGCCGCCCGAGGACGCGGTGGTGCTGCAGGAGGCGACGCCGGCCGGCGCCGCGCGGCGCGTGCGCATCGCCGTGCCGGTGTTCCCGCGCATCGCCAACTTCGACGACCTCGACCCGCTGCGCCACGATCCCGGCGTCGAGCTGGTGTTCGTCGGCCCCGACCGGCCGCTGCCGGCCGACGCCGCGCTGGTGATCCTGCCGGGATCCAAGGCGACCATCGCCGACCTCGCGGCGGCCCGCGCCTTCGGCTGGGACATCGACCTCAAGGCGCACGTGCGGCGCGGTGGCCTGGTGCTGGGACTGTGCGGCGGCTACCAGATGCTCGGCCGGCGGATCGCCGACCCCGAGGGCATCGAGGGACCGCCGGCCGACGTCGCCGGGCTCGGCCTGCTCGACATCGAGACGGTGCTGACCGGGACCAAGGTGCTGGTCGAGACCAGCGGCACGACGCTGGCCGACGGCGTGCCGTTCCGCGGCTACGAGATGCACGTCGGCCGCACCACGGCCGGTCCCGGGATCGTGCCGATGCTGCAACTGGCCGACGGCCGCCTCGACGGCGCCGTCAGCGCCGACGGCCGGGTCGCCGGCTGCTACGTGCATGGCCTGCTGGCCGACGACCGCCAGCGCCGGGCGTGGCTGGCGCGGCTGGGCGTCGCGGCGAGCGCGTTCGTCTACGAGGCCGAGGTCGAGGCGACGCTCGACCGGCTCGCCGACCACCTCGAGCGCCACGTCGATTGCGACGCGCTGCTGGCGCTGGCGCGACCGCCCCGCCTCTCCCGCTGACCTGTTCCGGCGACACGCGCCAGGTTCAGGTGCCACAAAACGTTCGGTAGACGCCCTGCCCCTCGGGCGGTTCGGCGTAGGCCTCGTATGCCGGGCGCGCCTCGAACGGCTTCGACAGCACGGCGAGGAATTCCTCGAACGGGCCGAGGTCGCCCTGCTCGATCGCGGCGGCGAGCACCGCCTCGACGCGGTGGTTGCGCGGGATGTAGACCGGGTTGGCCGCGTGCATGGCGGCGCGGCGCTCGGCCGCCGGCCGCGGCTCGTGTGCCAGCCGCTCGCGCCACTTGCGCGCCCACGCCGCGTAGCCGTCGGTGGCGGCGAAGCGGGCCAGCGCGCCGGCGTCGCTCTCGGGATCGAGCGCGCGGAAGGTGGCGGTGAAGTCGGCGCGTCCCTCGGCCATCGCGTTCAGCAGTTCCTGCGCCAGCGCCGCGTCGGACGACTCCTCCGTGAACAGGCCGAGCTTGCGGCGCATGCCGGCCAGCAGGGCCTGGCCGTAGCGCGGCTGGAACGTCGACAGCGTCTCGTTGGCGAGCGCCAGCGCGGCGTCGCTGTCCTCGGCCAGCAGCGGTAGCAGGGTCTCGCCGAAGCGGGCGAGGTTCCAGTGCGCGATGCGAGGCTGGTTGGCGTAGGCGTAGCGACCGCCCTGGTCGATCGAGCTGAACACGGTGTCGGGTCGGTAGACATCCATGAAGGCGCAGGGGCCGTAGTCGATGGTCTCGCCGGCGACCGAGCAGTTGTCGGTGTTCATCACGCCATGCACGAAACCGACCAGCATCCAGCCCGCGACCAGCGCTGCCTGGCGCGCGATCACCGCGGCGAACAGCGCGGCATAGGGATTGGCGTCGGCGCGCGCCTCGGGATAGTGGCGCTCGATCACGTGGTCGGCCAGGAGGCGCAGCGCCTCGGTGTCGCCGCGGGCGGCGAAGAACTGGAAGGTGCCGACGCGGACGTGGCTGGCGGCGACGCGGGTCAGCACCGCGCCGGGCAGCGGCGCCTCGCGCCAGATCTCCTCGCCGGTCGCCACCGCGGCCAGCGAGCGCGTGGTCGCAATGCCGAGCGCGGCCATCGCCTCGCTGACCAGGTACTCGCGCAGGACCGGTCCCAGCGCGGCGCGGCCGTCGCCGCGGCGCGAGAACGGGGTCGGGCCGGAGCCCTTGAGCTGGAGGTCGCGGCGGCGGCCGTGGCGGTCGATCACCTCGCCCAGCAGCACGGCGCGCCCGTCGCCCAGCTGCGGCACGAAGTTGCCGAACTGGTGGCCGGCGTAGGCCAGCGCGATCGGCAGCGAGCCCGGCGCGACGCGGTTGCCGGCCAGCATCTCGACGCCCGCCGGGCTGGCCAGCGCGGCGGCGTCGAGGCCGAGCTCGGCGGCCAGCGCGTGGTTCAGCTTCAACAGCCGCGGCGCCGCCACCGGCGTCGGGTCGAGCCGGGCGTAGAAGCGCTCGGGCAGGCGGGCGTAGCTGTTGTCGAAGGCGAAGGAGAGGGTGTCGGGGGCCATGGCGGGTAACGAACGAACGGGCGCCGAGGATGCCCGTCCGGCGGCGCCCGTGAAAGGGCGAAAGGTCCCTCGTGGGACCGCGCGCGGTCCCCGGAAAGCCTAGTTCACCACGCCCGGCGCCAGCCGGTCTCGGTCTGGACCAGCGCCATCAGGTGGGGCTGGCCGGCGCCGAGGAAGGCGCGCCGCAGGTCCGGGATCGCCTCCTGAACCGCCTCGGTCGCGGCCCACGGCGCCACCCGCTCGAGCCGGTAGCGGTAGGTGACGACCATCACGTTGCCCATCAGGGTCTTGACCGGCGGCTGGCGCAACGTGACCGAGGACACGACCGGGTGGGCGTAGCACAGCCGTTCGCGCGCCCCGTCGCGGATGCGCCACGGCGCGGCCGCCGCCGCCAGCGAAAGTTTCTCGACCGGCAGCGGCTCGTTGACCCGGTGAACCCGGCTGACGACCCGCATCGCCACCTCGGACGGCCCGACCGTGCCGGCGAGGACGCCCGCTTCCTTGAGCGCATCGGCCGCCGGCAGGGTCGCGCCGAGCGGCCGCTCGAACGGCCAACGCACGGACGTCGGCACGAACGGGGCCGAGCGCTCGAGCACCTGCAGCGGATCGAAGCAGAAGTCCGACAGGCCCTCGGCCACGGCCTGGAACAACGGGGCGCGCTCTTCCTCGACCGCGCACTCGGCGACCGCGGCGGCCCCTCCGCCAAGGCCGACCAGCGCGCCAAGCGCAGCGATGATGCACATTCTGACCGTTTTCATGTCCCCGATCCTCCGAACCCCTGCAGGGTGCCGGACGGGAGGCGGACTCGGCCAATGACCAGATTAAATGGACCCGAAGCAGGTCTCGAATGACGCGACCGCCTCTCAGTCGTCGTAGCTGGCGGTGGTGACGCCGCTGGCCCGGTCGTAGCGCAGCCGGATCCTGCTCAGGGTGCAGAGGTTGATGTTCTGCCACAAGGCGGGCTGGCCGCCGTCGGCGAAGCCGATCCTGAAGTCGGCCTGGCAGAAGGTCGGGGGCGCGTTGAAGCGCACCTGCCGGCGCTCGCCGGCCTTGATCGGCGGCGCGCCGAGCTCGTTCTTCGTCCAGATGTTCAGCAGGCTCTCGGACACCTCGAGCGTGCTGATCGGGTAGTCGGTGCCGTTGATCAGCAGGAAGCTGGTGTTCTGGGCGACCACCTCGGCCGAGACCGGCGCCAGGGCAAGGGCCGCGAGGGCGAGGGACGAGAGCAGGCGCGACATCGGGTTCTCCGGCAAAGACCGGTGATCTTTACGTTGCCCCCGGGTCGCGCTCAAGGACGGGTCCGGCGCCCCGGCGACGAGCCCCCGACTATCCGTCGCGCGCCGGTTCCGCGTACAATGCAGGGCGCGGTCCCGCGCCGATTTCGCAGGGAATTCCATGACGACGCTGCTGGCGACCCACCCGTCCTTCCTCGAGCACGATACCGGGCCGCACCATCCCGAGCGCCCCGACCGCTTGCGCGCCGTCCTCGCGGCGCTCGAGGACCCGGCCTTCGCCGGCCTCAAGCGCGCCACCGCGCCGCTGGCCACGCTCGAGGAAATGTCCCGCGTCCACCCGGTCGAGTACATCGAGACGATCCTCGGCGTGCAGCCCGAGCCGGGCGAACTGGTCCACATCGACGGCGACACGGTCATGAGCACCGGCAGCGCCGAGGCGGTGCAGCGCGCCGCCGGCGCCGCGGTGCTGTGCGTCGACGCGGTGATGCAGCGCAAGGTGCAGACCGCCTTCGCCGCGGTGCGGCCGCCGGGCCATCATGCCACGCCGACCATCCCGGGCGGCTTCTGCCTGATCAACAACGCCGCGGTGGCGGCGCGCCACGCCCAGGCGCGCTACGGCCTCGAGCGCGTCGCCATCCTGGATTTCGACGTCCACCACGGCCAGGGCACGCAGGCGGTGGCGGAGATCGACCCGTCGCTGTTCTACGCCTCGACCCACCAGTACCCGCTGTACCCGGGCACCGGCTCGGCGCGCGAGCACGGCATCAGCGGCAACGTCGTCAACGTGCCGCTGCCGGGCGGCGCCGGCGGCGCGCAGTTCCGCGCCGCCTGGGAACAGCGCATCCTGCCGGCGCTCGACGGCTTCGCGCCGCAGCTGCTGATCCTCTCGGCCGGCTTCGACGCCCACGTCGACGACCCGCTGGCCGGCCTCGAGGTCGAGACCGGCGACTTCATGTGGCTGACCGAGGCGTTCCGCGAGATCGCCCGCCAGCACGCCGGCGGCCGCATCGTGTCGGTGCTGGAAGGCGGCTACGACCTCGGCGCGCTGGCCGACGCGGTGTCGAGCCACCTGCAGGTGCTGATGCGCGACTGACGCCGTCTCGGGATTGCAATAGGCTCCCGGTAACCCGTTCGTCGTCATCGCTGTCGAGGCTTCGTGAACGCTCGCAAGTGCCTGCCGTGGATGGCGGTCGCGGCCCTGGTGCCGCTGTCCGCCGTGGCCCAGGAAGCCCGCCCGGCGTCCGGCTTCTATGCCGGCGGCCATGTCGGGTACCTGTTCGGCAGCGGCACGGCGACCCTGGCCGACCCGCTCGGCGTCGCCTCGGCCGGCGGCAGTTCCGCCTACGGCGCGCCGTTCGGCGGCGTGCAGGTCGGCTACGAGCACCACTTCGCCGCCGGCTGGATGGCCGGGCTCGAGCTCGACCTGTCGTTCGCGTCGAGCCAGGACCTCGGCAACGTGCTGGCCTACCGCGCCACCGCGACCGGCGCCGCCAACGAGCAACTCGAGTACGTCGGCAGCCTGCGCGGCCGGCTCGGCCGCGACCTCGGCCCGTGGACCCCGTTCGCCACCGGCGGCATCGCCTGGGCCAGCACGCGGATCTCGCGCACCGACCTGGCCACCGG
Organism: uncultured Reyranella sp.; assembly: GCA_964420105.1. Classification (GTDB taxonomy): domain Bacteria; phylum Pseudomonadota; class Alphaproteobacteria; order Reyranellales; family Reyranellaceae; genus Reyranella. The sequence goes on from CAYQRL010000004.1 coordinate 7,957, forward strand.
CAACGAGGACGCGCTGCCGTCCAACGTGCGGCTGGGCTGGGTGGTGGGCGGCGGTGTCGACTACCGGCTCGACGGTCGCTGGACCGCCCGCGCCGAGTACCTCTACACGCAGCTCGGCCTGTCCGGTCTCGCCTTCGGCGCGGCACCGGCGCGCTGGGACTCGTCGTACGACCTGCACCGCTTCCGGGTCGGCCTCAGCTACCGCTTCGGCGACGACGGCGGCGCCGCGGCGCGGCCCGACAGCGGGCCGGGCTCGTGGGAGATCCACGGGCAGACCACCTTCATCTACCAGGGCTACCCCGCCTTCAGCGCCGGCTACGACGGCCCCAACAGCCTGCCGATGCTGGGCCAGAGCCGCGAGACGTGGACGGTCTCGGCGTTCCTCGGCATGCGCCTGTGGCAGGGCGGGTCGCTCTACTACAACCCGGAACTGCTGCAGGGCTTCGGCGTCGCCAACACCACCGGCGCCGCCGGCTATCCCAATGGCGAGGCGCAGAAGTCGAACTTCCCCTACCCGCGCTACAACACCTCGCGCCTGTTCCTGCGCCAGGAGATCGGGCTGGGCGGCGAGCGCGAGAAGGTCGAGAGCGAGTACGGCCAACTCTCGGGCGAGCGCGACGTCTCGCGCGTCACCCTGCAGCTCGGCAAGTACTCGGTGAAGGACCTGTTCGACGGCAACGACTACGCCGAGGACCCGCGGCTCGACTTCCTCAACTGGTCGATCTGGGCGGCCGGCGCCTTCGACTACCCGGCCGATCGCCTCGGCCTGACCTGGGGCCTGGCCGCCGAGCTCAACCAGCCGGACTGGGCGGTGCGCGCCGGCTACTTCCTGGTCGGCGACCAGCCGAACTCGAACACCTTCGACATGAACCTGTTCGCGCGCGGCGGCTACGTCGGCGAGCTCGAGCTGCGCTTCCGGCCGTTCCAGCGGCCCGGCGCGCTGCGCTTCGGCACCTGGCTCACCAGCACCTTCGCCGGCTCCTACGACCAGGCCGTGCTGTGGGCCGCGGCGATCCCCGGCGCCGACGCCAACGACACCATCGCGTGGACCCGGCAGAGCCGTACCAAGTACGGCTTCTACTTCAACCTGCAGCAGCAGATCACCGACGACGTCGCCCTGTTCGGGCGGTTCTCGTGGAACGACGGGCGCAGCGAGATCGGCGCCTTCACCGACATCGACCGCAGCCTGTCGCTCGGCCTGTCGATCAAGGGCACGGCGTGGGGCCGGCCCGACGACCGCATCGGCATCGCCGGGTCGATCAACAACATCTCCGCGCCGCACAGCGCCTACCTCGCGGCCGGCGGCCTCGGGGTGCTGGTCGGCGACGGCCAGCTGCCGGCCTACACCTCCGAGAACGTTTTCGAGACCTACTACGCCCTGCAGGTCGCCAAGGGCGTGGTCGCGAGCGCCGACTACCAGTTCCTCGGCAACCCCGCCTACAACGCCCAGCGCGGCCCGGTGCACGTGTTCAGCGGCCGCCTGTCGATGCGCTTCTGAGGCCTCAGTCGACCAGCGGCACGGTGAAGCGCAGGCGACCGCTGAAGCCGTCGGCGGCGTAGTCCGGCTCGAAGCTGCCCCCGAGCTGCTGGGCGCTGCCGGCCAGCAGGCGCGAGCCGAAGCCGCGACGCGACGGCGGCGTTACCGGCGGCCCGCCCGATTCGGTCCAGCGCAGGTCGACGGCACGACCGCCCGGCGCCTCGGCGACCGTCCAGCGCACGGCGAGCCGTCCCGATGGCACCGACAGCGCGCCGTACTTCGAGGCATTGGTCGCCAGCTCGTGCAGCACCAGGCCCAGGGTGATCGCCGCGCTGGCCGGGATGGTGACGTCGTCGCCGCCGATGTCGATGCAGCGGCCCTCGTCGAGGAATGCCGACAGCGCGCCGCGCACCAGCTCCTCGAGCCCGGCGCCGCGCCACGAATGCTCGGTCAGCAGGTTGTGCGAGCGCGCCATCGCGCCCAGCCGGTCGGAGAAGGCGGCAGCGAAGTCGGCGGGCTCGGGCCGCGTCCGCATCGTCTGCTGCGCCAGCGCCTGCACGATCGCCAGCGTGTTCTTGACGCGGTGGCTGAGCTCGGCGAACAGCAGCCCCTGGCGCTGCTCGGCCTCCTTGATGTCGCTGATGTCGAGCACCACGCCGACCACGCGCAGGGCGCGGCCGAAGCCGTCGCGGATCACCCGGCCGCGGTCCATCACCCAGCGCACCGCCCCGTCGCGGCGGACGATGCGGTACTCGAGCTGGTAGTCCTCGCCGAGCCCGGACAGGATCGCGCGCTTGGCCTCGCCGGTCGCCGCGCGATCGTCGGGATGCACGAAGGCGAGACCCTCCTCGAAGGTCGACAGCGAGTCGGCCGGATCGGCGCCGAGGATGGCGAGGAACTGCGACGAGCGCCGCGTGCGGTCGCTGGCCACGTCGTACTCGTGGACGCCGAAGCGGGCCGCCTCGGCGGCGGTGCGCATCTGCTCCTCGCTGCGCCGCAGCGCCGCCGACCCGGCGTCGAGGTCGCGTCGCGCCTGGCGCAGCGCCTCGCCGACCGCGTCGATCTCGCGGACCGACGAGCCGGGCAGCACGAACGCTTCGCCGCGGCCGAGCGCGCCGGCCGCGGCGGTCACCTCCGCCAGCGGTCGTGTCAGCGCCCGGCCGAACAGCACCGCCAGCCCGATCGCCAGCGCCAGCACCGCGACCGTGCACAGGCCCCAGAACAGCAGCGACTCCGCCAGCTGTCCCTCGACCAGCCCGGCCGGCACGATGACGCCGGTGGTCCAGTTGCCGAAGGAACTGCGCGCCACGGCGATCAGCAGGCGCTGGCCGGTGGAACCGACGACGCGGTGGACCTGTCCCCCCGCGAGGCCGCCGAAGGAGGCGGGCACCGGCGTGCCGACCAGCCGGGAATGGTCCTGGCTGGCGGCCATGACCGCGCCCTTGCCGTCCCACACCATGGCCGTCCAGCGCGCCGGCAGGGCCTGGCTGGCGAGCAGCAGCCGCAGGTCCTCGGGCACCAGCGCCAGCCGCAGCAGCCAGCGCAGCTGGCCGTCGCGGCGCACCGGCAGCGCGACGTTGAACACCGGGGACCGCGATACCACGCCGATGAACAGGTCGGACACCATCGGCCGGTCGCCCAGCCGGGCCCATTCGTAGGTCTGCGAGTCGGCGGTGGTGCGCGGCTCGCTGCCGTAGGGCACCGAGGTGTTGAGGATCTGTCGGCCCTCGGCATCGATCAGCACCAGGACGCCGCGACCGTGCAGGCCCTCGCGCGCCTGGGCATGGAAGGCCGGCCAGTCCTGGCTCGTGAACAGGGTCGAGGCCGCGAGCGTCTCCAGCACCGCGACGCGCCGGTCGATGTCACGCTCGATGTCGGCCTGCAGCGCCTCGAGGACCTGGCCGATGCGCTGCCGCGCCTCGGCCTGCTCCAGCGTCACCGAGCGGTAGAGCAGCGCCCCCACCAGCAGCAGCAGCGGCGCGGCGACCAGCAGGGCCAGCACGGCGAGATGCGTCGCCGCGGACCGGCCCTTCATGCCGTCGCCGCCAGCGCCGCCTCGAGCGCCGATCGCACGTCGACCGGCCGGTAGGGCTTGGCCAGCATCGGCCGGCCGGCATGCGCCGCCGGCAACGACGGCCGGCCGTAGCCGGTGGCGAAGACCAGCGGCACGCCGCGCGCCGCCAGCAGGTCGGCGACCGCGTCGATGCGCTCGCCGGCGACGTTGACGTCGAGGATGGCGACGTCGCAGGCCACCGCGGCGCCCTTGGGCAGGGCATCCTCGATGCGCAAGGCGACGTCGGCCACGACGCAGCCGAGGTCCTCGAGCATGTCCTGCAACGTGAAGAGGATCAGCGCCTCGTCCTCGACGAGGAACACGCGCGTGCCGGCAAGCGACAAGGCTTCGACCTCCACCGGGGTTGCCGGGAGTTGAGCAGGGCTGAGTAAAGAGTAGGGAACTCTAGCGGCTGGCGGCGATCCGGTCCACGACGCGCCGGGTCACTTCTTGTCGAAGTGCCAGGTGCCGTCCCACGGCGCCGGCGGCGCCTCGCGGGCGAAGGCCTCGCAGCGCCCGATGAAGACCGCGCAGGGGCCGTCGCCCGGGCGCAGCGCGGCGGCGGCGCGGAAGCCGGCCAGCGCCTCCTCGAAGCGCCCGGCGGCGTAAGCGGCACGCGCCGCCGTCCAGTGCTCGAGGAACGGGGCATGGCGCGGCAGGGTCGCGATCTCGCCCATCGGCTCGTGGATCTCGTGCACCTCGGTGGTGCCGGCCGCGACGATCCGGTCGACCGGGCGCCACACGAACTGGCCAGCGGTCAGCGCCGCGACCTCGCCGCTCGCCAGCACCTCGGTGCGGTAGGCCTTGTTCAGCCCCTCGAGCCGCGATGCCTGGTTGGCGACGGCACCGACCAGCGTGTAATTGATGTGCTCGTGCGCGCCGACGTTGCCGACCACCGCCAGGCCGGTGTGGAGGCCGATGCGGGTGCGGAAGCCGGGACGACCGCGGCGCTCCCACTTGGCGATCAGGTTGCGGCTGGCGGCGGCGGCCTGCAGGGCCGCGCGGCAGGCGTTGACGACGTGCTCGGGGTCGGTCTCCGGCGCGTTCCAGAACGCCATGATGCCGTCGCCGATGTACTTGTCGATGGTGCCGCGGTTGACCATGATCGCCCGGCCGAGCGCGTCGAAGTAGCGCGACAGCCGGCTGGTCAGCAGTTCCGGCTCCATCGTCTCGCTGATGCGCGAGAAGCCCTCGATGTCGGTGAACATCACCGTGATCTCGCGCCGCGTGCCGCCGACGGCGGCGGTGTCCGGCGAGCGCATGATCTGGTGGACGAGGTTCCGCGACACGTAGCGGCCGAACACTTCCAACCCCTCGCGCATGCGCTCGACCGAGTCCGACAGGCGCACGATCTCGGTGATTCGACTCTCGACCGGCACCCGGTCGGTGAAGTCGAGGTCGCGGATGCGCTCGGTCTTGGCGGCGATCCGCGCCATCGAGCGCGACAGCACCAGCGAGGCCAGCAGCCCGCCCAGCGTCGCCAGCAGCACCGCCACCGCGCCGGCGATCGCCGCGCGCTCGATCAGCAGCTGCGAATCGGTCGACAGCTCGACGATCGGAACGGCGGCGCCGACCATGTATCGCCGCCCGAACGCCGGCGGCATCAGGTGGACCATCAGGCGGTAGTCGCGGTTGCCCAGCACGATGTCGCGCTCGACCGCGTGGCCGCCGACCGCCTCGGCGATCGCCTTCTTCATGGCCTCGCGCACCCGGTCCTCGCCGGGCAGGCAGCCGGCCACGGTGTCGCGGCACGGCTCGGACTCCATGAACACGGTGCCGGTCTCGCCCGCTACCATGATCAGCGAGTTGGGCGTGAAACGGTACTCGCTCAGCAGCTTCGACAGGGTGGTGAGCGTGAAGTCGAAGCCGATCACGCCGCCGCGCCGCAGCGGCACGCCGGTCGACACGCCGACCACGTTGGCCTGGGCGAAGGTGTAGGGCTCGGTCAGCACCGGCCCCTTGGCCACGACCGCCTCCCTGAACCACGGGCGGGTGCGCGGGTCGTAGTCGTCGGTCCGGGTCCGCGGCGGCGTCACGCTGCCGTCGGCGAGCCGGAACCAGTAGGTCTCGCGGCGCCGACCGCCGCCGGCCTCGAGGCTGCGCACCAGCAGGCTGGGGGCGTCGGGCGCGTCGAACCGCAGCCGCTGCTCGATCGACAGGTCGTCGGTGTCGCCGACGAACAGGAAGCGGCCGTCGTCGTAGCCGACGTAGACCGCCGCCATGGTCGGGTGCAGGCCCATGATCGCCACCAGCTGGCGCAGCCGCTCCTCGTCGTCGACCCGGCTGCCCGGCTCGAAGCCCTGGCTCTCGGCCAGCGTCGTGCCGACGGCGACGATGACGTCGAGGCCGGAAGTCAGGAAGTCCTGGACGGCGCTGTCGAGCGCCGCCATGCGGTGGGCGATGCTGCGATCCTCGAGCTGGTCGACCGCGCGCCAGCCCAGCCACAGCAGCGCCCCGGCCAGCGGGAAGACGATCATGGCCATCAGCGTCAGCAGCGTGACGTGGAACGGGATCGACCGCTTGGGGCGATGCTTCATCGGGTCTGGACGGCGACGAGGGAAGACAGCGTCAGGCCTTCTTCGCCGTCCACTTGCAGCCGAGGTTGCGCTCGGTGACCAGCAGCGTCGGCGGCGACGACGCGAGGTCGGCCACGACGTGCAGGTTGAGCTGGCCGAGGCGGTAGTCGGTCTCGAACACGTCGGGCTTCACCTGCTTCAGCCTGGTGTCGATGCCGCCGGGCGACCTGAGATGGGCCTCGTTGCCGCTGACGGTCAGCGTGTGCTCGCGGGTGAACTGCGGGTCGGCCGCGATGCAGCCCTGGATGTTGCCCGGCAGGGCGGCGAGCCGGAAGGTCGCCGACTGCTGCGCCGGCGCGGGTGCGGCGAAGCCGGCCAGCGCGGCGGCGGCCAGCGCGAGGCCGGCAAGGGAACGGACAGCGGTCATCGGGGCTCCTTGGCTCGGCGCATTGTAGGGGCGCGGCCGGCGTTCGGGAACGCCCCCGACCCGTCGCGGGGTCAGCAAACGCGATAACGCTCGACTGCCTCCCGGTCGAGCTCGACCCCCAGCCCCGGCCCCTCGGGCAGCACGACGTGGCCGGCCTCCAGCCGCGGCGGGTTGCGGACCAGCCGCGTGCGCAGCGCGTTGTCGCTCATGTCGTACTCGAGCATCAGCGGGACCGGCGGGTGCGTGGTGTGCGGTGACTCCGGCAGCGTGGCGATGAACTGCAGGGCGGTAGCGAGCCCGATGGCCCCTCCCCAGACGTGCGGCGCGACGCGCAGGTTCTGCGCCTGGGCCAGCGTGGCGATACGCTTCGCCTCGGTCAGGCCGCCGACGCCGGGGATCGAGGGCTGCACGATGTCGATGCAGCGGCCGTCGATCAGGGCACGGAAGTCGCGCACCGCGTGGTGGGCCTCGCCGGCCGCCAGCGGGATCGGCGAGCGCGCCCGCAGCTCGGCGTAGCCGCGCAGGTCGCCCGGCGGCAGCGGCTCCTCGATCCAGTGGACGTCGAACGGCTCGATGGCGCGGGCGCATTCCAGCGCGAGGTCGGCGGTGTAGGCGCCGTTGATGTCGACCATCAGCAAGCGGTCCGGTCCCAGCACCTCGCGGGCGCGGCGCACCCGGGCGACGTCGTCGCGGATGCCGCGGCCGATCTTGATCTTGGCGCCGGCGTAGGGCTCGGCCGCCGCCTCCTGCAGCATGTGCCCGAGCTGGCGGTCGGGATCGTCGGAGAAGAAGCCGGTCGAGGCATAGGCCGCGACGCGGGTGCGGCCGCAGCCGCCCAGCAGGTCGCAGACGCGCACGCCGAAGCCCCTGGCGATGGCATCCCACAGCGCGACGTTGATGCCGGCGAGGCACGCCGTCAGCTGGTTGCCGACGCCGAGGTGGTACATCGAGTTTCGGATCCGGGCCTCGACATGGTCGAAGTCGAACACCGAGCGGCCGACGAACAGCGGCTCGACCATGGCGAAGTACTCGCGGGTCACCAGGGGATTGCCGAACGCCTCGCCGACCCCGACCGTGCCGGCATCGGTCTCGACCTCGACCAGCCCGGCCTGCCGCCGGAAGCCGCCGCCGCGCGCCATGCCGTAGGCTTTCGCCGGGTCGAAGGCGTACTCGAGACCGATGAAGGACAGGCGCTTGATCGTGGGCATGGCGGCATCTTCCCCCTTCTCCTCTCCCTGCACCAGATCGAAGACACAAGGTGTCGGCGTCTTCGCCGACGGAGGAGTCGAGCGTCATGGGCATGACCCCTCCGTCCGCCACGCGGACACCTCCCCGCGCTTGCGCGCAGGGAGGAAGGGAAGAGCGGCGGCAGCCATGCTAAAAGACCGCCACTCAAGGGAGAACCGACCATGACCGCCATTCCGAAGACCCATCGCCGCGTCGTGCTGGCCCGCCGTCCGCCGGGCGAGCCGGCCGAGTCCGACTTCCGCGTCGAGGAAGCGCCGGTACCGGCGCCGCGCCACGGCGAGGTGCTGGTCAAGGTGCTGTGGCTGTCGCTCGACCCGTACCAGCGCGGCCGCATGCGCGACGCCGCGTCCTACGCGCCGGCGGTCGCCATCGGCGAGGTCATGACCGGCGGCACGGTCGGCGAGGTCGTGGCCTCGCAGCATCCCGGCTTCGCCGTCGGCGACATCGTCGAGGACCGGCTGGGCTGGCAGGAGTACGCGATCGGCGGCGGCCCGACGCTGCGCAAGGTCGATCCCGCGATCGCGCCGATCTCGACCGCCAACGGCATCCTCGGCATGCCCGGCATGACCGCCTACTTCGGCCTGCTCGAGGTCGGCCAGCCCAAGCCCGGCGAGACGATCGTGGTGTCGGCCGCGTCCGGCGCGGTCGGCCAGGTGGTCGGCCAGATCGGCAAGATCATGGGCTGCCGCGTCGTCGGCATCGCCGGCGGCGCGAAGAAGTGCGGCTTCGTCACCGGCGAGCTCGGCTTCGACGCCTGCGTCGACTACAAGGCCGAGAAGGACCTCGACGCCGCGCTGCGCGTCGCCTGCCCCAACGGCATCGACGTCTACTTCGACAATGTCGGCGGCGAGATCACCGACGCGGTGCTGCGCAACATCAACTTCTTCGGCCGGGTCGCGCTGTGCGGCTCGATCTCGCAGTACAACGCCACCACGCCGCCGATGGGACCGCGCCTGCTCGGCACCTTCGTCGGCAAGCGGGTGCGCGCCCAGGGCTTCATCGTCACCGACTTCGCCGAGCGCTACGGCCCGGCGCGCCGCCAGATGGGCGAGTGGGTGCGCTCGGGCCGCCTCAAGTACCGCGAGGACGTGGTCGAGGGCATCGCCCGGGCGCCGCGCGCCTTCATCGGCATGCTGCGCGGCGAGAACTTCGGCAAGATGCTGGTCAAGGTCGCCTGAGACACGGCATGGCTACGGTTCCGGGGCGACCGGAACCGCTAGCCTGTCGCCATGCACGACAGCTTCGGTGGAGGCCGCGTCGGGTGGCGATGGGCGGCGAGCCGCGCGCAGCCGGAACGGCTCTACCGGCTGCTCGGCCGGTTGCGCCCCTGGACCGCCGCCCAGCGCGCGTGGCGACGCCTCGCCGCGATCGGGCTCGACCTGCCGGTCGCCGCAGAACCGACCCTCTTTCCCGGGCTCGCGATCGACGCGGCGGTGCGCGACCTGCGCGAGGACGGCTTCCATGCCGGCCTCGTCCTGCCGCCCGACCTCGTCGCCGCGCTGTGCCGCCACGCCGAGACCGCGCCCTGTCGCCGCGCGCCGGGCGACCCCGAACGCTTCCGGATCGGTGACATCCGCGACGGCCTCTCGCCCCGCGGCTACGTCGTCGCCGTGGCCGACATCGACCTCGCCGCCTGCGCGCCGGCCGAGCGCATCGCGCGTGACCGCGCCCTCGTGGTGCTGGCCCGGAACCACCTGGGCTACCCGCCGCGCTCCGTCGTCGCCCGGCTGTACTGGAGCCCGTCGGCCGCGCTGTCGGACGACGACCGTCGCGACAACGGCCAGACCATCGACTTCCACTACGACATCGAGCGCCAGCCGACGCTCTACGTGTTCTTCTACCTGGGCGACACCGATCGCGGCCGCGGCGCCCATGTCGTGATCGCCGGCAGTCACCGCGCCCGGCCGCTGTGGCTGGCATGGTCGGCGACCCGCCAGCCCGAAGGCGTCGTGCTGGCCCGCTACGGCCGGTCGAAGGTCGTCGTCCTGGAAGGCCCGGCCGGCTTCGGCTTCGCCGAGGACCCGGCCTGCTTCCACAAGGCGCTGCCCCCGCTCTCCGGCCCTCGCCTCGTGCTGCAATTGCGCTATAGCTAGGGGATGATCGCGCCCCTCGACCCCGCCCGATACCGCCGCCTGCCGTGGAAGAACGGCGGCGGCGTGTCGGTCGACATCGCATGGGACGGCGAGACGGGGGGCGAATGCTGGCGGTTCGGCCGCACGCCGATCACGACGCCCGGCCCCTTCTCCGACTATTCCGGCAATGACCGGCTGCAGGTGCTGGTCGCGGGCACCGGCCTGGCGCTGCAGACGCCGGACGGCGAGATCGACCTGCGCCATCCGTTCCGGCCGGTGCGCTTCGCCGGCGAGACGCCGATCGTCAGCCGGCTGGAGAACGGTCCGGTCGAGGTCGTGAACCTGATCGGCGAACGCGCCCGGGTGAGGCTCGACCTCGCGGTGCTGCGCGCCGGCGAGCAACGCCCGCTGGGGGATGGCAGGACCATCGTCTATTGCGCCGCCGGACCGGCCGCGGTCCGCGTCGCCGACAGGGACTGGTCGTTGCCGGCCGATGGCGGACTCGACCTCTCGGGGATCGCGGAATCGCTGGCCGTGACCGGGGGAACCGTGGTGGTGGGAACCGTGACATGCGTATCGCCGTAGTCGGGACCGGCGGCGTCGGCGGCGGCTACGGTGCCGCGCTGGCGGCGGCCGGGGCCGACGTCACCTTCGTCGCGCGCGGCGCCCACCTCGAGGCGATGCGGCGCGACGGCCTCAGGCTCGAGAGCCCGCGCGGCGACATCCACCTCGCGCCGACGAAGGCCACCGACGATCCCGCCGGCATCGGCCCGGTCGACGTCGTGCTGTTCTGCGTCAAGCTGTGGGACGTCGAGAGCGCCGGCGCGGCGATCCGGCCGCTGGTCGGCCCCGACACCGCGGTGATCCCGCTGCAGAACGGCATCGACGCCGCCGAGCGCCTCGCGCCGATCCTCGGCGCCGGGGCCGTGATGGGCGGCGTCGCCAGCATCAGCGCCACCATCGCCGCCCCCGGCGTGATCCGCCAGACCGGCACGCTGCTGCGCATGGTGTTCGGCGAGTTCGACGGCCGTCGCAGCCCCCGCGCCGAGGCCTTCGCCGCGCTGTGCGCCGGGGCCGGCATCGACGCGGTGCTGTCGACGACGATCCGCAGCGATCTCTGGATGAAGTTCATCCTGCTGGCCAGCAACGCCGGCATCATGTCGATCGCCCGCCTCCCGGTCGGGCTGCTGCGCGACGATCCCGACATCGCGCCGTGGTTCACCACCGCCTACGAGGAAGTCGCCGCGGTCGGCCGCGCCGCCGGCGTCGACCTGCCCGGCGACGCGGTCGAACGCACGCTCGAGTTCAACCGCAAGGCGCCGCCGCAGCTGATCCCGTCGATGGCCGTCGACCTGATGCGCGGCAACCGCATCGAGCTGCCGTGGCTGTCCGGCAAGGTGGTGGCGCTCGGCCGCACGCTGGGCGTGCCGACGCCGCTGCATGCCTTCATGTACGCCGCCCTCAAGCCCTACACGCTGGGCACCCCCGTCCTGGAGACCTGAGACCATGCGCATCCTCGCCCTGCTGCTCGCCCTCGCCGGTTGCGCTGCCGCCTCGGCCGCGGCCGCCGCCGACCTCAAGCTGCTGACCGCCGGCGCCTACAAGCCGGCCGCCATCGAGCTGGCCGCGGCATGGCAGAAGCAGACCGGCCACACGGTGACGATCGAGAACGACACCGCCGGCAACATCGCCAGGCGCGTCGAGGCCGGCGAGTACTTCGACATCGTGGTGATCCCGCCGCTGGTCCTCGGGCCGTTCCTCGGCAACCGCCTCGACCAGAGCAGCGCCAAGCCGCTGGCCAGCGTCGGCATCGGCGTGGTGGTGCGCGCCGGCGCCGCCAAGCCGGACATCTCCAACATCGCGACGTGGAAGCAGGCGCTGCTGAACGCCAGGTCGATCGCCTACGTCGACCCGGCCTCGGGCGGCTCGAGCGGCATCTACCTCGCCAAGCGCCTCGCGGAAATGGGCATCGCCGACCAGCTCAAGGCGAAGACCGTGCTGGTGAAGGGCGGGCTGGTCGCCGAGAAGGTGGCGGCCGGCGAGGCCGAGATCGGCATGCAGCAGATGAGCGAGCTGATGGCGGCGCCGGGCGTCACCGTGGTCGGCCCGATCCCGCTCGACGTCCAGCATTACACGATCTACTCGGGTGCCATCTCGGTGGCCTCGCGCAACCCGATGGAAGCCGCCGCCCTGATGCGCTTCCTCGCCAACCCGACCAACGGCGACCTGCTGCGCAGCAAGGGCCTGGTCGGGCCGTAAGTAGGTCCCTCCGCTCCGCCTCGCTGCGCTCGGCTCCGGTCGGGATGACGGCTTTGGCGGTCAGCTCTTCAGCACCTTCACCGCCTCGCTCCACGCGTCGATCGTGTGGTCGATGTCGGCGCGGGTGTGGGCGACGCTGACGTAGTACTTGCTCTCGCCCTTCATGATGCGGCGGGCGCGCAGCGCCTGGTTGAAGCGCCCGAGCATCGCCTTGTCGCCCTTGAGCGTGTCGCGGTAGTCGCGGATCGGCTGGTCGGTGAAGACGACGTCGAACAGCGGCGGCTCGCCGATCACCTGGGCCGGCAGGCCGGCCTGCTTGAGAAGCCGGTCGAGCGCCGCCATCAGCTCGCGGCCGGTGGCGAACACGCCCTCGTAGGTGCCGGGCTGCCGCAGCACGTCGAGGGTGGCGAGGCCGGCGACCGCGGCGACCGGGTTGCCCGACAGCGTGCCGACCTGGAACAGGAAGTCCTCGTCCTCGACCGCCAGGCGGTCGAAGTGGCGCATGATGTCGGCGCGGCCGGCGATCGCCGCCAGCGCGAACCCGCCGCCGACGATCTTGCCCAGCGTGCACAGGTCCGGGGTGACGCCGTAGTATTCCTGCGCCCCGCCGTAGGCGAAGCGGAAGCCGGTCACGACCTCGTCGAAGATCAGCGGGATGCCGTGCTTCGCGGTGACGCGGCGCAGCGCCTGCAGGAAGCCGGGCTGGGGCGGGATCAGGCGCTGGAACGGCTCGACGATGACGCCGGCCAGCTCGTCCTTCTGCTCCTCGATCAGGCTCTCGACCATCTCGATGTCGTTGAAGGCGGCGACCAGCATCTCGTCGGCCACCGACTTCGGGATGCCGGCCGAGTCGGGAATGGCACGCGGGAAGTTGCCCGGGCGCTTCGGCGCCATCGACATCAGCGCGTAGTCGCTCATGCCGTGGTAACCGCCCTCGAACTTCAGGATCTTGTCGCGCTTGCGGAAGGCCCGCGCCGCGCGCATGGCGTAGAGGTCGGCCTCGGTGCCCGAGCACACGAACCGCACCTGCTCGGCGCACGGCACCGCGGCGCAGATCGCCTCGGCCAGCGCCACGCCGTGGCGGTTGTTGGCGAAGAAGGTGGTGCCGAGCGGCACCTGGGCCTGCACCGCCGCGGTGACCTCGGGATGGGCATGGCCGACGAACATCGGCCCCGAGCCGAGCAGGAAGTCGACGTACTCGCGGCCGGCCTCGTCCCAGATGCGGCCGCCCTTGCCTTCGCGCAGCACGACCTCGGCCGGCATGTTGCCGAAGCTGCCGCCGGGCAGCACGCGGCGGGAACGCTCGACGATCTCGGCGGCCGGATCGGCCGCGGTATCGATGCTCATGGGAACTCCTACTCGATCGGCACGAAGATGGAATGGCGCAGCTTGCCCTCGATCGCCTTGGAAAAGTGGCCCTTGCCCGAGGTGTCCTCGACCAGGATCACCTCGCCGGCGCCGATGATGCGGGTCTCGCCGTCGCTGGCCTGGATGCTGACGCCGGCGTCGAGGTTGATGATGTACTGCCGCCGCGGCGCCGGGTGCCACTCGTAGTCGTAGCTGCCGGGGGTCTGGCGGAAGATGATGCCGGTGGCCGGGAAGGTGGCCGAGGTCTTGCCGCCCCGCCCCTCGTGCTTCCACTCGACCTCGATGTCGCGGAAATGCGTCTCGCCCTTGTCGTCGACATAGAGATTGTGGATGCGCATGCGATTCTCCGGCTTGCCGTTTCCCGGCCGCAGCTTAGAACGAAACCATGCTGAGGAAACCCGTCGAGGCCGCCCTTTTCGACATGGATGGCCTGCTGATCGACAGCGAGGCCGTCTACATCAGGGCCTACCAGGACGCCGCCGCCGAGATCGGCGCCGAGATCTCGATGGACCTGTGCCACGCCATGGTCGGCGTGCCGCGCCGCGAGTGCGAGGAGATGATCCAGGCCCATTTCGGCCCGGACTTCGACGTGCCGGCCTTCCAGCTCTGCTTCCGCCGCCACGCCGAACGCCACATGGAGGAGCGCGTGCCGGTCAAGCCGGGCGTGCCCGAGCTGCTGGCCTTCCTCGACGGGCGCGGCCTCAAGCTCGGCGTCGCGACCTCGGCCCAGCGTGCCTCGGTCGAACGCTACCTCGGCCGGGCCGGCCTGCTCGACCGGTTCGGCGCGATCGCGACCCGCGCCGACATCGAGCGCCCCAAGCCGCATCCCGACGTCTACCTCGAGGCCGCCCGCCGGCTCGGCGTCGACCCGGCGCGCTGCCTCGCCTTCGAGGATTCCAACATCGGCATCGAGGCCGCCCACGCCGCCGGCATGATGGCCTTCATGGTGCCGGACATCCTCGCCCCGACGCCCGAGACCCGGGCCCGGGCGGTGCGAGTCCTGCCCGACCTGCACGCCGCCGTGGCGCTGCTGCAGGAGCACCTCTAGTCCTCAGCGCAGGGAGGACAAGGCGCGACGGCAGGTATAGGCTTGGAGCACCTCCAGGGAAGGAAACCGCCATGGACCAGGTCAAGCCGGTCGCCCGCATCGACGTCATCTCCGACGCGATCTGCCCGTGGTGCTACATCGGCAAGCGACAGCTCGAGCGCGCGCTCGTGATGCTGGCCGAGCAGAAGCTGCACTTCGCCGTGGCGTGGCACCCGTTCCAGCTCAATCCCGACATGCCGCGCGAGGGCGCCGACCGCGCCCAGTACCGCATCGCCAAGTTCGGCAGCCTCGAGAAGTCGCGGCAGCTCGACGAACGCATCACCGAGACCGCCGCCACGGTCGGGCTGGAGTTCCACCTCGACCGCCTGACGCGCACGCCCAACACGCTCGACGCCCACCGCGTCATCCGGCTGGCCGGCCAGCACGGCGTCCAGGACGGCGTCGTCGAGGCGCTGTTCGACGGCTACTTCTGCAACGGCGCCGACATCGGCCAGCGCGACGTGCTGGTGGCGCTCGCCGCGCGCGGCGGCCTGCCCGCGGCCGAGACCTCGGCGATGCTCGACGGCGACGCCGGCCTGCGCGAGGTCGTGGCCGGCGACCAGATGGCGCGCAATGCCGGGATCTCCGGCGTGCCGAGCTTCGCGCTCGAAGGCCACGTGCTGTTCTCCGGCGCGGTGCCGGCGGAAGAGATGGTCAAGGCGTTCCGCCACGCCTGGGACATCCTGAAGGACCGCGCCGCCTGAACCCGGGCCGCGCCGCCTACTTCCGCGGCGGCGCCTGCGCGGGCGGGTCCTGGGGTTGAGCGTCCTTGGACTGGATGTCCCGGGGCTGCGAATCCCGGGCCGTGCCGCCGCGGGTCGCGAACACCGGCGCGGACAGCGGCCCCTTCACCGTGAAGACGTAGTCGATCGTGTCGGTGACGCCGACGTCGAGCCGCACCGTGGTATCGGTGACGCCTTCGCGCAGGTTGATGTCGCTGTCGATCGAGGCCAGCGCGTTGTGGCCGCGAATGGTCTGCTTGCGCAGCGACACGACGCTGTTGGCGAGCCCGAGATCGCCGGCGAGCGCGCTCTGGTGATTGACGAAGCCGGCCAGCATGGCCGAGCCGAAGCCCAGTTCGGTGCTGAAGATGCTGCCGAGGCCGGTGGCGAAGGACGCGAGGCCGAGCGAACCCGACGCCACCTTGGTGTCGAGGTGACCGCCGATCCGGCCGCGCCCGACCAGCGCGTCGCGCAGCTCGTCGACCGAGCCGCCACCCCCCTGGATCGCGAAGTCGGTGATGTCGACCTTGCCATCGACCGCCAGCATCAGCGAATCGTTGCCGAAGCTGTTGCGACCGGCGGTACCGCGCAACAGCTGGCCGAGGTCGACGCCGCGCAGGTTGCCCTTTAGGTCGATGCCGAGCGAGTCCCGGGTCGCGTCGATCGTGCCCGCGAGTTCGACGCTGCCGTCGTAGACGCCGGCGGCGAGGCGGCCGACCGTCAGCAGGCCGTTGCGCAGCGTCGCCTCGAGGCCGAGCTCGTCGAGCTTCAGCACGTCGACCTGGACCGACGGCGCCTGCAACGCCAGCGACGCATCGATGGACCGCAGCGCCGCGAAATTGATCGGGCGATCGCCGCCGCCGGCGGACGCTTGCGGCGGCGCCGGCGCGGCGGGAGCCGGTGACGGCGCTGCCGCGGGCGTACCGGACGAGGACGGCGGGGGCGCGCCGGGCGGCGTCCGCGCCGGCAGGCCCAGCACGGCGTTGAGATCGAGCGGCGCCTGGGCACGCAGCCTGGCCGACACGTTGGGGCGTTGGCCGAGGCTTGCCTCGATCGTGCCGCCGAGCGAAGCGCCCAGGACCTGGAGGGTGCCGTCGAACGCGGCCCGCGCCGCGTCGCCGCGGAACGCGCCCTCGACCGCCAGCGCACCGGCGGCGCCGCTGGCCGGCTGGCCGCTCGCCGCCGCGATCAGCGGCGCGAGGTCGTTGGCCTGCAGCGTGAAGGTCGGGAACTCGAAGTGGAAGGACGGCGCGAGGCCGAGCGTGCCGCTGGCCCGCGCGGTCAGGCCGAGCATCGACACGCTGACATCGCGCAGCGCCAGCGAGTCGGCGGTACCCGACAGGCCGCCGCTGGCGGAGGCGGGACCGATGTGGCCATTGGCGAACCACGGCAGGCCGGCATAGGCCGCGACCCTGTCGCCCTCGGGGAAGGCGGCGTTGAAGGCGACGTCGAAGCGCGGCCGGCTCGACAGCGACGAGATCGAGCCGCGGGCATCGATCTTGCCGCCGAGGAGATCGGCGATCTTCACGGCGTTGACCTTGAACACGCCCGACTGCAGCACGGTGTCGGCCTCGAGGCCGCGCAGCGTCTGCTGGTTGAGGCGCAACCGGGACACCTTGGCCTTGAGCGCGAGGCGCACGGCATCCTTGTCCGGCGCGGCCGGAGCCGCGACGGGCGCGGGCGCGGGCGCGGCCGCTCTCGGCGCCCCGGGATCGGGACGCGGAGCCGCGGGCCCGGGCGTCGCCGCGGGGGCCGGCACCACCACCGCCGGCGGCGGCAGGTAGGGATCGAGGTCGAACTGGTCGGCCTGCAGCGACACGGTCACGGCCGGCGGCGGGCCGAGCGCCAGCCCGACGCTGCCGCTGGCCTTCTGGCCATCGACCGCGAGGGCGAGGTCGGGGATCTGGAGACCGACCGGCACACCGATGACATGGCCGGTCAGCGCGAAGGCGAGCAGTCGGTCGGCGGGCACCGCCCGCGTGTCGAGGCCCAGCCACGCCAGCGTGTCGCGCAGGCGCGGTCCCGACAGGTCGACCGCGCCGTCCGGCTTGAGGCTGGCGGCGAGCGTCGCGCCGCCCGGCAACGCCGCCTTGAGCTCGGGCACGGTCAGCCGGCCGCCGTGCAGCTCGACCGCCGCGACCACGTCGCGCGCGCTGCCGTCGCGATAGGCCAGCTCGGCCACGTCGAACCGCAGCGACGCCTCGAAGCGGCTGAAGATCGGCGGCGGCGCGGGCGGGGCCGCGGGCGCCGGCGGTGTCGCCGACGGTCGCGGCGAAGACCCGGCTGCCGGTGGCGTGCCCTTTCCCGGCGGCGCGCTCGTGGCCGGCGGCGCGCCCTTGGCCGGCGGTGCGCTCGTGGCCGCCGGCGCGCCCTTTCCCGGCGGCGGCGGTGTCGTGGCGGTCGGCGGCACGGCGGCCGGCGCCAGCGGCCAGGCGAACAGGCCCGGCTGGTCGAGCAGCGCCAGCCAGCGCCCGAGGTCGAAGCGCGGCATCGCCACCTGGCCCTCGAGCCGCGGCAGCCTGCCGTCCGTCTCGAGCGACAGCCGGCCGCTGGCGCTCTCGCTGCCGGCAACCAGCGTGAAGGCGTCGAGCGCGACCCGGGTCGGCGTGATGTCGACGGCGCCGTCGAAGGTGAAGCGCTCGATGCTGGCGGAGTCGAAGGCCGAGTCGCGGCCGATCGCCCGCACGATGCTGCCGACGAACTCGGTCAGTTCGCCGGTGGTCGCGTACAGGCGGCCTTTGAAGCTGGCGTCGGGGCGCAGGCCGTCGATGCGGCCCTTGAACTCGAGGCGGCCATTCAGGACCTGGAGCAGGAAGGACAGGTCCTGGCCCTTCGCCGATGGCGCGCCGAGCGCGAGATCGACCGACAGCGGCACCTCGTTCACGGTCGCGAGGCCCTTGATCGACAGCGGCCCCTGCAGCGAGCCGACCGAGGCGGTGACATCGACCTCGGTCGCCTTCACCGTCTGGCGGGTCTGCGGGTTGGTGTAACTGATCGTGCCCTTGATGATCTTGAGTTCGCCGATCGCGAGATGGAAGCCGGACGCCTCCGCGCCTTCCGGCTGCTCGGCGCCGGCGCCCGGCCTGAACTGCCAGTTGGGCACGCCGTCGGCGTCGGTCTCGAGCACGATCACCGGGTGCGACAGGATCAGCCGGCTGACCTCGAGCCGGCCCTGCAGCAGCGCCCACAGCGACGGCGTCGCGCCGACCCAGCGCACCTCGACCATCTGCGCGCCGGTCCCGCCCTTGGCGTTGGCGAAGTGGACGCGCTGCACGCTGAGCCGCGGCTGCGGGAACATGCGCAGCCGCATGCGGCCGTCGATCACCAGTTCACGGCCGGTCGCCTCCTTGACCGCCTGCGCCAGCGCCGGCTTCCACGCGTTGGCATCGACGAACAGGGGCACGGCGGCGTAGGCGCCGAACAGTGCGCCGAGTACGAGGACCGTTCCGGCGACCCGTAGCAGGAAGCGGCGGGAAAGCGTCATGGATCGAACGATAGCGTCCAATTGCGGCAGCGCCATGCGCGACCACGCCGCGCGGCCACCGGCCCGCCGACTCCCGGCCGGGCAGAAGGTTGCAGTGCCATGGCAACTCTCCAGTACAGCAGGTTGTTTCTTTTGTTTCTTCGCTTAGTGTGATCGTGCCGTCTGCGTTGTGGTAGCCGCGACAATTCGGGTGGGCACGGGGGCCGATGGTGGCGTTGGGTTCGGATCGAACACGGACGAGGCTGCGATCGGTGAGCGTGCTCGCGGCCGGCCTGCTGGCGACGCTGGCCGGCCTCGCCGAGCCGGCGCTGGCGCAGAAGCGCGGCGGCACGCTGCGCCTGTTCCACCGCGAGAACCCCGCCAGCCCGTCGATCCTCGAGGAATCCTCGATCACGGCGACGGTGCCGTTCATGCCGATCTACAGCGGCCTGCTGACCTTCGACCCGGCGGAACCGCAGAACAGCGACAAGTCGCTGCGCCCCGACCTCGCCGAATCGTGGAGCTGGAACGACGACCGCACCGAGCTGACGTTCCAGCTGCGCCGCGGCGTGCGCTGGCACGACGGCTGGGCCTTCACCGCCGGCGACGTCGAGTGCACGTTCAACCTGCTGACCGGCCGCGCCCGCGACAAGCTGCGCTCCAACCCGCGCGCCGCCTGGTTCGGCAACATCAACTACGTCCACAGCCGCAGCGACCACGAGGTCACGCTTCATCTCAACCATCCGCAGCCGTCGCTGCCGCTCTTGCTGGCGTCGGGGCTGACGCCGATCTACCCCTGCCACGTGCCGGCGGCGCAGATGCGCATCCGCCCCGTCGGCACAGGACCGTTCAAGCTCGACTCGTTCAAGCAGTTCGACGCGGTGAAGCTGGTTCGCAACCCCGACTACTACCGGCTCGACCGGCCGCTGCTCGACCGCGTCGAGTACCGCATCGTCGCGGGATCGGCGCTGCTGAGCTTCGTCGCCGGCGGCTTCGACATGACCTTCCCGTTCGACGTCAGCACCACGCAGCTGCGCGACGTCCGACGCCAGTCGCCGCGCGCGATGTGCGAGACCACGCCGATGAACAGCAGCCTCCACCTGCTGCTGAACCGCGACGCGCCGCCGTTCGACCGCGCCGAGGTCCGCCGCGCCCTGGTCCTGGCGATCGACCGCAAGGCGATGGTGGCGGCGATCAACGACGGCGAGGCCGATGTCGGCGGCATCCTGCAGCCGCCGCCGGGCGGGCTGTGGGGCCTGCCGCCCGAGCGGCTGGCTGCCCTGCCCGGCTTCGGCCCCGACATCGACAAGAGCCGCGCCGAGGCGCGCGACCTGCTGGCCAGGGCCGGCTTCGGCCCCGACAGGCCGCTGAAGCTGCGGCTGACCACGCGGGCGCTGGCGGCGTGGCGCACGCCGGCGGCGCAGCTGGCCGAGCAGCTGCGCGAGGTCAACATCGAGGCCGAGCTCGACATCGTCGAGGGGCTGCAATGGTCGCAGCGGATCGAGCGGCGCGACTACGCGGTCGCGGTGGACAGCACCGCCAACGGGATCGACGATCCCGACCAGGCGCTGTTCGAGAACTATGCCTGCCGGTCCGAACGCAACCTCGGACGCTACTGCAACGGCGAGATCGAGCGGCTGTTCGAGCGCCAGTCGGCCGAGACCGACCCGGACAGGCGGCGCGAGCTGGTGTGGGACATCGACAGCCGCCTGCTGGCCGATGCCGCCCGGCCGCCGCTGGCATGGACCCGCCGCGCCACCTGCTGGCAGCCGCACGTCAAGGGCTTCGTGCCGCCGGTCAACAGCATGTACAACGCCTTCCGCTTCGAGGACGTGTGGCTGGACCGGTGAGGCAGGTCCGTCACGCCGTCAGCTCAACACCGCGATCTTCTTCCGCTCGATCAGCCCGAAGTCGATCGCCGCGCCGAGGCCGGGGCCGTTGGGCACGTGCACGAGGCCGTCGCGGCCGACCACGATGTCCTGCTCAAGCCCGTACTTCTGGGCGCCGTCGGGCAGCAGCACCTCGAAGAACTCGGTGTTGCGGATCGACGCGATGACGTGGAGGTTGGCGACGTTGTTCAGCGAGTTGCCGCCGTGGTGGACCTCGTAGTTCATGCGGAACGCCTCGGCCAGGTGCGCCGCCTTGACCAGCGTGGTGATGCCGCCCTTCACCGCGACGTCGCCGCGCAGGTAGTCGGTGGCCTGCAGCATGATCCACGGCTGGTAGGAATCGAGACCGGTGATCGGGTACTCGGTGGCGAGGATCGGGATCGACAGCTGCTGCTTCAGCTTGACGTAGTTGTAGACGTCCTGGTCGGCCAGCGGGTCCTCGTACCAGTAGTAGCCCATCTCCTCGACAGCGCGGCCGACCCGCAGCGCCGCCGGGAAATCGTAGGACCAGGTCGAGTCGAGCATGATCGTGTAGTCGCCGACGGCGCGGCGCACCGCCTCGCACACCTCGATGTCGTCGCGCCACCGGGTCGGCGGGTGGATCTTGTAGGCGGCCCAGCCGTTCTCCTTGAACTCGACCGCCTGCTCGGCATAGGCGGCGGCCGACGGCAACACCGCCGAACTGGCATAGGCCGGGACGCTTTCGCGAAAGGTCCCGAGCAGGCGGTGGATCGGCTGGCCCATCGCCTTGCCGACGAGGTCCCACAGCGCGACGTCGACCGCGCCGATCGCGCGCACGCCGGCGACGCGCTGGCGCTTCCACAGGTCGGCGACGATCGCCTCGCGGTGCATCGGGTCGCGGCCCATCACCATCGGCTTGAGATGGGAGACCAGGCCCTGGCCGTCGGTGGTGGCGGCGTTGGCGGCGGAGCCGAGGAAGGCGTGCCCCTCCAGCCCCTGGTCGGTGACGAGGCGCAGCAGTCCGAGCGCGCTCGAGCCCGCGAACTTGCTGTGGAAGCCGTACTGGGTGGCGGGGATGTCGTCCCAGGCGAACAGGGTCAGCGTGACATCGACGATCTTCATGGCGTTTCCTCCCGCTCCGCGCTTCGCCGCGGCCGGCGTTCAGTATAGACTTCGACCATGTCCGACAAAGCCCGGGCCGAGCTGGCCCCCACTGGCGTGCTGCGCGCCGGGATCAACCTTTCGAACTTCCTGCTGGTCACCGGCCGCACCGAGAAATCGGAGCCTGTCGGAGTCGCGCCGGACATGGCCAGGGCGATCGCCGACTCGCTCGGCGTACCGGTCTCCTACGTCACCTTCAAGTCGCCCGGTGAACTCTCCGACCAGGCCGGCAAGGACGTTTGGGACATCGGCCTGATCGGCGCCGAACCGCAGCGCGCGGCGGTGATGACCTTCTCGGCCGCCTACGTCGAGATCGAGGCGACCTACATGGTGCCGGCCGACTCGCCGCTGAAGACGATCGCCGACGTCGACCGCGAGGGCGTGCGCATCGTGACCTCGGCGCGCTCGGCCTACGGCCTGTGGCTCGAGAACAACATCAAGAAGGCGACGCTGGTGCAGGTGGCCGGCCTCGACGGCGCATTCCGCAAGTTCTACGACGAGAAGTACGAGGTCCTGGCCGGCCTGCGTCCGGGCATGCTGAAGGATATCGAGACCCATCCCGGCCTGCGCATCATGGACGGCAAGTTCGCCGCCGTGCAGCAGGCGATCGGGTGCAACAAGCCGGCGACCGAGGGCGCCCGCTACATCGCGGCGTTCGTCGAGAACGCCAAGAAGTCGGGCCTGGTCGCCCGCCTGATCGAGAAGCACAAGGTCAAGGGCCTGTCGGTCGCGCCGCTGGCCTGACGGCGCGGCTTCGCGCGCGCGATCGCCGCCGAAGGTTCCCCGGCGCGAGGCGGGCATGCGACCAATTCCGGTCCTCGGACCGGAGAACCCGGTGCGTCATCGAACGTTGAATGCCTCCCGAAACGACTGGAGGCCCGACACCCGCATGGTTCGTGACATCCGCACCTCGCCGCTCGGCCTGCTCGCGCCGCTCAGCCAGGCCGCCCTGGGCGCGTTGCGCGCCCTGCACGAGGAGGCCGGCTACCAGCTGGCGGAGGCGCACCGCGCGCGCCTCCTGGACCTCGGCCTGGTGGAACGGCGCGGCGCCGGCGGCTTCACCGTCACGGCGCTGGGCCGCGAGCGGCTCGTCTCGGACCGCTGAGCGCTAGCGCGGCTGCACCGGCGCGATGCTGACGCAGGCCGGGTCGATCGCGGCGCGCGCCACCGCGACGAACCGGTCGAGCGGACAGGCGTTCTGGACCAGCTCGCCGGCGCAGCCGGGGATCGCGACCTCGACCATGCCCGGCCGGGTCCGCTGGTCGAGTTCGGTGGCGTTGCGCAGCTGGTCGAGCGTCTGGGCGAGGTAGACCACGCGCACGTAGCGACGGCCACCTTGCGTGTCGCGCAGCAACTCGAACGACACCGCCCCGCCGGGCGAGGCATCGTTGGCCTCGAAGCCCAGGATCTGCCAGTCGAGGTTCAGCAGGCGGGCGATGTTGACGATGTTGGTGTCGTGGCCGACCAGGAAGCCCAGCCGCACCGGTTCGGCGCGGCGCTGCAGGCCGGGGAAATCGTGGCCGTCCTGGAGCGCGCCGACGATCTGGGTCAGCATGTTCGATCCGTTCTGGCGCGCGATCGGCAGGGTCTTCTGCAGCAGGTCGAACTCGAGGCGGTGCAGCTTCAGCAGCTCGCGCAGGTCGGCCTCGCCCGACAGCCGTCCCCACGCGACTTCCCGCCACGGCAGGCCCTCGGCCGCCTCCATCACGAACGTCTCGGCGGCCATCGCGGCCACCGCCAGCGCCCCCCTGAGGCGCAACCGGCCGTCGGCCCCGACCTCGAGCTCGGTGCGCCTGCGATCGAGGCCGCAGGAGCGACCACCGCCGGCTCCCGGCGGGCAGAGCGTGCGCTGCATCAGCGACAGTTGCGGGGCGTACTCGGCCGTCACCGAGTCGAAGTTGCCACCGAGCCGCTCGAGCACCGCGGCCCGGTTGGCCGCGCCATCCATCGGGCAGGAGGCGGTCGGCTGCGGGTGGAACAGCGGGTCGGGCTTCGACAGGTCGGCCTGGTGGGCAAGGATCGGGTTGGGACAGCGCGGGTAGAGGCCGGCCAGGATCGCCGCCGCTGTCCGGCGCGTGCGCTGGTCGACGTCGGCCCAGGCCACGACGACGTTAGGCGGCGGGCAGATGTTGGACTCGACCAGCCCGCTGCCGCCGTAAAGGACGCGGTAATAGCGTCCCATGATGGTCATGAGCTCGTAGCCACGCGGCGTCAGGTCGCCCGCCGGCACCGGCCACGCCGGCCACGGCGTCGCGGCATCGCGATCGATCTCGCTGTTCGGCCTCGTCGGCGGTCGCACGCCGTGGCGCGACAGCACCACCGCCCGCTCCAGTTGCCAGCCGCGCGGCACCGGCTCGACCTGGGCGGACACCGGCGCTGCCACCAGCACCGACAGGACGGCGGCGACGAAAACCCTGAGATGCATGCTGGCTCCCCCGCCCGGAGACTAGGCCGGACGCGGGGCTGTCGTCACCTGCGGACCGGCCGCCGCCGCCGGCCGCGGGTCAGGGCAGGTCTGTCTGCCGGCGGCTGTAGTGCGCCGACTCGGCCGAGGTGCCGGTGAGCGGCGAGCGGCCGCGACCGTCCTCGGCGTCGCCGGGCGCCACCGGCGCCACCGCGACCTGCAGGTCGTGGGCGCCGGCCAGGGCCTCGAGCACGCGCCGGCGCTGCTCCTCGCTCGGCACCGAGCCGCGGGCGACCACGCTGCCCTTCTCGACCTCAACGGCGAGGTTGCGGGCATCGATGCCGGCGGTGGCCAGCCTGTCCAGCAGCTTGCCGCGGATGGCTTCGTCGCGACGGTTCATGGCGGTTCTCCCGACGGTGTCCAGACACCCCCCGAACGCGCCAACGCCGCCTTTGTTGCGGCGCAGCGGGCAGGTGACCGGCGACGGCCGGCGCGCTAGGGTCCGGCGCGCGCATGACCCCGTTCCACGCCCCGACCCTGCAGCTGGTCAGCATGATCGTCGCCGTGACCGCGGCGGGCATCTCGATGCTGTGCTGGTACAGCCATCGCGGCGGCCCCGGCCTGCGCGGCTGGGCGGCGGCGCTGCTGATGAGCAGCCTGGGCTACGTGCTGTTCGGCCTGCGCGGCGAGTACACCTCGTTCCGCTTCATCCTCGCCGGCAACGCCGCCTTCGTGGCCGGCTACACCTGCATGTGGATGGGGATGCGACGGTTCAACGACCCGACCCTGTCGACCGAGCTGATGGCGTCGGTGGTGGTGGCGTTCACCATCGTGTTCTCGGCGCTGTTCACCATCGCCTGGCAGGTCGACCCGTTGCGCGGCCAATCGATGACCTTCTCGCTGGTGATCTCGCTGCTGGCGGCGGCGGCCGGCTGGGAAGCGTGGCGCGGCGGCCGGATCGACGGGCTGCGCAGCCGCCCGATCGTCGCCTGCGGCCTGGCCGCGATCGCCCTCGCGCGGTTGCTGCGCGCGGCATCGCTGCTGGCCCAGAACATGGGCTGGATCGGGGTCCCCGACGGTCGCGCGCTTCGCGGCCTGATGGACTACGGCGTGACCGTCGCGATCGTGGTCGTGACCTTCGGCCTGGTGCTGCTGACCAACGAGCGCTTCGAACGCGAACACGCCCGCGCCCTCGACGAGCCCGGGGAGTCGCCCGACGCGACATCCCCGAAGCCGACGCCGACAGCGACCTAGGTCGACGGCCGCTTCAGTTCTGGTACGGCGTGCGCATGCGCGCGATCTCGTCCTCGGTCGGCCGGTACGGCGCCGCCGCCGGGTCGAAGCTGCGCCAGCCCTGGCCGGCATAGGATTCCCGCCGCTCCAGCGCGTCGATCGGGCCGTGCCGGTCGAGGATCCCGCGCACCCTTGCCAGGTTGTCGGCCGAGGCGTGGACGCTGATCAGCGTGCCGCCGCGCCGGACCGCCTCGCAGTAGACCTGGGCCTCCTCCTCCGGCACGCCGGCCCGCACCAGCGCGCCGACCACGCCGCCGGTGACCGCACCCGCCGCCGCGCCGACAGCGGTCGCCGCCAGCGCGCCGGCAGCGACCACCGGCCCGAGGCCGGGGATCGCGATCATGCCGAGGCCGGCGAGCAGGCCGGCGGTGCCGCCCAGCGCGGCGCCGATGCCGGCGCCCGGCCCGGCGCCCGACGACCGCTCGTCGAGGCTCGCGGTCTCGTCGCAGACATACTTGTTGGCGATCAGGTTGATGTCGGAACTCGCGACCCCGGCCGCCTCGAGGTCGGCCACGGCCTGGCGGGCCTGGCCGTAGCTGTCGTAGACGCGCGTGACGGTTTCCATGCGATCTCTCCCTCCTTCGTTCTTGCTCACTCGGTGACGACGTTGCCCTTGAAGTCGATGGCGACCTTGACGGCCTTGCCGTCCTTCATGGCGCTGCCGCGCCACACGCCGTCGCCGTCCTTGTTGAGCGACGAGACGCTGGTCAGCCCGGTCGCCAGCGCTCTGTCGCGCGCCTGGCCCTCGGTGAAGCTGTTCGAGCCCTTGAGGGGTGCCCCCGGATCGACGGCCTTGGCCTCGAACATGTCGCCCTGGCAGGCGCGCATGAACTCGTCGCGGGTGATCCTGCCGTCGCTCGGCGCGGCCTGGGCGCGGACGCGGTAATAGGCGAGGTAGCGGTCCGCCTCCGGGCTCAACAGCACGCCGTCGCCGTTGCCGTCGGCGTTCTTCCACTGGTCCGCGCAGTCGGCCTCCGGGGCGGCGACCGCGGCGACCGGCCCGCCGGCCAGCAGCGCGAGCACGGCAAGTGCGGATTTGCGAAGCATCGTCTTCTCCGGCTGGTTGCGGTGCCGGGAGAACGACGGGGCGGGCAACCCGTTGCGCGAGGGCGGCGTTGGCTCGCAGGTGGTGTCCATTTCCGGACGCCGCCACGTCACCCCACCCCGATCATCCTCGATGGAGGTCCGCATGGACGACAAGAACCGCGACCAGCAGCAGCGCGAACAGCAGCAGCGCGAGCAGCAGCAGAACCAGCAGCAGCCGCGGCGGCAGCCCGGCCAGCAGCAGCAGCCGCAGCGCAAGGACCAGTAACCGCGCCAGCAATCCGCGAGGGAGAGCGACCGATGGGAATGCCGCCGCCGCGCGAGCCGATGCCGGTCCCGCCGCCCCAGCCGGGGCGGCCCGAGCCGGTACCGCCCGAGATGCCGCCGACCGGCCCGGCGCCGGTCCCGGAGGACGCGCCTCCACCGACACCGCATCCCGGCGGGCCGCCACAACCCGTGGCGGCCCCCGAGAGGGACCGCGGGCCTATTCCTTGACGGCGCCGGTCAGCGACGAGACGTAGTAGTCGACGAAGAACGAGTAGAAGATCGCGACCGGCAGGGAGCCCAGCAGGGAGCCCGCCATCAGCGCGCCCCACTGGTAGACGTCGCCCGAGACCAGTTCTGTCAGGATGGCGACCGGCACGGTCTTCTTCTCGCTGCTCTGGATGAAGGCCAGCGAGTAGATGAACTCGTTCCACGACAGCGTGAACGAGAAGATGCCGGCCGAGATCAGGCCGGGCACCGCCAGCGGCAGCGTGATCCGACGCAGGATCTGCAGCCGGGTCGCGCCGTCGATCAGCGCGCATTCCTCGAGTTCGTACGGGATCGACTTGAAGTAGCCGATCAGCAGCCACGTGCAGAACGGCACCAGGAACGTCGGGTAGGTCAGGATCAGCGCCATCGGCGTGTCGAACAGGCCGAGCTGGTAGACCGTGGTGGCCAGCGGAATGAACAGGATCGACGGCGGCACCAGGTAGGCCAGGTAGATGCCGAGGCCGACATACTGGCTGCCCTTGAAGCGCAGGCGCTGGATGGCATAGGCGGCCAGCACGCTGGACAGCAGCGACAGGAAGGTGGCGCACACCGCCACGCCCATCGTGGTCAGCAGCCAGCGCGGATAGGCCGTCTCGAACAGCAGCTTGTAGATGTGGTCGAGCGTCGGGCTGGTGATCAGGAACGGGTTGTGCGTCTTGTAGTCGTACAGTTCGGCGTTCGGTTTGAAGGCAGTGATCGCCATCCAGTAGAACGGGAACAGCAGGATGATGACGAAGCAGGCCAGCGGCAGGTAGATCGTCACCATCCGCCGGGCCTTGCTGTCCCAGGCCATCTGCTCGCCGACGGCCGTCGCCGTCGACGAGGTTTCGCCCGCGGTCCGGTCAGTCATTGCCTTCTCCCTGCTGCCACTTGCGACGGGCCAGCGCGAAGTAGCTGAACAAGGTGGCGAACACCAGGAACGGGATCATCGATACCGCGATCGCCGCGCCCTCGCCCAGCTCGCCGCCGGCGATGCCGCGCTGGAAGGCCAGCGTGGCCATGAGGTGGGTGGAGTTCACCGGGCCGCCGCGCGTGATGGCGTAGACCAGCTGGAAGTCGGTGAAGGTGAAGATGATCGAGAAGGTCATGACGATCGCGAGGATCGGCAGCAGCAGCGGGAAGGTGATGTAGCGGAAGCGCTGCCACGCCGTGGAGCCGTCCAGCAGCGCCGCCTCGTAGAGCGAGGGCGAGATGGTCTGCAGACCCGCCAGCAGCGAGATCGCGACGAACGGGATGCCGCGCCAGATGTTGGCCGCGATCAGCGACCAGCGCGCCGGCCACACCGTCGAGAGGAAATCGAAGTTGGTGCTGCGGATGCCCAGCACGTCGACCGCGAGGTAGGACAGGATCGAGAACTGCGGGTCGTAGATCCACCAGAAGGCGATGGCCGACAGCACCGTCGGCACGATCCACGGCAGCAGGATGATGGCCCGCAGCAGGCTCTTGAACGGCAGGTGGTTGTTGAGCAGAAGCGCCAGCCACAGGCCGAGCGCGAACTTACCGAAGGTCGCGACGGCGGTGTAGAACACGCTGTAGAACACCGCCTTCCAGAACAGCGGGTCCTCGAGCAGGTACTCGAAGTTCTCGAGCCCGATCCATTGCCCGCTGCGGCCGATCTTGGTGTCGGTGAAGGCGAGCCAGACGCCCAGCCCCAGCGGGTAGGTCAGGAAGACCGTCAGCAAGCCGCCCGCCGGCAGCAGGCAGAGCAGGATGAGCAGCGGCTTGTAGTCGAGGATCCGCGTGAACCAGCCCGGTTGCGGGCGGCTGCGGCTCCAGTCGGCGGCAGTGGCGACGGTCATGGAATTCCCGGCAGGAAAGGCCTCGAACGGGGCGCGGACCCGACGGCCCGCGCCCCGGGCGGGAGATCAACGGTAGTAGCGGCGGGTACGACGCTCGGCTTCCTTGGCCGCGTCCTCCGGCGTCGCCTGGCCGGAGGCCACCGCGGCGCACATCTGCACCAGGATGTACTCGGCGGCGACGGTACCGGCGGCCTGGCTGATCGGCCCCTTGAAGCCCGTCCAGTAGCGGTTGTTCATGCCGTTCTTGTAGACCGCCAGCTTCGGATCGCTGTCCCACACCTTGCTGGCGCCGTAGGCGTTCAGCGGGTGCGCCCAGTAGCCCAGGCAACCGACCAGCCACGGATCGTACTGCTCGGCTTCCATCATGTAGGTCAGGTAGGCCTTGGCGGCGTTCTGGAACTTCGAGTGCTTGAACAGCATCGCGTTGAGCACCAGCGCCGACTGCGGCTCGGTCGGGCTGACGCCCTTGACCAGCGGCGCATGGTTGGTGTCGTCGGCGATCGCCTTGGTCGCCGGGTCGTTCTTGATCGCGAAGTACATCGACACGCCGTTGGCGGTCAGGAACAGCTCGTTGGCGGCGTAGGCGCGGTTGTTGCTGACGTCGCCCCAGGCCAGCGTGCCCGGCACGAAGGTCGGGTACAGTTCCTTGAGGTACTTCAGCGCCGCGATCGTCTCCTTGCTGTTGATGCCGACCTTGCCGGCCTCGTCGACCAGGAAGCCGCCGTGCGACCAGATCAGCCAGTTGGCGAAGCCGTTGCCGTCGCCGACCGCGTTGCCCAGCGCGAAGCCGGCCGGCTTGTTGATCTTCTTCAGCGACTGGCAGAGCCTGAGGAAGTCGGCGTGGGTCTCCGGCACCTTGTCGAAGCCGGCTTCCTTGATCGCCGACATGCGGTAGACCAGCGGGCCGGTCGTGCCGCCGAACGGCAGGCCGATCCAGTTGTTGGTGCCGGCCTTCTTGCCGTACTTCTCGCCGAGGAACATCCAGCCGCCGTACTTCTTGCCGAGGTACTCGGCGACGTCGCTCAGTTCCGAGACCTTGTCGGCGTAGACGTGCGGATCCTCGGCCCAGCCGAGGATGATGTCGGGACCGGCGCCGGTGTTGGCCGACACGGCGGCCTGCTGGCGGAGGTCCTCCCAGCCGACGAAGTCGACGCGGACCTCGATGCCGGTGTCCTTCGTGAACTTGGCGGTGTTGGCGCGGAAGATCACCTCGTCGGGCTCGACGAAGCGGGCCGGGCGGAGGATGCGCAGCGTCGCGCCCTTCTCGATGTCGAACTTCGGCGCCGCCACGTCGGCCTTGGGAATGGTCTGGCCGTTGGCCTGGCGGGCCAGCGCCAGCGCTGCCGCCGCCGCACCGCCGATGATCGCCTCGCGGCGCCTGATGATGAACACCATTTTCGTTTCCTCCGTTTGGCTTCTTCTTGCCGTCGACTCCCCGAACTCGAGAACTCGCGAACTCACATGCGCTGGCCGGTCTGCTGGTCGAACAGGTGAACCAGCCCGGCCTCGGGACGCACCGGCAGGATCTCGCCGGGCTTCGCCGTGACGCGCTCGCGGAAGGCGCCGATCATCGTCTGGCTGCCGACCTTCATCAGGACCTGGGTCTCCGAGCCGGTCGGCTCGACCACCTGCACGGTGGCCGGGATGCCGCCGGAATCGAGCCGCAGGTGCTCGGGCCGCACGCCGTAAACCGCCGGACCCTCCTTGGGCCGCGCGCCGTTGGTCGGCAGCGGCCACATCGTGCCGTCGTCGGTCCTGAGGCCGCCGCCCGTCACCGTGCCCTTCAGCATGTTCATGGCCGGCGAGCCGATGAAGCCCGCGACGAAGGTGTTGGCCGGCCTGTCGTAGAGCTCGAGCGGCGGCCCGGCCTGCTCGATGTTGCCGTTGTTCATCACCACGATCTTGTCGGCCATCGTCATGGCCTCGATCTGGTCGTGCGTGACGTAGACGGTCGTCACCTTGAGGCGCTGGTGCAGTTCCTTGATCTCGGAGCGCATCTGCACGCGCAGCTTGGCGTCGAGGTTCGAGAGCGGCTCGTCGAACAGGAAGACCTGCGGGTTGCGCACGATCGCCCGCCCCATGGCGACGCGCTGGCGCTGGCCGCCCGACAGCTGCCTCGGGAAGCGGTGCAGCAGCTGCTCCAGGCCGAGGATCTTGGCCGCCCGCCCGACCTCCTCGTCCATCACCGCCTTGGGCGCCTTCGACAGGGTCAGCGAGAACGCCATGTTGTCGTACACGGTCATGTGCGGGTACAGGGCGTAGTTCTGGAACACCATCGCGATGTCGCGATCCTTCGGCGGCACCGCGTTGACGACCTTGCCGCCGATCGCGATCTCGCCCGACGTGATGTTCTCGAGGCCGGCCAGCATGCGCAGCAGGGTGGACTTGCCGCAGCCCGACGGGCCGACCAGCACC
Source organism: uncultured Reyranella sp. (assembly GCA_964420105.1). Lineage (GTDB taxonomy): Bacteria > Pseudomonadota > Alphaproteobacteria > Reyranellales > Reyranellaceae > Reyranella. Next base: position 39,149 of record CAYQRL010000004.1, read on the forward strand.
ACGAACTCGCCGTCGGCGATGTCGACGCTCACGCCATGCAGGATCTCGACCGGACCGAACGCCTTCCGCACGTCGCGGATCTCGACCGTCGCCATCTTTCCTCCACCTGCGGGCAGCCCCTGGTACCGGCCGCCTTCGTTCTTTTCTTCGTGCCCGCCGGTCCTTGGCGCCGGTCGAGGTGCGGCGACTATAGCAAACGTCGGGGCCGGAGCGAGGGTTAGCTTGCGGAACCGTGATCGGGCCCTCCGGAGGGGCTTAACGGCCGCCTCCCGGACCTGATAGGAACGGGTCTCCAGGTTCGGGAGGAAGCAAAGTGTTGCAGCGTCGTCGATTCGCCGGTCTTGCCGGCGCCACCATGCTGGCCGCGCCGATGGTGGCGCGCGGCCAATCGCGCTGGAAGCCGGACCGTCCGGTCACCGTCTACAACCCGTTCGCCGCCGGCGGCGTCACCGACGTCCACATCCGCATGCTCGGCGAGACCGTGTCCAAGGTGCTGGGCCAGCAGGTCGTGGTCGACATCAAGGCCGGCGCCGCCGGCACGCTGGCGCCGGCCATGCTGCTCAACGCCAAGCCCGACGGAACCGCGCTGGCCTGCATGAGCATCAACAGCCTGCGCTACCCGCACTACCAGAAGACCAACTGGGACCCGCTCAAGGACTTCACCTACATCTGCGGCCTGTCGGGCTACACCATGGGCATCGTGGTCAAGGCCAACGCGCCGTGGCAGACGCTCGAGGAACTGGTCGCCGCCGGCAAGAAGGATCCCGAGAAGTACAACTACGGCACCTCCGGCATCGGCGGCACCGGCCAGCTCACCATGATCGAGGTCGAGCAGGTGACCGGCGCCCGGTTCACCCACGTGCCCTACAAGGGCGGCGCCGAGTGGATGCAGGCGCTGCTGAGCGACCAGGTCCATTTCCTGTGCGACGCCGCGCAGTGGGCGCCGTTCGTCGACAACGGCCAGTGCCGCATCCTCGCCATGGCGACCGAGCAGCGCATCCCCAAGTACAAGGACGCGCCGACCCTGGTCGAGCGCGGCATCAACGTCGTCGGCCAGAGCCCCTACGGCATCGTCGGCCCCAAGGGCATGCCGCCGGAGATCGTCGACGCGACCTACCTGGCCTTCAAGGAGGCGATGGGCGACCCGAAGGTCAACGAGTACCTGGAAAAGTTCCTGCAACTGCCGTGGTACAAGAACCCGGCCGAGTACCGCGCCTTCGCGGAGAAGTACTACGTCGACGTCAAGCCGCTGCTGGTCAAGGCCGGCCTGGCGCAGCAGGGCTGAGGAGGAGAACCGGCATGGCGCTGAAACGCGTGGCCCTCGAGATCGGCATGGGCACCGACATCCGCGGCGGCGACTACACCAAGGCGGCGGTGCGCGCCCTGCGCGACGCGTTGTGGCACAACTCGCTGACCGTCGCGACGGCGGTCGGCAAGTCGGCCGACGACATGACGGTCGAGGTCCTGATCGGCGTGCCCCGTCCCGAGCTGGTCGACAAGGCCGAGGTGCTGGCGGTGCTGCCGCACGGCACCGGCACCGTGACCGTGGTCGAGGGCGGCCTCGAGATCCCCAACGAAGCCGGCACGGACCGCACGGTGATCGCCCAGGCGGCGGCCGTCGTCCGGCTCGACCTGTAGGAGCCCGCCATGCCCGCGAAGCGCGTCATCCTCGAGCTCGGCACCGGCAACGACCTGCACGGCGGCGACTACACCAAGGCCGCCCTGCGTGCCGTCCAGGACTGCCTGCACCACTCGTCGCTGACCATGATCCGCACGCTCAAGGTCAACCCCAGGACCGGCATGTTCGTCGACGTGACGATCGGCGTGCAGCAGCCCGACAAGGTCGACCTCGAAAAGGTCAAGGCGTCCCTGCCCTACGGCATCGTCACCGTGAAGGCGGTGAAGGGCGGGCTCGACATTCCCGACCCGGAGAACAACGACCCGGCGGTGATCGCCAGCGCCGCGGTCTGCGTCAGCCTGGAGCTGCCGTAGGCAACCAGGGGTCCTCGGACCTTTCACTTCACCAGCAGCGGCACGCCCTGCTTCAGCGCGGCGCGCGCGAACCGTTCGAGCTCGGCGTCGGTCGCGCTGCTGACCGGGTGGCCGATGCGGGCATAGGCGTAGCCGGGATAGCCCAGCACGCGGCTCATCAGGTCGGCGGCGCTGGCGAAGCGCTCGGTCATGACGCTGAAGGCAGGGATCGAGAGGCGTTCGGCGGTCACTGAGTCGTGCAGACTGCACGATGAGCAGGACCCTCAATCCCCGATGCCGGAGATCATCGCGTCCCACCGGCGGATCTCGTCGGCGATCTCCGGGTCGGCGGGGGCGCTGTAGTTCGACTTGGTCCGCATCACCACCTGCGCCACGCCGTGCTCCTCGCGCAGCAGCCGGTCGAGGTGGGCGAAGAAGCCCTTGGTGCCCTTCTTGCCGTTCGAGATGAAGCCCACCGTCCTGCCGGCCAGCGAGTCGAGGCGCGGCGCGAGGCGGCCGGTCGCCGAGGCGGCGCCGGGCGTGGGATCGAGGACCTGGTACGTCATGCGGGGTCTCCAGACCGGGGGGCGGGCGGTTCGCAATCGACGCAGGCGCCGATCGCGACGGTGGCCGCGTAGCTCTTGTTGCCGAGCCACGGGGGAATGACGGCGCCGAAGCCGCCGGCCGGGCCGCCGGCGGCGATCACCAGCAGCTGGTCGGGCGATTCCATCGCCGGGTAGACCTTGTCGCCGCGGTCGCGCACCACCGCGCCCTTGCCGACCCCGGCCCACTCGCTGCGCCGGATGCGGGCGCGGTCGTGGATGAAGCGGGCGATGTCGGCCTTGGTCCAGCCGGCGCCCTGCAGGTGCTCGCGCAGCTGCTTGGGAATCACGATCGCGTAGTTGCCGGGATGGATCGAGTAGTGGCGCATGTTGGCGCGGATCTCGGCGGCGAAGGTCTCGAGGATCTCCTCCGGCTTCGTCGTCCACTCGTTCATGATCTGGCGCGGTGCGCCCGACGCGAACACGGTGACCGCGGAGGCCTCGCGCGGGATGCCGCGGGTCTCGGCCAGCGTCTGCCAGGTCGTGTCTTCCTCGTCCTCGGCGAGACAGTAGGAGAACTTGCCGGGATGACCGAGCGTCGAGCGGTCGATCGCGCCGGGCCGCACGTCCATCAGGTTGATCAGGCAGAGCCGGATGGCGCGGCCGATCACGGCGGTGGCGCGGTCGCTGTTGCCGAGCGCGTTGAAGCCACCGCTGGCGCCGATCTCCAGCCGGATCGGCCCGTTCAGCACGACCAGCACGGCACAGCCGCCGGTGCTGGCGGTGGCGCCGTGGGCCAGGAACTCCTCCTTCATCATCGCCGTCCAGGCGGCAACGACGACCGGGAAATGCATCGGCAGGCAGCCCGCCATGACGGCGTTGATCGCGAGCTTCTCGGCGGTGATCGCCAGCCCGCGCACCGGCTCGACGCCGATCAGCTGGCCGGCCGGCATCATCACCCAGTCGAGGCAGGCCTGCACCGCCCCGGGCGTCGGCGGCACGACCGGCAGCCCGTCGGTCCAGCCATTGGCATGGTACATCTCCTGCACCGCGCCGATGTCGGCGAGATCGTAGATCCGCGATGAGAACTGCACGTCTTTCCTCCGGCGAGCGAGCATACAAGGCGCGACGATCATGCCAACATCAACTTGATAGTCCCGATTGTTGCGATCGACGCATCAATCGCGGGGCCACCGGCGGCGCAGCAACGCGAGGAAGCCCGACGCGGCGGGCGTCGGCTCGCGCTCGCGCAGGGCGATCACGCCGATGCGACTGACGAGCCGCGGCTCCAGGGGTACGACGCGCAGGCCACGGCCCGCCGCCCCCCGCACCGCGCCCAGGGGCACGATGCCGACACCGACATTCGCGGCGACCAGCCCGAGCAGCGTCGAGATCTGGGTCACCACCACCATCTGCCGCAACGCCACGCCGGTCATCGCCGCCGCCGCATCGACCGTCCGCCGCGTTCGCGAGTCGGTCGGCAACGCGATGATCGGCTGTTCGGCGAGATCGGACAGCGCGAGCTTGCGGCGCGCCGCGAAGGCGTGGCCCGGCGACATGACGACCCCGAACGTCTCGCGTCCCAGTGCCGTCCCGACGGCATAGTCCGGCAATCCATCGACGTAGCCGATGCCGAAATCGGCGACGCCGCTGCGGACGTCCTCCAGTACCGAGCCGTGGACGCTTTCGCGGACGTGGATCTCGACCCCCGGCCGGTCGGCCCGGTAGGCCGCCACGATCCCCGGCAATGCCGCTCCCGCCACCGACATGACGCTCGACAGCACGACCAGGCCGCGGCGCTCCTCCGCCACCTCGCGGACGCTCTGCACGGTGATCCCGAGATCGTTCAGCATGCGCTCGGCGACGGCGGCGAACTCGCGCCCGGCGGCCGTCACCTGCACCCGGCGCGTCGTGCGGTCGAACAGGCGCACCCCGAGATCGGCCTCGAGACGCTTGATCGCCCGGGTGAGCGCCGGTTGCGACATGCGCATCCGCGCCGCTGCGGCGACGAAGCTGCCGTACTCCACGAGGGCGAGGACCGCCTCGAGCTGGCGGGCGCTGAAATCCGGAAGCGAGGTTCGCGGCATCAGGCCGCGAGCATGCGCTCGCGGTTGCGTTCGCGCAGGATCGGCATCACCCACTTGCCGAAGCGCTCCGCCTCCTCGTCGTGCAGGTAGCCCGACAGGCAGAAGGAGTGGCAGCCGAGGTCGATGTAGTCCTGCAGCGTGTCGGCGACCTGCTCGGGCGTGCCGACGATGGCGATGCCGGCGCCCGGGCGGACCTGGGTGATGCCGGTCCACAGGTTGCGCTCGATCACCTCGCCCTGCGCCGCCAGCTCGCGCACCCGGCGGTTGGCCTCGGAGGTGGCGAAGCGCTCGCGCACGAACGCCTTCTGGTTCTCGCTGGCATGGCCGACCAGCTCGTGGGCGAACTCCCAGGCTTCCTTCTCGGTCGGCCGGCAGATCACCTGCAGCCGCATGCCGAAGCCGATCGCGTCGCCGCGGCCGTGGCGCGCCGCCATGGCGCGGATCTCGGCCATGTTGGCGCGGATCCGGTCATAGGTGTCGCCCCAGAACAGGTGGACGTCGGAATGCCTGGCCGAGACCTCCCACGCGTCCCGCGAGCCGCCGCCGAGGTAGAAGCGCGGGTGCGGCTGCTGCAGCGGGTGGGGGCGGATCTGCGCGCCCCTGATCTGGTGGTACTTGCCCTCGAACGTCACCGGTCCCCTGGTCGTCCACAGCGCCTTGAGGATCGAGACTTCCTCGTCCATGATCTCGTAGCGCGCTTCCTTGCCCCAGCGGATGCCCTCCGACTCGTTCTCCGCCTCGCTCTGGCCGGCGATCAGGTTGATGCAGATGCGGCCGCCCGAGAGCTGGTCGAAGGTGGCGATCATCTTCGCCAGCAGCACCGGGTTGATGTAGGACGGCCTTGCCGCGACCAGCATGCGGATCGACCTGGAGCGCGCCACCATCATGGCGCTGGTGATCCACGCCTCCCAGCACGCGGTCTGGACCGGCACCAGCATGTACTCGAAGCCGTTGGACTCGGCGGCGGCGACGATCCGGTCGAACAGCGGCAGCGACGACGGCACCTGGGCACTGGCGAGACCGTAGGCGGTGGTGTCGCCTGCCGTCGGCAGGAACCACCCGAATTCGAGGTTGCGCATGGCGCGATTGTCGCGCCGTCGGGGCGTCCGCGCAATTGCCGCTGGCCGCAACGCGGCCGGCGAGGCACGATCGCGCGCGTCCCGCGTGGGGGGACCGGGGGAGTTCTCATGTTGCAGCACGGAAAGCGTCCGACGATCGCATCGCGGCACGGCATGGTGGCCGCCGCCCATCCCCTCGCGGCCGCGGCCGGCGCCCGCATCCTCGCCAACGGCGGCAACGCCTTCGACGCCGCCGCCGCCACCGCGGCGATGCTGAACGTGGTCGAGCCCTACATGTCGGGCCTCGCCGGCATGGGCATGGCGACCTGCTACGTCGCGCGCGAGCGGCGCGTGCGCTCGCTGAACTTCATGGCCCGCATCCCGCGCGCCTTCCCGCTCGACCGGCTGGAGCGGCGCGAACAGGTGCTGCGCGGCCCGGTCGCGGTCGGCGCCCCGGGCAACCTCGCCGGCTGGTGCGAGATGGTCGGCGCCTACGGCACGAAGAAGCTGCCCGAGCTGTTCGCACCGGCGATCGCCGTGGCCCGCGACGGCTTCGGCCTGCTCGAGTTCAACGTCGAGGAAATCGCCGGCGTCACGCCCGAGCTGCGCGGCCACGACGCGCTCCATCCCGAATGGTCGAGGACCTATCTCGACGGCATTTCCGGCGGCAAGCCGGCCCTCGGCGCCGTGCTGCGCCAGCCCGACCTGGCGAAGACCCTGGAAGCGCTGGCTGGCGAGGGACCGAAGCTGCTGTACGGCGGCGCGCTCGGACGCAGGGTGATCGACCGGCTGGCCGAGCTGGGCGGCACCCTCACCATGGAAGACCTGCTCGACCTCGCGCCGCAGTGGATCGACCCGGTGACCGCCGGCTACCGCGGCCGCACCGTGCACGTGCCGCCGCCGCCCTGCGAGGGCTTCCAGTACCTGCTGACGCTGCGCATCCTCGAGGGCTTCGACCTCGCCGGGATGAAGCGCAACGGCACCGAGCACATCGACACCGTGCTGCGCGCCATCCGCCTCGCCGCCGGGGTGCGCATCGCCAACAGCCAGCCATCGCCACAGAAGCTGGCCGAACTCCTGTCCGACGGCTTCGTCGAGCCGCTGCGCGCGCGGGTGCGCGACGGCAAGCCGGTGACCGGCCCGACCGAGCAGTGGACGCCGCCCGCGAGCGAGGGGCCCGGCGAGGGCCACACGACCTCGTTCTCGATCGGCGACCGCGACGGCAACATGGTGTGCGTCACCCAGAGCCTCGGCAGCGTGTTCGGCTCGGGCGTGGTCGTGCCCGGCACCGGCCTCTGCCTCAACAACTTCCTCTACTGGGCCGACGTCACCAGGGGCAGCCCCAACCGGGTCGAGCGCGGCGACGCCATGCCGATCTGCGTCGCGCCGTCGATCGTCACCGAGGGCGACGCGCCGGTACTGGCCCTCGGCACGCCCGGCAGCTACGGCATCCTGCAGACCCAGCCGCAGGCGTTCGTGCAGTACATCGACTTCGGCCTGCCGCTGCAGCAGGCGATCGAGGCGCCGCGCGCCCGGCTGACCGACGGCCGTGCGGTGCTGCTGGAGTCCCGGGTCGAGGCCGACGTGCGGGCGGCACTGCGCACGCGCGGCCACGATCTCTCGGACGGGCCGGACTGGACCATGAAGGTCGGCGGCATGCAGGGCGTGGCGCTGAAGGACGGCACCTACACCGGCGGCTGCGATCCGCGGCGCGACGGTTACTGCGTCCCGGCCTGAGCTTTCCCGCCGCGTAAGTGGCGAAACGCACGCCGGGTTGAAACTCCGCGATTGCGCGCAGCCGTCGCCTGTCACAACCTCGGGTATCACTGCCGGCAGGAGAACGCGCACATGATCCCGGTCGATGCCCAAACCATGTTCGAGATCGCTCCCCGCTTCGGCGGCGAGAACGGCGAGCGGCAGGCCGCCATCGTCCGCGGCGTCGGCGAGGTCCTGGCCGCGACCCTCGACCGCTACGCCATCAACACGCCGCTGCGGATCGCGCATTTCCTCGGCCAGACCTGCCACGAATCGGCGGGCTTCCGCACCACCGAGGAGTTCGCCAGCGGCGACGCCTACGAGGGCCGCGTCGACCTCGGCAACACGATGCCGGGCGACGGCCGCCGCTACAAGGGACGCGGCCTGATCCAACTGACCGGCCGGGCCAACTACAAGACCATGGCCGCGACGCTCGACATGCCGCTCGAGGCCGAGCCCGAGCGCGCCGCCGCCCCGGTGCTGTCGCTCACCATCGCCTGCGAGTTCTGGAAGGCCAACAAGCTCAACCCGCTGTGCGACGCCGACGACCTCGACCGGGTGACGCGGCGCATCAACGGCGGCACCAACGGCATCGACGAGCGGCGCCTCTTCACCTCGAAGGCCAAGAACGCGATCGCCCGCCTGCAGGCGCTGCAGCTGTCGGGCATCCAGGTCCCGGCCGCCGGCGGCAAGAAGGGCGCGACCATGCCGGTCCTGCATCGCGGCGCCAGCGGCGAGGCCGTGGTCGACCTGCAGAAGCGGCTGCGCAAGTTCTTCCCGGCGCTGGGTGTCGACGGCGACTTCGGCCCCGCCACCGAGGTCGCGGTCAGCCGCTTCCAGGCCGACCACAACCTGGTCGTCGATGGCATCGTCGGCGCCGACACCTGGGCGGCCCTCTAGATCATCCTCACTTCCGCGGCCGCGACGGCTCCGAGATCCCGGTCACCGCCTCGCCGACCTCGACGCGGCCGGCGGCGCGCGGCTCGGTGGCGATGTCGCCCAGGGAGACGATGCCGACCAGGCTCTTGTGGCGGTCGAGCACCGCCAGTCGCCGGACCTGATGGGCCTGCATCCGCGCCAGCACTTCCTCGGCGCCCTCGTCGTCGTAGGCCCAGGCGACGTCGGCGGTCATGACCTCGCGGACCAGCATCTCGACCGGCGAGCGACCGGTCGCGACGCCGCGCACCACGATGTCGCGGTCGGTGACCGCGCCGACCAGGCGGCGCCCGTCGCACACCGGCAGCGAGCCGACGCCGATCGCCTCCATGGTCATCGCCGCCTGTTGCAGCGAGGCGTCGGGGGCAACCGTCTCGACGGCGCGGGTCATCACGTCACGGACCTGCATCTCCTCCCAATGCGCGAACCGTGCGTCGGTTCCGGCCGCCATCGCCGCCGTCAAGGTGGCATTGCGCTTGCAGGGAGCGCCGGAGCACGGTGGAATGCGCCCTTCGGGGGACCTGTCCAGGGAGTCGTCATGAAGAAACTGTTGAGCCTCGTCGCGGTCGCGGCGATCGCCGGCGCGGGCGCCGCCTCGGCCCAGGAAACGCCGCGCAAGGGCGGCACCATCCGGATGACCGCGCCCTACGCCGCCAGCTTCGGCAGCCTCGACCCGCACACCACGCCGCGGGCCCAGGACGACATCGTCAACAAGGCGCTGCACCGCACGCTCTACAACTGGGACTCCAAGGACAACAAGCTGGTGCTGGAACTGGCGACCGCGGCGACCCCGTCGGCCGACGGCCTGACCTACACCTTCAAGCTGCGCGACGACGCCTACTTCCACAACGGCCGCAAGATGACGGCCGACGACGTGATCTGGTCGTTCACCCGCATCATGGACGGCAGCAAGGGCTACCCCGCCGCCCGCTACGTCCGCATCATCAAGGGCGCGGTCGACGTCGAGAAGGGCCAGGCCAAGGAGATCTCGGGCCTGAAGAAGATCGACGACCAGACCGTCGAGATGACGCTGACCGCCAAGGTCGATCCCGGCTACTCCTTCTTCTCGGGCACCACCGCGATCCTGCCCAGGGAAGAGGTCGAGAAGGGCAATTTCGCCGCCAACCCGGTCGGCCTCGGCCCCTACAAGTTCAAGGAACACGTCCCCGGCTCGCGCGTCGTCGCCGAGCGCTGGGACAGGTTCTACAAGCCGGGCAAGCCCTACGCCGACAAGCTCGAGGTCCTGATCATGGCCGAGGCGGCGGCGCGCGACGTCGCCTTCCGCAACAAGGAGATCGACACCTCGATCCTCGGCCCCGCCCAGTACGTCGCCTACCGCGAGGACCCGAACCTCAAGAACGGCATCCTCGAAGTGGCCGAGATGTTCACCCGCGCGGTGCAGTTCAACCACTCGTTCAAGCCGTTCGCCGACAAGCGGGTGCGCCAGGCGTTCAACCACGCCATCGACACCGACCTGATCATCAAGCGGCTGGTCAAGGACAAGGCGTACCGTGCCGTCAGCTGGCTGCCGCTGGCGTCGGCCGCGTTCGACAAGTCGGCCAAGCCCTACGCCTTCGATCCCGAGAAGGCGAAGAAGCTGCTGGCCGAGGCCGGCTATCCCAACGGCTTCGAGTTCGAGCTGACGACCAGCCAGAACGAGAGCTGGGGCCTGCCGATCGTCGAGGCGATCATCCCGATGCTGGCCAAGGTCGGCATCAAGGTGAAGCCGAAGCTGGTCGAGGTCACGGTGCTGACCGACATCGCCATGAAGGGCGAGCACCAGGCCTACATCGGCTCCAACCTGACCGGCCCGGATTCGCTGACCACGCTGCGCTGCTTCCACTCGCAGACGCCGCGCACGGCCTGCAACTACACCGGCTACAACAACCCGGCCTACGACAAGCTGCTCGACGAGGCCGCGGCCTCGACCGACCCGGCCAAGCGCAACGACCTGCTGCGCCAGGCCAACAACCTGCTGCAGGAAGAAGCGCCGGTGTGGTTCTTCAACTACAACAAGGCGGTTCTCGCCTACCAGCCGTGGATCCACGGGCTGCAGGCCAACCCGACCGAGATCACGCACCAGTATCCCGAGGACATCTGGGTCGACCAGCGGTCGCCGGCGAAGTGATCCTGCCCGATCGCACGGTTCCTCCCCACGCCCGGCGTGGGGAGGCCTGAGCCATGCTCCTCGTCCTCGCCCGTCGTCTCGGCAACGTCATCCCGACCCTGCTCGCGGTCGTGGCACTGGTGTTCCTGCTGTTCAGCGTCCTGCCCGGCAGCTTCATCTCGGGCATGAACGAGGACGGCCGCTCGCCGATCGACCCGGCGGTGATGGAGCGCATGCGCAAGGAGATGGGCCTCGACGACCCGCTCCACGAACGCTTCGGCAAGTACGTCGCCAAGGTCGCGACCGGCGATCTCGGCACCTCCTTCCGCACCCGCGAGCCGGTCACCAAGCTGATCGGGGCCCGCCTGTGGCCGTCGCTCAAGCTGGTGATGGCGGCGATGTCCTTCGCCATCCTGGTCGGCGTCAGCCTGGGCTTCCTCGCCGCCCTGCGCCCGGGCAGCCTGGTCGATACCGCGTCGATGGTGATGGCGATCTCCGGCCTCAGCCTGTCGCAGTTCTGGTTCGGGCTGATGCTGATGTACCTGTTCGCCCTGACGCTCGGGTGGCTGCCGAGCTTCGGCTACGGCGACGGCGGCATCGCCAACCTCATCCTGCCGGCCATGGCGCTGGGCGTCGGCCCGATGGCGCTGCTGGCGCGCACCACCCGCGCCGCCGTGCTCGACGTGCTCAACGCCGACTTCGTGCGCACCGCCCGCAGCAAGGGCATGAGCGAGAAGCGCGTCATCGAGTGGCACGTGCTGCGCAACGCGCTGGTGCTGGTGATCACCATCGTCGGCCTGCAGTTCGGCTCGCTGATGGGCCAGGCGGTCGTGGTCGAGAAGCTGTTCGCGTGGCCCGGCGTCGGCTCGCTGATGGTCGACTCGGTGTTCCAGCGCGACATGCCCGCGGTCCAGGGCTGCATCCTGATGATCGTGCTGTTCTTCCTGTTCATCAACACGCTGGTCGACATCGCCTACGTCGTGATCGACCCGCGCATCCGGTACGGTTGAGCATGCGGTCGAAGTGGGGCGCCAGCACCTGGGTCGGCGGCAGCCTGGTCGCGCTCGCGATCGGCGTCGCGGTGTTCGCGCCGTGGATCGCGCTGACCGACCCGGTGATGGACGCCAACCTGATGGACGCCGAGCTGCCGCCGTCGTGGGAGCACCCGTTCGGCACCGACGCGCAGGGCCGCGACATCTTCTCGCGCATCTGCTACGGCGCCCGCATCTCGCTGACCGTCGGCGTGTTCAGCCAGCTGTGCAACAGCCTGATCGGCGTCACCCTGGGCCTGACCGCCGGCTTCTGGGGCGGCTGGTGGGACGACGTCGTGAGCGGCCTCACCAACCTGATGCTGGCGATCCCGTCGCTGGTGTTCGCCCTGGCGATCATGGCGATCCTCGGCCCCGGCCTGGTCAGCCTGGTGATCGCGCTGGGGCTGACCAGCTGGTCCTATTCCTGCCGCATCGCGCGCGCCCAGGTGCTGTCGCTGAAGAGCCAGGGCTACGTCCAGGCCGCCCGCATCCTGGGCTACGGCGACCTCCGCATCATGTTCACCCAGGTGCTGCCCAACATCCTCGGCCCGCTGATCGTCATCGCCACGCTCGGCATGGGCGGCGCGATCCTGGCCGAGGCGGCGCTGTCGTTCCTGGGCCTCGGCATCCGGCCGCCGTTCCCGAGCTGGGGCAGCATGCTGTCGGAGGCACGCGACCAGATCCGCGCGGCACCGTGGCTTTCGGTGTTCCCGGGCCTCGCGATCTTCTTCACCGTGCTCGGCCTCAACCTGCTGGGCGACGGCCTGCGCGACCTGCTCGACCCGCAGTCGACCACGAGACGCACGTGACCGGCGCGACGGCAACCGACGCGCCGCTGCTGCGGGTCGACGACCTGCACATCGCGCTGCAGGCCGACGGCCGCACCTTCAACGCGGTCGAGAACGTGTCGTTCGAGATCGGCCGCGGCGAGGCGTTCGGGCTGGTCGGGGAATCGGGCTGCGGCAAGAGCATCACCGCGCTGTCGGTGATGGGCCTGCTGCGCCGGCCGCTGTCGCTGGGGTCGGGCCGCATCGTGCTCGACGGCGAGGAGATCCAGGCCGCCTCGGCGGCGCGCTGGCGCGAGTTGCGCGGCCCGCGCATCGGCATGATCTTCCAGGAGCCGATGACCGCGCTCAACCCGCTGTCGCCGGTCGGCCGCCAGATCGCCGAGATGTTCGTGCTCCACCAGGGGGCGTCGTGGAGCGAGGCGATGGACCGCGCCGAGGACGCGCTGCGCCAGGTCCGGGTGCCCTCGCCCGAGCGCCGCATCAAGGACTACCCGCACCAGCTGTCCGGCGGCATGCGCCAGCGCGTCATGATCGCCATCGCGCTGGCCTGCCGGCCCGACCTGCTGATCGCCGACGAGCCGACCACCGCGCTCGACGTCACGGTCCAGGCCGAGATCATCGACCTGATGAGCGAGCTGTGCGCCGCCAAGGGCACCGCCATCCTGATGATCAGCCACGACCTCGGGCTGGTCGCCAACATGTGCCGCCGCGTCGCCGTCATGTATGCCGGCCGCATCGTCGAGAGCCAGCCGGCCGAGGCGATCTTCGCCACGCCGCGCCACCCCTACACCCGCGGCCTGGTCGACTCGCTGCCGCGGCTGGGCGAGCGCTCGAGACGCGGCCGCCAGAAGCTGCGCGAGATCTCGGGCGTGGTGCCGTCGATCGTCGCCTACCCGCCGGGCTGCCGCTTCAACCCGCGCTGCCCGCAGGCGACCGACCTCTGCCGCTCGACCGCGCCGCCGGCGACGGCGCTGCCGGGCGGCCTGGTCCGGTGCCACCACCATGACTGACACCCTGCTCGCCCTCGACGACCTCGCGGTCCATTTCCAGGTCGGCAGCCGGCTGAGAGGCGGCGTGCGCACCCTGAAGGCGGTCGACGGCGTCGACCTGGCGGTCAAGCCGGGCGAGTGCCTCGGCCTGGTGGGCGAGTCTGGCTGCGGCAAGTCCACGCTGGCGCTGTCGATCATGGGCCTGGTGGCGCCGACCCGCGGCGACGTCCGCCTCAACGGCAAGCCGCTGTCGGCGCGCGACCGCATGGAGACGGCGCGCACCGTCCAGATGGTTTTCCAGGACCCCTACGCCTCGCTCAACCCGCGCCAGACCGTGCGCCGCACGCTGGCCGACCCGCTGCGCCTGCACGGCGTCACCGACAAGGCCGAGGTCGAGCACCGGGTGATGGACATGCTGGCCAAGGTCGGGCTGCGCCAGGACCAGGCCGACCGCTACCCGCACGAGTTCTCTGGCGGCCAGCGCCAGCGCATCGGCATCGCCCGCGCCCTGATCCTGAAGCCGCAGTTGGTGATCTGCGACGAGCCGGTGTCGGCGCTCGACGTCTCGATCCGCGCCCAGATCATCAACCTTCTGCTCGACCTGAAGGACGAGATGGGCCTGTCCTACATCCTGATCAGCCACGATCTCGGCGTCGTCGAGCACGTCAGCGACCGCGTCGCCGTCATGTACCTCGGCCGCATCGTCGAGCAGGGCGGCTGGCAGGAGATCTTCGAGGACCCGCGCCATCCCTACACCCGCGCCCTGATCGCCGCGATCCCCGACCCGTTCCACCGCGCCGACGCCGCGCTCGCCCGCGCCAAGGCCAAGGGCGAGATCGCCAGCGCGCTGAACCCGCCATCGGGTTGTCACTTCCACCCGCGCTGCCCGATGCGCGAGGATCGCTGCAGCCGGGACGTGCCGGTGCTCGAACCGGTCTCGACCGCGGCCGGGATCGACCCGGCGCACGTCGCGGCCTGTCACTTCCGCGACCGCACCGCCTAGCGAAGGGGGCGCGCATGGACGCCGCCGACATCGACCGGCTGCTCGACTGGGTGGTGCGCCGCGGCCTCGCCGGCGTTCCCGAGGCCGACCTGCTGCGGACCTTCTGCGAGAAGCTGAACGCCGCCGGCCTGCCGCTGTCGCGCGGCCTCGCGCTGATCGACACGCTGCACCCGGTGCACGAGGGCACGGTGTTCCGCTGGCGCAACGACGCCGTCGCCGAGGAGTCGACCGCGCGCTACGGCCCCAGCACCGAGGGCGAGCTCGCCGAATCGTGGCAGCGCAGCCCGTTCTTCCACCTGCTGCAGACCGGGGCCGAGGAACTGCGCCGCCGCGTCGGCTTCGGCGAAGCGGCCGATTTCCAGGTCATCGAGGAGGCGCGGGCCAACGGCGCCACCGACTACGTCGTGTTCGTGCACCGCTTCGCCGCCGAGGCCACGATCGGCGACATGGATTGCGTCTACTCGTCGTGGGTGACGCGCCACCCGGACGGCTTCGCCGACGGCCACCTCGCGGCGCTGCGCCGGCTGGTGCCGGCACTGGGGCTGGCGATCAAGAGCGCGGCGCTGGCGCGCGTCGCCGACACGCTGGTCGAGGTCTACCTCGGGCGCGATGCCGGCCGCCGGGTGCTCGAGGGCCGCATCCGCCGCGGCGTCCCCGACCGCATCGAGGCGGCGCTGTGGTTCTCCGACCTGCGCGGCTTCACCACCATCACCGACACCGCGCCGCCGGGCGAGATCATCCCGCTGCTCAACGACTATGCCGAGGCGGTGATCGACGGCATCCACGAGGCCGGCGGCGACGTGCTGAAGCTGATCGGCGACGGCACGCTGGCGCTGTTCCGCGGCGACACCCCGTCGGACGCCTGCCGAGGCGCCCTGCGGGCCGAGGGGCTGGTGCGCCGCCGCGTCGCCGACCTGAACGAGCGCCGCCGCGCCGAGGAGCGCCCGGTGACCGAACTCTACGTCGGCCTGCACCTCGGCGAGGTCTTCTACGGCAACATCGGCAGCGTCGACCGGCTCGACTTCACCGTGGTCGGGCCGGCGGTCAACGAGGCCAGCCGCATCGCCTCGATGTGCCGCTCGGTCGACCGGCCGGTGCTGGCGTCCTCGGTCTTCGCCGCGGCGCTGCCGCCGGCCGGGCGCGACCGGCTGGTCTCGGTCGGCCGCTACGCGCTGCGCGGCGTCGGCCACGCCGAGGAACTGTTCACCCTCGACCCGGCGCTGCTGTGATCCGCAGGCGCTCCAGCCTCGGCGGCCTGGCCGCGATCCTGGCGCTGGGCCGGGCGCCGGCGATCGCCCGGCAACGCCGCGTGCACTGGCTGAAGTGGGTCGACTTCGTGCCCGAGACCGACGTCCTGCTGCGCGACCGGCTGCTGCCGCAGGCGGCGAAGGAACTCGGCCTCGAGATCGTGCTCGAGACGGTCAACGGCAACGACCTGCTGCCGCGCCTGCGCGGCGCGATCCGCGCCGGCAGCGGGCCCGACCTGTTCATGGCGTTCAACGAGCAGCCGTGGCTGGTCGCCGACGCCACCGTCGACCTCTCGGGCGTGGCCGAGACCATCGCGACGCGCGACGGCGGCTGGGCGAGCTATGCCCGGGCGCTGTGCAGCGACGGGCGTCGCTTCATGGCGCTGCCGTGGGTGACCATCGGCAGCCTGGTCGCCTGGCGACGGTCCTGGCTGCAGGAGGCCGGCGCCGCCGCGCCGCCCGCGACCTGGGACGGCTACCGTTCGGTCGGGCGGGCGCTGAAGGCGCGGGGACGGCCGATCGGGCAGACGCTCGGCCACGCGTTCGGCGATGCGCCGGGCTTCGCCTATCCCTACCTGTGGTCGTGGGGCGGCCGGGAAGTCGAGGCCGACGGTCGCACCGTCGCCATCCACTCGCCCGAGACGATCGAGTCGGTGCGGTTCCTGAAGGCCCTGTGGCCCGAGGCTATGGACCCGTCCGGGCTCGACTGGGACGACAGCGGCAACAACCGCGCCTTCCTCGCCCAGAAGATCGGCGCGACCCTGAACGGCGCCTCGATCTACCTCGCGGCGCGGCGCCAGCCCGAACGCTACCGCACCGCCGCCGGCACGCCGCTGCATACCGACATGATCCACGCCCCGTTGCCCGCCGGACCGGGCGGTGGGCCGGGCTTCCACCTGCTGCAGTCGCTCCTGCTGGCGCGCTACTCGGCCGAGCCCGACGCCGCCCGGGCGTTCCTCGCGTGGCTGTACGCGCCGGAGAACTACGGTCGCTTCTTCCGCTCGCAGCAGGGCTTCTCGACGCCGTGCACGGCGCGCTGGGAGAGCGACCCGGCCTGGGATCTCGACCCGGTGCTGGCGCCGTTCCGCGTCGCCGCCCGGATCGGCCGCGCCCCGGGCTGGCCCGGCCCGCCGCACGCCGGCGCGGCGCGCAGCCTCGCGCGCTTCGTCGTGCCGGAGATGTACGCGCGGGCGGTGCGCGGCCAGTCCGCCGCCGAGGCCGTGGCGTGGGCCGACGGCGCGCTGCGCGCAGCCTATGCCGGCTAGGCCTACCTCGGCCCGACCCAGCTCTCGATCGCGTCCCACTTCGCCTTGCGCTGCTCGGCCGGCGACTTCTTGAAGTCGTGGCCGTAGGTCGCGGTGTCGAACGAACCGTAGGTCGGGTTGGGCAGCATCAGCCACTGCTTGCCCCAGTAGGCGGCATCGGCCTCGAAGGCCTTGATGCGATCGGCCTCGCCGCTGCGGTAGCGGTCGTCGAAATCGCCGAAATTGTCGCCGAGGTTCAGCAGGATGCGGTAGTCCTTCGCGATCGCCGCGCGGCGGGTGCTCTTGGCGCTGCCCCAGCCTTCCTTCTCGTTCTGCATCAGGAAGGTGTCGACGTTGCCGCCCATCGGGAAGCCCAGCTTCTCCATGTTGGCGCGGGTGTCCTTCTCGGTCTCGACGCCGCGGTTGGTGACGTAGAACACCTTCACGCCCTTCGAGTCGGCGTACCTCGCGAACTCGACCGCGCCGGGGATCGCGCGCGATACCTGGTCGGCGCAGAACACGTTCCAGGTCTTCACACTGAAGGCCTGGTTGTTCTTCATCATCCACGCCTGGTAGAGCGAGTTGTCGAGCACGGTCTCGTCGACGTCGAGCACCACCGCCGGCGGCAACGCGCCGAAGTCGCCCTTCTGCTCGTTGGGCGCGGCCGTCCAGCCTTTGTCGGCCAGCGCCTCGTCCAGCCGCAGCCGTGCCAGCGCGAACACGGTCAGCGCGTTGGCCTTGTACTCGACCGCGCGCTGCGTCCACAGCGTCGCCAGCAGGAGGTCGCTCGGCGGCACCTCCTGCGCGCGCACCGGCGCGGCGGGCAGGGTCGCGGTCGAGACGAAGGCCAGCAGCGCGCCGGCCGACAGCAGCTTCCTCAGGATCATGAGCCGATCTCCTCGAGCAGTTTCTTCTTCAGCGCCGCGTCGGCGAACGAGGCCTCGATCGCCGCGCGGGTGATGCCGCGCAGCGCCCGGTCGTCCAGCCCGGCCTCGGCGTACTCGGTGCCGAGCGTGGTGTGGAAGAACGGCGGGTCGTCGGAGTTGAGCGTGACGGTGACGCCGGCCGCGACCAGCCTGTGCAGCGGGTGGGCGGCGCGATCGGGGTAGAGGCGGAGCGCGACGTTGCTGCCGGGGCAGACCTCGAGCACGATGTTGCGCCGGGCCAGCGTCTCCATCAGCCGCGGATCGTCGGCCGAGCGCACGCCGTGGCCGATCCGGGTCACCGGCAGGTGGTCGATCGCCGCCCACACGCTTTCCGGCCCCACCACCTCGCCGGCATGCACGGTGCAGCCGTAGCCCTTCTCGTGCGCCCGCCGGTAGGCCGGCACGAAGTCGACCAGGTCGTGCTGCATCTCGTCGCCGCCCATGCCGAAGCCGACGACGTAGGGGTGCGGCTCGTCGATCATCTGGCGCGCGATCTTCAGCGCCCGGTCGGGCCCGAGGTGGCGGATGCAGACGACGATGATGCGGCCCTCGATGCCGAACTCGGCGCGCGCCCGGTCGATCGCCTGTTCCAGCGCCTCGAGCCAGGCGCCGTAGGCGATGCCGAGGCCCCAGGGTCTCTCCGGGCAGCAGAACATCTCGACGTAGACCGCGCCCTCGCGCGCCGCCGCCGCGAGGTAGCTGTACATCACGTCGCCGAAGTCGCGGGCCGTGCGCAGCGTCGTGCAGACCCGGTCGTAGGCCGCGAGGAAGCTCGGGAAATCGTGCATCGCGTAGAAGCCGTCGGCGGTGAACAGCCCGTCCGGCAAGTCGATGCCGTTGCGCCGCGCCAGCTCGTGCGCCAGCGGGATCTGGATCGAGCCCTCGAGATGGACGTGCAGTTCAGCCTTGGGAATCACGCGAAACCCCGCGGTGGCCGGTGCGGCCGTTGCAACCAGTTGTCGCTCGCATATTCGGCCGTTCCATCGACCACGTGCAAGGCATAGGCGTGGCGCGGGCGGTCCGAGCGGTTGGGCGCGCTGGCATGCGGCAGGAGGCCATGCAGCACCACCAGCGTGCCGCGCGGCGCTTCCAGCGCCACCGGCTTCGTGTCCGGCCACGGCGTGGCATCGAGCGTCTCGGTGACCAGCGCCTCGCCGTGGCGCCGGAAGCGCCGGCGCAGCGGCCCGCGATGGCCGCCCGGCAATGCCACCAGGCAGCCATTGTCGCGGTCGGCGTCGTCGAGCGCGATCCAGAAGCCGGTCACGGTCGAGGGCTCGGTGTAGAGGTAGGTCGCGTCCTGGTGCCAGCCGACCTCGCCACCGATGCGCGGCTGCTTGAACAGGTACATCGACTGCATCAGCAGCGGCCGCGCCAGCCCCAGCGCCCGGGCCAGCGCCGCCAGCTCGGGCCGGCGCGAGACGCGCTCGAACACCGGGTCGAGGTCGTGCAGGGCGTGGCCGATCTTGTTGAGCGCCAGCGGCACCGGCTGGTCGGTCGCCTCCTCCTCGAAGAAGAAGCGGATGTCGTCGCCGGAGTCGCGGAAGTAGCGGTCCCGTGCGTGGCCCTGGTCGCGGGTCGAGAACACCGTGCGCGCCGGCCCGGGATCGAACCCGGCGACCAGCTCCTGCGCCCGTTGCCGCAGGGCGTCGCAGTCGGCCGCCGGCAGGAAGCCCGGCAGCACCAGGAACCCGTCACGGTCGAACCCGTCCCGGTCGAACGCTGCAGGGTCCGGCGTCATCGCGCCACCCGATCCATCACCACCGGAACCTCGGGCAACGCCTGGTCGGCGATGTAGATCGCCTGCCGCACGATCGCGATGGCGCGCTCGGCATCGGCCTCGGTGGCGGCGTGCACCAGGCACAGCGGGTCGCCGGCACGCACCGCACGCCCGACCTCGACCATGCCGGTCAGGCCGACCGCCGGGTCGATCGGGTCGGCGGCGTTGGTCCGCCCGCCGCCGAGCGTGACCACGGCGATGCCGACCTGGCGCGCGTCCATGCCGGCGACGTGGCCGGCGTGCAGGGCGGTGCAGGCGCGCACCACCGGCGCGGTCGCGAGGTAGCGGTCGGAGCGCTCGAGGAAGTCGGCGGGACCGCCGAGCGCCGCGACCATGCGCGCGAAGGTCGCCGCGGCGCGACCGTCCTCCAGCGCCGCCTCGGCGCGCACCCGGCCGGCAGCGGCGCTCGGCGCCAGCCCACCCAGCGCCAGCATCTCGCCGGCCAGCGCCAGCGTCACGGCATGCAGGCGCGGTTCGCGCGGTCCCTCGCCCTTCAGGTAGGCGACGGTCTCGGCGATCTCGAGGGCGTTGCCGACGCTGTCGCCCAGCACGCGGTCCATGTCGGTGATCAGCGCCACGGTCGGCAGGCCGGCCTGGCTGGCGACCGCGACCAGGCTCTCGGCGAGGTCGCGCGCCATTTCCTCGGTGTCGCAGAACGCACCCGAGCCGCACTTCACGTCCATCACCAGCCCGTCGAGTCCGGCGGCGATCTTCTTCGACAGGATGGAACTGACCAGCAGCGGGATCGACTCGACCGTCGCGGTGACGTCGCGGATGGCGTAGAGGCGGCGATCGGCCGGGGCGAGGTCGTCGGTCTGGCCGATGACGGCGCACCCGACCTCGCGCACGACGCGGCGGAAGGTGTCGATGTCGGGCTGGGTGACGTAGCCCGGGATCGCCGTCAGCTTGTCGAGCGTGCCGCCGGTGTGGCCGAGCCCCCGCCCCGATATCATCGGCACGAAGCCGCCGCAGGCCGCGACCAGCGGCGCCAGCATCAGGCTGACCTTGTCGCCGACGCCGCCGCTCGAATGCTTGTCGATCACCGGCCCGGGCAGGCCGAGGCTCTTCCATTCCAGCACCCGGCCCGAGCGCGTGAGGCCGAGCGTCAGCGCCACCCGCTCGTCGGTGGTCATGCCGCGGAAGAACACCGCCATGGCGAAGGCCGCGACCTGGCCCTCGCCGAGGCTGCCGTCGTGGATGCCGTTGGCGATGAACGCGATCTCCTCGGCCGAGAGCTCGCCGCCATCTCGCTTCTTGCGGATGATTTCCTGCGGCAGCATCGGGCGCCTCACTCGAAGGTCTCGAGGAAGCGCCGCAGCACCCGGCGCACGCCGGCCGAGGCGGCGTCGGCCACCGCCAGCGTCTGCTCGTGCGCCAGCGCCCCCGGCACCAGCCCGGCGGCGTAGTTGGTCATCAGCGACAGCGCCGCGACCCGCATCCCGGCATGCCGTGCCAGGATGGTCTCGGGCACCGTCGACATGCCGACCGCGTCGCCGCCCAGCACGCGCGCGGCGGCGATCTCGGCCGGGGTCTCGAAGCTCGGCCCGCTGAAGAACACGTAGACGCCCTCGTGGCAGCGCACGTCGGCGGCGCGCGCCGCCGCCATCAGCTGGCGCCGCAGCGCCGGGTCGTAGGCATCGACCATGTCGACGAAGCGGCCGTCGCCGGCGGTGCCGAACAGCGGGTTCTGCCCGGTGAAGTTGACGTGGTCGCCGAGCGCCATCACCGAGCCCGGCGTCATGTCGAGCCGCAGGCTGCCGGCGGCGTTGGTCAGCAGCACCGCCTCGCAGCCCGCCGCGGCCAGCGCCCGCACCGGCACCGCCATCTCGTCGATGCGGCCGCGCTCGTAGTAGTGCGCCCGGCCCTGCAGCACCGCCACCGGCGTCGGCCCGACCGTGCCCAGCACCAGCCGGCCGGCATGGCTGCCGACCGTGGTCGGCGGGAACCCTTCCAACTCGGCATAGGGGATCGTCGCCACCGCCTCGACCTCGTCGGCGAAGCCGCCGAAGCCCGACCCCAGGATCACCCCGACCCGGGGCCTGAAGCCGCCGGCGCGGTCGGCGATCGCGGCGCTCATGGCTGCTCCAGGTGAGACGGGCCGAACGACAGCGGCAGCAGCTGGCCCAGAGTCACCGTGCGGTGCAACCCGTCGGGTCCGCACAGGTGGACCGGCAGGTCGTCGGCCGCGAACTCGCGCAGCTTCTGGCGGCAGCCGCCGCACGGCGTGATGACCTCGGGACCCGGCCCGACCACGACGCACTCGAGGATGCGGCGCTGGCCGGCCGCGACCATCGCCGCGATCGCGCCGGCCTCGGCGCACAGGCCCTGCGGGTAGGCCGCGTTCTCGACGTTGCAGCCGCCGTGGAGAGAACCGTCGGCGGCGCGCAGGGCGGCGCCGACGTGGAAGTTCGAGTAGGGCGCGTGGGCCCGCAGCATCAGGCGACGCGCCAGCGCGAGCAGGTCGTCCATCAATGCTCCTTCTCGTAGGGCACGCCCGCGGCCCGCGGCGCCACGGCGCGGCCGATGAAGCCGGCCAGCAGGAAGATGGTGAGAAGATACGGCAAGGCCTGCACGAGTTGCACCGGGACCTCGCCGATTCCCGGCACCTTCACGCCCTGCAGGCGGATCGCCACCGCGTCGAGCAGCCCGAACAGCAGGCAGGCGCCGAAGGTCGGGCCGGGACGCCACTTGCCGAAGATCACGGCGGCCAGCGCGATGAAGCCCTGCCCCGCCGTCATGTCGCGGCTGAAGCCGGCGTTCTGGCCGAGCGACAGGTAGGCGCCGGCGAGCCCGGCGAACAGGCCGCACAGCAGGACGGCGCGGTAACGCAGGCCGTCGACCGAGATGCCGGCGGCGTCGACCGCCAGCGGCATCTCGCCGACCGCGCGCAGGCGCAGGCCGAGACGGGTGCGCGCCACGATCCACCAGCTGAGCGGCACCGACAGCAGCGCGGCGTAGACCAGGATGTTGTCGCCGGCCTCGGGCAGGAACAGCGGCCGCAGCCGCTGGCCGCCGTCGAGCGGCGGTGTCTGGCCGCCGCGGTTGAACCACGCCGTGCCCAGCACCACGGTCAGGCCGGCGGCGACGATGTTGAGGGCGACGCCGCTCACCACCTGGTTGCCGCGGTGGGTGATGCAGGCGAAGCCGTGCAGCAGCGCCAGCGCCAGCGCCGCCGCGATCCCGGCCAGCACGCCGATCCAGGCCGCGCCGGCGACGGCGGCGACGGCGGCGGCGAAGAAGGCGGCCACCAGCATCTTGCCCTCGAGGCCGACGTCGATGATGCCGGCCTTCTCCGAGAACAGCCCGCCCATGGCGCACAGCACCAGCGGCGTGGCGACGCGCAGGGTGGCGGCGAGCGTCAGCAGGACGAAGGTGAAGATCTCCTCCACCTCAGGTCCCTCCCCGGCCCGCCGCGCCGGGCCACCACGCCAGCAGGCGTTGCAGCCACGGCCGCGGCATGTTCAGCAGCGCGCCCGAGAACAGGATGATCAGGCCCTGGATCACCACCGTCATCTCGCGGGTGATCGCCGGGATCTCGAAGGCGAGCTCGGTGCCACCCTGCTGCAGCGCGCCGAACAGCAGCGCCGCCAGCAGGATGCCGAGCGGGTGGCCGCGCCCCATCAGGGCGACGGCGATGCCGGCGAAGCCGTAGCCGGCGGGGAAGTCGAGCACGAGGCGCTGGTGCACGCCCATCAGCTCGTTGACCGCGACGAAGCCGGCGAGCCCGCCCGACACCGCCATCGCCAGCATCGTGGTGCGGCGCAGGCTGGTGCCGGCGTAGACGGCGGCCTCGGGATTGTGGCCCATGGTGCGCAGCCCGTAGCCCCACGGCGTGTGCCACAGGAAGATCCAGGTGCCGACGCAGCAGGCCAGCGCCAGCACCAGCGACAGGTTGAGCGCCGACGGCGCCACCGCGATGCCGAGCCACGACAGCGCCTCCTGCATCGACGGCAGCTTGCCGGCGGCGGTGAAGCTGCGGCTCTGCGGCGTCATCGAGCCGGGCGCGATCAGCACGTTGACCATCAGGTAGACCATCAGCGCCGAGGCCAGGAAGTTGAACATGATGGTGGTGATGACGATGTGGCTGCCGCGCCAAGCCTGCAACCATGCCGGCACCGCCGCCCAGGCCGCGCCGAACAGCGCCGAGGCGACGATGGCGAGCGGCACCAGCAGCCACGCCGGCAGCACCCGGTCGAACGCCAGGATGGCCAGGCCGCAGCCCAGCCCGCCGATATAGGCCTGGCCCTCGCCGCCGATGTTGAACAGGCCGGCATGGAAGGCGACCGCCACCGCCAGCCCGGTGAAGACGAAGTTGGTGGCGTAGTAGAGCGTGTAGCCGATCGACTCCGACGAGCCGATGGCGCCGGTCACCAGCAGCCGCAGCGCCTCGACCGGGTCGGCGCCGATCACCTCGACGATCACGCCGACCACCAGGAAGGCGAGCGCGATGTTGACCAGCGGCAGCACCGCGATCTCCGCCCAGCGCGGCAATGGCCGCAGCGCGCCGTTCATGCCGCCTCTCCCGTCGCACCCGTCGTCGCCCCGGCCATCATCAGGCCCAGCGTGCGCTCGTCGGCCGTCGCCGCCGGCATCTCTCCCGCGACCCGGCCGGCGAACATCACGACGACGCGGTCGGCCAGCGCCAGGATCTCGTCGAGCTCGACCGAGACGACCAGCACGGCGCAGCCGGCGTCGCGCGCCTTGACCAGCTCGCGGTGGATGAACTCGATGGCGCCGATGTCGACGCCGCGGGTCGGCTGGCCGACCAGCAGCACCTTCGGCCGGCGCGCCAGTTCGCGCGCCAGCACCAGCTTCTGCTGGTTGCCGCCGGAGAAGTGCGACGACAGCAGGCCGGGCGCCCGCGGCCGCACGTCGAAGCGGTCCATCAGCTCGGCGCAGTGGCGGTCGACCTCGGGCCGGTCGAGCAGGTGGTGGCGGCACCATGGTGGCTCGGCCTGGTAACCGAGGATCGCCGACTCCGAGGCCTCGAAGGCGCCGACGATGCCCTGGCGCAGCCGGTCCTCGGGCACGTGCGCGACACCCAGCGCCCGCATCTCGCCGGGGTCGCCGGGGTGGCCGGCGTCGATGGCGCGGCCGCATACCGACAGGGTGCCGGCGGTCGGCGGCCGGATGCCGGCCAGCACCTGCAGCAGCTCGGTCTGTCCGTTGCCGGTGACGCCGGCGACGCCGACGATCTCGCCGGCGCGCAGCGCGAGGTCGACGCCGTCGAGCAGGCGCACGCCGCGCCGGTCGACGAGGGTCAGGCCACGGGCCTCGACCAGCGTGGCGCCCGGCCGCGGCGGTGCCTTGTCGATGCGCAGGCGGACCTTGCGGCCGACCATCAGCTCGGCCAGCTCGTCGGCGCTGGTCGCCGCGGTCGCGCGTTCGGCGACGACCGCGCCCTGCCGCATCACGCAGACCCGGTCGGTGACGGCCAGGATCTCGCGCAGCTTGTGGGTGATCAGCACGACCGTGACGCCGCGGTCGCGCAGGCCGCGCAGGATGCGGAACAGCTGCTCGGTTTCCTGCGGCGTGAGCACCGCGCTGGGCTCGTCGAGCACCAGGATGCGGGCGCCGCGGAACAGCACCTTCAGGATCTCGACGCGCTGCTGCTCGCCCACCGACAGGTCGGCGACGCGGGCGTCGGGATCGACCGCCAGGCCGTACTCGCGCGCCAGCCGCGCCAGCTCGGCCCGCGCCGCGGCCAGCCCGCCCTTCAGCAGCGGCCCGCCCTCGGCGCCCAGCACCAGGTTCTCCAGCACGGTGAAGGGATCGACCAGCATGAAGTGCTGGTGGACCATGCCGATGCCGTGGGCGATGGCGTCGCGCGGGTTGTCGATCCGCACCGTCCGCCCGTCGACCCGGATCTCGCCGGCGTCGGCGCGGTAGAGGCCGTACAGGATGCTCATCAGCGTCGACTTGCCGGCGCCGTTCTCGCCGACGATGCCGGTGATGGTGCCGGGCGCGATGGCGAGCGAGACGCCGCGCACGGCGTGGACGGCGCCGAACGACTTCTGGATGCCGGTGAGCTCGATCGCGGCCGCGGCGGCCATCAGCGCCGCGTCACTTGCAGGAATTGTTGCTCATGTAGTCGTGCACGACGATCTTGCCCGACACGATGCCGGCCTTGGCGGCCTCGACCCTGGCCTTCATCTCCGGCGTCACCAGCTTCTCGTTGTAGGTGTCGAGCGCCCAGTCGACGCCGCCGTCCTTGAGGCCCAGCACCTGCGCGCCGCCCTTCCAGGTGCCGGCCTGCGCCTGCTTGAAGCTGTTGTAGGCGGCGAGGTCGACGCGCTTCAGCATCGAGGTCAGCATGGTGCCCGGGTGCAGGTGGTTCTGGTTGGAATCGACGCCGATGCCGAGCTTGCCGCGGTCCTTGGCGGCCTGGAGGATGCCCAGCCCGGTCGAGCCGGCGGCGGCGTAGACGACGTCGACGCCGCGGTCGAACTGGCCCTTCGCCAGTTCCGCGCCGCGGCCGGGATCGTTCCACGCCGCCGGCGTCGTACCCGTCATGTTGGCGATCACCTCGGCCGACGGGTTGGCGTACTTCACGCCCTGCTCGAAGCCGCACAGGAACTTGCGCACCAGCGGGATGTCCATGCCGCCGACGAAGCCGACCTTGCCGCTCTTGGACGCCAGCGCCGCCAGCACGCCGACCAGGAACGAGCCCTCGTGCTCGCGGAAGGTCACCGACTGCACGTTCGGCAGGTCGACGACGCTGTCGATGATGGTGAAGCGGGTCTTCGGAAACTCCCTGGCGACCTTCTCCAGCGGCACCGCCTGGGCGAAACCGACGGCGATGATCGGGTCCTGGCCGCGCTGGGCGAAGCGGCGCAGGGCCTGCTCGAACTGGGTCTCGTTGCTGGGCTCGAACTCGGCGACCGCGATGCCGGTCTCCTTGGCGAACTTCTCGGCGCCCATCGAGACGCCCTCGTTGAACGACTTGTCGAATTTTCCGCCGGTGCTGTAGATCACGGCCGGCTTGACCGGCGCCTGCGCGACGGCGGTCGCGACCGCGGCCACGGCCAGCGTCCCCGCGGCGAGCAGGACGGACAGCGGCTTGATCCAGCGATTCATGGGGTCTCCCTAGGCATCCGGGCCAGTGTGGACCGGCCCGGCGCGCGGGTCTAGGAGGGGGAGAAGCGGCACGGGACTTGCAGCCCGGCGGCCCCAGGGAGTGAGCACATGGCCGACTACGATCTCGTGATCCGCAACACCACCATCGCCACCGCGTCCGACGTGGTGAAGGGCGACATCGGCATCGTCGGCGGCCGCGTGGTGGCGCTCGGCGAGCGCCTGGACAAGGGAAGGAAGGAGATCGACGCCACCGGCCTGATCGCGGTGCCGGGCGGCATCGACGCCCACGTCCACTTCGACCAGGACACCGCCGACGGCTCGGTCTTCTGCGACGATTTCGAGAGCGGCAGCCGGGCGGCGGCGGCCGGCGGCACCACCACCATCCTGCCGTTCGCCTACCAGTCGAAGGGCCAGTCGCTGCGCGACGCCGTCAACCGCTACCACGCGCGCGCCGAGGGCAAGTCGCTGATCGACTACGCCTTCCACGTCATCCTGTCCGACCCCAGCGAGAAGATCATGGGCC
Organism: uncultured Reyranella sp.; assembly: GCA_964420105.1. Classification (GTDB taxonomy): domain Bacteria; phylum Pseudomonadota; class Alphaproteobacteria; order Reyranellales; family Reyranellaceae; genus Reyranella. The sequence continues at coordinate 66,210 of CAYQRL010000004.1, forward strand.
AGGACTTCCCGGCCCTGGTCGCCGACGGCTACACCTCGTTCAAGGTCTACATGACCTACGACGACGTGAAGCTCAGCGACCGCGAGATGCTCGACGCGCTGGCGGCGGCGCGCCGCGAGCAGGCGATGCTGATGATCCACGCCGAGAATTCCGACTGCATCGGCTGGCTGACCGAGCGGCTGGAGCTCAAGGGCATGACGGCGGCCAAGTTCCACGCCACCTCGCGGCCGTTCGTGGTCGAGCGCGAGGCCACCCACCGCGCGATCTCGCTGGCCGAGCTGCTCGACGTGCCGATGCTGCTGGTCCACGTCTCGGCCAAGGAGGCGATGCACGAGATCCAGCGCGCCCAGGCGCGCGGCCTCAAGGTCTACGGCGAGACCTGCCCGCAGTACCTGTTCCTCTCCGAGGAGGACTTCGAGAAGCCGGGCGACGAGGGCGCCAAGTGCGTGTGCTCGCCGCCGCCGCGCGGCACCGACAACCAGGAGCACATCTGGACCGGCCTGTCGGCCAACACCTTCTCGGTGCTGTCGTCGGACCACGCCGCCTTCAAGTACGACGACGTCCGCGGCAAGAAGCTGCCCGGCGCCGACAAGAGCTTCCGCAAGATCCCCAACGGCGTGCCCGGCGTCGAGACGCGCCTGCCGCTGCTGTTTTCCGAGGGCGTCAACAAGGGCCGGATCACGCTGCAGCAGTTCGTGGCGCTGAGTTCGACCAACGCCGCCAAGATCTACGGCCTGCACCCGCGCAAGGGCACGATCGCGGTCGGCGCCGACGCCGACATCGTGCTATGGGATCCCGAGCGCAAGGTCGGCCTGACCAACTCGATCCTCCACCACAACTGCGACTACACGCCCTACGAGGGCCGCCAGCTGACCGGCTACCCGGTGATGACGCTGTCGCGCGGCGAGGTCGTGATGGAGGAAGGCCGCATGAGCGGGTCGGCCGGCCGCGGCCGCTTCCAGCGCTGCGACCGCCCCGAGCCGGCCCGCCCGCGCGGCAAGCCGCTGATCGACCCGTCGATCTTCAGTTAGCCCCCTCACCGTCATCCCTACCGAGGGCCGGAGGCCCGAGCGGAGGGATCTTGCTTCTACGAGTAGACTGCGAATCGTGGAGACAAGGTCCCTCCACTCCGCCTCGCTGCGCTCGGCTCCGGTCGGGATGACGGCTAGGAGGAGAAACGCCGGATCGAGAACGGCTCCACCGCAAGGCTGGTGCTGCGCCCGGCCAGCATCTCCGCCGTCAGCCGCGACAGCACCGGCGCCAGCGTATAGCCGTTCGAGCTGACGCAGTTGAAGAAGCCCGGCAGGCCCGGAACCTCGCCGAGGATCGGGGCGCGGTCGATGTTGACGTTCATGCCGGCCCAGATGCGCACGGCATGGAGCTGGGCCAGCGCCGGCACGGCGCGGCTGGCGATCCACAGGTTGCCCTCGACCGAGCCGCGCAGCGCCCGCGACAGGCGCTGCTGCTCGTCCAGCCCGGCGGTCCAGCCGCCGCCGATCATGAAGGCGCCCGAGCCCATCTGCTTCAGCGTCAGGTGGCGGTGGGCATAGGCGACCAGCTTCGACAGCGTCGGCGCGGTCGGCTCGGTCACCACCATCTGCAGCGGCGCGCCGCGCACCGGCAGGTCGACGCCGACCATCCTCGCGACCTCGGCCGCCCACGGACCGGCGGTGTTGACGACGCGGCGGGCGCGGATGGTGCCGCGGCTGGTCGTCACCTTCCAGGCCGTGCCGTCGCGCTCGATCGCCTGGACGTTGCTGCCGCGCCGGAAGCGCGCGCCCAGCGCCTTCGCCCTGGCGACGACGGCGTAGGTGCCCTTCAACGGGTTGATCTTGCCCTCGCCCGGGCACCACTCGGCGGCGATCGCGACGTCGCCGATGCAGGGCTCGAGCGCGCGCAGCTCGTTGGCGCCGACAAGCTCGGCCTCGATGCCATGCGCGCGCTCGACCGCGATCTTGCTCTTCAGGAAGGCGATGTCGCGCTCGTTCTCGGCCAGCATCAGCCCGCCGCACACCGTCATCTCGAGATCCTCGCCGGTGTCGCGCTGGATCTCCTGCCACAGCTTCACTGACACCGGCCCCAGCGGCAGCGTGTCGAGGGCGCGGTTGTGCCCGGGCTGCGGATCGAGCGAGTGGTCGAAGGCCAGCAGCTGGACGTGCATCGAGCCGGCGTTGGCGCCGGAGGCCTGGAGGTTGATGTCGTCGCGCTCGACCACCAGGACCTCGACGCCGTCCTGCGCCAGCCAGTAGGCGAGGCACGAGCCGGCGACGCCACCGCCGATCACCACCGTGTCGACCGTCTCGTCGGGCAACGGCCCGGTGTCGCGCGGCCGCGCCATGTCGGGCGGCACGAAGTCCTTGTGCCCGGTCCATTCCGGCCGCTCGACGGTGAGCGCGCGGATCGGCACCGGCTTGGCCGGCGGCCGCGGCGCGAACAGGCCGAACTCGCCGACCTCGTCGGTGGTCATGCGCGCCACCGCCGCCGCGCAGTAGCGGCCCTGGCAGCGGCCCATGCCGACGCGGCAGGCGCGCTTCAGTGCCGCCGGCGAATCATGCCCCTGGGCGATCAGTCCGCGCAGCTCGCCCGCCGTCACTTCCTCGCAGCGGCAGACGATGGTGTCGTCGGGCATCGCGCGCGCATCGGGCGCGGGCGCGGCGAACAGCGACCACAGCGCGGCCTGGAAGCGCGCGGCCCGGCGCAGCGTGCGCTCGGCCTCGCGCACCGGCGGCGCCGGCAGCCCGAGGTCGCGGGCGATCGCCGCGGCGGCGACCATGCCCTGCGCCCGCGCTGCCTGCGCGCCGCCGAAGCGGGCGCCGTCGCCGATCGCGAACACGCCGGCCACGCTGGTCCGGCCCTCGCCGTCGGTCAGGGTCTCCATCGAGCCCAGGCCGCGGGCGACGAAGCGATGGGCGCAGCCCAGCGCGCGGGCCAGCTCCGACGACGACGCGAAGCCGACGTTCAGCGCCACCACGTCGGCCTCGATGCGCAGCTCGCCGGCCTCCACCGCCGCGACCCGGTCGGTGCCGAGCAGCCGCGTGACGCGGCGGTTCCAGTGCAGGCGACGGCCGAGCCGCGCCACCAGCGCGGCGCCGTCGAGCAGCAGCGCCGGGTCGGCGGCGGCGGCGCGCGCGATCTCGCCCCAGCGGCCGAGGCCGGGGCGCGGCGCGGCCTCGAGCACCGCCACGACGTTGGCGCCGCCGTCGATCAGCTCGACCGCGGTCTGCAGGCAGAGCGGGCCGTTGCCGGCGATCACGATGCGCTCGCCCGGCGCGACCCGGTAGGAGCGCGCCAGCGTCTGCAGCCCGCCCACGGTCATGACGCCGGGCAGCGTCCAGCCGGGCACCGCCGGCGCCTGCTCGTAGGCGCCCGCCGCCAGCACCAGCCGTTTCGGCCGGTAGAGCACCGAGCGGCCGGACACCAGCGCCGCGACCTCGGTCGGGGCGAACGCCGCCCACGCCGTGGCGTCGGTGACGATCCGCGCGCCGGCGCGGCGGGTCGCCTCGACCAGCACCGCGCCGTCCTGGAACTGGCGGTCGAGGGTCGACGGGTCGGCAACGTGCGACGACGCCAGCGGCTTGTAGTACTGGCCGCCGGGGTAGAGCCGCTCGTCGAGCACCACGACGTCGGCCCCGGCCAGCGCGAGGCCGCGGGCGGCGGCGAGGCCGGCCGGCCCCGCCCCCACCACCAGCACGTCGCAGGCGACTTCCTCGGCCGGCGGCGCCGGCGGCACGGTCGCGCCCGGATCGGCCTCGGGCGAGGAGCGCACCTCCAGCCCCTCGGCCACCGGCGTCAGGCAGGCGCGCTGGCTCGGCCGGCCGTCGACCGTGACCAGGCAGTCGAAGCAGACGCCCATGCCGCAATAGGGGCCGCGCGGCGCGCCGGAGCGGGCCTGGCGCACGGCGACGATGCCGGCGGCGGCCAGCGCGGCGGCGATGGTCTCGCCCGGCAGGGCCTCGACCTCGCGGCCGTCGAAGCGGAAGCGGACCGGCGGACCGCCCGCTCGCATGTCGGCGGACTTCAGGCGCATGGCAAAATGTCTACAATGGCGGGCAGAGGTACGACATGAAGAAGTTTCGCGGCACTTACACGGTCCTGATCACCCCCTTCACCGCCGACGGCAGGAAGGTCGACGAGGCGGCGCTCCGGCGCCTGGTCGATTTCCAGATCGCCGAGGGCATCCACGGGCTGATCCCGCTCGGCAGCACCGGCGAGTTCCTGAGCGTGACGCCGGACGAGCGCCGCCAGATCGTCGAGGTCGTGGTCAGCCAGGCGGCCGGCCGGGTGCCGGTCCTGATCGGCACCGGCGCGGAGTGGACCGACGAGGTGGTGCGGACCAGCCGCGAGGCCGAGGCGATGGGCGCCGACGGCGTGATGATCATCCCGCCCTTCTACAGCGTCCCGACCGACGACGAGCTCTACACCCACTACAAGAAGGTGGCGGACGCGATCTCGATCCCGATCATGGTCTACAACAACCCGGCGACCGCCAACGTCGACATGCTGCCGGAGCTGATCGCGCGCATCGCCCAGATCCCGAACTGCTCCTACGTCAAGGAATCGACGCTCGACCCGACCCGGGTGCGCGACATCATCCGGCTGGCCGGCGACAAGATGACGGTGTTCGCCGGCGTGCTGGGCTACGAGTCGTTCTGGCTCGGCGCCGAGGGCTGGGTCGCGGTCTGCTCCAACGTCATCCCGCGCTGGTCGGCCGAGCTGTTCGAGCTGGTCGCCGACAAGCGCGACATGGACGCGGCGCTGGCGCTCTACATGAAGATGACGCCGCTGCTGTGGTGGGTCGGCGGGCCGCGCTACGTCTCGGGCACCAAGGCCTGCTTCGAGATGATGGGCATGGACATGGGTCCGCCGCGCGCCCCGCGCCTGCCGCTGCCCGAGGCCCAGCGCCCGGCGCTGCGCAAGGTGCTGCAGGAGATGGGCGTGCTGCCGGACGCCAGGCAGCGCGCGAGCGCCTGACACGCCGGCTCCCTAGTGGTCGTCGCGCGCCAGCTGCTTGTCGGCGGCGGCGCCGTAGGCGCGGCCGTAGTAGGCCTCGATGCGACGCTGCACGAAGTCCCAGCAGGTGGTCATCGCCAGGTAGATGATGGCGACGACGCAGAACACCTCCAGCACCTGGAACTTCTGCTGCATCAGGATCTGGCCGCGCCGCAGCACCTCCTCCATCGAGATCACCGAGGCGATCGAGGTGGTCTTGAGCAGGCCGTTCACCGAGTTGCCGAGCGGCGGGATGATGACCCGCAGCGCCTGCGGCAGCACCACCAGCCGGAAGATCTGCCACGGCTTGAGGCCGAGCGCGCGCGCCGCCTCGGTCTGGCCCTTGGCGACCGACAGGATGCCGCCGCGCAGGATCTCCGACAGGTACGCGGCCTCGTTCAGCGCGAGGCCCAGCACCGCCGACTCGAGCACCGTGAAGCGCACCAGCCCGAGCTGCGGCAGGCCGGTGTAGATGATGATCAGCTGGACCAGCAGCGGCGTGCCGCGGAAGATCCAGATGTAGACCTGCGCGGTGCGCGACAGCGCCTTGTGCTTCGACAGCCGCATCACCGCCAACACCAGCCCGAGCAGGCCGCCGAGCACCAGCGTGCTCAGCGTCAGCCCGATCGTCCACAGCGCGCCCTCGAGCAGGTAGAGGTTGGTGAAGTAGCTCCAGAAGCCTTCCCAGTTCCAGACCTTCATGGACGGTCAATCTCCACTGTTCACTGTCATCCCGACCGCAGCCGAGCGCAGCGAGGCGGAGCGGAGGGACCTTCTCTCCGCGAATTGCCGTCAATTCGTCGAAGCAAGGTCCCTCCACGTCGCGCTGCGCGCTCCGGTCGGGATGACGGTCAGGCCGGGCCCGGGCCCTTGATGGCGAAGGCGGGCTCGTCGATCTTGAGGACGCCGTAGGTGTCGAGCAGCTTGTCGTAGAAGCCGTTCTTCTTCAGCTCGTTCAGCGCGCCGACGATGGCCTCGGCGAGCGGCTTGTTGCCGACCGCGAAGCAGGCGATCTGCGGGAACACGCCGCTGATGGCGCGGGTGAAGTCGCCGCGGTTCTGCATGAACATCGCCGTCGCGTCGATGCTGGTGGCGGCGTCGGCCTGGCCGGCGCGCAGCGCCTGGAAGGCCTCGGCGAAGTTGTTGAAGGTCAGCACGCTGACCGGCTTCAGGCCCTTCTTCTGGACCATCTCGGCGACCTCGCGGGTGCGCCGCTCCTCGATGCCGCCGAGCTCGACGGCGATGCGGCGGCCGGCGAGGTCGTCGACCGTCTTGAAGCCCAGCGGGTTGCCCTTGGCGGCGAGGAAGCTGATCGCCGCCTGCTCGACCGGGATCATGTACATCAGCTTGGACCGCTCCTCGGTCCAGAAGATGCCGGTGTTGATCATGTCCCAGCGCTTGGCGGCGAGGCCCGGGATCATGGTCGCGAACTCGGTGCGGATGTACTCGGGCGCCAGCCCCAGCACCTTGCAGCACTCGTTGGCGAGCTCGACGCGCATGCCCTTCAGCTCGCCCTTCTCGTCGACGTACTGCAGCGGCGGCAGGGTCGGGTTGATCGACATGATCAGCGTGCCGGCCTTGACGATGCTGGGCGGCGCGATCTTGGGCTGGGCGTGCAGCGCGCCCGGCAGCAGGGCGGCGGCCGGCGCCAGCGCGCCCGCCTTCAGGAGGGAACGACGACGGAACTTGATCTCAGGCATGATTGACCCCCGGTTGACCCCTGTTCTGAAGCAAGTTTGACGCCGAAGCGCGGTCCTGTCGCCAGCCCTATTTCGCCGCGGCCGTCCATTCCGCGATGATCGCCGCGACCACGGCGGCGGCGTGCCGGTAATCGGCCACGTCGACCCACTCGTCGGTCAGCCCGTTCTGGGTCAGGTTTCCGCCCAGCGGGCCGAGGCCGACGGTCGGGATCCCGGCCTGCAGGATCGGGTTGCGGATGTCGCTGGCGGTATGGAGCGGGTTCACCGACGGTTCCTGGCCGGTGACCTTTCGGATCGCGCCGGCCACCGCGCGGTAGAGCGGCGCCTCGACCGGGGTCTCGGCGGCGCTGACGCCCGACACCCATTCCAGCCGCGGCGGGTGCGCCGCCAGCCACGGATCGTCCGCGGCGGCCGCGGCGACGGCGGCGGCGACCTCGGCCTGGACCGCCGCCAGCGTCTCGGGCGGCGGGAACGACAGCGAGCCGGCCAGCACCGCCCGCGGCGCGATCCGGGCGTGGACGTCCTCGCTGCCGGCACCGACATGGCTGACCAGCAGGTTGGTCGAGCGGCCGATCGCGGCCTGCAGCAGGGGGTGGCGCACCGACGCGCCGCGCCGCGCGTCGAGCGCCTGCAGCGCGCGGTGGACGATCGCCAGCTTGTCGACCGGGTTGACCGCGGTGTGGGCAAAGGCGGTGTGGCTGATCTCGTGGGTGTCCGGCGCCCGCCCCTCGACGGTGACGCGGAACTCGAGCAGGCCGGCGGCAAAGGCCTTGATCTCGCGCATGCCGACACCCGACTCGGCGGGATGCAGGTAGACCGCGGCGTCGGCGCGCAGGCCGCCGTGCAGCAGCGCCGAGACCCCGCGCGCGTGGCGCTTGCTGGGCGTGCTGGCGAGGACGACGTCGCCCGCCGGCAGGTGTCCCGCCGCCAGCGCGGCGCGCAGGCCCTCGACCATCAGCGCCACGCCCGACAGGTCGTCGGCGACGCCCCAGCCGTGCAGCCGCCCGTCGGCGAGCGTCGCGGCGAAGGGATCGTGACGCCATCGCTCGGGATGGGCGACCGGCTCGCCGTCGGGATGGGCGAACAGGATCAGGCTGCGGCCGCCGCCGCTGCCGCGGTAGGTCGCGACGACGCTGGCGCGCGGCTCGACGTCGATCGCGCGCGCCGCGGCGAACTCGGCCACCATCGGTACGTCGTTCGGCGCGTAGCGCACCGTCTCGACCACGCAGCCCAGGGTCCGCGCCGCCTCGGCGACCCTCGCCTGCACCGCCGCCTCGCCATCCTTCTGGGCGCGGATCAGTTCCTGGAGGAAGGGCACCGGGTCGGTCATCAGATCCTTACCCGCGCCGCGCGGCGCTCGAGCAGGCGCACCAGGCTGAAGGTCGTGTAGTCGACCGGATCGCCGTCCGGCGCGACGGTACGACCGCCCAGGCGCAAGGTCGCGTTGCCGGGTGCCGCCGTGACCTCGAGTTCGTGCGCGGTCTCGGCCAGCGCCGGGTCGGCCACCAGTTCGGCCTCGGTGGCATCGAGCCCGAGGCCGGCCAGCGCCACGCCGACCGAGGTGTTGAGGTTGTTGGGCATGCGCTTCGCCACCTCGCGGACGCTGCCGCGGAAGATCACGGTCCGTTCGCGGATCGCGCCGAGGTCGGCCAGCGCCGCGGCGGGCGTCAGCGCCCACATCGCGGGCGACTTCAGCTGGCGGTAGACGACGCGCTGCAGCCCCTCCCGGCGCGCGGTCGCCAGCAGGTCGAGCGTGCCGATCGCGCCGGGCGCCAGTTCGATCCGACCCGGCCCGGCCTCGGCGGCGTCGATCAGCCGCCGCTCGACCGCCGGATCGGCCAGCGCGGTGAGCGACAGCGGCACGAGGTCGATGCCGGCGGCCAGCACCGCCGGGCCGATCCCGGCCAGCGCCGCCGCGGACGCGCATTCCACGACGACCTCGGGCCGGACGTCGAGCAAGCGGTCGAGCGAGGTGCAGGCGGCGTTGCCCGCGGCCGTCGCGTTCTCGCCGGGACGCACGAGGACCGCGACCGCCCCGGGCAGGCGCGACGCGAGACGCTGGCCGATGCGGCCGTAGCCGATGATGCCGTAGCGGATCATGCCTTGTTGATCTCGTAGCGGTACATCTTCGCGGGGTTCTCGCCGAGGATCGGGCCGCAGACCTCGTTCATGGCGACGAAGGCGGTGGCCATGCCGGCTGCGGTGTGGAAGAAACGCCGGCGGCCGAGCCTGTTGTGCCGGCCGTACGCATCGGCGAGCGCGTTCATGCGCGCCTCTGGGTCGGCACCGGGGTCGGGTTGACGAGCAGCCGGGCCAGCCGCAGGCCCGCCCTTTCCTCGTCGCTCAGCATGCCCATGGGGCGCCTCCGCTCATTGGCAGTTCGATCATACCGTCATCTCGACCGAGGGGCGAAGCCCCGAGCGGAGAGACCTTGCCTCCCCAAGCAAACGGCGAGCCGCGGAGAGAAGGTCCCTCCGCTTCGCGCTGCGCGCTCCGGTCGGGATGACGGCTATTGGACCGGCGGCGGCACCGTGCCGGGGCGCGGGTCGATCGGCAGGAGCTTGTGCAGGCCGACCAGCGACTCGTACAGCGCCGCGGCCTGCAAGAGCGCCGCCTCGCCGCGCGGCCGGCCGACCAGCTGCAGGCCGACCGGGCGGCCGAACTGGTCGAAGCCGCAGGGCACCGCGATCGCCGGGCTGCCGGTCACGGTGATCACCGAGTTCACGGTCGAGCCCGCCATGTAGTTCTCGGGCTTCACGCCGGCGATGGTCTCGGGATGGCGCAGGTTGACGTCGAACGGCCCGGTCGGCGCGCCCGGCGTCACCAGCAGGTCGTAGGTCTCGAAGAAGGTCACCATGCGCCGGAACAGGGCGGCCCGCTCGCGCTCGGCCCGGGCGAGCTGCGACGGCGTCTGCGCCAGCCCGCGCTCGGTGTTCCAGATGATGTCCGGCTTGAACTTGTCGCGGTACTGGGCGATCTGCAGCTCGCGGTCGACCACGAACTGCTGGCTGCGCAGGGCGAGGAAGACCTCGTCGGCGTCGCCGATGTCGGGCGAGGCCTCCTCGACGATGCAGCCCAGCTCCTCGAAGCGGCGCGCCATCTTCGTGCAGATGTCGCGGATCTCGCGGTCGATCTTCATCCTGCCGCCGTAGTCGGCGGTGAAGGCGACGCGCCGCGGCGCCACCGGCCGCGCCACCGCGGCGCTGAACGACACCGCCGGCGCATCGAAGGTCATGGGATCGTGCGGGCAGAAGCCGGCCATGGTGTCGAGGAACAGCGCGAGGTCGGGCACGGTGCGCGCCATCGGGCCCTGCACCGACTGCGGCGACCACAGGTTGTTCGAGGTGCCGCGCGTCACCCGGCCGGGCGACGGCCGCAGGCCGACGACCGAGCAGTAGGTGCCGGGACGGCGCAGCGAACCGCCGTGGTCGGAGCCGTGCGCCAGCCACGCCTCGCCGGTCGCCAGCGACACCGCGCCGCCGCCGGTCGAGCCGCCGCAGGTGAGCGACGTGTTCCACGGGTTGCGGGTGCGGCCGAAGACCTCGTTGAAGGTGCTGCCGCCGGCGCCGAACTCCGGCGTGTTGGACTTGGCGATCACCAGCCCGCCCTTGCGCTCGATGCGCTCGACCAGCGGGTGCGACATCGCCGGCACGTGGTCGGCGAAGATCGGCGAGCCGTAGGTGGTGCGCACGCCGGCGACGTCGGTCAGGTCCTTGATCGAGACCGGCAGGCCGGCCAGCCAGCCGGCCTCGCCCGCCGCCTCGCAGGCCGTCCCCGCCATGATCCGCCTCGCATGGTCGCGGGCGCGGTCGAAGCAGGTGGTGGGGAGCGCGTTGACCGCCGGCTCGACCTCGGCCGTGCGCTTCTCCGCCGCGTCGATCAGCTCGAGCGGCGAGACCTGCTTCTTCTTCAACAGGTCGACCGCCTCGACGGCCGACAGGCGCCACAACTCACCGCTCATGCCTCACCTCCGGGGCGGCAGTGTGCAGCCAGCGGCGCGGCCTGTCAGCCTCGGGTCAGGGCAGGACCACGAGGCGACGTCGCTGGGCGAGATAGAGGATGCCCAGCAGCATCAGGTTCAGGAGGTTGAAGGCCAGCGCCGCCTGGAAGGCCGGCTGGTAGCTGAGCGTGGCGTCGAAGATCGCGCCGCCGATCCAGCCGCCCGCCGCCATGCCGGCCATCGCGAACAGCATGACCACGCCCAGCCGCCAGCCGGCGATGGTCGGGCCGTAGAGGAAGCGCAGGTTGAGCGCGTAGCCCTGCACGATGGCGATGAACGGGATGCCGTGCAGCAGCGACAGCGCGTAGATGCTGGTGATGTCGCGGGCGAGCATGAAGCCGACCAGCGAGCCGACCTGGATCACCGAGCACAGCAGGCTGACCGGCAACGGCCCGATCCGGTCGGCCAGCCGGGCCATCACGAAGGTCGCGACGATCGCCGACAGCAGCACCAGCGACACCGCCTCGCTGCCGCGCGCCGCCGGGTAGCCGAGGTCGCCGCAGTAGGCGACCATGTGCACGAACGGCAGCGCCATCGCCGCGCAGCAGCAGAAGGCGGCGGCCGACAGCAGCACCATGATGGCGGCCGAGGGCAGCGGCAGCGGCACCTTTTCCTCCTGGCGGCGGCCGCGGCCGCGCGCCACCGGGGCCGGCCGCACGTACAGCGCGCCGGCCAGCAGCAGCACGCCGGCGACCACGCCGTACACCGCCAGCGTCTGGCGCCAGCCGATCTCGGGCAGCAGCACGCGGTAGACCTGCGGCCACACCGAGCCGGCGATCGCCGGGCCGACCGAGACGATCGCCACCGCGGTGTTGCGCTTGCGCTCGAACCAGCCCTGGACGTTGTTCATCGCCGGCGTGAACGTGCCGGCATTGCCGAAGAAACCGAGCAGCAGGGCGTAGCCGGCGTACAGCACCCACTGCCCACCGCTCGCGGTCAGGAAGCCGCCGACGCCGATCGACAGGCCGGCGATGGCCAACGGCACGCGCGGGCTGGTGCGGTCGGCCAGCCAGCCCATGAAGACGCCGCCGACGCCCATGCCGAAGAAGCCGACCATGTAGGCGGTCGAGGGCACCGCGCGCTGGTCGCCGAACTCGGCCGCCATCTCCTTGAGGCCGACCATCGGCAGGTAGATGCCACCGCCGCCGAGCGCGACGCACAGCATCGACACGATGGCCAGCCGCCACGCGTAGGGGCCGTCGATCCGCGTCGACGCGGCGGTCATCGGCTACTCCGTGGCGAGCGTGGCGTCGGCCGCCTGGCCGGCGTCGAGGTCCTGGTCGTCGTCCATCACCATCGTCACCTTGCGCAGCAGCCCGTTGAACGCGAACGGCGCCTCGTAGTGCGACACCGGGCTCGCCCGGTCGCGGCCGATGTCGAGGCCCGACCACGAGATGAACGAGACGAAGCCGACCGTGGTGTCGAAGCCGCCGGCCGGCTGGCCGTCGACCAGCAGGGTGGCGACGTTGCGACGGTCGCGGTGGCGCATGCGCAGGCCGAGCCGGCGGTTGCCGGCCGGCAGCGGCCGGTCGGACACGATGACGTGGTGCAGGCCGCCCACGTTCATGTCGTAGCACAGCCGGTTGTCCTTGACGTACAGGCTGTAGCCGCAGGTCATGTCGCCGTGCGCGATCAGCACGCCGTGGGTCTGCGGCCCGTCGATCCGGGCATCCGCCTCGATCGTGTAGCTGCGGGTGCGGACGTCGGGCGCCACGTCGGTCGGCAGGTGGCCCATGCCGCGGTGGAACACGAAGCGCTTGCGCGGGCCGTGGAAGCGCCTGGCGTTGTCGGCGAAGCGCGGCGCGAAGCGGTCGTCGAGCGGCAGCACCTTGCAGGCCTCGGCCTGGCGCCACCACTCGTCGATCATCGCCTGCAGCCGGTGCGGTTCGGTGGCGGCGAGGTCCTCGACCTCGTTGAAGTCGTGCGCGAGATGGTAGAGCTCCCACTGGTCGTGGCTGAAGTCGTTGCCGGGCGGATGGAAGCAGACCGCCTTCCAGCCGTCCTGCACCAGGCCGCGGTGGCCGAACATCTCGAAGTACTGCGGCTTGCGCTTCGACGGCGCCTTCGCCCGGGCGAGGCTGCGCGCGAAGCTGGTGCCTTCCAGCGGCATCTGCCGGACGCCGCCGATGACCTTGGGCGGCTTGACGCCGACGATGTCGAGCAGCGTCGGCACGACGTCGCTGGCGTGGCAGAACTGGTGGCGCAGCTCGCCGCGCGCGGCGATGCCGCGGGGCCAGGCGATCACCAGCGGGTCGCGGATGCCGCCGCCGTGGGTGTTCTGCTTGTAGCGGCGCAGCGGCGTGTTCGAGGCCATCGCCCAGCCGAGCGGGAAGTTGGAGTGCGTGTCGGGGCCGCCGATGTCGTCGATGCGGGCGATCTTCTCCTCCAGCGCCTCGCGCTTGAGGTTGTAGGGACCCATGGCGTTGATCATGCCGAACGGGCCGCCCTCCTGGCTGGCGCCGTTGTCGGACAGCACCAGCACCAGCGTGTTGTCGAGCTGGCCCGCGGCCTCGAGGAAGCCCACCAGCCGCGCGAGGTGCTGGTCGGCGTGGTCGAGCATCGCCGCGTAGGCCGCCTGCAGGCGGGTGAACAGCCGCTTCTCGTCGCCGGAAACCTCGTCCCACGCCCGCACCGCGTCGTTGCGCGGCGGCAGGCGCGTGCCCCTGGGCACGATGCCCATGTCGACCTGGCGGGCCAGCCGGCGCTCGCGCTCGGCGTCCCAGCCGTGGGCGAACTGCGCGTCGTAGTGGCGGATCAGCTCGGCCGGCGCCTGGTGCGGCGCGTGGCAGGCGCCGGGCGCCAGCCACATCAGCCACGGCGTGTCGGCGTTGTCGGCGACGTGGTCGGCGAGGTAGCGGATGCCCTGGTCGACCAGGTCTTCCGTCAGGTGGTAGCCCTCGGCGTAGCTGCGCGGCGGATCGCACGGCGTGTTGTCGCGCACCAGTTCGGGCGCGTACTGGTCGGTCTCGGCGTCGAGGAAGCCGTAGAAGCGATCGAAGCCGCGGCCCAGCGGCCAGCCGTCGAACGGCCCGGTGGCGCCGGTCTCGGTCAGCGGCGTGACGTGCCACTTGCCGAGCATGTAGTTGCGGTAGCCGTGGGGCCGCAGCATCTCGGCGATGGTGCCGGCCTCGCGCGAGATCTTGCCGCGGTAGCCGGGATAGCCGGAATCGAAGTTGGCGAGGCAGCCGACGCCGACCGAGTGGTGGTTGCGCCCGGTCAGCAGCGCCGCCCGCGTGGTCGAGCACATCGCCGTGGTGTGGAAACCGGTGTAGCGCAGGCCGCGGCCGGCCAGCGCGTCGATGGTCGGCGTGCGGATCGCCGAGCCGTAGCAGCCGAAGTCGGAGAAGCCGACATCGTCGAACAGCACCACCAGGATGTTGGGCGCGCCCTTGCCGTCGATGCCCCTGGGCCGGGCCGGTGCTTCCGGCCAGTAGGGCTGCGACTCGCCGACCGTCTTTCCGATCTTGGCCGTCATGCGTTTCCTCTTTCGTTGCGCCAGTTGTCCGATACCCTGAGGCCGCAATCAACTTGTGACCTCTCATCCCAAGGGCTAGGGGAAGTCATGGCTCAGTTCACTTCCGACGGGCTCGCGCTCGCCTACGACGAATTCGGCCCGCCCGGCGCGGCCAGGGCGATCGTGCTGGTGCACGGCTTTTCGTCCAATCGCTACGAGAACTGGAAGCGCATGGGCTGGTACGACGCCATCGCGGCCAAGGGCCTGCGTGGCTTCGCGCTGGACTGCCGCGGCCACGGCGAGAGCGCCAAGCCGCACGACGCCGCCCTGTACGACCGCCGGGCGATGGCACGCGACGTCTTCGCCCTGCTCGACCAGGCCGGGGTCGAGCGCGCCCACCTGCTGGGCTTCTCGATGGGTGCGCACATCGCGCTGACCGCCGCGCTGGAGCAGCCCGGCCGCGTCGACCACCTCGTGGTGGCCGGCGTCGGCGGCCGGATCTTCGAGCCGCCGCGCGATCCCGAGGGCATGGCGACGGCGATGGAGGCGGCTTCGCCGGACGAGATCGCCGACCCGATGCTGCGCAGCTTCCGCCACTTCGCCGACGAGCAGAAGGAGGACCGGCTGGCGCTGGCCGCCTGCTCGCGCGGCCCGCGCGAGCCGCTGACCCGCGACGCGCTGGCGGCGATCCGGCGGCCGACGCTGGTGATCGCCGGCAGCCGCGACCAGCTGGCCGGGCCGCCGCAGGGGCTGGCCGACGCCATCGCCGGGGCCAAGGCGGTCACCCTGCCCGGCTGCGATCACTTCTCGATGATCGCGCACGGCCTGTTCAAGGCCTCCGTGTTCGACTTCTTCGACGGCTGGCTGGAGTAGCCGCCGACATGGCCAGCCGGGTGCCGACGTTCGAGCGCATCCGCGCCCGCGCCGCGGAGCGCAAGGGCGGCGAAAAGGTGCTGGCCCGCCTGATGCCGGGAAAGCCCCGCAAGGCCGCGCTCGCGAGGCTGCCCGACGACCGCGTGCTGTCGCAGATGGCGGCGCGCGTGTTCTCCGCCGGTTTCGTGTGGAGCGTGATCGAGCGCAAGTGGCCGGGCTTCGAGGACGCCTTCCTGGGCTTCGCGCCGCGCCGCCTGCTGTTCCAGCCGGGCGAGTTCTGGGACGGGCTGGCGGCGGACAAGCGCATCGTGCGCAACCCGCAGAAGATCCGCTCGGTCCGCGACAACGCGAAGTTCGTGGACGACATCGCCGCCGAGCACGGCAGCTTCGGCCGCTTCCTCGCGGCGTGGCCGGGCGACGACCAGGTCGGGCTGCTCGACCTGCTGGCCCGGCGCGGCTCGCGGCTGGGCGGCAACACCGGCCAGTACTTCCTGCGCTTCGTCGGCTGGGACGCCTTCGTGCTGTCGCCGCACGTGCTGCTGTGCCTGCGCGATGCCGGCGTACCGTTGAGCGACACCGGCACGACCAGGAAGGACCTGCGCGCCGCCCAGGCACAGCTCAACGCGTGGCGGGCCGAGAGCGGCCTGCCGATGACCTGGGTGTCGCGCACCTGCGCCCTGTCGATCGGCGAGAACATCGACGTCGCCCGCCTCGAGGAGATGATGCCGTCATGACCGAGATCCTGCTGATCAACCCCAACACCACCCGGTCGATCACCGATCTCGTGCTGCGCACCGCCCGCGGCTTCGCCGCCAGGGGCACGAAGCTGCGCGCCGCGACCGGCCGGTTCGGGCCGCGCTACATCGCCTCGCGCGTCGGCTATGCCATTGCCGGCCACGCCGCGGTCGACGCGCTGGCCAACGATCGCGGCGCCAGGGACGCCGTCGTGCTCGCCTGCTTCGGCGATCCCGGCCTCGCCGCGCTCAAGGAGATCGCCGACGTCCCGGTGGTCGGCATGGCCGACGCCTCGATCCTGCAGGCCTGCGCGATGGGCGACCGCTTCTCGATCGTGACCGGCGGCGAGCGCTGGAAGTCGATGCTGGAGGAGTTCGTCGCCGGCCACGGCCTGTCGTCCCGGCTGGCCTCGGTGCGCACCGTCGCGCCGACCGGCGCCGACATCGCGCGCAACCCCAGGGCGGCGATGGCGCTGCTGGCCGAGGGCTGTGCCGCCTGCGCGCGCGACGACGGCGCCGACGTCGTGATCCTGGGCGGCGCCGGCCTGGCCGGCCTCGCCGCCAGGCTCGCCAAGTCGGTCGAGGTGCCGCTGCTCGACGGCGTCGCCTGCGCGATCTCGATGGCCGAGGGCCTGGCCGCCCAGGCGCCGCGCAAGGCGACGCGCGGATCGCTGTCGCGGCCGCCGCCGGTCGACAGCGTCGGCCTGTCGCCGGCGCTGAAGAGGACACTGCTCAGGTAGTCCTCCCCGTGCGCGAGCAGGGGGAAGTCGGCGTCTTCGCCGACGGAGGGGTCATAGGCTTCCATCGCTCTGCCCATGACCCCTCCGTCCGCTTCGCCGACACCTCCCCGCGCTCCCGCGCAGGGAGGAAGAAGGCACTCGGATGACAGTCGCGGCGGCTTTTGCCATGGTCGCGCGATGCGCCTGGTCAGCTTTCGCCATGCAAACACGGACAGGATCGGCGCCGTCGTCGACGGCGGCATCGTCGACCTGACGGCACGCACGGCCGCGCGCTGGCCGAGCCTGCGCGCGGCGATCGCCGACCGCGGCGTGCCGGCACTCGCCGAGGCGGCTCGGGACGGCAAGCCCGACCTGCCCCTCGACGCGGTCGAGCTGCTGCCGGTCATCCCCGATCCGGGCAAGATCCTGTGCGTCGGCATCAACTACGCCAGCCATGCCGGCGAGGTCGGGCGCGCCCTGCCCAGCCATCCCAGCGTGTTCTCGCGCTTCGCCAGCACGCTGGTCGCGCCGGGCGGCGCGATGGTGCGGCCGCGCGCCTCGCGCGATTTCGACTACGAGGGCGAGCTGGCGCTGGTGATCGGCGAACGCTGCCGCCACGTGCCGCGCGAACGGGCGCTGTCGGTGGTCGCGGGCTACACCTGCTTCATCGACGGCAGCGTGCGCGACTTCCAGAAGCACTCGGTGACGGCGGGCAAGAACTTCCCCGGCACCGGCCCGCTCGGTCCGTGGCTGGTGACGGCCGATGCCGTTCCCGACCCGCAGAAGCTGGAACTCACGACCCGCCTGAACGGCACGGTCGTGCAGCACGACACCACCGACCACATGATCTTCGACGTGGCGACCATCATCGCCTACCTCTCGACCGTGACCTGGCTCGAGCCCGGCGACGTCATCGCCACGGGAACGCCGGACGGCGTCGGGCTGGGCCGCCGGCCACCGCTGTGGATGAAGGCCGGCGACCGGCTCGAGGTCGAGATCTCCACCATCGGCACCCTGGGGATCCATGTCGTCGACGAGTGAGCCGCTCGCCCTGCCGGCCAAGCCCGGGCTCGACCGCGATGCCAAGGTGATCGCGCTGGTGGCGCTCGCCCACTTCGTGAGCCACGTCCACATCATGCTGCTGCCGCCGATCTTCGGCGAGGTGCGCGAGGCGTTCGGCGTCAGCTACACCGAGCTCGCGCTGGCGCTGACCGCCTTCAACGTCGCCTCGGCGGCCCTGCAGACCCCGGCCGGCTTCCTCGTGGACCGGATCGGGCCGCGGCTGATGCTGACCGCCGGGCTGGTGCTGGGCGGCGTCGCCATCGTCGCCGCCGCCCTGCTGCCGGGCTACTGGTTCTTCGTGATCGCCTACGGCCTGCTGGGCGTCGCCAACACGGTCTACCACCCGGCCGACTACTCGATCCTCTCGGCCGCGATCGAGGCGCGCAAGATCGGCAAGGCCTTCTCGATCCATACCTTCGCGGGCTACCTCGGCTCGGGCGTGACACCGGCGCTGATGCTGGCCTGCGCGGCGATCTGGAACTGGCAGGCCGCCTTCCTGTTCGCCGCCGGCCTGTCGATCGCGGTGGCGCTGCTCCTGGTCGTGGCCGGCGGCGTCCTGCCGCGCGTCGTGCACAAGCCGATGGAACCCGGCAAGGCCGAGACGAAGGTCGGCCTCGACCTGCTGCTCAGCCCGCCGATCCTGCGCAACCTCCTGTTCTTCCTCTGCATCGCCATGGCCAATGGCGGCATCCAGACCTACAGCGTGGTCGCGCTGGCGGCGATCCACGACACGCCCGCCGCCGTCGCCAACATCGGCCTGTCCGGTTTCCTGCTGTTCAGCGCCGCCGGCGTGCTGCTGGGCGGCATCATCGCCGACCGCACGCCGCACCACGAACGCGTCGCCGCCGTCGGCTTCGCCTTCACGTCGACGATGGCCGCCCTGATGGCCTGGGTCAGCATGCCGGCGGCGGTCCTGGTCGCCGTCATGTCACTGGGCGGGCTGCTCAACGGGGTCATCCAGCCGTCGCGCGACATGATGGTCCGGGCCGTCACCCCGCCCGGATCGTTCGGCAAGGTCTTCGGCTTCGTCTCGACCGGCTTCAATCTCGGCGGCATGGTGGCGCCGCTGCTCTACGGCTTCCTGATGGATCGCCACGAGCCGCGCGCGATCTTCATGATCGTGATCGCCTTCATTCTCCTCGCGCTGGTGACCGCCATCACCCGCGCCAAGCCACAGGCCACGACCGCATGGACTCGCTAGCTCCCGCCTCCTCCAAGGCCCACGCCCTGCAGCGCCGCTACGGCGCCGCCGTGCCGGCCGCCGGCCCGTGGAACGACGTCATCGCCACGCTGCTCGAGCACCGCTCGGTGCGCGCCTACCGGCCGGACCCGCTGGCGCCCGGCACGCTCGAGACCCTGGTCGCCGCCGCCTCGTCGGCCGCCACCAGCTCGAACATGCAGTGGTGGTCGGTGGTCGCCGTCACCGACCCGGCGGTGAAGAAGGAGCTGGCGAAGGTCGCAGGCAACCAGAAGCACATCGAGCAGTGCCCGCTGTTCCTGCTGTGGGTCGCCGACATGGCCCGCAACCAGCGCATCTCGGACGCCGAGAAGATGACGTTCGAGACCATGCCGTGGCTCGAGACCTTCATGGTCGCCGCCATCGACGCGGCGCTGGCGGCGCAGAACGCCACGGTCGCCGCCGAGTCGCTGGGCCTCGGCACCGTCTACATCGGCGCCATGCGCAACGACCCGCAGCGC
Organism: uncultured Reyranella sp.; assembly: GCA_964420105.1. Taxonomy (GTDB): domain Bacteria; phylum Pseudomonadota; class Alphaproteobacteria; order Reyranellales; family Reyranellaceae; genus Reyranella. Next base: position 85,439 of record CAYQRL010000004.1, read on the forward strand.
GTCGCCGAGCTGGTCGGCCTGCCGAAGCAGGCGGTGGTGGTGTTCGGCCTGTGCGTCGGGCATCCGGACCCCGCGGCGCAGGCGGAGGTCAAGCCGCGCCTGCCGCAGTCGAGCGTGCTGCACCATGGCCGCTACGGCGCCACCGGGGAGGCCGCCGACCGCGCCGCCTACGACAAGGAGATGGCGGCCTTCTCGTCGCGCAACGAGATGCAGGCCACGACCTGGACGCAGCGCGTCAAGAACCGCCTCGGCCCGATCGCCTCGATGAACGGCCGCGAGCGCCTGAAGGGCATCCTCGCGGCGATGGGCTTCGAGCTGCGGTAGGCGTCACTCCTCGCGCGGCGCCTCCAGCCAGTCGTGCTCCAGCGTGCGGATGCGCGCGATGACCGAGAACAGGAACGCCGTCGACCAGCCGAACAGGATCAGGCCGTTGGCGCCCTCGATGGCGCCGAGCAGGCGCCACTTGCGGTCGAGCACGACGTCGCCGTAACCGATCGTCGTGAAGCTGGTAGTCGAGAAGTAGAGCGCCTCCTCGAAGTGCTGCAACGCGCCAAGCCCGTAGTAGAGGATGGCGTAGAGCCAGATCTCGACCGTGTGGATGGCGACCAGTCCCAGCACCACGAACACGATCGCCGCGATCTGGCCGAGCACGCTCTCGTGGGCGCGGAAGTTGTGACCGCGCGACCGCAGCAGCCACATCAGGATCAACAGGCCGGCGAAATGGATGATGACGGTGACGCCGACCATCACGCCGGAAATCAGCAGGTTGGCGATCATCCGTGCGGAACCAGCACCTGCCTGACCGTGGCGACATCCTGCAGCCGGTCGAAGCCGGCATTGACCTCGTCGAAGCCGATGCGCTGGCTGACCATGCGGTCGACCGGCAGCTTGCCCTGCTGGTACAGGGCGATGAAGCGCGGGATGTCGCGCACCGGCACGCAGCTGCCCATGTAGCTGCCCTTGATGGTCTTCTCCTCGCTGACCAGCATGCTCTGCTTGAACGAGAAGTCGGCCTGGATCGGCGACAGGCCGGCGGTCACCGTGGTGCCGCCCCAGCGCGTCACCAGGTAGGCGGTCTCCATCGCCTTGATGGTGCCGGCGAGGTCGAAGGCGTAGTCGACGCCGCCGTCGGTCAGGTCGCGGACCTGCTGGACATGGTCGGCATCGCGGGCGTTGACGGTGTCGGTGGCGCCGAGCTGGCGCGCCAGCCCGAGCTTCTCGTCCGACAGGTCGATGGCGACGATGCGGCTGGCGCCGGCCAGGACCGCGCCCATCAGGCCGCTGAGCCCGACGCCGCCCAGCCCGACCACGGCGACGGTGCTGCCGGGGCGGATCTGCGCGGTGTTCACGACCGCGCCGACGCCGGTGACGACGGCGCAGCCGAACAGGGCCGCGACGTCGAGCGGCAGCGAGCGGTCGATCACCACCACCGAGCCGCGGTCGACGACCGCGTACTCGGCGTAGCACGAGACGCCGGAGTGATGGTGGACCGGCTTGCCGTCGAGGTGCAGGCGATGGTGCCCGGACAGCAGCTGGCCGGCGGCGCGCGGGCTGATCGAGCGCTCGCAGATGTAGGGACGGCCCTCGAGGCAGCGGCGGCAGCGACCGCAGCTGACGTTGAAGGTGAAGCAGACATGGTCGCCCGGCTTGACGTCGTGGACGCCGGCGCCGACCTCGACGATCTCGCCCGAGCCCTCGTGGCCGAGCACGATCGGCACCGGCCGCGGCCGGTCGCCGTTGACCAGCGACAGGTCGGAGTGGCAGAGGCCGCCGCCGCCGACCTTGACCAGGACCTCGCCCTCGCCCGGTGGATCGAGGTCGACCTCGAGGATCTGGATCGGCTTGCTCCTGGCGAACGGGCGCGGCGCGCCGCAGGTCGTGAGCACGGCAGCTTTCATCTTCATCAGGCGATTCCTCCGTCGACCCGGACCACGGACCCGGTGGTGAAGCTCGACCGGTCCGACGCCAGGTAGAGCGCCGCGGTCACGATCTCTTCCGGCCGGCCGCTGCGCTGCAGCGCCGCCGTGCTGTTGAGCTTGTGCTCCTCGCTCCACGCCTTCGACACGTCGGTCAGGAAGCGGCCGGGCGATATGGTGTTGACGCGCACCTTCGGCCCGTACTCGAAGGCGAAGGCCTCGGTGATGGCGTTCAGTGCCGCCTTGGCGCCGGCATAGGGCGCGATCTGCGGCCGCGGGCGGAGCGCGCCGGCGCTGGAGATGTTGATGATCGAGCCGCCGGTGCCCGCGGCCATGCGGCTGCCGACCAGCGACATCAGTCGGAACGGCGCCTTGAAGTTCAGCGACACGATGCGGTCGAACAGCGTCTCCGGCGTCTCGAGCGACGACGGTGCCAGCGGCGACGAGCCGGCGTTGTTGACGAGGATGTCGACCTTGCCGAACGCGGCGTAGGCGGCATCGACCAGCCCGTCGAGCTCGGCCCAGTTGGCGACGTTGCAGCCGTGGGTCTCGGCCCGCCGGCCCATCGCCCGGACCTCGGCCGCGACCTTGTCGCAGGCGTCCCGCTTGCGGCTGGTGATGAAGACGTCGGCACCCTGCGCGGCGAACGCCTTCACCATCTGGTAGCCGAGGCCGCGGCTGCCGCCCGTCACGAGGGCGACCTTGCCCGATAGATCGAAGTAATTTGTCATGGCGCGATCCCACCATAGCCGCCGCGCTCTGGCGAGCGCGGCGGGGCAAAAAATCGCGCCTGGCGAAAGACCAGCGGACCTAGTCGAGCTTGACGCCCAGTTCCTGGACCAGCGGGATGATGTCCCGCTTCATCCTCTCGTGGTCGGCCGCCATCTCGGCCGGCCCGATCGGCAGGTCGCGCAGGCCGAAGCTGTCCATCATCTTGCGGCCCTGCTCCGACTGGGCAGCCTCGATCCACAGCGCCGCCATCCGGTTCACGATCTCCTTGGGAACGCCCGACGGGGCGGCGAGCACCAGGTAGCCGTGCAGGCGAAAGGCCGGGTGGTCGTAGCCCTGCTCGACCAGGGTCGCCACGTTCGGCAGGTGCGGCGCGCGGGCCGGCCCCGGCACGCCGATCGGACGGATGGCGTCGCGATCGAGCAGCGCCTTCATCGCCTGGTAGCTGCCCATCGCGGCCTGGAGCGACCCCGCGCTCATGTCCTGCCACATCGGCGCCTCGCCGCGGTAATGGATCGCTTCCATCTTCAGGCCGTAGAGGTTGTTCAGCTTCTGGCAGACGATGTGGGCCGCCGAGCCCGCCGCCCAGGTGCCGAAGCTGACCTTGTTGACGCGGGCCCAGGCCACGAACTCCTTCACGTTCGTCGCCGGCACCGACTTGTGCACCACCAGCGGTAGTGCGCCCGACGATGTCCCGGCCACCAGCGTGAAGTCCTTGTCCGGGTCGAAGCCGAGGTTGCTGTAGAGGACGCGGTTCTGCACCAGCGTGCCGGAGATCGTATGCAGGAACGTGTAGCCGTCCGCCTGCTCCTTGGCGACCTGCGCCGCGCCGATGTTGCCGCCGGCGCCGGCCTTGTTCTCGATGACGAACTGCTGCCCGGTCTTCTGCGCCACGTGCTGGGCGAAGTTGCGGGCGATGGCGTCGGTCAACCCGCCGGCCGGGAAGTTGACGACCACGGTGACCGGCCGGTTGGGCCAATTCTGCGAGGCCCACGCCCCGGATGACGGCACGAGTCCGGCGGCCCCGACGGCAGCCGTACCGAGCATGAAACGACGACGATTCGCGTAGATCATGAAGCCTCCCGAAGGCCCTGTTGTCAGCGGCTCTGACGGCCGCATGGACTCGATGTGGCCCGGAGCCGACGCCGTACCAGAGGGCCGGACAGCTTTTTTGCTTGAAAAACAGGCTTTATCTGGAGATTGCCACGCTGGCCTTGCGCCGCGGCACGTGGCTTGCTTTGTGGATTCCAGGGAAGGATTCCATGAGCATTCACGTCGCCCTGCATCACCGCACGACCTACCGGTACGACCGGCCGGTGGCGCTGGGCCCGCAGATCGTGCGCCTGCGGCCGGCACCGCACTCGCGCACCCACATCCTGTCCTACTCGCTGCGCATCGAGCCCCGGCAGCACTTCATCAACTGGCAGCAGGACCCGCAGGGCAACCACCTCGCCCGGCTGGTCTTCCCCGAGAAGACCGACCGTTTCGAGGTCGTGGTCGACCTGGTCGCCGACATGACGGTGATCAACCCGTTCGACTTCTTCCTCGAGCCCGACGCCGAGACCTGGCCGTTCGCCTACGACCCGGGCCTCGCCGAGGAGATCGCGCCGTTCCGCAAGCTCGAGCCGCCGGGACCGCTGCTGTCGAAGTGGCTGGCCACGGTCGACCGCGGCAAGCAGCGCACCATAGACTTCGTGGTCGGCCTCAACGCCCGGCTGCAGAAGGAGATCGGCTACATCGTGCGGATGGAGCCGGGCGTGCAGACCTGCGAGGAGACGCTGGCGCGCGGCAAGGGGTCGTGCCGCGACACCGGCTGGCTGCTGGTCACCATCCTGCGCCACCTCGGCTTCGCCGCCCGCTTCGCCTCGGGCTACCTGATCCAGCTGACGCCCGACGAGAAGCCGCTCGACGGCCCCGAGGGTCCGACCCACGACTTCACCGACCTCCATGCCTGGTGCGAGGTCTACCTGCCGGGCGCCGGCTGGATCGGCCTCGACCCGACCTCGGGCCTGCTGACCGGCGAGGGCCACATCCCGCTGGCCTGCACGCCCGAGCCGTCGAGCGCGGCGCCGATCGAGGGCGCGGTCGAGAAGAGCGAGGTCACGTTCTCCTACGACATGCAGGTCAAGCGCGTGCGCGAGACGCCGCGCACGACCAGGCCCTACACCGACGCGCAGTGGGCCGAGTTGCTGGCGGTCGGCGAGACCATCGAGCGCGACATCGGGCGCCACGACATCCGCCTCACCATGGGCGGCGAGCCGACCTTCGTGTCGGTCGACGACATGGACGGCGAGGAGTGGAACACGCTGGCGCTGGGCCCGGAGAAGCGCCGGCTGGCCGGGCTGCTGTTCCGCAGGCTCGCCGACCGCTTCGCCACCGGGCCGCTGCTGCATTTCGGCCAGGGCAAGTGGTACCCCGGCGAGCAGCTGCCGCGCTGGGCGCTCAACTGCCACTGGCGCCGCGACGGCCAGCCGATCTGGCGCAAACCGGCGCTCTACGCGCTGGAGGCCAGGCCGACCGGGGCGACGCCCGAGATCGCGCAGCGCTTCGCCCATGCCTTCGCCGAGCGGCTGCAGCTCGACCCGGGTTACCTGTTCGAGGCGTTCGAGGACACCTGGTACTACCTGTGGCGCGAGCGCCGCCTGCCCAGCAACGTCGCGGTCGAGAAGTCGAAGGTGAAGGACCCGCTCGAACGCGAGCGCCTGGCCCGCGTGTTCGAGCAGGGGCTCGAAAGCGCGGTCGGCACGGTGCTGCCGATCCAGCGCGACCACCAGGGTCGCGGCCGCTGGCGCAGCGGGCCGTGGTTCCTGCGCTCCGAGAAGTGCTACCTCGTGCCGGGCGATTCGCCGCTCGGCTTTCGACTGCCACTCGACTCGCTGCCGTGGGCGACCCCGGCCGACGCAGGCTTCATCGCCGAGCCCGACCCGATGGCGCCGCATCCCGACCTGCCGCCGCTCGACGCCTTTCGCCGCGCGCCGATGCTGCGCCGCCAGGAGGCGCGCCGCGGCGACGACGGCGGTGGCGACGGCGAGGCCCGGCGCGAGGCCTGGCGCCGCGCGCTCGCCCCCGACCTCGGACCGCGCCCGGCGGCCGGCAGTTCCGCCGCCTCGATCGTGCGCACCGCCATGGCGTTCGAGCCGCGCGACGGCCACCTGCATGTCTTCATGCCGCCGGTCGAGCGCACCGAGGACTACCTCGACCTCGTGGCCGCGATCGAGGACACCGCCGAGGAACTCGGCCAGCCGGTGTTCCTCGAGGGCTATCCGCCGCCGGCCGGCGACCCGCGCCTGCTGCATTTCAGCGTCACGCCCGACCCCGGCGTCATCGAGGTCAACATCCACCCGTCGGCCAACTGGTCGGAGCTCGTGGAGAAGACCGAGATCGTCTACGAGGAAGCCCGCGCGACCCGGCTCGGCGCCCAGAAGTTCATGATCGACGGCCGCCACACCGGCACCGGCGGCGGCAACCACGTCACGCTGGGCGGCACCAGCGCCGCCGATTCGCCGCTGCTGCGCCGGCCCGACCTGCTCAAGAGCCTGCTCGGCTACTGGCTCAACCACCCGTCGCTGTCCTACCTGTTCTCGGGCCTGTTCATCGGCCCGACCAGCCAGCACCCGCGCGTCGACGAGGCGCGCAACGACGCCGTGCACGAACTCGAGATCGCCTTCCGCCAGGTCCAGCCGGGGCGCGAGACGCCACCGTGGCTGGTCGACCGGCTGTTCCGCAACCTGCTGGTCGACGCCACCGGCAACACCCATCGCACCGAGTTCTGCATCGACAAGCTGTTCACGCCCGACTCGGCGGCCGGCCGTCGCGGCCTGCTCGAGATGCGCGCCTTCGAGATGCCGCCGCACTGGCGCATGAGCGTGGCGCAGCAGGCGCTGCTGCGCGGCCTCGTCGCCAGGTTCTGGGACCGGCCCTACGAGCGCACGCTGACGCGCTGGGGCACCCGCCTGCACGACGACTTCATGCTGCCGCACTTCGTGTGGCAGGATTTCTGCGACGTGCTGGGCGACCTCGCCGAGGCCGGCTACCGGTTCTCGCCCGACTGGTTCGCGCCGCACTTCGAGTTCCGCTTCCCCAAGATCGGCGAGATCGCGCAGCGCGGCATCGAGCTCGAGCTGCGCCACGCGCTCGAGCCGTGGCACGTGCTGGGCGAGGAGCCGGGCGGGGGCGGCACCGTGCGCTACGTCGATTCCTCGGTCGAGCGCCTGCAGGTCAAGGCGATCGGCCTCAACGAGCAGCGCCACGTCGTGTCGTGCAACGGCTGGCGGCTGCCGCTGCGCGCCACCGGAACGGTCGGCGAGTACGTGGCCGGCGTGCGTTACCGCGCCTGGCAACCGGCCAACGCCCTGCACCCGACGATCGGCGTGCACGCGCCGCTCACCATCGACATCCACGATACCTGGAGCGGCCGCTCGCTGGGCGGTTGCAGCTACCACGTCGCCCACCCCGGCGGCCGCAACTACGATCGCATGCCGGTCAATGCCAACGAGGCCGAGGCGCGCCGCCGCGCCCGCTTCTTCCCGATCGGCCACACCCCGGGCGACCAACCCGAGCCGCAGCCGATCGACAATCCCGAGCACCCCCTGACGCTCGACCTGCGCCGTGCCCGGAGGGGCGGCCGGTAGACCTCGGCTTCACAGCGTGCGATTCTAGCGTCCTCTTCCTTTCATCCGCGGTCCCATGGAGTCGTTGCGCGGCCTCTCCTCCTCGCCGGCAAGCGCGTACGACGAACTGGTCACCGGCCAGAAGTCGATCCGCTATCACTGGCAGGGCATCCTCAGCGTCATCCGCTCGCTGCCGGGCGGGCTGGGCGATCGCGTCGACAGCGCACGCCGGCAGCTCGAGGAATCGGGCGCCACGGTCAACCTGCTCGACGATCGCGGCGCGCCGCGCTGGGCGTTCGACCCGCTGCCGCTGGTGATCGCGCCCGACGAGTGGGCGCACATCGAGAGCGGGCTGGTCCAGCGGGCGCGGCTGCTCGACGCCCTGCTGGCCGATCTCTACGGCCCGCAGGCGCTGCTGCGCGAGCACCTCGTGCCGCCGATGCTGGTCCACGCCAACCGGCACTTCCAGCGCGCCTGCCGCGTCACCGATGGCGAGGCGCCGCCGCGCCACCTCGCCCACTACGCCGTCGACCTGGTGCGCCAGGGCGACGGCAAGTGGTACGTGCTGGCCGATCACACCGAGGTGCCCTCCGGCATCGGCTACGCGCTCGAGCTGCGCCGCGTGCTGGCCCGCAGCCTGCCCGAGGCCTTCCGCTCGATCCCGGTGCGCCACCTGCGGCCGTTCATCGAGCGCTGGCACGATTCGCTGCTGGCGCTGGCGCCGGGCGGCATGGCCCACCCGACCATGGCGGTGCTGACCCCGGGCTCGCTGTCGGCCACCTACTTCGAGCACGTCTACCTGTCGCGCGTGCTGGGCGTGCCGCTGGTCGAGGGCGGCGACCTGGTCGCCCGCGACGGCGAGGTCTCGATCAAGACCCTGGCCGGCCTGCGCCCGGTCCACGTCCTGCTGCGTCGCCTCGACAGCTCGTTCGCCGACCCGCTCGAACTGCGCGCCGACTCCGCGCTCGGCATCACCGGGCTGGTCGAGACCACGCGCACCGGCGCGATCTCGCTGGCCAACGCGCTGGGCTCGGGCCTGGTCGAGACGCCGGCGCTGATGCCGTTCCTCGAGCGGCTGAGCGAGCGCGTGCTCGGCCAGCCGCTCGAGCTGCCGTCGCTCGACGTGTGGTGGCTGGGCGAGCCGGCGGCGCGCGACTTCGCGCTGGCCAACCTCGACCGCATGATCGTGCGGCCCTGCCTCGGCGCCGACCGCGAGCCGATCATCGTCGGCATGCTGGAGCCGGCCGAGCGCCGCGAACTCGAGGCCCGCATCCGCGCCCAGCCCGGCCAGTTCGTCGCCCAGTACCCGGTGATGCCCTCGCTCAGTCCCAAGTGGGATGGCAACGGGCTGGTACCGGGCGCCATGGTGCTGCGCGCCTTCGTCAGCGCCCACGGCGCCGAGTACCGGGTGCTGCCCGGCGGGCTGGCGCGCGAGCCGGCCGGCGACACCTGCCTGCGCTCGCTCAACCGCCTGAACGGCACGCTCAAGGACGTCTGGGTGCTGGCCGAGGACGCGGCCGACGTGCAGCTGCCCTCGACCCGCCGCTTCCACCAGCTCGCGGTCGAGCGCGGCAGCGCCGAGCTGCAGAGCCGCGTCGCCGACAACCTGTTCTGGCTCGGCCGCTACATCGAGCGGCTCGACAACGACGCGCGCATGCTGCGCACCACCGCCACCAAGGTCGCGACCGGCGCGGTCAGCCCGCGCGACGCCGTCGAACTGCGGCTGCTCGGCCGCCTGCTCGGCGACGCCAACCTGATGGACCAGACGGCGGCGCTGTCGGCCCCCGAGCAGGCGGTGTTCCAGCACGGCCTCGCGGGTGTCGGAGCCGACAACCGCGGCCTGATGGCGGTGCTCGACGCGATCCAGCGTCTGACCAGCTCGATGCGCGAGCGCTTCTCGATCGACATGATCACCGCCGCCGGCCCGGTGATGGCCGAGGTCCGCGAGCGCCTGCGGGCCGCCCGCGGCAACCTCGACCCGCTGCTGGCCGCGCTCGACGAGGTCGTGCGCTTCGTCGCCATCATGTCGGGCCTCGCCAACGAGAACATGACGCGCGGCACCGGCTGGCGCTTCCTCGATCTCGGTCGCCGCATCGAGCGGGCGCAGTTCATCGTCACCGGCGCGCTCGGCCCGTTCTCGCAGTCGCCGATCGACTGGGAAGCGGCGATGTGGGTGGCGCTCGAGCTGTGCGACAGCACCATCACCTACCGCACCCGCTACCTCGGCCAGCTGCAGCCGGCGCCGGTCCTCGACCTCGTCGTGCTCGATGACAGCAACCCGCGCTCGCTCGCCTTCCAGCTGCGCGCCATGGAGCGCGACCTCGACTACCTCGCGCGCGCCTCCGGCGTGCGGGTGGCGGCGCTGCCCGAGTCGCTCGAGCAGGACCTTGCCGGCGCGGTCAAGCAGTTCGCCGGCGACGAGCAGGTGTGGCGGCACGAGGGCCTGGCGGTGGCGCTGCTGCGCGACCTCGCGGCCGACACCGACCAGCGGCTCGACGCGCTGTCCGAGGCGGTGACGCGCGCCTACTTCTCGCACGTCCCGGCGGCGCAGGCCGTCGGCTCGTCGACCGGGTGAGGCGGCGATGAAGTACCAGCTGTCGCACCGCACCACCTACACCTACGCCGCGACGGTCGATTCCGGCCACCACATCGCCCACCTGCGGCCGCGCGCCTTTCCCGGCCAGTCGGTGAGCGGGCTGCACATCGAGACCAACCCGCTGCCGGCCCTGGCGGCGCAGCACCTCGACCATTTCGGCAACCACATCGACGTCTACCGGATCGACAAGCCGCACCACCGGTTCGAGATCGAGGTCCGGGCGCTGATCGACGTGCGCTTCCCCGAGCCGCCACCGGCCGAGACGACCCCGCCGTGGGAAGCGGTGCGCGACGCGCTGTCCGGCAACGGCTTCCCCGAGCCGGTGACGGCCAGCGAGTTCGTGCACGAGTCGCCGCTGGTGCCGCTGGTCGACGAGCTGCGCGACTACGGCGGGCAGTCGCTGGCGCCGGGCCGACCGGTCCTGGCGGCGGCGCGCGAGCTGACCAGCCGCATCCGCCGCGACTTCGCCTACAATCCCGGCGCCACCGACATCTCGACGCCGCTGGGCCAGGTCTTCGCCGGCAAGGCCGGCGTCTGCCAGGACTTCGCCCATGTCGAGATCGCGGCGCTGCGCGCCCACGGCCTCGCCGCCGCCTACGTGTCGGGCTACATCCGGACCGTCGCGTCCAAGGAGGAGATGGCGCTGCGCGGCGCCGACGCCAGCCACGCCTGGGTCGCGGTGTGGTGCGGCCCGGCCGCGGGCTGGGTCCACCTCGACCCGACCAACGACCTCGTCGCCCGCGAGGACCACGTCGTGGTGGCCTGGGGCCGAGACTTCTCCGACGTCAGCCCGCTGCGCGGCGTGATCCTGGGCGGCGACAGCCACTCCTACGGCGTCGCGGTCGAGCTGGTGCCGACGGGCTGAACGCCCCTCAGAGAAACTCCTTCGTCCAGCGGCCGTAGTCGGCGTCGCGCGTCACCCGCTTCATCAACTCGGCATCGGCGATGCCGGTGAGCTTGCCCGGCGGGGTGCCGTCGCGCAGCGCGCGCAGCGTATCGTGGATCGCCTTGACCGCGGCGGCGAAGGGCTGGTGTCCCTGCAGGGCGATGCGCACGCGCCGCGCCGACAGGTAGGCGAGATCGGTGAGGTCGCCGGCGACGCCGCCGAGGATGATCGGCAGCGTGGTCGCCGCCGAGATCGCGTCGAGCTCGGCCCGGGTCTTCACGCCGACGAAGAACAGCGCGTCGACGCCGGCCTCCTCGTAGGCCTTGCCGCGGGCGATCGCGTCGTCGACGCCGGTGATCTGCACGGCGCTGGTACGGCCGGCGATGCACAGCAGCGGGTCCTGCCGCCCGGCCAGCGCCGCCTTCATCTTGCCGACGCCCTCGGCGATCGGCACCAGGCGCGGCGCGGTGGTGCCGAACGGCGTCGGCAGGTCAGTGTCCTCGAGGCTGAGGCCGGCAACACCCGCGGTCTCCAGTTCCTCGACCGTGCGCTTGGCATTGAGGGCGTTGCCGTAGCCGTGGTCGGCATCGACCATCAGCGACAGGTTGCCGGCGCGGCCGATGCGGTAGGCCTGGCCGGCGAATTCAGACAGTGTGAGAACGATCAGGTCCGGCGCTCCCAGCACGGTCAGGGAGGCCGTGGACCCGGCGAACATGCCGACCTCGAAGCCGAGATCCTCGGCGATGCGGGCCGAGATCGGATCGAACACCGAGCCGGGGTGGACGCAGCGGTTGCCCGCGAGGATGGCGCGGAAGCGTTGGCGGCGGTCGGTCCAGTTCATCGTTTCCCTCGGTCCATGTTGCAGCGCCGAAGGTAACAGAGGCATCGCAGCAATGCAGGATCGCATTCCGACCCGCAAACACGGGACTGCGAATCTTTGCGCGTTGCCGGCCAGCGGGCGTAGCGTTTCGATCAGGGACGACCTGTGCAGGCGCTGCGGTCGATCCCGGAAAAAAGCAAGCGCACCACGGGGGAACGCCATGTTCGAGTTGCTCGACCGGCAGACCACACTGACCGGCAACCAGAAGAAGATCATCGCCGCCGCGGTGATCGGCGATGCGTTGGAGTTCTTCGACTACTTCCTCATCGGCTTCGTGCTGGCCTTCCTGATCGGGCCGTGGAAGCTCACCTTCAACCAGTTCGCGATCGTGTTCCTGTCGTCCGGCGTCGGCGCCCTGCTCGGCGCCTACGTCTGGGGCGCGATCGCCGACCGCATCGGACGCCGGCCGGTGTTCATCGGCACGGTGCTGAACTTCTCGATCGCCACCGGCCTGCTGTACTTCACGCCCGACAACGGCTGGATCTTCCTGACCGTGATGCGCTTCTTCGTCGGCTTCGGCGTCGGCGGCCTGTACTGCGTCGATCTCCCGCTGGTGCAGGAGTTCATGCCCAGCCACAAGCGCGGCTGGGTCGGCGGCCTCGTCACCTGCGTCATCCCGCTGGGCGTCGGCATGGGCGGCGTCCTCGGCGCCTTCATGGGCCCGACCGAGTGGCGCACGCTGTTCCTGATCGGCCTGGCGCCGGCGCTGATCGTCCTGCTGGTCCGCCTGTGGGTGCCGGAGTCGCCGCGCTGGCTGGTCCGCCAGGGACGCTACGAGGAAGCCCGCCGCTCGCTGGCCTGGGCGATGCAGGTCGATCCCGGCACGCTGCCGATGCCGACCGCCTCGACGCTGGGCGAGCCGGTCAAGAGCAACTGGTTCGACCTGTTCAAGTACCCGCGCAGCCTGCTGGTGTCGTGGCTCGGCAACGCCGGCGCGCAGACCGGGGTCTACGGCATCACGCTGTGGGCACCGACCCTGTTCGTGCTGATCCTCAAGGTGACGCCGCAGGAAGCCAGCAAGATGTTCATCCTGCTGACGGTGAGCGGCTTCCTCGGCCGGCTTTCCTTCTCGTTCCTGTCGGAGAAGATCGGCCGGCGAAACTGCGGCGCCCTGCTCGGCTTCGGCTCGGCTTTCTTCATCATCCTGGCCGGCTACAACTACAACACGACGATGTTCGGGGTGTCGGCCTTCTGGCTGATCCTGACCGTGGCGATGTTCTTCGCCGATGGCGGCTTCGCCATCGTCGGCCCCTACGCCGCCGAGGTCTGGCCCTCGCACCTGCGCACCTCCGGCATGGGCTCGGCCTACGGGTTCGGCGGCATCGGCAAGATCATCGGGCCGCTCGGCCTGGCCGTGATCGTCGGCTCCAGCAACTTCGTGAAGCCGGACGTGCCGATGGACGCCATCCCGATGGCCTTCGTCTACCTTGGCGGCTGGTTCGCGCTGGCCGGCGTGGTCTATTATTTCTTCGGCCTCGAGACGCGCGGCAAGTCGATCGAGCAGATCGACCGTGAGCTGGCGACGGCCTGAGGGACAACGGTTCGAAGGGGCAAGACGTGGACACGCTGATACCGTCCGCCGCCGACCTGGCTGGCGACACCACGATCGTCTCGCGTGCCGAGGCTTTGCGGCCGCTGGTCGAAGCCGCTTCGAACGAGATCGAGGAGACGCGCCGGTTGCCGCCGGCGCTTCTCGACAGGCTCCACGAGGCGCGTCTGTTCCGGCTGTTGCTGCCGCGCTCGTCGAACGGGATCGAGACCGATCCCGTCACCTTCTTCCACGTGATCGAGACGATCGCCCGCGGCGACGCCTCGACCGCGTGGTGCCTGAGCCAGGCGGGCGGCTGCTCGATGTCGGCCGCCTACCTCGCCCTGCCGGTGGCGCAGGAGATCTTCGGCGACGACCCGCGTGCCGTGCTGGCCTGGGGTCCGGGGCCGCGGGTGAAGGCGGTCGAGTGCGACGGCGGCTTCCGGGTCACCGGCGTGTGGTCGTTCGCATCGGGAGGCCGCCACGCGACCTGGCTGGGCGCCCACTGCCCGATCTTCAAGGCCGACGGCACGCCACGGCTCGACGCCGACGGCCGCCCGGTCGAGCGCACCATGCTGGTGCGGACGTCCGACGTCGCCTGGACCGACATCTGGAACGTGGTCGGCCTGCGCGGCACCGCCAGCGACCAGTTCGCGCTCACCGACCATTTCGTGCCGGCCGGGCACTCGATGACGCGCGACTTCGAGAAGGAGTGCCGCGAGCCCGGGCCGCTGTACCGCATGTCGGCAATGACCTGCTACGAACTCGGCTTCTCGGGCGTGGCCCTGGGCGTCGCCCGCGCCAGCCTCGACAGCTTCGTCGACGTCGCCCGCACCAAGGTGCCGCGCGGCAAGAAGAGCCCGATCCGCGACAACGCCGTGGTCCAGACCCAGCTGGCGCAGGCCGAGGTCGGCATCCGCGCCGCGCGCGCCTACCTGCTGCAGTCGGTGGCCGAGATCTGGAAGTCGATCTCGGCCGGCAACCGCCTCACCATGGACCAGCGCATCGTGCTGCGCATGGCCTCGACCAACGCCATCCACAAGGCGCGGGAGGCGGTCGACTTCGCCTACAACGCCGCCGGGGCGACGGCGATCTTCGAGGATCATCCGCTGGAGCGGCGTTTCCGCGACATCCACACCGTGACCCAGCAGTTGCAGGGCCGGCTGTCGCATTTCGAGACCGTGGGCGCCTGGATGATGGGTGCCGATGCCGACCTGACCTTCGTCTGACAACGGGAGACCGACCATGCCGCTGGGCGTCCTGCAACACTTCACGATCGAGCCGTCCGACCTGGAGGCCACCAAGGCCTTTTACTGCGACGTGCTGGGCCTCGAGGACGGCGACCGGCCGCCGCTGGGCTTCCCCGGCTACTGGCTGTACTCGGGCGGCGTCGCCACCGTGCACCTGCTGGGCGAGCGCAAGCCGCGCGAGGGTATCGTGGTCCGCGGCACCGAGAAGAAGTTCGACCACACCGGCCGCTTCGACCACATCGCCTTCGCCGCCACCGACCTCGCCGGCGTGCGCGCGCGGCTGAAGAAGCACAACGTCGCGTTCCGCGAGCAGATCGTGCCGCGCACCGGCGCCGGCCAGATCTTCCTCTACGATCCCGACGGCGTCGGCGTGGAGCTGAACTTCGACCCGGAAGAGGTCAAGAAGGCCGGGGCCGCCGCCTAAGGTGCTGCTGTCCATCGACATCGAGCGGGTCGAGCCGTTGGCCGACGGCGCCGAGTTCGGCGCCGCCGGGGCCTACGAGCGGGTGATCGGCCGTGCCCGCGGCGAGGTCGACCCGGCGCATCCCGGCAATGCTGGCATCGCCCTGATCGACAAGGCGCCGCGCAACGCGCGCGGCCGGGTCGAATACGAGACCGATGTCTTCATCCTGCGACCGCGCGATTTCGCGCGCGGCAACGGCCGCCTGCTCTACGAAGTCAACAACCGCGGCCGCAAGATGCTGTTCGGCAACATCGCCGACGGGCCGCAGGGCATGAACGACCCCAGGACGCTGGCCGACGTCGGCAACGGCTTCCCGCTGCGGCTGGGCTACACCATCGCCTGGTCCGGCTGGGACCCCGACGCGCCGCGCGCCAACATGGGGCTGGCGCTCACCGCGCCGGTCGCGACCGACGGCGGCCGGCCGATCGTGCGCGAGATCCGCGAGGAATTCTGCTCGGGCACGCGCGGCGGCGCGCTCGAGGTCTTCAGGCTGTCCCACGAGGCCAGCACGCTGGACCAGACCCGCGCCCGCCTGACGGTGCGCGAACGCGCCGACGACGCGCCCCGGGAATTGCCGCTGAACCAGTGGTCGTTCGCCGACGCCCGCACCGTGCGCCTGCGCGAGGGCAGCAAGCCGAAGCCGGGGTGGCTGTACGAGATCCACTACGAGGCCAGGAACCCCAAGGTCCAGGCACTGGGCTTCGCCGCGACCCGCGACCTCGTGAGCTTCCTGCGCCATGACCCGGCCGGGCTGGCGGCCACCGGCGGCAGGATCGGCCACGCGCTGGCGATCGGCTTCAGCCAGGCCGGGCGCTACCTGCGCAACCACCTGTCGGACGGCTTCAACCGCGACGAACAGGGCCGCCGGGTGTTCGACGGCATCTATTCCCACATCGCCGGCATCGGCCGCATCTTCTTCAACACGCCGTTCGCCCAGCCGGCCCGCACCGGCACGCAGCACGAGGACCACGACTTCCCCGAGAACTGGTTCCCGTTCTCGACCGCGACCGTCGCCGACCCGCTGACCGGCCGCTCGGGCAGCGTGCTGCGCGGCGACGGCTCGGATCCCCTGCTGATCGAGACCAACACCTCGACCGAGTACTGGCAGAAGGGCGCGTCGCTCCTGCACACCGACCCGCTGGGCAGCCGCGACCTCGCCCTGCCGGACACCTGCCGCGTCTACATGATCGCCGGCACCCAGCATGGCGGCCGCGCCGGCGCCACCACCGACGCCGGTCCCAACGTCAACCCGCGCAACCCGCACAACCCGATGCCGGCGGTGCGTGCCCTGCTGGTCGCGCTCGACGCCTGGGTGGCGTCGGGCACGGCGCCGCCGGCCAGCCGGGTCCCGACCCTGGCCGAGGGCACGCTGGTCGAGCCCGACCGGACCGGCTTCCCGGCCGTGCCCGGCGCAGCCGTGGTCACGCGCACCAACCGCATCGCGCCGCCGGGCGACTGGGTCCATCCCGTCCCGGCGGAGAAGGCCTACCGCACGCTGGTCTGCCGGGTCGACGGCGACGGCAACGAGGTCGCCGGCATTCGCCTGCCCGACATCGCCGTGCCGCTCGCCACCTACACCGGCTGGAACGAGTACAAGCCGCCCTACCCGGCGGGCGAGATCGCCGACCGCGACGGCAGCTGCCTGCCGTTCGCCCCGGACCGGGCGGCGCGCATCGCGGCGGGCGATCCCCGCCCGTCGGTCGCCGAGCGCTACCGCAGCGGTGCCGACTACGTCGCCGCGGTCGAGGCGGCGGCGAACCAGCTGGTCGCCGAGCGGCTGCTGCTGGCCGAGGATGCCGAGCGCTACATCGAGCGCGCCCGCAAGGAACCGCGGGTCGCGCCTTGACGCAAAGGGAGTGAGGAATGGGCAAGCGGATCGCGATCGTCGGGACCGGCGCACTGGGCGGATATGTCGGCGGCTGGCTGGCGCATACCGGCGAGGACGTCACCCTGATCGATTTCTGGCCGGAGAACATCGAGGCCATTCGCAGCCGCGGGCTCGAGCTCGACGGCGTCACGCCGGAAGAGAAGATCACGGTGCGCAATGCCAGGACCATGCACCTGACCGAGATGCAGGACCTCGCGCGCCAGAAGCCGGTCGACATCGCCTTCGTCGCCATGAAGTCCTACGACACCGAGTGGGCGACGGCGCTGATCCGCCAGTACCTCGCGCCCGACGGCTACGTCGTGTCGCTGCAGAACTGCCTCAACGAGGAGCGCATCGCCGGCGTCGTCGGCTGGGGCAAGACGGTCGGGATGGTCGCCTCGCTGATCTCGGTGGACATGTACGAGGCCGCCCGCATCCGCCGCACCGTCGCCAAGGGCGGCGACAAGCACACCGTGTTCCGGGTCGGCGAGGTCCATGGCCGCATCACCAAGCGGGTCGAGGAACTGCGCGAGATGGTCGGCCGCATCGACAGCGCCAAGACCACCACCAACCTGTGGGGCGAGCGCTGGTCCAAGCTGTGCCAGAACGGCATGAGGAACGGCGTCTCGGCGGCCACCGGCCTGACCGCCACGGACTGCGACCGCAACGACGCGATCCGCCGCTTCTCGATCAAGCTCGGCGGCGAGGCGGTGCGGGTCGGCCAGGCGCTGGGCTACCACATCGAGAAGATCGGCAAGCTCGACCCCGAGCGGCTGGCGCTGGCCTCGGAGGGCGACAAGGCCGCCCTCGACGAGGTCGAGACGATCCTGCGGCCGGGGTCCAACGCCAACCCCAATCCGCGCGCCGACATCCAGCGCCCGTCGATGGCGCAGGACATCCGCAAGGGCCGCCGCACCGAGATCGAGTTCATGAACGGCTACGTCGCCGAGCGCGGCACCTACATCGGCGTGCCCGCGCCGACCCATGCCAGGCTGACCGAGATCGTGAAGAAGGTCGAACGGCAGGAACTCGAGGCCGCGCCGGCCCTGCTCGGCGGCTGACCGGCCGCCGCAGGCTTTCGGCGCCCCTCCCCGGCCTGGCCGGGGAGGGACGCCGGACCGTCAGTTCAGGTACAGGTCGTAGGCGTCCGCGTCGTCCCAGGCATCGCCGACGTTCAGCCATTCCATCGTCGCGGTCGGGTTGTAGGGGTCGTCCGACTTGTACATCTGGTTGACGCGGGTATCGATCATCTGCGCCCGACCCTTCTTGAGGAAGGTCTGGTAGGCCTGCGGACCGCCGATGTAGAGGCAGCCGCACACGTTCTGGTCCGGGTAGACCCAGACCGTCTTGTCCTTGTACGTCGTCTTGCTCAGGCGGTGCGCCGGGTACTGCTTGAACATCGCGATCTTCTTCGGCGTGTTCAGGGGCAGTTGCTTGAATCCGGAATCGGCGAGCAGGTTCTCCTTGCTCTCCGGCCGGTAGGCCAGCGGGCTGCCCTGGTCGGGCTGACAGGCCGCGAGCGCCAGCGCCAGGCCGGCGCCGGCAAGGATCGTCATCACAGGCTTCACGTCGGTCTCCCCGGGGTCGTCGTCAGGCGGCGGCCTGGAGCCCCGCCTTCGCGTCCTCTTTGAGCATGTCCGCCCCCTTCTCCGCCACCATGATCGTGGGCGCGTTGGTGTTCCCGGAGGGCACGGTCGGCATGATCGAGGCGTCGATCACCCGCAGGCCGGCGATGCCATGGACCCGCAGGCGGTCGTCGACCACCGCCATCGGGTCGCGGCCCATCTTGCAGGTGCCGATCACGTGGTAGGTCGTCTGGCCGGTCTGGCGGGCGAAATCCAGCCACTCGTCGTAGGTGTTCACGTCCTTGCCCGGCTTGTTCTCGTAGGCGACGTAGCGGGACAGCAGCGGGTGCGCGGCGATCTTGCGCGCGATCTGCATGCCCGCGACCGTGGTGTCGCGGTCGATCTGGGCCGACAGGAAGTTCGGCCGGATCGCCGGCTCGACGCCCGGCGTCGCCGACTTGATGTGGATCGAGCCGCGCGAGTCCGGCCGGCACTGGCCGATCACGACGGTCATGCCCGGCTCCTTCTCGAGCTGGCGGGTCTGGGCCGAGCCGTAGGAGGCATGCGCCATGTGGAACTGCGTGTCGGGCGAGTCGAGGCCCGGCCGGGTGCGCACGAAGCCGTAGACGACGCCGGCCGTGAGCGCGAGCGCGCCGCGACCGGTGGCGTAGTACTTAACGACCTCCTTCACGAGGTTGAAGCCGCGGGTCGTCTCGTTCAGCGTCACCGGCAGCTTGATGCGCCAGTTCATGCGCGGCGCGAAGTGGTCGCCGTAGTTCTCGCCGACGCCCTTCAGCTCGTGCTTCACCTCGATGCCGTACCGGCGCAGCAGCTCGGGCTGGCCGATGCCGGAATGCTCGAGCAGGCCCGGCGACTGCACCGCGCCGCACGACACGATGACCTCGCGGCCGACCCGCACTTCCTGCTTCTTGCCGTGCACCGAGTAGGCGACGCCGACGGCCCGCTTGCCCTCGAGGATGACGTGGCTGACCAGCGCGTCGGTCTGGATCCTGAGGTTGGGCCGGTTGCGCACCGGGTCGAGGAAGGCGCGCGCCGTCGACTGGCGCTTGCCGTTCTTCATGGTGACCTGGAAGTAGCCGAAGCCTTCCTGGTTGCCGTTGTTGTAGTCGGGGTTCTTGGGGTAGCCGCAGGCCTCGGCCGCGTCGATGAAGGTGTCGCAGAGCTCGTGGGTGTCGCACATGTTGGCGACGTTGAGCGGGCCGCCGCGGCCGCGCGCCTCGTCGCTGCCGCCCGGCTCGAAGTTCTCCGACTTCTTGAAGTAGGGCAGCACGTTCGAGTACGACCAGCCGCGGTTGCCGAGCTGGCCCCAGGTGTCGTAGTCGAGCGGCTGGCCGCGCACGTAGAGCATGCCGTTGATCGAGCTCGAGCCGCCGAGCGTGCGGCCGCGCGGGCACGGGATGCGGCGGCCGGCCATGCCGTCCTCCGCCTCCATCTCGAAGTTCCAGTTGTAGTCCTTGTGGTTCAGCAGCTTGGTGAAGCCGGCCGGGATGTCGATCCACATCGAGCGGTCGGGCGGACCGGCCTCCAGCAGCAGCACCTTGACGTTGGCGTCCTCGGTCAGCCGGTTGGCCAGCACGCAGCCCGCCGAGCCGCCGCCCACGATCACATAGTCGAATTCAGCCATGGCGCTTCCTGCCTCCCATTGTCGGGAGACAGTCTAGCGCAAATGGCAGGAAACGTGATGGCCCGGCGCGATTTCGCGCAGCGGCGGGGATTCGACCCGGCAGCGCGCCTCGGCGTAGGGGCAGCGGGTGTGGAAATGGCAGCCCGGCGGCGGCCGGACCGGGCTCGGCACGTCGCCCTGCAGGACCCGCTTCTGGCGCTTGATCTTGGGGTCGGGCACCGGCACCGCCGAGAGCAGCGCCTCGGTGTAGGGGTGCTGCGGCCGGGTGAAGATCGAGCGGGTGTCGGCGTACTCGACCACGCGTCCGAGGTACATCACCGCGATCTGGTGGCTGATGTGCTCGACCACCGCGAGGTTGTGCGAGATGAACAGGTAGGACAGCTGGCGCTCACGCTGCAGGTCCTGCAGCAGGTTGATGACCTGCGCCTGGATCGACACGTCGAGCGCCGACACCGGCTCGTCGCCGACGATCAGCTTCGGTCCCAGCGCGAGCGCCCGGGCGATGCCGATGCGCTGGCGCTGGCCGCCCGAGAACTGGTGCGGGTAGTTCTTCATCTGCGCCGTGCGCAGGCCGACGCGCGCGAACAGCGCCGCCACCTTCTCCTCGCGCTCGCGCTTGTTGGCGAGCCCGTGGACCAGCAGCGGCTCGCCGACGATGTCGCCCGCCGTCATGCGCGGGTTCAGCGACGAGAACGGGTCCTGGAAGATGATCTGCATCTGCGCCCGGTAGGGGCGCATCTCGGCCTTGGACAGGCCGGTGATCTCGGTGCCCCCGACCTTGATCGAGCCCGAGCTCGGCTCGATCAGGCGCATCACGGCGCGGCCGGCCGTGGTCTTGCCGCAGCCGCTCTCGCCGACCAGCCCCAGCGTCTCGCCGACGCCGATCCGGAAGCTGACGCCGTCGACGGCGTAGACGTGGCCGACGGTGCGGCGCAGCAAGCCCTTCTTGATCGGGAAGTGCTTCTTGAGGTCCTTGACCTCGAGCACCGGCGGCGTCGCCGACGCGGTGCCGGTCGCGGGGGTCCGGGCGTCAGCCATCGATGTGCCAGCAGGCCGCCCAATGGCCTGTCCTCTTCTCTTCGTAGGCGGGGCGCTCGCGGCGGCAGCGGTCGTCGGCGCGGCTGCAGCGCGGCGCGAAGGCACAGCCGGACGGCAGGTCGAACAGCGGCGGCACGATGCCGGGAATCTCCTGCAGCCGGTCGGTGCTGCGCTCGGCCTCGCCGCGCATCAGGTCGAGGCGCGGGATCGAGGCCATCAGGCCGACGGTGTAGGGATGCATCGGCCGGGAGAAGAGTTCGCCGACCTCGGCTTCCTCGACCTTGCGGCCGGCATACATGACGATGACCCGGTGGGCCGTCTCGGCGACCACGCCGAGATCGTGCGTGATCAGGATCACGGCGGCGCTGAACTCGCGCTGCAGCTCGACGATCAGCTCGAGGATCTGGGCCTGGATGGTGACGTCGAGCGCGGTGGTCGGCTCGTCGGCGATCAGGACCTTCGGGTTGCAGGCCAGCGCCATGGCGATCATGGCGCGCTGGCGCATGCCGCCCGACAACTGGTGCGGGTACTCGCGGGCACGCTGGGCGGGTTCCGGGATGCGCACGAGGTCGAGCATCTCGATCGCCCGGTTCATCGCCGCCTTGCGGTCGAGGTTGCGGTGCAGGATCAGCGCCTCGGCGATCTGCTTGCCGATCGTTATGACCGGGTTGAGCGACGTCATCGGCTCCTGGAAGATCATCGAGATCTCGTTGCCGCGGACGGCCCGCATTTCCTCCTCGCTGATCTTCAGGAGGTCGCGGCCGGCCAGCCGGATCTCGCCCGAAACGATGCGGCCCGGCGGATCGGGGATCAGGCGCATCAGGGACAGCGCCGTCATGCTCTTGCCGCAGCCCGATTCGCCGACGATGGCGAGCGTCTCGCCGGAGGCGACCTGGAAGTCGACGCCGTCGACCGCCTTGACGATGCCCTGGCGGGTGTAGAACCAGGTGCCGAGGTTCTCGACTTCGAGCAGCGCGCTCATGACCGCTGCCTCGGGTCGAGGATGTCGCGCAGCGCGTCGCCCAGCAGGTTGGTGCCGAACACGGTCAGGCTGATGGCGACGCCGGGGAAGATCACCAGCCACGGCGCGGTGCGCACGTACTCGGCGGCGGATTCGGACAGCATGCGGCCCCACGACGGGTAAGGTTCGGGGATGCCCAGCCCGAGGAACGACAGCGAGGCCTCGACCAGGATGGCCGAGCCGAGCTGCGCGGTGGCCAGCACGATCAGCGGCGCCAGCGTGTTGGGCAGGACATGGCGGACGGCGATGCGCAGTTCGCCCATGCCGACCGCGCGGGCGGCCTCGACGAACGGCTGCTCGCGCAGCGACAGGGTGCTGGAGCGCACCACGCGCGCCACGCTCGGCACCAGCGGGATGGCGATGGCGATGATGGTGTTCTGCAGCGACGGTCCGAGCGCGGCGGCCATCACCAGCGCCATGACCAGCAGCGGCAGCGACTGCATGATGTCCATCAGGCGCTGCGTCAGCAGGTCGACGGTGCCGCCGAGGTAGCCGCTCATCAGGCCGATGGCGATGCCGAGCACGCCGCCGATCAGGGTGGCGCCTGCGCCGACCGCCAGCGAGATGCGGGCGCCGTGCACGATGCGGCTGAACATGTCGCGGCCCATGAAGTCGGCGCCCAGCCAGAACTTGCCGCCCGGTACCGCGAGCGACGACTTGGCGTCGGTCGCGGTCGGATCCATCGGGGCGATGAAGTTGGCGAACACCGCGGTCAGGACGAACAGCAGGACGATCAGGGCGCCGACCGCGCCCAGCGGGTAGCGGCGGGCCATGAACAGGACCTGGCCGCCCCAGCCGGTGATGTTGGCGCCGGCGCGTGCCAGCTCGGCATCGTGGTTGATGGTACTCACGGCTCAGTCCCCGAACTTGATGCGGGGGTCGAGGACCATGTAGGCCATGTCGACCAGGAAGTTGACCATCACGACCACGAACGCGATCAGCATGACGAGGTTCTGCACGATCGGGTAGTCGCGCCAGCGGATCGCCTCGACGAGGAAGCGCGCGACGCCGGGAATGTTGAACACCGTCTCGGTGACGATCAGGCCGCCGACCAGGAACGCGGCCTCGATGCCGATGATGGTCACCACGGGCAGCAGCGCGTTGCGCAGCGCGTGGTTGTAGTTGACCGAGGCGTTGGACGCGCCCTTGGATCGCGCGGTGCGGATGTAGTCCTGCCGCATCACCTCGAGCATCGAGGACCGCGTCAGCCGCATGATCAGGGCCGAGCTTCGGAAGCCGACCACGGCGGCAGGGATCGCCAGCAGCCCGACCTCCGCCAGGAAGCTGCGCGGTTCGTTGGTGTAGATCGGGATCGACCCGAACCAGTGCACCGCCGCCATCAGGACCAGCAGGCCGAGCCAGAAGGACGGCAGCGAAAGGCCGCTCAGGCTGACGATGCGCAGGCCGTAATCCATCAGCGAGTTCTGCCGCACCGCGCAGATCACCCCGAACGGCACGCCGATGATGACCGAGAAGAACAGCGACATCAGCGCCAGCTTGGCGCTGATCGGGATGCGCGGCGCGATCTCCTCGATCGCCGGCCGTTCCGAGACGTAGGCGAAGCCGAGGTCGCCCCGCGTCAGCCCGCCGATCCACTGGCCGTACTGCTCGATGATCGGCCGGTCGAGGCCCAGTTCCTTGGCGATCTTGGCCTTCTCCTTGGCGTCGGCGATGCCGGCGGCATCGACGAGGATGTCGGAGATGTCGCCAGGCACCAGCCGCAACATGACGAAGATCAGCACCGACATGCCGAACAGCGTCAGCGCCATCAGCAACAGGCGTCGGACCAGGTAGGAACCCATCGGCCGGCCTTTCCTCCTACTTCTCCAGCCAGACGTCTTCGAAACGCCAGCCGTTGTAGATGCTGTTGGACTGGAGCACGACGTTCTTCAGCGCCGGCGCCCAGCAGGTGTTGGCGACGTTGTGGCCCAGGATCGGGCGGGCGACGTCCTCGGCCAGCTTGCGCTCGACCTCCCACACCAGCTTCTTGCGCTTCTCGCGGTCGAGTTCCGCCGACTGGGCGTTGATCAGCTTGTCGACCTCTTCGTTCTTGTAGGCGGTGTAGTTGCGGTCCGACGTCGAGTAGTAGTTCTCGTAGAAATTGACGTCGGGATCGTCGACGCCGACGCCCGTCAGGTTCATGCCGATCTGGTAATCCTTGCGCTGGATCTTGGTGTACCAGACCGTCGTGTCGATCGGGTCTAGCTCGCCGTCGATGTGGATCTTCTTCAGCTGGTCGATCAGGATCACCGCCGGGTCGCGGTAGATCGCGATGTTGCGCGTCGACACCTTGATCTTGAGCGGCTTGTCGGCGGTGTAGCCCAGCCCTTCCATGATCTTGCGCGCCTCGGCGCGGCTCTTCTCGACGTCGGGGGCGTGGCCCGGCAGGGTCGCCAGCATCTCCTTGGGCATGCCCCAGAAGCCGGCCGGCGGCGGCAGCATGGCGGCGCCGTCGAGGTCGTTGCCCTGGCTCAGGATCTCGGAGAAGGCCTTGTTGTCCAGCGCCATCACCATGGCCTTGCGGACCTGCGGGTTGTCGAACGGCGGCTTGTCGCGGTTGATCAGCACGTTCGAGCTGACGTTGGTGGCGCGCGCCTCGCAGACGGCGTCGGGCTTCTGGCTCTTGATGTCCTTGAGCAGCGGGAAGGTGACGTCGGAATCGAACGTCATGTCGAACTCGCCGGCGGTGAAGCCGAGCAGGCGCGTGCTGCGGTTCGGCACGATCTTCCAGTCGATCGCGTCGAGGTAGGGCTTGCCCTTGTTCCAGTAGTCGGGGTTGCGCGCCAGCTTGATCGACTCGTTGCGCTTGAACTCGACGACCTTGAACGGTCCGGTGCCGATCGGCTTGGAGCGCATGTCGCGGCCCGGCACGTGGCAGGCGTAGACCGGCGAGTAGCCGGCGGCCAGCATCGGCAGGAACGACGGCTGCGGACGAGCCAGCACGAACGAGACCTCGAGGTCGCCGTTGGTCACGATGTCCTTGACGTTGGCGTACCAGAGCTTGCGCGGGCTCTTGCGCACGATCTCGTTCTTGTCGTCGCCGGCGCCGCGCACCGCGTCGAAGGTGCACTTCACGTCGGCCGCGGTGAACGGCTTGCCGTCGTGCCACTTCACCCCGGGCCGCAGCTTGAAGGTCAGCTTGGTGTTGTTGTCGGTCCACGCCCAGCTCTCGGCCAGTTCCGGCACGATGTCGTCGGGGCTGTTCACCTTCTTCTTCGGGTCGAAGAAGACGAGGTTGTTGAACACCGCCATGAACGGCTGGTTCACCGAGATCGTCGACTCCTCGTGGATCGAGGCGCTCGGCGGGTTGTCGCGATGGGAAATCCGCAGCGTTCCGCCCTGCTTCTGGGCCAGCGCCGGTGTCGCCATCGCGGTCAGCGCGACGGCGGTGCCGGCGGCGAACGACATGAAAGTACGCATGGACAGTTCCTCCCTGGAGATGCGCCGCATTCGAAGGGCGCTGTTTTTCTTCCCCGTTGGCTTGAGGCTATCACAACGTGTGCGATGGCCAAGCGCTAAAGCGGCGGCGATTTCGACGGCCCCTTCAATTCCACCTGGTTGCCCTCCGGGTCGTGGAAGTAGATCGACGGTCCCGTACCTTCCGCACCGTAACGTTCGACGGTTTCGCCGACCGATATGTTGAACGGCGCGAGCCGCCTGACGATCTCGTCGCGATCGAAGGGCGATACGCGGAAGCACAGGTGATCCATGTTGGCCGCACCCGCCGCCGGCCGTTCGCCGGGGACGAGATCGAGCAGCGAGGCCCCGGCCCGCATCTGGACGAGGTTGAGCCGCTCCAGCGTGCGCTCGACTTTGAAACCCAGCGCGGTTTCGTAGAACCTGACCATGGCCTGCAGGTCCCGCACCCGCAGCACGACGTGGTCGATCCGTTCGACATGGAAAGTCATGGCGTCTAGCCTGCCGCAAAGGATTCCAAAGGGGGGAAAGCATGGCTCACGCGATCAACGCCGCCAAGGCCCGGCTGCGCCGGGACGAGCTGGCGCTGGGCATCGGCATCCGGCTGGTGCGCAACGTCGACATCATCAAGGTGATGAAGGCGGCGGGCTTCGACTGGCTGTTCCTCGACCTCGAGCACGGCTCGATGTCGATCGAGACCGCCTGTGAAATCTCCGTGGCGTCGCAGGATTCCGGCATCGCGCCGATCGTGCGCGTGCCCCACGGCGAGCTCGCCATGGCGACCCGCGTGCTCGACGGCGGCGCGCTGGGCGTCGTCATCCCGCACGTCGACACCGCCGAGGAAGCGCGCGACATCGCCGACCGGCTGCGCTACCCGCCGCGCGGCCACCGCTCGGTCGGCGGCGGCCAGGCGCAGTTCGACTACGAGTCCATGCCGCTCGGCGAGATGACGAGCAAGAGCGACGACAACACGCTGATCACGGTGATGATCGAGACGCCGAAGGCGGTCGAGAACGCCGAGGCGATCGCCGCCGTGCCCGGCATCGACTGCCTGCTGATCGGCTCGAGCGACCTGTCGATGGAGATGGGCATCCCGGGCCAGAACGGCCACGACAGGGTGCGGGCCGCGGCCGACACCGTGATCGCCGCCTGCCGCAAGCACGGCAAGTGGCCGGGCATGGGCGGCGCCTACAGCGAGGAGCTGCTGTCGCTCTACATCGGCAAGGGCATGAAGTTCATCCTCGCCGGCAACGACCTGCCGATGCTGACCGGCGCGGCGCGCGCGCACCAGGCCAAGGTGCGCGCGATGAAATGACCGGCGAAGCCCGAGGGATCGCTACCGCTTGCCCTCGATCTCGATCTCGAGGAGATGCGGCTTGCCCGACGCGAAGGCGGCGGCCACCGCCGCCCTGATGTCGTCGGCCTTCGTGACGTGGGTGCCGGCGATGCCCATGCCGCGGGCCAGCTCGGCGAAGCCCAGCGCCGGCCCGGTCAGGTCCATGTGCATGTAGGGCTTGTTCGACTTGACGTCGAAGCGGGCGCGGTAGGCGTCGATGTTGTGCTTGAGCACGCGGTACTCGCGGTTGGCGAGGATCACGAACACGATCGGCAGCTCGTGGTGCGCCGCCGTCCACAGCGCCTGGATCGAGTACATCGACGAGCCGTCGCCGGACACGCACAGGATCGGCCGCTTCCGCTCGGCCACCGCCACGCCGATCGCGCCGGCCACGCCCTGGCCGATGCCGCCGCCGCGACCGCTGAAGTAGTCGCCGGCGCCCTTGAAGGTGAAGGTCTTGAACAGGTCGAGGTTGGCCGTGATGGTCTCGTCGACCACGACGACGTCGGCCGGCGCGGCGGCCTTCAGCTCGGCCATGACGCGCGGCATCGAGGTCGGGGTCCGCGACCACGCCTTCTGCACGCGCGCCTGCTGCGCCGCGTCCTCGGCCGCGCGCGTGGCCTTCAGGGCCTCGAGGCGGGCGGCGGCGCCCTTGACCGTCCCGGTCGCCTCGCCGAGCGCCGCGAGCGCGGCACCGACATCGGCGATCACGCCGGCGTCGACCGCGAAGTTGTAGGCCAGCCGCGGCGCCGCCGGCTCGATCTGCAGCACCCTGGCGCCGGCCGGGATCGGCGAGCCGGGCGCGTACCAGACCTCCTCGAAGAACGGCCCGCCGACCAGCAGCACGAGGTCGGTGTCGGCGAGCTGCCTGGCGACGCCCGGCGCGTCGAAGGCAAGCGTGCCGCGGTAGGCCGGGTGGTCGGTCGGGAAGGAATTGCGGCCGCGCAGGCCCTCGAACCAGACGGCGGCGCCGGTGCGCTCGACCAGCGTCACCAGCGTCTCGACCGCGCCGGCACGCGCGATCTCGTCGCCGGCCACGATCGCCGGGTTGCGCGCCGCGCCGATCATCCTCGCCATCGCCGCGATGCCGGCCGGGTCGGGCAGGCTCTTCGTGAACAGCGTCGCCGGGCGGCCGGGGCCGACCGTGGCCTCCTGCTCCATGACATTGATCGGCAGGGCGACGAACACCGGGCCGGCCGGCGCCTCGTTGGCGATCTTGAAGGCGCGCTGCAGCACCGGGCCGATCTCGTCGGCGCTCTCGACCTGCACGCTCCACTTGGTGACCGGGGCGGCCATCGCCGCGAGGTCGTGGCCGAGCACCGGGTCGCGCAGGCGCATGCGCGTGTCCTGCTGGCCGGCGGTCACGACCATCGGCGAGCCGTTCTTCAGCGCGCTGTAGATCATGCCGATCGCGTTGCCGAGGCCGGGCGCGACGTGCAGGTTGACGAAGGCGGTCTTGCCGCTGGCCTGGGCGTAGAAGTTGGCGGCGCCCACCGCGACGCCCTCGTGCAGGTGCACGATGTAGTCGATGCCGGGATAGTCCGGCAGCGAATCGAGCAGCGGGCTCTCGGTCGTGCCGGGATTGCCGAAGATGCGATCGACGCCGTGGGCCACCAGCGTCTCCATGAATACCTGCCGACCGCGCATGGTCCTCCCCTTCCCTGTTTCCTGTTTCCGTCGATGTCCCGGTTCAGCCGCCGCTTCGCATCCGCAGCGCCTCGAGCGCACGGTCGACGAAGCCCAGCCGGTCCTGGCCCCAGTAGCGCACGCCGTCGACGATGAAGGTCGGGGCGCCGAACACCTCGGCCGCCTCCGCGTCGCGCGTGTACTGGCGATAGGCCTGCTGCACCGCCTCGCTGGTCTCGGCGGCGTGCAGGGCGCGGCCGTCGAGGCCGTTCTCCTCGGCGACGCGGATGCGCACCTCGGCCGCCGCGGTGTCGCGGTCCTCGGCCCACAGCGCGCGCAGCAGCGCGTGGCTCAGCCGGAAGGCGTCGAGGCCCTGCAGCTGCGCCGCGATCACCATCCAGCCCGGCCGCTTGTTCCAGTCGGGGTCGGTCACCTTCTCGGGGTAGTGCTTCGGCTTCAGCTGCAGCGGCATCTGCAGGTAGCGCCGCCAGCGATCCAGTTCCTCTTCGTGATACGAGCGCCGGGCCGGCGGCCGGGTGCGCAGCGGCACGCCGCCGGTCCGCGGCACGATTTCCTGGAAATCGAACGGCTTGAGAACCAGCCGCACCTTGTGGCGGCGCACGATGTCCTCGAGCTGCGGCCCCATCAGGTAGGCCCACGGCGAGGACAGGCTGTAGAAGCACGGCAGTTCAATCATCACGTCGTCCCTGCTATGGGAACCGGCAGAGGGTGAGAGCACGGTATGGACGGTCTTGTCGAGCGCCAATCGGAAGGCCTGGACGCGCTGGAGAAAGTCGCGCGGCACGACCTTGCCCGCCTGAACCACCCGCCGACCAACTGGGTGCCGCCACGCACCGGGCCGGGCGGCCGCACGGTGCTCGACGTGCTGGTGGTCGGCGCCGGCATGTGCGGCCAGACCGCCGCGTTCGCCCTGCAACGCGAGGGCATCCGCAACCTGCGGGTGATCGATCGCGAGAGCCACGGCCGCGAGGGTCCGTGGAACACCACGGCCCGCATGCCGATCCTGCGCTCGCCCAAGCACCTGACCGGGGCCGACCTCGGCATCCCGTCGCTGACCTTCCGCGCCTGGTACGAGGCGCAGCACGGCGCCGACGGCTGGCAGAAGCTGTACAAGATCGCCCGCCTCGACTGGCTGGCCTACCTGCTGTGGGTGCGCAAGGTGATCGATCTGCCGGTCGAGAACGGCGTCGAGCTGCTGCGCATCGAGCCGGCCGGCGACCTGCTGGCCGCGACGCTGTCGACCGGCGAGACCGTGCACGCCCGGCGGATCGTCCTGGCCAACGGTCGCGACGGCGCCGGCGGCTTCCGCTGGCCCCGCTTCCCGTCCTTCGACCCGGCCGACCCGGCGCGCCGCGGCCGCGTGTTCCATACCCTGGAGGACATCGACTTCACCGCCTTCCGGGGCAAGCGGCTGGGCATCCTCGGCGTGCTGGCGACGGCGATCGACAATGCCGCGACGGCACTGGAGTGCGGCGCGCGCGAGGCGATCTGCTACGCCCGCCGCCCGCACCTGCCGCAGGTCAACAAGTCCAAGGGCATTTCCTTCCCCGGCTTCCAGCGCAACCTCGGCCTGCTCGACGACGACTGGCGCTGGAAGATCTACACCTACCTGCTGTCGGCCGCGTCGCCGCCGCCGCACGAGTCGGTGCTGCGGGTGCAGAAGCTGCCGGGCTTCGCGTTCCGCTTCGCCGAACCGTGGACCGACGTGAAGATCGGCGCCGACGGCGTCACGGTGACGACGACGAAAGCGGTCGAACGCTTCGACGCGGTGCTGTTCGGCACCGGCTTCGACGTCGACATGGGCCGCGTCGCCTCGCTGGCGGCCTTCGCCGGCAACATCCGCCTGTGGGGCGACGTGCGACCGCCGGCCGAGGCCCGCGCCCACGAGGAGGCGGCGCGCTATCCCTACGTCGGCCCGGGATTCGAGCTGCAGGAGAAGCTACCGGGCGCGACGCCGCTCCTGCCGCGCATCCACCTGTTCAACTGGGGCAGCATCCTGAGCCAGGGCGCGCTGGCCGGCGACATCCCGGGGACGCGCTTCGGCGCCACCCGGCTGGCCGAGGCGATCTCGCTTGGCCTGTTCCGCGAGGACATCGCGACCCACGTCGCGGCGATGGAGGCGCTCGAGGATCCCGAGTTGCAGCCGACCGACTACTTCGTGCCCCGCGACCACCGCCGCGGCACGCTCTGAGGGCACGCACCAGGGACCGGGGGAGGAAGACATGCAGGCGGACTATGTCGTGGTCGGTGCCGGCTCGGCCGGCTGCGTCGTCGCCGCGCGGCTGGCGGAGAGCGGCGCGTCGGTGATCCTGCTCGAGGCCGGTCCCAGCGACTGGCACCCGATGATCCACATCCCCGCCGGCATGCGCTCGCTGATCCGCAACCCGCTGGTCAACTGGAACTACACCACCGAGCCCGACGCCGCGACCGGCAACCGCCGCATGGAGTGGCCGCGCGGCCGTACGCTCGGCGGCTCGAGCTCGATCAACGGCATGCTCTACGTGCGCGGCGCGCCGGCCGACTTCGACGGCTGGGCGCAGATGGGCTGCCGGGGCTGGAGCTGGGACGAGGTGCTGCCGTGGTTCCGCAAGTCCGAGCACTACGTGCAGGGCGGCGACCCCGAGATCCGCGGCCGGGGCGGACCGCTCAAGGTCGAGGACTACCGCACCATCCTGCCGCTGACCCACCGCTTCGTCGAAGCCGCGCAGCAGGCCGGCTTCCCGTTCAATCCCGACCTCAACGGCCGCCAGCGCGAGGGCGTGGGCTACTCGCAGATGACGCGGCGCGGCCGCTTCCGCGGCTCGACGGCGCAGACCTACCTGCGCGAGGCGCGCGGCCGCGGCAACCTCCGGGTCGAGACCGACGCCCAGGGCGGCCGGCTGCTGTTCGAGGGCAGGCGCTGCGTCGGCGTCACCTTCCAGCGCGGCGGCAACCTCACCGAGGTGCGCGCCAACCGCGAGGTCATCGTGTCGGGCGGCTCGATCAACTCGCCGCACATCCTGCAGGTGTCCGGCGTCGGACCGGCTTCCCACCTGCAGGCGCTGGGCGTGCCGGTGGTGCACGATCTGCCGGGCGTCGGCGCCAACCTGATCGACCATTACGTCATCCGGATCGTGCATCGCGTCCACGGCACCCCGACCGTCAACGAGATCGCGCGCTTCCCGCGCGTGTTGCCCGAGATCGTGCGCTTCGCCGTCACCGGGCGCGGCGCCCTGACCTTCGGGGTCACCACCGCGCAGGTCTTCTGCGACAGCCGCGAGGGCCTCGCCTCGCCCGACCTGCAGCTGCTGTTCACGCCGGGCAGCACCCACCCGCTGAAGTTCGGCCAGCTCGACGAGCAGCCGGGCATGAGCTGCGTCGTCTGCGTCGTGAAGCCGGACAGCCGCGGCACCGTCATGGCCGAGTCGGCCGACCCGTTCGCGCGGCCGGCGATCCGGCCCAACTACCTGTCGGCCCGCACCGACGAGCTGGCGCTGCTGGCCG
Source organism: uncultured Reyranella sp. (assembly GCA_964420105.1). Lineage (GTDB taxonomy): Bacteria > Pseudomonadota > Alphaproteobacteria > Reyranellales > Reyranellaceae > Reyranella. The sequence goes on from CAYQRL010000004.1 coordinate 117,316, forward strand.
GCACCCGGCACGTCCGCCGCATCTTCGCCGCGCCGGCGCTGCAGGCCCACAGCCGCGGCGAGATCCAGCCCGGCCCGGACGTGCAGAGCGACGCCGACCTGCTGGCCTACGCGCGCCGCGCCGGCAACACGCTCTACCACCCGGTCGGCACCTGCAAGATGGGCGAGGACCCGCGTGCCGTGGTCGATTCGCGGCTGCGCGTGCACGGGCTGCAGGGGCTGCGCGTGATCGACGCCTCGGTGATGCCGACGCTGACCACCGGCAACACCAACGCGCCGACCATCATGATCGGCGAGAAGGGCGCGGCGATGATCCTCGAGGACGCCCGCGCCGCCTGACCGCTACTCGATCCTGGCGCCGGTCGCCTTGACCACGTCGGCCCACTTGGCGCGGTCGCGCTTCACCGTGGCGGCGAACTGCGGCAGCGTCTCGTAGCGCGGCGTGTTGCCCATGTCGGCCAGCTTCTTCCGGGTCTCGGGATCGTCGAGCGCGACCTTGATGGCGGCATTGAACTTCTGCGCCACCGCCGGGTCGAGGCCCTTGGGCCCGAAGATCGCGAACCAGGTGTAGCTCTCGTAGCCCGGCAGGCCGGCCTCGGCGATGGTCGGGACGTCGGGGATCGCCGCGACCCGCTTCGCCGTGGTCACGCCGAGCAGGCGCACGGTGCCGGCGCGGGCGTGCGACAGCACGGTCTGGACCTGGTTGAAGATGCAGCACACGTCGCCCTTCAGCACCGCCTGGATGGCGTCGGGACCGCCCTTGTAGGGCACGTGCACCATGTCGAGCCCGGCCATGTGGTTGAACTCGGCGAAGGCCAGGTGGGTGCCGGTGCCGTTGCCGGTCGAGGCGTAGTTGTACTTGCCGGGCGCGGCCTTCACCTTGGCGATGAAGTCCTTCACCGAGGTCGCGTCGATCACCTTGGGATTGACGGTCAGCACGTTGGAGACGTCGACCAGCGTCGAGATCGGCGTGAAGTCGGCCTCGACGTCGAAGCTGAGCTTCGGGTAGAGCGCCGGGTTGACGCCGTGGGTCGCGGCCGTGCCCAGCAGGAAGGTGTAGCCGTCGGGCCTGGCATTGGCGACCGCCTCCGAGGCGACGTTGCCGCCGGCGCCCGGCTTGTAGTCGAGCACCAGCCGCTGCCCCAGCGACTTCTCCAGCGACGGCTGCAGCATCCGGGCAACGACGTCGACGCCGGAGCCGGCCGGGAAGCCCATCAGCACCGTCACCGGCTTGCTGGGCCAGTCCTGGGCAGAGGCCGAAGCCGCAGAGAGAAAGAGCGCGGCAAGAGAGCCCACGAGGGCTTTCAGCATGGTGATCTCCTGAGAACCAACGATTTGGCTGCTATGCTGCGGCAACGAAGGGAGAAATGCCATGGGTTACATGACCGAGGAGCGCCGCCTGATCCAGGAGACCGCGCGCGCCTTCGCCATGAAGGAGGTCCTGCCGGTCGCCAACAGGCTGGATCCCGAGAAGGGGGACATCCCGCCCGAGCTGATCCAGAAGCTGGCCGACATGGGCTATTTCGGCATCGTCATCCCCGAGGAGTACGGCGGCCTCGGCCTCGGCGTCTTCGAGTACTGCCTGATCACCGAGGAACTGGCCCGGGCCTGGATGAGCGTCGCGTCGATCATCGCCCGCGGCAACGGGCTGAGCGCCGGCCGCGGCATGACCGAGGCCCAGCGCGCCGTCTTCCTGCCGCGTGCCGCCCGCGGCGAATTCCTCGGCGCCGCCGCCATGTCGGAGCCCAACGTCGGTTCCGACCTCGGCAGCATCGCCTGCCGCGCCCGCCGCGACGGCGACGACTGGGTCATCAACGGCAACAAGTACTGGTGCACCTTCGCCGACGGCGCCGACTACATCATGCTGGTCGCCCGCACCTCCGATCCGCCGGACCCCAAGCGCAAGCATGTCGGCCTGTCGTCGTTCCTGATCGAGAAGCCGCGCGGCACGCTGCCGCCGGGCGTCAAGGGCGCGCCGATCCCCAAGATCGGCTACTTCGGCTGGAAGACCTGGGAGCTGGCGTTCGACGACTGCCGCCTGCCCGGCTCGGCCCTGATCGGCGAGGAAGGCCGCGCCTTCTACTACGTCTCGGCCGGGCTGGAGCGCGCCCGCGCCCACACCGCCGCCCGCTCGATCGGGCTGGCGCGCGGCGCGCTGGAGGACGCCACCGCCTACGCCCAGGAGCGCCGCCAGTTCGGCCAGGCGATCGGCGACTTCCAGAACACCCGCTTCCGGCTGGCGCGCATGGCCACCGACATCGAGGCGGCGCGGCAGCTGATGTACTTCGTGGCCGACGAGATCGACCAGAAGCGGCGCTGCGACAAGGAGGCCGCGATGGTCAAGCTGTTCGCCTCGGAGATGGCCGAGCGCGTCACCTCCGAGGCGCTGCAGGTGTTCGGCGGCGCCGGCTACACCACCCTGCACGCGGTCGAGCGCTACTGGCGCGACGCGCGGCTGACCAAGATCTTCGAGGGCACCTCGGAGATCCAGCAGCGCATCATCTCCGACCACCTGCTGGGCCGCGGCAAGAGCGCCTGACATGGATCCCGCCGACCCGCGGATGATGGACCACATCGTCCGGGGCATCCTGATGGTCGGGGCCACCGGCGTCGTGCAGGTGCTGGCGCAGTTCGCGCTCAGCCACCTGATGGACGTGCTGCCGTCGCCGCCCGAATCGCGCTTCCCGCGCTTCTTCATGCTGACCCACAGCGTCGGCGCGGTGATGATCCTGCTGGTCGGCCATGTCGTGCAGGTGCTGCTGTGGGCGACCCTGTACTTCTACGACTGGCATGCCTTCCAGCGGTTCGGCGACGCGGTCTACTTCTCGCTGGCCAGCTTCACCACGCTGGGCGCGGCGGAGCTTACCCTGCCGACCAACCACCGCATGATCGGCGCCTTCGAATCGGCGGCCGGCGTGATGATGTTCGGCTGGTCGACCGCGCTGCTGGTCGCCGTGGTCGTCCGCACCGACCACAAGCGCCGCTCCTGACGCCACGCCTGTCCTCCCCGCGCCGCGGCGTGGGGAGGTGTCCGCGCAGCGGACGGAGGGGTCACGAGTCCGGAGGCCCGACCCCTCCGTCGCCGATGACGGCGACACCTCCCCGCGCTCGCGCGCAGGGAGGAAGGGTCCACCTTGAGGCGACGGTAGAGGGCGATGTTCTCGGCGAAGCGCTGGTTCGTGTAGAGCCTGATCTCCGAGAAGCCCAGTTCGGCAGCCAGCCGCTCGGCATGGACCAAGGTGGTCCCTCTCCCGCACCGTCTCGATCAGAGCGGCCAAAGTTCCATCAACGTAGAGCAGGTCGAAGCGATAGTCGGCGGTGGGCTCGCGGCCGATCACATCGACCCACTTGGCGTAGGCCGACCGCGTCCGGTCGCGGATTGCGACGGCGTCTGTTGCCTGCGCCCGCCGGAGCACTACTGTATCGACCATGACGGAGACGCCAGCATGACCGACGCGATCCACGACTTCATCACGACGCCACCGGCGCTGCGCTTCGCCTTCGCCATCACCGCCCATGTCCGGCCGGTGATCGACCTCGGCCAGACGGCGCGCGGGCACCGCCGTATCATCGACATCGTCGGCGGTACCGTGCACGGGCCGCGGCTCGGCGGCGAGATCCTGCCGGGCGGCGCCGACTGGCAGGTCGTGCGGCCGGACGGCACCATCGAGGTGGTGGCGCGCTACACCATCCGCAGCAGTTCCGGCGCGCTGGTCTACGTCCAGAACGAAGGCCTGCGCGTCGCCACGCCGGAAGTGATCGCGGCGCTGGCGCGCGGCGAGACGATGCCGCCGGACAGCTACCACTTCCGCACCGCGCCGCGCTTCGAGACCGCCGAGCCGTCGCTCAAGTGGATGGAGCGCGCGACCTTCGTCGGCAAGGCGACGCGGGCGCCCGATGGCATCGCCATCGGGTTCCACGAGGTCCTGTAGCGCTCAGTCGCGGTAGGTCGGGTCGATCCGGTCGAGCTTGCGCAGCAGCGCCGGCCAGTCCATCACGCCGAACGGCCGCCGCACGTGCGGCTGGTAGTTCATGTAGGTCGCCTGGACCACGTCGTCCGGCACCGTGGTCAGCGGCGTGTTGCACGACATCGCCGCGATCTGCGTCTTGCACGACAGTTCGAGCCGGTGCATGGCGTTGAACGCCTCGGGAATGGTCGCCCCGGTGGTCAGCAGGCCGTGGTTGCGCAGGATCATGGCGTTGTTGTCGCCGAGGTCGCGGACCAGCGCCTCGCGCACGGCGGTGTCGAGCACGACGCCGGTGAAGTCGTGGTAGCTGATCCTGGCGAAGCGCATCGAGGTCTGGGTGTTGGGCAGCAGGCCGCACGCCATGGTCGACACCGCCATGCCCGCCCAGGTGTGGGTGTGCAGCACGCACATCACCTCGGGCTTGGCCATGTGGATGGCGCTGTGGATCACGAAGCCGGCGCGATTGACGCCGTAGTCCAGCTCGCCGAAGTCGGGCTTCGACAGGATGTTGCCCTCGTGGTCGATCTTGAGCAGGCTCGACGCCGTGATCTCCTCGTACAGCAGACCGTAGGCATTGATCAGGAAGGCGTCGGGTTCGCCCGGCACGCGCACCGAGATGTGGTTCGCGATCAGGTCGGACATGCCGTAGAGGTCGACCAGGCGGTAGCAGGCGGCGAGGTCGACGCGGGCCTGCCACTCCTCGGGCGAGACCGTCGCGCGCAGGCTGGCGACGGGCGTTTTCTTCAGGGCATGCACGGTCATGGTCGATCTCCCGGTGGATTTCCGGGCACCGTACTGCCGCCCCCGGCAACCGTCCACGGCCGCCGGCGCCGCCTCAGCGCTTCTTGACCGGCTTGAGGTCGGAGGCGATCGGGTAGGCGGTGGTCGACTTGATCCGCTCCATCGAGAAGCGCGATGTCACGTTCTTCAGCGGCATGGTGTCGATCAGCTTCTTGTAGAACGTGTCGTAGGCCTGCATGTCGGGCACGGCGACCCGCAGCATGTAGTCGATGTCGCCGGCCATGCGATGGAACTCCATGACCTCCGGCATCGCCGTCACGGTCTGGGCGAACTTCGACAGCCATGCCGACGAGTGGTCGCCGGTCTCGATCGACACGAACACGGTCAGGCCGACGCCGATCGATTCGGGCGAAACGATCGCCACCCGGCGCAGGATGACGCCGGCCTTCTCCAGCCGCTGGATGCGCTTCCAGCACGGGCTTTGCGACAGGCCCACGCGGTGCGCGATCTGCGCCAGGGAAAGGCTCGCATCCTCCTGCAGGAGGGCCACGATCTTGCGGTCGATCGCATCCATCGGTCGTTCATCCTTCGGTCCGGGCCACTGTCGGTCGCCGGTCCGGAAATCTCAACAGGTTCGGGAGGGTCAGGGTCAGAGCGGCTGGGCGTCCAGCGTCACCGGCGCGCCGGCCCGGGCGCTCAGAACCTCGGCCAGGGCCTCGACGTCACCGTCGAGCGGACCGCCGAAGGAGGCGAGCCGCGGGTCGGCGCCGTTGAACCAGGCCAGGCGCCAGGTCCCGTCCTGGCAGACCAGCGATCCCACCACGCGGCCGTGGACGGACACGGTCCACAGCGCCGGCTCGACGCCGGCGGCGAAGATCAGGCGGGTGGCGCGGGCAACGAACTGGTTGGCCAGGCTGAACATGGTGCAAGTCTAGGAGGCGCCCGATCGTGCCGGCAATGAAACCGGCGGCCGAACTCTGCCGCCGCGGCAGCAGATCGCTCTCCCACCGGCGCGGGCGGGAGAAGAATCTCCTCGCCCGCTCGATCGCCCAGTCGATCGCACAGTCGATCGACTAGTTGATCGCCGAGACTTCGCGGAAGTAACGCGCGACGCCGGGTTGCAGGCTGCCCGGGCGCGGCAGCGCCGACAGCGTGTTGCCGATCGTGGCGTCGGCCAGCGCGCCGCCGGCGACGCTCGCGCTGACGCCCTCGATCCGGTGCAGCGCGGCCGCCAGCGCATAGCCGGCGTCGTCGCCGAGTTGCGGGCCGGCCAGCAGGTAGCTCCACGAGCCGATCGTCTGGATCGCCTCGAACTGCCGGCGATAGCGCCCGGCCGGCACGACCGCGCGGTGCAGGAAGCGGTAGCGCTCGACGATGGTCTTGCTCTCCTCCGGTCCCGGCGTCACGAAGCGGGCGCCGCGCGGGTCGCCGGCGACGGCGACGAAGCCGGCCCAGCGCTTGCCGATGCCCCACATCGCCGAGGCGCGGCCGTCGAGCATCAGCGCCACCCCGTCGGTCATGCGGTCGGTGAAGATCGGGTCGAAGTCGCGCTCCATGTCGAGGCCCAGCGGCTCGAGCGTGTAGCGCGCCTGCAGGGCGGCGGCCGATCCCCGGACCGTCCAGACGACCGGCCGGTCGCGCAACTCGGCGATGGCCTGGTAGCGGCTCTCGGCGCGGACCGCGAACATGCCGGGGCTGGAGAAGGCGACGCTCACCACCGTGAGGTCGTTGGGCGGACCGGCCGGCGCATTGAACAGCTGGTGGGCGACCTCGCCGGACACCAGCCCGACGTCGAGCCGGCCCTCCTGCAGCAGCGCCGCGCTCTCGGCGCTGCCCTGGCCGCGCTCGAGGCGGACGTTGATCGACGGGTTGGCCCACTTGATGGCGTCGGCGAAGGCATCGCCGTAGGCGGCGAAGCCGCCGCTCTCGCCCGACGTTCCCACCCGCAGCACCAGCGGCGGCGCGGCGATCGCCGGCGCCGCCAGCAGCGGCAGGCCCGCCAGCAGCGTGCGCCGCGACAGGCGCCGGGCACGCCGGGACACAGCGGTCGAGCGGCTCAGGACGTCACGGTCGGACACCCGGAGCCTCGTAGCGCATGCCTCGCGCCCGGTCCATCAGGTAGGTCTCCAGCGCAACGTACTGGGCGGCGTCGAGCGGCCAGGCCTCGGCCCGTATCCCGGTCAGGCAATTGCGCAGCCGGCGCTTGAGCGAACCCAGCGCCTGCCATTCGAGGCGATAGATCGGGTAGGCCGTGGGATGGGCCTGCGGGATCACGATCCCGGCCAGTTTCTGGCCGGCATTGTCGTCGTGGCAGATGGCGCAGGACAGGTTCAGCTGCCCCTGCCGTCGCCGGTAGAGGTCGGCGCCCTCGGCCCGCGCCGCCGCCAGCCGCGGGTCGTCGGGCGGCGCGATCGGCAGGCCGCGCGACTGGCGCGCGACGAACGCTTCGAGCGCCAGCAGGTCGCGGCTCTCCGGCGGGAACGGCGCGGCGTTCTGGTGCTCGGTGCGGCAGCGGTTGATCCGGCCCTCCAGGTCGATCGGCGTCGCCGCGTCGCGCGGCACCGCCGGGTAGCGTACCGCTACACCCTTCATGTCGGCGACGCTGTGACAGGCCTCACAGGCCTTGGCGGAGTCCCCGGCCGGGCGCGACCAGAGCTGTTGGCCCAGCTGGACGAACAGCATCGCGGGGTTGGCGCTGTCGTCGGCCTGCATGCGCTGCAGCGCCTCGCCCATGTCCTGGGTGCCGGAGCGGCGGGGATCGCCGGCCTGGGCCAGCGCCAGCGAGGCCGCGAACACGGCCGGCAGCAGCGCGGCGAGGCCCCAGCGCCTTCGGTTCAGGCGATCAGGCGACCTCAATGGCGACCGACTCCTCGGCCGAGAAACCCTCGTCGCCGGTCCAGCGGAAGGTGATCCTGCCGCTCTCGGTCGCGACCGCGAAGAACGACACGAAAGGGTTGGCCGAGATCGCCGGCGAGAACGCCATGCTGAAGATCTCGGCGCCGTTCCAGCTGGCGACGAAGCGCTCGATGATGTTGCGCGGGATGATGGTGCCGTTGGTGCCGGGCCGGAAGCCGGTCTCCATCGGGTGCAGGATCAGCGCCTTCAGCTCGATCACCTCGCCCTTGCGGGCGGTCTTCGGCGCGTTGATCAGGACGTTGGTCACGTCAGGTCCTCGAGGCAGGCGGCCAGGGTGACGATCACGTCGGCGCTGGCGCTGTAGAGCTCGCCGCGGCTGGTCTCGGCGATCGCGACGATGCGCTGCGAATCGCCGAGCTTGATGCGGGTGGCGACGACCGCGCGGCCGTTGCGCGGACCCAGCGTCGCGTCGAACACCCGCGGCTGCGGGTTCTTCTCGTTGAACACGTGGATCGCGCGCACATGGTCGGCCTCGGTCATCGGGCTATCGACCGACACGGTCAGCGGCACCGCGTTGCCGTTCTCGACCAGCGGCGGCAGGTCGAGCGTGACCCGGGCCTCGCGCACCGGCCGGTCGCCGACCAGCGCACGGATCGCCTGCGCCATGGCCTCGGGCGTGGCCCGTGCCGGCGCCAGCGGCACGACGCTGAACAGCGCGCTGCCGGCCAGGAAGGTTCGCCTCGTCGTCCCCGACATCATTGCTCCTTGAGGGTCGCGAGCCAGGCCACGACATCCTCGATCTGCTGGGCCGTCAAGATGGTCTTGTCGTCGAAGGCCCGCGCCACCCGCTGCAGGCCCGCCGTGCGGTAATACGACGGCATGATGGTGTCCGGATTGACCCGGGCGCCGTCGACCAGCCGAAGCCGCAGTTGGCCCTCCGACAGCCGCGCGCCCGCCCCGCCCAGGCCCGGCGCCAGCGTTCCCTGGAAACGCTCCTCGGGGAACGGTCCGCTGTGACAAAGCAGGCACAAGCCGACGCTGCGGTTGGCCACGATCGCCCGGCCGCGGGCCGCGTCGCCCGGCGTGGCGGTCAGCGGCGCCGGGATGGCGTCGCCCACGACCGAAACCTCGGACGGCGCGACCTGCGCGCCCGCCGCCGGGGCGAGTCCGGCCAGCAGCGCCGCGAGCAGCCCGGCGCGGCGCATTCAGCCGAACACCTCGGCGGTGATGGTGCGGAACCAGCTGGCGGCGTTCTGGGCCTCCTGGCCGCGGAGGCCGCCGACGGCCTCGAGCGGGCTGACGCCGCCGGCGCCGGGAACGTCGGCCAGCACGCCCTTGTCGGGCCGGTAGACGCCGGCGATCGAGATGCCGTAGTCGGGCGCGACCAGGCTGTAGCAGGTGTTGACCAGGATCGGGTCGACCGGCTTGCGGTCGGCCAGCAGGTCGACGATCGCCGCGGCGCAGACCTTGGCCTGGGCATTGGCCGCGAACGCCGACTTCGGCATGCCGCCCATGATCGCGGCGTCGCCGATCACGTGGATGCCGGGTCGCAGCGTCGATTCGAAGGCCACCGGCTCGACCGGGCACCAGCCGGTGCGGTCGGCGACCCCGGCCTGCCGGGCGATCGCCCCCGCCCGCTGCGGCGGGATGACGTTGGCGACCGCCGCCTTGTGGCGGCCGAAGTCGGTCACCAGCGTCATGGTCGCGGCATCGACCGAGGTGACCTTGCCGCCCTGGCTGAGCGGCACCCACTCGATCCGCCCCGGGTAGAGCTGCGCCCAGGCGTTCTGGAACAGGCGCTGCTTGGAGAAGGCATCCTTGGCGTCGAGCAGCAGCAGCTTCGACCTCGGCTTCCAGAGATTGAGCCAGTAGGCGACCAGGCTGGCGCGCTCGTAGGGGCCGGGCGGGCAGCGAAACGGGTTGGCCGGTGCCGACATCACCACCAGGCCGCCATCCTCCATCGCCTGCAGCTGGTCGCGCAGCAGCGCCGTCTGCGGGCCGGCCTTCCAGGCGTGCGGCATCTTCTGCGCCGCGGCCTCGTCGTAGCCCGGCAGCGCCGTCCAGTTGATGTCGATGCCCGGCGCCATCACGAGGCGGTCCCACGACAGCCGGTTGCCGTCGGCCAGGGCGACGGTGCGGGCCTCGGCATCGACCGCGGTCGCCGCGGTCGCGGCGAGGGTGACGCCGCTGCGGCGGACCGCGTCGTAGCCGAACTGCTGCTGCGACAGGTCGCGCAGCGCCGCCAGCACGTTGTTGCTGAACGGGCAGGAGGTGTAAGCCGCGTCGGGCTCGACCAGGGTGACGTCGAGCGCGGGCTGCAGCGCCTTCAGGGTGCGCGCCGCGGTGGCGCCGCCGAAGCCGCCGCCGAGCACGACGACCCGGCCGGACGCCTGCGCCGACGCGATCGAGGGCGCGGCGAGACCCGCGGCCGCCGAGATCCGGAGGAAGGTGCGACGCGTCGCCATGCCGGCCGTCACTGCGGTTGGGCGGCGAACCAGGCGGCGATCGCCGCGGTCTGCTGCTCGTCGAAGCCCCTGGCGATGCGGCCCATCACCGAGGACGGCCAGGCGCCGCTGCGGTAGTTGGCCATGAACTCGACGAGCTCGGCCGCCTTGCGGCCGGCGATGCGCGGGATCGACGAATCGGGCAACGGCCGCGCGGCGTGGCAGCCGGTGCAGGAACTGGCCCCCGGCGGCGCATCGGCCGCCACCGCGGGTCCGGCCCCGACGGCCCCTGCTGCCAGGGCACCGGCCAGCGCGAGCGCGCCGGCCGGTCCGCGAAGCAGCAGGCCCTTCCTCACGAAGACTTCTTGAGGTCGTGGTGCATCAGCGGCAGGTCGCGCACCCGCTTGCCGGTCGCCTTGGCGATGGCGTTGAGCACCGCGGGCGCGGCCACGGCGATCGTCGGCTCGCCGACGCCGCCCCAGAAGTCGTTGGTCGGGACCAGCACGGTCTCGACCTTCGGCATCTCCTCCAGCCGCAGGATGTTGTAGCTGTCGAAGTTGGTCTGCTCGACCGCGCCGTCCTTGACGGTGATCTCGCCGTACAGCGCCGCCGACAGGCCGTAGGCGAACGAGCCCGCGACCTGGCGCTCGATCTGCGCCGGGTTGACGACGTGACCGGGGTTGGTCGCCGCCGTGATCTTGTGGATCTTGAGCATGCCCTCGGGGCTGACCGAGACCTCGGCGACGCCGGCGACGTAGCTGCCGTAGCCCATCACCTGCGCAATGCCGTGGAAGTGGCCGGCCGGCAGCGGCTTGCCGTAGCCTGCCTTGTCGGCCGCCGCCTTCAGTACCGCCGCCCACTTCGGCTTCAGGATCTTGAGGCGGAAAGCCAGCGGGTCCTGCCCCGCCGCCGCCGCCAGCTCGTCCATGAAGCATTCCATGTAGACGGCGTTCTGGTTGACGTTCACGCCGCGCCAGAAGCCCGCCGTGATGTGCGGGTTGCGCATCGCGTGGTCGACCAGCAGGTTCGGCACGTCGTAGCCGTAGGTCGCCTCGGCGCCCGACTGCATGACGCCCTGGAAGGCCGCCGGGTCCATGCCGTTGACCAGGTTCTGCGGCAGCAGCGAGGCCAGGATCGACTGGCCCGAGATGCGCATGTGCAGGCCGACCAGGTTGCCGTTGGCGTCGAGGCCACCGGTCAGCTTGCACATCGTGGTCGGGTGATACTGGCAGTGCGTCATGTCCTCTTCGCGCGTCCAGATCAGCTTGACCGGCGTACCCGGCATCTGCTTGGCGACCAGCACGGCCTGGCGGACGTAGTCGGCGCGGCCGCGACGGCCGAAGCCGCCGCCCAGCATCAGCTTGTAGACATCGCACTGGCCGACCGGCAGGCCGGAGGCCTCGGACGCGGCGGCGAGCGCCGCCTCGCCGTTCTGGGTGCCGCACCAGACCTCGCACTTCTCGGGCGTGAAGCGCGCGGTGGCGTTCATCGGCTCCATCGTGACGTGGTGCTGGTAGGGGAAGCTGTAGGTCGCGGTCACCTTCTTGGCGGCGCCGTCGATCGCCGCCCTGGCGTCGCCGACCTTGTTGCCGACGAACGCCTCGCTGGCGTCGAGGCCCTCCTTCAGCATCGCCGTGATGTTTTCCTGCTGGACCTCGCCGAGCTTGCCGACGTCCCAGTCGACGGGCAGCGCGGCGAGCGCGTTCCGGGCGTTCCAGAAGGTGTCGGCCACGACCACGACGGCGTTGCCGTCGATGCCCAGGACCTTCTTCACGCCCGGCATCTTCTCGACCTTGGTGGCGTCGAAGCCCTTGAGCTTGCCGCCGATCACCGGGCAGGCGCGGACGCTGGCGACCAACATGCCGGGCATCGTGAAGTCGATGCCGTAGACCTGCTTGCCGGTGACCTTGTCGAGCGTGTCGATGCGCTTGAGCGGCTTGCCGGCGATCGTCCACTCACCGGGGGGCTTGAGCTTGACCTCCTTCGGCGGCTCCATCTGCGCCGCCGCGGCGGCGACCGCGCCGTAGGTGGTCGACTTGCCGGAGGCGTGGGTGATAACGCCCTTGGCGACCTTGCACTCGGCCGCCGGCACGTTCCACTGCTTGGCCGCGGCGGCGATCAGCATCTCGCGCGCCATCGCGCCGCCCTCGCGGACGTACTGCTGGCTCTCGCGGATGCCGCGGCTGCCGCCGGTCGAGAAGTTTCTCCAGACGCGGTTGCGTTTCAGGTTCTCGCCCGGCGTCGGGTACTCCCAGCCGACCTTGTTCCAGTCGCACTCCAGTTCCTCGGCGACCAGCTGGCAGAGGCCGGTGAGCGTACCCTGCCCCATCTCGGAGCGGGCGATGCGAATCACCACCTTGTCGTCCGGGTGGATGACCACCCAGGCATTGACTTCCTTGACCTCGGCGGCCTCGGCGGCGGCCCACGGGAAGCTGAAGCCCAGCGAGAACCCGCCGGCGGTGGTGACCGAAGCGGCGAGGAAGCGGCGGCGGCCGAGCGACGTCTGGATCGTCATGGTCTCTTCCTCCGGTTCAGGCCTTGGCGGCGGCGTGGATCGCCTCGCGCACCTGCACGTAGGTGCCGCAGCGGCAGATGTTGGTCATCGCCGCGTCGATGTCGGCGTCGGTCGGGTTGGGCTTGGCGGCCAGCAGCGCCGTCGCCGCCATGATCATGCCGCTCTGGCAGTATCCGCACTGCGGGACATCGAGCGCCGCCCACGCCGCCTGGATCTTGTTCAGCTTTCCCTCGACGGCGAGGCCCTCGATGGTCGTCACCTTCTTGTTGCCGACCGAGTTCACCGGCGTCTGGCAGGAGCGGGTCGGCACGCCGTCGATCAGGACCGTGCAGGCGCCGCACTGGGCGATGCCGCAGCCGTACTTGGTGCCGGTCATGCCAAGCTGCTCGCGCAGCACCCACAGCAGCGGCGTGCGCGGGTCGGCGGAGTGATTGAGCGCCTTGCCGTTGACGTTGAGGACAGCCATCCCGGTCTCCCTGTCGCGAGGAATTGGTCGGCCGGGAGCCTAACCGAGCGCCTGTCGAGCGGCCAGTGATCGGACCGTTCTCACAGAGGTGTGAACGGCGCGCCGCGATCGTCGCCGGGTCGGCGCGGCGGTCGCGCCGCCGCGCCCGCCGAGCCGCGTCGCCGGCTAGCGGTCGCCCGAGACCTCGGTCTCGTCCGGGTTGGGACCACCGACCCAGCGATAGACGATGCCGGCCAGCACCGCGCCGATCACCGGCGCGACCCAGAACAGCCACAGCTGGCCGATCGCCCAGCCGCCGGCGAACAGCGCCGGCGCGGTGCTGCGCGCCGGGTTCACCGAGGTATTGGTCACCGGGATGCTGATCAGGTGGATCAGCGTCAGGCCGAGCCCGATGGCGATCGGCGCGAAGCCGCGCGGCGCGTTGCCGTGGGTCGACCCGAGGATCACGAACAGGAAGGCGAAGGTCATCGCGACCTCGCAGACGAAGGCCGCGACCAGCGTGTAGCCGCCCGGCGAATGCGCGCCGTAGCCATTGCTGGCGAAGCCGGCATGGACATCGAAGCCGGCCTTGCCGCTGGCGATGGCATAGAGCACCGCCGCGCCGAGCAGGCCGCCGATCACCTGGGCCACGATGTAACCCGGCAGGTCGCGGGCCTCGAAGCGCCCGCCCGCCCACAGGCCGATCGAGACCGCGGGATTGAGATGGCAGCCCGACACGTGGCCGATCGCGTAGGCCATGGTCAGCACGGTGAGGCCGAAGGCGAAGGCGACGCCGACGAAGCCGATGCCGAGGGTGGGAAAGGCCGCCGCCAGTACCGCCGAACCGCAGCCTCCGAGAACCAGCCAAGCGGTGCCGATCATCTCGGCGGTGAGTTTGCGCAGCATTCGACGTCTCCCCGTGTTGGCGGGAAACAGTCTAACCGGTTGAATGACCTTCCCGAAGCACGACTTCGGTCATCGCTGCTGAGGAGAACTCCTCACAGTTTCGGTGGCGGGTAGTAGGGACGGTTGCCGAGCGCCTTCACGCGCTCCCAGAAGCCGGGCCCCGAGGCCTTGCCGACCTCCTCCAGGTCGGCCGCCTGCCGCCACATGCTCCACGACTCCGGGTGCAGCGCGCTGGCCGTGTTCATCTGCCGGTCGCCCTCGGCGGGATCGCCGTGCGCGCGCAGCCAGACGCCCAGCCGGAAGCGGGCATGCGCCTCGGCGATCTCGGCCGTGACCCGGGGCAGGCCGGCCCGCGCCTCCGGCTCCGGCAGGGCATGCCGGCCGGTCTTCACCCAGGCGCGCACCGCGTCGAGGTAGGCCTCGCGCGCCGCCAGCCTTGCCGCCTGGTCTTCCGGCGACAGCGTCCGGGTCTCGAGGTTCATGCGCCGGAAGTGGTCGGTCGACCCGGCCGTCTCGGGCGGCCGGACGATGCGCCCCTGCTCGTCGATCCAGACCGCCTGCGGCACGTTCACGAGGTTGTAGAGGTCGCTCAGCCGGTGATCGGTGTCGATCAGCTGCCAGTAGGACGACTTCGCCTGTTCGATCCACGGTCGGGCATGGTCGGCGCCGCGGCTCTCCTCGGCCACCGCGACCACCATGAACCCCTTGTCCTTCAGCTCATCGTAGAGGGCCTGCCACACGGGCAAGTCGAATCGGCAGCCTCACCAACTGGCCCAGGTGGCGAGGAACACCTTCTTGCCGCGCAGCTGCGACAGGGTGCGGGGCGTGCCGTCGACGTCGGGCAGGGTGAAGTCCGGCGCGACCAGGCCCTCGAGCGCGGCGTTGCGTTCCTCGGCCGGCGCGCCCAGCGACCACACCTCGCCGTCCTCGGCGGCGATCACCGGGCCGCCGAGCCGCGTCCAGAACGCCGCGACGTCGACCTCGTCGCCCGCCACCGCGGTGGCCGGCAACGGCACGCAGTGCTCGTCGCGGCACATGCCCTCGGGCTTCAGCGTCCAGCCGGTGACGCGCTCGGCGTCGTGGCGGCGCAGCCACAGGCCATCGCGCGCCTTGACGCGATGCGTGCCGGTCGAGGTCAGGACGACGGTCATGGCAACCTCCTGCTACTGCTACTTGGGCGTGGAGATCGAGGTTTCCTTCGAGGTGATGAACTCGAGCAGCACCGGGATGCCTTTCTGCGTCTGCTCGATGCCGCGCTTGATCGCCGGCACGATGTCCTCGGGCCGGGTCACGCGCTCGCCGTAGCCGCCGAAGGCGCGCGCCATCGCGGCGTAGTCGCCGGAGATGTCGGTCGAGCGGTACTTCTCGGTCGACACCTTCATGATGTGCAGTTCGATCGCCATCGAGAAGTTGTTGAGCAGGATCGACATGATCGGGATGCGCTCGCGCACCGCCGTCTCGAAGTCCATGCCGGTGAAGCCGATCGCCGCGTCGCCCCAGACGTTGATGCAGAGCTTGTCCGGGCAGGCGAGCTTGGCGCCCATCGCGAGGCCGAGGCCGTAGCCCAGCTGCGTGGTCTTGCCCCAGCCGATGTAGGTGTGCGGCGCCGTGGTCTTCCAGAACGGCGACAGCTGGTCGCGCGGGCTGCCGGCATCGTGGGTGATGATGGTGTTGGCGACGTCGACCGTGTGCTGCAGGTCCCACAGCACGCGGTAGGGGCTGAGCGGCGCGTCGTTGCTGGTGAGCTTCGGCATCCACTCGGAAAGCCACTCGTCGGCCACCGCCTTGATCTCGGCCGCAACCGGCGCGGGGTCGCGCCGGGTGGCGCCCGCCGCCTTGCAGGCGGCGACCAGCCCGGCCAGCGTCAGCCGGGCATCGCCGACCAGGCCGTACTGCACCGGCACGTCCTTGTTGATGTGCGCCGGGTCGAGGGTGGCGTGGATGATGGTCTTGCCGGCCGGCATCGAGATGCCGAAGTTGGTCTCGGTGAAGGAGCAGCCGATGCCGAGGATGACGTCGGAGCGGTCGAGGAACTGGCGCACCGCCTTCGGGTACGCGCGACCGCCCGAGCCGAGCGACAGCGGGTGGGTCTCGTCGAAGCAGCTCTTGCCCTCGAGGCTGGTGCAGACCGGGATGGCCAGCAGCTCGGCCAGCTCGCGCAGCTCGTCGTAGGCCTCGGCCCAGTGCACGCCCTGGCCGGCATAGATCACCGGCCGCCGGGCGGCCATCAGCACGCGCGCCGCCTCGGCCACCTGGGCCGCGTCGGGACCGTACTTCGCGACCAGCACCGGCTCGTAGTTCAGCGGCTCCGGCGCGTCCTCGCCGTAGGCGTCGCCCGGCAGTTCGACGATCACCGGCGCGCCGCGGCCGTTGCGCAGCAGGCTGAACGCCCGGCGCATGATGTTGACGATCTCCTTGCCGCTGGTCACCGGCTCGCAGTGCTTGGCGACGTGCGCCATCGCGATGGTGGTGTTGAAGTTCGGCGGCACGTGGGCAAGGCGGCGCGGGTAGCCCTGCGGGATCACCAGCAGCGGCACCGACTCGCCGAACGCCTGGGCGACGCCGCCGTAGGCGTTCTCAGAGCCCGGACCGTGCTGCATGCAGAACACGCCCATGCGGCGGCCCTTGCTCAGCCGCGACACCGCGTCGGCCATGTGCAGGCCGATGCGCTCCTGGCGGACGATGATCGGGCGGATATCGACCGCCGCGCACGCCTCGATGAGATGGTTGACCGGGTAGGCGAACAGGTACTCGACGCCTTCCTTCTTGAGAATTTCGGCGATCGCTGGCCCGGTCTTCATCGGCGTGTTCCCCCGTCTACTTGTTCAGTTCCCTCATCGCGCTGTCGAGGCCGCCGAGCGTGAGCGGGAACATGCGATTGGTCGTCAGCTGCTGCAGCAGCTGGATCGACGGCGTGTAGCTCCAGTGCCGTTCCGGCACCGGGTTCAGCCACACCATGCTGCGGTAGGTGTCGGCCATGCGCTGGATCCAGACCTGGCCGGCCTCCTCGTTCCAGTGCTCGACCGAGCCGCCCGGGTACGCGATCTCGTAGGGGCTCATCGAGGCGTCGCCGACGAAGATGACCTTGTAGTCGGGTGGGTAGGTGTGCAGCAGCTGCGCCGTCGAGAAGGTGTCGACGTGGCGGCGGCGGTTGTCCTTCCACAGCTTCTCGTAGAGGCAGTTGTGGAAGTAGAAGAACTCGAGGTGCTTGAACTCCGAGCGCGCCGCCGAGAACAGCTCCTCGCAGACCCGGATGTGCGCGTCCATCGAGCCGCCGATGTCGAACAGCAGCAGCAGCTTCACCTTGTTGCGCCGCTCCGGCACCATCTTGATGTCGAGGTAGCCGGCGTTGCGCGCGGTCGAGCGGATCGTGTCGGGCATGTCGAGCTCGACCTCGGCGCCCTCGCGCGCGAACTTGCGCAGGCGGCGCAGCGCGATCTTGATGTTGCGCGTGCCGATCTCGACCGTGTCGTCGAGGTTCTTGTACTCGCGCTTGTCCCACACCTTGACGGCGCGGCCCTCGCGACCCTTGTCCTGGCCGATGCGCACGCCTTCCGGGTTGTAGCCGTAGGCGCCGAACGGCGAGGTCCCGGCGGTGCCGATCCACTTACTGCCGCCCTGGTGGCGCTTCTGCTGCTCCTCGAGGCGCTTCTTCAGCGTCTCCATGAGCTTTTCCCAGCCACCCATCGCCTCGATCTGCTTCTTCTCCTCCTCGGTCAGGAGCTTCTCGGCCAGCTTGCGCAGCCACTCCTCCGGGATCTCGGCGGCGACGCCCTCGGCGGTCACCGCCTCCAGTCCCTTGAAGACGTGTCCGAACACGCGGTCGAACTTGTCGAGGTTGCGCTCGTCCTTCACGAGCACGGCGCGCGACAGGAAGTAGAAGTCGTCGACGTTGTACGCCGCGACTCCCTTGTCCATCGCCTCCATCAGCGCCAGGTACTCCTTGATGGAGACCGGCACCTTGGCCTCGCGCAGCTCCAGGAAGAAGTTCACGAACATCGCGGCCTCCTAGTCGACCGGTCGGACCGGCGGGGGCTTACTGGCGCTGCTCGCGGCGCGCCATGAAGGCGAGACGCTCGAACAGGTGGACGTCCTGCTCGTTCTTGAGCAGCGCGCCGTGCAGCGGCGGGATCAGCTGCTTGGAGTCCTTGGACCGCAGCGCGTCGGCCGGGATGTCCTCGACCATCAGCAGCTTCAGCCAGTCGAGCAGCTCGGAGGTGGACGGCTTCTTCTTGAGACCCGGCACCTCGCGGATGTCGTAGAAGATGTTCAGGGCCTCGCGCAGCAGCGTGCGCTGCAGGTCGGGGAAGTGGACATCGACGATCTGCGTCATCGTCTCGCGATCGGGGAAACGGATGTAGTGGAAGAAGCAGCGGCGCAGGAACGCGTCCGGCAGCTCCTTCTCGTTGTTGGAGGTGATCATCACCACCGGGCGCTGGCTGGCTTTGATGGTCTCCTGCGTCTCGTAGACGAAGAACTCCATGCGATCGAGCTCGAGCAGCAGGTCGTTCGGGAACTCGATGTCGGCCTTGTCGATCTCGTCGATCAGTAGCACCGGGTGCTGGTCGGAGGTGAAGGCCTCCCAAAGCTTGCCGCGCTTGATGTAGTTGCGGATGTCCTTGACGCGCTCGTCGCCGAGCTGGCTGTCGCGCAGGCGCGAGACCGCGTCGTACTCGTAGAGGCCCTGCTGCGCCTTGGTGGTCGACTTGATGTGCCACTCGATCAGCGGCGCGTTGAGCGCCTTGGCGACCTCGTGCGCCAGCACGGTCTTGCCGGTGCCCGGCTCGCCCTTGATGAGCAACGGCCGCTGCAGCGCGATGGCGGCGTTGACCGCGACGCGCAGGTCGTCGCTGGCGACGTAGGAGTCGGTACCGGTGAATTTCATGGTGCAAAATCCGCGTTTTGACGAGTGGTGCTGGCGGTCACCCTAGGTTGGCGATGCCCCCCAAAGCAAGGCCGCCGCCGCGGCTCGCCCCGGCCTGCGGTCAGCCCGGCCGCACCACGAAGTAGACGATCGCCGCCGCCGCGAGCAGCAGCGAGATCGCCAAGCGGGAAGAGGCGAACGCCAGCACCGGCGCCGGCTTGCCCGGCGGCGCCACCTCGCCGACCGGCTTGCGGCCGGTGATCATGGCGCCGATCAGGTTCTGGCGCTTGACCACGAGGTAGGCGACCGCGGCGAGCACGTGCAGGCCGACCAGCAGCAGCAGCACGTTGACCCACGACTTGTGGAAGGCGGTCAGCCTGTCGACCCAGGCGTCGGCGATCGACGTCGCCAGCGGACCGTTGACCGTGCCGAGGTCGGTATCGGCCGAGAACAGCCCGGCCGTCGCCTGGGCCAGCACCGCGAGCAGCAGCACCACCACCATGATCCCGCCGATCGGGTTGTGCCCGGCCTCGTAGGTCTTGCCGCCGCGCAGCGAGGTCGCGACGTAGGCAAGCCACGCCCCCGGCCCCTTCACGAAGTTGGAGAAGCGTGCCGTGGTGCTGCCGACGAAGCCCCACGCGATGCGGAACAGCAGCAGCGCGAGGATGGCGTACCCGGCCCAGAAGTGCAGCTTCATCCAGTCGCCGCCGGCGCGGCCGGAGAAGTAGGAGGTCGCGATCAGCACCACCAGCGCCCAGTGGAACAGGCGCACCGGCACGTCCCACACGCGCACCTTGCTCTTGTCGTCGGCCATCTCGCTCTCTCCCGTCCCCGCCGCACACGCAGTCGTGATAAGACTTGCCCGCCGGGCCTGTTCGCTTTCGTGCCGGCGTCTGCAACAAATAGCGCACCGCCGCGGACAGGATGCCGCCGGTCGCGAGGTTTTGATAGGGGATGGATCGATGAGGAAGACTCTGGTTCTGGCGGTTGCCGGTGCGCTCGCCGCGGGCGCGATGGTCGGTGGTGCGACGATCGCGATGGCCCAGGCCGACGTGGTCAAGGAGCGCCAGGAGAACCGCAAGCAGGCCGGCGCCGCGATGCGTGCGGTCAAGGCGATCATCGACGCCAAGGGGCCGACGGCCGGCGCGGTCGAGCAGGCCGCCAAGCTCAAGACCCTCGAGGCCGCCTTCATCAAGATGTTCCCGCCGGGCTCGGACAAGGACAGCAAGGCGCTGCCGGTCGTGTGGACCGACTGGGCCGGTTTCCAGGCCGCCAGCAAGGCGTCGGACGCTGCCTACGACAAGCTCGCCGCCGCGGCGGGCTCGGGTGACCAGGCCGCGCTGGCCGCGGCGTTCGCCGACGTCGGCAAGACCTGCGGCGCCTGCCACGACAAGTACCGCGTCAAGGCCAACTAGGCTTCGCCTCCTCGCATCGGGAAGGGCGGCGGTCGCAGGACCGCCGCCCTTTTCTTTGCCCGCCGGCAAAAGAAAAGGCCGGTCGCTTGGGGAACGACCGGCCTTCTGTCAGGCCCGTGACCTTGGGGTGGGGTGGGTGAAACGAAGTCCCTTGGGTGTGTGGGAAGGGAGGGAACTTCGCCTGGTGGCCGTCAGGCCACCGCCACGGGCTGTTGGGGTGCGGTGAGCGCCTGGAGCACGATGGCTTCGGCGGTGAAACGCCAGGTCCGCGACGCGTGGACCGGCGACAGGCGCAGTTGCTCGCGCATGTTCATCCAGCTGTCGAGGCCGAAGGCGAGGTCGAGCGAGTCGAGCACGAGGTCGCGGGCCTGCGGGTCGAGATTGCCGAGCTCGGTCGAGAACCACGCCGCGAGACGCTCGCGCAGGAGCTTGCGCAGCTGGGCAACGCCGAGGCCGACCGCCGGGGCGACGCTGCGCACCCGCTCGGCGAAGTGCCACACCGGCAGCCACTCCTCGAAGACCTGCGACCGGTCGGAGACCAGAAGGTCGATGCGGCTGGCCAGCGGGGCCGCGGTATCGACCGGGCGGCCGCGCTCGAACGCCCGGCTGACCGCGAGGTCGAAGGCGGCGGCGTAGAGATCGGCGAGGCTGGTGAAGTGCTGGAAGAGCGCCCGGCTGGACACGCCGGCGATGGTGGCGATGGCGGCGGAGGTGGGCTCGACGTCGCCGGCCTGGATGAGGTCCAGGGTGGCCTGGATCAGGCCCTGCCGGGTCCGCAGACCGCGAACGATGCGACCGTCCTGGGAACGGGAGACGTCGACGGGGAATCCGACAATTTTCATAGGAAAACCAATTAAATAGAATTTGCTCTAATGACGCTACCTTAACACGGCATGGTCACAGCGTAACTTGCAAAAATGCATATCTCGGCAGATACAGTTCCGCCAAATGCAGCATTTCCGGGAGCCGAGATAGTCGATTTTGGGTGAGCTGACATTGCATTGGTCCCGCAAGAAAAGCCGATCCGGATGTCGTTTCTCCGAATTCTGCCGATCGGTCAATGCCACCGGCCAGGCGCTGCTGTGGGAAAGGGGTCCGGCCCTGAAAAGGGGCCCGGAAATATGAAAGGCCGGTCGCTTGGGGAACGACCGGCCTTCCTTAGGAGCCCGCCTTGGGTGGGGTGTCGAAGCCTTGGGGTGTGTGGGAAGGGGGCTTCGAGAAGCGGTCTTGGGAAACCGCCGGCGGGCTATGGGGAACTCTGTGGGTGGAGCGCGAGGCGCTGCCTGTGTTCTGAAATCCTTCCGAAAACAAATGCCGTGAACGAATGACCGTCTCTAATGGCGCCAAGCTAACAAAACCCCTGCCCCGCCGTAACTTGCAAAAATGCATATCTGGAAGAATGCTCTAGCGCGATTTCCTAGAAATCACTGCAAATCTGTCCCTGGAGATAGGCGCAAATGGGAGGGCTGAAAATCCTCCTCGCGATCCCGTGATCGCCCTGCCGGACCGCCCCCGCCCGCACCGGTGCGCCGCGGCTGGAATTTCGAAATCCTGCGACAGGCGACGCGTGTTTTCCGATCGGCGGGTCTGTTTCGGCCTCATTTCCGTGCTAGACGGTCCGCCGCGGTCGTTCTTGGGAGTGCATCAACGTGCAATCGGTTGGTTTCCGTCGGACCCTGCTGGCCGTGGCCGGCGCTTTCGCGATGCTGTCCTTCGCCCCGCCGGCCTCGGCCGGCATGGAAGAGGCCCTCAAGGCGCTGCAGTCCGGTGACGTCGCGACGGCCGACAAGGAACTGGCGGTCCTGGTGAAGGAGCGCGATCCGCGCGCCCAGTTCTTCGCCGGCCTCTACATCTACGGCAACCCGGACTCCAAGCTGTACGACCCGGCCAAGGCGACGCCACTGCTGCTCGACGCGGCCGAGCGCGGCTACATACCGGCGATGCTGCCGGTCGCCGGCGCCTACGCCGAGGGCAGGGGTGTGCCGAAGAACGCGTTCGAAGCCTACAAGTGGGTGTCGATCGCCGAGCGCTGGCACGCACCGGTCGCGCCGCAGGCCGTCGAGCAGCTGGCGCGCGAACTGCAGCCCGCCGACATCGAGAAGGCCAAGGCCGAGGCCGCCGCCTACACCTTCAAGACGAAATGATCGACTGGCGAGCGGCGCTGCTTGTGGCCCTGCTGGCCGCGGGCAGCCCCGCGCGCGCGCAGTCGCCCGCCGCCGCCGACGTGCCGGCGGCGTTGCGTCCCGCCGTCAGTGCCTACCGTGCCGGCGATCTCGCCGCTGCCGAAGCCGCCCTGAAGCCGCTTGCCCCCGGCAATCCCGAGGCCGAGGCTTGGCTCGGCGCCATCCTGCTCGATCGCGGCCAGGGCCGCGAGGGCCTGCGCGCGATCCAGCGCGCTGCCGATGCCGGCGCGATCGAGGGCTACCATCGCCTCGCGCTGGTCTATGCCCTCGGTCTCGCCGGCCAGGCGCGCAACGAGGCGAAGGCCGTCGAACTGTTCGAGAAGGCCGCCACCGCGGGCAACCCGCGCGCCCAGGTCAACCTCGGCATCCTGTACCTGCGCGGCCAGGGCGTGCCGCGCGACCTGGTGTCGGCGCGGGCATGGCTCGAGAAGGCCGCGGCCGGCGGCGACCCGCAGGCGATGTACACGCTCGGCCGCGCCCTCGACGAGGGCACGGACATGGTCCCGGCCGACCCGGTGCGCGCCGCCGACCTCTATCGCCGCGCCGCCGAGAAGGGCCACGCGCTGGCCGGGCTGCGCTACGGCCTCGCCCTGAGCGAGGGCTTCGGCATCAAGCGCGACGTCGCGACCGGCCAGCGCTGGCTGGTGCAGGCGCAGGAGAACGGCGTGCCCGAGGCGGCGCTGGCGCTCGGCGACCAGATCGCGCGCCTGCCACCGGGACGCGACAAGGCCGCCAACGAGCGCAACGTCCAGACCGCCGTCAAATGGTTCGACGTCGCGGCCAAGGGCGGCGTGCCGTCGGCCCAGTTCAAGCTCGCCAACGCCTACTTCGCCGGCGTCGGCATCGGGCGCGACCCGGCCCAGGCCGAGTACTGGTATGGCCGCGCCGCCGCGCAGGGCCTGCCGCAGGCACAGCACGCGCTGGGCATCATGATGATGGGCGGCGTCAACGGCACCGCCGACCCGGTTCAGGGCTACAAGTGGCTGCTGCTGGCCGAGAAGGCCGGCCACCCCGACGCCCGCGCCGTCCGCGCCAAGTCGGCCGAGCGGCTGCCGGAGAAGGACCGCAAGCAGGCCGAGGCGCTGGCACAGAAGTTCACGCCGACCTTCGAACGGCCGATCGACGACGCCACCGTCGTGCGCCCGGTCACCGCCGTCCCGCCGACCGGCCGCTAGGACCGCCGGCCCGCAGGCCCGACGTCGCCATGGCCGCCCCTGCCCGCCCCGCCGGCGTTCGCCCCGAGACCACGCTGGCGGTGCGCCGCGGCGCCTGCCGCTGGCTGCGCCAGGCCGGCCAGTCGGTGCTGGTCGAGGTGCCGCTGCCGGACGGGCGGCGAGCCGACATCTTCGCGGTCGGGCGCGGCGGCGAGATCGCGATCGTCGAGGTCAAGTCGTCGATCGAGGACTTCCGCGTCGACACCAAGTGGCCGGACTACCTCGACTGGTGCGACCAGCTCTACTTCGCCGTGCCGGTCGATTTTCCGCAGGCGCTGATCGAGGGCCCGGTCGGCCTGATCGTCGCCGACGCCTACGGCGCCGAGCGGCTGCGCGAGGCGCCGCGGCGGGCGCTGGCGGCGGCGCGGCGCAAGTCGCTGCTGGTCGATTGCGCGCGGCTGGCGTCGGAGCGGCTGGCGCGGCTCGACGATCCCGACTTCGCCGATCTCGGCTAGAGCATGCCCGAGGCCTGGACCGACAGGCCGGCACCACCCCGGGTCGCCTCGGCCATGCGGATGCGGGCATAGGCCATCACCTCGGTCGGCGAGCCGATGCGCTCGATCCGCCCGTCCATCAGCAGGGCGACGCGGTCGGCGATCGCCAGCGGCGCCAGCCGGTGCGTGATCATGATCACGGTGCGGCCGCGCGCATTGGCCTTGAGCTGGCGCAGCAGCTGTTCCTCGGTCGCCGGGTCGAGCGCGCTGGTCGCCTCGTCGAGCACCAGGATGCGCGGGTTGCGGATCAGCGCGCGGGCGATGCAGAGCAGCTGGCGCTGACCGTTCGACAGGCCCTGCCCGCGCTCGCCCAGCACCGTGTTGTAGCCCTGCGGCAGGCGCTGGATGAAGTCGTGCGCGCCGACGAACTTGGCGACCGCGACGACGCGGCCCGGATCCTTGTCGGCAACGCCCAGCGCGATGTTCTCGCGCACCGAGCCGGTGAACAGCTGCACGTCCTGCGGCACCGCCCCGATCTGCGCCCGCAGCTGCGCCGGCGACATGTGCGCGATGTCGCTGCCGTCGATCAGCACGCGGCCGGCAGTCGGCCGGAACAGGCCCTGCACGAGGTTGGCGATCGTCGTCTTGCCCGAGCCCGAGGGACCGACGATGCCCAGGATCTCGCCGGCCGCGACGTGGAAGTCGGCGTCGCGCAGGATCTCCGGCGCGTGCTCGTCGATCCGCCAGCTGACGCGCTCGAAGGCGATGTCGCCGATCAGCGCCGGCATCGGCGCGAGGTTGCCCGACGCGTCCTCGGCGCGCTCGGCCATCAGCTCGTCGATCCGCTTGAACGCCGCGCCGACCGCCTGCAGTTGGTGCCAGGTCGAGGCGAGCTGACGCATCGGCTGCAGCGCGCGCACCGCCAGCATGTTGGCCGCGACCAGCGCGCCGATGGTCAGGCGGTGGTCGACCACCTGGTGGACGCCGACCACGACGATGGCGAGCGAGGCCAGCAGCTGCAGGGCGCCCGACGCGCTGGCCGCGATGTTGGCGAGGTTGTTGGCGCGGAACGAGGTCCAGGCCGACTGCTCGACGCGGGCCTGCCAGCGCTTCTCGATCTCGGGTTCGAGGCCCAGCGTCTTGATGGTGGCGGCGTTCGCCACCGTCTCGGCCAGGGTCGAGCTCTTGGCCGCCAGGGCCTGGAAGTTCTCGTCGGCCAGCCGGCGCTGGGCGCGGTGGGTGGCGAGCGACACGCCGATCACCACCGGGATGGCGAGCAGGGCGATGGCGCCGAGCAGCGGGCTGATCGCGAAGGTGGCGGCCAGGAACAGGACCACGAACACGATGTCGATCGCCAGCACCGGCATCTGGCCGGTGAAGAAGGCGCGCAGCACGTCGAGCTGGCGCAGGCGCTCGGCGATCACGCCCGACGGCGTGCGCTCGAAGTGGCGGTATGGCAGCTGCATCAGGTGATGCAGCGTCTCGGCGCTCATCAGCGTGTCGAGCCGCGCGCCGGTACGCGCCGACAGCCAGCCGCGCGCCAGGCGCAGCGCGAAGTCGAGGCCGTAGACCACCAGCATCGCCGCCGCCAGCGTCGTCACCAGCGATGCCGCGTCGGCCGGCACCGACGGCCCGACCACGCGGTTCAGGATCAGCATCATGAACAGCGGCGTCGCCAGGCCGAGCACGTTGATGGCGAAGGACGTGGCGGCGAGCTTGAGC
The DNA here is from genome assembly GCA_964420105.1 of uncultured Reyranella sp. Classification (GTDB taxonomy): domain Bacteria; phylum Pseudomonadota; class Alphaproteobacteria; order Reyranellales; family Reyranellaceae; genus Reyranella. Next base: position 143,022 of record CAYQRL010000004.1, read on the forward strand.
ATCACCGGTCGCACGCTCGACCACAGGGTGGCCCGCCAGCCCTCGCCCGCCGCCGCCTGCACCGAGCGTTCGCGCAGCACCAGGGCGCGGCCGCCGAGCGCCAGCAGGTCGTGCTGGGCGAGCGACCACAGGCGGCCGTCGATCACGTCGAGCACCGTCCACTGGCCGGCCCGCGCCGAGACGACGACATGGGCCGGCTGTCCGACCGACAGCAGGACGAAGGGCAACGGCAGCGTGGGCAGGGTGTCGGCGCCGAGATCGACGGCGGCGGCGTCGAGGCCGAGCCGGGTGCCGGTGGTCAGGAAGCCGGCTTCGTCGAGGCCGGCCGCCGACACGGCGGCGAGCCGGCGCACGTCGGCCTCGCTGAGCGGGCGGCCGACCTGCTGGGCGACGTAGAGCAGCGCCCGCATGAGCGAGTCGATGGGCCGGCTGCGTTCGCCGGCCCACGTCGATGGCTGAAACCCGCCATTCTCCAGAGGGGCCATTTACGTCTGCTCCAGCAGACTTGTTATTGCCCCTCCGACACTACCAAGAATTGACGGAGAATCAATGATTTAGGACGCGCTCCTAACGCGCGCCGAAGGCCCGCTTGAGCTCCGGCACGAGATCGGTGCGCTCCCACGAGAAGCCGCCGTCGCGCTCCGGCTTGCGGCCGAAGTGGCCGTAGGCGGCGGTGCGACGGTAGATCGGCTTGTTGAGCTCCAGCGAGCGGCGGATGTTGGTCGGCCGCAGCGGGAACAGGTCGGACAGGATCTTCTCGAGCTTGCGCTCGTCGACCTTGCCGGTGCCCTGCGTGTCGACGTAGAGCGACATCGGGTCGGCGACACCGATCGCGTAGGCGACCTGGATCAGGCAGCGGTCGGCGAGGCCGGCGGCGACCACGTTCTTGGCGAGGTAGCGCGCGGCGTAGGCGGCGGAACGATCGACCTTGGTCGGATCCTTGCCCGAGAAGGCGCCGCCGCCGTGCGGCGCGAAGCCGCCGTAGGTGTCGACGATGATCTTGCGGCCGGTCAGGCCGCAGTCGCCGTCGGGACCGCCGACCACGAAGTTGCCCGTCGGGTTGACGAAGAAGTCGGCGGGCTTCTTGGGGAACCAGCCGGCCGGCAGCGACTTCTTGACGTGACCGGCGATCATCTCGCGGATCATGCCCGAGTTGTACTTCTTGCCCTTCTTGTTGGTTTCGCGGTGCTGGGTCGAGACCACGACCTTGGTGGCGCCGACGGCCTTGCCGTTGACGTAACGCACCGTGACCTGGCTCTTGGCGTCCGGCTGCAGGTCGGGCAGCTCGCCCGAGCGGCGGGCCTTGCTCAGCACCTCGAGGATCTTGTGCGAGAAGTAGATCGGGGCCGGCATGAACGAGCCCTTCTCGTATTCCTCGCTGTCGCGGCAGGCGAAGCCGAACATCAGGCCCTGGTCGCCGGCGCCTTCCTGCTCGCCGAGGTTGCCGCCCTTCTTCTTGGCATCGACGCCCTGCGCGATGTCGGGCGACTGGCCGTGCAGCAGCACCTCGACGTCGGCGCCGTGGAACGAGAAACCGTCCTGGTCGTAGCCGATGTCGCGCACGACCTCGCGGGCGATCTCGGTGATCAACTCGCGGTTGGCGACCGTGTGCTTGCCGTACTTGGTCATGAACGGCGCCGAGGCGCGGCCCTCGCCGGCGATCACGATCTTGTTGGTGGTGGCCAGCGTCTCGCAGCCCAGGCGGGTGTTCGCGTGGCTGTCGTCGGCGATGCCGAGTTTCACGTCGTTGGCGATGAACGCGTCGAGAATCGCATCCGAGATCTGGTCGCAGACCTTGTCCGGATGACCTTCGGAAACCGACTCGCTGGTGAAAAGAAAGTCCTTGAGCGCCATGGCTGCCCTTCCCTCGTTCGCACTGGACTCCGGGCAGGGCGGCAGTACCGCCAACGTCCGGCTTAGCCTTTTTTCTCGCGGTGGCAAGTCGTCCAAATCCGTCCGCGGCGACCCCGCCCACCGGGGCCGCGCCGTTAAAAACTCCAAGTGTCGGAGGAAATCAAGGGGGTCCGGCGTTTTGCCCCACCGGCGCTTCGCCTCCCCTGCCGTCCGGGCCTAGGAACGGCCCTTGCGGCCGCCCAGGACCTCGGCATGGCTGGCGGCGCCGACCGCCTTGACCATCTCGAAGATGCGCTTGCGCACGCGGCCTTCGCGGATCTTGTAGTAGGCGCGGACCAGTTCCAGCGTCTCGCGCTTGATCAGCGGGTCCTTCTCCTGCTCGAACGGCGTCGCCGCCTCGCCGAAGCCCTTGCGGCCGCGGCCCGACATCGGCCGGCCCGACAGGGCGTTGTTCGGCATCTCGTCGAAGAAGTACGACACCGGCACGTCGAGCACCTTGGCGAACTCGTAGAGCCGGCTCGAGCCGATCCGGTTCGAGCCACGCTCGTACTTCTGGATCTGCTGGAAAGTCAGCCCCACCGCGGTCCCGAGCTTTTCCTGGCTCATGCCGAGCAGGGTGCGACGCTGGCGCATGCGGGCCCCGACATGAACGTCCACCGGGTGCGATCTGGCCATGAGTTCGATCCTCTTCTTCTTCTCATTCTAACGCGACAGCCTAACGCATGGTTGTGCAACCAAGGAGGAGAACAGCCAGGAAGTGCAGGGCCAGACCGTTTCACCTGTGCAATAATGCATATCTACGCGACAGGACTGCATAACACATTACGCCCTCCCGCACAGAATGCAAGTTCAACCTCTAGAATGCGAAAAGTATCGGATTCAGGGGGAATGACGGCTTTTCCGGGCCACCACGCCGAGTCCCAGCAGGAGAATTGCAACCATAGCCAGCAGAGTACCGTCCCCCCAGCGACCGTATGGTGTCATTGGCCGGGCCGTCGGCAGGGCGTGGTCGATGATGCCCTGGACCTGCATGTCCAGCGACGCCAGCACGCGGCCGTAGGGATCGATCACCGCCGACACGCCGGTGTTGGCGGCGCGGATCATCGGCAGGCCTTCCTCGACGCTGCGCAGGCGGGCGCTGACCAGGTGCTGGTAGGGACCGCTCGACAGGCCGAACCAGGCGTCGTTGGTGACGTTGAGCAGCCACTGCGGCCGCTCGCGCGGACCGGTCACGGCGGCCGGGAAGATGACCTCGTAGCAGATGATCGGCGAGAACGGCGGCAGGCCGTTGGACGGCACCAGCGTCACCCGGCCGGCGCCCTCCTCGAACGAGCCGCGACCGATCAGGCCCGATACCGGGGCCAGCTGCTTGTGGAACGGGATGTACTCGCCCAGCGGCACGAGGTGGACCTTGTCGTAGTGGGCGGCGATCCGTCCCGTGCCGTCGACCGCGAGCAGCGAGTTCCAGACGCCGTCGACCTGTGGCCGCTCGGTCGAGCGGGCCGCACCGGTCAGCAGCAGGCCGTTCGGCGGCACTGCCTCGGCCATCACCTTCAGCGCCGGCGAGTCGGGGGTGACGACCTGGGGCAGCGCGGTCTCCGGCCACACCACCGCGGACAGCCGGTCGAAGCCGGGCTGTCGCCGGCTCATCTCGACCAGCAGCGCGAGCTGGCGGGCGCGGGTTTCCGGGCGCCACTTCTCGGACTGCTGCACGTTGGGCTGCACGATGCGCACCCACGGCCGGTCCCCGGAGGCATCGGACCCTCCCTCGATCACGACCGAGCCGGCGCCGAAGGCCGCCACGACCACCGCCAGCGCCGCCAGCGCGGCGCGGGTTCCCGCGACCGGCGCGGCCAGCACCAGGAAGGTGAGCGTGCCGAGGCCGTAGACGCCGACCAGTGCTGCGCCCTGCAGCAACGGCGTCGAGAACGCCCAGACATGGCCGAGCGGGTTCCACGGGTAGCCGGTGAAGACGTGCCCGCGCAGCCATTCGGCGCCGGTCCAGGCGAGCGCCAGAACGACCAGCCGGGCGTAGCGGCCGCCGATCGCGGGCCAGCGGTCGACCAGCCAGCGCGCGACGCCGGCCGCCAGCCCGGGGAAGAAGCCCAGCACGACCGACAGGCCGCCGACGATCGGCGGGCCGAGCAGCCGGTAGTCGGCCGGCGGCACGTTGAAGGCCTCGAGGATCCAGTAGGACCCGACCGCGAAATGGCCGGTGCCCCAGGCGAGGCCACGCCAGAAGGCGCTGCGCGCCGAGGGCGCGGCCTGCCACAACAGCACGTAGCCCGCGATGCCGACCACCGCGAGCGGCAGCCAGTAGAGCGGCGGCATGGCCAGCGCGGCGAGCGCGCCGGCGACGGCCGCGGCGACGAGGGCACGCCAGCCGGTGATCCGGGTCAACACGAAGCGCGGGTCAGGATGCGTCGGCGGACGCCGTGGTCGGCGGCCGCACGCGCAGGCGCCGGATGCGCCGCGGATCGACGTCGAGAACCTCGAACTCCACGCCCGAGGGATGGCGCACCACCTCGCCGCGCTCGGGGATGCGCCCGAGCAGCGAGAAGATGAGGCCGCCCACGGTGTCGATCTCGCGCCGCTCGTCCTCCGACAGCACGTTGCCGATCTCCTGCTCCAGCAGTTCGACCGGGGTGCGGCCGTTGACGTCGATCGTGCCATCGACGCGGCGTGCCACCGTCGGGGTCTGGGCGACGTCGTGCTCGTCCTCGATCTCGCCGACGATCTCCTCGACCAGGTCCTCGATGGTCAGCAACCCGTCGGTGCCGCCGAACTCGTCGACGACCAGCGCCATGTGGGTGCGCGACCGCCGCATGTCGAGCAGCATGTCGAGCACCGGCAGGGTCGGCGCCACGAAGACGACGCGACGCAGGATGTCCCGCAGGTTGAACTTCTTGGCGGTGCCCCAGTAGGCCAGCACGTCCTTGATGTGGATCATGCCGATCACGTCGTCGAGCGACTCGCGGTAGATCGGGTAGCGCGAGTGGGCCTCCGACTGGATCAGGCGCACGACCTCGTCGAGCGGCGTGTCGGCGGCGATGCCGACGATGTCGACGCGCGGCACCATGACGTCGGCCACGGTCTTGTCGCGCAGCTTCAGGATGTTGGCGAGCAGGACGCGCTGGTCGTCGCTGATCGGCGTGTCGCTCTCTGGCGTCTCCTCGATCAGTTCCTCGATCGCCTCGCGCACCGCCTCGTTCTTGTCGCGGCGGCGCAGGCGGCGCACGAGGGCGCGCAACAGGCCACCCGAGGCCGGGGCGTCCGGCGCGCCGCTGCCGGGCGGCGTCGCGGTCGGCTCCGTCGTCGAGACCGGGCCCTGGCCCGGTCGCGTACTGTGCGCTGTGGAGTCCGGCATGGCCGCTAAGATAGGCTATCGCCCGCCCGTTGCAATGAGGGATGTTCCTTATGCGTTCCTGCAAACTCCCGTCCGGCGCGTCGATGCCGGTGCTCGGCCTCGGCACCTGGCGCATGGGCGAGAGCGGCCGCGCCCGGCCGGCCGAGCTGGCGGCGCTGAAGGCCGGGCTCGATCTCGGCTACCCGATGATCGACACCGCCGAGATGTACGGCGAGGGCGTCGCCGAGGAGATCGTCGGCGAGGCGATCCGCGGCCGCGCGCGGCGGCCGTTCCTGGTCACCAAGGTCTACCCGCACAACGCGTCGCGGCAGGGGACCGTGGCGGCCTGCGAGCGCAGCCTGCGCCGGCTGGGCGTCGAGCGCATCGATCTCTACCTGCTGCACTGGCGCGGCGGCACGCCGCTCGGCGAGACCGTCGAGGCGTTCCTGCGGTTGCGCGAGGCCGGGAAGATCGGCGACTTCGGCGTCAGCAACTTCGACATCGACGACATGGAGGAACTGTCCGGCGTCGATCGCGGCCTCGCCGCGTCGAACCAGGTCCTGTACTGCCTGTCGCGCCGCGGTCCCGAGTTCGACCTGCTGCCATGGATGCAGGCGCGCGCGATCCCGCTGATGGCCTACTCGCCGCTCGACCAGGGCCGCCTGCTGCGCGATGCCGCGCTGAAGGACCTCGCGCGCGACGCCGGCTGCACGCCGGCGCAACTGGCGCTGGCCTGGCTGCTCGCCCGTCCCGGCGTCGTCGCGATCCCGAAGTCGTCGTCGCCGGCGCGTGTGCAGGAAAACTTCGAGGCGCTGTCGGTCGAGATCACGCCGGCGCTCGCTGCCGCGCTCGACGCGGCTTTCCCGCCGCCGCGCCGCAAGCAGCCGCTCGAGATGCTCTAGGAGCCGTCGCGCGCGCGGTACGGGTCGGCGATCCCCAGCCGCGCGAGGATGCGGCGCTCGAGCGCCTCCATGCGCTCGGCGTCGGCATCGCCGGTCTCGTGGTCGTGGCCCAGCAGGTGCAGCGTGCCGTGCACCACGAGGTGGGCGACGTGATCGGCCGGTCGCTTGCCCTGCTCGCGCGCTTCCCGCCACACCGTCTGGCGCGCCAGCACGATGTCGCCGAGGAAGGCGCCGGCCTTCGCGGCTTCGCCGGAGGGATAGGACAGGACGTTGGTCGGCTTGTCCTTGGCGCGGTCGCGCGCGTTGAGCGCCCTCACCCGGCGGTCGTCGGCCAGTGCGACCGCGAGCGACGGCCGCCGGTTGCCCAGCGCGGCGCGCGCGGCGCGGCGGACCAGCCGCTCGACCCCGGGCAGCGCCCGGCGCCAGGCGGCGTCCAGCACCACGACGTCAACGGTCGCCGGTCTTGGCTTTCTTGTCGCGCGCGTCATAGGCCTCGACGATGCGGGTCACGAGATCGTGGCGGACGACGTCCTGCGCCGTCAGCCGCACGAAGCGGACGCCCTCGACCTTGCCCAGCGTGTCGACCGCGTCGGCCAGACCCGAGCGCTGGCCGCCCGGCAGGTCGGTCTGGCTGGGATCGCCGGTGATGACCATGCGCGAGCCCTCGCCCAAGCGGGTCAGGAACATGCGCATCTGCATCGGCGTCGTGTTCTGCGCCTCGTCGAGGATGACGTAGCAATGGGCCAGCGTGCGGCCGCGCATGAAGGCCAGCGGCGCGATCTCGATCTCGCCGTTCTCCATGCGGTTGGCGATCTGCTCGGCCGGCAGCATGTCGTGCAGCGCGTCGTAGAGCGGTCGCAGGTAGGGATCGATCTTTTCCTTCATGTCGCCGGGCAGGAAGCCCAGCCGCTCGCCGGCCTCGACCGCCGGCCGCGACAGCACGATGCGTTCGACCTTGCCGGCCAGCAGCAGCGACACGCCCATCGCGACGGCGAGGTAGGTCTTGCCGCTGCCGGCGGGCCCCAGCGCGAACACCATGTCGCGCTCGTTGAGCGCCTGCAGGTAGCCGCGCTGGCCCGGCGAGCGTGCCTGCACGGTGCGACGGCGCGTGCGGATGCCCTCGCCGTCGCCGCCCTCGGCGCCGGTCCGGGCGAAGCGCACCGCCGCGTCGACGTCGGCAGCCTCGATCGACAGCCCCCGCTTCAGCCGCTCGTACAGGCTCGACAGCGCCTTGTGCGCGATCGCGGCATCGTCGTTGCTGCCGGCGATCGCCAGCTGGTTGCCGCGCGCGCTCAGCTGCACGTTGGCGATCTGCTCGATGCGCACGAGGTGGCGGTCGTGGTTGCCGTAGAGCAGCGGCAGCAGCGCGTTGTCGTCGAACGTCATGCGGCGCACGTCGGCCGCCCGGCCGGTACCCGCCCCGGAGACCGCGTCGCTCACGCCGCCGCCTCGAGGTCGCGGTTGACGATCTCGCCGGTCAGGCTGTTGGCATGGCCGGCGACCAGGCGCGCCTCGACGATACTGCCGATCAGGCGTTCCGGCCCGTCGGCGTGCACCGACTGCAGCCACGGCGTCTTGCCCACCACCTGGCCGGGCTTGCGACCGGTCTCGGCGAACAGCACCGGCACGACCGCGCCGACCTTCGATTCGTTGAACGCGCGGGCCTGCTGGCCGAGCAGCGCCTGGAGCGCGGCCAGCCGGGCCGCCTTCACCGCCTCGGGCACCTGCTCCGCGAGCGCCGCGCCGGGCGTGCCGGGGCGGCGGCTGTACTTGAACGAGTAGGCCGAGGCGAAGCCGACCTGTTCGACCAGCCGCATCGTGTCGTCGAAGTCGGCGTCGGTTTCGCCGGGGAAGCCGACGATGAAGTCCGACGACAGCGCGAGGTCGGGCCGCGCCGCGCGCAGCCGATCGACGAGGCGCAGGAACAGGTCGCGGCCGTGGCGGCGGTTCATCGCCTCGAGGATGCGGTCCGATCCCGATTGCACCGGCAGGTGGAGGTACGGCATCAGCTGCGGCACGTTGCCGTGCGCGGCGATCAAGTCGTCGTCCATGTCGCGCGGATGCGAGGTCGTGTAGCGGATGCGGGCGATGCCCGCGATCTCGGCGATCGCGCGCACCAGCCGGGCCAGCGACCAGGTGCCGGCGCCGTCGGCGGCCTCGCCGTGGTAGGCATTCACGTTCTGGCCGAGCAGCGTCAGCTCGACCGCGCCGGCCGCCGCCAGTTGGCGCGCCTCGGCCAGCACCGCCGCCGCCGGCCGCGAGTACTCGGCGCCGCGCGTGTAGGGCACCACGCAGAAGGTGCAGAACTTGTCGCAGCCTTCCTGGATCGACAGGAACGCCGAGCCGGCGCGCACGCCCTGCGGCGCCGGCAGGTGATCGAACTTGCTGTCGGCCGGGAAGTCGGTGTCGAGCACGCCGGCGCCCGGCAGGCGCTTGCCGGCGCGCCGGATCGCGGCCTTGCGCTCGGCCTCGGCCAGCAGCTCGGGCAGGCGATGGTAGGCCTGCGGCCCGACCACGATGTCGACCGCCGGCTGGCGCTTCACGATCTCCTCGCCCTCGGCCTGGGCGACGCAGCCGGCCACCGCGATGGTGAGGTCGCGGCCCTCGGCCCGGCGCTCGCTCTTGGCGTCGCGCAGCCGGCCGAGCTCGGAGTAGACCTTCTCCGAGGCGTGCTCGCGGATATGGCAGGTGTTCAGGACCACGAGGTCGGCGTCGTCGGCCGAGGCGGCGAGGCCATAGCCGAGCGGCCGCAGGACGTCGGCCATGCGGTCGGAGTCGTAGACGTTCATCTGGCAGCCGTAGGTGCGGATGAACACGCGCTTGCGCGGCCGGTGGTCGTCGGTGCGGACGTCCGTCATGTCTTACCGTTGCTGGAACGGCCGGGTTCTAACACCGCGGGCCGCGACGGTCGACTCATCCCTCGGGCGCCCGTCAGGCGGCCTTGCCGGCGGGCGGCGGCAGCAGCTCGTAGCGGCCCGTATTGGCGGCCTGGACGGCGCCGGAAACCTCGCGGAAGCAGTACTCTGCCAGCTTCTTGCGGTCGCCCAGCCGGTCGATGTCGACCGGCGGGAAGAAGGTGACCACGGCCTCGGTCTCGCCGAGGCAGACCATCTGCCAGAGGTGCGGCACGAGGTCGAGGTCGCCGAACCAGGCGAACAGCGGCCGCCAGTAGCGGCCGAGCGGGATGCCGTCGAGCCGGGTGTAGGCGATCGCCACCGACTGCACGGTGATCGGCCGGCCCTCGCGGCGCAGCTGGGCGACGCCGAACAGGGCGGTGCGGAACGGCAGGACGCGGCTGCCGTCGCTGCTGGTGCCCTCGGGGAACAGCATCAGGTTGTCGCCTGTGTTCAGGCGATTCATCATCTCGTCGCGGCTGCTGCTGGTCTTGCCGCTGCGCCGCTCGATGAAGATCGTGCGCTGCGCCTTGGCCAGCGTGCTGAAGAACGGCCAGGTCGCGACCTCGGCCTTGGCGACGAAGCTGCCCGGGATCAGGCCCCCCAGCACCTCGATGTCGAGGTAGGAGACGTGGTTGCAGACGAACAGCGTCGGGATCTCGCCCGAGCGCTGGCCGTGCACGCGCACCCGTATGCCGAGGATGAAGCAGACGAAGCGGTGGTAGGCGACCGGCATCCAGCGGATCACCGGCTGGATGCGCAGCGCCAGCGCCAACAGGTAGGGCGGCACCGCGATCAGCGTGACCAGCAGGTAGCATAGCAGCCGGAAAAAGCCGCGCAGGGGAGATCCGATCGACATCGTCGCCGCGGCGTCAGCTATCCGCGTCGCGCATCCCGCGTTCGTAGTGCCGGATGTACTTCTCCGTCACCAGCTCGGTCTTGACGATGATGAAGACGTCGGTGGTGTTGAACTCGGGATCGATCACCGCGCCGTCGCCGACGAAACCGCCGAGCCGCAGGTAGCCCTTGATGAGCGGCGGCACGCGCGCCATCGCCTTGCGCGGATCGTAGCTGCCGGGCGGCAGCACGTTCATCTCGACGAAGCGGCTGGCGAGCGCGCGGACCCGGATCTCCGGCGGCGCGAGGTGATGCTGGTAGAGATAGGACAGCGCCTGCGCATGCTGCGACGGGTCGGTCCCGGGCAGGCTGGCGCACCCGAACATCACCTGGATGTTGTAGTGGAACGAGTACAGCGCGATGCCGCGCCACAGCATCTGCATGGTCGCGGTGTTGCGGGCGTCCTTCTCGATGCACGAGCGGCCGAGCTCGAGGACCTCGCCCGGGTAGTCGATCATCGGCTGGATGTCGTACTCGGCCGACGAATAGAAGCGCCCCATCGCGGCGGCCGCCGGTCGGCGGATCAGTCGGTAGGTGCCGACGATGCCCTCGGGGCCGGCGCCGCGGCGGCGGTCGAGCACCAGCAGATGGTCGCAGACCTTGTCGAAGCCGTCGAAGTCGCGCCGCTTCGCCGCCATCTCGGGCGTCGGGCGGGCGGTCATCTCTTCGTAGAAGACGCGGTAACGCAACGCCTGCGCGGCATCGACCTCGGCCGCGGTCTCGGCGAGGCGGACCTCGAAATCGCCGGCGACGACCTTGACGATGTCCGCGCTGGAGGCGGGCGCGCCAAGGAGTTCGGCTTCGCTGTCAGCGCGGTCGATGCGCATGTCTCATCCGCAAGGGGGCCGCCCCGATCATCGTGCCATTATCGAGGAGCGGGACGGTCCGTCCACTCATTTTTGCCGGCTGCTCTTCGCGTCGAGGGGCACGCCGTACAGTTCCAGGCGATGGCCGACCAGCTTGTAGCCGGCCTTTTCGGCGATCCGGCGCTGCAGTTCCTCGATCTCGTCGTTGTGGAACTCGATGACCTGGCCGCTCTGGATGTCGATCAGGTGATCGTGGTGCTCGTCCGGCGTCTCCTCGTAGCGCGCGCGGCCGTCGCCGAAGTCGTGCTTGGCGAGAATCCCGGCTTCCTCGAACAGGCGAACGGTGCGGTAGACGGTGGCGATCGAGATGTTCGGATCGATGGACGTCGCGCGGCGGTGAACGGCCTCGACGTCGGGATGATCCTGGGATTCCGACAGCACGCGCGCGATCACGCGACGCTGGTCGGTCATCTTGAGACCCTTCTCGATGCAGAGCAGTTCGAGCTTTGACTTGCTATCGGGCATGCACGGACACCCTACACCGGGGCGCGGCCGGGGTATAGTTACCGGGCCATGTCTATCCACCCCGACATCACGCTGGATATCACCGGCGAGGTCTGCCCCATGACCTTCGTCCGGACCAAGCTGCAGCTCGAACGGCTGGCCCCGGGCGCCGTCCTGGCGGTGCGCCTGCGCGGCGACGAACCGCTGCGCAACGTGCCCCGGGCCGCACGCGACGAGGGCCATGAAATCCTGGGCATCGAGCCCGACGGCGAGGCCCACGTCGTGCTGATCCGGCGGGGCTGAACGAACGTCGATTCACGGCAGCGCGCGGCGCATCAGGAGGGCGTCGGCAGGCGGCAACGCCCCACGGCTGTAGTAGGCCTTTCGCCGTCCCATCGCCGCGAACCCCTGGGCCTCGTACAGGCGCTGCGCCGCCGGGTTGTCGGCCCCGACCTCGAGGAACAGGCTGGCCGCGCCGGCGCCACGCACCCGCTCGATGACCGCGGCCAGCAGCCGGCGGGCGCCGCCCTGCCGGCGCCAGGCCGGCCGGACCGCGATGGTCAGCAACTCGGCCTCGTCGGCGGTGACCCGGCACAGCGCCACCCCCGCATCCTCTTCGCCCGCCCGCAGCAGGAAGCCGGAGACGCCGGGGGAGGCCAGGAGGCCGGCGAGGTCCTGCCGCGTCCATGGTCGCTCGCCCATCGCGGCGAACGACTCGCCGTGCAGCATGGCGGCGCGATCGAGGTCGAGGGCGCCCAGGGCCGAGATGTCGAAGGCGACCGTCATGGCAGCGTCACCCGGGCATCACTCGAGGTCGACCGTGCGGCGGGCGCCATCGGGCAGCGTCACATTGACGCCGCGCAGGTAGAGCGGCCGCGGCAGCCCCTCGGCCGCGTTGCGGGCGCGCCAGGCGTCGGCCCCCTCGGCCAGCGCCAGTCGCGCCAGCGCCTCGGGGTCGGGCGTCGTCTCCCGTTCCGTGACGTCGATCCCGAGTTCGCGCAGCTCGCGGGCCAGCGGCGCGACGCCGGCGCCGATCACGTGGACACCCGGTCCGAAGGCGGATCCCGAAACGCGCTCGGCCAGCGCCGGTGCCGAGGCGACGAACGGCGGCGCCCCCGGCAGGGCACAGAACCAGTCGCCCAGCCGGCTGTCGATCGCGGCGACCACCGGGCGGTCCTGCCTCCCTGCCTGTGCCGACAGGACGTCGGTCGTCGCGATGCCCGCCAGCGGCACCCCGAGCCCCACCGCCAGGCCGCGCGCCGCGGCCAGCCCGACGCGCACGCCGGTGAAGCTGCCGGGACCGGTGGTGACCGCGACCAGGCCGACGTCGCGGCGGTCGATGCCGGCGTCCGCGAGCGCGGCGCCGATCGCCGGCACGAGGCGGGCGGCCTGGTCGCGGCCTTCCTTGAGCAGGCGGACCCGGCAGGCGCCGTCCGCCAGCACCGCGACGCCCAGGCCCGTGACCGCGCAGTCGAAGGCCAGCACGATCATGGGCGCGAGATCGGGCAAGGCCGCGAGGCCGGGAATGGCGCGCGCGGCGCGAGGGTGGCGCCCGTCCCGCGGGCCGGGCATTTTGCTGACATGAAGCTCGATCTCGTTGCCATCGCCCCGCCCGACTTCGACGTCGACGTGAGGCTCGCCTATGCGACGGACGCCAATCTAACGGGACAGCCGATCTACCGGAACGCCGAATGCTGGCTGCACCGCGAGGCGGCGGACAAGCTGGCGGCGGCGATCGCGCTGGCCCGGCCGCTGGGGCTGCGCCTTCGCATCTTCGACGCGCTGCGCCCGGTCGAGGCGCAGTGGGCGATGTGGAATGTCGATCCCGATCCCGAGTTCCTGGCCGATCCGCGCCGCGGCTCGCCGCATTCGCGCGGTGTCGCGGTCGATCTCACGCTGCTGGACGGCGACCGCGAACTCGACATGGGGACGGGGTTCGACGCCTTCACGCCGCTGTCGCATCACGGCCGCACCGACATCGCGGTCGAGGCGCAACGCAACCGGCTGCTGCTGATGGGGCTGATGACCAGCGCCGGCTGGGATTTCTATCGCAACGAGTGGTGGCACTACCAGCTGTTCGACCAGCGCCGCTACCCGCTGATCGCCGATGCCGACCTGCCGCGGCCGATGATGTAGCGCCGCCTCAGAAGCTCGACGCCTCGAGCAGCCGCGCCTGGTCGAAATCGTGCAGGTCGTTCTCGCGCATGATCTGTCGGACGAACTGGACGTAGGCCATGCCGCGCTCGGAGTAACGCAACAGCGTGCCGACCAGGCGGTAGCCCTCGAGCGGCTCGCCGCGGTCGCGCGCGGCGGCGCGGGCGGTGCGGAAGCCGGCATAGGCCGGGTGGGTGTTGAGGTTGGCGATGTAGGCCTCGGTCGCCTCGCCGACGCTGGAAAAGGGCTGCGGCACGCCGCTGTTGCGCCCGACCAGCTGCATCTGGCCGTACAGCGCGTTGCCGGTGCGGGCCGCCACCGAGGTGCCCCACCCCGACTCGACGCCGCCCTGGGCGATCGCCATCGACGGCGGCACGATGTCGACGCGTCGCAGCAACTCGTCGAGCTGGTCGGCCGGGGCCTCGTAACGCTGGGCGAGGTCCTCCAGCCAGACCCGGTCGAGCGCGGTCACGCTGTCGGGGTTCGCCGCCATCTTGTCGCGCAGCGCGACCAGCTTCTCGCGATCGACCAGCACGCGGTGATTGGTCTCGAGCACCACCGGCAGGATGGCGCTGATGAACAGCAGCTTGCGCTCGTTGCCGTCCTTGTTGCCGAGGTCGGCCGGCACGCGCTCGACCTTGATCGCCGGAACGGCCTCGCCCTGGCGCACCTCGTTCAGGGTGTAGGACGCCTCGCGCAGGAAACCCGCCAGCTCGTCGGCGGTGCGCGGGTTGATCGGCTTGACCCGGACCTGGCGGCGGACCGCGTTGCCCGGCGCGGCGAAGCGGCCGTGGCCCATGCCCGCGGTGACCGGCGGCAATTCGTTGTGGTCCTCCGGAGACGGCATCGACAGCGCCACGCGCTGCGTGTCGTCACGGCCCTCGAGGTCCGGCCGCGCGAACGACGCCACGGCGTCGGCGTTGTGCGCCTGCGCCGAGCCGATGCCGGCAAACGCCATACCGGTCGCGACGTCGATCGAGCGCACGGGGTCGGTGAGTCCGACGCCGACGGCGAAGATCGCCGCCCATGCGACGGGGAAAGCATACTGCCGCCCGCGCTCGAAGGCGGGCCGGAAGGAAGGAGGCATTGCCACACCCTGGTTCGTTGACACAACGAAAGGTCCTTCGGACGCGGTCCCCCACCGCATCCGCCGATGACGCTGACGCTTTACGCTTGGACGGCGGGAGGCCTACTGGGCCGCCTGCACTTCCACCACTTCAGGCACGTAGTGCTTGAGAAGATTCTCGATGCCCATCTTCAACGTGGCCGTCGAGCTCGGGCAGCCCGAGCACGAGCCCTGCATGTGCAGGTAGACCACGCCATCGCGGAAATCGTGGAAAACGATGTCGCCGCCGTCCTGGGCCACCGCCGGACGGACGCGGGTCTCGAGGAGTTCCTTGATCTGGGCGACCACCTCGTCGTCGTCGGCCGCGTCGGCGGCGGCGTCGGCCGTCCCGGCGATCACCGGTTCACCCGAGGTGTAGTGCTCCATGATGCCGCCGAGGATCGACGGCTTGAGGATCTGCCAGTCCCGGTCGGCGGCCTTCGTGACGGTCACGAAGTCGGCGCCGAGGAAAACGCGCTCGACGCCCTCGATCGCGAACAGCCGGCGGGCCAGCGGCGACGGGGTCGCGGCCTCCACGGTGGCGAAGTCCATCGTGCCCTTCTCCATGACCACGCGGCCGGGGAGGAACTTCAGGGTCGACGGGTTGGGCGTCTGCTCGGTCTGGATAAACAAACCTCTAACCTCCGGTTCGAACGCCGGCCGTGACCGGCGTCGCTCAGGGATGGGGACGGGACGTCGCCGCCCCCGAATTCAGGCAGCCGACGTAGGAATGGCGGCAAGACCGATCAAGTCGATTCTTGAACGTCTATGAATAAAGATTATGGAAAATATCGATATTAATGCAATTTATCAATCTATTAACGCTTCGTGTTCAGTCCATGACCGGAAACAACCCTTCTGGCTCAAATCCAAAACGAGACCGCCGGTCGTCGTGATTGCCGCATTGTCGGGGTGCCGAAGTCAGGAGATCGCGTCGATCTCGGCCTCGCTGAGAGCGCCGGGAACGATGGTCAGCGGCACCCGCAGCTGGCTGCCGAGCTTGCCGGCGAAGGCGGTGACCAGCGGCCCCGGACCCTCGCCGCCGGAGGCGCTGCCGAGGACCAGCACCGAGATCGAGCGGTCCTCGGTGATCAGCTTGACCAGCTCGTCGCGGCTCTTGCCCTCGCGGATATGGATGGTCGGCGGCTGGCCGGTCAGCGACACCGCGATGTCGGCGTGGCGGGCCACCACCTCCTCCGCCTGCTGGCGAGCCTCCTGGCGCATCAGGTCGACCACCGCGCCCCACTGCTGGCCTTCCGGCGGATCCATGACGTAGAGCATGGCCACCCGGCCGCCGGTGCGCTTGGCGCGGCGGCAGGCGTAGCGCAGCGCGTTGCGCAGTTCCGGGCTTTCATCGACCACGACGAGGAAGACACGCTCCTCGGCCGGCGTGACCTGTTCGCTCATGACCGCTCCCCCTCTACAGGCGCCGCATCGCCGCACCGCCCAGCCAGCCCACCAACAGGGCCATCAGGATGGCGCCGAGGCCGTACAATGCCCCGTCGTTGTGCGCCCAGCCGGCGAGCTGGGCGCTGAACCCGACCTTGCCGACCGGCAGCGGCCGCGAAACCGCGGCGACGATCTTGCCCTCGCGCAGGACGTAGGTGCGGACCTCGTAGACACCCTCGGGCAGGCGCGACGGGAACGGCAGCTCGACCCGGAACAGCCGGCCGGCCTGGATCGAGACCTGGCCGATCGCCGCCGGGTACAGTCCCTCCCGGCGCTTCACCTCGACCAGGCCCTGCCGGAAGCTGATGAGGTCCTCGTGGTCGCGCTCGCCGACCGAGCGGACGCTCGACAGCCGGTCGTCGAGCGACAGGATCTCGCCGCCGGCGCCGCGCGCCAGCAGGCGCTGCAGGGGCTGGCTGGCGGCGATGAAGTAGTAGGCCGGGACGTCGTCGAAGGCCTGGCGGCCGGTGTTCAGCCACAGGCCGAGCACCCGCTGCTTGCGCAGCACGGTCTCGCGTGCCGGCGGACCGGCGACCACGACCACGATCTCGCCCGGCGGATCGAACATGCCGAACATCAGCAGGCTCTCGCCCTGGAAGGCCGAGGTGATCGACACCCGCGGCCGCGACAGGTCGACGATCAGTTCCGGCGTCGCGTCCCGGCTCGGCACCGAGGGCGGCGCGCTGGGATCGGCGGGCGCGACCGGGAAGGGCCCGAACGGCACCGCGGGACCCGGCGCGTCGAGGCGCGGCGGCTCGGCGCGCGGCTCGCCACGCTGCTCGGCGCGCGGCCCCTGGGCGCTGGCCGACAGGCTGCCCGCCAGGCCGGCGAGCAGGACCAGGACCGCGGCGAGCCGCCTCACGGGATCACCTCGCGGGCGCCGAGCGAGAACAGCGAGCTCGGCGTCCTCAGCAGTTCGGTGAGCAACTCGGCCGCCACCACCAGGATCAGAAGCGCCATCAGGCCGCGCAGCACCACGCCGGGCAGCTTGGCCGCGATGCGCGCGCCGATCGGAGCGCCGATCACGCCGCCCAGGATCAGCAGCAGCGCCAGCACGACGTCGACGGTGCCGTTGGTCGCCGCCTGCAGGAAGGTGACGTTGGCGGCGACGAACAGGATCTGGAAGTTGGACGTGCCGATCACCACCGCGGTCGGCATGCCGAGGATGTAGATCATGGCCGGCACCAGCACGAAGCCGCCGCCGACGCCGAGGATCGCCGACAAGAGGCCGATCACGAAGCCGATGCCGATCGGCAGCAGCGCGCTGATGTAGAGCTTGGACTTGTAGAAACGCAGCTTCAGCGGCAGCTTGTGCACGAGGTAGTGGGTATGGAGCTTGCCGCGCGGCGCCTCGGGATTGCGTCGCCGCTGGAACCAGGTGCGGGCGCTCTCGGCCAGCATCAGCACGCCGATGGTCGACAGCATCACGACGTAGAGCACGGCGATCACGAAATCGATCTGGCCGATCCGCTTCAGCCAGGTGAACACCGACACGCCCGCCGACGAGCCGATCATGCCGCCCAGCAGCAGTACCAGCCCCATGCGCAGGTCGACGTTGCCGCGCCGCCACGCCACCTGCAGCGACGAGATCGAGTTGGCCACGACTTGGTTGGCCTGGCTGGCAACCGCCACCGCCGGCGGGATGCCGACGAAGATCAGCAGCGGCGTGGCGAGAAAGCCGCCGCCGACGCCGAACATGCCGGCCAGCAGGCCGGCCGCCCCTCCCAGGCCGAGCAGAACGAAGACGTTCATCGATAGCTCGGCGATGGGAAGGTAGATTTCCACGGAGCTGGCCTACTTCAGGAGGATGCCGCTGATCTCGCGCAACTGGACGCGGGCGCGCAGCAGGTAGAAGCCCTGCGCGGCGAGATGGTTGGGGATGAACAGGCCATCCGGGTAGCCGTTCCAGACCACCCACGGCTGCAGCGCCGAGGCCAGCCGGAAGGTCTCGACCATGCCGTTCCAGGCGTTGGTCAGGTTGCGCTCGCGGATGACGTTCTCGAAGTCGACGCCGAGTTCGCGCAACAGGATGAAGTTGGCGTAGAGCCGGCCCTTGTTGAAGTAGAAGACATCGTCGGCGCGGCGATCGAACAGGTCGCCGGAGCTCTCGATGATGTGCTGGTCGATGACCGCGGAGTCGGAGCCGTGGTCGTTGGCGATGCGGTCGATCAGCGCCTGCAGGTTGTCGGCGCGGCGCTCGAACACCGCCTGGCCGCTGCCGAGACGGCGGTTGTAGGCGATCAGCCGGTCACGGCCGGCGCGGTACTTCTGGGCCGAGGTCGCCGACGGCCACAGCGAGACGCTGGGCTGCCAGATCCAGATGTTGGGCTGCTCGTTGAGGAAGCCGCGCGCCTGCTCGAGGTCGCGGTCGACCTGGCTGGTGCCGCGCACCCGGCCGACCTGGTCCATGAGCTCTGTGCTGAAGCGGCCGACCGCCGCCATCACGCCGCGCTGGAAGTTCGGCATGTTGTCGAGGATCCCGGCCGGCATGAAGGCCGGCATCATCGGCGCCCACGTCTTGGCATCGACCTCGCGCGTGATCAGGTCGGCCGCCGCCGCCACCGCGCGACTCTCGCCCGGCGCGACGTTGCGCGGCGCGAACTGCGGGTCTGCGTCGATGTTCTCGACGATCAGCGCGCCGATCGGGAACCACAGCACCAGCAGCACCAGGACGATGCGCCAGGTCCAGCTCCACGCCCGGCGCGCTCCGCCCGGCGGAACCGAGGTCCGGTTGGCGCCGGGACGCCAGGCCCGGAGGCCATCCCAGCGGCGGCGCCACCACGACGGGCGGGGCGCTTCCGTCGAGACGCCGGGGTCCGATTCGAATGTCATGGCTCACCTTACCATTCGTCTCGTGACGAAACAGGGGCGGCGACTGCTAGAGTGCCGCGTTCGACCAGAAAAGAATGGAGATGGAGGAATGGCCCTCGACCCCGAATCGCAACGCCTGATCGACCTGATGGTCGCGGCCAACCGGCCGGCGTGGAACACGCTCTCGCCACAGGCGGCGCGCGACCTCTACCTGGCGCTGCGCCCGGCCGCCCAGGGACCGCGGCCGGCCGAGGTCGCGGTCGTCGATCGCACCATTCCCGGTCCCGGCGGCGACATCCCGGTGCGGCTCTACCGGCCGGCCAACGTGCCGGCGGGTGGTGCCCTGCCCTGCCTCGTCTACGCCCATGGCGGCGGCTGGGTGTTCGGCAACCTCGACAGCCACGACGTCCTGTGCGCCCAGCTGGCGCTCGAGGCCGGCATCGCGGTGTTCGCGGTCGACTACCGGCTGGCCCCGGAAGCCCGCTTCCCCGCCGCCTTCGACGATGTCGTGGCGGCGCTGCAGTGGGTCGCGGCCAACGGCCCGTCGGTCGGCATCGACCCGGGCCGGCTGGCGATCGGCGGCGACAGCGCCGGCGGCAACCTCGCCGCCTCGGTTTCGATCTGGGCGCGCGACAACGGCGGCCCGAAGCTGCGGCTGCAGCTGCTGGCCTACCCGGTGACCGACGCGGTGGCGCGGGCCGAGTCCTACCGCCTGTTCGCCGACGGCTACGGCCTCAACGCGCCGACCATGGAGTGGTTCTTCGACCACTACGCGCCCGAGCGCGGCAACCGCGGCGACTGGCGGGTGTCGCCGCTGCGCGCCGCCTCGCTGGCCGGCCTGCCGCCGGCCCTGGTCATCACCGCCGGCTACGACCCGCTGCGCGACGAGGGCCGTGCCTACGCCTTCCGCCTGCAGCAGGAAGGCACGCTGGCCGACCTGGTCGAGTTCGGCGGCATGCTGCACGGCTTCCTGAGCTCGCCGATGCTGCTGCACGGCGCGCGGCGCGGCACGACGCTGGCCGCCGCCGCGTTGCGCGAGGCACTGGTGCAGCGCGCCGGCTGAGGTGCGCGCCGACGCCGCGCAGGCGAGGGCCCCGGTCGGCATGGCCCTGCCGGGGCTGGTGATCGCCGTCTCGATGATCGGCGACACCCTGCTCTACGCCGTGCTGCCGCTGTACCACGAGGCGTTCGGCGTCAGCCTCGCCATGGTCGGCGTGCTGCTGTCGCTCAACCGCTGGGTTCGCCTGTTCGCCAACTCGGGCGCCGCGGCGCTGGGCGAGCGGGTGGGACCGAAGTCGATGATGGTCGGGGCGGCCATCGGCTCGGTCGTCTCGACGACGCTCTACGGGCTGGTCGACGACGAGGCGGTGCAGGTCGCGGCCCGCATGACCTGGGGCGTCTCCTACGCCGCGCTGAACCTCGCGACGCTCGCCTACGCGGTGTCCGACCGCGCCAATGCCGGCAAGCGCGTCGGCGCCAGCCGGGCCGCGATCGGCGTGGTCCAGGCGATGGCGCTGGTCGGCGGCGCCTGGGTGGCGCTGCAGGTCGGACCGCGCCCGACCTTCCTGCTGCTGGGTGGCCTCACCGTGATCGCGCTGGTCGGCGCCGTGCTGCTGCCGCCGCTGCCGCGCGTGCCGACCGAGCACAGGGGCTTCCGCCTGCCGGTGCCGCACCGGCTCGAGACCTGGGGCTTCCTGCTCGGCTTCACCAGCGACGGCGTGTTCCTGCTGACCCTGGCTTTCCTGATGAAGGACTCGATCACCGCGATGCCGCCGCTGCTGGCGACCGCGATCCTGCTGGCGCTGCGCTGGCTGGTCGAGGTGACGACCGGCCCGCTGGGCGGCTGGATCGGCGACCGCTTCGGCGCCGGCCGCGTCTCGATCGTCAACGCCGCCCTGCTGATCGCCGGCTTCGTGCTGATCGCCCTCGACCGCGAGGTGCTGGGGGCGCTGGCGATCGTGCTGACCCGCGGCATGTTCAACACCCTGGTGCCGGTGCTGGTGCTGGAACGCGGCAAGGCGAGCGTGCTGTCGTCGCAGGCCAGCTACTCGACCTGGCGCGACTTCGGCGCCGCGGCGGGTCCGCTGTCGGCGCCGTGGCTGTTCCTGAACGTGCCGCAGGCGCCGCTCTACGCGGCGCTGGCCGGCCTGCTCGCGCTCGGCGCCGTCTTCTGCCTGGTGAGGCGCTAGAACACGTCCTTGCGGTGGCGGACCTCGGCGAACACCGCCGCCGGGTCCTTGCCGGCGAGGCCGACCGCGGCCTGGACCGCGGGCACGTCGGCACGCAGGAACGGGTTGGTCGCCTTCTCCTCGCCCAGCAGCGACGGCACGGTCGGCTCGCCGCGACCGCGCGCCGCGTCGATCGCCGCCGCGCGCTGCATCAGCGCCGCGTTGTCCTTCTCCAGCGTCACCGCGAAGCGGGCGTTGGACTGGGTGTACTCGTGGGCGCAGTAGACGCGCATGTCGTCGGGCAGGGCGCGCAGCCGGGCCAGCGAACCCCACATCTGCTGCGGCGTGCCCTCGAACATGCGGCCGCAGCCCAGCGCGAACAGCGTGTCGCCGCAGAACAGCGCCTTCTGGTCGCGGAAGGCGTAGGCGATGTGGCCGCTGGTGTGGCCGGGCACGAAGAACACCTCGGCCTCGGCCTCGCCGAAGCGGTAGCGGTCGCCGTCGTCGACCTCGACGTCGATGCCGGGAATGCGGGCGCGGTCGCGGCGCGCGCCGACGATGGTGCAGCCGGTTGCCTCCTTGATCTCGCGGTTGCCGCCGACATGGTCGCCGTGGTGGTGGGTGTTCAGGATATGGGTGATCTTCCAGCGTCGCTTCTCGGCCTCGGCCAGCACCGGGCCGGCCACGGCGGGATCGACCACGCCGACCGCCCCGCTCTGCGGCTCGCGCATCAACCACACGTAATTGTCGTTCAGGACCGGGATACGGACGATGTCTAGGGTGGTGCTCATATTTTCACGCTAACAGAGCCGTTCGGGGTTGTCGCGGGGCCGACCGATGGCCCGGCCGGCGCGGTTTCTGCTACACTGGCCATATGTGGACGGACGTCCTCGATCTCAACGAGTTCTACGGCAGCACCCTCGGCCAGATGACGGTGCGGCTGCTGCGCGCTCGCCTGCGCGAGGTCTGGCCGAACGTGCGCGGCGAGACCGTGCTGGGTCTCGGCTACGCCACGCCCTTCCTGCGGCCGTTCCGCGAGGAAGCGACGCGCACCCTCGCGTTCATGCCGGCGCAGCAGGGCGTCACGCGCTGGCCGCGCGAAGGCAACAACCTGACCGCCCTGGTCGACGAGAACGACCTGCCGCTGCCCGACCGCTCGGTCGACCGCGTCCTGCTGGTCCACGCCCTCGAGAGCACCGAGCAGGTGCGGCCGATGCTGCGCGAGATCTGGCGCGTGATGGCCGACGGCGGCCGGCTGGTCACGGTGGCGCCGACCCGCGCCGGCCTGTGGTCGCAGATCGACCGCTCGCCCTTCTACCACGGCCACCCCTACTCGCCCGGCCAGCTTGCCGCGCTGCTGCGCGCCAACATGTTCGCGCCGATGCGCCAGAGCCGCGCCCTGTTCATGCCGCCGACCCGCTCGCGGGTGATGCTGCGCATGGCGCCGGCGGTCGAGCGCTTCGGCCATCGCTGGCTCGGCCGCTTCGCCGGCGTCACGGTGATCGAGGCCGGCAAGCAGCTCTACGCCGGCATCGCCGAACGGTCGACCAGCCCCGGGCTGGTGGTGGTGCGGCCGAAGCTGCGGGTCGCCAGTTCGCGCGACACCCAGGCCGCGCGCAACGCCGGCGACGGCGAGGCGCCGGCCTCCTGACGCAACGTCCTTCCTGAAAGAGAATCCCATGTCGGTGTCACCGCGCGTCATCGCGCTGCTGGGCTTTGGCGAGGCCGGGTCGGCGATCGCCCGCGGGTTGTGCGGCGAGGGCGGCTGGCGCGGCACCGCCCGCCCCGGCGACAACGCCCCGCGCCGTGTCATCGCCATCGACACCGCGCTGGACAGGGACGCGCGCGGCACCGCGCTCGGGCACGAGGCGCGCCGGCTCGACATCGCGATCGAGGGCAGCTACGGCGAGGCCTTGCGCGAGGCCGACCTGGTGATCTGCGCCGTGCAGGGCGAGCACGCGCTGGAGGCCGCGACCGCGGCCGCGCCGCTGCTCAAGAAGGGCGCCCACTACCTCGACCTCTGCACCATCACCGGCAAGATGTCGGACGAGGACCGCGCGCCGATCGAGGCGGCCGGCGCCCGCTACATCGACATCGCGGTGATGGGCGGCTTCTTCAAGCAGGGCATCAAGGCGCCGATGCTGGTCGCCGGCGAGGACGTCGAGCCGGTGGTGGCGTGGATGAACGACAACGGCTTCGTCGCCACCGTGCTCGGCCGCAAGCCGGGCAGCGCGTCGTCGGTGAAGATGATCCGCAGCGTCCTGATCAAGGGCGTCGAGGCGCTGGGCGTCGAGGCCTACGTCACGGCCCAGCGCCAGGGCATCCTCGACGAGGTCATGGGCTGCATGGGCGACGTCGACGACATCGGCTTCGCCAACTTCGTCGCCATGCTGGTGCAGACCCACATCGTCCATGCCCACCGGCGCTGGGAGGAGATGGGGCTGGTCGGCCAGACGCTGCGCGAGACCGGCGTCGAGCCGCTGATGACCGGGACCATCGAGCGCAGCCACCGCCGCACCGTCGACGCCGGCATCGCCCCCGCCGACGGCCGGGTGCCCGACCTGGAGGAAGCGCTCTCCATCCTGTCGGACAGGGTCATCCGTGGCCGCTGAGGTTTTCGACCGGCTGGTCGCGCTGCTGACCGACGCCAACGCCCGCTTCCGCGTCATCGAGCACGAGGCCGAGGGCCGCTCGGAGGCGATCAGCGCGATCCGCGGCAACCGTCCCGACCAGGCCGCCAAGGCGATGGTGCTCGACGTGCGTGGCGGCGGCGGCGGCAGGCGCCACGTGCTGGCGATCCTGCCGGGCAGCCGCAAGCTCGACTTCGCCGCCGTCGCCGCGCTGTTCGAGGCGCGCAAGTGCGGCTTCGCCACGCCCGAGACGGCGCAGGAGCTGACCGGCTGCGTCATGGGCTCGGTGCCGCCGTTCGCCCTGAACCCGGCGCTCGCCATCGTGGTCGAGCAGGACCTGCTGGCCAACCCGACCCTGTTCTTTAACGCCGGCCGGCTCGACCGCTCGATGGAACTCGACACCCGGGACTGGCTGGCGGTGGCGAGGCCCCGGGTCGCGCGCATTGCCGCCCCGGCCTGACCTGCACGGCTGGCGCCTCGAGCCGGTCGAGGAGGCCGACTTCGAGCCGCTGCTGGCGCTGCGCATCGACGTCATGCGCGAGCACCTCGAGCGTGTCGGCCGCTTCCATCCCGACCGCGCCCGCCGCATCTTCCGCGCCCACTTCGAGGAACCCGGGATGCACCGGCTGATGGTCGGCGACCGGCGCGTCGGCTGCGTCGGCGTCCGCCGCGATGCCGCCGGCATGAAGATCGATTCGTTCTACCTCGAGCGCCGGCTGCACAATTCCGGGCTCGGCACGGCGATCCTTCTCGCCCTGCTGGCCGAGGCCGACACGCTCGGCCTGCCGGTCGAGCTCGACGTGCTGCAGGGCAGCCCGGCCGGCCGCTTCTACGAGCGGCACGGGTTCACCAGGCAGCGCGAGGACGAGATCGAGGCGAACTACCGGCGCCCCGCCCCCCGCTCGCCGCTCAGCCGCGCTTGAGCATGAACACGGCCTGCTCGCCGACCAGGTTGGCGAGCAGCGGCGGGTAGTTGATCGGCCGGCTGTTGCGGTTCAGCACGATCGCCCGCTCGATGCGCACGCCCATGTCGCGGCACAGGCCGCGGAAGTCGTCGATGCTGCACAGGTGGATGTTCGGCGTATCGTACCACTTGTGCGGCAGCGACGGCGTCTCCGGCATGCGGCCGCCGAACACCAGCCGCAGCCGCACCTGCCAGTGGGCGAAGTTCGGGAACGACACGATGGCGTGGCGGCCGACGCGCAGCATCTGGCGCAGCACCTCGCGCGGCTCGCGCGTCGCCTGCAGCGTCTGGCTCAGGATCACGTAGTCGAAGGCGTCGTCGGGGTAGTCGCGCAGGTCGGAGTCGGCATCGCCCTGGATCACCGACAGGCCGTTCGCGACGCAGGCGTTGACGCCGGCCTGGCTGAGCTCCATGCCGCGCGCATCGACGCGCTTGAAGTTGACGAGGTAGTCCATCAGCGCGCCGTCGCCGCAGCCGACGTCGAGCGCGCGCGTCGCCGGCTCGACCATGTCGGCGATGACCTGCAGGTCGACGCGGATGGCAGCCTTGGTCACGACGCCTCCTTCAGGCCGCGCACCGCGGCCGCGCCCTTCAGGAACCCCCTCAGCGTGCTCTCCATTTCCGGCTCGTCGAGCAGGAAGGCGTCGTGGCCCTTGTCGCTCTCGATCTCGACGAACGACACGTTGGCGGCCGCGGCGTTGAGCGCGTGCACGATCAGCCGGCTCTCGCGCGTCGGGAACAGCCAGTCGCTGGTGAAGGAGAACAGGCAGAAGCGGGTCGAGGTGCCCTTGAAGGCGTTGGCCAGCACCCCCTCATGCGCCGCCGCCAGGTCGAAGTAGTCCATGGCGCGCGTGATGAAGAGGTAGCTGTTGGCGTCGAACCGGTCGACGAAGGTCGAACCCTGGTGGCGCAGGTAGCTCTCGATCTGGAAATCGGCGTCGAAGCCGAAGCGCACCGTGTCGCGATCCTGCAGCGACCGTCCGAACTTGCGCTGCAGCGCCTGCTCCGACAGGTAGGTGATGTGCGCGGTCATGCGCGCCACCGCCAGGCCGTGCCGCGGCTGTGATTCGTAGTTGCCGTTGCTCCACGCCGGGTCGGCCATGATCGCCTGCCGGCCGACCTCGTGGAAGGCGATGTTCTGGGCCGAGTGGCGCGACGCGGTCGCGATCGGCACCGCCGAGAAGACGCGCCGGGGGAAACTCGCCGCCCACTCCAGCACCTGCATGCCGCCCATCGAGCCGCCGATCACGCAGAACAGGTCGGGGATGCCGAGGTGATCGAGGAGCGCCGCCTGTACCCTGACCATGTCGGCGATCGTCACGACCGGGAAATCCATGCGCCACGGCCGGCCCGTCGAGGGGTCGAGGTCGAGCGGCCCGGTGCTGCCCATGCAGCCGCCCAGCACGTTGACGCAGACGATGAAGTAGCGCGCCGGGTCGAGGATCTTCCCGGGTCCGACCAGGGTCTTCCACCAGCCTTCCTTGCCGGTCACCGGGTGCGTCTCGGCGACGAACTGGTCGCCGGTCAGGGCATGGCAGATCAGGACCGCGTTCGACTTGTCGGCGTTGAGCGAACCGTAGGTCTGGTAGGCCACCCGGTAGGGCCCGAGTTCCTTGCCGCAGTCGAGGCGCAGCGGCCGGTCGACGCCCAGGATCGCGTGGCGGCATTGCGCCAGCGCCCTGCGCTCGACCTCGGCCAGCCCGTCGGGCAGCGGCCCGCCGGCTGGCGGCGTGGCGATGGTCGCCTGCATGTCCTCTCCTCGGCCGGCCCGGAAGCCCCGGATCCAACGAAAAAGCCCCCGACCGGCGAAGGACGGGGGCTTTTTTCGAGCGCTCCGACCTTTTAGCGAGGATTAACGTGGTCGCAAGCCGGTCGGCTCAAATTCCACGGAGAGGCTTCTATACGGACAGCGACGCGTTTGCGCAAGCGCCACGGTGGTTTCTTGCCTTTACGGGGGCCGGCCGGACGTAGTATCGCCGCTCCCGCACACGTTGAATGGTCGGTATGGATTCCCCCAGTCTCGAGAGCTTGCGCCAGGAGATCGACGCCATCGACGGCGAGCTCCATGGCCTGATCCGGCGCCGCACCGACCTGGTGGACCAGATCGCGGCCTCCAAGAAGCCCGGCTCCATCGCGCTGCGGCCCGGCCGCGAGGCGCAGGTCATGCGCCAGCGCCTGCAGCAGCACACCGGCCGCTTCCCCGCCGCCGCCGTCTTCCGGATGTGGC
The DNA here is from genome assembly GCA_964420105.1 of uncultured Reyranella sp. Taxonomy (GTDB): domain Bacteria; phylum Pseudomonadota; class Alphaproteobacteria; order Reyranellales; family Reyranellaceae; genus Reyranella. Next base: position 169,733 of record CAYQRL010000004.1, read on the forward strand.
GCGAGATGATGTGCGCCTTCACGCTGATGCAGACGCCCGAGCTCAAGATCGCGATCTGCCGGCCGCACGACCAGCCCGGCTACTGGGACCTCGCGCGCGACCACTTCGGCTGCCAGATCCCGCTGGTGCCGCACGACACGCCGGCCCAGGTGCTGGCGGCGGTGCGCGCCAACCCGGCGACCATCGGCGTCGTGCCGGCGCCGATCGAGGCCGACACCGCCGCGTGGTGGCCGCTGCTCGGCGGCCAGGACGCGACCCTGCCCAACGTGATCGCCCGCCTGCCCTTCCTGCCGATGCCCAACGCCCGCGCCCGCGGCATCTCGGCGTTCGTGCTGGCCCGCCTCGAGCCCGAGGACTCGGGCGACGACCGCGGCCTGATCGCCATCGAGTCGGCCACCGGGCTCAGCCGCAACCGCATCGCCGGGGCGATGACCAAGGCCGGCCTGCCGGCCTTCACCTCGGTGCTGGACCAGGTCGCGGGCAGCGTGCATCACTACCTGGTCGAGGTTCCCGGCCTGATCGCCGACGGCGACGGCCGCCTGCGCGAACTGGAGGCCGGGCTCGGCCTCGAGAGCGGCCGGGTGGTGTCGATCGGCGCCTACGCCGTGCCGGCCACCGCCCGCACCTGACAGCTTAAGGAGATCGCGATGAGCGCCCTCACCCCGCGGCCGGGCATCATGAAGATCGCGCCCTACGTTCCGGGCAAGGACTCGGTCGACGGCAAGCAGACCATCGCCAAGCTGTCGTCCAACGAGGGCGCGCTCGGTCCCAGCCCGAAGGCGATGGAAGCCTATGCAACGGTTGCCGCCGACCTGCACCGCTATCCCGACGGCGACTGCGCCAATCTGCGCGGCGCGATCGGCCGCCACTGCGGCCTCGACCCCAAGCGCATCGTCTGCGGCGCCGGCTCGGACGAGCTGCTGAACCTCCTGGTCCGCGCCTACTGCGGTCCGCACGACCAGCTGCTGTACAGCCAGTACGGCTTCCTGATGTACCCGATCAACGCGCTCGGCGTCGGCGCCGAACCGGTCGCCGCGCCCGAGCGCGACTACCGCACCGACATCGACGCCATGCTGGCCAAGGTGACCGACCGCACCCGCGTCGTCTGCCTCGCCAACCCCAACAACCCGACCGGCAGCTATGTCACCAAGGACGACGTCCGGCGCCTGCACGCGGCACTGCCGAAGAACGTGCTGCTGGTGATCGACGCGGCCTACGCCGAGTACGTGAGCAAGAACGACTACGAGTCGGGCGTCGAGCTGGTCGACCAGGCCGAGAACGTGGTCATGACCCGCACCTTCTCGAAGATCTACGGGCTTGGCGGCCTGCGGCTGGGCTGGATGTACGGCCCCGCCGGCATCGTCGACGTGCTGAACCGGCTGCGCCAGCCGTTCAACGTCAACGCCGCGGCGCAGGCGGCGGGCATCGCGGCCCTGGCCGACCTCGCCCACACCGACGCCAGCCGCGCCAACAACGACCGCTGGCTGCCGTGGCTGAGCGCCGAACTGGCCCAGATCGGCCTCGCCCCGCGTCCCAGCGTCGGCAACTTCGTGCTGGTCGGCTTCGGCTCGAAGGAGCGCACCGTCGCCGCCAACGACTGGATGATGAACGACGGGCTGATCGCCCGCATGGTCGGCGCCTACGGCCTCGCCGACCACCTGCGCATCACGATCGGCACCGAGGCCGAGGTCCGGGCGGTGAAGGAATCGCTCGCCCGCTTCGTGGCTGCCGGCCAGTGAGCAAGCCGCTGTTCGACAAGGTCGCGCTGGTCGGTATCGGCCTGATCGGCGGCTCGATCGCGCTGGCGGCGCGGCGCGGCGGCCTCGCGCGCGAGATCGTGGCGGCGACGCGCAAGCCCGAGACCGCGGCGATCGCCAACCGCCTGAAGCTGGTCGACCATTGCGGCACCGACCTCGCGGCGGCCTGCAGGGACGCCGACCTGGTGATCGTCTGCACCCCGGTCGGCGCCTGCGGCGAGGCCGCGCGCACGATCGCGCCCAGCCTCAAGCCCGGCTGCATCGTCTCCGACGTCGGCTCGGTCAAGCAGGCGGTGATCGATGCCATGCAGCCGCACCTGCCGGCCGACGTCCACTTCGTGCCGGCCCACCCGGTCGCCGGCACCGAGAACTCCGGCCCGGAGGCCGGCTTCGCCGAGCTGTTCGACGGCCGCTGGACGATCCTGACGCCGCTGCCCGGCAGCGACGCCGCCGCGGTCGACCGGCTCGAGGCCTTCTGGAAGGGCCTGGGCAGCAACACCGAGCGCCTCGACGCGGCCGACCACGACCGCATCCTCGCCATCACCTCGCACCTGCCGCACCTGATCGCCTACACCATCGTCGGCACCGCCGACGATCTCGCCGGCCACCTCAAGAGCGAGGTCCTGCGCTTCGCGGCCGGCGGCTTCCGCGACTTCACGCGCATCGCGGCCTCCGACCCGACGATGTGGCGCGACATCTTCCTCAACAACCGCGAGGCCGTGCTCGAAGTGCTGGCCCGCTTCCAGGAAGACCTGTTCTACCTGCAGCGCGCGATCCGCTGGGGCGAGGGCGACAAGCTGTTCGACCTGTTCACGCGCACCCGCGAGATCCGCCGCGCGCTGATCCACCTCAACCAGGCGTGAGCCCGGCCGCGTGAGCGAGACGCGGCCGCTCTGGGTGTTCGCCTACGGGTCGCTGATGTGGAACCCGGGCTTCGCGACGCCCGAGACCCGCCGCGCCCGCCTGCACGGCTGGCACCGCGCCTTCTGCATCTACTCCGAGCACTACCGCGGCACGCCGCGGCGACCCGGCCTGATCCTCGGCCTGCTGCCCGGCGGCTCGTGCCGCGGCCTCGCCCACCGCCTGCCGGTTCGCTCGTACGACGCCGTGCGCCGTTACCTCGTGCACCGCGAGATCGACCACGACGGCGTCTACGAGGAGAGCGTGCGGACGCTGGTGCTCGACGACGGCCGCACCGTGCCGGCGCTGGTCTACCTCGCCGACCGCGCCCACCGCCAGTTCGCCGGCAAGCTGCCGCCCGAGCGCGCGGCGGCGCTGGTCCGGCGCGGCCATGGCGCCACCGGCAGCAACCTCGACTATGTCAGGAACACCGTCGCCCACCTGCGCGAGATGGGCCTGCGCGACCGCGGCCTCGAGGACCTCGCCCGCCGCGCGGGCCAGCACGCCGATCTGGGCGTGCAGCGCGCCAGTCGCTAGGCGCGCGGGGCGCCGTTGAGGATGGCGCGCGACACGAAGCCCAGCTCCTCGCGCGCCTGCTCGACGCCGAGGCCGAGGCGCTGGCGCAGCACCACCCAGCTTTCCGGCGCCATCGCCATCGCCAGGGCGTTCAGCGTGCGCTCGCGCGCCTCGACCGAAAGGCCGGCCAGCTCGCGCTCGAACCACGCCGACAGCAGCAGCCGGTTGGCATTGTACATCTGCACGATCATGTCCGACGCCTCGGCCGAGCGGCGCTGCAGCGTCTCGACGAACGTCCACATCGGCAACAGCCGTTCGCCGCGCTCCGAGTAGCGATCGATCAGCACGGCCAACCGCTGGTCGAGGCTCCACGAGGCGTCGAGCTCGGGAACCTGGCCGAAGCCACCGGTCATCACGCGCGTCAGGACCGCGGCGTAGAGTTCGGCGGTGTCCGCGAAGTGCTGGAACACGGTGCGGGCGCTGACCCCCGCCATCTTGGCGATGTCGCGCACGATCGGCGCCACTTCGCCGGCCAGCGCCAGCGTCAGCGCCGACCCGACGATCGCGTCGCGCGTCCTGGCCACGCGGTCGCCCCGGGCAGGCGTGTTCATCTGCGGCGAGGGGGCGAGGGTCTGCACATCCATTACGGCACTCCAGTCACGGCCGGATCGATCGAACTCGAAAGGCGCGCAGCGATGCCCAGGGCACCTGCAACGTGAGTGCGACGATGCGCTATAAATTGCCGGGATGCATGTAAGAAACTCGTAAGCTACACGGTTCTGATGACACAGAAATCCGTCACGCCCGCCTCCCTCGCCGCCCAGGCCATGGGCTGGATCGACCCGGTCACCAAGGCCGTCGTGCCGCCGATCCACATGGCCAGCACCTACCAGCGCGACGAGGACAACGGCTATCGCTCGGGGCGCATTTACGCCCGCGCCGACAACCCGACCTTCGACCAGGCCGAGGCCACCCTGGCGGCGCTGGAGGGCGGCGCCCGGGCGCTGGTCTTCTCGTCCGGCATGAGCGCGGCCACCGCCTGCTTCCTCGGCCTGGCGCCGGGCGACCACGTGGTCGCGCCGCGCGTCATGTACTGGTCGCTGCGCAACTGGCTGGGCACCTTCGCCACCCAGTGGGGTCTCTCGGTCGAGTTCGTCGACGCCGACCGCACCGACGCCATCGCCGCCGCCGTGAAGCCGGGCAAGACCAGGCTGGTCTGGATCGAGACCCCCGCCAACCCGACCTGGTGCGTGACCGACATCGCAGCCGCCGCCGAGATCGCCCACAAGGCCGGCGCGCGGCTGGCCGTCGATTCGACGGTCGGCACGCCGGTCCTGACCCAGCCGCTCAAGCTCGGCGCCGACATCGTCATGCACTCGGCGACCAAGTACCTGAACGGCCACTCCGACATCATCGCCGGCGCGCTGGTCGGCGCGAAGGACGACGAGCACTGGCAGAAGCTGCGCACGATCCGCGCCCAGCTCGGCACCATCCTCGGCCAGACCGAGGCGTGGCTGCTGATGCGCGGCATGCGCACCCTCTACCCGCGCGTCGCCTGGGCCTGCCGCTCCGCCGAGCAGCTGGCCGAGCGGCTGGCGGCCCACCCGATGGTCGCCGAGGTGCTCTACCCCGGCCTGCCCTCGTTCGCCGGCCACGCCGTGGCGAGGAAGCAGATGAGCGGCGGCTTCGGCGGCATGCTGTCGGTACGGGTGAAGGGCGGCGAGGCCGCCGCCATCGCCTCGGCGGCACGGGTCGAACTGTGGAAGCGCGCGACCTCGCTGGGCGGCGTCGAGAGCCTGATCGAGCACCGTGCCTCGATCGAGGGCGCGGGCACACCCTGCCCGACCGACCTGCTGCGCCTGTCGGTCGGCGTCGAGGACGCCGGCGACCTGTTCGACGATCTCGACCAGGCGCTGCGCCGCGGCCACAACGGCTGAGGCCCGGCCGCCGGTCAGGGCCCGAGCGAGAAACCCTCGCGCAACGGGTCGTCGGCATCGAAGCGGAAGCGCGCCTCGCCGGTGAACGCGGCGCGGCCGCCGACCTCGACGATCACGGCGCGGCGCCCGGCGACCGGCTCGGCGTCGCGGACGACGCGGCCGGTGAAGGTCGCGCCGGTGCAGCTCTCGAACACCCGTTCCTCGCCCGCCGCGACGTCGCGGCGGGCGCGCTGCAGCGCCATGCGGGCGGTGACGCCGCTGCCGGTCGGGCTGCGGTCGACCTGGCGGCCGGCGAAGACGCAGACGTTGCGGCTGGGCCGTCCGCCCGCGCCGTCGCCGCCATCGGTCAGTATGGTGCCGTAGAGGAAGGCGAGGTCCGGCGCCCCGGGATGCTCGAGCGGGATCGCCGCCGCCGCGGCGCGGGCGATCTCCTCGCCGGCATCGACGATCGCGCGCATCGGCGAGGTCCGCAGGTCCAGCCCGATCGTGTCGGCGGCCAGCACGGCGTAGAACGCGCCGCCGAAGCCGATGTCGACGCTGACCGGCCCCCAGGTCGCGGTCGGGGCGATGCGGTCGAGCGCCCAGGCGAAGGCCGGGACGCTCTCGAAGCGCACCGAGCCGTCGGCGGCGACGCGGCAGGTCACCAGCCCGCACGGGCATTGCAGGCGCACGATCGTCTCCGGCGACTGCCGCGCGACGCGGCCGCTCTCGACCGCCCAGCGCGCCAGCGCGATGGTGGCGTGGCCGCACATCGTCGAGTAGCCCTCGCCGTGCAGGAACAGCACCGCGAGGTCGGCCTCGGGATGGTCGGGCTCGACCAGCAGCGCGCCGTACATGCCGTCGTGGCCGCGCGGCTCCAGCATCAGGCCGCGGCGCAGGTGATCGTGCCGCTCCCTCGCCTCGCGCCGCTTGTCGAGCAGCGTGCGGCCTTCGAGCCGCGGCCAACCATCGATGATGATGCGCGTCGGCTCGCCGCCGGTGTGCATCTCGACGGTCGTCAGGATCATCCGAAGACCTGCGGCAGGGCGACGCCGATGCGCTCGTTCATCATCTCGATCGAGCCGTCGGTGTAGGCCGCGATCTTGGCGCCGGCGAGGTGGCGCGCCAGCGGGTACTCGGCGCGCAGGCCGTTGGCGCCCATCGCCTGGATGCAGTCGGCGATGCGCCGCACCGCCATCTCGGTAGCGAACTTCTTGGCGTGCGCCGCCGGCAGCACGGCGTCGGCGCCCTCGTCGATCAGGCGCGCCGCGCGGTAGGACAGGAGCCGCGCCGCCTCGAGGTCGGTGGCGGCGTCGACCAGCTTCCAGCGCACGCCCTGATGGTCGAGCACCGGCTGGCCGAAGGTCCGGCGCTGCTGCGTGTAGCGCACCGCCGTTTCGAGCGACGCCTGCAGCATGCCGCAGCACATCGCCGCGACGTAGGCGCGCGCGCCGTTGATGCCGGCCAGCGCCGACTTGAAGGCGCGGCCGGGCGGGTGCAGCAGCGCCTCGTCGGGCGCCACGTAGTCGACCAGCCGGAAGCCGCCGACGCCGATCGCGTGGCCGCCGTGCAGTTCGAACGGCGGCTCGCGGTGGAAGCCCGGACGGTCGGCCTCGATCGCGAAGCAGGCGATGCCGCGGTAGCCCTGGGCCCGGTCGGTCTGGGCATAGATCACCGACATGCCGCAGACCGCGGCGTTGGTGATCCAGGCCTTGGCACCGTTCAGCTTCCAGCCGCCGTCGACCTTCACCGCCGCCATCTCGAGGCCGCCGAAGTCGCTGCCGACCCCGGGCTCGCTGAGGCCGGCGCAACCGATGACCTCGCCGGCGATCATGCGCGGCAGCAGGCGGGCGACGTGGGCCGGAGCGCCGTCGCGGGCGAAGCGGGCGACCGCGTTGTGATGGTTCATCATCGCGAAGGCGAAGGCGAAGTCGTGCCTGGCGATCTCCTCGAAGACGCGCAGCTTGCACGAGAAGGACAGGCCCTGCCCGCCCTTGTCCCGGGCCAGTTCGATCGTGTGCAGGCCGGCGCGGCAGCCGGCCTGGATGGTCTCGAGCGGGTAGCGCCGCTCCCATTCCCAGCGCGCGGCATGGGGAGCGACATGTTCCTCGGCAAAGGCCTTGGCGCGCGCCACGAGGGCGCGTTCTTCGGGGGTCAGGATGTCATCGAGCATGCACGGACTATCGCACGGCCGGCGCGGCCCGTGCGATGGCAGGCAAGCATTGGACCTTTGCGTCGCGCGCGCTAGAATGGCGGTGATGCGGGTGTAGCTCAGGGGTAGAGCGTCGGCTTCCCAAGCCGTAGGTCGCGGGTTCAAATCCCGTCGCCCGCTCCAATTTTTCGGGCAGGAAACGCACATGGAGCCGGTCGTTCCGGCGCCGCTCGCCGGCGACGACTTCGCGGCCGATGCCGCCCGTTTTTCCGCCTACTGGCGCGACAGCCGCGACCGTCTCGGCCGCCTGCCGCCCAAGCCGAGACGCGACAAGGCCGCCTTCGACCTCGCCGAGAGCCTCAAGCAGGCCGCGCGCGACGCCCGCTTCGCCTTCCTGCGCCGCCACGCGGTCACGCTGTACGACAGGCTCACGGACAATCGTCGCAAGTTCGTGCGCGTCGAGCGGCTGGTCTACGACGCCGCCGAGCTGGTGCCGGGGCTGGCGCCGACCCGGGCCGAGGTCGCGGCCGAGGCCGACCTGCGCCAGGCCGACAAGGACGGCTGCGAGATCGACCAGGGGATCCTCGCCAACCAGGTCCTGGCCGACCCCGGCTGCGGCCTCCACCTCTGCCACGCCATGCTGCTGCCGCGCGAGGAATCGCCCGAGGCGCTGGCCAAGTTCCAGCGCGACGGCGTGCTCGACCTCGGCCACGCCCGGGTCGAGCGCCATGGCAAGGCGGCGGTGCTGCTGCTGTCGAACAAGCGCTTCCTCAACTCCGAGGACAACGACACCCAGCCGGCCACCGAGATCGGCGCCGACGTCTGCACCCTCGATCCCCACAGCGAGGTCGCGGTGCTGCGCGGCGACGTCGTGCCGTCGGGCAAGTACGCCGGCCGGCGGATCTACAACGCCGGCATCAACCTGACCCACCTGTACTGGGGCAAGATCCCGTTCCTGTGGTTCCTGGTCCGCGACCTCGGCTTCGTGAACAAGCTGCTGCGCGGACTGGCCCGGCCCGAGATCCTTCCCGACGAGGTCGCGGGCGATTCGATCGAGAAGCTTTGGATCTCGGCGGTCGAGACCTTCGCGATCGGCGGCGGCTGCCAGATCCTGCTGGCGACCGACTTCAACATCGCCGGCCGCGACGCCTACATGACCCTGCCGGCACGCAAGGAAGGCATCATCCCGGCGATGGCCAACCTGCGGCTGGGCCGCTTCGTCGGCGACCGCGTGGCGCGGCAGGCGATCATGTACGAACGTCGCATCGAATGTGATTCGGAGGTCGGCCGGCAGATCTGCGACGAGGTCGTCGACCCGGCCGAAATGGACGCCACCATCGTCCGCGTCATCGACCGCCTGACCGGATCGGGCGCGGTCGGCGCGATCGGCAACCGCCGTGCCCTGCGGCTGGGCGCCGAGCCGCTCGACACCTTCCGCCGCTACGCCGCGCTCTACGCCCGCGAGCAGGCGATCTGCCACTACAGCCCGGCGTTGATCTCCAATCTCGAGCTGTTCTGGAACGCGCAGGACCGCAAGGCCTGACGCTTCCCGTTGCCCCGCCGCGCGAAGCAGGGCAAAAGGCGCTCCGGTTCCGTTTCAATCGAGATCTTCGCACGATGCGTAAGCGTACCTGGAGCAAGGCCGTGCTGTACCTCGCACCGTCCCGGATCGAGGGCGTCGGCTGCTTCGCCGACATGCGCATCCGCAAGGGCGAATACGTCCGGACGTGGCTGCCCGAGGACACCCGCTTCGTGACCCTGGCCAAGGCCCAGGCTTCGCCGCATCGCAAGCTGTTCAAGCGCTTCGGCATCCGCACCGGCAACGGCTACTGGGCGCCGGCGAACTTCCTGCGCATCTCGGTCGGCTGGTACATGAACCATTCCGAAGACCCGAACCTGCAGTCCGACGACGGCGACGTCACCTACTACGCCCTGCGCGACATCCGCGCCGGCGAGGAGGTGACGATGGACTACCGCCGCATGGACGAGCACCACGACAACCTGAGCCGCGACGTCCTGCTGCCGGGCCGTCGCCCTGCTGCCCCGAAGACGAGGTCCAGGAAGACGGCAGGGAGCCGGAAGAAGCAGTAGCGCCGCGGCGTCAGGCGCCGGCCATCAGGTCGGCCAGCGCCGGGTCGGCCGCCAGTTCGGCCGCCGTGCCGGCACGCACCACCGCGCCCCGGCGCAGCACCACGCCGCGATCGGCGATGCCGAGCACCAGCGCCGCGCGCTGCTCGGCCAGCAGGATGCCGGTGCCGGCCGCCGCCATTTCCGACAGCCGCCGCAGCAGGTCGGCGACCACCACCGGGGCGAGGCCCAGCGTCGGCTCGTCGAGCAGCAGCAGCCGCGGCCGGTTCATCAGCGCGCGGGCCAGCGCCAGCATCTGCTGCTGGCCACCGGACAGCAGCCAGGCGCGGGCCTTCGGCCGTTCGCCCAGCATCGGGAACAGCGCCAGCATTTCCTCGACCCGTGCGGCGCGCTCGGCCGCCGGCAGGGCGCAGGCCGCCTCGAGGTTCTCGCGCACCGTCAGTCCCGCGAACACGCGCCGTCCCTGCGGCACGTAGCCGATCCCCAGCGCCACCCGCGCCTCGACCGCGCGGTCGCCGGCCTCCTCGCCGAACAGGCGCACCGGGCCGGGCCGGAAGCCCAGCACCGTCTCCACGAAGGTGGTCTTGCCGGCGCCGTTGCTGCCCAGCAGGGCGACGATCTCGCCGCCGTTCACCGCCACGCCCGCCGCTTCCAGCAACGCGCTCATGACGCCGCCGCCTCGCCGCCCACGACCTCGGCGCCCAGGAAGCTGGCGCGGACCTGCGGATCGGCGCGCACGAGGTCGGGCGTGCCGCTGGCGATGACCGCGCCGCGCTCGAGGCAGACCAGCCGGTCGCACAGCCGCGACAGCAGCTCGATGTCGTGATCGACGATCAGCACGCCGCGGCCGGCCTCGCGCAGGCGGCGCACGAACGCCTCCAGCCGGACCCGCTCGCGTTCGCCCGCGCCGGCGGCCGGCTCGTCGAGCAGCACGAAGGCCGCCCCGGTCGCGACCGCGCGCGCGATGTCGGCCTCCTTGGTATCTCCCGGCAGCATCGTCGCCTGGAACGAGCGCGCGATGCCGGCCCGCGCCACCCGGTGCGCCGGCAGGTGATCGATGCGCAGGCCGTCCAGCGCGATGCGGCCGGCGTCGGCGCGCTCGAGCCCGCAGACGACGTTCAGCAGCGTCGTCTTGCCCGAACCGTTCGGCCCGATCAGCCCGACGACCTCGCCGCGCGCCACCTCGAACGAGACGCCGGCCAGCGCCTCGACGCCGCCGAAGCGCTTGGTCACGCCCTCGAGGACCAGCCACTCCGGCCCGGCGACCGGGGCCACCGTCGCGGGCAGGCCGGCCGGCGGGGGCGCGGGCGGCGCGCGGTCGAGCACGCGGTCGACCAGCCCCGCGAGGCCGGCCGGGGCCCACAGCACGACCGCCAGGGTCGCCACGGCGTAGGCCAGCAGCCACGCGCCCTGCAGGCCACGCATCAACTCGGGCAGGCAGACCGCCAGTGCCGCGCCGACCACCGCGCCCAGCGGGTGGCGGGCGCCGCCCAGCACCACCGAGGTCAGGCACAGCACCATGATCGGAAAGCCGGTGGCCTCGGGCGACACCACCCCGCTCACCGCCGCCGAGAAGCCGCCGGCGAGGCCGGCCAGCGCGCCGCCGGCGACGAACGCCACCAGCCGCCACAGCCCGCCGTCGATGCCCAGGGTGGCGGCGACCAGCGGCGCCTCGCGCAGTAGGCGCGCCGCCTCGCCGGCCGGACCGGCGAAGACGCGGGCGTAGGCCATGACCCCGGCGATCAGGCAGGACCAGACGATCGCCAGCAGCAGCGGGCCGCGCGGCAGCGCGCCGGCGAAGCCCGCGAGGCCGTTGGCGCCGCCGGTCAGCGTCTCGGCGTGGACGGCCGCGAGGTTGACGAGCGAGGCCAGCGCCAGGGTGGCGAGCGCGAAGTAGTGCGACTGCAGGCGCAGCAGCGGCGCGGCGACCAGCGCCGCCGGCAGCGCGGCGGCCAGCACCGACACCAGCAGCGCCGCCGGGCCGAGCGCCGGCGCGGCCAGGGCGGCGGCATAGGCGCCCAGCCCGAACAGCGCCCCCTGCGCCAGGTTGAGGCCGCCCAGCTGGCCGAACACCAGCTGGTAGCCCAGCCCCATCAGGGCGTAGACGCCGACCAGCGTCACCATGCGCTGGCCGAATGCCGGCAGCACCGCCAGCGCGAACAGCGGCACGAGGCCCAGCACCACCATCCAGAAATGACCGGGGCGGACCATGTCAGGCGCGCCGCCCGGCCGGCTCGCCGAACAGGCCCTGCGGGCGCAGCGCCAGCACCGCCAGCACCGCGAGGTAGAGCGCCGCCGACGCCCAGGCGTCGCCGAACGAGGCGGCGACGAAGGTCTCGAACAGGCCGATGCCGAGCGCTCCCAGGAGCGCCCCCGGCACGCTGCCCCAGCCGCCCAGCGCCACCGCGATGTAGGCCTTGAGCATGTGGCCAGCGCCCTGGGTCGGCGAGACCAGGAACTGGTGGCCGAGCACGACGCCCGCGATCCCGGCCAGCGCGCCGGCGAGGCCGAGCGACAGGATCACCATGCGGGTGACGGGGATGCCGACGGCGCGCGCCATGTGCCGGTCGGCGGCGACCGCGCGCAGGCGCCGGCCGGTCTGGGTGCGCTCGAGCAGGTACCACACCGCGGCGACCAGCACGGCGCCGAGCACCACGATGGCGAGGGGCTGGCGGCCGACGGCGAGCCCGGCGAGGTCGACCGTGCCGCTGCCGGCCAGCGGCGGCACCGTGCGCGGCGCGCCGCCCATGGCCACGGTCAGGCCCTGCTCGATGATCGCGGCCAGCGCGATGGTGGCGACGAAGGTCGCCTCGGGCGGGCGGGCGGCCAGCGGCAGGATGGCGATGCGGGCGGCAAGGATGCCGGCGGCGCCGATGCCCAGCGCCACCAGCGGCAGCAGCAGGAACGGCGGCAGGCCGGTCGAGGCGCCGGCGAACACGGCCAGCGCGCCGCCCAGCACGACGAGGTCGCCGTGAGCGAAGTTGACCGCGCCGGCGGCGTTGAGCGCGAGCACGAAGCCCAGCGCGATCAGCGCGTAGGCCATGCCCAACGCGAGGGCGTTGAGCGCGAGCTGGGCCGTGATCAGCGGCCTCGCATCAATGTTCCCGGGGCGCGTGCTTGCCCAGGATCCGCTGCAGGGTGCGGCGGTGCATGTTGAGCCGGCGCGCGGTCTCGGAGACGTTGCGGTCGCACTGCTCGAACACGCGCTGGATGTGCTCCCAGCGGACGCGGTCGGCCGACATCGGGTTGGACGGCGGCGGCGGCAGCTTGCGGCCGTGCGCGGTCAGCGCCTGCTCGATGGCGTCGGCGTCGGCCGGCTTGGCGAGGTAGTCGACGGCGCCTTCCTTCACCGCCGCGACGGCGGTGGCGATGTTGCCGTAGCCGGTGAGCACGACGATGCGGATGTCGGGACGGGCCTGGCGCAGCGGTCCGACCAGCTCGAGGCCGTTGCCGTCGCTCAACCGCAGATCGAGCACGGCGAAGGCCGGCGGCCGCGCGGTCTGGGCGAGCGCCTCGGCGACGGTGCCGACCGCGGTCACGATGAAACCGCGCTGTTCGAGGGCGCGCGCGATCCGGTTGCGGAACGCCGCGTCGTCGTCGGCGATCAGCAGCGTGCGGTCCTTGTTGGTCGTCGCGCCGGCGATGGCGGGCGACACGGGACGTCCGGCGCCTGTGTCCTGGCTCATGGCGACTCCTTCATTGCGCCGCTATGTAGCCTTGAAGACGGGGTTTGGCCAGCGCACGGAGACCAGCGCCCCGCCCGCCGCGCCGGGTCGGTTGCCGAAAGTCACGGTGGCCCCGGTTCGTTCCAGTAGTGTTTTCGCGATGAACACACCCAACCCCATGTGTCCTTCCTCTCCCTGGCGGGTCGAGATGAAGGGGGTGCCGAGTTCGTCGAGCAGGGCCTCGGAGAAGCCCGGCCCGTCGTCCGAGACTTCGACTTCCGACCACGCCGCCGACCAGCGCGTGTGGATGTCGACCTCGCGGCGGGCGAACGACACCGCGTTCTGCACGATGTTGCCGATACCCTGCATGATCTCCGGGCTGCGGACCTGGATCGGGGCCGTGGTCGGCACGCCTTCCGCGACCGGCCCGGCCGTGAAGTTCAGCGCGATGCCGTCGCGCGCCAAGTGCTGCGCCGCCGCCTCGATCAGCGCCGGCAGCGGCACCAGCGTGTAGGCGTCCGACACGTCGCCGGCCGGGTCGACCGACAGGCGCGCCAGGATGGCCCGGCAGCGCTCCGACTCGGCCGACAGCAGCTCGACGTCCTCGCGCAGCGGGTCGTCGGCCTCGACCTCGCGCAGCATTTCCTTGGTCACCACGGCGATCGTCGAGAGCGGCGAGCCGAGCTCGTGCGCGGCCGCGGCGGCCAGCGCGCCCAGCGCCGACAGCCGCTGCTCGCGCGCCAGCGCCGCCTGCGCCGCCGCCAGCGCGTCGGCCATCTGGCGCTGCTCCTCGGCCAGGCGCCAGCCGTACAGCGCGATCAACAGGGTGGTGAGCGTGAGGCCGGCCCAGGCGCCGGCCTGGTAGATGTCGGGCAGGTCGGGTGGCGGGCCGTGCCACGGCAGCGGCTGGTGGAAGACGCCGAGCAGCGCGATGCCGAGGATGGTGAGCAGGGTCAGCGCCATGTTGCTGGCGAGCGACAGGATGGTGGCGCCGACCGCGACCGGCGCCAGCAGCAGCAGCGAGAACGGGTTGACCAGGCCGCCGGTCAGGTAGAGCAGCACCGCGAGCTGCAGGATGTCGAAGGCGAGGAACATCGTCGCCTCGCGATCGTCGATGCGCGCCGACGCCGGCCGGCCGAGGCTGACCGCGAGGTTGAGCAGCGCCGACAGGCCGATCGCGCCGCCGACCGCGAGGATCGGCAGGGTGAAGCCGAGGCCGAAGTGGACGACCGCGGCGGTGAAGCACTGGCCGGCGACGGCGGCCCAGCGGATCAGCACCAGCGCCCGCAGGCGCACGCCGCCGCGCGGCGGCAGGCCCGGACCGGCGACGGGCACGGCGCTGCCGGCCACCGCCTACTCCTCGAGCATCAGGTGGCGGCGGTGCACCGTGGTGAACAGCGGGATCTTGCGCTGCTTCTTGCGGTCCGGCGGTTCCTTCACCAGCCGCCCGATCTCGCCCAGGATCAGCCCGGTGATGGTCGGCAGCGGCAGCTCGCGCGCCTCGTCGAGGCGGACCCAGCGGATGTCGCCGAGCTCGCTCGAGTGCCGGATCTCGCCCGCCGCGTCCTCGGCGCGGGCCATGAAGAAGCGGGCGTTGAAGCGCCGCGGCCGGCCCGGCGGCGTCACCGCCCGGGCGATGAAGTCGAGGCAGTCGAGCGCCGGGGCGAGACCCTGGTCGAGGAAACCCTGCCAGTGCTCGCCGTAGTCCTTGGCCGGCGCGCCGCCCTTCAGCGGCTTGGCCAGCAGGAGGCCGGTCTCCTCGAAGGTCTCGCGCACCGCCGCCACCGCCAGCGCGCGCGCGCGCTGGGCCGTCGCGGCCTTGAGCAGGCGCGCCTCGACGTGGCGGTCGAGCGGCGTCGCCACCGGGATGTGCGCGTCCTCGCGATCGACCCGGCCGCCGGGGAACACGTAGCGGTTGGGCATGAAGGCGTGCTTGGCATCGCGGCAGCCGAGCAGGACCTCCGGCACCTTGCCGCGCTTGCGCACCAGGATCAGCGTCGCCGCATCGCGCGGCCGCATGTACGGGTACTTCTTGTCGATCTGTTCGACCGGCCGCTCGCTGCCGGGCTTCAGCGCCGGCTTGCCCGGCGAATGGTCGTAACCCTTGTCGGTGCCGCGCACGACCGCGCCGGCCGGGATTCCTCGCTTGCTCATGGCCCGACGATAGGCCGGCGGCCGTCAGAACGTCCAGCCGACCGGCGTGTCGGGGCGGAACACCAGCACCGACTTATCGCTGCCCGGAACGTCGACCCGCTCCGGCGCCTCGAACGGCGCCGCCCGCAGCGTGATCCGCGCCTCGTTGGGCGGCAGGCCGTAGAAGCGCGGTCCGTTCAGCGAGGCGAAGGCCTCCAGCGCGTCGAGCCGGCCCTCCTCGGCGAACACCTGGGCGTAAAGCTGCATCGCCACCGGCGCGTTGAAGATGCCGGCGCAGCCGCAGGCGCACTCCTTGGTGTCGATGGTGTGCGGCGCGGTGTCGGTGCCGAGGAAGAACTGCGGGCTGCCGGAGGTCGCGGCGCGGCGCAGCGCCAGCCGGTGCTCCTCGGCCTTGGCGATCGGCAGGCAGTAGAAATGCGGGCGGATGCCGCCCTTGAAGATGGCGTTGCGGTTGAAGTTGAGGTGATGCGGCGTGATCGTGCCGCCCATCCGCGGGCCGTTGGCCTCGACGAAGGCGACGCCTTCCCTCGTGGTGATGTGCTCGAGCACGACCTTGAGGCCCTGGTGGCGACGCAGCAGCGGCGTCAGCACCCTGTCGAGGAACACCGCCTCGCGGTCGAAGATATCGACCTCGGGATCGGTCACCTCGCCGTGCACCAGCAGCGGCATGCCGGCCTTCTCCATCGCCTCGAGGCCGCGCGCGATCCTGTCCATCGAGGTCACGCCGTGCGCCGAGTTGGTGGTGGCGTGGGCCGGGTAGAGCTTGGCCGCGACCCAGGCGCCCTGCTGCTTGCCGTTGGCCAGTTCGACCGGGTCGGCGCCGTCGGTCAGGTAGCAGGTCATCAGCGGCTCGAAGTCGAG
This sequence comes from uncultured Reyranella sp., assembly GCA_964420105.1. GTDB lineage: Bacteria > Pseudomonadota > Alphaproteobacteria > Reyranellales > Reyranellaceae > Reyranella. The sequence goes on from CAYQRL010000004.1 coordinate 185,742, forward strand.
GCCGGCCGGGATCGCTTCACGGATGCGGTCGCGGTAGGCGTTGGCCTCGGCGATGCGCGTCACCGGGGGCACCAGGTTCGGCATGATCACGGCGCGGGCGAACTGCCGCGCGGTGTGCACGGCGCAGGCCTGCAGCATGGCGCCGTCGCGCAGGTGGACGTGCCAGTCGTCGGGCCGGCGGAGGGTGATGGTTTGCGGTGCGGGAGAAGCGGTCGACATGGTCGTTTTCTACGCTTGCTCCGGCCCGGCCTCCAATGTTGATTGCGGGCATGAACGACCTTCGAGAGGCGGTTGCCTACGCGCAAGCCGCCGAGTCTGCCTGGCCCGCGAGCATGACCATGCCGGACGGCCAGTTCGTGATGACCTACGATTCCGGCGAGGGACCGCCCGACAACGCGGTGCTGGGCCCGATCACGCCGCGCGGTCCGGCCGCCGGCCTGGTCTACCGCGGCGGCAAGGAGATCGCGGCGTGGGGCGAAGTCGGTCGCGCCGACATGACCTTCAGCGTCGCCAAGAGCTTCCTCGCGCTGCTGGCCGGCCTCGCGCTCGGCGACGGCCGGATCAGGAGCCTCGACGACCGGGTGGCCGAGACGGCGCTCGACGACGGCTACGCCAGCGACCAGAACCGCGACATCACCTGGCGCCACCTCCTGACCCAGACCAGCGAGTGGTCGGGCACGCTGTTCGACAAGGAAGACCGCATCGACCACAACCGCGTGGTCGGACTCGCGGTCGCCGACGCCCCCAAGGGCACCCGCCGCGCGATGCGCCCGCCGGGCAGCTTCTACGAGTACAACGACGTCCGGGTGAACCGGCTGTCGCTGTCGCTGCTGCACCTGTTCCGCGAGCCGCTGCCGTCGGTGCTGAAGCGCCGCATCATGGACCCGATCGGCGCCTCGAACGGCTGGCGCTGGGACGGCTACCGCAATTCCACCGTGACGGTCGACGGCAAGCCGATGGTCTCCGTGCCGGGCGGCGGCCACTGGGGCGGCGGCATCGTGATCTCCGCCCGTGACCTCGCGCTGATGGGCCTGCTGGTCGCCGGCGGCGGCCGCTGGGAGGGCCGCCAGGTCCTGCCGGCCGGCTGGACCGACGAGCTGGTGAAACCCTGCCCGGTGGCGCCGTTCTACGGCCTGATGTGGTGGCTCAACACCGACCGGCGGCAGTTCGCGGCCGCCTCCGAGCGCAGCTACTTCGCGCTCGGCTGGGGCAGCCACATCGTCTGGATCGATCCCGACCACGACCTCGTGACGGTGCTGCGCTGGATCGACCGCAAGAAGGCGCCGGGCTTCGTCGAGCGCCTGCTCGGGGCGATCGCCTGATGCCGCTCGACTACTCGGGCGTGCCGCGCCTGCCCGACGGACGCACCGCCGCCGAACACATCGCCGAGGTCGAGGCCACCGGCCGCGCCGTGCGGGTGCCGATGAACAACGGCGGCACCATGATGTGGCACGCCTGGGGCGAAGGCTCCGGCAAGCCGATCCTGCTGCTGTTCCACGGCGGCTCGGGCTCGTGGATCCACTGGATCCGCAACGTCCGGCCGCTGGCCGAGCACTACACCGTCTACGCCGCCGACCTGCCCGGCCTCGGCGACAGCGACCCGCCCGACGACGTGCGCGACATCTGGTCGGTGACCCACGCGGTCGAGGCGGCGATGAACCGGCTGCTGCCGCCGCAGGCGCCGTTCGCGCTGACCGGCTTCTCGTTCGGCGGCATGGTCGCCGGCCACATCGCGACGCTGTTCGCGCCGCGCATCCGGCGCGTCGTCTTCGTCGGCGCCGGCGGCCTGAAGGCGACGCGCAAGCCGGGACCGAAGCTGCACAAGCTGCTGCCCGAGATGGCGCCCGAAACGCTGGCGGCCGAGGCGCGGCGCAACCTCGAGATCCTGATGCTGCACGACCCCGCCAGGGTCGACGGCGTGGCGATCCACATGCAGATCCTCAACACCACGCGGGCCAAGACGCGCAGCCGCGAGATGGGCCAGGCCTTCCGGCTGTCCGAGGTGCTGCCGCGCGTGACCGTGCCGATGACCGGCATCTGGGGCGAGTTCGACTCGACCACGTACCCGCACATCCAGGAACGCATCGACCTGTTCCGCGCCCTGCAGCCGGATTTCCAGATGCACGTCATCCCGGGCGCCGGCCACTGGGTCGCCTACGAGGCCGCCGACGCCTTCAACGCCACGCTTCTCGAGGTGCTCGCGGCCTAGGGTTCGCCCTTCAGCCCCAGCGACTTCAGGTAGCTCCAGCGGATCGTGCCGTTGGCGAAGCGGATGCCGTCGAGGTACTGCGCGATGGCGCGGTCGATCACGTCCTGTGCCGGACGGGTGGCGCGCTTGCCGTCGATGAAGGCGGCGAGCTGGTCCCAGTCGTCGGGGCGCGGGATCGAGATCACGGTCGACTGCGTGTCGAGGTTCTTGTAGCTCCAGAACGCCCAGCCGATGCCGTGCGTTTCGTGCAGGCGGCGAAACGCCTCGTTCCACTCGTCGACGAACTCGCCGGTCTCGCCGAGGAACAGCGGCACCTCGTAGCGTGCCGAGAAGTTGAGATGGCGCTGGATGGAGTCGCGCTGCGGGCTGCTCCAGAACGAGTGGTAGGTGTAGGCGAGGTTCGGCGCGAAGGGCGGACCCAGCATGTCGAACCGCGACGCCCACTGGCCAGCCGACAGGAAGATCACGCGACCGGGATCGACCGCGCGGATCGCGCGGGTGGCGTCGCGGTAGAACGGCTCCAGCTTGGGATTCAACGTCGCGAGATCGTGGAACGCCGCGACCGGCTCGTTCAGCAGGTCATAGCCCAGGATCGCCGGGTTGCCCGCGTAGCGTTCGGCGATGGCCCGCCACAGCCGGATCGCGAGCTTGCGGTCGCGCGGCACGTAGAACATCAGCGGGTAGCCCGAGCCGTCGTCGTGGTGGTAGCCGGTCTGGCCGCCCGGGGCGGCGTGCAGGTCGACGATGGCGTACAGCCCCTCCTCGCGCACCCAGCCGAGAACGCGGTCGAGCAGCGCCCAGCCGTCGCCGCCGACCGTGCCGTCGCGGTCGATGAACAGCCGCCAGTGCAGCGGGATGCGCACCGTGTTGAAGCCGACCGAGCGGATGAACCGGATATCGTCGCGGCCGATGTAGGTGTCCCGGAACTGCGTCCAGAAGGCCTGCGCCCGCTCGCGGCCGAGCAGGCGGTCGAAGCCGTCGTAGATCTGGCTCGGCGCCTTCGCGAGGCCGAGCTTGAACATGTACCCCTCGGGCACCAGCCAGTTGCCGAGGTTGATGCCCTTGATCGACAGGGTGCTGCCGTCCGGCGCGACGAAGCGACGGCCCTCGATGCGGACCAGCGGCTCGGCCCCGGCCGAGGTCCCGGTGACCGCGCCCAGCAGCGGCAGGGCGAGCAGCACGAAGAGGAGGAAGGACCGAAAACGCACGCCGCGACTATACAAGTTTTTCCGTCGCGGTATGGTCGCGCCACATGCTTCTCGCGTCCCTCCTCGTCCCGATCGCCGTGCTGGCGATCGTGCTGTTGATCCAGCGCCTCCACCTTCCCGCCTTCCTCGCCATCATGGCCACCGTCGTGGTCTACGGCATCGCCGCCGACATGCAGTTCCAGTCGGTCGGCGATTCGTTCGGCATCGGCTTCGCCTCGGCGGTCGAACAGGTCGGCCTGCTGGTGCTCGCCGGCTCGCTGGTTTCGGCGCTGGCGTTGCGCCAGCCGCTCGGCACCGGCAGCGCCACCGTCGCCGGCGCGCTGGCCGGCATGGGCGTCTCCGCGCCGGGCGCCCTGGCGCTGCTGCAGCCGGCCGGCCAGGATGCGCCGCGCCGCGCCCTCGGCATGGCGCTCACCCTGCTGGCGGTCGCCGCCTTCGTGGCGCCGGCACCGCATGCCGCCGCCAGCGCCAACGTGCTCAAGGTCGGGCTGGGGACCATGGCGATCGCCGGCCTGCCGCTGGCGCTGGTCGCCGCCGCCGTCGGCTGGTGGCACGTCGCGCGCCAGGTGCCGGCCGGCGGCGCGCCCGGCCGGCTGGGCTGGGCATGGCTCGCCGTCGCGATCCCGCTTGCCGGGCTGGTCGGCCAGTCCTTCGCGCACATGCCGAACGCGCCGTTCGGCATGGCGGCGCGCGATTTCTTCAGCGGCCTGTCGCGGCCGCTGCTGCTGGCCGTGGTGGCGATCACGCTGGGCGTGCTGTTCGCCGGCCGCTGGCAGCCGTCGCTGCTGGCCGGCCGCGGCTGGGCGCCGCTCCTGCTGACGGTCGGCGCCGCCGGCGGCCTGTCGCACGTGCTCGACGAGACCGGCGTGGCGCCGCTGGTCGCCGAGGCGGTGATCCACCCGCGCTACGGCATCCTGACGCCGTTCCTCGCCGCCGCGGTCGTCAAGACGCTGCAGGGCAGCTCGCTGACCGCGGTGCTCACCGCCACCGGCATGGTCGAGCCGTTGCTGCCGGCGCTCGGCCTCGACAGCGCCAGCGGCCGCGTCTTCGCCGCGCTTTCGGCGGGCGCCGGCTCGATCGCGATCTGCCACGTCAACGACCCGTTCTTCTGGATCGCCGCCTCGATCGCCCGCCTGTCGCCGGGCCGCGCATTGGTCGTGGTGTCGCTGGGCAGCGCGGCGATGGCGCTGGCGGCGCTGGTCGTCCTGGCCGTCGCGCGGCAGTTCTTCTAGGCGCAAGGCGCGATCGCGGCGCCTCAGTCGAGCTTCACGCCCGAAGCCTTCACCGCCGGCGCCCACAGCCTGCGGTCCTCGGCCAGGAACTCGGCGAAGCCGGCGCGGCCGGGCGGCGGCATGTCGAGCCCGAGATCCTCGAGCCAGCGCCGCTGCAGGTCGGGCTGCTTCAACGCCTCGACGATCGCCGCCTCGAGCCGCGCCAGGACCGGCTCCGGCGTGCCGGCCGGCGCGCCGACGCCGTACCACGAGGTCGCGACGTAGCCCGGCAGGGTCTCGGCGATGGCCGGGATTTCGGGCGCGCCGGCGAAGCGCCTGGCCGAGGTCACGCCCAGTCCCTTGAGCTTGCCGCCGCGCACCTGCGGCAGCATCGACGGCATGTTGGCGAACATCATCTGCACCGTGCCCGACGCCAGGTCGCCGTAGGCCGGGCCCGCGCCCTTGTAGGGCACGTGGACGATGTCGATGCCGGCCATGGTCTTGAACAGCTCGCCGCTCAGGTGCAGCGAGGTACCCGGTCCCGACGACGCGAACGAGTACTTGCCCGGCTCCTTGCGGCACAGCGCGATCAGCTCGGCGATGGTGTTGGCCGGCAGCGACTGCGGCACGCCCAGCAGGTTGGCGAGGATGGCGACGCGCGAGACGCCGATGATGTCCTTGTCGGCATCGTACGGCAGCCGGCTGTAGAGCATCGGGTTCAGGGTGTGGCTGGCGACCGTGATCAGGCCCAGCGTGTAGCCGTCGGGCGTCGCCCGCGCGAGCTCGGCGGTGCCGATGTTGCCGCCGGCGCCGCCCTTGTTGTCGACCACGAACTGCTGGCCGAGGATCCGGCCGAGCTGGTCGCACAGCAGGCGGCTCACCGTGTCGGTGCCGCCGCCGGCGGCGAACGGGCAGATGAAGCGCACGGTCTTGGCCGGCCAGCTTCCCTGGGCATACGAGAGTCCGCCGCGCAGAACGGCCGGCGCGGCCACGGAAACGACGAGCAGTCGACGACGCAGCATGCTGTTTCCTCCATCCCTTCGTTCTTCTTATAGTGACACGACATGAACGAACCGCCGCGGACCGTCCAGCAGTACATCGACCAGGCCCCGGCCTGGCCGGACGGCACCCCGACCGTGTTCGTGCCGATGACCGGCATGCAGTGGCGGATCTGGCTGCTCGCCTCGGCTGGCAAGTTCTTCGAGGGGCTGGTCGTTTTCATGACCGGCGTGGCGCTGCCGCTGATCGTCAAGGACTTCGAACTGGCGCCGGCCGAGAAGGGCATGGTCAGCGCCGCGCCGCTGGCCGGCATCATGATCGGCGCACTGGCGCTCGGCGGGCTGGCCGACCGCTACGGCCGCCGCTTCATGTTCGTGCTCGAGATGGCGGTGCTGGTGCTGTTTCTGGTCGGCCTGACGCTGAGCCCGAGCCTGCCGTGGCTGCTGGTCTTCCTGGTCGGCGTCGGCCTGGCGCTGGGTGGCGACTACCCGACCGCCCACCTGATCATCTCCGAGAGCATCGCCAGCCGCGACCGCGGCAAGCTGGTGCTGAGCGCCTTCGCCTTCCAGGCGGTGGGCGCCCTCGCCGGCACACTGGTCGGCTACGTCATCCTGTCGCTGCATCCCGCGATCGACGCCTGGCGCTGGATGTACGCGACCTCGATCGTGCCGGCGGCGATCGTGATGCTGGGCCGGCTGACCATCAGCGACAGCGTCCACTGGCTGATGAGCCAGGGGCGTCGGCGCGATGCCGAGGCGGCGCTGGCGCGCCTGCTCAAGCGCGAACCGCCCTACCCCAAGCATGTCAGCCTGAAGGCCGGCAGCGGCGGCGATCCCGAGCGCCCCGCCAACGGGCGCTGGCGCGACCTGTTCGCCGGTCCGGCGCGGCGGGCGACGATCCTCGCCTCGGTGCCGTGGTTCCTGCAGGACCTCGGGACCTACGGCATCGGCATCTTCACCCCGACCATCCTCGCCCGCACCATCGGCGGCCACGACAACGGGCCGGTGCGCAACGTCGCCGATCTCGTCGCCGCCGACCTGGTCGCGGCGCGCGGCGCGGCGCTGCTGGACGTGCTGCTGATCGCCGGCATCGTCGCCGCGGTGGTGCTGGCCGACCGGGTCGGCCGCATCCGGCTGCAGGTGGTGGGCTTCGTCGGCTGCGCCGCGGGCCTCGGCCTCGCGGCGCTGTCGATCCATGCCGACGGCACGGTGCGTACCGCGCTGCTGTTCGGCGGCTTCGTGCTGTTCAACTTCATGACCAACATCGGGCCCAACGCCCAGACCTACCTTCTCGCCGGGGAGGTGTTCCCGACGACGCTGCGCGGCAAGGGCGCCGGCATCGCCGCCTCCTTCGCCAAGGTCGGCGCGGTGCTGACGGCGTTCCTGTTCCCGGTGCTGCTGGCCGATGCCGGAATCGACTTCCTGATGATCACGCTGATCGTGACATCGCTGCTGGGCGCCTGGGTGACCTGGCTGTTCCGCATCGAGACGACCGGGATCAGCCTCGAATCGCTCGACCGCTAGGACGGCCATGCAGGGTCCGGTCGGCGAACTGCTGCGCACCCCGGACTTCCTGCGACTGTGGCTGGTCGGCGCCTTCGCCAACGCCATGCGCTGGCTGGAGCTGCTGGCATCCGGCCTGTTCGCCTACGAGGTCACCGGCTCGGCGCTGGCGGCGACCGGCGTCGTCGCGGCGCGACAGCTGCCGCAGCTGGCGTTCGGCGCGTTCGCCGGCGCGCTGTCGGAATCGCTCAACCGCAAGACCATCGTGGTGCTGGCGCTGGTCGTCCCGGCGTCGGTCTCGACCGTGCTGGCGACGCTCGCGACCATGGACATGCTGGCGCTGTGGCACGTCGCGCTCGGCAACCTGGTGTCGGGCACGATGTGGGCCACCGAGATGCCGACCCGTCGCCGCATGGTCGGCGAGATCGCCGGGCCGGCGCGCATCGTGCCGGCGATCGCCCTCGATTCGGCGACCAGCGCCGCGACCCGCATGATCGGGCCGCTGCTGGGCGGCATCGCCTTCCAGTGGCTGGGCATGCGCGGCGCCTACACCGTCACCGCGCTGGTCCAGTTCGCCGGCGCGGCGGCGCTGGCCGGCCTCGTCCACGCCCAGCTCACGCGCCGGCTCGACCTCGCCCGCATCCCCGGCGAGATCGCCGAGAGCCTCGGCTTCGCCCGCCGGCGGCCAACCATCCTGCTGGTCTACGGCGTCACCATCGTCACCAATGCCTTCGCCTTCGCCTACTCCGGGCTGGTGGCGCCGCTCGGCATCGGCGCGTTCCAGGTCTCGCCGGCGCTGGTCGGCCTGCTGGCCGCGGCCGAGCCGCTGGGCGCGCTGGTCGGCGGCGCCCTGATCGCGGCCGGGCTGTTGCGCATGGACCGGCGGCTGGCCTTCGCCGGCGGCGCGGCGCTGTTCATGGTCGCGCTGGTCGTGATGGCGCTGTCGCCGTTCTACTGGCTGGCCTTCTTCGCCCTCGTGATCGGCGGCTTCGGCACCGCCGGCTTCGGCAACATGCAGAGCACGCTGATGCTGACCGAGGCGCCGGCCGAGATGCGCTCGCGCCTGATGGGCCTGGTCACCGTCTGCATCGGCACCGGGCCTCTCGGGGTGCTGCTGGCCGGCGCGATCGCGACCGAACTGGGGCCGCGGGCGGCGATCGCGATCATGGCCATCGCCGGCCTGGTCCTGACGATCGTGCTGTCGCTGTGGCTACGCGGCCGCGTGGCGCCGCCGCCGTGACCGTCAGCGCGGCGCCGGCGCGGTCGGCGTCGATGCCGGCGTCGGGGGCAGCAACCGGTCGATCGCGTCGCGCCAGGCCGCCTGGGCGGACTCGTCGGCCTGGCCGAAGCAGCTGCGCATCTGGTCCCAGCTCTCGAAGCTGACCAGCGTGCCGAGCACGAACAGCAGGCCCTCGCGCGCCGTGTCGGAGAGCGCCGCCAGCTCGGGCCGGTACATCAGGCGCATGCGCTCGATGTTGCCGTAGCGCGCCAGCACCACCCGGGCCCGCAGCTCGGGAACGTCCTCCTGCGTGCGGATCAGCACCCGCCACAGCGGCAGCCATCGCTCGCAGGCCGCGGCGCGGGTCGCGACGTGGCTGCGGATGCGCGAGGCACGGTCGGCATCGACGTCCTGCGGCACCGCCTCGGCCTGCGCCTGCGCGATGGCGTAGTCGGCGGTCGCCAGCGTCAGGGCGTTGAGATCGGCGAAGCGTTCGAAGATCGAGCGGGTGGAATAGCCGGCCTCGGCCGCGATCTGCGCCGCCGTCGGCATGCGCTGGTTGCGCCACAGCAGCGCGAGGTAGGCCTCGATGATCAGCTGCCGCGTCCGCTCGCTGCGCAGGCGACGGCCGTCGATGCGACTGACGCGCGTGCCGACCGGGGTCGCGGCTTCCTGTCGTGTCCCGGATGATGTCCTGCTCGCCAAGTCTGTCGGTCCCCCCAGCGGCCCCACTATAGCGGCCACCGGCGCGGGCACCTAAGACCGCTTTCGCCGCGTCAGCGTGCCCGCGACGGCTCGGCGCGCAGGCGCTGCAACAGGCCGCGGTCGAGGTCGCGTCCCGGCAGGCGGCGCGACTCGGCGTAGCGGCGCAGCGCCGCCTGCGTCTGCGGACCGGCGATGCCGTCGGCGGGCCCGGCGGCGAACCCCAGCGCGGTCAGGCGGGACTGGACTTCCCGTACCTCGTCGCGGCCGAGCGGCGCCGACGGCACCGCCGCCGCGGCAGCCGGTGCCGGCTCCGGCTGCGGCTCCGGCGTCGGCCGCGCGGCCGGTGCCGGATCGGGCAGGACGGGCGGGGCGGCCATCGCCGGCCGGCTCTCCGCCAACGGCGCGGGCGGCGCGGCGACCGGTTCCAGGGCGGCGGCCGGCGGGGACGGCCTGGGGCGCGACACGGTGGCGGATGGCGGCGAGGCGTCGCCGGTCACCAGCCAGGCCAGCACGATCCCGGCGACGACCAGCGACAACGCGAGCGCCGCGCCACGGGCGACCAGCGCCCGCGGCATCCACCAACGCCGCGGTGCATCGACTTCCTCCTCGGCGGGATCGAAGCGCGGCAGGATCGGCGGGCGCTCGACGACGACGTGCCCGCGCCGTTCGATCAGCCTCGCTACCGCCACGGAGAACTCGTTGCCACCGCCCGCGCGCGGCGACTCGACAGGCGGGACGCGGAAGGGAGAAGGGGCCGTGGGGGTCTGCATTCCCAAGCTCTTTGGCGAGGCGGTCGGGACACCCCTGCTCTACCCGCCGTTGCCCGCGCGGTCTGTGACCAGCCTGCGACCACCACGGCGAGACGCCGTGCAACGCTCGCGCCGAAGGCCCGTTACGAACCCGTTCACGAAACAACCAAGGGAGCGTCCCCCATGCTCAAGCAGTTCGCGCTGGCCACCATGCTGACCTGCGGCGCAGCGGCGGCCTACGCCCAGTCCCCGCAGCAGCAGGCCACCACCCCGCCGCCGACCGCGGCGACCACGCCCCAGGCGACCAACAGCGGCGCCGTCGCCGACGCGCGCAAGCTGATCGGCCGCAACATCAAGAATGCCCAGAACGACACGATCGGCGAGATCAAGTCGATCTACCTGAGCGCCGATGGCAAGGTCGACAGCGTCATCGCCAGCGTCGGAGGCTTCCTCGGCATCGGTGACCGCGAGGTCCGCATCGCCTGGTCCGACCTCAAGATCGCCGACAACGGCGAAACCGTCATGGTGAACATGACCAAGGACCAGCTGAAGGGTAAGCCGGCCTACAAGTACGCCAACGAGTCGTGGCGCGGCCAGGTGTTCAACGATTCGGGCCCGTACCGCGACACCCGCGCCGACACCCGCGCGCCGGGCGACCGCGTCGCCTCCACCGGCAACACAGCGACGACCACGACCGGCGACTTCAACGCCCAGGGCGAGATGTCGGGCGAGGCGCTGATCGGCGCCACGGTGCGCAACCAGGCCAACGAATCCGTCGGCAAGGTCGAGGACGTCTACGTCGACAACGCCGGCGCCATCAAGACGGTGGTCGTCTCGGTCGGCGGCTTCCTCGGCGTCGGCACCAAGGACGTCGCCGTGAAGTGGAGCGATCTCAAGTTCCAGCGCGACGGCCGCTCGCTGGTCATCATGACCAACTGGACCAAGGATTCGCTGAAGGCGATGCCGGACTACAAGTACGAGCGCCGCCAGCCGGCGGGCGCGCCGCCGGCGCGCTCTGGCGGCTGACGCACGGCGACGAAGCGACGGAACGGGCGCCCGGGCGGGCGCCCGTTCTCCGTGTCAGCCGACGATGAAGGGCTTGGCCTTGGCGTCGTAGTCGCCGTAGCCCAGCAGCGTCCGCAGCTCCGGCGGCGGCAGCGCCGCCTTCGACTCCGATTCGCCGGCCTTCAGCGCCTCGAGGCCGAGCTTGATGCCGGCGATGGCGGGCGACAGCATCCCCGTCGGGAAGGTCCCGATCTTGAAGCCCATCGCCTCTGCTTCCTTCTGGCTGGGCGTCGCGCGCGGCGCGCCCGGCGACAGCACCACGAAGGACGGCCGGCCCTGTGCCGCCGCGATCGCCCGCTGGATCTCGGCATCGTCGGCCGGCGAGTCGAGGAACAGGATGTCGGCGCCTTCCTCGACGTACATCTCGATGCGCGCCACCGCCTCGTCGATTCCCTGGGTGGGCCGGCAGTCGGTGCGGGCCAGCACCAGGATCCCGGAGTCCTTCGCCGCCTCCACCGCGGCACGGATCTTCATGCGTGCCTCGGCGCGCGGCAGGCACGGCTTGCCGGCCGCGGTCAGCGCGCGCGGCGTGATCTTGTCCTCGATCAGCACGGCGGCGGCGCCGGCGCGGCCGTAGGCGGCGACGGTGCGCTGCACGTTCATTGCATTGCCGTAGCCGTGGTCGCCGTCGGCCAGCACCAGCAGGTCGGGCGCCGCCCCGTGCACCATCTGGAAGGAGTCGAACATCTCGGCGAACGACAGCAGGTCGAGGTCGGGCCCGCCCAGCCGCGAGGCCGCGACGCACGAGCCGGAAAGGAACGCCGTTTCGAACCCGGCCGCCGCCGTCATCTTGGCCGAGATGCCGTCCCACACGGCCGGCATCACCACCAGCCCGGGATGCGCGAGCACCGCGCGCAGTCGCTGCGGGGCGGAGAGCTTTGCGGGAGCGGGTGTGGTCATGGACGGTTTCCTCCGGGATGGGGCGGCGACGATATCAGGTTGCCGGCCCCGCGACAGACACGGCCCCGGCGTTGTTCCGACAGGAGGAGCGCGATACGCTCGCCGTCGTGGCTGCTTGGGAAAGGGATAGCGTGGGCCGTCGTGTCGCGTCCGTCGTGGTCGCGCTGACCTTGCCATGGCTGGGCGCCTGCCAGACCGGCGCCGACCCGGCGACGGTCGATACGGCGCATGTCCCGGTCTCCCTGCCGGCCGCCTACCGCGACCTGCCGGCGCCGCCGCGCGGCACGCCGGTCGAGAGCGGCCCGCGCGTCGGCCTCGACGCCCGCCAACTGGAAGTGATCGTCACCGCCGTCGGCAAGTGGATGAAGGACCCGGGGTCGGCGCAGTTCGGCTCGATGACCGCGGCGCGCAACCGCTTCGGCGTCGTCACCGTGTGCGGCACGGTCAACGGCCGCACCGGCGGCGGGACCTACAGCGGGCTGCAGCCCTACATCGGCGTCCTGCTGGGGCCGCCGGCCCGGCCCGAGTTCGTGGTGGTGGGCATCGGCGGCACGGCGCGCGAGCGCGCCGACGTCACCAGCCTGTGCCGCGAAAGCGGCGCCACCGCCTGAGACGGCCGGCGTTTCGATTTCGACCGGCTGCAAATTGACTCGCGGACGCGGCGGCGGCATGACTCCGTGAATAAACGCTTATTCAAGGAGGAAGCGCGATGATCCGGACCCGGCTTGGACGACGCCACTTCACCCTCGGCACGGCGGCCGGCGCTGCCTCGCTGATCGCCCCCGGCCTCGCCGCGCCGGCGCTGGCGCAGGGCGAGCCGATCAAGGTCGGCACGATCTTCCCGCTGTCCGGCCCCGCCGGCCCCAACGGCCAGGCCGTCACCAGCGCGGTGAAGATCGCGGCCGAGATGATCAACGCCAAGGGCGGCGTGCTCGGCCGCAAGATCGTCGTGGTGTCGAAGGACGACGAGAGCACGCCGGCGGTCGGCGTGACCCGCGCCAACGAGATGGTGGCCGAGAAGGTGGCGGTGGTGATCGAGGGCTGGAACAGCCCGGTGACGCTGGCCGAGCAGCCGGTGCTGGCCCGCGCCAACATCCTCGACATCACGGCGGTTTCGAAGGCCGACCCGATCCTGTCGGGCCAGGGCAATCCCTACGCCATCCGGCTCAACAGCTCGAACGGCCAGGACGGCGCGGTCATCGCCGACATCCTGGTCAATAAGCTCGGCGCCAAGCGCATCGGCTTCCTGACCCAGAACGACGCCTACGGCAACGGCGCGCAGGCGGTCATCGAGGCCGAGCTGAACAAGCTTGGCAAGCCGTGGGAGAAGGTCGTCGTCGAGCAGTTCCCGTTCAAGCAGACCGACTTCCGCGTCAGCCTCGCCAACGTCAAGCAGGCCAAGCCGGACGCCGTCGTCGGCATCAACGCCGCCGAGTCGTCGGGCATGCCGGCGCTGATCCAGCAGTACCGCCAGGCCGGCATCGAGGGCACCTTCGTCGGCGCCGTCGGCACCATCCTGCCGACCGTCTTCCGTATCGCCGGCGAGGCGATGACCGGCGTGATCTCGGCCGACATCTACTTCCCCGACCTGCCGCCGTTCGATGGCATCAAGGAGAACATCGCCTTCGTCGAGGCCTACAGGAAGGAACACAAGGAAGCGCCGGACAAGGGCGCGGCCATGGGCGCCGCCGCGCTCGAGGTCTGGGCCTCCGCGGCCAACGCCACCAAGAGCCTCGACCGCAAGACCGTCGCCGAGGCGATCCGCGGCAAGACCGTGCCCGGCACGATCCTGGGCGACGTGGCATTCGAGCCCAACGGCCAGGCCAAGCACAAGCACACCATCTTCAAGGTGGTCGATGGCAAGACCGCCAAGCTGGAGGTCCTGAAGTAGTTGGCCGGCAGCGGCGCTCCCCTCCTCGCGGTCGAGGGCCTGACGGTCCGTTACGGCGCGCTTACCGCGCTGAACGACATGTCGTGGCAGGTCTCGGCCGGCGAGATCCTCGGCATCATCGGGCCGAACGGCGCCGGCAAGAGCTCGTGCTTCGCCGCGGTGACGCACGCGGTGCGTCGCGACGGCGAGGTCCGGCTCGACGGCCAGCCGGTGACGTCGCTCAAGACCCACGAGCTGGCGCGGCTGGGGCTGCGCCGGACCTTCCAGCAGAACGCGTTCTTCGGCGAGCTGACGCTGCTGGAGAACGCCATGGCCGCGATGCTGCGCGAGCACTCGACCTCGCTCGCCCGTTCGATCGCGCTGCCGTGGCGCGAGATGGCGACGCGGCGCGAGGCCGAGGCGGCGGCGGCCGGGCTGCTGACCTCGTTCGGCATCGAGCCCACGGATCACGGCAAGCGTCCCGGCGACATCGCCTACGGCACGCAGCGCCTGCTGTCGGTCGTGCTGGCCTACGGTTCCGGCGCCCGCGCCCTTCTGATCGACGAGCCGGCGGCAGGCACCGGTGGCGCCGACATGAAGCGGCTGGCCGACCTGCTGGTCGACCTGCGCCGTCGCGGCGTCGCGGTGGTGGTGATCGAGCATCACATGGACCTGATCATGGCGATCGCCGATCGCATCGTGGTGATCGACCAGGGCCGCAAGCTGGCCGAGGGCACGCCGGCCGAGATCCAGCGCAACGAGGCGGTGCTGGAAGCCTACCTCGGGCGGGCGGCATGAGCGCCGACGCCCCTCCCGCCCTCGAGGCCAGCGGCCTGTCGGTGCGCTACGGCGGCAACCTCGCGGTCGACGATGTCGACCTCGTGGTCCCGGCCGGTCGCATGGTCGGCATGGTCGGCGCCAACGGCGCCGGCAAGAGCACGCTGGTCAACGCCCTCGCCGGCTGGTCGCGCGGCCGCCCGACGGTGCGCGGCAGCGTGCGCCTCGCCGGCCAGTCGATGGACGGCCTCGCCCCGCACCGCCGCGCCGAGCGCGGGCTGGTGCTGGTGCCGGAAGGCAAGGGCATCTTCGCCGAGCTGACGGTGATGGAGAACATCGCGCTGGTGCGGCCGCCGGCCGACACGAGCGGGCGCCACGTCTTCACCATGGACGACATCTTCGGCCTGTTCCCACGGCTGGCCGAGCGGCGGACGCACAAGGGCGGCATGCTGTCGGGCGGCGAGCGCCAGATGGTGGCGGTCAGCCGCGCGCTGCGCGCCGCGCCGCGCGTGCTGCTGCTCGACGAGCCGTCGGCCGGCCTCGCGCCGCGGCTGGTCTACGACCTGCTGTCGACGATGCGGGCGCTGGTCGACCGCGGCCTGTCGCTGCTGCTGGTCGAGCAGAACGTGCGCGCCACGCTGGAGCTGGTCGACGAGCTCTACCTGCTGGAGCGCGGCCACGTCGTGGCGCGCGGACCCGCCGCCGAGATGAAGGACGACCCGCGCATCCTCGAAGCCTACCTGGGAAGCCTGACGGCATGAACCTCGCGCAGCAGATCATCAACGGGCTGGTGCTGGGCTCGGGTTACGCGCTGATCGCGATCGGCTGGACGGTGCTGCTGGGCGCCGCCCGGCTGGTCAACTTCGCGCACGGCCAGCTCTACATGCTGGGCGCCTTCCTCGCCTGGGCGGCGATGGCCAAGCTGGGCGTCAACTACTTCGTGGCGGTGCCGCTGGCGGTGCTGGCGCTCGGCCTGCTGGGCGTGGTGCTGCAGGCGATGATGCTGCCGCTGGTCATGCAGCAGAACCTGACCAGCCTGATGATCGTCACGCTGGGTTTCGGCTACGTCATCACCGGCGGCGGCGCCCGCCTGTTCGGCGGCGACCCCGAGCGCTTCGTCAGCCCGCTGCAGGAAGCCAGCATCCGCTTCGGCGACATCTGGTTCACCTGGCAGGACGTCGTCACCCTGGTCGGCACGCTGGCGCTGTTCGGCGTGCTGTGGCTGGTGCTGAACCGCACCCGGCTGGGCGCCCTGGTTCGCGCCGTGGCCGAGGATCCGAAGCTGGCGCAGCTGTTCGGCCTCGACGCGGCGCGGGTCTACATCGGCGTGTTCGTGTTCGAGTGCGCCGCGGTGGCGCTGGCCGCCGGCCTGGTCGCGCCGCGCAGCCCGATCCTCACCAGCATGGGCTTCGACGAGGTCATCCTGACCTTCGTCGTGGTCGTGCTGGGCGGCATCGGCAGCGTCGGCGGCAGCCTGCTTGCCGGCTTCGGGCTCGGCATGTTCACCGCCCTGTTCGGCGCCCTGGTGTCGCCGGCCTACACCACCGCCGCGGCGTTCCTGCTGCTGCTGGTCGTGCTGGTGGCGCGGCCGCGCGGGCTGGCGGCGCGATGAAGGCGCTGGCCACCCCGGCGGCGCTGGTCCTCGCCGCGCTCGCCTACTTCGTCCCCAGCGTCGCCGGCGGCACGCCGGTGGTCTACGCCGCCTGCACAACCATCGCCCTGCTGGCGGTGATGTCCTACGGCGCCGACCTGATCCTGTCGTACCTCGGCGAGGTCAGCCTCGGGCACACGATCTTCTGGGCGGCCGGCGGCTATGCCGCCGCCATGCTGGCGGTCAACGCCGGCTGGAACGGCTGGCAGACCGCCGGCGCGGCGATCGTCGTGTCGCTGGCGCTGGCCGCCATCCTCGGCCTGGTGACGCTGAAGACGCGCGAGTTCGTGTTCTCGCTGGTTACCTACGCCGCCGCGGTGGTCGCCATGGAGGTCGCCTTCAACTGGTCGTTCCTCGGCGGCTCGGACGGCATCGTCGGCATCCCGCCGCTCGAGCTCACCCTGTTCGGCCGCGGTGTCTCCGGCGGCGGCAACGAGGACCTGTGGCCGGTGGCGTGGGCGCTGCTGATGCTGACCCTGCTGTTCGTGCAGCGCTTCCGCCGCTCGCGGCTCGGCACCAGCGCCCTGATGGTGCAGATGAACCCCGACCTCGCGACCGCGCTGGGCGTCGACGCGCGCGCGGTGCGGCTGCTGGTGTTCGTGGCCTCGGCGCCGATCTCGGCGCTGGCCGGCTGGCTCTACGCCTACCAGCGCGCCTACGTCGGACCGGACATGTTCGAGAGCTACTTCCTCGTCCTGATGCTGACGGCGATCGTGATCGTCGGCCGTCGCCTGCTGCTCGGGCCGCTGATCGGGACGGCGCTGATCATCGTGCAGCAGACCTTCTTCTCGATCGGCGGCGACGGTGACAAGATCGTGCTGGGCGCGGTGCTGGCGGCGATCCTGCTGCTGTGGCCGGCCGGCATGATCGGCGTGTGGGAGGTCCTGCGCAACCGCTCGGCGCGCCGCCCCAACTGAGGCAACGCTCGTCGCACTGAAGCGTCAGCCGTTCAGCGCCCGCCACACCTTCTCCGGCGTCACCGGCATGTCGATGTGGCGGCCGCCCAGCGCGTCGACCACGGCGTTCATCACCGACGGCAGCGCGCCGGCGCAGCCGGCCTCGCCGCAGCCCTTCACGCCCAGCAGGTTGGTGCGGCACGGCACCGAGTGGTTCTGCACCGACATGTCGGGCGCGTCGCTGGCGCGCGGCAGGGCGTAGTCCATGTAAGAGCCGGTCACCGGCTGGCCCTGCGCGTCGTAGACCGTGCGTTCCATCAGCGCCTGGCCGATGCCCTGGACGACGCCGCCATGGGCCTGGCCGGCCACCAGCATCGGGTTGATGACCGTGCCGAAGTCGTTGACCATGAAGTAGCGCACGACCTCGACCTGCCCGGTGTCGCGATCGATCTCGACCTCGGCGACGTGGCAGCCGTTGGGGAACGAGAACGGCGGGTTGTCCGAGACGTGCCCGACATCGAGCGACGGCGGCACGTCGGCCGGCAGCTTCAACCCCGCGCGCAGCTTCGCCGCCAGCTCGAGGATGCCGATGCCGCGGTCGGTGCCGGCGATGGTGAAGCGGCCGCGCGCGAACTCGATGTCGGCCGCGGCGGCCTCCAGCACGTGCGCGGCGACCTGGCGGCCCTGCTCGATCACCTTGTCGCCGGCTTCCAGGAAGGCCTGGCTGGCGACCAGCGCCGACTTCGAGCCACCGGTGCCGCCGCCCACTTCGAGCTGGTCGGAATCGCCCTGCAGCAGGCGGAAGCGGTCGACCGGGATGCCGAGCTTGGCGCCCAGCACCTGCGCGAAAGGCGTGGCGTGACCCTGGCCGTAGTCGAGCGTGCCGCTCAGCATGGTGACGGTGCCGTCGGCCTCGAAGCGCACGCCGCCATACTCCTTGGCCGGCGGGCCGGTGACCTCGAGGTAGGCGCCGATGCCGCGGCCCCGCAGCCTGTTGCGCGCGAGGCTCGCGGCCTTGCGCGCCTCGAAGCCGTCCCAGTCGGCCGCGGCCAGCGCCTTGTCGAGGATGGTGGTGAACTCGCCGGAGTCGTAGGTCATGCCGGACGGCGCCTTGTAGGGCATCTGCGACGGCGCGATGTGGTTGCGCCGTCGCAGCTCGACGCGGTCGATCCCCATCTCGCGGGCCGCGGTGTCGATCAGCCGCTCCATGTAGTAGTTGCCCTCGGGCCGACCGGCGCCGCGGTAGGCCGCCACCGGCGTGGTGTTGGTGAACACCACCTTGGAATTCACCTCCATCGCCGGCGTGCGGTAGACGTCGATCACGTTCTTCACCGCGTTGGTCGTGGCCGGCATCGGCGGGTAGATATAGGCGCCGGCATTGCCGTAGCCGGTCAGCCGCACCGCGAGGAAATGCCCGTCCTTGTCGAGCGCCAGCTCGGCGACGCGCTGGTGGTCGCGGCCGTGATGGTCGCTGAGGAAGCTCTCCGAGCGCTCGTCGGTCCACTTGACCGGCCGGCCCAGCAGCTTGGCCGCCAGCAACAGCGGCGCGTACTCGGGATAGACCTGGCTCTTCATGCCGAACGAGCCGCCGACGTTGCCGGTCAGCACGCGCACCTGCCTGGGCGGGACGTTCAGCACGTCGCGCGCCAGCCCACCGCGGATGCCCATCACGCCTTGGCAGCCGACGTGCAGGGTCCACCGCCCGCTGGCGGCGTCGTAGTCGCCGATCGCCGAGCGTGGTTCCATCGGGTTGACGACGACGCGGTTGGACACGATCTCCAGCCGCGTCACGTGCGCCGCCGCCGCGAAGGCCTCGGCCACCGCCTCGGCGTCGCCGTAGTGGAAGTCGAGCGCGACGTTGCCCGGCACGTCGTCGTGCACGGTCGGCGCGCCGGGCCTGGCCGCCTCGGCCGGCGTGGTCACGGCCGGCAACTCGTCGATGTCGAGCTCGACCGCCTCGGCCGCGTCCTTCGCCTGCACCGCGGTCGCGGCGACGACGCAGGCCACCGGTTCGCCGACGAACCGCACCTTGCCCTTGGCCAGCGACGGCCGCGGCGGCGTCTTCATCGGCGAGCCGTCGCGCTGCGGCAGGTTGATCGGGCACTTGAGCGGCCCGAAGCCGGCGGCATCGAGATCGGCGGCGGTGTAGATCGCCAGCACGCCCGGCATCGACCGGGCGGCGGCGGTGTCGATGCCCTTCAGCACGCCGTGCGCGACGCGGCTGCGCACCATGACGGCATGGGCCTGTCCGGCCAGGTTGACGTCGTCGGTGTAGCGGCCGCGCCCGCTCAGCAGGGTCGGATCCTCGAGCCGCGGCACGGGCTGGCCGACACCGAATTTCACGAGCGCCAGTTCGGTGTCGTCGTACGTGTCCATCGCGTGCCCTTCCCGGAGATCCGTTGCGCCGAAGCCCTTGCCTACTTCAGCGGCGAGTAGTTGGTCGGCAACAGCAGCGTCGAGTGCATCTCGGCGAGCTTGGCCGGCCCCTTGGCGAGGTAGGCCTGCCACGCCGGGTCCTTCATCGCCGCGGCGCGCGCTTCGAACCGCTCCTGCAGGTTCCTGTAGCGCCACAGGTGGATCCACTCGTTGGGCGTCGGGAACTCGCCGGTCCAGGCGCCCCAGATCGGCGAGTACTTCTCGCGCGCTTCCTTGACCTCGAGGAAGTCCTTGCCGTACTGCACCGCGCCGCCCATCTGGGTGCGGTAGATGCGCAGCTCGTAGACGTTGCCGGTGGTGCCGTCGTCGGGGCGGATGTCGACCACGGCGTTCATGACGCGCAGGTCCTGGCGCGTGATCAGCGGCCGGATGGTCGGCACGTACTTCTCGGTCCAGTCCTTGTTCTTCATCAGCTCGCCGCGCAGCCGCTCGCGCGCGTCGAGGCTGTCGTACTTCCACAGGTGCCAGATCTGGTTGAGGGCGCCGAACTCGGCCGTCCAGTAGCCGTGGTTGACGCCGTAGTTGTTGCCGCGCGCCGGGCGGCCGATCGTCTCGGCGGCCTTCAGGTACTCCGGCATCTTGCCGGGCGCGAGGGTGTAGCAGCGCAATTCGTAGACCATGGGACGTTCCCCCGATTCTCGTGTTGGTGTCGAGGCGGCCATTGTGGAGGAGCGTCCGCGGCGTGACCAGAAGGTCGGCGCCGGGCACCGACATCACCTTCCATGATACGGAAGCGTCGCCGCTCAGGCCGCGGGGCGGGCGGGTCGCGGTGCGGCCTGCGGGGCGAAGGCCTGGTCGAAGCGGCCGGCGAGCACGTCGACGTGGCGGCTGACGCAGGTGTTGTGTTCGCCCGGCAGGTTGCCGGCCTGCACGGCGGGCGAGACGCGCCGCCACGGCGCCGCGGCGTACTCGGGCCGGTCGGCATATTCCTCGGACAGCAGGCAGACGAGCTCGGCGCGCAGCCGGCGCGGCCGGTACTTCGACATGGCGCGGTAGTAGACCGTGCGCCGCGAATCGTCCCACGCCCGCATCGTGCCGCTGGCCGCCGTCTTCGTGACGCGACGCAGGATCGCCGGGTCGCGTCGCAGCAGGTGGCTCGCCAGCACCCACACCGAGGGCATGCCGCTGCGCCGCAGCCTCGCGCCCCAGCGCCCGGGCACCAGCGCACCGGCGACGCCGACCGCGCCGGCCAGCCGGCGCAGCAGCGGGCGCGCGTTGAGCGAGAAGGTGTCGATCAGCACGACCTTGTCGACCAGCCGGCCGGCCGCCTCGAGCCGGCGCGCGAGGTCGAGCGCGGCGAGCCCGCCGTGGCAGTAGCCGGCGATGCGCACCGGCCCGGCCGGGGCGACCCGGCGCACCTCCTCGACGTAGCGCGCCGCCATGTCCTCGATCGTCTCGACCCCGGGCTCGTGGTCGAGCAGCGAGTGCAGCAGGTAGACCGGCCCGTCGATCTTCATCAGTTCGCCGAGCCGGAAGCCGTAGAAGCCCCAGCCGCAGAAGTCGCCGTGGCACAGGAACAGCGGCGTGCCGCTGCCGGCGCGGACCTGGGTCAAGACCTCGCGCCGCGTCGCGGCGGCGTTGGCGAGGCGGTCGCACAGCACGCGGATCGTGAGCTGCGCGCGCACGTCGGAGTGATTGATCCGGTGGCGCGTGATCTCCTCGACCTCGAGCAGCATCTCGGTCGCCTGCAGCGAATCGCCGCCGATCTCGAAGAAGTCGTCGTCGACGCCGATGTCCGCGCGCTTCAGCAGGCGCTGCCAGATCTCGCCGACCAGGATCTCGAGCGGCGCCGCCGGCGGCGGCGAGGCGTCGCGCCTGTCGGCCAGAGCCGCCGCCAGTGCCGGCCGCGAGACCTTGCCGGTGGCACCGAGCGGCAGGCTGTCGACGACGTGGACGTGGCGCGGCCGCTGGAACGGCGCCAGCCGGTCGTAGACGAAGTCGATCAGCTCGGTGGCGCCGGCCGACGCGCCGGGCCGCAATACCACCGCGGCGCCGACGTTCTCGCCGAGCCGCGGGTGCGGCACCGCGAAGGCCGCGGCCTCGCGCACCGCGGGATGGGCGAGCAGCGCCCGCTCGACGTCGTAGGGCGCGATCTTCTCGCCGCCGCGGTTGATGATCTCCTTGGTGCGGCCGACGATCGTCAGGTTGCCGTCGGCGTCGATCGAGCCGACGTCGCCGGTCGCCAGCCAGCCGTCCTGCAGGCCGCTCGGCGCGCCCTCGATGTCGCCCACGAGGTAGCCGGGCATGACGCTGGGTCCGCGCAGCAGCACGGCGCCGGCCTGTCCGGGCCGCGCCGGCCGGCCGCGCTCATCGACGATCGCCAGCTCGCCCTCGGGCACCCGGCCGACGCTGCCGGCCGGCGCCGTCGCCGGCGGCAGCAGCGGCCCGGTCATCATGCCGGCCTCGCACAGGCCGTAGAACTCGAGCACCGGCCGCGCCAGCAGGCGCTGTGCCTCGGTCCGCACCGACTCGGGCAGGTACGACGCTGTCGACAGCACGAAGCGCAGGCGGCGGCCGACCTCGCCCGGCGGCCGCTCGCGCAGGCGATCGCACACGGCCTGGAGGAACGCCGGCGAGGCGGTCAGCCAGGTCGGCCGCAGCCGGTCGATCCAGGTCTCGACGTCGTGCGCCCCGGTCGAGGCCGGGAAGGCCACGCTGCATCCGACCAGCAGCGGCACCAGCAGGGTCGCCTTGAAGCCGGCGTTGTAGTGGATCGGCATGATGCAGGCCGAGCGATCGTCGGGGCCGACCGCCAGCCAGCGCTCCATCTTGCGGCCCATCTCGACCAGGTTCTGGTGGGTCACCGGCACGCGCTTGGACGGGCCGGTGGTGCCGGAGGTGCGGAAGATCGCGGCCCAGCTCCGGTCGGTGACCGCGCCCGCCGGCTGCGGCGCCGGCAGCGCGCGCACGACCTCGAGGTCGATCTCGTCGAACGCGGCCGCCGCGCGGCGCAGCCGCAGCAAGGCAACGCCGTCGCCGGCCGCGGCGATCCAGCCGGGCAGCGCCTCCGGCACGGTATCCTCGTCCAGCACCAGCGCGTGCGGCCGGGTGCGCCGCGCTTCCTCGGCCAGCTCGGCGGCGGGCAGGCCGGCGTTGAACGGCACCACCGTGGCGAAGGTGCAGACGGCGATGTTCACAAGCGCGGCATCGGGCGAGCGCGGCAGCACGATGCCGATCCGCGCGCCGGCACCGAGGCCGGCCGCGCGCAGCCGCGCCTGCAGGTCGGCGAGGCGGCGCTGCAACGCGCCGAAGGACAGCGTGCCCAGCGTGTCGCAGACGATGGCGGCGGCGTCGGGCCGCTCCCGGGCGTGGCGTGCCAGCACCTCGCCGATGGTCGCGTCGCTGGGCAAGACGGACCTCCGGCGGTTGGAAGGACTACTCGGCCTGGATACCGCGCTTGGCCACGATCTCGGCCCAGCGCGTGCGGTCGCGCGCGACGATCTCGGCGAACGCCGCCGGGGTCGAGGTCGCCGGGATCAGGCCCTGCGCTTCGAACGCGGCCTTGGCCTCGGGCTTCGACAGGATCGCGTTGATGTCGCGGTTGAGACGGTCGACGATGTCGGTCGGCGTGCCCTTGGGCGCGAAGAAGCCGTACCACATGTCGACATCGACGCCCTTGAGCCCGGCCTCGGCCAGGGTCGGCACGTCGGGCAGCTGCGGCAGGCGTTGCGGGCTCGACACCACCAGTGCCTTGAGCTTGCCACTGCGGATGTACGACGCGGCGACGTGCACCGGCATGAACATGAACCCGACCTGCCCCGACAGCACGTCCTGGACCGCGCCGGCCGAGCCCTTGTAGGGCACGTGCATCAGCTCGACGCCGTTGGTCGTCTCGACCAGGGCCATCGCGAGGTGATGTGGCGTGCCGACGCCGGGGCTGGCGTAGCCCACGCGTCCCGGTTGCGCCTTGCCCATCGCCATCAGGTCGGCGAGCGTCGCGGCCTTCTGGTCGGGATGGGCCACCAGCACCAGCGAGCCCCAGGCGGTCAGGCCGATGGGCACGAAGTCGGCGACCGGGTCGTACGGCAGGTTGCGGAACAGGCTGGCATTCATGACTAGCGTGTTGACCGAGGACATCAGGGTCAGCCCGTCGGGCTTGGCGCGTGCAACCACCTGGCTGCCGATGTTGCCGGATGCGCCGGGCAGGTTCTCGACCACCACCGGCTGCGAAACCAGCGGCGACAGGCGCTCGGCCACGTAGCGGCCGATGAAATCGGGGCCGCCGGCGGGCGTGAACGGGACGATGACCTTCAGCGGCGCGTCCGGCCAGGCCAAGGCAGGGGTCGGGACGAGGGGTGCGAGCGCCATCCCCCCGGCCGCCGACAGAAAGACCCGGCGTCGCATGCACCCTCTCATCGGGTTCTCCAATCGAGCATCGCGGACTAAGATAGCCGCCGGGTTACCCGCAGTCTTGCGGCGAAATTGTGACCCGGGTGATCCCGGGGGGGAGCCAGGATGCCGCTTCACGGCAAGGGAATGCTGATCGTCTTCTGCGAGGTCAAGCCGCGCGACGAACGCGATCTCAACGAATGGTACAACCGCGAGCACATCGACGAGCGGGTCAACCTGCCGGGCTTCCACCGCGCCCGCCGGTACGTAGCCGTACGCGGCGCGCCCAAGTACCTCGCGACCTACGAGTGCGACACGGTCGACGACCTCGCGACCCCGGGCTACCTGCACCTGCTGGCCAACCAGACCGAGTGGAGCCGCTCGGTGATGGCGCGGTTCACCAGGTTCACCCGGCTGACGCTGCGCATCCAGGCCGACCGTACCCACGGCGTCGGCGGCGCCGTGGCGGTGGTGCGCTTCACGCCCGACCCGCGTGCCCGCAAGGCGCTGGTGGCGTGGCTGGCCGACACCGCCCTGCCCAGGGCGATCGCCCGTCCCGGCCTGGTCGGCGGCTTCGCGGCCGAGAACGATCTCGACGTCGCGCACGCGCCGCTGGCCGAGAAGAGCATGGACCTGCCGCGTGCCGACGAAGCCGAGTGGGTGGCGGTTCTGGAAGGCAGCGACGCCGGCGCCGTCGGTGCCGCCGCGCGCGCGATCTTCACGTTGCCCCGGCTCAAGGCGTTCGGCGTCACCGCGGCGCCGACCGTCGGCACCTATCGACTGCTGTTCGGCAACCAGCGCTGAGCCGGATGACGCAACTTTGACCGACCGGTGACGCCGGCCTGGCGTAGCGTGCGGCCGTGACCCCGAAGCAGAAGATCTCCTGGTTGCGGCTCGCGACGCTGGTCGGCCTGTGCGTGCCGGCGCTCGAACTGACCTGGCGCTGGTGGAACGGCGACCTCGAGCCGCGGCCGGTGACGCTCGCCACCCACGCGACCGGCGACTGGGCGATCATCTTCCTGATGCTGTCGCTGGCGATGACGCCGGCCCGGACGCTGTTCGACTGGATGCCGCTGATCCACGTCCGGCGCCGCATCGGCGTGGCCGCGGCCCTGTACGCGGTCGCCCACCTGCTGATCTACGTGCTCGACCAGAAATGGAACCTCGCGGTGGTGGCGACCGAGATCCTGCGCCGCTTCTACCTCACCATCGGCTTCGTCTCCCTGCTGGTCCTCGTGGCGCTGGCGATCACCTCGACCGACGGCTGGCAGAAGCGGCTGAAGCGCAACTGGAAGCGCCTGCACTGGCTGGTCTACCCGGCGGTCGCGGTCGCCATCGTCCACTTCTTCATCCAGTCCAAGGTCAAGATCGGCGAGCCGGCCTTCACGGCCGGCCTGTTCGCGTGGCTGATGCTGTGGCGGGTACTGCCGCCGCGCCTGCAGAAGAGCTGGACGGGCCTCGCCCTGCTGGCGGTGGCGGCGCCGCTCCTCACCGTCGCCTTCGAGGCGGCGTGGTACGGCCTGGTCAACGGCCTCGACCCGCGGCGGGTGCTGTGGGCCAACCTCGATCCCGACCTCGCGCCGCGCCCGGCGCACAAGGTCCTCGTCGCGGCGCTGCTGGTGATGGCCGCGGTCGGCCTGCGCCGCGGCGTGCTGGCGGCAAACAGGGTCTGGACGAAGCGCTATATACAGCCGACTATACCGGCTCCCTGAAACGGAGACGGCCCGGATGCGGGACAGGATCGGCAGGAGACGGTGGCTCGGGCTGGCGACGGCGGTCGCGGCGATGCCCGCGGTCGCGCGAGCGCAGGCTCCGCTGGTGATCTTCGCCGCCGCCAGCCTGAAGAACGCGCTCGACGAGATCGCCGCCACCTGGTCGAAGCAGGCCGGCCGGCCGATGCCGCGCATTTCCTATGCTTCCAGTTCGACGCTCGCCAAGCAGATGGAACAGGGCGCGCCGGCCGACCTGTTCGTCTCGGCCGACCTCGACTGGATGGACTACGCGCAGGCCAAGGGGCTTGTGCGCCCCGACACTCGGGTCAACCTGCTGGGCAACCGGATCGTGCTGGTCGCACCCCGGGCCTCGAGCCTCACCGCCGTGCCGATCACCGCCGACGGCCTGTCGCGCGCCCTCGCCGGCGGCAGGCTCGCGACCGGCAACCTCGAGTCGGTCCCGGTCGGCAAGTACGGCAAGGCGGCGCTGGAGAAGCTCGGCGCGTGGAGCGCCGTGAAGGACCACGTCGCCCAGGCCGAGAACGCGCGCGCGGCGCTCCTGCTGGTCAGCCGCGGCGAGGCGCCGCTCGGGCTGGTCTACGCGACCGACGCCGCGGCCGATCCGGGCGTGCGCATCGTCGCGACCTTCCCGCCCGGGTCGCACCCGCCGATCGTCTACCCGGCGGCACTCGCCAAGGAGTCGGGCAACGCCGACGGCCGCGGCTTCCTCGACTTCCTGCGCGGCGCCGCCGCCCGCGCCATCTTCGAGGGCCAGGGCTTCACCGTGATGGCACGGCACGACGCCGCTCCGGCGACCGCGGCATGACGCCCGACGAGTGGACGGCGATCCGGCTGAGCCTGCTGGTCGCCACCACCGCGACCGCGGCCAGCCTGCCGGTCGGCCTCGCCGTGGCGTGGCTGCTGGCGCGCCGGGAGTTCCGCGGCAAGGGCCTGGTCGACACGCTGGTCCACCTGCCGCTGATCCTGCCGCCGGTCGTGACCGGCTACCTGCTGCTGATCTCGCTGGGTCGCAAGGCGCCGCTCGGCGCGTTCCTCGCCGACCAGTTCGGAATCGTGTTCTCGTTCCGCTGGACCGGCGCGGCGCTGGCCTGCGCCATCATGGGCTTCCCGCTGATGGTGCGCGCCATCCGGCTGTCGATC
This sequence comes from uncultured Reyranella sp., assembly GCA_964420105.1. Taxonomy (GTDB): domain Bacteria; phylum Pseudomonadota; class Alphaproteobacteria; order Reyranellales; family Reyranellaceae; genus Reyranella. Next base: position 212,341 of record CAYQRL010000004.1, read on the forward strand.
GAGGCGGTCGACAGCCGTCTCGAGGCGGCGGCCGGCACGCTCGGCGCCAGCCCCGCCTGGGTGTTCGCCACCGTCACCCTGCCGCTCTGCCTGCCCGGCATCATCGCCGGCGCGATCCTGTGCTTCGCCAAGGCGATGGGCGAGTTCGGCGCCACCATCACATTCGTCTCCAACATCCCCGGCGAGACCCAGACCCTGCCGTCGCTGATCTACACCCTCACCCAGGTGCCGGGCGGCGACGCCGGCGCGCTGCGGCTGACGCTGGTGTCGATCGCGATCTCGATGGTGGCATTGCTGGGCTCCGAGCTGCTGGCGCGCCGCGTCGGCTGGCGCCGCCGCGCGGCATGAGCCTCGAGGTCGATGTCGATCTCGCGCGCGGCAGCTTCCGGCTGGCGGCGCGCTTCGCCGCGCCGAGCGGCCTGACCGCGCTGTTCGGGCGCTCCGGCTCGGGCAAGACGACGCTGGTCGACATCGTCGGCGGCCTCGTGCGGCCCGACCGCGGTCGCGTCGCGGTCGATGGCCAGGCCCTGGTCGATACCGCGGCCGGCCTGTTCGTGCCGCGCCATCGCCGGCGGCTGGGCTACGTCTTCCAGGACAGCCGCCTGTTCCCGCACCTCAACGTGCGCCGAAACCTGCTGTACGGGCGCTGGTTCAACCGCGCCGCCGGCGGCGCCGTCGCCGACCTCGACATGGTGGTCGAGCTGCTGGGCATCGGCGCGCTGCTCGAGCGCGCGCCCGACTCGCTGTCGGGCGGCGAGAAGCAGCGGGTGGCGATCGGGCGGGCGCTGCTCGCCCACCCGCGGCTCCTGCTGATGGACGAACCGCTGGCCTCGCTCGACGAGGCACGGCGCGGCGAGATCCTGCCCTACATCGAGCGGCTGCGCGACGAGGCCGGCGTGCCGATCCTGTACGTCAGCCACTCCGCCGCCGAGGTGGCGCGGCTCGCCACCACGGTGGTGCTGATGGCCGACGGCAAGGTCACCGCCGTCGGGCCGGTGTCGGAGATCATGCCGCTGGCCGATCCCGGCGACGGCGGCAGCGTGCTCGACGCGACGGTGGCGCGGCACGACGAGGACTTCCGGCTGACCGTGCTGTCGACCCGGGCCGGCGAACTGCAGGTGCCACGGCTCGGCGTGGCGGTCGGCGCCACCGTGCGTGCCTTCATCCGCGGCCGCGACATCATGCTGTCGTTGGCGCCGCCGCAGGACATCAGCGCGCTGAACGTGCTGGCCGGCCGGATCGCCGAGATCGTGCCCGACGGCAACGGCGCGCAGGCCGAGATCCGGCTCGACTGCAACGGCGCGGCGCTGGCCGCGCGGGTCACCGCCAAGTCGGTGCATCGCCTGAAGCTCGCCCCCGGCCTGCCGGTCTACGCCGTCATCAAGAGCGTTTCGTTCGAGCGCAACTGAGGCGAGGCGGCGGCTGACCGCGCCCTCGCGGGCCTGTATCCTCGGCGCGCCGAACGAGGATACCGATGCCGTCGACCTACCTGCTGCCGTTCACGCCGCGCTTCATCACGCTCACCCTGACCGTCGCCGTGACGCTGGTCCTCGCGATCGCCTTCGCGGTCGATCCCGACCTGCTGCTGGGACTGCTGCTGGCCGCCGGCCTGTTCCTGACCGGCCTCGGCCTGTTCGACATGGTCCAGAAGCGGCACGCGATCCTGCGCAACTACCCGATCGCCGGGCACCTGCGCTTCATCTTCGAGGCGATCCGGCCGGAGATGCGGCAGTACTTCTTCGAGGACGAGAAGCACGGCATGCCGTTCAGCCGCGACCGCCGCGCCGTCGTCTACCAGCGCGCCAAGAACGAGCTCGACGTGCGGCCGTTCGGCACCAGCTACGACGTCTACGCCGTCGGCTACGAGTGGATGTCGCACTCGATCGCGCCGACGCCGGTCTCGAAGGAGGCGCATCGCATCCAGATCGGCGGCCCGGAGTGCACCCAGCCCTACTCGGCCTCGGTGTTCAACATATCGGCGATGAGCTTCGGCGCCCTCAGCGCCAACGCCATCCGCGCGCTCAACGGCGGCGCCAAGCTCGGCGGCTTCTACCACGACACCGGCGAAGGCGGTTACAGCCCCTACCACCGCGAGTGCGGCGGCGACATCGTCTGGGAGATCGGTTCGGGCTACTTCGGCGCCCGCAACGCCGACGGCACCTTCTCGCCCGAGCGCTTCGCCGAGGGTGCCGCCAACCCGCAGGTCAAGATGGTCGAGCTGAAGCTCAGCCAGGGCGCCAAGCCGGGCCACGGCGGCGTGCTGCCTGCGCCCAAGGTCAGCCAGGAGATCGCGCTGACCCGCGGCGTGCCGATGGGCCAGGACTGCATCTCGCCGTCGCGCCACACCGCCTTCTCGACCCCGGTCGAGATGATGCGCTTCATCGGCGAGATGCGCCGCCTGTCCGGCGGCAAGCCGGCCGGGTTCAAGCTCTGCATCGGCCACGAGTGGGA